>CAWHYV010000001.1:0-131811 GCA_963833725.1 uncultured Gaiellaceae bacterium
CGAGACTTGACAAAGATCGGATCTTTATGCACATAATCGCGCCGACGTGGCTGGAACACCCGCACTAAATGCCACAGAGATCGGGTATTTCGCCTGCGAATCAGGTATTTCGTGAACGGGACGACGATCATCGGCGTCGAGGCGTGCGATGTGCGCTTCCCGACTTCGCGGTGGCTGGACGGGTCCGACGCGATGCACACCGACCCGGACTACTCCGCCGCCTACGTGATCCTCCGCACCAACCGCGACGACGGAATCGACGGGCACGGACTCACGTTCACGAGCGGCCGCGGCAACGAAGTCTGCGTCGCTGCGATCCGGGCCTTGGCGCCGCTCATCGTGGGTGAGAGCCTCGATCGCATCCGCGCGGACATGAGCGGGTTCTGGCGCCGGCTCGTCTCGGACAGCCAGCTGCGCTGGCTCGGGCCTGAGAAGGGCGTGATCCACCTCGCGACCGCTGCGGTCGTCAACGCCGTCTGGGACCTCTGGGCGAAGCTCGAGGGCAAGCCGCTCTGGAAGCTGCTGGTCGACCTCTCGCCCGAGGAACTGGTCGCGTGTGTCGACTTTCGGTACATCCGCGACGTCCTCCCGCCGGAGGACGCTCTCGAGCTCCTTCGAGACATGCAGCGCGACCGTGAGGCCCGCGAGGCCGAGGTCGTCAGTCTCGGATATCCGGCGTACACGACCTCGGCCGGCTGGCTCGGGTACGACGATGCGAAGGTCGAAGCGCTCGTGCGGGCGTCGGTGGCAGAGGGTTTCACCCACGTGAAGATGAAGGTGGGCGCGAACCTCGAGTCCGACGACCGGCGCGCGGGGATCATTCGCCGGGCGCTCGGCGGCGGCGGAGTCCTGATGATGGATGCGAACCAGGTCTGGGGCGTCGACGAGGCGATCTCCGCGATGCAGGTGCTGTCGGCCCACGACCCGTGGTGGATCGAGGAGCCGACCACACCCGACGACATCCTCGGCCATGCACGGATTCGACGTGAGATCGCACCCGTGCGGGTCGCGACCGGTGAGCACGTCCACAACCGGGTCATGTTCAAGCAGCTGTTTCAGGCCGAGGCGATCGACGTCTGTCAGCTCGACGCCTGCAGGGTCGGGGGCGTCAACGAAGCGATCGCGATCCTCCTCCTCGCGGCGCGGTTCGGCGTTCCCGTGTGCCCGCACGCGGGCGGCGTCGGTCTGTGCGAGTACGTTCAGCACCTCGCGGTGTTCGACTACATCTCGGTCTCGGGCTCGCTCGAGGACCGCTTCGTCGAATGGGTCGACCACCTCCACGAGCACTTCGTCGCGCCCGCCGAGGTGCGCGGCGGCCGCTACGTCACGCCGCTCGAGCCGGGCTACAGCATCGAGATGCTCGCCGAATCGCGCGACGAGTTCCTGTTTCCGGACGGACCGGCATGGGCGGACGTTGCCGTCGGCGCCGCGCGTGAACGAGAGTGATGGTCGCCATCGAACCCGATACAGCCAGAAGGACGTCGCGCCGGCGTCTGCCGCCGCTCGACCGCTCCAGCCTGCTTCAGGCTGGTCTGCTTGCGCTTCGCGCGGGACCCGCGTTGATCCTGCTCTTGCTCATCGTCGTCATCGCGCTCACGACGCCGGTCTTCATGACGAGCCGCAACATTGGCAACGTCTTCTCTCAAACGTCGGTGATTGCAGTTCTCGCGCTCGGCCAGCTGCTCGTCATCGTCACGCGGGGGATCGACCTGTCCGTCGGTGCGACCGTAGCGCTCTCCGGGGTCGTCGGGGCGCTCGTGTTCGGCCACACCGACTCGAGCCTCGTCGTCATCCTCGCGATCCTCGGGACGGGTGTTGCCGTCGGAGCCGTCAACGGGCTCGTCTTCGTCTACGGCCGCGTGCCGCACCCGTTCATCGTGACGCTGGCAACGCTCAGCATCGTGCGAGGTATCGCGCTCTGGGCATCGGACGGGACGCTGATCTTCGGGATGCCGCAGAGCGTGCAGACGATCGGCGGCGGCTCCATCGACTGGCTGCCGTACTCGATCATCGTCGTCGCGGTCCTCGCTGCCGCGTGCCTGGTGCTCACGACAAGGATGGTCTGGGGCCGCTGGCTCTACGCCGTGGGTGGTAACCCCGATGCGGCGCGGCGTTCGAGCGTTCCGGTGAAGCGCGTGCTCGTCACCGTGTACGTGCTGAGCGGACTGGCGGCCGGGGTCGGAGGCCTCATCACCGCAGGGCTGATCAACGGAGGCTCTCCCACAACGGGGGAGCTCGCGGAGCTCGACTCGATCGCTGCGGTAATCATCGGTGGGGCGGCGTTCGCCGGCGGCCGAGGGAACGTGGGCAACGCCTTGGTCGGGGCGTTCACGATCGGAGTCATCCGGAACGCGCTCAACCTGCACAACGTCGACGCCTTCTACCAGCTGATCGTGATCGGAGTCGTCGTGCTGCTGGCCGTGGAAGCGGATGTGCTGCGCGGCGTCGTGGAGGCCCGCGTCAGGGTCGCGAAGGCGGCGCGACTCGCATGAGTATCGTCCTCGACAAGAGGGCTGCCGGGACGAGCGCTCGCACACCGCTGCTCGCAGTTCGTCACGCCGTGAAACGCTTCGGCGCCGTCACCGCACTCGACGGGGTCGATCTCGACATCTACGCAGGAGAGGTCCTGGCGCTCCTGGGTGACAACGGCGCCGGGAAGTCCACGCTCATCAAGTGCCTGAGCGGCGCGCACCGGCTCGACTCGGGGTCGATCGAGATGGACGGTGTGCCGGTCGCGATCCACTCACCGTCGGACGCGCGCGCGCTCGGGATCGAGACTGTCTACCAGGACCTCGCGCTCTTCGACAACCTCTCGCCCGTCGACAACTTCTATGCGGGTCGCGAGCTCGCCCGGCCTCGCTGGATGCCGCGCTCCCTGCGCTTCCTCCAGCGAAAGCGGATGACGGAATCGACGCGCGACGTGCTCGATCGCCTCGGGGTCGACCTGCCTGAGCTGAGCGGCGTCGTCGGCCTGATGTCGGGTGGCCAGCGTCAGGCTGTGGCGGTCAGTCGCGCGGCGGCGTTCGCGTCGAAGGTGGTCGTTCTCGACGAGCCGACGGCAGCGCTCGGCGTCCGCGAGTCGCGCGGAGTGCTCGACCTCATCGCCCGTCTGCGCGGTCAAGGCATGAGCGTCCTCGTCGTCTCCCACGCGATGGATCACGTGATGGAGGTCGCCGATCGCGCCGTGGTCTTGCGGCGCGGGCGGAACGTGGGCGAGCTCGTCCCGTCGAGTGAGACCTACGAACAGATCGTCTCGCTGATCGTAGGAGGTGGTGAGTGAGAGGACAGTAGTGCCGTCGCGTCCCGCGACGGTCTGAGAGCGCCGGCAGGCTCTCCGCCGCTACTGCAGGGCTGCGGAGTAGATGCTCGAGACATGTTGTGTCAATTCTCCGTGCCTGAAAGGGATGACCATGCGCAAGTACAGGTATTCGGTAGGACTGCTTTTCCTGTGTGCACTCGCCGCGAGCGCTCTGCTCGCGGGTAGTGCCACAGCCAAGCCGAGCACGCAGCAAGCGCCCGTCAAGCTCGGTTTCATCACCAAGTTCCCGGTCGACTTCTTCTTCACGCTCCAGAACGCCGCGAAGGCCTGGGACAAGGCTCATCCGGGTGCGACCGTCATCTTCGCCCAGGGTAAGAGCGCAACCGACGACGCCGGTGAGATCGCGGCGATTCAGAACATGGTTGCGCAGGGCGTGAAGGGCATCGCGATCACCCCGACCAGCGCTGCGGTATCCGGCGAGCTCGACAAGGCGGTCAAGCAGGGTGTGAAGGTCGTGCTCATGGACAACGACATCCCGAGCTGGAAGAAGAAGACCTCGGTCGTCGCAACGAACAACTTCAAGGGCGGCGTGCTCGCCGGCAAGTTCCTCTCCAAGAAGCTGAGAGCCGGGGACACGCTCGGGATTCTCGAAGGCGTTCCCGGAGTTCCGGCACTCGACGCCCGCGTGGCGGGCATGCTCGCCGGGCTCGGAAGCCTCCGCAGCAAGATCAAGGTCGTCGCGAAGCTGCGGACGGACTGCGACCAGACGAAGGGAGCGGCGGCGGCACAGACCATCCTGACCGCGAACGACGGGCTGACAGCGATCTACGCCGCCTGCGGCCCGCCGGCTCTCGGTGCGATCCAGTCGATCAAGAACGCCGGGATCAACCCGAAGGACATCATCCTCGTCGGCTTCGACGCGCTCCCCGACGAGGTCGCGATGATCAAGGCAGGCAAAGAGACGGGCAGTGTCGCTCAGTTCCCGTCCAAGATCGGACTGCTCGGCGTCGCCACGCTCTACAACGCCGTCAACGGCAAGAAGGTGCTGAAGAACGTGGACACCGGCACCGCCTTTGTCACCAAGGCGAACGCGAGCAAGTTCGGCTAGACGTTTCCCGCCCTCCTGGGAACGAACACGGAGCTCCTGACGCGACTTGTCGGGGGCTCCGTGTGCTTGTTCGAGAGGACCGAGACTCGACCGTGATCATCGACGCGCACCACCATCTGTGGAACATCGAGCGGACACCCCAGCCCTGGATGACGGCCGAGCACGGTGCGATCGCGAGAACGTTCGCGCCGGCCGATCTCGAGCCGCTCCTCACGACGTGCGGCATCGCACAGACCGTCCTCGTCCAGGGTGCGTGTTTGGACGACGACACTGACTACCTCTTCGAGGTGGCCGCTGACCATGCGTGGGTGGGCGGGATCACTGCGTGGGTAGCGCTCGACGACCCCAGCGCCTGCCGCACCCGGCTTACGGAGCTCGGCACGCGGCCGAAGCTCCGCGGAATCCGCCATCTGATCCACGACGAGCCCGATCCGCACTGGATCGTTCGGCCCGCCGTGCTGGAGGGCATCGCGCTCGTCGAGGACGCGGGGCTGGTGCTCGAGCTGCCCATCGTCTTCCCACGCCACTTCGGCGACGTCGACGAGCTCGCGCTCAGCTTCCCCCGGCTGCGAATCGTGGTCGACCATCTCGGCAAGCCGCCGATCGGCTCGGCCGAGATGGCCGACTGGGAGACCGCGCTGCGAGTGTGCGCGGAGCATCCGAACGTCGTCGCCAAGATCTCGGGCCTGAACACTGCCATTGCTCGCAGCGACTGGAGCGCAAGCGACCTCCGGCGCCCGATCGAGGTCGCCGTCGACTGCTTCGGGTCCGATCGTCTGATGTGGGGAAGCGACTGGCCAGTCTCGCTGCTCAACGGCAGCTATGAACGCGTCCTCGAGGAGAGTGTCGCCGCCCTCGAAGAGGTAGCGCGAGACGGCACGGCGGCGATACTGGGCGACACCGCTCGACAGATCTATCGGCTCGACAGCATCGGCAACCCGTCACCACGCTCAGGAGAGGCACATGGTCGCGCTCACTGACCAGGCGATCGAGAAGATCAAGCAGCTCATCATCACGGGTGAGTTCACCGCCGGCTCTCGGCTGCCGAGGGAACAGGAGCTCGCCGGACGTCTCGGGCTCTCCCGCAATTCTCTCCGCGAGGCCGTCCGGGCACTGACACTGATCGGCGTGCTCGAGCCGCGCGTCGGTGACGGAACGTACGTCACGAGCCTCGAGCCGGAGCTCCTCCTCACGGGGATGGGCTTCATCGGCGATCTCCTCACAGGTCCGACGATCCTCGAGCTCCACCAGGTACGGCGGATCCTCGAGCCCGTCGCGACCGGGATGGCAGCGAGCCGGCTGACGGACAACGACTTCGAGGCTCTCGCCGTCTGCCTCACGGAGATGGACGTCGCGGGGAAGACGTACGGCGTTCATCGAGGCCGATCAGGAGTTTCACCGCATCATCGTCGGCGCGTCGGGAAACTCGACGCTGGCATCGCTGATTCACAATCTCTCCGGCGGCACGCTCCGCGCGCGTCTCTGGCGCTCGGCCACCGAGCAAGGAGCACTCGAGCTCACGCGCAAGCGGCATCAGGACATCTTCGACGCGCTCCTGGCAGGCGACGCCGAGCGAGCGAGCGCCGCCGACCTCATCCACCTCGCCGAGGGGGAGCAGTGGCTACGCCGGCTCATGGAGGACGAAGAGGCGCTCGTTCGAGACGGCAAGAGCGACGGGGGGAGAACGAGCTGAAGGCCGCCTGCTACGTGGGAGGCAACACGGTCGATCTCGTCGACCGCGAACCTGGCATGCCTGGACGAGGCGAGGTCGAGCTCGCGGTCGCATACACCGGTATCTGCGGCACCGATCTGCACATCGTCCATGGCGCCATGGACGCACGCGTCGAGATCCCCGCGGTGCTGGGACACGAGATGTCGGGGATCGTTGCGACCCTCGGGGAGGGAGTCGACGACTGGGCCGCCGGCGATCGCGTGACGGTCATGCCCCTCGACTGGTGCGGAGTCTGCCCTGCTTGTGCCGCCGGCCACACTCATGTGTGCCACGAGCTGAACTTCATCGGCATCGACTCGCCGGGTTCGATGCAGGCACGCTGGGTCGTCCCCGCACGTGTTCTCGTCGCCCTTCCCTCCGAGATCTCTCTCCGCACGGCCGCGCTTGCCGAGCCGACCGCAGTCGCCGTCCACGACGTCCGGCGGGCAGCGCTCGTCGCCGGCGAAAAGGCGCTCGTAGTCGGCGGAGGACCGATCGGGCTGCTCATCGCGCTCGTTGCGCGCGCGAACGGCGCCGACGTGCTCGTACTCGAGCCGAGCGAGGGTCGACGGGCGCTCGCGCGATCACTCGACCTCGAGTGCGTCGACCCGGAAGACGACGTCTCCGCCCGAATCGACACGTGGACGGCGGGCGCGGGCGTCCCGGCCGCGTTCGAGGTGTCCGGTGCAGTCGCGGGCATGGAATCCGCGATCCAGTCGCTCGCCGTGCGGGGTCGACTCGTCGTCGTCGCGATCCACGCGACGCCACCACCGGTCAACCTGTTTCGCGTGTTCTGGCGGGAGCTGACGCTCATCGGCGCGCGGGTCTACGACCGCTCGGACTTCGAGGAGGCGGTGCGGCTGCTGGCGTCCGGACACGTCCCCACGGAGCCGCTCATCACGTCCGTCGAGCCGCTTTCGCGCGTAGCCGCCGCGTTCGAGGAGCTCGAGGGAGGCCGAGGGATGAAGATCCTGGTGGACTGCGGCGGGACATGAGCACGGATGGCCTCTTCAGGCTCGACGGCGAGCTGGCGCTCGTCACCGGCTGCCGCCGCGGGATCGGGCTGGCTATGGCAGAAGCGCTGGCCGTTGCCGGCGCCGACGTCGTCGGGGTGAGTGCGCAGCTCGAGCCGACCGGAAGCGAGGTACAGCAACGCGTGGAGGCCGCTCGTCGCAGCTTCATCGGCCACCGTCTCGACTTCTCGGACCGTGCCGGGGTAGTGAAGTTCGCCCGTACGATCGCGAGCGGTGAGCGTCCCATCGACATCCTCGTGCTGAACGCCGGGACGATCGCGCGCGCGCCTGCCGTCGAGCACGACGACGACACCTGGGAGGCGATCCTCCAGGTCAACCTCGGCGCCCCGTTCACGCTCGCGCGAGAGATCGGCAGGACGATGGTCGAACGGGGGAAGGGGAAGGTCATCTTCACTGCGTCACTCCTCAGCTTCCAGGGCGGGATTCTCGTGCCGAGCTATGCAGCTTCGAAGTCGGGTCTCGCCGGACTCGTGCGGGCGCTCTCGAACGAGTGGGCGCCGCACGGCGTGAACGTCAACGCGATCGCGCCTGGCTACATCACGACCGACAACACCGAGGCGTTGCGCGAGGACCCCGCACGTAGCCGTCAGATCCTCGAGCGGATTCCGGCCGGGCGCTGGGGAGACGCCGGCGACATCGCCGGCGTGACCGTCTTTCTCGCCTCCCCGGCCTCCGACTACGTCTGTGGGGCGATCATCCCCGTCGACGGCGGATGGCTCGCACGGTGACCGAGGCTCTTCTCGATCGGCTGCTCGCGCACCGCGTCGTTCCCGTCGTCGTGATCCGTGATCTCGCCGCCACGTTCCCGCTCGCCGAAGCGCTCGCGTCCGGTGGGCTGCCCGTTGCGGAGGTGACGTTTCGCACACCGGTGGCTGCGGAAGCCATCCGGCTGCTTGCAGCCGAGACCGACCTCCTCGTCGGGGCGGGCACGATCGTCAGCACGGAGCAGGTCGATGCAGCCGTCGAAGCGGGCGCTGCCTTCGTGGTGTCGCCCGGCTTCAGCAGCGCGGTGGTGCGCCGATGCGTCGAGCTCCGAGTGCCGGTGCTCCCCGGAGTTGCGACCGCGACCGAGGTGATCGCGGCGCTCGAGCACGGGCTCTCGGTGCTGAAGTACTTCCCGGCCGAAGCAATCGGCGGCATCCCGGCGCTGTCTGCGCTCGGCGGGCCGTTCCCGGATGTCCGCTTCGTGCCCACGGGCGGCGTACATGCAGCCAACCTGGCGGCCTACCTCGCGGTGCCGAACGTCGCCGCGGTGGGTGGAAGCTGGATGGTCGCTCCCGATCTGATGGCCTCGGACGACTTCGACGCGATCCGGCGGCTCACCGCCGAGGCGGTCGCCGTGGCAGCGGCGGTGACGACGTGACACTCGCGCCGCGACCCGCGAGCGAGTGCCGGTTCGATCTCGTCGCACTCGGCGAGGTGATGTTGCGACTCGACCCGGGCGACGGACGGATCCGAAACGCCCGCTCGTTCGATGTCTGGGAGGGAGGCGGCGAGTACAACGTCGCGCGTGGGCTGCGCCGGTGCTTCGGCCTGCGCACCGCGGTGGTGACCGCACTCGTCGACAACGACATCGGCAGGCTCGTCGAGGACTTCATCCTGCAGGGCGGAGTCGACACGTCGCTCGTGCGCTGGGTTCGACACGATGGCAGCGGCCGGACGGCGCGGAACGGATTGAACTTCACGGAGCGCGGCTTCGGCGTGCGGGGTGCCCTCGGCGTCTCCGACCGCGGCCATACGGCGGTCTCGCAGCTTCGACCCGGGGACGTCGACTGGGAGCGCCTCTTCGGCGAGGACGGCGTGCGCTGGTTTCACACGGGCGGCATCTTCGCGGCGCTGTCCGAGACGACGCCCGACGTCGTCGCTGGAGGCGGTCGAGGCGGCCGCGCGCCACGGCACGGTCGTGTCGTACGACCTGAACTACCGACCGAGCCTGTGGGATGGAATCGGCGGGATCGAGCGCGCCCGGGCCGTCAACCGACGGCTCGCGCATCACGTCGACGTGATGCTCGGCAACGAGGAGGACTTCACGGCCTGCCTCGGGCTCGAGGTGGAGGCAACGGATCCCGGCCTCACCGAGCTCGAGAGCGCCGCGTTCCGCTCGATGATCGAGCGCGCTGCCGAGGAGTTCCCGAACTTCAAGGTCGTCGCGACGACCCTGCGGAGCGTCCGCAGTGCGAGCGTGAACGACTGGTCCGCGATCGCGTGGTCGCGTGCATCCGGCTTCGTCGAGGCGACCGCACGACCCGGTCTCGAAATCCTCGACCGTGTGGGAGGCGGCGACAGCTTCGCGTCGGGACTCGTCTACGGGATCCTGCAGCACGGCGACCTCCAGACTGCCGTCGAGTACGGCGCCGCCCACGGCGCGCTCGCGATGACGACCCCTGGAGACACCTCGATGGCGATCTCTGAACGAGGTCGAGGCGCTCGTACGGGGCGCAGGCGCACGAGTCAAGCGCTGAGCAGCGCGAGCGAAACGAACGACACCGGACTCGTCGCAGCCCTCTGAGGCGAGCTGTGCGCACAGCAGGCAGTTGGTCTGCCGAAGCGAGTCACAGCGCGGAACCTCATCCGAACGAGGTTCTTGTTGACATGACCATAACTCGATGCTACGGTAATGGTCATGACGACAAGAACTTCTGGAGCGGACGTGCCTCCGAACTACGATCCGTCGGAGTTCCCGGCGTTCGCGGTCACCGTGGACGTGGTCATCCTGACCATGTCCGAAGGAACTCTCCACGTGCTGCTCGTTCGCCGCGGCGAGGCACCGTTCGAGGGAATGTGGGCGATCCCGGGCGGCTTCAAGCGTCCCTTCGAGACGCTCGACGAGGCGGCGAAGCGGGAGCTCGGCGAGGAAACGGGTGTCGACGCCGCGCCGGTGTTGAAGCAGTTCCGCGCGTACGGCGATCCGGGGCGCGATCCGCGCATGAACGTCGTGACGATCGCGTACCTCGCCGTGCTCCGGGACGTCGGGGCGATCGTCGCGGGCTCGGACGCCGCCGATGCCTCGCTCGTTCCGGTCTCCGACGTCCTCAACGGACAGCTCGACCTGGCCTTCGACCACCTCCGGATCCTCCGCGACGCGGTCGAGCGCATCCGTGTCGAGCTCGAGGTCTCGGGGATCGCAACGGCCTTCGTCGGAGCGACGTTCACGATGGCCGAACTGCGTGCCGTGTACGAGGCGATCTGGGGCGTACAGCTCGACGCCGCGAACTTCCGGCGCAGCATCGTCGCCGAGGACGGCTGGGTCATCCCGACGGGACGACGGGCCCGACCCGGATCGACCGGCGGCCGGCCCGCCGAGCTCTATCGGGCCGGCCGGGCGTGGCGAGAAGGCGGGCCGATTCATCGCGCTCCGCGAACCGACGGGAGGCGCTGACATGAGAGCAGTGGTCTTCGACCGCTACGGACCTCCGGACGTTCTGCGCCTGGAGACGGTCGAACAGCCCGTTCCCGCCGACGACGAGGTGCTCGTCCGGATTCACGCGACGACAGTCAACCGGTCCGACTGCGGGTGGAGGTCGGCGACGCCGTTCTTCACTCGCGTGTTCACCGGCATCCGCCGGCCCAAGCACCGCACGCCGGGCATGGAGTTCGCCGGAGTGGTCGAGCAGGTCGGCTCGGCCGTCACCGAGTTCACCGTCGGCGACGAGGTGTTCGGCGTGAGCGGCAGCGGAGCGAACGCCGAATTCATCTGCAGGAAGGAGAGCAGCGCTCTGGCGCACAAGCCGACGGCGATGACGTTCGAGGAGTCCGCAGCGATCTGCGACGGGGTCTGCATCGCGCAGGCGTGCCTGAGCAGAGCCGACCTGCGACCGGGACGAACCATCCTCGTCTACGGCGCGACCGGATCGATCGGCACCGCCGGAGTCCAGCTGGCGAAGGCCGCCGGGGCTCACGTCACCGCGGTGTGCAACACGAAGAACCTCGAGCTCGTTCGCTCGCTGGGCGCCGACGAGGTCGTCGACTACACGCAGCAGGACTTCACGAAGAGCGGCGAGACGTACGACGTCGTCTTCGACGCGGTCGGCAAGCACTCGTTCCGCCGGTGTCGGCGCTCGCTGAAGCCGGGAGGGCTCTACATCGAGACGGACCTCGGGTTCATGTGGCACGTCCCGCTCCTCGCCCTCTCGACCCGTTGGATCGGCGACAAACGCGTCACGCTCCCGATCCCGAAGTACACGAAAGACGAGGTCAACTTCGTCAAGGAGCTCATCGAGGCCGGCAAGTACCGCGCGGTCATCGACCGCACGTATCCACTCGAGGACGTCGTCGAGGCGACGAAGTACGTCGAGACGGGCCAGAAGACGGGCAACGTCGTATTGACAGTGAGAGGTAACGGAGCAGGGCCGGCGTGAGGGCGGTCGTCCACGACAGGTACGGGCCACCGGCGGTGCTCCGACTCGACGAGGTCGCACGGCCCGTTCCGAAGGACGACGAGGTGCTCGTGCGCGTCCACGCGACGACCGTGACGCGGACGGACTGCCACATGCGCCGCGCGGAGCCGTTCATCTGGCGCTTCATGCTCGGACTACGGCGACCCAGGCGGAGGATCCTCGGACTCGAGTTCGCCGGCGTGGTCGAGGCGGTCGGCGCGACGGTCACCCGGTTCGCCGTGGGCGACCGGGTGTTCGGCCTGCGCAACGGCTCGCACGCGGAGTACGTCTGCGTACGCGAGGCCGGCCTGGTCGCACCCATCCCCGAGAGCATCTCGTTCGAGCAGGCGGCCGGGGTCTGCGACGGCATGAGCCAGGGGCTCGCGTGCCTGAGGAGCGGACGTGTCGGCGCCGGGACCAGGCTGCTCGTCTATGGCGCGTCCGGCTCGTGCGGGACTGCGACCGTCCAGCTGGCCGCGTACCTCGGCGCCCACGTCACAGCAGTGTGCAACACGAAGAACGTCGAGCTCGTGCGCTCTCTCGGCGCGGACGAGGTCATCGACTACGAACGCGAGGACTTCACGAAGAACGGGCGGACGTACGACGTCGTCGTGGATGCGGTCGGCAAGCACTCGTTCCTCCGCTCGCGCGGCTCGCTCGTGCCGGGCGGTCTCTACGTCGCGACCGACCGCCTCTACAACTTCCCGCTCGCGTTCCTGACCCGCTGGATCGGCGGGAAGAAGGTCATGTTCGACGTTTCGGGCTACGACCGGGAGAACGTCCTCCTTCTCGAGGAGCTCCTCGACGCCGGGAAGTACAGGCCGGTCATCGATCGGACGTACGCGCTCGAGGACGTCGTCGAGGCAACGAGGTACGTCGAGACGTTCCAGAAGACCGGGAACGTCGTCCTCATCGTCGACGGCAATGGAACGGGAGCAACCAAGTGATAGCTGTCCTCTACCGACGGTACGGCTCTCCCGACGTGCTCGAGCTCGCGGAGATCGACAAGCCGGTGCCCGCAGACGACGAGGTCCTGGTTCGCGTGCGCGCGACGTCGGTGAACCCGGTGGAGTGGTACTCGATGGTCGGACTGCCCGTCGGCCGCGTTCGGTCGGGACTGCGCAGCCCGAAGGACCCGCGACTCGGTGTCGACATGGCTGGGACGATCGAAGCCGTCGGCCGGAACGTGACCGAGCTCGAGCCGGGAGACGAGGTGTTCGGCGCGAAGAACGGAGCGCTCGCCGAGTACGTCTGCGTACGCAACGCAATCGCGCTCAAGCCCTCCAACCTCACGTTCGAGCAAGCGGCGGCGGTTCCCGTGGCGGCGATCACCGCCCTGCAGGGCCTGCGAGACCACGGGCGGCTGCAGCCAGGTCAGCGCGTTCTGATCAACGGCGCGTCGGGGGGTGTCGGCACGTTCGCCGTGCAGATCGCGAAGGCACTCGGGGCCGCCCACGTGACTGCCGTCTGCAGCACGCAGAACGTGGAGACGGCTCGATCGCTCGGCGCGGATGTCGTCGTCGACTACACGGCGGATGACTTCACCCTGCGCGACGAGCGCTACGACCTGCTCCTCGACGTCAACGGCACACGGTCGTTCTCGGAGTACAGGCGTGTTCTCGAACCCGAGGGTCGCCTCGTCATCGTCGGCGCCCCGAAAGGCAATCGCGTGATCGGGCCGCTCGCCCACGTGATCAAGGTCAAGCTCGGATCACTTGGACGAAGCCAGAAGGTCGGGTTCTTCGTCGCGAAGCTCACGCGGGAGGATCTCCTCGTGCTGAGCGAGCTCCTCGCCAGCGGGAAGGTGACCCCGGTCATCGACCGGAGCTATCCGCTGAGCGAGATCGCCGACGCGATGCGCTACCTGGGCGAAGGGCACGCTCGAGGAAAGATCGTCGTCACTGTCTGAGTGAGAACTGAAGCGCGCAGCTCTCGCGCGACTAGAGTCGCGGAGGTGATCGACACGCTCCGCGTCGCGCCTGGCACGGCACCGGAAATCGCCGCGCGCGACACGCGTGACGATCTCGGCTTCGGAGACAAGGAGACGGCGACGAAGCTGCGGCACGACCTCGTGGACCGCCTCTCCGTGCTCCAGGACCGACTCTATGCCGAAGGCTCGCGCAGCGTGCTCCTCGTGCTCCAGGGTCTCGACGCCTCCGGGAAGGACGGTGTCATCCGCGGCGTCTTCACCGGCGTCAATCCCCAGGGCGTCCGTGTGACCTCGTTCGGCGTGCCGACCGAGACGGAGCGTGCGCACGACTATCTCTGGCGCGTCCACGCTGCGCTCCCGCCCCGCGGCACGATCGGCGCATTCAACCGCTCGCACTACGAGGACGTCGTCGCGGTGCGCATGAACGACCTCGCTCCGGAGGCGGTCTGGCGCCGTCGTCCGGGGCACATTCGAGAGTGGGAGCGAATGCTGGCCGACGAGGGCACCTCGCTCGTGAAGGTGTTCCTCAACGTCTCCAAGGAAGAGCAGCGTGGGCGCTTCCAGGAGCGGATCGACGATCCGGCGAAGCGCTGGAAGTTCGCGAAGGGCGATCTCGAGGTTCGAAGGCGGTTCGACGAGTACGTCACGGCGTGGGAGGACGTCATCACCGAGACCTCGACGGAATGGGCGCCGTGGCACGTCGTTCCCGCGGATCGGAACTGGGTGAAGAGCACGGCCGTAGCGGCGCTGCTCGTCGACACGTTGGAGGCTCTCGATCCGAAGGTGCCCGATCCCGAGCCCGGACTCGAGGGGCTGGTGATCGCGTGAGCACCGCGCCGCGCTGCGCGCATCTCGACTCGATCGCCGTGTCCGACCTACCGGAGCCACCGCTCGTCTGCGAGGAGTGCGTGAAGATCGACGGCTACTGGGTCCATCTCCGCATGTGCCTGCAATGCGGGAAGGTCGGCTGCTGCGACAACTCGCCGAACCGGCATGCCACCGCGCACTTCGAGGAGGCCGGGCATCCGCTGATCCGGTCGGCCGAGCCGTACGAGAATTGGCTCTGGTGCTACGCCGACCAGGTCCCCATCTTCGATCGCGAAGCCGACGTCTAACCGGAGCAGATGCTCCGCCTCACGGTCATGGGCGCGTGCCTCGTCACGATGCTCGTCGGAACGAGCGTGTCGGGCGCACAGGGCTCACCCCCGCTCCGCGTGCTCTTCGTCGGCAACAGCCTCACGACGACCAACGATCTCCCTTCGACGGTCTCCGCGCTCGCGACGACGATCGGACGTCCTCTCGAGGTCGGCCGCGTCACGGCGGACGGGTACGCCCTCGAGGATCACTGGAACGACGGCCGCGTGCGCACCGAGCTCGCCGGCGGCGACTGGGACGTCGTGATCATGCAGCAGGGTCCCTCGGCGCTCCCCGAGAGCCAGGTCGCGCTCCGCGAGTGGGCGATTCGGCTTGCCGACGAGGCGCGGGCTGCCGGGTCCCGGCCCGGGCTCCTCACCGTCTGGCCCGAGTCCTATCGCCGCCAGGTGCTTCCCGACGTCATCGCCTCGTACCGCACGGCCGCCACGGCCGCGAGAGCCGATGTCTATCCGGCCGGCGATGCCTGGTTCGCAGCGTGGCGGTGTACCCCGACCCTCGGGCTCTACGGCAGCGACGGCTTCCATCCGAGCAAGCTCGGCACGTACCTCGCCGCGCTCGTCGTCGTCGGAAAGCTCTTCCGCGCGCCGCTGATCACCCCAAAGCTCGCGTTACCCGGCATGAATGCGACAGTCGCCAAGCGGCTGCAGGCGGCAGCGGCAGTGGGGCTCGGGCGCAAGGTGCCGCGCGCACTGCGCTGTTGACGCGACCGAGCGGCGGCCTCACTACGCTTCGACGCGTGCCGCGCGTCAGCCCGCTGGTCGAGCCCATCTCCGATTCCGTGCTCGCCCTCGAGCCGCGTCCGGTCGACGCAGGTGCGAGCACCAGGGTGGGAGACAACGACGCGGACACGTTCGTCTATGTCTCGGCCGGCTCGGGATCGGTCGCGCTCGGAGACGAGACGTGTGCGCTCGCCGTTCGGAGCGCCGCGCTCGTGCTCGCCGGCGAGGAAGCGGCCGTGACGGCGGCGGACGGCGGCATCGAGCTCGTCGTCATGTCGGTCGGCCCGGGCGCGGACCGGCATGCGCCGATGGGCGAACGACGCATCGTGACGTCGCTCGACGAGCGGCGACGCCCAGCGGGCGACCGGCTCGCGCTCCTTCCAGATCCTCTTCGACGCGACGAACGGATCCACGCGGGCGACCCTCTTCGCGGGCTACATCCCGCCCGGGAGGGCGCCGTGGCACTACCACCTCTACGACGAGATCGTCTGGGTGCCGGACGGGACCGGGCCGACTCCACGTCGGCGAGACGACGGAGGAGCTTGGGCCGGGTTCGGCGTTCCGGCTCCGCTCACGCGAGGTGCACATCGTCGAGAACCAGAGCTCGAACGACGAGATGACGATCATCGGGATCTTCACGCCGGCCGGCAGCCCTTCCGCCGCTTACCTGACGCCGGACGTGGCCGCCGAGTACCGCTTCGGCGGCTAGCCGTGGCGCTTTCGATTCGGTTCACGTGGAGCGACGCTCATCGCCTTCACGCCCCGGAGACCGCGGTCTGGGTCGGCGTTCCGATCGACGCCGACGAGCTGCCCGAGCGCGCCGAGCGGATCAGGGCTTCGCTCGAGGACGCCGGCGCGCACGTCGTCGCGGCCGAGCCCCACGACGAGGCGGCGCTGCTCGCGGTTCACGATCCCGGCCTTGTCGACTTCCTCCGAACGGCATGGGAGGACTGGGACGCTGCCGGACTGCCTCGCGACCCCGGACAGCCCGACGTCGTCGGCTACATCTTCCCCACGCCCGGCCTCCTCTCCGGGCTCGACCCCCGCGTTCCGTCGGCGTTGTCGGCGCGCACGGGGGCATGGTGCTTCGACACGATGACGGTGGTCGCGCAAGGGACGTGGGAGGCCGCCCGCGCGGCGGTCGACACGGCGCTCACCGCAGCCGATCTCGTCCTCGGCGGCGACCCCGTCGCCTACGCGTGCTGCCGACCTCCTGGACATCACGTGACCCGAACCGCGTTCGGCGGGTCCTGCTACCTCAACAACGCCGCGATCACGGCGCAATACCTGCGCGATCGTGGAGCCGCGCGAGTCGCACTGCTCGACATCGACGCGCACCACGGGAACGGCGCGCAGGCGATCTTCTGGGATCGCGACGACGTGCTCGCGGGATCCGTCCACGTCGACCCGGCAGAAGGCTGGTTCCCCCACTTCCTCGGCTTCGCGGACGAGAGCACGCCGACGAACCTGAACGTCCCGGTCGCACCGGGATCGGGCGACGACGTGTGGCTGACGGGCGTGGATCGCCTCGTCGCGGCCGCGCGCGAGCACGGAAGCGACGCGCTCGTCGTCGCGCTCGGCGTCGACGCCGCTGCCGGCGATCCCAACGCGCCTCTTGCGGTCACGGAGGACGGCTTCCGCGAAGGCGGACGGCGCCTCGGCTCGCTCGGACTGCCGACCGTCGTCGTGCAGGAGGGTGGGTACGTGCTCGAGACCGTCGGCCCGCTCGTCCGAGCGACGCTCGAAGGTCTCACCGAGAGCGTGCGATGACCCTACGGACGCGCCTCTTCCTCGAGTTCGTCACGTCTCACATCGCCGCGCCGCCGGCCCGGGTGCTCGAGGTCGGCTGTGGGAGCGGGCAGCTCGCGCTGGCACTCGCAGAGCGCGGTTTCGACGTCACGGCGATCGATCCGAGAGCTCCCGCCGGGCCGATCTTCCGGCAAGTCGCGCTCGAGGACTTCTCGGACGAGCGCGGCTTCGACGTCGTCGTCGCAAGCGTCTCGATCCATCACATCCATGACCTCGGGGGAGCCCTCGACAGGATCGCCTCGTTCCTGCCTCCGGCGGGTCTCCTCGTCGTCGAGGAGTGGGCGAGCGAGCGCCTCTCGGGACCCACGGCGCGCTGGTACTACGACCAGCGCCGAGCGCTCGCCGGCTCAGGCCGCACCGAGTCCGAGGTGCCGGACGACTTCGCAACGTGGGAACGTAAGACCGCGGACGACCTCTCCGACCTCCACTCGTCGACGTCGATCCTCGCCGAGCTGAGGACGCGCTTCGCCGAGCGCGTGCTCGAGCGGCGGCCGTACCTCTACAGCCGGCGGCTCGATGACACGCTCGAGCCCTTGGAGCAGGCGTCGATCGACGAGGGCCTGATCGAGGCGACCGGGCTGTGGTTCGTGGGAGAACGGCGGTAAGCGGCCTGCAGCTTCGACGTGGGCCCGCGTCGCGTCGGTTTCCCTAGGCGACGATCAGCCGAACCACTCGCGAAGCGGCGGGCTGCCCGTGAGCACCGAGAAGTCTCCGCCGCGAATCGCTCGAGCGGCATCGGCGAACGCGTTCACCGCGACCCAGGTCAGCCCGCCTCCCACGCTCACGCGCTGAGCGCCGGCATCGACGATCTCGGCGAACGAGAGCCCGCCGAGCGCGAGAACGTTCACCGGCCGCGTGACCGCATCGCACACGGTTCGGATCTCCGCGGCCGTCTCGAGTCCGGGCGCGTAGAGCACGTCGGCGCCCGCTGCCTCGTACGCCTGGAGGCGCGCGATCGTGTCGTCGAGATCGGGATTGCCGCGGATGTGATTCTCGGCGCGTGCGGTGAGGACGAATGGGAGGTCGAGTCCGCGGGCCGCCTCGACAGCGGCGACGACGCGCTCGACGGCCTCGCTCTGTTCATACAGGCGGCCGCTCGGGTCGTAGTCCTCGATCGACGCGCCGACGGCTCCCGCAGCGGCGATGCGCGCGATCGCGTCGGCCACGTCCGCGGCGCCGCCGCGTACCCGTTCTCGAGATCGACCGAGACGGGCAGATCCGTTGCCGCGTCGAGCGCTGCCGCATGCGCGCAGACCTCGTCGAGCGTCGCGCCGCCGTCGAGTCGCCCGAGCGTGAACGCGAAGCCCGAGCTCGTGCTCGCGAGCGCCTCGAACCCGAGCGCCGCGAGGACGCGCGCCGACCCTGCGTCCCACGGGTTCGGGATGACGAAAGGTTCGCCCTCGTGGAGCGCCGCGAACGCACGGGCCTTCTGCTCCTGGGTTACCACGCTAGGACGAAGAAGCCCGAGATCGCGTCACCGAGGAGCTTGACGCCGATGAGCAACAGGATCACGGCCATGATCACGGCGTTGTTGCGCGCCATCCAGTCCTTCAGGCGCGCGAGAAGCGGCGCGGAGCGGTCGCCGAGCGCGAAGTACATGACGACCGGGATCGCGACCCCGAGCGACCCGATGATCGTGAACACGACGAGCGCGACGGCCTGCTCGTCGGCCGGGATGCTCGCCGCGACGATCGCGGCCATTCCAGCGATGGTCAGAATGAGGTTCTTCGGGTTCAGCGCCGAAAGGACGACTCCGGCGCCAAAGGCTTTCGGGGGCGTGAAGCTGTCGATCGCGCCCATCCACTTCGGCGTCACGGGCTCCTCGCCCTCGAGCGGTCGCCCGCGCCACTGCTTCGCGGCGAGAAGGACGAGGCAGATCCCGAGGACAAGCGGCAACCAGGTGCGCGAGCTGGACGACCCGCCGTCATCCCCGCCCACGGCCCCGGCGACGAGCAGCACGATCGCTCCGGCGAACGCGACTCCACTGATCTGACCGAGGAGGTACGCCGGGCCGTTCACCCGTCCCCGCGGTGAGACGAGCATGAGCACGACGGCGATGATCGGGATCGGGCTGATCGCGACGCCGACCGCCGCCGGAAGCATCTCGCCGATCGCCTGACCCACTTCTCACTCCTGTCCACTGTCCGATACGGTCGGGTTCTGATCCCGGACGTCCACCCTAACGCCGACACCGAGACGAGAGCTGCGCCTCCTGCGCCTGGAATGCGCTGGGTTCCGGGCGGGACCTTCGCCATGGGCTCCGAGGACTTCTACCCCGAGGAGCGGCCCGTCCACAGCGTCGGCGTGGACGGGTTCTGGATGGACGAGACGCCGGTCACCGCCGCCGACTTCCGGCGCTTCGTGCGCGAGACGGGCTACGTCACGGTCGCCGAGCGCCCACTCGACCCGGCCGAGTACCCGGACGCCGATCCCGATCTCCTCGTCCCCGGCGCGCTCGTTTTCCGGAAGTCGCGAGGCCCGGTCGACCTGCGACGACTACCGCAACTGGTGGGAGTACGTCCCGGGCGCGACCTGGCGGCATCCGGGCGGAAAGGGAACGACGATCAACGGCCGCGACCGGCACCCGGTCGTCCAGGTCGCATGCGAGGACGCGGAGGCGTATGCGACCTGGGCCGGCAAGGAGCTGCCGACGGAAGCGGAGTGGGAGTTCGCTGCCCGCGGTGGGCTCGACGGCGCCGCCTTCGCCTGGGGCGACGAGCACTTCCCGGACGGGAAGCCGATGGCGAACACGTGGCAGGGCGAGTTCCCGTGGCAGAACCTCAAGCTCGACGGCCACGAGGGGACGTCGCCGGTGGCGAGCTTTCCTCCCAACGGCTACGGCCTCTACGACATGACCGGGAACGTCTGGGAGTGGACGTCCGACTGGTACGTCCCGCGCCATCCCGACGAGGTGGCGAGCCCGTGCTGCGTCCCGACGAACCCGCGCGTCACGTCACCCGACGAGAGCTACAACCCCGGCCAGCCCGGGGAGCACATCCCGCGGCGTGTGATCAAGGGCGGCTCACACCTCTGCGCACCGAACTACTGCCTGCGTTACCGTCCGGCAGCGCGACAGCCACAGATGATCGACACCTCGATGGCGCATCTCGGCTTCCGCTGCATCGTGCGCCAACCCGGCCCAAGCACGGAAGGAGCGACGATCTGATGCCCGACAAGCCGAACATCCTCGTGATCTGGGGCGACGACATCGGAATCACGAACCTGAGCTGCTACAGCGACGGGCTCATGGGATACCGGACACCGAACATCGACCGGATCGCAGACGAGGGCATGCGTTTCACCGATGCCTACGGCGAGCAGAGCTGCACGGCGGGGCGCTCGTCGTTCATCACCGGGCAGAGCGTCTTCCGCACCGGGCTCAGCAAGGTCGGGCTGCCGGGGTCGACGATCGGGCTCAAGGCCGAGGATCCCACCATCGCCGAGCTCCTGAAGAATCACGGCTACTCCACCGGGCAGTTCGGGAAGAACCACCTCGGCGACCGCAACGAGTTCCTGCCGACGGTGCACGGATTCGACGAGTTCTTCGGGAACCTCTACCACCTGAACGCCGAGGAGGAGCCGGAGGACCCGGACTACCCGTCGAAGCACGGCTTCGAGCACTTCCACGACCGCTTCGGCCCGCGCGGAGTACTGGAGTGCCGCGCTGCGAACAAGGACGATCCGAGAGAGCATCCCCGCTGGGGCCGTGTCGGCAAGCAGCGGATCAAGGACACAGGACCGCTGACCCGGAAGCGCATGGAGACCTGCGACGACGAGTTCGTCGATGCCGCGTGCGACTTCATGAAGCGCCAGCACAACCGGCGAAAGCCGTTCTTCTGCTGGGTGAACACGACCCACATGCACTTCCGCACGCACACCAAGCGGAGAAGCCTCGGCAAGGCCGGCCGCTGGCAGTCGCCGTACCACGACACGATGCTCGACCACGACGCGAACGTCGGCCAGCTCCTCGACCTGCTCGACGAGCTCGGGATCGCGGACGACACGATCGTCATGTACGCGACCGACAACGGCCCGCACATGAACACGTGGCCCGACGGCGGCGATGACGCCGTTCCGCAGCGAGAAGAACACGAACTGGGAGGGCGCCTTCCGCGTGCCGCTGATCGTGCGCTGGCCCGGGAAGATCTCCGCCGGCGTCGTCTCCAACGAGATCGTGCAGCACCACGACTGGTTGCCGACCTTCCTCGCGGCGGCGGGCGAGCCCGACGTCGTCGACAAGCTGAAGCAGGGGCACGAGGCGGCAGGCAAGACGTTCAAGGTGCACATCGACGGCTACAACCTGCTGCCCTACCTCACGGGCGAGGAGCAGAGGAGCCCGCGCCCGGGCTTCATCTACTTCTCGGACGACGGCGACCTCGTCGCGCTGCGCTACGACAACTGGAAGCTCGTCTTCATGGAGCAGCGCGTGCCGGGAACGCTGGACGTCTGGGTCGAGCCGTTCGTCCCGCTCCGGGTCCCGAAGCTCTTCAACCTGCGCACCGACCCGTTCGAGCGGGCGGACACGACCTCGAACACGTACTGGGACTGGTACATCGTCCAAGGCGTACCTGATCCTTGCGGCGCAGGCGATCGTGGGCGAGTTCCTCGCGACGTTCGAGGAGTTCCCGCCCCGGCAGAAGGCGGCGAGCTTCACGATCGACCAGGCGCTCGAGAAGATGGTCGCCGCGGGGGCAGGTGGCAACTGATCGGCTAGTCCTGCAGCGCTCCAGGCCTCGTGATCGCCCAGATCACCCAGCAGGCGAGGGCGATCTCGAGGATGCTCCAGAACGGGTAGTACGGGATGAAGAAGAAGTTCGAGACCGCGCTCAGGACGGCGAGCGTGATCGCGACCGCTCCACCCCAGGCCGCTCCCGAGAAGAGTGCGAGGCCGGACAGGATCAACAGGATCCCGATGGTCAGATGGATCCAGCCCCATGCGGTCGGATCGAGATCGAACGTGTAGTTCGCTGCCGACGCGAAGAAGTCGTCGTTGAAGATCGCCGTCAGGCCCGCGATCGACTGGAAGCAGCCGATCAGGATCAGCATGACCCCGGCGAAGACGACGCCGCCCGCCGCCCAACCGGAGACCTGCGGTGACTGTCGGTACTCGCTCATCTGCCTGCTCCTTCCGTTCGTACGCGGTGTGCTCGCGACCACTGTAGGAGCGGCGTAGGAAGGCGCTACCCCGCTCGAATCGCGCCGCGGACCTCGCGCAGCCGTACCGTCTCGATCGCCGCGGAGAGGACGACGACGCCGATGACCACGCCGAGCGTCACGATCGCGTCCGTCTCGTCGAGCGCGAGCGCGACCACCAGCGCGATACCGCCCGCCGCGAGCCGCTCCCAGGCGACGCTCCGAACACCCCGTAGGCGCAGGGCGACGAGACCGAGGAAGAAGACGGCGACGCCGAGCCCGAGCGCCCACCGCCCTGCGCGTGAGAGCGGGTCCGCGGGATGCTCGAGCGTCTTCTTCGCAGCTACCGCGTAGAGGATGATTCCGAGCACGACCGGGTAGTGGAAGAACGTGAAGAGGTCGCGCGCGAGGGGACCGCGAGCGCGCGGGTCAGCACGACGCAGCGAGCGCTCGACCCCCGCCGCCGTGAAGTCGAAGTACTCCCACCAGAGCGCTACGACGCCGACGAACGCGACCAGGACCGAGAGCGCGAACGTCGCATCGCGCTCGAGTCCCGACGTGCCGATCCCGATCGCGACGATCGACTCGCCGAGCGCGATGATCACGATCAACGCGAACCGCTCCGCGAAGTGCGAAGGCGAGACCCGCCACCCGCGCTGGCGACGACCAGCGTCCCGACCACGTCGATGACAAGCGATGTGAGCCACACCGAGGCGCGGTAGTCCGGATCGACGAAGCCGCCGACGAGCGCGACGAACGCAGCCACGAGAAACCACGGCGCGAGGCGCAACGTGGCGCGGAGCTGTCGGGGATCACCGCGAACACCCCACGCGAAGAGCGTCGAGTTGAGCACGCGGACGACGAAGTACGCGACGGCGAACCATGCGGCCTCGTCCTGGAACGCGTCCGGCACGGCGAGTGCCATGAAGAACCCCGCCGCCATGGCCGTGAAGAGGATCAGGCGCGTGACGGTGTTCTCGATGTCGATCGCATTCGTCATCCACGTGTACGCCGACCACGCCCACCACACCATCGCGAGCACGAGCGCCGCCCGCAGGAAGCCCTGAACGCTGGTGTCTTCGAGGATGAGCGCGGTCACCTGCGTGAACGCGAACACGAAGACGAGGTCGAAGAAGAGCTCGATGTAGCTCGTCTTCCGCTCCTCCTCCGCCTCGGTCGCTTCCGTGAGGAGCGGCGCGACGTCGCTCATGTCACGCCGCGGCGACTGCTCGTTCGAGCGACGCGACCGAGAGCGGCGCGCCGGACGCCTGTGCGACGAGCTTGTCCCAGCGAACCGACTCACCCGGCGCGAAGAGCTTTTCGCGCAGAATCGCCCCGGCCGCGGGGCGATCCACGACTCCGCCCGCAGCGGACTCGAGCGCCGCGATGATCTGGAGCCCGACGATCGCTCCGTAGAGATACGTGTGGTAGTAGACCGGCGCGACCGCGATGTGAATCTTCGAAGCCCAGTCCGGTGCGCGGCGGTCCGCGGGCGGCGTCATGCCTTGGTACCGCGCCACGAGTTCCCACCAGATCGCGTCGAGGTCGCCGTCGGGATCGGCGTACAGCGCCCGCTCGAACGCGTTCATCACGAGCACCCAGCGCGTGAAGACGAGGAGCTCCGCGGCTCGGGCCGCGTCGAGCCTTCCTTCCAGCTCCGCGACGTCGCCCGCACTCAGACCGAGGATGAGCTCGAGCCATTCACGCCGACCGGACAGCGCGCCGCACAGAAGCGCGGACGCCTCCGTCGCGACGAGGTGCGTCGAACGGAGGAGCCAGGGAAGGTCGTCGCGGAATCCGAGGTCATAGACGCCGTGGCCCAGCTCGTGGAGCATCGTGTCTGCCGCGTCGTGCGTCTGGACGGTGTTCGCAAGGATCCGCACGTCACCGCGGCGGTCGACGTCGACGCAGAACGCGTGCTGATTCTTTCCCTCTCTCGGATAGAGGTCGCTGCGTCCCAGGATCCCGTCGACCTCGAAACCGAGCCCGATCGGGTGCGGAATCGCGTCGAACGGCGCAGGCGGGTCGGCGTTCAGCTCGTCCTCGAGCACGTGCAGCTCGCGGACGATCGCGTGTCCTGCCTCGATCGCGTTGACGCCCTCCTGCGCCTCCGCGACGTGCGCGGGCGCACCCGCGATGTCGACGTGGAACCAGAGGACACCGACCTGAGACGTCGGGATGAAGGCCGCGTACGGCTCGGGGATGACTGCCGCTTCCGCCGTGCAGCCCGACATCAGGCACTGCAGGGTGCCATTGCCTCCGCACTCCTCCTCGACGACGGACTGCAGGAGCACGGGTGCACAGGGCTCCAGGCCGAGAGCCCGCAGCCCGAGCACCGCACCGACGATCGTCGCGAGCCCCGCCTTCATGT
Source organism: uncultured Gaiellaceae bacterium (assembly GCA_963833725.1). Classification (GTDB taxonomy): domain Bacteria; phylum Actinomycetota; class Thermoleophilia; order Gaiellales; family Gaiellaceae; genus GMQP-bins7. Next base: position 24,606 of record CAWHYV010000001.1, read on the forward strand.
CCCCCGCGCCGCGACCGTAGAGCCAGTCGCCGTCGCGCGTGGGCTTGAAGGGTGGAGTGCGCCACAGCTTCTCCGATGCCGGGCCGACGACGTCGATGTGCCCATTGAGGATCAGCGACCGAGAGCCGGCGATGACGGCTTCACGCGAGCGCCAGGCAGCACAGACGTTGCGCTTTCCCTCGACGTCCCAGTCGAACGGCGCCGCGTGTGGATGGGCCCGAAGAGCATTCGACCCCATGACGACGTCGAACGGCTCGAGGTCGAGGGAGTAGCGGAACGCCTCCTCCATGATCGCCTGTCCGGGCTCCTCGTTCCCGAGCGTCGTCGGCGCCTCGATGAGGCTCGAGAGGAGATCGAGCATCTCGCCCTCCACCGCGGCGACGGCGTCCACGATCTCGCGGTCGGAGACGTCCCGCGCGCATGCGGTTCAGCCTCACCCCGCGCACGACGGAGTTCTACGTCCTATTCGGAAAAGCCGGAGAGAACGCGCTCGAGGTCGCACGTCTCGTCGAGCGACGATTTCGGGAGCATCCGAGCTCGGCGCGACGCAGGAACAGGTCAAGGCCGTCGAGACGGCCCGTGACACTCTGACGCGCGACATGATCAAAAACCTTCCTGAACACGCAGTTCGTGACGCCGTTCGACCGCGAGGACATCTATCGCCTCGCCACGGAGATCGACGACGTCGTCGACTTCCTCGAGGAGGCGGCCGGACCTGCTCGGGCTCTACGGAGTCGCGATGCCGACGCGTCATGCCGTCGAGCAGTGCGCCGTCATCGTCCGCGCGTGCGGAAGCTCAGCTTCGCGTGCGACAACTTGAAAGGCATGCGCGGTGTCCAGGACGCACTCGTCGAGTTGAAGAACCTGGAGGACGAGGGCGACCGGATTCTCCGTGATGCTCTCGGCTCGCTGTTTCGCGGAGAGGCGATCGACCCGCTGATCGTGATCCGCTGGAAGGACATCTACGAGGCGCTCGAGCGCGCGCTCGACGCGTGCGAAACGGCTGCGAACGTGATCGCGAACATCGCCGTCAAGAACGCCTGACGCGCATCCCATGGAGGACCTGACGCTCGTGGCGGTCGTCATCGTCGCTCTCTTCTTCGACTTCACGAACGGCTTCCACGACACCGCGAACTCGATAGCGACGAGCGTCGTCGACGCGCGCGATGTCACCACGCGTCGCGGTCCTCGTCGCAGCCGTCATGAACTTCATCGGCGCGTTCGTCTCGTTCAAGGTCGCGGCTACGATCGCCAAGGGCATCGTCAACCCCGAGGCGATCACGCTGAGCGTCGTCCTCGCCGGGCTGGTCGGCGCGATCACGTGGAACCTGATCACGTGGTTCTGCGGGCTTCCGTCGAGCTCGAGCCACGCGCTCATCGGGGGCATCGCGGGCTCCGCGATCGCGGCGGACGGTCTCGACGTCGTCTACTGGAACGGAATCTGGGAGAAGGTCGTCGAAGCCGGGCGTGCTCTCGCCGTCCTCGGGCTTCGCAATCGCATTCGCGTTGATGATCGCGATCATCTGGCTCGTCAGGCGACGCATGCCGAGCAAGGTGAATCGTGTGTTTCGGCGGGCGCAGATCTTCTCCGGCAGCTTCGTCGCATTCACGCACGGCACGAACGACGCGCAGAAGACCATGGGGATCATCGCGCTCGCGCTCATCTCGAGCGGGCATCTGAACGCGGAGGAGTTCGACGTGCCGTTCTGGGTCATCGTCTCGTCGGCGACGGCGATGGCACTCGGGACCTACGCGGGCGGCTGGCGGATCATCCGCACGATGGGGACACGGATCGCGAAGATCGATCCGCCGCAGGGATTCGCCGCGCAGACGGCATGTGCCGGGATCCTCTGGACGACGGCGCATCTCGGATTCCCGGTTTCGACGACACAGACGATCTCCGGCTCCGTGGTCGGCGCGGGAGCGAGCAAGGGCTTCTTCGCCGTCCGTTGGGGGATCGCGGGGAATATCGTCTTCGCCTGGATCCTCACGCTTCCCGCAGCTGGGCTCGTGGGAGCGGTGATGGAGGCGGTGACGCGGCTGCCCGGAGGCGACCTCATCGTCTTCCTCCTCGCCGGTGCCATCGCCGCGACGGCGTTCCTCGGTCGTCGCTACGAGACACGCCGCCTCATGCCCGCGCACGCGTAGCGGACGCCACGCCACTCGCACACACCCCTTGGTAACGCGCGGAGGCCTCGTGCCGATACACAATGCACCCATGCCGACCCGCGTCCGCACCGACCCCCTGGAAACGCTCCTCAATCGCGAGCTCTCCCACCTCGAGTTCCACGCTCGCGTTCTCGAGCTCGCGACCGACGAGCGGCTCCCGCTTCTCGAGCGCGTGAAGTTCTGCGCGATCTTCTCGTCGAATCTGGACGAGTTCTTCCAGGTGCGGGTCGCAGGGCTGCTCGGTCAGGCGGAGGCGGGCGTCATCGTGCGCTCGGCCGACGGCCTCACGCCCTACCAGGCACTCGCGCGGATCCGCGAGCGCGTGCTCGAGCTCTCGACGCTCCAGTCCCGGCTGTGGAAGCGCGATCTGCGCCCGGCTCTCGCCGCCGAGGGAATCACGGTCGGCGGGATCGAAGATCTCGGCGCGAAGGAGCTCGAGAAGCTCGAGCGACGCTTCCACCGCGAGATCTACCCGGTGCTCACGCCGCTCGCAGTCGGTCCGGGCCAGCCGTTCCCCTACATCTCCGGCCTCTCACTTTCACTCGCGATCTTCGCCGAGGACCCCGAGTCGCTCGACGAGCGGTTCGCGCGGGTGAAGATCCCCGAGGGTCTCCCACGGTTCTTCGACCTCGGCGGGCGCGGCCTCTACGTCCCGCTCGAGCAGATCATCGCCCACTTCCTCCCCGCTCTCTTCCCCGGTGTGGAGATCGTCGAGCGCGCCGTGTTCCGGGTCACCCGCGACGCCGACTTCGAGGTCTCCGACGACGCGGACGACCTCCTCGAGGCGGTCGAGAGCCAGCTCCGGCGAAGACGGTTCGGCGACGTGGTACGAGTCGAGGTGAGCTCGTCTGCGTCCTCCGAGATGGTCGCTCGCCTCCAGAGTGGCCTCGGTGCGGACGAGACGCAGATCTACCGAGTCGAGAGCCCACTCGACCTCTCGGAGTTGATGGAGCTCGCGTCGCTCGACCGGCCGGAGCTGCAGGAGGAGCCGTGGATTCCCGCGATTCCTCCACGGCTTGCGCGCGCGCAGACCGACCTCCCGGCGATCTTCGACGAGATCCGCCGCGGGGACGTCCTCGTCCATCAGCCGTACGGCTCGTTCATCGGGAGCTTCGAGGTCTTCGCGCAGGCTGCCGTGCGCGATCCGGACGTCATCGCGATGAAGACTGCGGTGTACCGCACGAGCGACGACAGCGTGCTCGTGGGCTCGCTCATCCAGTGTGCCGAGGACGGGAAGCAGTCGGTGTGCCTCGTCGAGCTCAAGGCCCGCTTCGACGAGCTCCGCAACATCGAGTGGTCGAGAGCGCTCGAGCAGGCGGGTGTTCACGTGGCGTACGGCTTCCCCGACCTGAAGATCCACGCAAAGATGACCCTCATCGTCCGGCGCGAGGGCGACGTGCTCCGTCGCTACGCGCACATCGGGACCGGGAACTACCACGCAGCGACGGCGCGGCTGTACGAAGACCTCGGGATCTTCACCGCCGACGAGGAGATCGCCGCCGACGTCGCCGACCTCTTCAACTACATCACCGGTTTCGGGAGACCGCAGACCTTCCGGAAGCTGCTCGTCGCGCCGTTCACGCTCCGCAGCGGGCTCGTGGACGAGATCCGCACCGTCGCAAGCGCTGCAGCGGACGGCAAGCACGCGCGAATTCGGCTCAAGCTCAACCACCTCGTCGACCCGAAGATCGTGGACGAGCTCTACGCCGCCTCGCGAGCCGGCGCCAGGATCGACATCATCGCCCGCTCGACCTGCGCGCTCCGTCCCGGAGTCGAAGGCGTCTCGGAGAACATCCACGTCCGCTCGATCGTCGGGCGCTTCCTCGAGCACAGCCGCGTGTACTCGTTCGAAGCCGACGAACGCGTCGCCACGTACATCGGCAGCCCGGACCTCATGCAGCGCAACCTCGACCACCGCATCGAGGTGCTCGTACCGATCGAGAACGCGCGCGTGCGCCAGGAGGTCCACGCGATCCTCGACAGTGCACTCGCCGACGACGTGAACGCCTGGATCCTCGAGCCGTCGGGCGAGTGGGTGCGCGCGCTGCCCGCAAAACCGGACAAGCCGCACTCCCATCACGGGACGATGATGCGCCGCTCGCTCAAGCGCGCACGCCGCGGCACACGCGAGCGACGTGCCGGGTAGCTCGGCCGAGAAGCCCGAAGTCCTCTTCGTGTGCGTCCACAACGCCGGACGCAGTCAGATGGCAGCGGGACTCGTTCGCCTGCGTTCCGAGGGACGGATCCGGGTCCGCTCGGCCGGCAGCGATCCCGCCGATTCGATCAACCCGGCCGTGATCGAGGCGATGGCGGAGCTCGGCGTCGACATGAGCGAGGAGTTCCCGAAACCCCTGACCGACGACGCCGTGCGCGCCGCGGACGTCGTCATCACGATGGGATGCGGCGACGCCTGCCCGATCTATCCCGGCAAGCGTTACGAGGACTGGGTGCTGGACGATCCCGCCGGGCAGGACATCCGGGCTGTCAGGCGCATCCGGGACGAGATCGACGCACGCGTCACCGCCCTGGTGGGCGAGCTCGTGACCGCCGCCGACGCCTGAGGCTACGCGCTTCGCAGGGCGTGACGGTCCCCGGCGGGAACCTCGGACGGTGGTGCGACGTAGATAGGCCGGGACGAGCTCGGGCCCGCTCCGCTCGAGCACCCAGGCACCGCCCGTCTCACACGTCACGTCCCGGCCGAGGAGCTTCTCGAACACCTCGCGATGCGTGCACACCAACGCGGAGTCCGGAAGATCGACGAGGAGCGCTATGACGTCGTCGATGTCGACCTCGGGTGCGAGCGCCCACTCCTGCTCGACGACGAGACGGCGACTCGCCGCGAGAGGAACGACCGACTCGACGCAACGCGCGAACGGGCTCGAGACGATGCGCGTGATCTCGCGATTCGCGAGAGACCAGACGAGCTGGCGCGCGACCTGTCGCCCGACCTCGTCGAGGCGTCTGAAACGGTCCACGCCGGGGGACGACAGTCTCGCGCCCGCACTGGCGTGTCTCAGCAGAAGCATCCGACCCCTCTCGTCGCGGGCCTCTCCCCGGCCCGTGCAGGGATTCTGTGCGTTCCGGAGCGATCGGTCAAGCGTGGGGCGACATGGCGTGCACCGTCGTATCGACCGCAGGCGGCACCTCCGACGAGCGGCGCAGGGCGAAGGTGAACGTTCGGAGTGCTGATGCATCGACTCTCCTCGATGCAGTGTTAGCCTGATGCGCGATGAGTGAGTCCGCATCCGCGCCCGACGCGCAAGCGGTCCTGGCGCGCCTCTCGAGGCTCGACCGCTACCTCCCGCTCTGGATCGGGCTCGCGATGGCCGGCGGGCTCGTCCTCGGCACGCTCATCCCGAGCCTCAACGACGGGCTCGAGCGACTACAGATCGGGAGTGTCTCGCTGCCGATCGCCATCGGCCTTCTCCTGATGATGTACCCCGTTCTCGCAAAGGTCCGCTACGAGGACATCGGCCGGATGAGCGACGACGGCGTGAGCAATGGCCGGTTCTTCGGCGTGTCGCTCTTCCTCTCGTGGGTCGTCGGCCCCGCGCTGATGTTCGCCCTCGCATGGATCTTCCTCGCCGATCAACCCGAGTATCGGACCGGCGTGATCATCGTCGGACTCGCGCGCTGCATCGCGATGGTGCTGGTCTGGAACGACATCGCACTCGGAGATCGCGAGCGGGCAGCTGTTCTCGTCGTCTTCAACGCCGTCTTCCAGGTCGTTGCGTACGCGCTGCTCGGATACTTCTACCTCACCGTTCTTCCCGGTTGGCTCGGATTCGATAGCCAGGGTTTCGAGGTCGGAATCTGGGAGGTCGCCCGAACGGTGCTGATCTTCCTCGGGATCCCGCTCCTCGCCGGCTACCTCACACGAAGGATCGGAATCCGGCGCCGTGGCCGCACCTGGTACGAGGAGGAGTTCATTCCACGCATCTCGCCGCTGACGCTCTACGGTCTGCTGTTCACGATCGTTCTGCTCTTTGCGATCCAAGGCGAGGAGATCACCTCGCAGCCACTGGACGTCGCACGGATCGCCGTTCCGCTCCTCGTGTACTTCGCAGTCATGTGGTTTGCAGGTTTCGCAGCGGGACGCCTCATGCACTTCCCGTATCCGCAGACGGCGGCGCTTTCGTTCACTGTTGCCTCGAACGACTTCGAGCTCGCGATCGCCGTCGCGGTCGGCGTGTTCGGAGCTACCTCCGGCGAAGCTCTTGCCGGCGTGGTCGGCCCACTCATCGAAGTCCCGGCTCTCGTTGCACTCGTTTACGTCGCGCTGTGGCTGCGTCGCCGCCTCACCTGGCCCATTGCCTCGAGACAGGCACCGAGCACTCGCGCGTCAGCGGCCTGACTGACCGAGCCGACGTTCGACGGCGCCACGTCCGCGACCGTCAGGCCGCCGCGACGCGCTCGCCGTTCTCTGTGAGGAGACCACCGATCCGCTCGAGCGCACCGGGCTTGAGGCTGTAGTACGCGAACGTGCCGCGCTTCTCCCGCTCGAGGAGGCCCGCGTCGACGAGCTGCTTGAGGTGGTGGCTGACGGTCGGCTGCTTCACGCCGAGCAGCGGCTGAAACTCGCACACGCAAACGGGTTCACCGTCTGCGCGAACGAGGCAGTTGAGGATCTGGAGTCGATGGCGGTCGGCCAGGGCCTTGAAGAGGCGTTCGAGCTCGACCGCCTCGTCAGGTGAGAGCGCCGGGCCGGCGATCGGCGTGCAGCACTCGACGAGCGGGAGATCCTTCATCGATCGTGATGGTATCGACCGGCGTCGATGCGGCGACCTGCCGAACCACGAAGCGGCCCGGAGGCCGCTTCGTGGGGACAGGTGTCAGTCGGAGGGAGAAGCCCTAGCTCTTGTTGGCCGCCTTCACCGCGAGGATGAAGTTCGTCTTCGCCCGCTGGAGCTGCTTCGGCGTCAGCGAGATGAAGTCGGAGCGATTCGCGATGGCGACCTCGTTGTCGAAGATGTAGTCGAGAAACGCCTGCACTTCCTTCCGCTTGAAGGAGGAGCCCTTCGCGTAGATGAAGAGCGGCCTCGAGAGCGGCCTGTACGTGTTGTTGAACACCGTTGCCTTCGAGGGCGCGACGCACTGGTCAGTCTTCGGGTTGGTGATCTGGAGTGCATTGAGCTTGCTCTGGTTCTCCACGAAGTACGAGTAGCCGAAGTACCCCATGCGCTCCACGCTCACCGGAGACGCCCTGAACCGTGACGTTGTCGTCCTCGGTGGCCTGGTAGTCGGAGCGGCTCGCCTTCGCCTTCGCCGTTGATCGCCTCGGTGAAGTAGTCGAAGGTTCCCGAGTCCGTTCCCGCACCGAAGAGCTTGAGCGGCACGTCGGGGAAGCCGGCGCGAACGTCCTTCCAGTTGTTGACCTTGGAGCCCGGCTCCCAGATCTTCTTCAACTCGGCGACGGTGAGGCACTTCGCCCATGTGTTCTGTTGGTTGGTGACGATCGTAAGCGCGTCGTTGGCAACCGTGAACGCTCGCCACGAGCCGATGCTGTTGTCTTTGCAGGCCTTCGCCTCAGCGATCTTCATCGGTCGGGACGCATCGGACAAGTCGATCTCGCCCTTGCAGAAACGCTGGAAGCCGCCGCCCGTGCCCGAGATACCGACGGTCACCTGCACGCCACTGGCGCCTGCCTTCCGAAAGAGCTCAGCAGCGGCAGTCGTGTACGGGCCGACCGTGGATGAGCCGTCCGCCGTGATCGGAGCCCTTGAGCTGCTTCAGGTTGTACGTTGGTCCAGCGGTCGAGCCGGCGATCGCCGTTGAGGCGATCACTGTCGCCGTGACTGCCCCTACGGCCACCGCGACACCGCGACGCCCGAATCTGAATCTCATCGTGTTCCCGTCTCCTCGTCTCGAGTTGGCCCTGCCCACGCGATGCGTCGCCAGCGGCGGCTCGCGCATGGGGCGACGAGGAGTGAACGTCAGGTAGCGGGGTGGTGAACGCGGATCAGTGCGACGCGTCGGTGAACTCGGCGAACTCGCCGGTCACGAGAAATGCGGTCTGCTCGCCGATGTCGACCGCGTTGTCGCCGATCCGCTCGAAGCACCGCGCAACCGTGATCTGGCGCATCCCCCACTCGAGAGCCTCGGCGTCGTTGACGTACCCGAGGACCTCGCGCGAACACTTGCCGATTGGCGCGGTCGACGAGCTCGTCGAGCCCATGGAGGCCGCGGGCTCTCTCGACATCGCGTGCAGCGAACGCGTCGAGCGCCTCCTTCACCATCTCCTCGCAGCGCTCGCCCATGTCGACGAGGCTCTCGATCACTGTCTGCTTCGTGTCGAGGTGGCTCGAGAGCTTCGTGAGCTTCGCGATCGTGACGCATTGGTCGCCCATGCGCTCGACGTGGAGGCCGGAGTGCAGAAGTGCAAGCACCAGCCTCAGATCACCGGCGACTGGCGTCTGCCGTGCGAGCACGAGCTCGATCTGCTTCTCGAGCGCGTGATAGCGATCGTCGATCTCGTCGTCGAACGCGATGACCTCGTCGCAAAGCTCGACGTCCTGCGTCCGGAGCGCGTCCACAACACCGCGGATCGAGCGGAGGACGATCTCGCCGGCCTCCTGGAAATCCGCCTCGAGGGCATCCAGTTCGCCCTGGAACTCGACCCTCATCCAAATCTCCCCGTGACGTAATCCTCGGTGCGCTTGTCAGAGGGGGTCGTGAAGATCTTCGTGGTCGAGTCGTACTCCACGAGAATGCCGCGCCTCCCGCCGCCGTCTTCGTCGACCACCACGCTGAAGAAGGCGGTCATGTCCGCGACGCGGGCCGCCTGCTGCATGTTGTGCGTGACGATGACGATCGTGTACTCGCGCTTGAGCTCATGCATGAGATCCTCGATGCGCGTCGTCGAGATCGGGTCGAGCGCGGATGCCGGCTCGTCCATGAGGATCACGTCGGGCTCGACTGCGAGCGCACGAGCGATGCACAGCCGCTGTTGCTGCCCTCCCGAGAGCCCGAGAGCTCCGTCCTTCAGCCGGTCCTTCACCTCGTCCCAGAGCGCCGCCTGGCGCAGCGCCTGTTCGACTCGCTCGTCCAGCGATCCCTCCATGCCGAGCACGCGCGGACCAAACGCGATGTTGTCGTAGATCGACTTCGGGAACGGGTTCGGCTTCTGGAAGACCATGCCGATGCGCCGGCGAATCTCGACGGCGTCGACGTCGCGGGAGTACAGATCCTGGCCGTGGTAGAGCACCGTGCCGGAAACTTTCGCACCCGGGATGAGGTCGTTCATGCGGTTGAAGCAGCGGATGAACGTGCTCTTCCCGCAGCCCGACGGCCCGATGAAAGCCGTCACCGTGTTCTTGTGGACTTCGAGAGCGACGCCTTCAAGGGCGACGTTTCCGCTGTAGGACACCGCCAGTTCGGAGACCGAGAACACCTTCTCGCGGCGCTCGACCTCGGACCGGTCGAGCCCCTGAGAAACCTCGGCGATCCGACCACTGTCGATTCGTGGAGCTTCCATCTGCGTCATATCCTCACTCACCATTGCTTGCGGTAGCGATTACGTAGGAAGATCGCCACCGCGTTCATGCTCAACACGATGACGAGCAGGACGATTGCACCGGCCGCCGCAAGCGTCTGGAAGTCTGCATCCGGCTGCTTCGTCCAGTTGTAGATCTGGACCGGAAGCGCCGTGTACGGCCCGAGCAGCGTGGGGTTGAAGGCGACGTACGTGATCGCGCCGACCATGATCAGCGGCGCAGTCTCGCCGACCGCACGCGAGAGCGCGAGGATCGAGCCGGTCGCGATACCGGGGATCGATGCCGGCAGAACCTGCCGCCACACGACCTGCCACTTCGTCGCGCCGAGCGCGAAAGCGCCCTGGCGAATCGAGTCCGGAACAGCGCGAATGGCTTCGCGCGACGACACGACCACAGTCGGCAGCACCACGAGCGTGAGGATGAGACCGCCGGCGAGGACCACGCGGCCGACACCGATCCCGCGCACGATGAACGCAAGGCCCAGGATCCCATAGACGATCGCCGGTACCGCTGCGAGGTTCTGGATGTTCACTTCGATCAGGCGATTCCACCATCGCTCACGGTTTGCGTACTCCTCGAGGTAGATCGCGGTGAGAACGCCGATCGGCACCGAGAAGAGCAGGACGAGCAGGCCGAGGTAGAGCGTCGCGAGGATCGCAGGTCGCGCCCCGGCCTCCGCGGGGACGGTCGACGGCAGTCCCGTCAGGAGCTGTGAGGAGAGAGCAGGCCAACCGGTGATGAACGTGTCGGCGAGCAGGACGATCAGCGTCCCGAATGCGACGAACATGCAGAACAGCATCGAGAGCCTGAACAGGCGATTCCGCCAGACACGTCGGGAACGCCGGCCCTGGATGGGGACCTGTGCCGCCAGGGACGTCATTCGTAGACCTCGCGGTACTTGCGGACGAGCCGGATCGAGATGAGGTTCATGATCAGTGTCATCACGAAGAGGGTGAGGCCGACCGCGAAGATGGTCTTGTACTCGATCGAACCGGTCGGCACGTCGCCGTTCCCGGTTGCGCCGATGAACGCCGTGATCGTCTCGATCGTCTCGCGCGGATCGAATGTGATCTGCGCGAGCTGACCCGCTGCGATGAGGACGATCATCGTCTCCCCGACCGCTCGAGAGAACGCGAGCACGAAAGCGGCGATGATCCCCGAAATCGCCGCCGGCACGACGATGCGCGTCGACACCTGCAGCTTGTCGGAGCCGAGCGCATAGCCGCCGTCGCGAAGTTCGCGCGGCACGGCGGCCATCGCGTCCTCCGAGAGGGTCGCAACGGTGGGTATGAGCATGATCCCGAGCACGAGGCTCGCGGACAGGGCGTTGAAGATCTCGACCTGAACGTTCAGCTGGTCACGGAGAAGCGGCGTCACGAAGGTGAGCGCGAAGTACCCGAGGACGACCGTCGGGATGGCCGCGAGAATCTCCAGGATCGGCTTCAGGAACGCCGTGGCGCGCGGGGCCGCATACTCGCTGAGATAGATGGCGACGCCGATCCCGAGTGGGAACGCGACGAGCGCCGACCAGAACGAGATCACCAGCGTCCCGACGACGAGCGGCAGCACACCGAACCGTGCGTCCAGGAAGAGCGGCGCCCAGGTCGTCCCCGTGAAGAAGTCGACCGGGCTCACCTCCCGGAAGAACTCGAGTGCGGGAAGCAGAAGCGAAAGGACGATGCCGACGGTCGTCAGCACCGAGATCGCGGCAGCGATGAACAGGACGACGTAGACGACCTGCTCACCCCAGCGGATCTTCTTCTTGGGGAGAGTGGTCGCTGCCGGCCGAGCGAAGGCTGAGTCGGCCGTCGTCATCTACGAGAGCGCGTCGTCGAGCTTCTGCAGCTGCTCGTCGATCTGCTCCTGGCTGAGCGGAACGAATCGCGCTTCCTCCGCGATCGTCCGCTGATTCTCGAGCGCATAGCGGACGAAATCCCCGAGCTGGCTGTTGTCCTGGAGCGAGCTCTTCTTCACATAGACGTAGAGCGGTCTCGACAGCGGGCGGTACGAGCCGTCCTGCGCCGTCGCGGAGCTCGGCGCAATGCAGCCCCCGCCGCCATCAACCTCCAGCGCAGTCAGCTTGTCCTGGTTCTCCTCGAAGTATGAGAAACCGAAGTAGCCGAGCGCACCCTTGTCGCCGGAAACGCCCTGCACGGTGACGTTGTCATCTTCGGTCGCGGAGAAGTCGGAGCGGCTCGCACCCTCCTCACCGTTGATCGCGCCAGTGAAGTAGTCGAAGGTCCCTGAATCCGTCCCCGCTCCGTAGAGCTTGAGCGGGACGTCCGGATACGACGAATCGACCTGGTTCCAATTGTTCACCGTTGAGCCAGGCGCCCAGATCTTGTTCAGCTGCTCGACCGTGAGGCACGAAGCCCAGTCGTTCTCGCGGTTGACGACGTTCGTCAGCGCATCGGTCGCGACCTGAAGCTCGACGTATTCGACACCGGCCTCTGCGCAGAGAGCCTTCTCGTCGTCCTCGATTGCGCGCGACGCGTTCGAGATGTCGGTCTCGCCGGCGCAGAAACGCTCGAAGCCGCCTCCTGTGCCGGAGATGCCGACGGTCACATCCGAGCCGCCTGCGGCTTTCCAGTCCTCCGCGGCCTTCGTCGTGAACGGCCCGACTGTGCTCGAACCATCTGCGGTGATCACGCCGCTCCCCGAGTCGCCTCCGCCACATCCGGCGGCAGCCAGAGCCAGTGCTGCGCTGCATGAGAGCATGGCGAGAACCGCACGCGTGGTCATGTCGCCAGTGTCCTCGGCCGGCGGCGCGCGCCGGGACACCCGCTGGTGAAGATGTGGTGACGATCCGGTGAAGCGCTACGGAGCGGGGAGCTCGCAGCGCACCTCGAGCCCTCGGCCGCGGGCTCCGCGCGCTTCGACCGAGCCGCCGGCCTGCGTGACGATGTGCTTCACGATCGCAAGGCCGAGACCCGTTCCTCGTGATGCCCGAGCACGGTCGGCGCGATAGAAGCGCTCGAAGAGCCGCGGCAGCTCGGACTCGTCGATCCCGATCCCGTTGTCGCGTCCGCCGAGAACGATGGTGTCGCCGTCGCGCTCGACCGCGAGCGTGAACGTCGCACCCGGTCCCGCGTACCGGATCGCGTTCTCCGCCAGGTTGCGCGCGATGACGCGAAGCATCCGTGGCCGGATCGCCAGCTCGACGTCGTCGTCGCACTCGAGCCGTAGCTCGACACCCGCCCGGGCCGCGCGCTCGCCGAGCTCGTCGATGACCTCGTCGAGCACGGGCTTCACGGCCGTCGCGCCGAGCGCGACGACGCGTGCGCCGGACTCGAGCTCGCTGAGGAACAGCACCTCGTCGATGAGCTCGGTGATCTGGTCGATCTCCGCGCGTGCCTGCTCGACGAGCGCGGGCACATCCTCGCCGGGAAGCGCGGTCGTCTCGAGGAGCGTGAGGAGGCGCGCGAGCGGGGTACGCAGCTCGTGCGACACGGCGGCCGTGAAGCCCGCGCGAAGCTCCTCGTACGCGGCGAGGTCGCCCTCGCGGGAGAGGTAGACGAGCCGCTCGCGTCGACCGCCGACCTCGTACGGTACGACGAGCGGGACGACTCCTCGCTCACCGGTAAGGATGTCCGGCGGCAGCCGCTCACCCTCGCGCAGGCCGTCCACCGCCTGCCGGGCGCGACGGCTCGCGTGGAGCACGCGGTCGGAGTCGTCGAGGACCACGATCGCCTCGCGGCTCTCCTCGACGAGCACTCTCCCGCGGGTTGCGTCGGCGTCCGTCACGTCACAGCGTTCTAACAGAAGGTTTGCGGACTGCTTGCCGCGTGCTCACGGCACCCGAACTCACATGTCGGTGAATGCGTGCGTCCTCATCGAAAGGAGACACGCATGACCCTCAAGGCATTCGCGCCGCTCGTCGCGGTCGGAGCGCTCGTAACCGCGTCGGTTGCGGTAGCAGCCGTCGTGACGGGAACGCCCGGCAACGACGTGCTCCGCGGCACCGACCAAGCCGACCGCATCTCGGCATTCGCCGGTGACGACACGGTCTACGCACGAGACGGCGCCGATGATGTCCGGGCCGGTGCAGGGAACGACGGAGTGCGAGCAGCTGACGGCTTCGACCTCGCCTACGGCGGTCGCGGCGACGACACCATCGCCGGCGGCGATGGCAACGATCGCCTGTACGGCGGATCCGACTCCGACGACGTGAACGGAGGCGACGGGAACGACCGCGGCGCAGGGAACCGTGGCTCTGATGTCGTCTCAGGCGGGGACGGCAATGACTCGCTGTACGGCGGCTGGGGCGTCGATCGTGTCTTCGGTGGGAGCGGCAACGACGAGCTCCACGCGCTCGCCGCGGACGGCGATCCGGATCTCCTGAACTGCGGACCGGGGAACGACAAGGCGTGGGTCCTGCGCTCCGAGCGACCGCGGACGCAGGTCGTCGGCTGTGAGGTCGTCTTCGTCGTCGACGCGCCGACGCCGGATCAGGAGGAAGGCGAGAACGCCGACGCGGACGCCGAGGCGGATTCGTAACTTCACCATTCGGTTACCAGACAGCCACCACAAGGCCGCCCCTGGAGCGCTCGGGGGCGGCCACTATGGTGTTGCCGGATGGCGAAGGTCCTGATCATCGAAGACGACGACGTCATCGCACGCGGGATGGCGCGGCACCTGGAGACGGCGGGATTCGACGCCGTCGGGGTCGCGAACGGGGAGACGGGGCTCGCGCGACTGCGCTACGAACGGCCCGACGTCTGCGTCCTCGACCTCATGCTTCCGGGCATCGACGGCTGGCGTGTCATCGAGCAAGCCCGCGACGAGGGCATCGGCACGCCGATCATCGTCGTGTCCGCGCGCGGCACCGAGCACGATCGCGTGCACGCGCTCGAGATCGGCGCGGACGACTACCTCGTGAAGCCGTTCTCGATGAAGGAGCTCGCCGCGCGCGTGCGAGCGGCGGCCCGCCGTGGGGTGAGCGAGGCCGAGCCCAGACGCGGTGACGAGATCCAGATCGAGGAGCTCCGCCTCGACCCGGACAACGTGCAGGCCTACGTCGACGGAAAGAGCGCCGAGCTGACACCGACCGAGTTCCGGCTCCTGTACACGCTCGCGCGGGAGAAGGGACGAGTCCTCACGCGCGACGAGCTCCTCCAGCGCGTCTGGGGTCGACGGGCGACACACCGCGACCGAACGGTCGACGTCTTCGTCCGCAAGCTTCGCGAGAAGGTGGACAGGCGTGCGCCGCGTCACACCTTCATCCACACGCGCTACGGCGTCGGCTACAAGCTCGAAGCAGAGCCGAAGTAGCGCTCACAGGCTCCGCCGACCCCTGAGCCGCGTTCGCGGCTCACGCCGGCGCGGCGTCGGCCACCTCTTCCTGCGCTCGATCCTCCGGATTCGGGAGCGCGGTGGCGACGAGCCAGGCCGTCGCGGCGGCGAGAACTGCGATCGGAGCAACGTCGATTGCAGACGGACCCATGAGGAGCGAAACGAGCAGGACAGCGGTGAAGGGGACTCGCAGGACGGCCGTCGTCCCGGCGGCGATCCCGGCTGCAACTGCCGGCGTGGTGCTCAGCCCGGGGAGTACGTTGGCGGCGACCATCGCGGCGGCGACCCCGAGCGCGATCGCCGGAAACACCGGCCCGCCTCGGAATCCCGCGCCGAGCGACAGCGCATAGGCGAGACCCTTTGCCACGACGAGGAGGATCAGCACCCACGCTGATCCTTCGGCAATGACGGCCGGCAGCTCGGTCTGGCCCGAGAAGAGGACGAGGTCGACAGGCCGGTCGGTGGTCGCACGGAAGACCACCGCGAGCACGCCCACCGCGAGCCCGGCAACGACCAGCAGTCCGGCAGGACCGAGGACCGACTGCACGGCGACGCCGTGTGCCAGGTGACGAATCGCCACGACGAGCACCGCGACGACGACAGCGACGAGCAGGCACCACGCCTCATCGGTGAGATGCACGGTCTCGTACGGCGGGAGCGAAGGCAACGAGAGAGTCAGCTGGTGCAGTCCGCTCCAGCCCGCCACGCCGGTAAAGACGAGGGCCCCGGTTCCGGCGGCCACGAATCCCGGAAGGAGCGCGCGCCCGATCTGGTGCGCGGGGATCTTCCCGCTGGCGGCCGTCACCTCGAACAGCAGAAATGCCGCGACCAATGGCCCACCGAACAGCGCCGCTATCGCAGCGAAGGCGCCTGCGAAGACGAGGAGCTGCGCGCCTGTTCCATCCAATCGAATCAGCCTGACCGCGAGCGCGCCGAGAGCGAGCCCGAGCGCGATCAGAGGGGCTTCGGGGCCGAGAACGATCCCGAGCCCGAGAGACGCGAGCGCGGCGGGAAGGATGCTCGCGAGTGCGATCGGTGGGATCGGGTCCGCTCCGAGACCTTCCAGCGGAGAGTGCCCGCCATGACCTGGGAGCCGAACGGCACCGGCAACCAGCAGCCCTGCGAGTCCCGTTACGAGGATGACGTACCACCAGGAGGGCTCGCTCCAGCCGAGTTCGTCGGGAATCACCTGCCAGACGAGGTGAATCAGGTCGTGGATCGCGGTCTGGAACAGCACGGCCGCGAACGCGACGGGCATGCCAAGAAGCGCGGCGAGCACGAGCGTCCGAACGTATGCCCTCGCCTCCGGGTCCCGCATGGACGAACCCTACTGCGGCCGCTGACGCTGACGCGCCGTAACTCGAGCGAGTGAGGGCGACCGAATATCGCGGTGCTTCTGGTATTGTTCGTGACGTTAATGATTAGTGACGTTACGCTTACCCCAGAGACCGTTGCGGCCGACCTCCGCCCCGTGCTCCTTCGCCTCGCACGCGAGCTCCGCAAGGAGACGGAGCAGCTCGGCATCACGGCACGACAGGTGACGTTCCTCTGGCTCGTCAAGCGCAGCCCGGGACTCTCGCTCGCGGAGCTCGCGGCCGAGGAGGGGATCTCGCCACCCGCGATGTCCGGGCATGTCGATCGGCTCGAGCGAGCCGGGCTTCTCGTACGCGTCCGCTCCGACGACGACCGGCGGCGCGTCGGCCTTCGACTCACGGACGAAGGTGAGCGCCTGATGCGACGCGTCCGTGCCCGCCGAACGACCTGGCTCGCCAACCGGATGAGCGCGCTGGATCACGCAGACCTCGGCGCGATCGACGCAGCGCTCCCCGCACTCGCGCGGCTCGTGGAGATCGAGGAGTGACGACACTCGCGTTCGCGCTCCGTGCGCGCACCTTCCGAAGCCTTCGCCGCCATCGCAACTACCGCATCTTCTTCACCGGCCAGGTCGTGTCGCTCGCAGGAACCTGGATGCAGAACGTCGCGCTGGCCTGGCTCGTGATCGAGCTGTCAGGCTCGGCGCTCGCGATCGGCGCGCTCGCGTTCTGGCGCTTCATCCCGTTCACGGTGTTCGGGCTCGTGGCCGGGGTCGTCGCCGACCGGATCGAGTCGCGAAAACTGGTGATGGCGACCCAGGCGAGCGCGATGGGAATCTCGATCGCTCTCGCGGTCGTCACTCTCACTGGTACCGCGACGCTCCCCATCGTCTACATCCTTGCGGCGCTCGGCGGCGTCGCGCTCGCCTTCGACGCGCCGGGACGCCAGTCGCTCACCTTCCAGATGGTCGGCCCGCGCGAGCTGCCGAACGCCGTCGCGCTCAACTCCGGACTCTTCAACGGCTCGCGGGTGATCGGGCCGGCGATCGCCGGGCTCGTCATCGCGGCGGTCGGAACAGGGCTCTGCTTCGTCGTGAACGCCGTGAGCTTCCTCGCGGTGCTCACGGCACTCGCGATCGTCCGCGAGGAGGAGCTCCTTCCGGTCGCGAAGGAGCGCGGAGCGACCATCGTGGGGGGCATCCGACGCGGTGCCGTCTTACGCCTGGAACGACCCGCAGCTGCGGCTCATCCTCGCGGTCGTCACCGTCGTCGCGACGGTCGGCTTCAACTTCCACGTGCTCGTGCCGCTCCTCGCCGCGGACACGCTGCACGTCGGGCCTGAAGGCTTCGGGCTCCTCTCCGCCGCGTTCGGGCTCGGCGCGCTCGTCGGCGCGCTTACGACCGCGACGTTCCGCGAGGCGAGCTGGCGCCTGTTTGCGATCGGCACGGCGTCCTTCGGCGTCCTGGCGATCATGCTCGCGCCGGTGCAGAACGCCTATCTCGCCGGCGTGATCCTCTTCGGGATCGGCATCGCGTTCACGCTCTTCACGGCGAACGCGAACGCGCTCGTCCAGCTCGCCGCGCCGGACTACCTGCGAGGCCGCCTGATCGGCCTCTACCTCTTCGCGTTCCTCGGTCTCGCACCGATCGGCGGCCTCTTCGCCGGCTGGCTCGCCGAGCTCGGGGGAACCTCGCTCGCATTCGCCGTGGCGGGCATCACGTCGCTCGTGACGATCTTCGTCGCGAATGCGTGGCGGTCGCGCTCCGTCGAGCTGGCGCTCGCAACCGAATAGCCTCTCTCGCACATGGACGTCTTCCGCACGCCCGACGAACGGTTCGAAGCGCTTCCCGGCTACGCCTTCGACCCGTGCTACGTCGAGCAGGACGGGCTCCGGATGCACTACGTCGACGAGGGCGCGGGCGACCCCGTGCTGTTGCTCCACGGCGAGCCGACGTGGGCGTTCCTCTACCGCAAGATGATCCCGACCATCGCGGGTGTCGCTCGCGCCGTCGCGCCCGACTACTTCGGCTTCGGCCGCTCCGACAAGCCGACGCGGATCGAGGACTACTCGTACGACTTCCACTACGACTCGATCGAGCGCTTCGCCGACGAGCTCGACCTGCGCGACGCCACCGTCGTCGTACAGGACTGGGGCGGGCCGATCGGCCTGCGACTCGCGGTCGAGCGCCCCGACCGGGTCGCCAGGCTCGTCATCCTGAACACCGGGATCGGCGCGGGCCGCGCCCCATCCCCCGAGTGGCTGCGCTTCCGCGAGTTCATGCGCCGTGTCGGGACCGACCTCGTCCCCGGCCAGCTCGTCCGCATCTCGTGCGTGAACGACCCCGGCGACGACGTGATCGACGCCTACAACGCGCCGTTCCCGACGCCCGAGTCGAAGGCAGGCGTGCTCGCGTTCCCGGAGCTCGTCCCGACCGAGCTCGACCATCCGAACGCCGCCAAGATGCTGGAGGTGCGCGCCGCGCTCGAGCGCTGGGACCGACCCGCGCTCGTCCTCTTCTCCGACTCCGACCCGATCTTCTCGACGGAGGCGGCGGAGCGAATGGCATCACGCATCCCCGGGGCCGGCCCGGCCGAGACGATCACCGGCGCCGGCCACTTCCTGCAGGAGGAGAAGGCGAGGAGATCGCCGGACGGATCGTGCGCTTCCTGGCCGAGAACTAGCTCGGAACGACCCAGGTGTCGCCGGAGTGGAGCAGCGCTTCGAGCGTTCCCTCGCCTCGCTGCTCGCGCGCAGTCTCGAGCTGCTCGCCCATGAGATCGTCGTAGACCGGGCGCGCCACCGAGCGAAAGACGCCGAGCGGCACGGCGCCGTGGGTCTCGAACGTGATGCGAGAGAGCGCGAAGGCGAGGCTCGCCTGCGCGTGGCTCGCGTCATGTACCAGGAGCGAGTTCTCACCCGCCTCGGCGACATCGACGACGCGCAGGGAGCCGTCGGGGTACTGCTGGACACCCTTCTCGCCCTCTGCGCCGAAGCGAATCCGGTCGCCATCCTCGAGATAGACGCGGTTCCCCTTCTCCTCGCGGACGAAGTCGAAGGCGCCGTCGTTGTAGATGTTGCAGTTCTGCAGGATCTCCACGAACGCCGACCCGCGATGGCGAGCCGCCGCGCCGAGCACCTCGGTCAGCCCCTTCTTGTCGGTGTCGATCGCGCGGGCGACGAAGGAAGCCTCCGCGCCGATCGCGACCGAGAGCGGGTTGAACGGGTAGTCGAGCGAGCCCATCGGGGTCGACTTCGTCACCTTTCCCACCCTCGAGGTCGGCGAGTACTGGCCCTTGGTGAGCCCGTAGATCTCGTTGTTGAAGAGGAGGATCTTGAGGTTCACGTTCCGTCGGAGCGCGTGGATGAGGTGGTTCCCGCCGATCGAGAGCGCGTCGCCGTCGCCGGTCACGACCCACACCGAGAGGTCCGGCCGCGTGACCGCGAGGCCCGTCGCAATCGCCGGAGCGCGCCCGTGGATCGAGTGGATGCCGTAGGTCTGCATGTAGTACGGGAAGCGCGCCGCGCAGCCGATCCCGGAGACGAAGACGATTCGCTCGCGCTCGAGCCCGAGCTCGGGCATGAACCCCTGAATCACGTTGAGGATCGCGTAGTCGCCGCAGCCGGGACACCAACGCACCTCCTGGTCGGACTTGAAGTCCTTCCCGGTGAGCTGCACGAGGTTCCCGTTGCCGTCGCTCATTTGTCCTCCGCAGATCCCGGATCTGCATGTGCGGATCCGGGATCGCGAGAATCCCTAAAGCGGCCGCTCGCGCGGCCGGTGCCGATTGCGTACGAGACCGGCGA
The DNA here is from genome assembly GCA_963833725.1 of uncultured Gaiellaceae bacterium. Classification (GTDB taxonomy): domain Bacteria; phylum Actinomycetota; class Thermoleophilia; order Gaiellales; family Gaiellaceae; genus GMQP-bins7. The sequence goes on from CAWHYV010000001.1 coordinate 44,679, forward strand.
GGCGGTCCGGCGGTCTCTCATTGATCCACCAGCGCCGTGATCGCGTCCGCCAGCTCGGCGGCCCGGAACGGCCGGCCGCGCACCTTGTTGTAGCCGGCTGCGTCGACGAGGAACTGCGCGCGAATCAGCATTCGGAGCTGCCCGAGGTTCATCTCCGGGATGAGCACCTTGTCGTACGCGCGCACGACCTCCCCGGTGTTGCGCGGGAACGGGTTGAGGTGGTGGAGGTGCGCCGTCGCGACCTTACGCCCGCTCGCGCGCACGCGGCGAGCAGCCGCGCCGATCGCGCCGTAGGTCGAGCCCCAACCGAGCACGAGCGTGTCCGCACCGTCGGGATCGTCCACCTCGAGCTCGGGGATGTCGGCTGCGATCCCCGCGACCTTCGCCGCACGGAGCCGCACCATGCGGTCGTGGTTCTCCGGGTCGTACGAGACGTTCCCGGTCTCGTCCTCCTTCTCGAGCCCGCCGATCCGGTGCTCGAGCCCGGGTGTTCCCGGAATGGCCCACGGCCGCGCGAGCGTCTCGGCGTCGCGCCTGTACGGGAGGAATCGCTCGCCGTCGTTCGGCGTTGTCGCGAACGTCGTCGAGATGTCGGGCAGAGTCGCAACGTCGGGGATCAGCCACGGCTCGGAGCCGTTCGCAAGATAGGCGTCCGAGAGCAGGAAGACCGGCGTTCGGTACTTCACGGCGATCCGCACCGCCTCGATCGCCGCGTCGAAACAACCCGAGGGCGTCGACGCAGCGACGACGGGCACGGGCGACTCCGAGTTGCGACCGAACAGCACCATGAGCAGATCCGCCTGCTCGGGCTTCGTCGGCATCCCGGTCGACGGCCCCGCGCGCTGCACGTCGACGATGACGAGCGGGAGTTCGAAGGTGACCGCAAGGCCGACGGTCTCCGACTTCAGGACGATGCCCGGACCTGCCGATGTCGTGACCCCGAGCGCGCCGCCGAAGGCAGCCCCGAGCGCCGCACCCGACGCCGCGATCTCGTCCTCGGCCTGGAACGTGCGCACACCGAAGTGCTTGAGCTGCGCGAGCTGCTCGAGAACGTCCGACGCCGGCGTGATCGGGTACGCACCGAGGAACAGCGGAAGCCCCGAGAGCTTGCTCGCTGCGACGAGGCCATACGTGAGCGCCGTGTTCCCCGACACCTGCCGGTACGTCCCGGGCTCGACCTTCGCCGGCGCGATCTCGTACGAGCTCGCGAAGTCCTCCGACGTCTCGCCGTAGTTCCAACCCGGCCTTGAACGCCTTCGTGTTCGCCTCGGCAATCTCCGGGCGTTTCGCGAACTTCTCGTCGATGAACCCGAGCGTCCCCTCGACCGGCCGGTGGTAGAGCCACGACATGAGGCCCAGGGCGAAGAAGTTCTTCGACCGTTCCGCCTCGCGCGACGTGACTCCCTCGATGCCCTTGAGCGCCTCGACCGTCATCGACGAGAGCGCCACCGGGTGCAGGTGGAAGTCCGCAAGCGAGCCGTCCTCGAGCGGATTGGACTCGTACCCGGCCTTCTGCAGGTTGCGATCGTTGAAGGCGTCCGTGTTGGCGATGACCGTCCCGCCCTTCGCGAGGTCGCCGAGATTGACCTTGAGGGCAGCCGGGTTCATCGCGACGAGGACGCTCGGCTGGTCGCCGGGGGTGAGGATGTCGTGGTCGGCGAAGTGCACCTGGAAGCCGGAGACGCCGGGGAGCGAGCCGGCGGGCGCGCGAATCTCCGCGGGGAAGTCCGGCAGGGTCGCGAGGTCGTTGCCGAAGACGGCCGTCTCCGATCGTGAAGCGATCGCCCGTGAGCTGCATCCCGTCGCCGGAGTCGCCGGCGAACCGGATCACGACCCGTTCGAGGTGCTCGACGGGCTTACTCGCTGCCACGATCGAGGTATAGCTGACGCGGCGGCCCTGCCGCACGGACGAACCGGTGTCAGACACCGAAACGTGTCAACGGGTAATCGAGCCAATCCCGTGCCAATCGCCCCACAGCCGCGCTCGGCTCAACGGCCCGACAGCAACGACCGACCAGAGAGATATCCACAGCTCATGGGGCTCCGGAATCGAGACCGGTGTCTGACACCGCGCTCGCGCGGGCCACCGACGCCTGCCGAAGTCGACGCTCAGCTAAGGCGGTAGACGATGCGGCCGCGGGTCAGGTCGTACGACGAGAGCTCGATGCGAACGCGATCGCCCGGAAACACCCTGATGCGATAGCGCTTCATCCTGCCCCCCATGTACCCCAGCGCCTCGTGCCCGTTGTCGAGCCGAACGCGGAACATCCGGCTGCGGAGGGCCTCGATGACCTCACCCTCGACTTCGAGCTTCTCTTCCTTCTCTTTCATTCAGAGCTCCTTGTCTTGGGGAGAGGCCGTGGCCGCCTGGTGTGTATACACCGTGCGGCCACGGCTCTCAATTCGCTACGACGCGACGGGGATGACGTTCGTCGCCTCGGGGCCCTTCTGACCCTCGCGCGGCTCGAACTCGACGCGCGAGCCCTCGGAAAGACTCTTGAAGCCATCGCCAGCGATGTTGCTGAAGTGCACGAAGAGATCCTTCGAGCCCTCGTCCGGGGTGATGAAGCCGTACCCCTTGCTGTCGTTGAACCACTTAACGGTTCCAGTTGCCATAGAAAACACCTCCCTTACCAACTCACGAACGGGTAAGGAAAGCGCACGCGCAAACCGGACTCGCTCTTGATTTAACGCGGAAACCTTAGCAGCCCTGCGGCCTCAATCGGCTTGCGCGAGCAATGCGCCGACGTCGAGCGGCCGCGTGAACATCCCGAGGCTTCCGTCGTCGTTCGTCGGCCACTCCTCGCGCGGTCGATCGCGGTACAGCTCAACGCCATTTCCATCCGGATCGCGGAGGTAGAGCGCTTCGCTCACGCCGTGATCGGAGGCACCGTCGAGCGAGATCCCCGCATCCACGAGCCGTCGGAGTGCATCCGCGAGCGTCGTGCGATCCGGATAGCGGATCGCAGTGTGGTAGAGGCCCGTATGCCCGGGAGGAGGCGGCGTGCCGCCGCGCGACTCCCAGGTGTTGAGCCCGATGTGGTGGTGATAGCCGCCGGCCGAGATGAAGGCTGCCTGGTCGCCCATGCGCGCCTGCTCCTCGAAGCCGAGGACGCCGCAGTAGAACGCGAGCGCCCGGTCGATATCCGCCACCTTCAGATGGACGTGCCCGATGTCGACGCGCGGATCGATGCTCACGTCGGAACCGTAACCACTCCGTGTCGTTCAGACGGACGTGCCCGATGTCGACGCCTGCATCGACGGGATTGCGGCCAAGGGCTCGAGCGTGCTCGACGCCTGCGTCTCGAGCTTCGGAGCGACGCGCCGGAGCGACGGCGCATCCTCGTCCCAGCGCTCCAGCAGAGCCTCGGCGCGACGCGATCCCGTGTGACTCAGATGCCGCTCGACGAGCATCCGGAGCTCTGCGAGCTGGTCCGGCTCCGGCTCCGACGCGACGACGAGCTCGGCATTGAGGCTGATCGCGAGTGTCCCTTCGGGATCCAGGACGTACGCCTCGCCTCCCGTCATGCCGGCGCCGAGGTTGAGTCCGACCTCGCCGAGGATGACCACCGTGCCCCCGGTCATGTACTCACAGGCGTGGTCGCCGACCCCCTCCACGACCGCGACGGCGCCGGAGTTGCGAACCGCGAAGCGCTCGCCGGCCGAGCCTGCGCAGTAGAGCTCACCTCCCGTCGCACCGTAGAGCGCCGTGTTTCCGAGCAGGCACGGATCACCGGCGTCGTCGGGCGGCGGAGTGACGACGATGCGTCCGCCGCTCATCGACTTCCCGACACCGTCGTTCGCCTCACCGACCAACCGGAGCTCGATCCCGCTTCGTGAGGAACGCGCCGAAGCTCTGCCCGGCCGACCCGGTGAAGCTCGCACGCACGCGGCCGGAGGGCGAGCCGGAGCGCGCGGTCTTCGCGAGCGCCCCGGCCAGCCGCGTCCCGACGGCGCGGTCGCCGTTCGTGATGGCGTTGTGCAGCTCGAGGAGCGCGGGTTCGGTGAGCGCCGCGCGTGCCTGCTCGTGGAGGAGGGCTCCCAGCCGGTCGGCCGATCGCGCCGGCCCGAGTCCCGTGTGGCGTGCAGGGCCGTTATCCGCACGCGCGAGGAGCGGAGACAGGTCGAGTGCATCGATGTCGGCCTGGCCGGTATGGCGCTGGCGCAGACATTCGACTCGGCCGATCGCCTCGTCGAGCGAGCGAAGTCCGAGTGAGGCGAGAAGACATCGGACTTCCTCGGCGACGAAGACCAGGTACGCCTGCACCATCTCCGGTGTGCCCGCGAATTTCGCGCGTAGCTCCGGCTGCTGGGTCGCGATACCGACCGGGCATGTGTCGAGATGACACGAGCGCACCATGAGGCAGCCCTCGGCGAGGAGAAGCGCTGTCCCGAACGCGTACTCGTCGGCGCCGAGCAAGTGCCGCGACGACGATGTCCCGACCCGTCTTGAATCCCCCGTCGACCCGGAGGCGAAGTCGACCACGGAGATGGTTCGCGACGAGCGCCTGCTGCGTCTCCGCGAGCCCGATCTCCCACGGCGCGCCCGCGTGCTTGATGGAGGACAACGGACTCGCCCCCGTGCCACCGTCCGCCCCTGCGACGTGGATCACGTCCGCATGCGCCTTCGCAACACCGGCGGCGACGAGTCCGATGCCGTGCTCCGCGACGAGCTTTACGGACACGTCCGCTCCGGGGTTCACCTCGCGGAGATCGAAGACGAGTTGCGCGAGATCCTCGATCGAGTAGATGTCGTGATGCGGCGGTGGCGAGATCAGCGAGACCCCGGGCTGCGTCCTGCGCAGCAGCGCGATCTCGTCGGTGACCTTGTGCGCCGGAATCTGTCCGCCCTCACCCGGCTTCGAGCCCTGCGCGATCTTGATCTGCAGCTCGTCCGCCGATGCCGCGTACTCCGCGGTCACACCGAAACGGGCGGATGCGATCTGCTTGATCTTCGAGTTCCGTCTCGTCGCCGAATCGCTCGGGGTTCTCACCGCCCTCGCCGGAGTTCGCGCGTGCGCCGAGCCGGTTCAACGCGATCGCGATCGTCTCGTGCGCCTCGGCCGAGAGCGCACCGTGGGACATGGCACCGCCTGAGAAGCGCCGCACGATCAGCTCGACGGGCTCGACCTCCTCGAGGGGAACCCGAGTAGCCGCCGGAACGAGCTCGAGAAGATCACGCGGCTCGAGCGGTTGCCGATCGTTGACGAGTGCGGCGAATCGCTCGTAGAGATCGGAGCGGCCGTTTCGCGTCGCGACGCGAAGCGCATGCGCGCCGGTGACGGCCTCGTGGAGCGCTGTGACGATGTCGGGATCGGTCGCGTGCGGCTCGCCGCCCTTGCGGAACTTGTAGTAGCCGGGGTTCTCGAGCCGAGGACGTCCGGCGCCGGACGCTGCGAGACGCTCGAGCGCCTCGCGCTCGAAGCGCTCGAGCCGCGCGCCGCCGATCGCGGAAGGCGTTCCGCCGAGGTACTCGCGACACACGGTGCGATCCAGGCCGACGGCTTCGAACAGCCGTGCACCCCGGTAACTCACGACGTCCGAGATCCCCATCTTGGACATGACCTTGAGGACACCCTCTTCGAGCGCGGCAAGCAGCCGACGCTGAGCCTCGCCCGGCGACGGCCGATCGCCGCCGATCCGGTCGTCGGCCGCGAGCGCCGCGACCGTCTCGAGCGCGAGCCGTGGGCAGATCGCGTCGGCTCCATACCCGATCAGGCAGGCGATCGCGTGCGTGTCGCGCGGCTCGTCGGACTCGACGAGCAGAGAGCACCGTGTTCGCAGACCCATCGCGATCAGGCGCGTGTGCACGAACGAGAGCGCGAGGATGACCGGGATGGGAGCCCGCGTGCCTCCTGCGTCTCGATCCGAGACACAGACGAGCTCCGCGCCTCCCGTCACCGCGTTCTCGGCAAGGACCGCGAGTCGATCCAGCGCTCTTCCGAGCCCTTCCTCCTCGGTGAAGGTGGCGTCGAGTCGTAGCGGAGCGAGCAGCTCGAGCCCTGACGGATACACGAGAACGCCGGGCAGCACTTTCACGGCGGGAGGCGGCGCATCGGAGGAGAAAGCCGCGTCGCGCGGGCCGAGGATCGTCGACGCGGACATGACGGCCCGCTCACGCAGGTGGTCGATCGCCGGGTTCGTCACCTGCGCGAATCGTTGGCGGAGGTAGTCCGTCAGCGGGCGCCCGCGTCCGGCCAGCGGTGCGATCGCGGAGTCGTCTCCCATCGACGAGACGGGATCGTGCGCCGACTGCGCAAGCGGACGCAGCATCGTGCCGAGCTCCTCCCGCGTGTAGCCATGCAGCACATGACGGGCATCGAGATCATCCTCGGGCGGAGGCACGGGTTCGCCGATGCCGCACCTCTCGACGCTCTGATCGACCCAGGACCCGTACGGACGTCGACGCGCCAGAGCTCGTCGGAGCTCGACGCCGAGACGGAGTCCGTGCTCGGGATCGACGGTCAGGATGCCGCCCGGGCCGAGGCGGCCCCGCCGCACGGTTGTTCCCGCCGGAAGGGGAATCGCCCCCGCTTCGGAGGCGACGGCGACGAGACCGTCGTCCGCGACGGCGACCCGCAGTGGCCGAAGACCGTTGCGGTCGAGCGCAGCCCCACACGTGCGCCCGTCCGTGAAGCACAGTGCCGCCGGCCCGTCCCACGGTTCGCTCAGAAGCGCCGCATGGCGATGGAGGTCGCGTATCTCGGGCTCGATTCGTGGATCGTTCTGCCACGCCGGGGGGACGAGAGTCGACACGGCCTGGGCGAGATCGAGCCCGTTGCCGCGGACGAGGAGCTCGAGCGCGTTGTCGAGCAGCGCCGAGTCGGAGCCGTCGGGATCGAGCGCGGGCGCGATGCCTGCTTCGACCCCGAGCGCGCGTTCCCGCGCCTCCATCCAGGCGACGTTGCCGTCGATCGTGTTGATCTCGCCGTTGTGGCAGAGGAGCCGAAACGGCTGGGCTCGCTCCCAACTCGGCTCCGTATTGGTCGAGAACCGCTGGTGGAAGATCGCGAACGGCACGGCGAGCGCCGGATCCTCGAGGTCGGGGAAGAAACGCGCGAGCTGACCCGCGGCACAGAGCGCCTTGTACGTGACCGTCAGGAACGACAACGACGCGACATACACGCCGTCGATCCGTTCGGCACGGCGACGTGCCCGGTAGGCGCGGCGCTCGAGATCCGGATGGTCGGAGGGTGCGAGAAGAAGCTGCTCGATCCGCGGCATCGATGCCAGAGCAGTCACGCCGAGGGCGGCGGTTCGCGTCGGCACCGACCTCCAGCCCGCGGGCTCCAGACCCTCGGCGCGGCAGGCGTCCTCCACGACAGTGCTGAGCCATCCCTCGCGCAGGAAGCACATCGCAAGGCCTGCGCCCGGAGTCTGGGTCAGCGCCTCGGTGAGCGGCAGGAGAACGCCCGCACCGTCCCCGGTGACGCCGTCGGCGGCCCAGGCGCCGCGATGACCGACGGCAGCGAGACCTGCGAGCGCACGGTCGAGCACCTCGCGTGAGGCTCGACCTCCCGCATCCGCAACGAGGCCGATGCCGCAGGCGTCGCGCTCGCGCCGAGGGTCATAGAGGGTGCGGAGCTCTGTGGGGTCGATGAGCCTGGGGCCGCCTTTCGGTTCGAGAAACGGGTTTGTACCGGTCGCGCACCTACCGGCGCGACCCGCCCGCCGCGGAGGGTGGCGGCGGACGGGCCCGGTGCGGGCGCCGATCTACGTCGTCCCGGGCAAGGGGACGCGAGGCTGGCCGGGTGCGTGACGTGAGACGTGTGGCGGTTCGTGACCCTCGGTCCCGTAGCCTCCGGGGACCTCGGTGTAGAACTCGGGGTAGCCCCACATGCCGTGCTCGGAGACGTCGAGCCCCGCCGTCTCGACTTCGGGCTCGACGCGGATCCCGAAGGTCGCCTTCATCACCCACAGGGCGGCGAAGCACGTCGTGAACGTGAATACACCGACGACGAGGAGGCCGAGCGCCTGCACGCCGACCTGATGGAAGCTGCCGGTGTAGACGAGGCCGCCCGTACCGGTGGCGAGGTTGTCCGCGAGCGCGGGCACCGCGAACAGCCCGGTCGCGAGCGTGCCCCAGACCCCCGCCATCCCGTGCGCGGAGATCGCGCCGATGGGGTCGTCGATCCGGATCCGCTCGACGACCTGGATGCCGACCACGACGATGCCTCCGGCGACGAGGCCGATGACGATTGCGGCCCACGGCGCAACGAACCCCGAGGCCGCCGTGATCGCGACGAGCGCAGCGACCGCGCCGTTCAGCATCATCGAGAGGTCAGGCTTGCGCAGCACGATCCACGACGTCGCGACGGCTCCGAGCGCTCCCGCGGCGGCCGCGAGATTCGTCGTGACCGCGACGTACGCGAAGTAGCCGATCCGATCGCCTGTCACGACTCCGAGCGTCGAGCCGGGATTGAAGCCGAACCACCCGAACCAGAGGACGAGAACGCCGAGCGTCACGTAGGCCATGTTGTGGCCCGGGATCGAGTTCGCCTTGCCGTCCGCGTCGAACTTCCCGATGCGCGCACCGAGAAGAATCGCCCCGGCGAGCGCGGCGAGCGCCCCCTGGTAGTGGACGACCGTCGAGCCGGCGAAGTCCTGCATCCCGCGCTCGAACAGCCAGCCGTCCGGAGACCAGATCCAGTGGGACACGACGGAGTAGACGAGCGTGAAGAAGACGCCGAAGACGAAGTACACCCAGAGCTTCGTCCGCTCTGCCATCGCTCCCCACACGATCGCGAGTGCAACCCCGGCGAAGACGACCTGGAAGAAGTAGCCCGCGCCGGCGGGAATCGTCGAGAACCAGGAGAACGGAGCCGCGCCGATCGCGAGGAGCTCGTCGCTGCTCGGCGCAAAGCCCGATCCGCCGACGAACCCATTGCCGCCGTCGCCGAACGCCAGCCCGTATCCGACGAGGTAGTAGACGATGGAACAGATCGCGAAGATGAGGACGTTCTTCGCCGCGACGTGCCCGACGTTCTTCATTCTCGTCAGCCCTGCCTCGAGGAACGCGAACCCCGCCTGCATGAACATCACGAGAATCGCGGCCACGACTACCCAGATCGTGCTTGCTGCGATGGTGAGGTCGACCGTCGTCACTCGTACCACCTCCTCGACGTCGCGGGACCACAAAAAAAGCCCCAGGTCTCCCGAGGACCTGAGGCATCAATGCCAATCACGCGCCCGTCGGCGGCCGCGCGAAGCCGGCACCGTATCGAAGCGCCGCGGAGTCGCGCAAGTGGCAAGCGGATCGCGCGGTCCGAGGCTGGGCGACGCTCCGAGCGAAGCCGGTCAGTCGAAGGCTGGGTTTCGTGCACGTCGGCGAGCCGTGGAAGCCCGAGCGCGAGCCCGGCGGCCACCCACACGGTGAACGCGAGCCAGTGGATGCCGATCACGTCCGTCTGCAGGCCGAGAGCGAGGACGGTCGCGAACGCGGCCGCAAGCCACGCTTCTCGCCTCCACAGCCCAGCGAGAATCGCGATGCTCCAGAGGACGAAGGCGGCGACTCCCGCAACGCCCGCGTCGACACCGAGCTCCGTGTAGGTCGACTCCCCGGCGCGGATCTCGACGCCGGTCCGCTTCGCCACGACGCCCGCGTTGCCGAGCCCATACCCCTGCGGGTGATCGAGAACGACCCGAACTCCCTCTCGCAGATTGCGCCAGTGGCTCTCCGTGGAGGCGTCGTCGCCCGCCAGCGGATCGCCGCTCTCGTCGCCGGCTTGCTCGGCATTCTCGCGGAGCCATTCGAGCTCCTCGGGCGTGTAGCTCGTCGAAGGCCCGATCGACGGATAGGCCACGACGAAGAGCGGCGCGATCACGATCGTCACGGCTGCTATTGCCGCCGGCGCGATCCGGCGTTGGGCAAGCGCAAGGACGACGAGCCCGAACACGAGCGCGGCGAACGCCGCGCGCGTATGCGTGTAGAGGAGCGCGACATACAAGACGACTGCCAGCACGCCCCACCACCAGCGGAACGGACGACTGAACACGTAGATGAGAGCGACGACGAGCGCGTACGCGCTCGCGAGCGGCGAGAGAAACGTGGAGACGAGCCGCCGTATCGGATTCTCCTCGTCGCCCGTGTTGAAGACCCAGTTCTCCGGGAGGCCGGAGAGACCCTCGTAGTCGAGTCCGAGCTGCTCGCGATACCAACCCGGCACGCCGGAGTCACGCCACGCCTGCAGTGAGATGAGCGCGAGATCGAGAAGACCCACGACGGCGACTACGACCGCGGACAACGCGATGAGCCCTCCGACGCGCCCTCGCTCCTCCCAGGCGATGGCCGCGAGCCGGCCGAGCGCGTACGCCGCGACCGGAAAGAGGTGATGGCGGAGCGCGAGGAGCTCGCCGCGCGCCGTCGCCTCACCGCCGAGCACATCCTGCGGGATCAGCCAGTACACGAGAACGATGACCGCGTAGCTCACGGCAAGGACATCCGCCGCTTTCACGGCCGGCTTGTGGCGCACGTGCCACGCGACGACGAGGAGCGCGACGAGGAGCAGGGCCTCCTTCCACGCGGCGACGACGTCGAGCGTCGTCCCGCGTACGCCGAGATCCCACAACTGCGCCATCGCGGCGTTGTGCAGGACGAGCCCGACTGCGAGGACGCCGATCGCGATCGAGGTGAAGCGCCGTGCGCTAATCGACGATCGCCACCAACGTCAGGCCGAGGCCGACGATGCGCACGCGCCCGGGAAAGAGCGACTCGAGGCTTCGCCGCGTCAGAAGGTTCACGTCCGTCGCGAACTCCTTGCCGGTCGCGCGGTACAGGCGGTGCGCGAGGGAGTCCGGCAGCCAGTGGACGACGGGCAAACGCGTGTGCACCTCGATCGGAAAGCGGCGGTCGGGCGTCGTGATGAACACGCGGCGACCGACCCGGATCGCCTCGGAGACCATCTCACGTTGCCGCTCGCGGTCGCCGACGTGCTCGATCACCGCGTTCGAGAAGACGATGTCGAACTCGGCGTCTGCGAAGGGGAGCGCGCACGCGTCGCCCTGCACATACGGGATGTCCGGATACCGGGCACGAAATCCTGCCCCGTCGTGCAGGCCGAGCGCCGTGATCCGCGCCGGCCACGGGTAGTGCTCCTCGAAGAAATTCAGCGTTCCGCAGCCGTTGCCCTCGCCGAAGCCGAGCTCGTCGGCGCCGACATCCAGCACGGTCGTCTCCGCGGTCGGCCGAAGCTCGTCCAGCAGAAGCCGAAGCTTCCGCTCCCGGGATCGCAGCGAGATGGCGTCGGCGAGCCGCATCGGGCGTAAGTATGGGTCAGGTCCCACGGGTCTGACCCCACGTCTAGGCTGGCGCGATGGTCGAGGTGGTGCTCCGAGCGGCAGGGACGTACTCGCTGCGGCTCACCGCCGGCACGACGACCTGGACCGCGAGGCTGCCGGATGCGCGCTGGGCGTCGGCGCACCAGCGTCCGGACGGGAGCGTCGCCGTTCGCGCCTCCTGCGAGCGAGCCATCGACGAAACGCGGTTCATGCTCGCTCTCGACGACGACACGTCCGAGTTCCACCGGAGGTATGCGCGCGACCCCCTCATCGGGCCGTCGGTGCAGCGCCTGCGAGGGATGCGACCGCGACGCAAGGCGACCGTCACGCACGCGGTGATCCGCGCCGTCTGTGGCCAGCTCATCCACGCGTCGGAGGCTCTTCGAATCGAGCGCGGGATCATCCGCACGTGCGAGAAGGATCCTCCCACGCGTGCATCGCTCGCGCAGCTCTCGCCCGCTCGACTCACCGCCTGCGGGCTTGCGGCGAGTCGCGCCGCGACACTGACGCGCCTTGCTCGATCGATCGATCTCGACGCGCTGCGAGCGAGCGCGGACGCGCCGGAGCGTCTCGGCCGCGAGCGCGGAGTCGGCCCGTGGACGGTGGGCGTGATCGCGTTGCAAGGGCTGGGCCGCTATGACACGGGCCTCGTCGACGACCTCGCACTCGTCAAGCTGCTCGCCTCGCTTCGCCGGCGCTGGCCCGAGCCGGGAGAGACGGCAGAGCTGCTCGCACCGTACGAGGAGTGGCAAGGCCTCGCGAGCGTCTTCCTGCTGCAGGGATTCAAGCGCGGCCTCGTGCGCGGAGCGAGCATGGATCGCGCACGAGCCATCCGACGAGGGCAGCCCTCAGCCGCGTAACCGCCGAACGACCTTGTGACAGCGTGTCACTTGGGCGTAGTGGACCCTAGACTCACGTGATGGTCGATCCACGGAAGATCGCGATCCTCGGCGCCGGGAGGATCGGTGAGTCGCTCATCTCCGGCCTGCTCTCGTCGGGATGGCGCGAGCCCTCGGAGGTAGCGGCAACGACGCGCCGCGCCGAGCGCGTCGCGGAGTTGCGCGAGCGGTACGGAGTAGAGGCGACGCTGTCGAACCACGATGCGGCCGCCGGTGCAGCGCTCGTCGTCATCGCGGTCAAGCCACAGGACATCGAAGCACTCCTCGGCGAGGTCGGCGCATCGATCGTCCCGGAGCAGACCGTGCTCTCCGTCGCGGCGGCAATCACGACCGCGCGGATCGAGAAAGGACTTGCGGACGGGGTCCCCGTAGTCCGCGCGATGCCGAACACGCCTTCCACGGTGCATGAGGGAATCGCCGGGCTCAGTCCCGGTGCGCACGCAGGGGACGAGCACCTCGACCTCGCCGAAGAGGCGCTCTCGCATCTCGGTGCGGTCGTACGCGTTCCCGAGGATGCGCTCGACGCGATCACCGCGGTTTCCGGCTCGGGCCCCGCCTACTTCGCACTACTCGCCGAGGCGATGATCGAGGCGGGCATCCTGCTCGGCCTCTCGCGCGAGATATCGACGCAGCTCGTCGTCCAGACGATGTTCGGCACGGCGAAGCAGCTCCGCGACGAGAAGATGCACCCCGTCGAGCTCCGCGAGATGGTCACGTCACCGGGCGGAACGACGATCGCCGCGATTCGTGAGCTCGAGATCGCCGGAGTTCGGGCGGCGTTCCTCAATGCCATCCAGGCCGCCATGGTGCGCGCGCGCGAGCTGGCCGCGGGCGATCCGTAACCGTCAGCTCGGCAGCACCGACGACGTAAGCGCAACGTCGACGCCGCGCACGGCGGCAAGTTCCTGAACGGCGAGAACGGTGTCGGCGACAGGGATGTCCTCCAGGAACGCATCGCGCGCCTCGAAGTCGGCCACGAGGGACCGGATCGCGGCCTCATATGCCGGACCGTCGTGCGAGGCGAGCGCGACGAGAGAATCGGTAACGGCGGGCGGAATCGCGCTCTCTCCGGCGAGCGTTCGCCGCGAGAGTCCCCGCCTCGTCGTCCTCGCCGATGACGAGCTGCGCGAGCGCCGCCGCGTAGCGACCGATCGGACTCTCGGAGCTCGGCTGCACCTTCGTCGAGTGCCCAGACGGCGTCGGCCCGTGCGCCCGCATGGTCGCCCACGATCAGACGTGACTTCATCGCCCCGATCGGACGACCCCAGCTTCCGGACGGGGCATCCGGCCAACTCGTCCGGTACGTCTCGGCTGCGCGAAGAAGCCACTCACTTGCGTCGTCTTGACGACCGAGCATGAGATGCGAGAGACCCGCGGCCCAGGCAGCGTTGCCCATGCGCGTGAGCTGGCGCTGCCGTTCATCCGGTTCGTCGGGAAGCCGCGCTGCGCCGTCCTCGTAGCGCGCCTGCGCCAAGTGCGCTCGTTCCTCCCAGTCCGCCATCGCTCCGGAAGTATCGTCTCGGCGTGCCCGAGCTTCGCGAGGTGGTGTACGTCGACGGCGTCCGCACGGCGTTCGGCCGCGCGACGCCGGACGGCTTCTTCGCCAAGACACGAGCCGACGACATGGCCGTCAAGGCGGTCCGCGAGGTGCTCCGGCGGAACCCGCAGCTTCCGCCCGAGCGCATCGGCGACGTCGTCTTCGCCGCAACCGCGCAGGTGGGCGACCAGGGTCTCACCCTGGGACGCGACGTCGCGCTCCTGGCCGGGCTTCCCACGACCGTGCCGGGATTCGCCGTGGACCGCATGTGCGCGGGCGCGCTCACTGCGACGACCGCAGGCGCTGGGGAGATCGCGATGGGCGCCGCCGATGTCGTGCTCGTCGGCGGCGTCGAGCACATGGGTCACCATCCGATGGGCGCCGCCGTCGACTTCAACCCGCGCTTCGTCGCCGAACGGCTCATCGACGAGTCCGCGGCGGTCATGGGGCAGACGGCGGAGAACCTCCACGACGCGTTTCCCCAGCTGACGAAGGAGGCCGCGGACGCCTACGCGGTCGAGTCCCAGCGCCGCGCCGGAACCGCGTGGGACGAAGGAGTGATGGACGAGATCGTCGTGCCGATGTCGGTGTTCACCGACGAGGGGTGGACGGTTGCCGATCGTGACGAGTTCCTCAGGCCGGACACGACGATGGAGGCGCTCGCGATGCTGCGCACGCCGTTTCGCGCCGGCGGTCGAGTCACCGCCGGGAACTCGGCGGGACTGACGGACGGCGCGACGGCCGCGCTCATCGCGTCGGAGAACGCTGCGGCCGAGCTCGGCCTCGAGCCGAAGATGCGCCTCGTCGGCTTCGCCTACGCGGGCGTCGAGCCGGAGCTGATGGGTCTCGGGCCCGTCCCGGCCACGGAGAAGGTGCTCGAGCGTGCCGGCCTGACGACGGACGACATCGACCTCTTCGAGCTGAACGAGCCGTTCGCCGTCCAGGTGCTCACGTGGTGCGACGGCGTGGGCGTGTCTCCGGACGACCCCCGCCTCAATCCGTATGGCGGCGCGATCGCGTGCGGCCATCCGCTCGCTGCGACCGGTGTGCGACTCATGGCACAGCTTGCGCGCGGCTTCCGCGACAGGCCGGGATCGCGCTACGGCCTCACGGCGCTCTGTATCGGACTCGGAATGGGCGCGGCAATCCTCTGGGAGAACCTTGCCGGCGTAGGCTCGACGGAGCCGGCCGAGAAAGCGGAGGCGCCGGCTCCGCCGGCGCCGTAGCGGGAGGAACGGTGGCTAGCAGCCCGACCCAGTTCAAGCTCCGCGAGATCGGGACTCGCGTCGGGCCGATAGCCCTCGTGACCATGGACAACGGCGAGGACTGGCAGAAGCCGAACACGTTCGGCGAGGCGGCTCTTCGCTCGCTCGAAGCCGTTCTCGACGAGCTCGGGTCGCACGACTGGCGCGGGCTGCTCCTCACGGGCAAGCCCCTCGTCTTCGCCGTCGGCGCCGACATCGGCGAGTTCGGCGCAATCACTCCCGAGCGCGCCCGGCTCGGCGGCGAGGCCGGGCACGAGCTCTTCGGACGCATTCGCGACCTGCCCTTCGTCACCGTCGCCGCAATCAACGGGGCTGCCGTCGGCGGAGGAGTCGAGATCGCGCTGCACTGCGACTACCGCACCATCTCGGCCTCGGTGCGCCACTTCGCATGTCCCGAGGTCTTCCTCGGCCTCATTCCCGGGTGGGGCGGTACGCAGCTGGTTCCGCAGCTCGTCGGCGCCGAGCAGGCGGTGAAGTTCATCGTCGAGAACCCGCTCCGCCAGAACCGCATGCTCGACGCGCAGAAGGCACTCGAGGCCGGGTTCGCAGACGTGCTCCTCGAGCCCGTGGAGTTCCTCGACGAGTCGCTCGCCTACCTGCTCGACAGGGTCGACGAGGGGGCGGGCAAGCGACGGCCGAGCGTCGATCTCTCCGACCTCGCCGAGGTGTGCCGCAAGGCGCGATCGCGTCTCGACGGGCAGGTACACGGAGCTGCGCCCGCGCCGTATCGGGCGCTCGACCTCATCGAAGGCTCGGCGAGCTGGTCGCTCGAGGAGGGCTACCGCGCCGAGGAGGACGCTCTTGCCGAGCTCCTCCCAGGCCCGCAGGCGCAGGCGTCCGTCTACGCGTTCGACCTCGTCGAGCGTCGCTCCAAGCGTGGTGTCGGGATGCCGGATGCCGACCCGCGACGCATCCAGCGCGTCGGGATCGTCGGGGCGGGGCTCATGGCGCGGCAGCTGGCACTGCTCTTCCTCAGGCGGCTCGAGGTGCCGATCGTCATGCGCGACCTCACGCAGGAGCAGGTCGACGAGGCGATCGCATGGATCGCCGACGAGCTCGCCGATCTCGTCCGCCGCGGCCGTCTCCGCGAGGGCAAGGCGCGGTTTCTCGCCTCGCTCGTCTCGGGAGGCACGGAGTGGGACGTCTTCGCCGGCTGCGATCTCGTGCTCGAGGCGGTCTTCGAGGAGATGGCGATCAAGAAGGACGTGTTCGCCGAGCTCGAGCGTGTCGTCTCGCCGGAGTGCATCCTCGCGACGAACACCTCTTCGCTCTCCGTCCGGGAGATGGGCGCCGATCTCGACCACCCCGAGCGGGTCGTCGGCATGCACTTCTTCAACCCGGTCGCGGTTCTCCCGCTCGTCGAGCTCGCGCGCACGCCCGAGACGGACGACGTCTCGCTCGCGACCGCCTGGGCCGTGACGAAGAAGCTCCGCAAGACCGGCGTCCTCGTACGCGATGCCCCCGCATTCGTCGTGAACCGCCTGCTCGGCAGACAGGGGTCGGTCGTCATGCAGGCGCTCGACCACGGCAACACCGTCGAGGAGACCGACGAGGCGGTCCTCCGAATGGGCCTCCCGATGGCGCCTTCCGTCCTTCTCCAGCTCGTCGGCCCGAAGGTCGCGAACCACGTGCGCCGCACGCTGCACGAGGCCTGGCCCGATCGCTACCCGCTCTCTGCGACCCTCGAGAGCCTGGCCGAAGGGGGCGACGAGCCCGTTGTCGTCGAACACGCGCCGCTGAGCATCGAGGCACTCCACACGGCGGTGCTGGAAGCGCTGGCAGACGAATCGCGGCACATCCTCGAGGAGGGCGTCGTCTCGGAGGCCGCGGACATCGATACGTGCCTCATTCTCGGCGCGGGATTCCCGTTTTGGCTGGGTGGGATCACGAAGCACCTGGACCAGACCGGCGTCTCCGAGCGGATCGTCGGAAGGCCGCTCGCGGAGCTGTCGAGCACGACGTCGTAACGTCTTCTCGGGTTCTCGCCCGAACTCTGAGGTATGCTCCGTCAGGTACCGCTCGCCGGCCATAGCGCGAGCGATCAACTCTTCGGAAGGAGCGGCACGGAAAGACGTGCTGCCTGAATGCACGAGGCTACGACCATCCCGACGCTGACGTCGGACACATCCGAGAACCTGACTGCTGCGGCTCGTCGAGCCGAGTCCTGGTTCGGTGAGCCATTCTTGGCGCCGGACGAGGACCCGCTGCAGGCACTCGCACCGGGGACGGCGCGACGCTCCGCGCTCGATGACGCGATCGCCGAGATGGATGCCGGCCTCGAGAAGCCGTCGTCGCGCTGGAAGGTGCGGTACGGGCTCATGCTCGGCCTCGAGCGCGTGCTGACGGAGAATCCGGCGCGCACGGCAGCCGGCACCGAGCTTCGCCGCCACCAGATCGACGCCCTCACGGGAATGCTCGCCGAGCTCATCGCGGCGACCCAGCGCCCGGCCGAGGAAAACGGGAACGGGAACGGCTCGACGAACGGGGCCGTCGTAGAGTCGGACGTCGACGAGGACGCTGACGACGACTTCGATGCCGGCTTCGTGGAAGACGAGCTGGTCGAGCCCGAGTTCACCGGCGTCGACCCGGGTGCGGTCCGGCGATTCCGATTCCGACACCCGACGGCGTCCGGCAAGACCATCGCGGCAGCCGGGTTCGTCGAAGCGGCCCGGAACCTCGGCGTCCTCATCCTCACTCACCGCCGACTCCTCGTCGCCCAGTTCAAGGGCGATCTCACGACCGAGGGCTACGCAGACCGCTTCACCGACGCGCTGCTGGCCGGAACGTCGGCACCGACGGACAACCCGCTCACCATCCAGACGTACGCCTGGTTCGCGCGCCACGGATCGGAGCTCGATCGCAACGTGTACCACCTCGTCATCTGCGACGAGGCGCACACGGCGCTCGGCGAGAAGACCAGCGCGGCGATCCGGGCCTTCGCGGAACCGCTGTTCATCGGGATGACGGCGACCGAGCAGCTGATCGCGAAGCAGGTGTCGGACGTCTTCCCCGCGTCGGTCGACGACCTCCCGCTCGGCGACGCCGCCCGACGTGGGCTCATCGCCCCTCTTCGATGCCTCCGCGTGCCACCTGCCGCGGCGATCAACTCGGTGCCCATCGTCGGCGGAGACTTCGAGGAGCGCGCCCTCGCCGCCGCCCTCGACCACCAGGCGCTCAACCAGGCCGCGGCGAGCCTCTACCGGGAACGGTTCGGCGCAACGCCCGGGATCGTCTACGCAGCCGGCGTCGAGCACGCGTACAACCTCGCGCAGGAGTTCCGCGCGGCCGGGCTCAAGGCCGAGGCCGTCTCCGGCCGCACCCCTCCGGCTCGTCTCGCCGAGACACTCGCGGCCTACGAGCGCGGTGAGATCAACGTCCTGATCAACGCCATGCTCCTCGCCGAGGGCTGGAACTCACCTCGCGCGACCATCTGCATGCATCTCGCGCCCACCGCGTCGCGACGCGTCTACCAGCAGCGCATCGGGCGCATCATGCGAATGCATCCACGCAAGGAGGCGGGCGTCGTCGTCGACTTCGTGCCGAAGGGCGCGACGCACTCCGAGCGCGTTGTCTCGCTCCACGCGCTCCTCGACTCTGACTTCTACCGCGAGGGCGCGCGCGTGACGCCTGCCCCACGCCGCCGCCAGCAACGACGCGCGCGGCGCAAGCTCTCCCCGGTCCCGTGGCTCGTCCCGGTCACGCCGGACGTCGCCCGACGCCTCGCTGTGATCCAGCGCGAGTGGCAGCGGATCGATCCGAAGTACCTCGACGACGACGAGCAGCGCTTCTGGGCGACGATCGCCGGCCGTCAGATCCGCTTCGACCAGCGTGCCGAGTTCGCGAAGAAGTTCGCCGAGGGCCGTGCGAACAAGGGTGCGCTCGAACAGTTCCTCGCGACCTGTGCGGCCGAGAACCCGAACCGGCGGCTGCGGATGACTGCGCTCATGGATCGCGTCGCGACCCCGATCGACCGAGCCGACTTCGACGACCTCGTCACACTCGTGACGCAGGCACCGCCGTGGGAGAAGGATCGATCCGCCGGCGTTCGCATCCTGCTCCGCGCGATCGGTGAGGGAAAGCCGCTCGCTCCGGACCAGATCCTCGCTCGCTGGACGTGGCGACTCGCGCGTGCGACGCGCAAGGTGCAGGACAGGCGCGTGTCGACAGAGTTCCCCGAGGCCAAGCGCCTACTCGGCGCCGCGGCGAACTCGCGCGGCTACCGCCACGAGGAGAACGTCAACCGCCTCGTCCAGGTCGCCGCGGAGATGCCGCTGCCGGTCGGCGCAGCGCTGCTCGCCTCGGCGGACGGCTACACGCCGCGCGCGAACGGCGCGCTCGACCACGCCCGCGAGGAGCTGGGAACGACCGGAGAGATCGCGAACGCGCTGGCCGACAACCTCCCGGTGCCGAAGCTCACGGCTCGCAAGTCGAGGCGTCGTCGGCGCAAGCGGAAAGGCGGCGCGCCCGCGGCAGATGCTCCGGCAACGGACACGAGCGTGGCCGAGACGGGCACCGACGTCGTTCCGCTCGCGCTCGTCGAGCCGTCGGACGAGCCTGCAGCCGCCGAGTCCTCCGAAGACGCCGCGTAGCTAGCCGGGGCCGCCGGATTCCGGCGTGTCGCCGTTCGCTTCGCGCTCGCGGAGGAAGCGCGTGATCTCTGCAGCGAGCGCATCACCGGAGGGGAGGTCGTCCGACTCCTCGAGCAGCTCGAGTGAGTCGGAGCGTCGTTCGAGCTCCTCGACGTAGTTCGCGGTGTCAGCATCCGTCGCGACCGCCTGGGAGACCTGGTCGACGTACTCGTCGGCTGCCTCGGCGAGCTCCGTGACGTCGATCTCCGTCGAGAGGACGCCGCCGAGCCGCTCGCAGAGCGCCTTGGCCGCAGGCGGGCTCGGCGCGAGCTGCACGTAGTGCGGCACCGCCGCCCACAAGCTCACCGACGGAATCCCGGCGCGCCGGCACGCGTCGAGCAACACGCCGACGATGCCCGTCGGTCCTTCGTACTGCGACAGCTGTAGGCCGAGCTCGTCGACGAGCTGTGGATCGGTTGCTGCTCCCGTGACCGGCGCCGGTCGGGTGTGCGGCACGTCGGCGACGAGGGCGCCGAGCGTTACGGCGAGCTCGACGCCGAGATCGCTCGCGAGCTCCGTGACGATCTCGGTGAACGTCCGCCACCGGTAGTTGGGCTCCACTCCCACGAGGAGGATCGCGTCGCGGTTCGCCTCGGGAATGCGCGCGCGGTAGAAGATGTTCTCGGGCCACTCGATCTTTCGTGTCCGACCCTCCTCGAGCGAGACCATCGGCCGCGTCGCCTGGAAGTCGACGAACAGCTCCGAATCGATCTCGGCGAACTTCCGTGCACCCCAGAGCCGCGCGAGATAGCCGGCTGCGAGCGTCGCCGCCTGGCCGCCGTCGTTCCAACCCCGAAACGCTCCGATCAGAACCGGTCGCTCGAGCGCGGCAGGACGCTCGAAGATCCTGAGCTCACGAGCCACGCAGGAAGCCTACTGGCGGGTCAGCGGCGAAGGTGGACGCCAGAGCGCGAACGCGAGGGCCAGCGTGAACGCCCAGATCGCCGCTGCGAGTACGACGTGCACGAGCACGAGGCCCCACGGCAGCGCGTTGCGATACTGCACCTCCCCGACGATCGCCTGGGCGACGAGCACGACGAGTAACCCGATCCAGATCCGGAAGAGCCCCGGATAGTCGGCTCGCATCCGGCCGAGAAGCCAGCCCAGTACGAGGACGCCGACGCCGAAGATCGCCGCCGCACGCACGTGGACGTAGACCGTGTCCGCGATGCCGAGACCGAGCCGCTCCACGTCGTCGCTCGAGCCGGGGTGCGGCCCCGATGCCGTTGCGACAGCACCGGTGACGACGAGGACCAAGCAGACGGGCAGCCCGACCCATGTCATCAGCAGTCGTACCCAGCTCGGGCCTGCTGACGCAGCGAGGCCGTCGCGGAGGCTCCACGCCTCGAGTGCGGCGATCAGCGAAAGCCCGAATGCTGTCAGGCCGAGAAGGAAGTGCGTCATGACTGCGAGCGGATGCAGGTCGAGCGCGATGGTGATGCCGCCCATCGGGATCTGCGCGACCGCCACGAGGAAGGCGCCGAGCGCGCTCCATCGCCCCCACCGGGAAAGACCGGTCGTCCATCGTGACGCCAACCAGGTCGCGAACGTCAGGACGATCCCGACGAGCGCGACCATGCGGTTGCCGAACTCGACGAACGCGTGGAAGCCCTGCTCCGGATACGGCTTGTCGCCGCAACTCGGCCAGTTCTCGCATCCCAGTCCGGATCCGGTCAGCCGAACGAAGGCGCCAGAGGTGATGACGAAGAACAGCACGATCGACGACGCGAGCGCGATCCGGAGGAACGTCCTCGGCGAGACCGTTCTGGCACGAGCGACGGCGACGGCCACTAGCGGAAGACGATCCCCGAGCCTTCTTCGACGCGGCCGATGCGCGCTCCGAGCAGCCCCTCCGCCGCGAACGTCGCCTCGAGCACGGGCGCCCGCTCGCTCGGTATCGACACGAGGAGGCCGCCAGCCGTCTGCGGGTCGTACGCGAGGATCTCCTGCGACCCGGCGGCGTGGCTCTCGACGTGCGGCCCGGCGTACTCGCGATTGCGGCCGTCACCGCCGGTTCTGACGCCGTCGGCCGCGAGCTCCAGTGCCCCGGGGAGAGCGGGCAGAGCGTCGGCGTCGAGAATCGCGCGCACCCCACTCCGCGAGGCGAGCTCGTGCACGTGCCCGAGCAATCCGAACCCGGTCACATCGGTCACGGCATTGGGCTCGAAGGGTCGGATCACATCCGCCGCCGCGCGGTTCAACTCGATCATCGACTCGACGGCCGCGTCGAGCGCCCCTTCCGGCGCGACACCGTCTCGTTGCGCCTGGAGCACGATTCCGGTTCCGAGGCGCTTCGTGAGGTAGAGGACGTCCCCCGGCCGTGCTCCCGCTTTCGGCCAGATCCGATCCGGATGCACGAGGCCGACGACAGCCAGCCCGTACTTCGGCTCGTCGTCCCGAATCGTGTGACCGCCGGCGAGGATCGCTCCAGCTGCGCGCACGCGTTCGTCGGCGCCCGCGAGCACCTCGCCGAGCGTCTCGACCGGAAGCTCCTCCGGGAATGCCGTGACGGAGAGCGCGATGAGCGGTGTCCCGCCCATCGCAAACACGTCGTTGAGCGCATTCGTCGCGGCGATCGCGCCGAACGTTCGTGGATCGTCGACGAGGGGTGGAAAGAAGTCGACCGTGAAGACGATCGCGCGCTCGGCGTCGAGTCGGTACACCGCAGCGTCGTCCGCCGGGTCGAGGCCGACGAGGAGATCCTCCGCATCCGCCGGGACGAGCCCGGCGAGAAGGGTCTCGAGACGTGCGGCCGAGTACTTCGCCGCACAGCCTCCGGCGCGAGCGAGCGTCGTCAGCCCGACCGTCTCCACGCGGACACTGTACGGAAGGAGACCGCACCGCCGACCCGAACACGACGGCTGAAGAACTCCATCCTCTTCTCCTCTCCCCCCGACAAGGCGGCCGCCGCCCCCTCGGCGGCCGCTCCTTCGTTGGCGGGGGGAAACGATGTTTCCCCCGCCGGCCCCCCTTCCTCTGGCCGTGCACTGACGAAGCGGCATCGGCCTACGGGCGAGTGAATCGCCCTTCGGCCATCAACGTGCAGTCACTCACCAGCGATCAGACCCCATAGACTCGCGCTCGTGAAGTCGGCACTGATCACCGGTGGGTCGTCCGGGATCGGGCTCGCGATTGCGCGCGCGCTGCGCGAGGACGGGTACGAGCTCACGCTCGCGGCTCGGCGGCCCGAGCCGCTCCAAGCGGCCGCCGCGGAGCTCGACGCGCTCGCCGTGCCCGCCAACCTCGGGGACGCCGACGAGTGCGTCCGCGTCGTCGCGGCACATGCAGAGCGGCACGGAGGGATGAACGTCCTCGTGAATTGTGCCGGGATCGGAATCGGAGGTGCGTTTGCCGAGCAGGAGACGAAGAAGATCGACCTGCAACTCGACGTCAACCTCCGGGCGACCCTCGTGATCACGCGCGAGTCGTTGCCGATGCTCCGTGCGTCGCGTGGACAGATCATCACGCTCGCTTCGATCGCCGGGACGATCCCGACCCCCGGGCTAGCGGTCTACGGAACGACGAAAGCGGCACTCATCGCGTGGACGAGCTCGCTGAACCGCGAGGAGGCCGAGCACGGCATCCGCGCGACGGCTATCTCTCCCGGGTTCGTCGCAACGCGCATGACCGAGTGGACGGGGCTCTCGGAGGAAGAGCAGATCTCGCCCGACGACATCGTCTCGCTGGTTCGGACGGTGCTGGCACTGAGCCCGATGGCACGCGTTCCCAACATCGTGGTCGAGCGACTCGGCGACACGTACTGAGCGATCAGCCTTCGAGGCTGTCGCGCACTGCCTGCTCGAGCTCGTTCACCGAGACGGTGCCCTCGAACCGCGCGGCGATCGTCCCGTCGGCGTCGACGACGAACGTCCACGGCTCTGTCGGCAGCTTCCACTCCTGCATCCAGCGGTTGAACCCGTTGGCCGGGTCGTTGTCCTCGTACACCTCGACGTGGATGAAGCGGACGTCCTTGCCTTCGAAGCGCTTGGAGACCTCCTCGACGACGTCCACGACCGGCCCACAGGTCCGACTCGAGCAGTACTTCGGCGTCGCGAACGTGACGACGAATGGCACCCTGGCCTCGAGCGACTCCGCGACCGAATACCGGAGGAGGTCCTCGTCGGGGGGAGTGCGAGTCGTCAGGGCAGCCGTATCGCCGTCACTCGACGCAAGCGTCGGCGTCTGCGAGGCGATCGCCGGGTCGCCGACGTCCGGCGGTCCGTCTTCCTTCACGACGACCACATTGCCGAGCGCCTGCACCTTCTTCGCGCCACCCTCGGGCTCCGCGAGCAGCCAGTACTTTCCGGCTCGCGGCAACCGGAAGCTAGAAACGTAGATGTGGGTCGCGTCCGCTTCGTCGCCGCCCGGGACTCCGATCCGCTCGAGCTTCGCCTCGGTCTCGAGGAACGGCGCCGAATCGAGGCTGTTCGCGACCCAGACGTGCGCGGTCGGAAGCGTTACCACCGCACCGTCGGCATCCACGACGAGAAAGGACACGCGCACTTCGCCGGGCTCGTGATTCTCCGTCCCCGGGATCACTGCCACGTCGTCCCCCGGGGCGCGCCAGAGCTCCTCGAGCGTCCGGGTCTCCGAAGTGGTCGTCGATTCGGCACCCGACCTGCCCGAACCGCCACAGCCGACGAGCAGCAGGCACGACAACGCGGTCAGTGCCGCAACGGGGCGCATCGCGCCCGAGTGTAGCCCGGAGGGCTCTAGTTTCCGTCAGGCCAGGAGCGGTCGATACCCCAGCGCCCGAGCCATGCGGCCAGCAACGCCAGGTTGATCAGCAAGAGCAGCAGTTTCGGCTTCATGGGGACCTCCTTTCGGCTAGAAGCGGATTTCCTGGAGCGCCTCGGCGGCGTTCCGGTAGAGGCGCCCGGCCTCACGGTCGTGACCGCGTCGCGCCGCGAGATCCCCGAGTGCAACCCACGCCTCCGTCCTGTGGCTGATCGACGCCAGTTGCTCGGCCGCCGCATCAGCCGCTCGGAAGCACTCTTCCGCCTCGTCCAACCGTCCGCGCTCCATCAACGCTCGCCCCAGTACGAGCTGCGACGGACAGACCTCGTGGAGGTAGTCCTCCCGACCCTGCAGGAGCTCGAGCGCATTGCGTGCAAGCGAGTCCGCCTGGTCGTACTCGCCACGGTTGAGATGCACCCTGGCGATTCCCTCGAGCGCCTGCGCGGCGTCCGCGGGTGAGTCCGTGTCGAGCGCCCGCGAGTAGGACGCCTTGAGGTGTTCCACGGCGGTGTCTTCGTCTCCGAGCAGGAGCGTAAGGCCGCCGAGCATGAGCAGGAGCCGACCGACGTTGCGCTCGTCGTTCAGGTGTTGATAGAGCTCCTTCGCGCGCTGGGCGTAGCTGCGAGAAAGCACGTAATGGCCCTGCCGTTGGGTGACCAGGGACGCCTGGAAGTAGGCGTTTGCGATCGCCTCGCGGTCGCCCAGCTCCTGAGCAAGCTCCAGCGCGCGCTCGACATCGTCGTGCGCGGCGACGTAGTCACGAAGCCGACGGTGGCAGCGTGACCGACGCTGGAGAATGTCGGAGCGGAGGAGATCGCAGGGCAGACCGGAGCGCTCCGCGAGCGCGAGCGCCTCGTCGAACAGGGCAATCGCCGTGGAGATGCTCGAGAGCTTGTACCGACACACGGCCAATCGGAAGAGCACGTCGGCGCGTTCGAGGTCCGAGAAGTCCGGGGACTCGGAGAGCTCGCGAGCACGCACAAGGAGCGCGATCGCCTCTTTCACCTCCCCCACCTCTTGCAGCGCCCACGCCTCGCCCGTGAGTACGCGGAGTCGGAGCGATCGCGCGCCGGTGCGGTGGAGATCTGCCCCCGCATCGCGATACGCCACGAGGGCGTCGTCGTAGGAGTGCGCCGCCGTCAGCGCGTCGGCGCGATCGAGCTGTGCCTCGACCTTCGCGCGGTCCTCGTTCGAGACGCCGGAAGAGAGAAACGTCGGATCGACGCCGAGCTGTGTGGCAAGCCATGCGATCGTCGACTCGGTCGGGCGCGTCTTGCCGCGCTCGATCTGGCTGATGTACTCCTTCGAGAAGCGCTCGCCGGCGAGCTGTGTCTGCGTGATGCCGACAGCGACACGGAGTGCGCGCACGCGCTCGCCGAGACGAACGCCGGCACTGGTCGGCGAAGACGGCGGCGTGGCGGTCCGGTGCATGCTGACTTCAGTCAATGCGGTTTCGGTGCTCCCTGCTGTCCCCTCTCGGGGGGATGTGTTCCTACCGCTTTCGAGTGAAGTAAGGCTATCCCAAATCGCTTGACCTAGCTACTTGACTTTTCCAGACACGGCTCCTATAGTCAGGCCCACACCGCAGACGATCGGACGCCAGATCGGATGCGCGGGCACCACCGCCGGATCGCAGGCGGGCGCAGGATTGAACGTGGCTGGGCCGCAGAGCCACGATTCGCCGGCTCGCCTTCCCGGGAAGGGGTCGCCTCGAACGGGAAACGCCCCCGGAGCCGCAGCCGGGGGCGTTTTTCTTTTCGCGGAGAGAAACCTGCGGTTTCCCCCCGCGTGCCCCCCTTCCCTTTGGCCGTGCACGTACCGGCCGCAACTGGCCTACGGGCGAATGAATCGCCCTTCGGCCCTCGAACTGAGCGTTCGATCAGCGTCTTAGGCGACGGGTTCTGGCGCTGCTGGTGCTGTGCGCTCGCCCGCGCCTTCGTGGGGCCGGACGAGGACGAACGCGACGATTGCGCCCGCGACAGCGATGGCTGCGGCCGTCAGGAGGGCGGTTTCGAAGCCTCGCATGAAGGCATCGACCGAAGGCTTGCCCCCCACTTCGGCGGCCATGATCGCGCCCATGACCGCGATGCCCATCGTCCCGCCGACCTGGCGTGCGCTGTTGAGGACGGCGGCGCCGACGCCGGCCTTGTCCACCGGAACGCTTCGGGTGGCGGCAGCTGCGCTCGGAGTCATCGTGAGCGCCATACCGACCCCGCCGACCATCAGTGCCGGCAGAAGGTTCCAGAACGACGCGTCAGCGCTCAGTCGTGAGAACAGGATGAGCTGCAGCGCCACGAGCAGCATCCCCGCAGTCATCAGGCCGCGTGACCCGATCCGATCGCTCGTCTTCCCGGCGAACGGCGCCACCAGGATGATGAGGACTGTCATGGGCAGGAACGCAGCTCCGGCCTGCACGGCCGAGTAGCCGAGGATGTTCTGCATGTAGAGCGAGACGAAGAAGAACACGCCGAACATCGCGAGCGCGACGAGCAGCACGACGAGATTCGCGCCCGTATACGTTCCGTTGCGGAAGAGATCGAGCGGCAGCATCGGCTCCCGGCGACGACGCTCGATGACGACGAAGGCCGTCAGCGAGACGGCTGCGAGAAGGAAGACGCCGACGATCCGGGGCGACGTCCATCCGTAGGTGTTGGCCTCGATGAGACCGTACGTCAGCGCGAACAGGCCGACGGCCGAGGTTGCAAGACCTGGAAGGTCGAGGGAAGCGTGCGTCTCGTCGCGGGACTCGTCGATGAACAGGTAGCTGGCGGCGATTCCGAGAACGCCCACCGGCACGTTGATGAAGAAGATCCAGTTCCAGTTGATGTGCTCGGTGATCAGGCCGCCGACCAACGGTCCGATCGCGAGCGCGAGTGCGGACGTCCCCGCCCAGATGCCGATCGCCGTGCCCCTCTCGCGCGGCGGGAACGTCGCCGCGATGATCGAAAGGGTCGCCGGATTCATCAGCGCGGCTCCGGCTCCCTGCAGGACGCGCGCGCCGATGAGCATCTCGGACGAGGTCGCGAGGCCGCACAGGAGCGAGGCCAAAGTGAAGACCACGATCCCGATGACGAAGACCTTCCGACGACCGTAGGCATCCGCGGCCTTCCCGCCGATCAGCATCAGCGAGGCGAACGTCAGCGCGTATCCGGTGACGATCCACTCGAGCTCCGAGAGGTCGGCGTCGAGGTCACGCTGGATCGACGGCAGCGCCACGTTCACGACCGTGTTGTCGAGCATGATCATGAAGAGGCCGAAGGAGACGGCGGCGAGCGTCATCCACTTGCGGTTCTCCTCTGCGAAGATCCGAGCCCTCATGGCGACAGAGACTAGACACGAGGCGACCTCTGGCTTCGCCTGGACCCCCACCGCCGAGCAGCTCGCGGCCGCGAACATCGGACGACTCGCGCGCTCGCTGGGCTGCGAGCGCTACGAGGATCTTCATCGAATGTCGCTCGACGAGCCCGACGCATTCTGGCGCGCGGTCGTCGCGGACCTCGACATTCCGCTCGTGCGCGACTGGGACGCAGTGCTGGACGCGGCGAACGGAATCGAGTGGACGACGTGGTTCGAAGGCGCGCGACTCAACGTCGCCGATGCCTGCGTCCACCGCTGGGCGCGCGAGCTTCCGGACGGCGAAGCGGCAGTCTGGATGCCGGAGGAGGGAGGGCGGCGCGCGCTCACCTGGGCCGAGCTTTCGCAAGAGGTCCGGCGGCTCGCCGAGGCCCTTCACGAGCTCGGGATCCGTGAGGGCGACATCGTGGGGACGTTCCTGCCGATGGCGCCCGAGGCCGCGATCGCGTCGCACGCCTGCGCGCACATCGGCGCGGTACAGGTGCCCATCTTCTCCGGATTCGCCGGGCCGGCGGTGTCGTCGCGGCTCGCCGATGCCGGCGCCAAGGCCGTCATCACCGCAGATGCCTCGTATCGGCGCGGGAAGCTCGTCGCGATGAAGGGGGTGCTCGACGAAGCCCTGGTCGACGCACCGAGCGTCGAGAGCGTCGTCGTCTGGCGCCGCGCGGGGGTCGACTGCCCCATGACGGCCGGACGCGACGTGTGGTGGGAGGACGCCGTCGCAGACCGACCGGGAACGCTCGAGCCCGTCGCCGTCGAGAGCGAGGCGCCCTATCTCCTGGCGTACACGTCCGGCACAACCGGAAAGCCCAAGGGCGCACTCCACGTGCAGGGCGGGTTCCTGCTGTCGATCGTCCGCGAGACCGCCTACCAGGCCGACCTGCGCGTCGGCGATCGCGCGCTCTTCGCGACCGACATGGGCTGGATCATGGGGCCGTGGACCGTCGTCGGCGCGATGGCGTGCGGCGCGACGATCGTCTTCATGGAGGGCGCTCCCGACCGCCCGCACGACCGGGTCTGGCGCATCGTCGCCGACGAGCGGGTGACGATGCTCGGCGTGTCACCGACGCTCGTACGTGCGCTCATACCGCACGGGAACCCCGACGCCGACCTCTCCTCGCTCCGGAGCGTCGTGACGACGGGCGAACCGTGGAATCGGGGCCCGTACGACTGGCTCTCCGAGCATGTGTGCGGCGGCGGGCGGATCCCGATCGTGAACTGCTCGGGCGGAACCGAGGTCGGTGCGTGCTTCCTCTCCGTGACGACGCTGCTCCCGACGAAGCCGTGCTCCGTGGGATTCCCGGCGCTCGGCGAGGACATGGACGTCTTCGACGACGCGGGCAGTTCGGTGCGCGGCGAGGTGGGCGAGCTCGTGTGCAAGCGCGCCTGGCCGGGGATGACTCGCGGGATCTGGGGCGATCCGGAGCGCTACCTCGAGACGTACTGGCGCCGCTTCCCCGGGGTGTGGACGCACGGCGACTGGGCGTCGGTCGACGAGGACGGCTACTGGTTCCTCCACGGGCGCTCCGACGACACGCTCAACATTGCGGGCAAGCGCATCGGGCCGGCGGAGCTCGAGTCGGCGGCAGTGGGCCATACAGCTGTCGTCGAGGCCGCCGCGATCGGCGTGCCGCACGAGGTGAAGGGCGAAGTGGCCTGGCTCTACTGCGTGCTCGCTCCGGGCGCGGACGCTACAGAGGACGAGATCTCGGAGGCTGTCGCACACGAGCTCGGCAAGGCGTTCGCGCCCGAGCGCGTGGTCTTCGTATCGGCGTTGCCGAAGACACGGAGTGCGAAGATCGTGCGCCGAGCCGTCCGCGCTCGCGCTCTCGGGCAAGATCCCGGGGACCTGTCGACGCTCGAGAACCCCGAGGCTCTGGAGGAGATAGCGCGTGCCGTCTGATCGCCTCGAAGGCGTCGCGCTCGTCACGGGCGGCGGACGCGGGATCGGCGCGTCGATCGCCCGGGAGCTCGCCAGCGCGGGAATGCGCGTCGCCGTGACCGGACGCACGCGCGAGCAGATCGACGCCGTCGCCGCCGAGGTCGGCGGGCTCGCGCTCGACGGAGACGTGTCGCAGGCCGACGACGTGGCGCGTTGGGTCGAGACGACCGAGCGGGAGCTCGGGCCGATCGAGCTCCTCGTGGCGAACGCAGGAATCGGACTTCAGGGCACGACCTGGAGCGTCCCCGTTGCCGACTGGTGGCACGTGTTCGAGATCAACGTCCTCGGCGTGCACCTCAGCTGCCGCGCGGTCGTCCCGTCGATGCTCGAGCGCACGAGCGGACGCGTCGTGATCACCGGCAGCGGCGCCGCGTACCTTCCCGGATCGAGCGGCACGGCCTACTCCGCCAGCAAGGCGGCGGTCTGTCGGTACGGCGAGACGCTCGCCAACGAGCTCGCCGGGCGCATCCCCGTCTTCTTCTTCAGCCCGGGGCTCGTGCGAACGGACATGACCGAGCGTTTCGGAGACGACCTTCCGTGGACACCGCCGGAGCTCGCGCCGAAGCTCGTCCGCGTGCTCGCGTCGGGGCGAGCCGACGCGCTCGCCGGCCGCTACATCCACGCCGAGCACGACGACATCGAGGACCTGATCGCGAGAGCCGCGGAGATCACCGCCGAAGACCTCAACGCGATCCGCCTTCGCCGCTGACGTAACGCGGTGTGAACCGCAGAATCGCCTACCCTGCGCCGGCATGCCGTACTTCATCTGCCCGAACTGCAAGGAGCGCTCGATCGACCTCGACGGGTACGACGGCTTCTCCTCGCAGGCTCTCCAGTGTCGGAGCTGCGCATTCGGATTCCTCTACGAGCTGCTCGAGGATTACTACCCGGCACCCGAGACCGGCTTCGTCGTGTGTGATCGAGATACGCGCGTGCTCGCAGCCGGGCGGGGCGTGTTCGAGCTGACGGGCTACCGCGACGCGGACCTGATCGGCCGCAAGGTCACGGAGGCGCTCGCCCTCTCGGACAGCACACCCATCGAGGTCGTGCGCGAGTGGGGCGTCCGCAAGATGGGGCAGGAGCTCGAGATCCGCACGAGTGCCGGCATCGAGAAGCGCGTGGTCGTGGACTTCTTCCCCGCCTACGACGACGACGGCGGCCTCCTGCTCGCACTGACGCCGCGCTCGTAAGGGCGAGATATATCTCGCCCCTACACCTTCGGGGCGATCCAGACCTGCTTCGCGAGAGCCAGCAGTTCGCCGCCCGCCGCGTACAGAGCAGTCCCCGCGAAGAGCTTGCGGCCATCCTCTCCGAGTGGCCACGCCGTAACGACACACTGCTCGCCGGCGTCCGGCACGCGACGCAGGCGCGCCGTCATCCG
The DNA here is from genome assembly GCA_963833725.1 of uncultured Gaiellaceae bacterium. GTDB lineage: Bacteria > Actinomycetota > Thermoleophilia > Gaiellales > Gaiellaceae > GMQP-bins7. The sequence goes on from CAWHYV010000001.1 coordinate 75,699, forward strand.
GCCGAGAACCACCTCTCCGCGACCCTCCGCACCGACCGCGTACGCGCCGGGGCAGTCGATCGCTGCCCACACGATCTCGGCGAGTGGCTCCGGGAGCGCGATCGGGGAAGCGTGCAGCGGCTCGCGGCCGGCGACTGGACCGACGCGGATCTCGAGCCCGTCCTCGCGAACGCCGCAGACGAAGCACTCGCCGAACTCGGGACTGAAGCCTCGGACGTGCCCTTCGCGCGAGGCCTCCGCAACCTCGAGCGAGACCGGCGCCGGAGCGTCGATGTCGACGGACCCCGGGCGCGCGTCGGCAACGAGCGTGTCACCGTCGCGAAGTCGAACGCTCTCGCCGTCTCGTTCGACCACGAGCGGCCGGTCGAGCGGCGGCGGCGATCGGAGCGTCACCTCGACCTCGTCCGCATCGACGAACCTCGCGAGCCGACCGCAGGCGTAGCCTCCGTTCGCCGACGTGAGCGGACCGCGATAGCGGTGCGGGAACGTGATCTCCATCTGCGTGAGAGTACTGACTAGACTCGGTTTGTGACTGTGAGGCGAAAACTATGAGAATCGCTCTCGCACAGCTGAATGCCGTGGTCGGCGACCTCGACGGCAATCGCACGCGGATCCTCGCGTCGCTGGACGACGCGCGCACCGCGGGAGCCGATCTCGTCGTCTTCCCGGAGCTCGCGACGAGCGGCTATCCACCCGAGGATCTCCTCCTCCGGCCGGGTTTCGTCCGCGCGGCACGTGAGTCGCTCGAGCAGATCGCAGCCGCGACAGAGGGTCTCGTCGCGCTCGTCGGGACACCATGGTTCGACCGCGACCTCGCGAACGCCTGCGCGGTCTGCTCCGAGGGGAGAGTCCGAGCCGTCTACCGCAAGCACTTCCTTCCGAACTACGGCGTCTTCGACGAGCACCGGTACTTCGCGGAGGGGCGCGACCTCGTCGTCCTGCAGCTCGGAGAGGCGTCCGTCGGTATCACGATCTGCGAGGACGTCTGGCAGCCCGGCCCGCCCGAGACGGATCTCGCGCTTGCCGGCGCGCAGCTGATCGTGAACCTCTCGGCCTCGCCGTTCCACGTCGGCAAGGCCGAGGAGCGCGAGGAGATGCTGGTCACGCGGGCCCGCGACACGAGCGCGTACTTCGCCTTCTGCAATCTCGTCGGCGGGCAGGACGAACTCGTCTTCGACGGACATTCCGTCGTGCTCGACGACTCCGGCTCCGTCATCGCGCGTGCGCCCGGCTTCGAGGAGCACCTTCTCGTCGTCGACCTCGAGCCCGACCGACGTCATCGGACGTCGTTTGCGCGACGCGCGGCGTCGCGAGCTCGATCGCTCGCGCGAACAACCCCTTCGGGTGGAGGTCGTCGCGCTCGATGCACCACGCGCACAAGCCGATGTGATCCAAGGAGCGATCACGCCGTTCGCGTCGGAGCTCGAGCAGATGCAAAGCGCCCTCACGCTCGGTCTCCGCGACTACGTCGAGAAGAACGGCTTCGGCGAGGTCGTGGTTGCCGTATCGGGCGGGATCGACTCGGCGGTGACGGCGGCGCTCTGCGCGGACGCGCTCGGGCCCGACCGCGTCCACTGCGTCTCGATGCCCTCGCGGTACAGCTCGGAGGAGACCCGAAGCGATGCCCGAGCCGTTGCCGAGTCGCTCGGGTGCGCGTTTCGCGAGATCCCCATCGAGTCGACCGTCGGCGCGTTCCACGCCGCGCTCGTGGACGAGATCGACGGCGGGCTCGCCGGCCTCGCGGCCGAGAACCTGCAGGCCCGCGTGCGAGGCGTGCTCCTCATGGCGCTCTCGAACACGTACGGCTGGCTCGTCGTCTCGACCGGAAACAAGTCGGAGCTCGCGGTCGGGTACTCGACGCTCTACGGCGACATGGTCGGCGGCTTCGCGCTCCTGAAAGACGTGTTCAAGACGGACGTTTACCGCCTGGCGGAGCACCTGAACACCCGCGCCGGACGTGACGCGATCCCGGAAACCACGATCGAGCGAGCGCCGAGCGCGGAACTTCGCGACGACCAACGCGATTCCGACTCGCTCCCACCGTACGACGTGCTCGACCCGGTCCTGGAGGCGTACGTCGAGGAGGACCGCTCCCGCGAAGAGCTGCTCGACGAATTCGATCCCGCGGTCGTCGAACGCGCGGTCGCACTCGTCGATCGGGCCGAGTACAAGCGCCGCCAGGCGCCGCCGGGCGTGAAGCTGCGACCGAAGGCATTCGGTCGCGATCGACGCACACCGATCACCAATCGCTTTCGGGGTTGACATCGCTCTATCGTAAGTAGTAACTTACGGTAAGTGGTAGCTAACGGACATCCTCTCGACGCGCTCGGCGACCCGACGAGGCGGCAGATCTTCGAGCTGCTCCGCTCGGGGCCACGCTCCGTCGGCGAGCTGGCGGCCGGGCTCCCGGTCAGCCGGCCGGCCGTCTCGCAACACCTTCGCGTGCTCGAGGACGTCGGTCTCGTCTCCCATCAGCGAAACGGGACGAGACACCTGTACGAGCTCGACTCGGCCGGGGTGGGAGTGCTCCGGGACTGGGTCGACGGATTCTGGAGCGAGGCGCTCGCCCGCTTCAAGACAGTCGCCGACGAGTCGGCGCGATCAGGAGGTACGCCATGAGCGATGCTCTCGTCATCGAAGTCGTCCGCAAGACCGTCACCGTCGACTGCACGATCGAAGAGGCGTTTCGCGTCTTCACCGTCGACGCGCTCAGCTGGTGGCCCGTCGAGAACCACTCGATCCACCAGTCCGTGAGCGAGATCGTGTTCGAGCCCCACGTCGGCGGCGAGGTCTACGAGATCGCGGAATCGGGCGACCGCGGGCACTGGGCGACGGTGCTGCAGTGGGATCCGCCGAACCGGCTCGTCCTCGCCTGGAACATCCTGCGTTCCGACGGCGACCCCACTGAGGTCGAGGTGCGATTCGTCCCCGCCGGGACGGGAACGCGCGTCGAGCTCGAGCACCGCGGCTGGGAACGCCTCGTCGACGACGGTTCCGACAGGCGATCGAACTACGACTCGGGCTGGGACTTCGTGCTCGGTCGGTTCGGGGAACGCATCACGCCGTAGCCACTCGCACGGGGTCAGGCCCCAGCGTCCGACCCCGTGCCGACCATCGCCGAGAGAGCCCGAAACCAGCGAAGCCGCTCGTCCCACGGGACGGCGGCATTCGCCGGCGAGGTCGACGGGAGGACGAAGAGCGCCGTCTCGTCGAGCACCCGCTCCTGGAGTCCGTGCTCCGGTCGCTCGCGAAACGGGCCGTGGTACGCAGCCTTTCCGACGAACGCGATGACCTGGGGTCGGAGGTCGACTGCGATCTGCTCGAGCCGCTCGGCGGCACCCGTGAAGTCCCCCGCGCGAAGGTCGCTCGAGCCACGCGTTGTCCGGCGCGCCGCGTTCGTCAGCCCGATCCCGAAGGCGAGGAGCTCGTGTTGCTCCCACGGATCGAAGAGACGTGGTGTGAATCCGGCCTCATGGAGGAGCCGCCAGAAGTCGTTGCGGGGATTGGCGAAGTGCGCACCGGCGGCCGCGCTCGCGCGACCCGGATTGATCCCGCAGAAGACGACCCGCACGCCCGGCCCGAGGACGTCGGGAACGGCCGACCGATCAGGCGGCTTCGGGCTCGCGAGCGTCGATGCGCAGCTCGAGCAGCATCCGTAGCCGCTCCCCGACGTCGCCGGTCTCGACGTCGGCGACACCGGCGCGCGGAAGCACCTTTCACGGTGTCCTCGGTGTGGCGCCACCCGTAGCAGCGCTCGTAGCACTCCGCCTCGCTGAGCGTCCGGAGTCGCTCCATTCGCGCGGAGGCTAGGTCACGGTCCGGACGGCGCTGGGTAGTCTCCGCGCGCATGAGCACGACGGCTCTCGACATCGCCTCGGTTCGCGCGCGCTTCTCGGCGCTCGACCGGCGGCTGGCGTTCTTCGACGGCCCGGGCGGCACGCAGTGTCCCGACGAGGTGATCGACGCGATCTCGCAGTATTTCCGCGAGGACAACGCGAACATCGGCGCGCCCTACTCGACGAGCCGGCGCACGACCGAGCTCGTCGAGCGCGCGCACGAGAAGGCTGCATCGTTCCTCGGCTGCGCATTCGGGGAGACGGCGTTCGGGCAGAGCATGACGGCGTTGAACTTCCTGCTCAGTCGTGCTTTCGGGCGCACCCTGCGCGAGGGCGACGAGATCGTCGTCACGGCCCTCGACCACGACGCCAACGTCTCACCGTGGCTCGAGCTCGCGCACGATCTCGGGCTCGTCGTGCACGTCGCGGATCTGACCGACGACCTCGAGCTGGATTACGACGATCTCGCGTCGAAGCTCTCGGAGCGGACTCGCGTCGTCGGGTTCCCCGTCGCGGCGAACTCCGTGGGCACGGCACCGGACGTGAAGCGCGTCGTCGAGCTGGCGCATTCCGTCGGCGCCCTCGCGTGGGCGGATGCCGTGCACTACGCCCCGCATGGCCCGATCGACGTCGCCGAGTGGGACGTCGACATCCTCGTGTGCTCGCCGTACAAGTACTTCGGTCCCCATATGGGGCTCGCATTCGGGAAGCGAGAGCTCCTCGAGTCGTGGCGTCCGTTCAAGGTGCGGCCGGCGGCGAACGAGCCGGTCGGGCATCGGTTCGAGCTCGGGACGAGCCAGCACGAGCTGCTCGCGGGCTTCGTCGCGGCGGTCGACTACATGGACTCGCTCGGGTGGGATGCGATGCTCTCGCATGAGCGCGCGCTCGGCGAGCGCTTTCTCACGGGGCTCCCGACGAGCGTCGATCTGTACGGGCTCCGCGCGATGAGCGGTCGGGTTCCCACGTTCTGTTTCAACGTGCCCGGGCACAGTGCCGAAGACGTGGCGATCTTCCTCGCGGAGCGCGAGATCGCGGTCTGGCACGGCGACTACTACGCGGTCGAGACGATGAAGCACCTCGGCCTCGGCGACGGTGCCGTACGTGCGGGGATCGTGCACTACAACACCGAAGACGAGGTCGACCGCCTGCTCGGCGGGCTCTCCGAGCTCGCGTGAAGCTCCTCCTCCTGGGCGGCCCGCGGTTCCTCGGCCGCGCCGTCGCGGACGCTGCGCTCGAGCGTGGTCACGAGCTCACGTTCTTCAACCGTGGCACCACCAACCCGGAGCTCTACCCCGACGTGGAGCGGATCGTCGGCGACCGCACCGGCGACCTCTCGGGTCTCGAGGGTCGCGAGTGGGATGCCGTCGTCGACACCTGCGGGTACCTGCCGAGCGTCGTACGCGCCTCCGCGTGTGCGCTCGCCTCGAGTGGCGGCCTCTACTGCTTCGTCTCGAGCGTCTCCGTCTATGCGGACTTCTCGGTGCCGAACGACGAGGAGAGCCCGGTCGCCAAGCTCGGCGAGCTGCCGGACGACGAGGTGACCGACGAGAGCTATGGGCCGCTGAAGGCGCTCTGCGAGGAGGCTGTCCGCGAGGTCTTCGACTCGCGCGCGCTCGTCGTGCGGCCTGGTCTGATCGTCGGCCCACATGATCCGACGGGTCGGTTCACGTACTGGCCGCATCGGGTCGCGCGTGGCGGCGAAGTGCTCGCTCCTGGACCACCGGAGCGGGTGACGCAGATCATCGACGTGCGCGACCTCGCGACCTGGATGGTCGCGCTCTGCGAGCGCGGGACGGGTAGCACCTACAACGCGATCCATCCGGGAGTCGCAATGTCCGAGCTCCTCGACACGTGCCGCGAAGCAGCACCGGGCGAGGCACGAGTGACGTGGGTCGACGACGCATTCCTCCTCGCGGAGGGCGTCGGAGAGTGGATGGAGCTCCCGCTCTGGATCGCGGATCCGGCACTCGCAGCGGCGGATCAGGTCAGCGTCGAGCGCGCCGTCGATGCCGGACTCGCGTTCCGCCCCCTCGTAGAAACGGTTCGCAGCGCTTTGCGGGAAGCGGAGACGACCGAGGCTGCCGGGCTCACACCCGAACGGGAAGCCGAGCTCCTCGCCGCGTGGCATGAGCGCGAGTAAGGACTACTCCGCCACGCCCCTTTCGCAGAAGCTCGGGGCGAAGCCCGGCACGGGCGTCGTGGTCTTCTTCACGACAACGCGCGCCGAGCTCGAGCAGCGATTCGAAGGGCTGAAAGCGACGCTCGAGCCGGCCGACGGTCTCTGGATCGCATGGCCCAAGCGGTCGGCGAAGATCGAAGGTGACCTCACGTTCGAGGCCGTGCAGGAGGTCGGCCTCGCCCACGGGCTCGTCGACAACAAGTCGTGCTCCGTCGACGAGCGCTGGCAAGCCCTTCGCTTCGTCTATCGACTCACGGATCGGCCGTGAAGTCCTGCGCCTGCCGGGCCCGGTTCCACGGATCCTCATCCCAGCGGATCATGTCGGGATCGATTCCGCGGGCATCGGCAAGGTCGCACGTCAGCAGCTGAAAGCGCACGATGTCGACGACGGGGTGGGTCGTCGGGACGAGGAGGGCGTCACAGCCGAGCTCACCCAGTGCCCGCATCGCGTCGACGCCGCGCTTCGCGGCGCGCCCCTCTCCCTCGAGGACGAAGCAGCGGACCGACGGATCGATCGCCGCGAGGTGGCCGTGGAGGAGCTGCTCGGTGTGGTGTGCCTCAGCCGCCACGTGGGCGCCCTCGCGCAGCTTGAGAACGGCCTCCAGCGCAGTCGCAGCATCGCGCCCCGCACCGGCGACGACGAAGCGGTCGTGCTCGGACGGTCCGAACGGCTCGGCGTCGAGCTCCCGGGAGACGTCGGCAGCGAGACCGCTCACGTCCTCGCCCTGGATGGCCCGTCCGGCGGCGACCGCGCACGTGTAGCTCGCCGTGTGGCAGTAACTGTCCTCGACGGCCGGCGTCGCGACGACGACGTGATCGGCCTCGCTCGCGATCGGGCTCTCCGCCGCGCCGGTGATGAGCCATGTCTCGCCCACGAACCCGCGCACTGCGTCCAGCGTCAGCGCCGTCTTTCCCTCGTGCGAGACGGCGACGAGCACGTCGGCATCGGGCGCATGTCCGAGAACGAGCTCGAGCGCCTGCGCCGCGCGACCGCACGCGAGTGCCGCGTGGTACGAGGTTCCGCACCCCGTGAAGAGCACGCGCGCACCCTCCGGCAGCCGACGCGCGCCGACCCGATCGGGCACTTGCTGCAGCCATTCGGGCTGGTGAGCGATGGCCGTTCGGGTCAGCTGTCCGGGCACGAGAGCTGTCTATACCATCGAACGCCGTGGCGATCTTCGAGAAGACGGCACTCGGAAACGGCATTCGCGTCGTCACTGCGCCGTTCCCGCAGGTGGGTTCCGTGTCGTGCTTCGTGATGCTCGCGGCCGGCTCGCGGTACGAGACCGCGGACTCGAAGGGCATCGCCCACTTCGCCGAGCACATGTTCTTCAAGGGGACGGAGCGGCGGCCGACCGCGCGCACGATCTCGACCGAGATCGACGCGATCGGGGGTGAGTTCAACGCGTTCACGGGCAAGGAGCTCACCGGCTACTACGTGCGCTGCGGCTCGGAGACCCGGGATGTCGCGCTCGACGTGCTCGCCGACATGCTCCTCGACTCGCGCTTCGACGAGGACGAGATCACGAAGGAGAAGGGCGTGATCCTCGAGGAGATGAACGTGTACCTCGACACGCCGCAGCGCTACGTCGGAAACGTCTACGACCGGCTCCTGTACGCCGATCAGCCCCTGGGCTGGGACATCATCGGAACGCGCGAGACCGTCCAGGCGGCGACGCGCGAGACGTTTCTCGGGTACCTCGACACGTGGTACCGGCCCGAGCGCATGGTCGTCGGGATCGGCGGACGAATCGGCGAAGGGCTGACGGAGAAGCTCGAAGAGCTCCTCGGCGGAATCGAAGCCCGGCCGACCGGCGAGCCTTCCGACGTGGAGATACCAGCGGACGCGTCACCGGTCCTCCTGCACACGAAGGACTCCGAGCAGGCGCACCTGATCCTGGGCGTTCGCGGCTATCCGATCGGGCATCCCAATCGGTACGCGCTGCAACTCCTCGCCGTCGTACTCGGCGGCGGGATGTCGTCGCGCCTGTTCACCGAGGTACGCGAGAAACGCGGGCTCGGCTACTACGTCCACGCCGGCAACACGGCGTACACGGACACAGGCACCTTCTACGCGAGCGCCGGCGTCGACGTGGCCCGTGTCGACGAGGCGATCACGACGATCCTCGGCGAGCTGCGGAAGATCGCCGCGGAGCCGGTTCCCGCCGACGAGCTCGAGAAGGCACGCGGATACTCGAAGGGTCGCTTCGTCCTCCGCCTCGAGAGCCCGCAAGGGACGATCCAGTACGGGCTCCGCCGTGAGGTGCTCGAGGGCGAGATCGAAGACCCCGACGAGCTCATCCGACAGCTCGACACCGTGACCGTCGAGGACGTGCAGCGCGTCGCGAAGGACCTGTTCGAGGAGAAGCGTCTCTACCTCGCGCTCGTCGGCCCGTTCGACGATCCGACGCGCTTCGAGAAGCTGCTCTCCGCCTGAGCCGCGAAGCCGTGCGAGGGGCCGGCGTACACTCGTCCGCATGACCGACGAGCGCGAGCTCCTGCGGCGCACGGCGGAGATCGCCTCCGACTTCCTCGAGACCCTCGACGAGCGGCCGATCTGGCCACCCGCCGGGATCGATCAGCTCCGATCGGCGCTCGGTGGCCCCCTCCCGGACGGGCCGAGCGATCCGAGGGAGGTTCTCGAGGCACTGTCGTCTGCCGCTGAGCGTGGCGTCGTCGCAATCCCGAGCGGGCGGTACTTCGGATTCGTGATCGGCGGCTCGCTACCGGCTGCACTCGCAGCAGACTGGCTCACCTCGACGTGGGACCAGAATGCCGGTCTCGTCGTGGGCGGCCCATCGGCGGCTGTGGTCGAGGACGTTGCTGGAGAATGGCTCAAGGACTTGCTCGGCATCCCTCCGACGGCGTCGTTCGCGTTCGTCACGGGCTGCCAGATGGCACACACCACGTGCCTTGCGGCCGCTCGGCACGCAGTACTCTCGCGGGCAGGCTGGGACGTCGAACGCGACGGACTCACCGGTGCACCCGCCATCCGTGTCCTCGCTGGCGAAGCGCGGCACGCGACCGTCGATCGCTCGCTCCGACTGCTCGGTCTCGGCTCGGCATCCGTCGTCGAGATTCCTTCGGACGAGCAGGGCCGCATGCAGGTCGACGAGCTCGACAGGGCATTACGAACGAACGACGGCCCGACCATCGTCTGCGCGAAGGTGGGCGAGGTCAACACCGGCTCCGTCGATCCCGTTCCGGAGATCGCCGCTCTCGCCGCTGATGCCGGCGCATGGCTGCACATCGACGGCGCTTTCGGGCTGTGGGCTGCCGCCTCTCCCGCCTTCCGTCACCTGGTCGCGGGGATCGAGCGCGCGGATTCGTGGGCGACCGATGCGCACAAGTGGCTCAACGTGCCCTACGACTGTGGAATCGCCTTCGTTGCGGATCCGGAACCTCACCGAGCCGCCATGGCAGTGCAGGCCGCGTATCTCGTCCAGGATCCAGGTGCGGCGCGCGATGAAATGGACTGGACGCCCGAGTTCTCCCGGCGTGCTCGAGGGTTCCCCGTCTACGCCGCTCTCCGCTCCCTGGGAAGACAGGGTGTGGCCGAGATCGTGGAGTCGAGCTGTTCTCGCGCGAAGCAGTTTGCCGAGGAGATCGCGCGCCTCCCAGGGGTCGATGTCCTGAACGACGTGGTTCTCAACCAGGTGCTCTTCCGGTTCGCCGACGACGAGACGACGAACGCCGTCCTCGCGCATGTGCAGGCGAGCGGCGAGGCCTGGATGAGCGGGACGACGTGGCGCGGTCGCTCCGCGATTCGCCTCTCGGTTTCGAACTGGAGGACCACCGAGGCCGACATCGACCGCACTGTCGCTGCCTTCGAAGCTGCGCTCGACACGATCTAACCACGAAAGGAGGAGTGAGATGAACTGCATCGCCTTCCTGACGTACGGCGACGCCACGGCCGCCATCGACTGGCTCGAGCAGGCGCTGGGCTTCGAGCGGTCGTCCGTGCACGATGGCCCGGACGGCAGGGTCGCGCACGCCGAGCTCACGTTCGGCGGCGGCATGGTCATGCTCGGACCGGCCGGAGACAACGACTTCGGTCTCAAGACGCCACGCGAGCTCGGCGCAGTCACGCAGGGCGTCTACCTCGTCGTCGACGAGATCGACGCACACTTCGAGCGGGCCGTCGCCGGTGGAGCAGAGATCGTGCGGGAGCTGCACGACACCGACTACGGCTCTCGCGACTACATGGTTCGGGATCCGGAGGGCAACCTCTGGAGCGTCGGCACGTACAGGCCCGAGTAAGTCGCAGTGCTCTGCTGATGGCACGGGTCACGGGAATCTCGCCAGTCCTGCTCGTCGCCGACATCGACCGCGCGGTCGCGTACTACCGCGACCGGCTCGGCTTCACCTGCGAGACCCATGGCGACCCGCCGAACTTCGCGAGCGCGCAGCGCGACGGCTCGTCGATCCTGCTCGCGCTCTGCAATGAGCCGGAGCGGATCGTCCCGAACTGGCGCATCGTGGACCAGACGTGGAATGTCTACGTTCGCGTCGACGACGCCGATGCCGCGTATGCGGAGCTGCAGAAGCGCGGCGCGCCGATCGACTACGAGATCTACGACGCGCCGCACGGCTTCCGTGAGTTCGGTGTCCAGGATCCCGATGGCCACGACATAGCCTTCGGAGCGCGCCTGTAGGAACTAGTCCTCGGTCGGCTGAGAGTCCGCGCGGTCCGCGATCTCCGAAACCACCGCCGGATCCGCAAGGGTCGTCGTGTCCCCGAGCGGTCGGTTCTCGGCGACGTCACGGAGGAGCCGCCGCATGATCTTTCCCGACCGCGTCTTCGGGAGCTCTGGCGTGAACACGATGTTCGCGGGTTTGGCGATCGGGCCGATCTTCACGGCGACGTGGTTGCGGAGCTCCTCGAGCATTTCGACGGAGCCCTCCTCCCCGCCCTTCAACGTCACGAACGCCACGATGGCCTGACCCGTGAGCGCGTCCGCGCGTCCGCACACCGCAGCCTCCGCGACGCTCGGGTGGTCGACGAGTGCCGACTCCACCTCGATGGTCGAGAGGCGGTGACCGGAGATGTTCATCACGTCGTCGACCCGGCCGAGCAGCCAGAAGTCGCCGTCCTCGTCGACGTGCGCGCCGTCGCCCGCGAAGTACATCCCGGGAAAGCGCTCCCAGTAGGTCGCGCGGAAACGTGCGTCGTCGCCGAAGATCCCGCGCGTCATTGCGGGCCAGGGTCGCTTCAGCACGAGGTAGCCGCCGCCGCCAGGGCCGACCTCGTTGCCGTAGTCGTCCACGACACCTGCGTCGATCCCCGGGAACGGCTTCGTCGCAGAGCCGGGCTTCGTCGTCGTGACGCCGGGGAGCGGCGTGATGAGGACCATCCCGGTCTCGGTCTGCCACCACGTGTCGACTATCGGCGTGCGGTCGAGCCCGATGTGCTCGCGGTACCACATCCACGCCTCCGGGTTGATCGGCTCACCGACCGTGCCGAGAAGACGGAGCGACGAGAGGTCGTGCTTCGCGGCGTGCTCGTGTCCCCACTTCATGTGCGCGCGGATCGCCGTGGGCGCCGTGTACAGGATCGTGACCTTGTAGCGGTCGACGATGTCCCACCAGCGGTCCTTGTCGGGGAAGTCCGGCGTTCCCTCGTAGAGCACGCTCGTAGCACCGTTGCAGAGCGGCCCGTAGACGATGTAGCTGTGCCCCGTGACCCAGCCGATGTCGGCAGCGCACCAGTAGACGTCGCGCTCCGGCTTCAGATCGAAGATGTAGTGGTGGGTCGTCGCAGCGCCGACGAGGTAGCCGGCCGTGGTGTGTGCGATCCCCTTCGGCTTGGCGGTGGTGCCGCTCGTGTAGAGGAGGTACAGCAGATCCTCGGAGTCCATCGGCTCGCACGGGCACGACGCCGGGTCGGTCGGCTTGCCCTCGACGAGCTCGTTCCACGTGATGTCCCGCCCGGGCGTCATGGGTACATCGCCCCGCGTGCGCTGACCCACGACGACTGTCCGCACGCCCGGGCACGACTCGAGCGCCTCGTCGGCGCTGCGCTTGAGCGGCACGAGCGTCCCACGTCGGTAGCTCTCGTCCTGCGTGAGCAGCACTTCGCAGCGCATGTCGTTGAGCCGGTCGGCGAGCGACTCGGCCGAGAACCCGCCGAAGACGACCGTGTGCGGCGCGCCGAGCCGCGCGCAGGCGAGCATCGCGACCGGCAGTCCAGGCCCCATGCCCATGTAGATCCCAACCGGCGTGCCCTTCCCGACCCCGAGCTCCTTCAATCCGTTCGCGGCGCGAACGACCTCGTCGAGGAGCTGCCGGTACGTGATCGCCGCCCGCTCGCCGACGGGCTCGCCCTCGTAGTAGAACGCGACGCGATCCCCGAAACCGGCCTCGACGTGCCTGTCGAGGCAGTTGTATGCCACGTTGATCTTCCCCCCGCCGTACCACTTGGCGTAGGGGAGCTCCCACTCGAGCAGCGACGTGAAGGGCTCGAACCAGGTCACCCGCTCGCGCCCCTCCCGCTCCCAGAACTCCTCGAACGGGATGTCGTAGATGTCAGGCTGCGCGTTCGCCTGCTCGGCGAACTCCGGCGGCGGCGGGTACCGGCGGTCTTCCTCGAAGAGCGTCTCGATCGCTTGATCCGACATCGCAGGCGATCCTAACGCCGTCGGTAGAGTCCCTTGCGGTGGACGCCGACCTTCGCGCGCTCCGGGAGCGCCTCGCCGAGATCTCCGATCTCGCCCGCGCAGCAGGCGTCCTCGCCTGGGATCAGAAGGTCACGATGCCCCCGGGGGGACACCCGGCTCGCGCCGAGGCGCTCGCAACCCTCAGCCGCATCGTGCACCAGAAGTTCGTCGACGACGAGGTCGGAGCGCTCCTCGAGCGCCTTCGCCCGTTCGAGGAGTCGCTCGAGCACGATTCGGACGACGCCAGCCTCATCCGCGTCACGCGTCGCGACTGGGAGAAACAGCGCCGGGTCCCGACCGAACTGCGGGTCGAGATGACGCGCGCCGCGGCGCTCGGGAACCAGGTCTGGATCGAGGCGCGCGCGACGAACGACTTCGCGAAGTTCCTCCCGGCGCTACGGCACAACATCGAGCTGAAGCAGCGCTACGTCGAGTGCTTCGAGTGGGACGACTCGCCGTACACACCGCTCCTCGACGACTTCGAGCCGCACATGAAGACGTCCGAGGTAGCCGAGGTCTTCGGGACGATCCGGCCCGTGCTCGCCGAGCTGGTACGCGAGGCGCCCGAGGTCGACGCGTCGTTCTTCGACCGGTCGTTCCCGGTGGACAGTCAGGTGGAGTTCTACGAGCGCATCCTCGACTCGCTCGGTCTCGAGGAGGGGTCATACCGGCTCGACCCGACCGTGCACCCGTTCTGCACGTCGTTCTCGCGCCGAGACGTGCGGATGACGACGCGCTACAACGCGACGGGCCTCGACGGGCTGTGGTCGACCATGCACGAGGCCGGGCATGGCCACTACGCCCACGGGATCGCGCCTTCGCTCGAGCGGACGCCGCTCGCCGGATCGCCCTCCCTCGGGCTCAACGAATCGCAGAGCCGCACCTGGGAGAACCTCGTCGGCCGCAGCCGTCCATTCTGGCTCCACTGGTACGAGCCGTTGCAGGAGGCGTTCCCGTCGCAGCTCGGAGACGTCGATCTGGAGTCCTTCCTCGCCGCGGTGAACCGCGCAGAGCCCGGTCTCATCCGCGTCGAGGCGGACGAGACGACATACAGCCTGCACATCATCCTGCGCTTCGAGCTCGAGCAGCAGCTCATCGAGGGCTCGCTCGACCCGAAGGACCTCCCCGAGGCCTGGAGCGCCGGCATGGCCGACCTCCTCGGCGTCGAGGTTCCCGACGACACGCACGGAGTGCTCCAGGACATCCACTGGTCGCAGGGCGGCATCGGATACTTCCCGACGTACGCGCTCGGCAACGTGATCTCGCTGCAGATCTGGGCCGCCGTTCGCGACGCGATCCCCGACCTCGACGCGCAGATGGAGGCCGGCGAGCTCGGCGAGCTCGCGGTCTGGCTCCGCGACAACCTCTACTCGCTGGGCCGCAAGCTCACACCCAAGGAGACGATCGGGCGACTGACCGGGACGCCGGCGATCGACCCGGAGCCGTACCTCGCCTACCTTCGCGAGAAGCTCGCGGCCCTTCCTGCCGGTGCCTGACGCTCTCACGCTCCACGTCAACGGCGAACCTCGCTCGCTCGACGTCGAGGGCAGGACCCTCCTCGTCCACGCACTTCGCGACGAGCTCGGGCTCACGGGAGCCCATGTCGGGTGCGACACGAGCCAGTGCGGAGCGTGCACCGTGCTGCTCGACGGCCGCGCGGTGAAGAGCTGCACGATGCTTGCGCTGCAGGCCGACGGGCGCGAGGTCACGACGATCGAGGGTCTTGCGGAGGACGGCGAGCTACACCCGCTCCAGCAGGCCTTCGTGGACCACCACGGACTGCAGTGCGGGTTCTGCACTCCGGGCGTCATTCTCACCGCGGCCGATCTGCTCTCCCGGAACGCGTCACCGACGGACGACGAGATCCGGCATGCCCTGCGCGGCAACCTCTGCCGCTGCACGGGCTACCAGGGGATCGTGGAGTCGATCCGTGCGGCGGGTGACACACGGTGATCCCCGCGCCGACTCGCTATGCGCGCGCGACAGACGTCGAGCATGCGCTCGAGCTTCTGGCCGAGCCCGATGCGAAGGCGATCGCGGGCGGCCAGTCACTCATCTCGGTCATGAAGCTTCGCATCGCACGGCCGTCGCTCGTCGTGGACATCTCGCGCCTCGACCTCCGCGGCGTCGAGGAGCGGAAAGGCGAGCTCCACATCGGCCCGCTGACCACCTGGGCCGAGCTCGTCGAGCTCGAGCAACCCGGTCTCGAGGCGATCGCCGAGTGCGCGCATGGCATCGGGGACGTCCAGGTGCGCAATCTCGGGACGATCGGCGGGAGCGTCGTGCACGCCGACCCCGCGTCCGACATGACAGCTGTCCTTCTCGCGCTACACGCGCGGCTGAAGGTGCGCTCGCCCGCGGGGAGCCGCGAGGTGTCGGTCGCTGACGTGCTCGTCGGTCCCTTCACGACGATCCTCGGTGCGCAGGAACTCGTCACCGATGTCGTCGTTCCGATTCCCGCTCCGGGCTCGGGATCCGGATACGCATCTGTCGAGCATCCCGCGTCAGGCTTCGCGCTCGCCGGCGCCGCGGCGCTCGCGATCGCCCGACGGCGAGACGGTGGCACTCACCGGAGTAGGCACCACGCCGTTCGTCTTGCCCGCGGGCGATCCGCGCAGTGGGGTCAGGCAGGCGGAGATCTTCGGCGATCGGTTCGCCTCGGAGGAGTACCGCCGCGAGCTCGCAGTCGTCGTCGCCGAGCGCGCGCTTGCGCGCGCGACGTCACGGAGAGACTCGTGAGCGAAACCCTGATCGGAGTGTCGCGACCCCGGATCGACGCGCCCGAGAAGGTGACCGGCGCGACGCGTTACGCCGCCGACGGCGCGCTGGCCGGGTTGCTCCACGCGCGCCTCGTCCTCTCGGCCGACGCGCACGCGCGCATCACGGGCATCGACAAGGAATCGGCGCTCGCGATCGACGGAGTCGTAGCGGTGCTCGGAGCCGGCGACCTCCCGCTGGTCGCGGGCGGCAACGACCGTACGGCCGAGCCGTTGGCGCGTTCGGAGGTCGTCTACGCAGGCCAGCCGGTCGCGATCGTCGTCGCCGAGTCCGCTGCCGTCGCAGAGGACGGCGCGGAAGCCGTGCTGGTCGAGTACGAGCCGCTTCCGCCCGTGGTCGACCTCGAAGAGGCCGTCGCACCCGGTGCGCCACTCGCTCGACTCGCCGAGGAAGGCGAAGCAGGGGCGGACATGGAATCGATCCATGCCGGAGTCGACAGGGGCAGCGAAGCCGGCGACGAGGAGGAACTCTCGGCGAACGTACTCGACACGGTGCGCCGCGTCGAGGGCGACGTGGCCGCGGCACTCGAGGCCAGCGATGTGGTCGTCTCGGGCACGTTCCGGACGCCGTGGGTGCACCAGGGCTACATCGAGCCGCAGGTTGCGACGGCCTGGCTCGAGCCGAACGGGACCCTCGTCGTCTCGACGAGCACGCAGGGGACGTTCGTTACGCAGCGAGAACTGCACCGTGCGTTCGGCCTCCCGAGCGAGCGGATCCGCGTCGTTTCCGAGCCCATCGGCGGCTCGTTCGGCGGCAAGGTCGCACAGGTCGAACCACTCGTCGCCGGTGCGGCGCTCGCGCTCGGCCGACCCGTGCGCCTCGTACTCACACGGAGCGAGGACTTCCAGTCCACGAACCCCGCCTCCGCCCAGGTGACGGAGCTCCGGATCGGCGCCCGTCGAGACGGCACGTTGACCGCAATCGACGCGAGGATGCTCGTCGACCGCGGCTCGAATGCGAGCTGGGGGGTCGAAGGCCTCACCTCTCTCCTCGTCGCCGGCCCGTACCGCTGGGAGGCCCACGACATCCGCGGCTACGGCGTGCAGACGAATCGATTCGCATTCGGTGCGTACCGGGCGCCGGGTGCGCCGACCGCCGCATTCGCCGTCGAGTCGTTGATCGACGAGCTCGCTGCCCAACTCGAGCTCGACCCAATCGAGCTTCGACTTCGGAACGCAGTCGCCGAAGGGGACATCAACATCGCCGGCACTCCGTTCCCCACCATCGGAACCACCGAAGTACTCGAGCGCATCCGGGATCACCATCTCTGGCGTGACCGCAGCTCACTTCCCGAAGACGAAGGCGTCGGGGTTGCAGCGGGCTACTGGCCCGGCGGCCGTGAGCCGGCCGCCGCGGTGTGCCGCGTCAACTCGGACGGGTCGATGACCGTCGTGACGTCGGCGGTCGACATGAGCGGTGTGAACACTGGCTTCGTCACCATCGCCGCGGAGGCATTCGGCCTCTCGCCCGACAGCGTCCGCGTCGTCACCGCCGATACGTCTACCGGCCCATACGCCGGCGTCAGCGGCGGCTCGAAGGTGACGTACACCGTCGGCGTGGCCGTCCAGCGCGCCGCCGAAGCCGCACGCGAGAAGCTCCTCGCGGCCGCGTCGCAGGAGCTCGAGATCGCTCCGGACGACCTCGAGGTCGTCGAAGGAGTCGTCCGCGCCGTCGGCGCTCCCGACCGCTCGATCACCGTCGCGGAGGTCTCGAGCCTCGCGCTGCGCTTCGGCGGAACGTACGAGCCGATCGAAGGACACGGCGGCTCGGCGCAGACGCTGGGCGCACCGGCCGTCGCGGCGCATCTCGCACACGTCCGCGTCGATCGAGACACCGGAGAGGTCACGGTCCTGAAGTACGTCCTCGCGCAAGACGTCGGCCGCGCCCTGAACCCCGCGCTCGTCGAAGGCCAGATGCGCGGCGGCGCCGCGCAGGCGATCGGCTGGGCGCTGCTCGAGGAGCTCGTCCACGACGAAGACGGACGCCCTGTGAACGCGTCGTTCCTCGACTACGCGATGCCCACTGCGGAGCGCGTCCCCGAGATCGAAACCTTGATCGTCGAAGTGCCTGTCCCCGACGGGCCGTACGGCGCGAAAGGCGTCGGTGAGGCGCCCGTGGTCGGCGGACCGGCTGCGATCGCGAACGCCGTGGCGGCGGCGACGGGCACGCGCATGTACGAGCTCCCGATGACGGCTCCGCGCGTCTGGAAGGCTCTTCGCAGGTGACGGCGCTCGAGCGCGCGCGGTCCGTCGTGGACGCCTGGGACGAGGAGCTCCGCCGTGAGCTTCCGGAGGGCGCATTCCTCTTCGACGCGCACACGCACCTGGGCCTCGACATCGACGGGATGGTCGGCAGCTACGACGAGCTGACATCCACGCTCGATCGGTACGGATTCAGCGCCGCCTTCATGTTCTGCCTCGACGAACGCGATCGCGAGCCTGCGTTCACGGTTCCGAACGACCGAACGCTCGCGCACGCGAACCGTTCGGACGGAACGCTGATCCCGTTCGCCCGCCTGGACCTGACCGCGCAGCCGCTCGAGGAGGCGAGGCGCTGCCTCGACCTCGGCGCACGCGGCATCAAGCTCCACCCCCGGGCACAGGCGTTCGCCCTGAGCGACGAGCGGCTGCAGCCCGTGTTCGCCCTCGCGGTCGAGCGCTCCGTGCCGATCCTCATCCATGGAGGTCGCGGGCTTCCCCCGATCGCCGAGGACCTGGAGGCACTCGTGCGGCGCAACGACGGCGTCCGGCTCATCGTCGCGCATGGCGGGATCGCCGACATGGCGGGACTGGCCGGGCGCCTCGGCGGCATTCCGGGAGTCTTCTTCGACACGTCCGTGTGGAGCGGGCTCGATCTGCTCGACCTCTACCGCCAGATCGCTCCCGAGCAGGTCATGTACGCGTCCGACTACCCCTACGGCCGCCAGCCGAACTCGCTGCTCGTCGCGGTCCGCACCGCAAGGCTCGCCGGCTTCGACGACGAGCAGCTCCGACTCATGCTCGGAGGCAGCGCGCGGCGGATGATCGCCGGAGAAGCGCTCGAGCCACTCTCGACGCCGAAGGGACCCACGGCGCTCGTCCAGCCGCTGACCTTCGCCCGGATCCACCAGTACATCTCGATGGCGGTGCCGATGCTCTGGCTTCGCCAGCGGGACGCGATCGGCGCCATCGGCCTCGCCGTCAACGCCTCACGCGAGCGCTCGAACGGTCACCCGGACGAGTCGGAGCGCATCGAGGAGCTACTCGTGACCGCACAGGAACTGTGGCGCACGGGCGTCGAGATCGAGGAGCACGACGAGCGCGTTGCGACCTTCCGCGCCGCGATCCAGCTCGTGAACCTGGCGGACATGGTGTCTCTGACTACGCGCGCCTGAAGCAGTCCACCACGTGGTCGTCGACCATGCCGACCGATTGCATGAACGCGTAGATCACGGTCGGCCCGATGAAGCGAAAGCCGCGGCGCTTCAGATCCTTGGAGATCGCCTTCGACAGATCCGTCTCCGCCGGAAGCTCGGACATGCCCGTCCAGCGGTTGACGATCGGCTCGCCGTCGACGAACGACCACAGGTACGTGTCGAGGCTGCCCTCGGCCTCCTGTACATCGAGCACGCGCGCCGCGTTGTTCACCGTCGACTCCACTTTGAGCCGGTTCCGGACGATGCCGGGATCGGCGAGCAGGCGCTCGACGTCCGTCACCGAGAAGCGAGCCACGACCTCCGGGTCGAATCCCGCGAACGCGCGCCGGTAGCCCTCGCGCTTGCGCAGGATGGTCGACCACGACAGGCCCGCCTGCGCACCCTCGAGGGTCAGCATCTCGAAGAGGTGGCGGTCGTCGTGGGACGGGACGCCCCACTCCTCGTCGTGGTGGGCGAGCATGAGCTCGTCGCTTCCTGCGGCCCACTCGCAGCGTGTCACCTTCGACATCGCTGGGTAGGATCGCACGCGGTGCGCGCCTTCCTGGTCCTCCTGCTCTCGCTCGCGTTCGCCGCAGGCTGCGGCGGCAGCGACAGCGAGACGACCACCGAGTCGGTCGCGACGAGCCCGGACGAGTGCGCGACCGTCGAAGCGCCCGAGGCTCGCGATCCCGCGCCGAGCGGAGGCGCCGACGGAATCGCTCGACACGTCGAAGACGCACACGCTGACGTTCGAGACCTCGTGTGGATCATTCACCGTCACGCTCGATCCGGAGCTCGCACCGAAGACGACTGCGTCCCTCGTCGCGCTCGCCGAGTCCGGCTACTTCGACGACACGATCTTCCACCGGGTCGTCCCCGGCTTCGTCATCCAGGGCGGCGATCCGACCCAATCCGGCGGAGGAGGTCCTGGTTACTCGACGGTCGATGCGCCTCCGTCGGACGCGGTGTATCCGCAGGGCACCATGGCGATGGCCAAGTCGCCAGTAGAGGCATCGGGCACGTCGGGGAGCCAGTTCTTCGTCGTTACCGGAGACGGCAGCGGCTTGACGCCCGACTATGCGATCGTCGGTGAGGTCACCGAAGGGATGGACACCGTGATGCGCATCGACGCCCTCGGCGTCGGTGACGGCCCGCCGTCGCAGCCGGTCGTCGTGAACACGGTCACCGCCGCGTCGAGCTGATGGGCCGGGTCGCCGCGGTCGTCCTCGCCGCGGGCGAGGCGTCGCGGTTCGGCAGTCCGAAGCAACGCCTTCTCCTCCCGCGCGTGCTCGAACGCCTCGCCGAGACGTCGGTCGACGAGGTCGTCGTCGTCGAGGGTGCCCACGAGCTCGAACCCGACGACACGATCCGGCTCGTTCGTTGTCCCGCGTGGATGCAGGGACCGGGAGCGTCACTGCGTTGCGGCCTCGCGGCGCTCGACGATGAGGTCGAGGCCGTCGTCGTCGTCCTCGCGGACGGGCCGAACCTGAACCCGGCGACCGTCGAGCGTGTGCTCGACGAACTGGCGCGCACAGGGCGGGATCGTCGCAGCGGCGTACGGCGCCGAGCGAGGACACCCACTCGTCCTCGGCCGCGACGACTGGGAGGACATCCCGGACGAGGGTCTCCGAGACCTCCCGGTGCGGCTCGTCCCGTGCGATGACCTCGGCGCACCCGGCGACGTCGACGTGCCGGAAGACCTCGACGCCGTCTAGGCCGTCGCGTCGAGCCCGCGGAGCTCGGCGAGCTTGTCCATGAGACCGGGCGGCATCCGCTCGACGGAGCTCGTTCGCACGTAACGGCGGAGCGTCTCTTCGAAGCGGTAACGACGCCGGCAGTAGTCGCAGCCGCCGAGATGCAACTCGGCCTCGCGCCACTCGACGTCGGTGAGCGTGCGGTCGAGGAAGTCCTGGAGGAGCTCCTCGCAGCGATCGCACGGATCGACGCTCATGTGAGCGCTCCCTCCGCGAGATGCTGCTTCAGGGCTCGCCGACCACGGTGGAGTCGAGACATCACGGTTCCGATCGGGACATCGAGGATCTGTGCTGCATCAGCGTACGAGAAGTCGCCGATGTCGACCAGTACGACGACATCGCGGAACTGCGGTGGGATGTCGGCGAGCGCGTGGACGATCGAGTCTTGCGAGAGACGCTCGACCACATCGTCGGTCTCGAGCGCCTCCTCCCCCGCCGCAGAGGCCATCTTGTTCGCGAGGTAGTAGTCCGTCTCCTCGAGCGGCTGCGTCTGGGGCGAGCGCTGGATCTTGCGGCCTCGATCGACGTTCAGGTTGGTGAGGATACGAAGGAGCCACGCACGAAGGTTCGTTCCCGGTGTGAACGACTTCCAGCTGCGAAAAGCCCTTGCGTATGTCTCCTGCACGAGATCCTCTGCCTCCTCACGCGAGCCGACGAGCCGCCTCGCAACTCGATAGACCTGATCGGCGAGCGCGAGGGCCTCTTCCTCGAAGCGCGCCCGATCGCGGGCTTCGGTCGCGATCCGGCGTGCGTCGGTGTCGGGGCCCGGCTCGCTCACCGGGGTACCGTACCGCTGTCCGTTACGGGAGCCTGAAACGAGGTGTCCCGACTGCCTATTCCCGCTCCGCTGCGCTCTCGGCGGAGATCTCGGGGAAGCCGGAGCGCGCGAGCGCGGTGACGATCTCGTCGCGGGAGGTCCTGTCGTCGTCCCACTCGAGCACGACCTCACCCATGAGGTTGGCGTTCGCGTACTCGATCCCGTCGTGGCCCCGCAGCGCGCCGGCGAGCCTGCCGATGCAGCGCTCGCACCGAACGCCGCTCACCTGGAGTGTCGCGCTCGCCATCACGGCGATCGTACCGGCACCGCTTCGCGCAACAGCACCTCCCGATCGGCGAGCCCGATCAAGAGGGGGTCGTGCGTCGCACAGATGACCGTCGTGCCGGTTTCGTGGGCGAGCCCAGCCAGCAGCCCACCGATCTCGATCGTCGTCGACGCGTCGAGACGCGAGGTCGGCTCGTCGGCGATCACGACCGGTGTGCGCGCGGCGAACACCCGCGCGAGTGCAACGCGCTCGCGCTGTCCTGCCGAGAGCACGTCGACCCGCCGCTCACCGTGCGCAGCGAGACCGACGGCCGCGAGGGCCTCCGCCGCGCGAAGTCGAGCGTCGTCGGGCTTCACGCCGCGCAGCGCGAGTCCGAGCTCGACGTTCTCGAGAGCGGACAGGAAGCCGGAGAGCCCAGGCGCCTGACCGACGACGGCGATGCGCTCGCGACGCAGCGCCGCCCGCGCCGTGCGATCCAGCGTCGAGACCACGGTTTCGCCGAGCCTCACCTCGCCGTCGTCCGGGACGTCGAGCCCGGCGAGCAGCGCCAGGAGCGTCGACTTGCCCGAGCCGGACGGGCCGACGACGACCGTCAGCTCGCCGGGAACGAACGCTGCATCGAGATCGTCGACGGCGACCTGCGCGCCGTACCGCCTCGAGACGCCCCGCGCCTCGACGATCTCGCCACGCGTGCCGGCGAGTCGATCGACCTCCCGCGCGGGTGCGGAGGCTCGACCGGCGACCGGATGAAGCGCAACCGATCCGTCCCCAGGGACGATCCGTGCACGGTCGTGGATGCCCGCGGCGCGTAGCGCCTCTTCCGGAATGCGAAGCCAGCCGCCGGCGCCGACAACAGCTGTCTCGACCTCGCCCGTGCGCTCCTCGCTCACGCGACCGTCGCGAATGTGGATCACGCGGTCGGCGAACTCCGTGGACGCAGGATCGTGGCTCACGAGGATCGCCGACGAGCCCTGTTCGCCGACGAGCTCGGCGAGGAGTCCGAGGACCTCGCGCGCGGACACCGCGTCCAGGTCCCCAGTCGGCTCGTCCGCGATCACGAGCCGCGGCCGGTTCGCCACTGCGGCGCAGAGCGCAATGCGCTGCTGCTCGCCCCCCGAGAGCTCGCCCGGCCGGGCATCGGCGCGATCGAGAAGCCCGACTCGCTCGAGCAGCTCGCGAGCGCGCGCCGTGCGCTCGGTGGAGGGGACGGCGGCGAGTCCGAGCGGCAACGCGACGAGCTGCTCAGCCGTCAGCTCACCCTCGAGCGCGCGCCAGTAGTGCTGATCGGCATAGCCGAGAACATCGC
Source organism: uncultured Gaiellaceae bacterium (assembly GCA_963833725.1). Classification (GTDB taxonomy): domain Bacteria; phylum Actinomycetota; class Thermoleophilia; order Gaiellales; family Gaiellaceae; genus GMQP-bins7. The sequence continues at coordinate 98,645 of CAWHYV010000001.1, forward strand.
GTCGGTACCGGCCGAGCTCGTGTTGCGACGCCCGAAGGACATCGACGCCCGCGACGACGAGAGACCCGGCAGACGGGCGAGCCAATCCGGCGAGCACGCGCATGAACGTGGTCTTGCCCGAGCCGCTCGGACCGAGCACGACGCAGACCTCGCCGTCCTCCACACCGACCGTGAGACCTTGCAGCGCCGCGACACCCCCCGCCGCAGACGAGTAGACGGCGAACAGCTCTCGCGCGTCGACGAGCGGCGCCATCAGTCGGTCTCCCGATGTGCCGGGCCGCGCTCGCCGCCGAACGCATGGCGGGTCGCACCGCCGACGAGTATCGCGCCGAGCACGGCGAACAAGAGCACTCCGGAGATGACGAGAGCCGGATCGAAGACGACCGCAAGTGGAGGCTCGGCGTCGCCACCTCGGGCCGTCACCGTGACGACGCGCGTGACGAGAAGCAGGAGGCCGAGACCCGTCGCGATCCCTCCGACGAGGCCGACGATCGAGACCGTGGCCGCGCGCGCACGAACGACCCGCCGAAGGAAGGCCGGCGACGCGCCCTGCGCCTCGAGGTCGAAGTGCTCTCCGCTGTCGTCACGGAGATCCGCGCGCACCGCGAGCGCGAGGCCGAGCGCCGCGAGCAGGAGCGCTACCGCCGCCGTTCCGACGAGTGCGAGAAGCGTCCCGCGCGCGAGCGGATCCTGGCGAGCTTCCGCTTCGACGTCGGCTCGCGCGGTCGAGTCGAGAGCGCGAAACGGCATGCGTGCCAGAGCGTCGGTCACCTCGTCCTCGCGCTCCTGCCCCACATCGAGCCACACTTCGTTCTCTCGCGCCGCGCCGGGTGACTCCGTGTTGACGGCGGTTCCGAGGGCGCCGCGATCGCCGATCACTGCTTCGCCGCTCGTGCCCGGAAACCGCTCGACGACACCGGCGATCTCGACCGGCACGGAGCTTCCGGCAATCTGAAGCGGGAGCGTCTCGCCGACGCCGCCTGCGAGCTCGGCGAGCCTCGGAGTCACGAGCACTGCCGGCCGCGTCGTATCGGTCGGCTGCGGTGCGCGGATCCCGGAGGTGCGCAGGAGCGTCAGTGCGACGCGAACGCGAACGCCGTCGCGCGTCGAGCGAACGACCGTGCCGCCGACGCCGATCCAGTCGCGGAGCTGTCGAGCGAGCGGGCCCGAGAGCGGAATCGTGTCGATCAGAGCGATGCCCGCGTCCGCCCCACGCTCGATGAGTCGCGGGGGAGGAACGACCTCGATCGCGGTGAGGAGGGACTCCGCCGGAACGCGCGTCGTCAGCAGCGCGGGCGAGAACGGCTTGGCCTCGCCGAGGTCGATGCGGTGGAACGAGCCGTCCGGATAGCGCACCGTCGCAGCGAAGGAGACGAGCGCAGGCCCGACCTCGAGCGCGATGCGTCCGTCCGGGAGGGAGACCCCGCGCGTCTCGACCGCGGTCGTCGGACGAACGAGCGAGGCGAGCTCGTTCGTGCCGCGCCCTCCTGCCCACTCGTTCCTCCATACGGCGACGTTCTCGATCGCGTCACTGTCCAGCCCGAGGACGGTGACGCCGCTCACGCGCTCGGCGCGTCCGGCTCCGGCAGAGACGCGAAGAACGGGATGCGCGGCGCCTCCTCTGCCGGCGAGCGACTCGAAACGCTCGCGCGACGCGGCGTCGAAGACGCGCACGAGGTTCTGGAGATCCTCTCGGACGACAATGTCGTACGGCACCCGAAACGCCGCCTGCTCGCGATCCGCTCGAACGAGCGTTGCTCGGTACCCCTCGGCGAGAAGCGCGACCGCGAATGCGATCGTGAGGAACGCGACAGTCGCAACGGCAGCTCCAGGCCCGCGAGCCAGTCCGAGCGCAGCGAGTCGCGACGACACGTTCCGTGTGCCCCGATCCGCTCCGAGGCGCGCGAGTGCCGGAAAGACCCGAGCGACCGCGAGTGCGGCCGCAATCGCGATGAGGCCTGGCAGGAGGAGGAGCAGAAGCGCAGTGCCGTCTCCGCGCGCCAGCTGGCCCTCGTCGGCGGCACCGCCGAGGAGGGCGACAGCGACCGCGAGAAGCGCCGCGATCGCGACGACGTCGAGCGCCGTGACCCGCGCTCCGACACGGGCGGGCAACGAGACCGTGGCGAAGACGAGGGTCGCCGCGACGAGCGCTGCCGCGAACGCAATCCCCAGACCGATCGGCGACAGGACGCTCTCGCGTAGCACGTCGGCGGCCGGAGCATCGGCGAGTCCGGCCACGACGCCCGCGACCCCGACCCCGACGAGCCAGCCGACGATGACCCCTGCGAACGCGACAGCCGCGCTCTCGAGGCCGGTGAGCAGCCAGAGCTGCCAGCGCTGCGCCCCGAACCAGGTGAGACGGCGGCGAGCGGCCTCCAGATCTCTACGCATCCCCCGTGCGGCGAGGATCGTGAATGCGAGGAGCAGTGCGGCTCCTTCCCCGCCGACCAGAAGCAGACGCGTACCCGCCACGTCGGCGGCGCGCTCGGCCGCCCGCAGCTCCTCGACAGGCGCCTCGACCGCGAACGACGACGACCGCTCCGCCAGGTCGATGCGCGCACGCTCCATCCGCTCGACGAGCTCGTCGACCTCCCACAGCCGTGGCTGCCCTGGCGCGATCGGCCAGACCCAGGCATAGGTCCGATACGTGCGCGCGAGCGGCGCGGAACGCTCCAGCGCAGCACGTCCCTCCGCGACGACGAGCGGTCCAGGCCGAGGCCGGTGATACTCGGCCGTCTCTCCGAGTTCCGGCGTGACCGTCGCATCGGCCGTCGCGGCGTCGGTGGAGCGCAGGAAGTCGCCGTAGAGCTGTCTCGATCGAAGCGTGGCGGTACCGACCTCGACGAGACGAAGCCCGGGAGCATTCGGGAGCGTGCCGCTTCCGCGCAGCCTGAGAACCTCGCATCGTGCGCGCGTGCACGTCTGCGGGAGACGGCCCGATCGCAGGATGACGTGCTCCTTCACCCCGTCGACGGCCGTGATCCCGACGAACCGTCCGGCGACCGTGCTCTCGCGGAAGAGGATGAGCGGCGTCGGCCCCGGGAGCCCGATGCCGTCGAAGGCGTCGTCCACGTCCTCGTCGAGTGCGCCGAGGCGCTCGGTTCGATCACCGGGAATGCCGAACCAGACCGCACGCACGGACCGGTCGGCCGTCGGAATGCGCTCGATCGCCTGCGCGGTCGAGCGATCGGTTGCGATCGTCACGCCCGCGAGCACTCCCGCAAGGACCGCGGTCGCGACGGCAAGTCCCGCGAGCGTGACGAGCGCCCCGCTATCGCGGCGGCGGAGGCGCCGCCATGCGAGCCCCGTGACGAAACCCGCCGACCTCACGAGACCGCTTTCCGGCGCTGGCGATACGCAGCCGTCTTCGTCCGGTTCCCGCAGATCGACATCGAGCACCAGGTCGACGAGGCGTTTCGCGAGCCGTCGTAGAACAGCCACTGGCAGCTCTCCTTCCGGCATGCCTTCAGTCGGCTCCACGTCCCGGAGGCCTGCGCTTCCAGAACACGGGACACGATCACTCCGAGCGGGCGGTCGACACCGACACCGGCGACCACGTCGACACGCCCGTCCGCGTGCAGCCGTGGAACGAGGCTCACGCGGGCGACGGCGCTCTCGAACTCGGCCCGCAGCGTGGCGTCTGGACGCGTGCCGACCGTGTTCGCCAGCGCGAGCCGGCGCAGGACGTCACGGAGCGCTCGGGCGCGGACGAAGGTGTCCGCGTCGACGTCCACGTCCTGGTCGAGAATCCCACGCGACCGCAGCCAGTCCGTGAGAGCCTCGGGTGTCGAGATGTCGTCTCGCGCCCACTCGGGAATCTCGGTGTTCACGAAGTCCTGGACGAGATCGAGCGGAGGAGGGGCGGCCGCCCTACCGGCCGGCTGGAATCCGGACATGAGGGTCACCCGCTATAGGATAACAGCGGTGTCGCGGACACCCTCAAGGTCCTCTCGGTGGTGTCAGCGCTTGACGCCGTGCACCGGGCGTCCGGCGGCCTCCCAGGCGTAGTACGAGGCGCTCGGACCGAAAGCGACTCGTAGCCGACGACCCGGGGATTCCGACCGACCTCCTTTGCGCGCTGTGCGTGCCACAACAGGTTGGGATCGTCGCGCTCCTGCCACACGAGCACGAGATGGGCGGCGGTCATGAATTCCGCGACGAACGAACACCCTTCGGCAGGGCACGGAAACGGATCTGTCCGCACGCAGAACCAGCCTCCGTGGTCGCCGTCGTCGTCACCGGTCCACAGCTCCTCGTCGGTCTCGTGCTCGAGGTCGGAGAGCACGGCAGCACCCGGACGAAGCTCCGACTCCACGGGGGCACAATAACCCTGTGCCTCCAAACGATCGACGCGACGTCGCCATCGTCCTCTCCGGCGGCGGAGTCAACGGCATCCTTCTCGAGCTCGGCTTCCTCAAGCGGCTCTCGGAGACGGATCTGTGGCCGCGCGTCGGATGGATCTACGGAACGTCGGCCGGCGCGCTCGCCGGCACGATGGCCGCACTCGGACGGCTGGGCGACCTCGAGGAGTTCCTGCTCGACCTTCAGCCGCAGGACGCGTTCCGACCGCGCGCGGTCTGGCAGTTCCCGGGCGGTCTCCATGACTACACGCTCCCGGAGACCGTCGCGGATCGGATCGGCTCCCCCGAGGAGCTCGGCGCCGCACTCGCCGCTGCCGAGATCGAGCTCGTCGTCTACGCGACCGATGTGAGCGACTATCCGGAGGGCGACGAGGCCCGCGACTTCGAGCTCGAGTACTCCTCGCGGACGACCGAGCCCGAGGTGATGGGTCGCGCGATCCTCGCGTCAGCGGCGATCAGCGGGCTCGTTCTGCCGATCCTGCTCGACGGCCGCATCGCGACCGACGGCGGCTGGGTGCGCAACTTCCCGCTGGAGCACGCATATCGAAATCCCGACGTCGCCGAGATCGCCGCGTTCCGCTACATCGCGAGCTACCCACCAACGGACGCGGCGTTCCTCGAGCGAACGCGCGATCGTCTCGAGCGGTTTCGCGCCGTTCCCCCGGTGCGGGCCTTGCTCGCAGAGGTGCGTCTCGCGCAGGAGCGCTCCTCACGCGGCGAGCCCGCCCACTACGGAGAGCTGATCGTGCGCCTCATGCGCGTCGCGTTCGCGCGCAACAGCGTCGTCGAGGAGCGCATTGCCGAAGAGCGCGACACGTCGGTGCAGGAGCTTCGACGACTGCGCGACGACGTGACAGCCGCCGCGCTCGCTGCGGCGCCGCCGTGGCGCCGCAAGCGGCTCCGGTCGGAGCTCGACGCACGATTCGCAGCCGCGCGCTTCCCGTTTCGACACGACCGGCACGTGCCGGTCCTGATCGTCCGCGGCTCAGCGGGGGAGGCGAGCCTCGACCCCACCTTCAGGAGCGAGGCTCCGTGGCCCGTGGAGCTGAAGCGCGCACTCATCGCGCGGGGTTACGCACTAACTGATGCGGCGCTCGCACGAGATCTCGCACCTTGAACCACGGATTGGATCGATCCGAAACGGCGACGCGGCCGCGAAGCGGACGCCTTCAGGGATCTGCGCGATGGGCATCCCCGTTCGGGGATGCCCATCTGCGCCGGCAAAAAAGGTCGGCTGGGGTCCGGGCAGGCGGTCGGACCCCATGCCGATGAGAGGTGAGCAGGGCCCCGGCTCGCCGGGGCCGTGCTCGCGGCTAGCCCTGGGGGGATGAGGGCTGCCGTCCGAGCGTGACGGTCACGCTCGTCTTCTTCGCGTCGCGGTAGACCAGAAGCTTGATCTTGTCGCCGGGCTTGTGACCGGCGATCGCGTCGCGGAGCTGTTCGATCGAGGAAATCTTCTCGCCGTCGTACGCGACGATGATGTCGCCTCCGAGGACATAGGACTGGCCGGCGACGACGACCTGCTTCTTGCCGCCCTTCAGTCCCGCCTTGTCGGCGCCGCTGTCGTTCGTCACCGATTCGACGAGTACGCCGGCCGCTACCGGCAGGTTGTAGGTCTCGGCAAGGTCTTCGGAGAGCGCCTGGCCGCTGATGCCGAGATACGCATGGTCGACGCTGCCCGTTCTGAGAAGCTGGGCTACAGCATCCTTGACCGTGTTCGAGGGAACGGCGAATCCGATCCCGACGTTGCCTGTGGCGCTCGTCCCGGAGCCGGTCTCGATCTGCGTGTTGACGCCGATCACCTGGCCGCGGGCGTTGAGGAGAGGACCACCGGAGTTGCCCTGGTTGATAGGAGCATCGGTCTGGATCACATGGTCGATCGTGAAGCGATTCGGCGCGGTGATGAGACGCTGGAGGGCGCTCACGATCCCGGAGGTCGCGGTGCGATCGAGCCCGAACGGGTTTCCGATCGCGACGACGGCATCGCCGACACGAACGACGTCCGAGTTGCCGAGAGGGAGAGGGGTGAGAGCGCTCGCGGAGGTCTCCACGCGGAGGACGGCGAGATCGGTCGATGGGTCGGTTCCCACGACCTCGGCCTTCACGGTGTCACGGTTCGAGAAGCTCACCGTGACCTCGCTCGCACCTTCGACAACGTGGTAGTTCGTAACGATGTGTCCTGCCTTGTCGATGACGAACCCGGATCCGAGGGCCGACTGCTGGCCGCCGAACGGCGAGGTCGAGCCGGACGAGGTCGAGTTGTTCGTCGCGTTGATGCGAACGACGCCGGACGCGGCGCGCTCGTAGATCTCGTTGATGGTCATCGCGTCACCGGACGCGGGCGCAAGCCTGGAGGATGGCGCAGCCGACGTCTCCGTCACGACCGTCGTACCCGAGTCGAGGCCACCGAGAAGAGCGACCGCTCCGACGGCCACGACGCCGCCGAGAACGGCCGAGGCCACGAGGGCGGCGAAGGGACGGAGCGAGCGCGCGAACGACATGACTCGCCGTTTATAGCCCCCTCGCCGTGAACCTCGGGTTAGCGGCCGTTAAGGGCGGGTTGCCGCCACTCAGGCGACGAGCAGTCCCGTGACGTACATCGTGGCGATCCCGGCGATGAAGCCGACGACCGCGTGTCCGGAGCTGAGACCGCCCGGAGCGGTGCGCGCGACGTAGCGCCCGACCTCCACGACGACCTGGAACGCAGCGCCTGCGGCGATCGCGAAGAACAGCGCGAGGAGGACGTCGCTCGACGTGTAGCCGCCGACCCAGGTGCCGAGGATCGTCGGCGCACCGGCGACGAGGGCGAGGCCGACCAGAGCGAGGAGCGTGACGCGGGTCTTCGCCACGGGCGTGGCGATGCCGAGCCCCTCGGTCACGTTGTGGATCATGAAGCCGACGATGAGGAAGGCGCCGAGCTGCAACTCGCCGAGCGAGAACGACGCGCCGATGGCCAGTCCCTCGCCGAGGTTGTGCAGCCCGATCCCCACTGCGATCAGGAGCGACAGCGTGAGCCCGGTGGCAGTGGCTCCGCGCGTGAGCCGACCGGCGAGAGCGGTCATCCCGAGGAAGCTCAGCGCGACGCCGAGGAGCACGAGCCCGGCGCCGCCGAGCCCGGCGGGCAAGCCGGCCTGGACCTGGAACGCCTCGGACAGCGCCTCGACACCGAGGAACGAGAGCAGACCGGCGGTGAATGCCATGAACGCGGCGAGCCAGACGGCGCCTGCCTGCCGGAGAGCGGGGAGCCAGAGGAGCCCGAGCGCGATCGGGAGAACGCCCACGAGAATCCCGATCAGCGCGTAGCCGAAGAACCCGTCGACGGACGGCTGCGGCGTCTCGACCGCAGCCGGGATCTCGTGCACGGTCTCGATCCCCGTGGAGCTCGTGACGCCGACGACCATCGGATCGTTCTCGACCCAGTCGAACGGGACGACGATCGTGCTCGAGCGAAGCCGTCCGAGCGTCGTCGGGCCGTCGACCGTGAACGGCACGATCGCGTCGTCGACGGTGACGCTCGCGATCGTGAGGTCGTCGGGCTGAGGGTTTCGCACGACGATGCTGATCTCTCCGGGCGAGAACTCCACGCGGCGTACGTCGAACGCGTCGGCAGGTGGCGGATTCGTGCCGACGAGGTCGACGAGCGAACGGCCGCTCGTCACCACCGCCCCGACGGCGAGCGCGAGGAGGAGCACCGGCACGACCGCCCACACCCGCCAGTTGAGACGACTGGGTGCAGGCGCGGCGGAACCGGCTTCCACGCTCAGTCCACGACCTCGAAGAAGCCCATCCAGCCGAGCTCGGCGAACTCCGACTGATGCGCGTGGAACATGAAGGTTCCGGTGTGCGAGAACGCGACCTCGATCACCCCGCGCTGCCCCTGGCACTGCATGACGATGTCCGTGTACTCCCAGTTGTCCCCGGTTCCCGTCGGCTGGTACCGGAAGAACTCCGCGTGGAGGTGGAGAGAGTTGATGAGGTCGAACTCGGTGAGGTTGGCGAGGTAGATCCGCACGAGCTCCGAGCGCTTCACACGGATCGGGTAGCGCGCGTAGTAGAACGACCGCCCGTTGACGGTGTAGAAGTTGTTCCCACCGTCCCCGTCCGTGTCGAAGCCGTTCATGACCATGACGAGCTCGCGCGCAGGGGGACGCGGCTCCTTGGGGTCGATGATGAACGCGCCGTAGAGCCCCTTGTGGATGTGCTTCTTCAGCGGAGTGGCGTGGCAGTGGTAGAGGTGGAGGCCGGCCGGTTTGGCTTCGAACTCGTAGGTGAAGTGGCCGCCGGTCTCGACGATCTCGAAGACGCCGTCCATGTTCGTCGGATGAATGCCGTGAAAGTGGATCGTGTGCGGGTGCGACCCCGCGTTCACGAAGTTCACCCGTAGGCGATCGCCTTCGGTGGCGCGGATCACCGGGCCAGGGGCCGTGCCGTTGTAGACCCAGGCCGGGAAGAAGACGCCCGGCGCGACCTCGAGCTCGACGTCAGTGGCCGTGAGCGTGTACTCGCGAACCCGTCCCGGCTCGTACGGGAGCACGGGTGGCGGATAGAGGAGCGCGTCGAGATCCGTCGGGCCGCCGACCGCCGGCGCCTCCTCGCCGATCATCGCCGCGTGACCCATGGCCCCGTGCTGATGATTCGCGGGCATGCGCGCATGGTCGTGGCCCGAGTGATTGCCGCCGCTCGCCGCTGCGTCACCGTCCAGCGCGAGCCTTCCGACCAGGGGTACGGCCGCGAGCGGCGCCGCGGCAGCGAGCAGCTTTCCCCTCGTGAGGCGTGTTTTAGCCATGACTAATTCCGAGTCGGAGTGTAACCTAAGAGCGTTCGCATGCCAGCGCAGTCCGCCGACCTCACCGTCGCCGTCCAGGACTACCTGAAGGCGATCTACGTGCTCGAGTCCTCGGGAGAGCGGGTGACGACCTCGGCTCTCGCGCGCCGCATGGGTGTCAGCGCTCCCTCGGCGACGGCGATGACGAAACGTCTCGACGAGCTCGGACTCGTCGAGCGACTGCCGTACCGCGGCGTCGCGCTCACCGAGGAGGGGAGCCGCGGCGCACTCGAGGTGGTGCGCCACCACCGACTGCTCGAGCGCTATCTCGTCGACCGGCTCGGACTCTCACTCGACGAGGTCCATGCCGAGGCGGAGAAGCTCGAGCACGCACTCTCCGAGGAGCTCGAGGCGAAGATCGACGCCGAGCTCGGGTACCCGACGCACGACCCGCACGGCGATCCGATTCCGGACCGCGAGCTACGGCTCGTTCACGGCGAGAGCCGTTCCCTTCTCGATCTCGAGCCTGGCACGCACGGATCCATCACCCGCGTGCCCGACGGTGACTCCGAGCTTCTTCGCTACCTCGGCGAGCTGGGACTCGTCCCGGACGCGAGGGTCGAGATGCTGGCGCAGGCGCCGTTCGGCGGCCCGGTCACGGTGCGCACGCAAGCGGGCGAGCACGCGATCTCGCGCGAGCTCGCCGACCGCATCGCCGCGGCCTAGGCCAGCTCGAGCTCGACGACCTTGACGTCCTGAGGGCGATCGGCGCCGAGGGCGTTGTCGAGCTTTTGTCGCAGCTCGCCGGACTCGAAGAGCTCCTCGGTGATGTCGGCGCCGCCGACGAGCTCTCCGTTCACGAACACCTGCGGGATCGTCGGCCAGCCCGAGATCGACGAGAGCTCCTGCCGAATGCGCGGATCGGGGAGGACATCGACCGTGGTGATCGGGGCGCCCGCGGCATGGAGCGCCTGCAGTGCGCGATGCGAGTTCCCGCACATGACCATCTGGGGCGTGCCCTTCATGAAGACGGCCACAGGCTCATGCTCGATGACGTCGGAGATCTGCTCGTTCAGGGTTTTCATGCCGTTCCTTTCGTCTTGATGCGGAGCTCGTGGATGGAGCCGTCGCCGAGCGGCGCGGCGAGCGCGTCGTTCACACGGCGGTGCTGGTCGAGCAGCGGGAGCCCGTCGAACTCGGAGCTGACGACCGTCACCTGGAAGTGATCCCCGGTTCCGGTGCGGTCGTCGACCTCGAGCGCTGCCGCGTCGGGAAACGACTGCTCGAGGAGCGCGCGAATGGTCTCGGCTTGCACGTCGATCATGCTAGTCGCCGAGGGGTACCCTGCAGCCGTGCGGTTCATACGCGCACTCTTGCTCTTCAAGCTCGGGTTCTGGGCCGGGATGCTCGCGTCCGCCGCGCTCCTGAAGCGCGTGCTTCCGTCGTACGGCGATGCGGACAGCGACGAGGTTGCGCTCGTGGCGATCCTCAACGGCGTCGAGATGAAGAGCCGCGCGACGGCATTCCGCGGCGGATCGATGTTCTCCTGGCTCGGAGGGATCGCGGTCGACCTGCGCGAGGCGCAGCTCGCACCCGGTGCCCATCTCGACGTGCGGTCGCTGTTCGGGGGGATCGCGATACGCGTTCCGCCCGGATGGAGAGTCGAGTCGAGCGTGACGTCGATCGGCGGAGGCGTCGCGATCGGCGTTCCCGAGCCGGAGTCCGCCGACGCACCCACGCTGACGCTCGACGGGTTCACCGCGTTCGGCGGTGTTGCCGTGGGCGCGAAGCCGGCCCAGGAGTAGGCGTGCGTCGGGTCACGGAGTACGTCGTCTCGTTCCCCGAGCGGATCCTCCGCGCGGTCGCAGCTGCGCTCGGAGGGACGATCCACGAGACCGCCGAGCTCGTCCTGCCGCGACTCGTACGAACGTCCCGGTTCTACGAAGCGACGGCGAAGAACCTGCTGCGGATCACCGTCGAGCTCGTCGGCGGAGTGGAGCAAGAGGCGACCAGGGTGGCCGGCGAGGTCGAGTCCTCGCCGAAGAGACTCGCGGTGCGAAAGGCGGGCGGGAACGTCGTCGAGCTGGGGTCGATTCTCGCCTTCGGCTTCTCCCCTCTTTGGCTGCTCGCCGCCGCTGCCGACGTCACACACGGCACGCGGATCTACCTGGACTCGCTCGTGACCGAGCTCAAGGCCGCTGGCGTGCTCGCGAGGGATGCCGAGTTCGCGTCGGTCGACGACCTGCTCGGCGCTTTCGAGGGTGCGAGCGGAACGACAGCGCGGCTCATCGACATCCCGCCGCTCGAGGTCGAGGGGCTCAAGCGCTCGCTCGCAGACCTGCGCGACGACGCGAAGGGGCTGCCGACTCCGCCGGAGCTTGCGGCCGTCTATCAAGGGCTCCTCGCCGAAGCCGATCGCGAGCAGCGCTCGCTCCTCGAGGTGTCGGTCGGGATGGGTCTTGCATTCTTCAACTCGGCACGGAAGGTCGGCCGCCAGCACGTCCTCGACCCGTACACCGAGGACCTGCAGCCCGTGCGCGACGAGGGCTTCGCGGCGTACGCACGCAGGGTCGGCAGACCCTACGGGCAGGCGGTCGCACGGCACTTCGACCCGCGCAGCCAGACGCTCACCGAGCGCGGCCTGGGCCGGCTCACTCGACCCAAGCTGCTTGAATCGGAGGCCATGGCTCATCCGAACAGCTTCGGCGCACGCTCGACACTCGCGGTCGGAAGTGCGAGCCGCGAGATCTTCCGTCTCGACGCGCTCCAGTCGACGCACGACATCCAGCGCCTTCCGTACACGCTGCGGGTCCTCCTCGAGAACGTCCTGCGGATGGAGGACGGCGTCAACGTCACGAGTGCCGACGTGGAGGCCGTCGCCGGATGGGTCGCGAGCGCCGAGCCCTCGCGGGAGATCTCGTTCACGCCGGGCCGCGTCCTCCTGCAGGACTTCACCGGTGTCCCGGCAGTCGTCGACCTCGCGGCCATGCGGAACGCGATGCACGATCTCGGCGGCGACCCGCGGAAGATCAATCCGCTCCTCCCCGTCGAGCTCGTCATCGACCACTCCGTGCAGGTGGACGAGTTCGCGACCCGGCGAGCCATCTTCCGGAACGCCGAGCTCGAGTTCGAGCGCAACCGCGAGCGCTACGCGTTCCTGCGCTGGGGACAGGGCGCGTTCGACAACTTCAAGGTCGTTCCGCCGAGCACCGGCATCGTCCACCAGGTCAATCTCGAGTTCCTCGCCCGCGTCGTCGACGAGCGGGACGGGTTCGCGTTCCCCGACACGCTCGTCGGGACCGACTCACACACGACGATGATCAACGGTCTCGGCGTGCTCGGATGGGGCGTCGGCGGGATCGAGGCCGAGGCCGCGATGCTCGGCGAGGCGATCTCGATGCTCGTGCCGCAGGTCGTCGGGTTCCGGCTGACGGGCGCGCTCCCGGAGGGGGCGACCGCGACGGATCTCGTTCTGACCGTGACGCAGATCCTCCGTGAGGTCGGAGTCGTCGGAAAGTTCGTCGAGTACTTCGGACACGGCCTCGAGTCGCTGCCGCTCGCCGACCGCGCGACGATCGGGAACATGTCGCCCGAGTACGGCGCGACCTGCGGATTCTTCCCGGTCGACGACGAGACGCTTCGCTACCTCCGACTCACCGGCCGGCCGGCGGAGCGCGTCGCGCTCGTCGAGGCGTACTGCAAGGAGAACGCTCTCTGGCACGACCCGGACGACGCGCCGACCTACTCGCAGGTGGTCGACCTCGACCTCTCCTCCGTCGAGCCTTCCCTCGCCGGGCCTCGCAGGCCGCAGGATCGGTTGGCGCTCAGCAACGCGAAGCAGGCGTTCGTCGACGCGCTCCCGAGCTTCGGCGTCGACTACGGGAACGGCCACGACGAGGCCGTGGCCGAGACGTTCCCGGCGAGCGACCCGCTCGCCTCTGCCGTGCCGGGCCACGAGGAAGAACATGCCGATGCCGTCGTCTCGACGCCGTCGCGCATCGTGCTCGCGGAGAAGCCCGCTGTCGAGGTCAGCTATGACGGCGAGACGTTCCACCTGGATCACGGCGCCGTCGTGATCGCCGCGATCACGTCGTGCACGAATACGTCGAATCCCGCGGTCATGGTCGGAGCCGGGCTCCTCGCGAAGAAGGCGGTCGAGCGCGGCCTCCACCGGAAGCCGTGGGTGAAGACCAGCCTCGCTCCAGGCTCGAAGGTCGTCACCGAGTACTACGAGAAGGCCGGGCTGACGCCCTATCTCGAAGAGCTCGGCTTCTTCACGGTGGGCTACGGGTGTACGACCTGCATCGGGAACTCCGGGCCGCTGCCCGAGGAGATCTCGCGCGGTGTCGCCGAGGGCGACCTCGTCGTCTGCGCCGTGCTCTCCGGCAACCGCAACTTCGAAGCGAGGATCCACCCGGAGGTGAAGGCGAACTACCTCGCCTCACCGCCGCTCGTCGTCGCGTATGCCCTTGCCGGGAGGATGGACATCGACCTCGTGACGGAGGCGATCGGTGTCGGCTCCGACGGTGAGGACGTCTTCCTCGCAGACATCTGGCCTTCGCCTGACGAGGTGCGCGAGACGGTCGCGGGAGCGATCGGCGAGGAGATGTTCCGCGCCACGTATGCGGATGTCTTCACCGGTGATGACACGTGGCGTGGCCTTCCCGTTCCGGAGGGCGAGCTCTTCGCGTGGGATCCAGGATCGACGTACGTGCGGCTACCGACGTACTTCGAGGCGATGCCGCCCGAGCCGGGCCCGGTCGAGGACATCCTCGGCGCGCGGTGCCTCGTCGCAATCGGCGATTCGGTCACGACCGACCACATCTCGCCCGCGGGCTCGATCAAGCCGGACTCACCGGGGGGGCGCTACCTCGTCGAGCACGGCGTGGAGCGGAAGGACTTCAACTCGTACGGCTCACGCCGTGGTAACCACGAGGTGATGGTGCGAGGGACCTTCGCGAACGTGCGGCTCCGCAACCAGCTCGTGCCGAGCTCCGAGGGAACCTGGACGGTGCACGTGCCGTCGGGCAAGGAGACGACCATCTTCGAAGCAGCCGAGCTGTACCGCGAGGAAGGAACGCCGCTGATCGTCCTCGCCGGGAAGGAGTACGGATCGGGCTCGTCGCGCGACTGGGCGGCGAAGGGCCCCAAGCTGCTCGGCGTCCGCGCCGTCATCGCGGAGAGCTACGAGCGCATTCACCGCTCGAATCTGCTGATGATGGGCGTGCTCCCCCTCCAGTACCCGCCCGGCGAGACCCGCGAGTCACTCGGGCTCACCGGATACGAGGAGTTCACGATCGAGGGGCTCGAGAACGGCGACGCGAGCGAGGTGACCGTGCGCGCGGACGAGAAGGCATTCCGCGCGACAGTCCGGCTGGATACACCGCGCGAGCGCGAGTACCTGCGGCACGGAGGGATCCTTCCCTACGTGCTTCGGCGACTGCTCGCGACCTAGGGCCTCTTCCAGCCGACGAAGATCGCCCAGCCGAGAACGTCGCGACCGTGGCGGAGGTAGATGCGCTTCGCGCGCTCGTGCCGTGACTGGATGTCCGGAGCGTCCGGGTCGGACGGGTTCGCGGCGAGCCAGCTCTCGACGGCCTGCCAGTGGAGCGTCTCGTAGCGATCCCAGTCGTCCTCCGACGATGCGATGACGGATACGACCGGCAGTCCCGACGTCTCGAAGATCACGACCGTACCCTCCAGCGTCGTCCACGGATCCATCCGATCCTCGTAGTCGTCCGGCAGCGGGAGCCGGCGCCAGTAGGGCTCGCCGACCACGACGTGGCCGCCCGGGCGAACAGTGGGCGCGAGCGCTTCGACGGTATCCGCAAGGCTGCCGTAGACGAAGCTCGCGCCGAGGCAGAGCGCTGCGTCGTACGACTCCGGCTCGAACGTCGTGCTCGCACCGTCTCCGAGGTGGAACGAGACTCGATCCGAGACACTCGCCGCCTCCGCTCGCTCCACCGAGACTGCATGGAAGTCCGGCGAGATCTCGATCCCGTCCACTGCACACCCGAACTCACGGGCGAGGAGGAGCGCCGGCCCGCCGCGGCCGGAAGCGATGTCGAGGACGCGTGAGTCGGGCCCGAGGCCGAGCCGCCGTCCGAGCAGCAGGAGCTTCTCCTCGGACGTCGGGTTCTGGATCTCGTGCATCGCCTCGGCGACGACGTAGTAGCGGGGAATCACGGCACCAATCATCTAGCCTCACGCGGCGGTGACGCCTCCCGAACGTGTCGAAGGCAGCTGGGGCATCGACCCCGTCCCGCCAAGGCTCCGGGTGCTCGGCGGTCTCGACACGGGCTTCCTCTGGGCGAATCTCGGCGTGTCGCTCCTCGTGATCGTGGCCGGAGCGATTCTCGTCCCGGCGCTGTCGCTGCCCGAGGCGCTGGTCGCCATCGTCCTCGGCTGCGTCATCGGGAACCTCATGCTCGCGACGGCAGGTCTGATCGGCGCAGACGCACGCGTGCCCGGCATGACCTTGATGCGCGCGCCGCTCGGACAGCGCGGGTCGCTCCTGCCGACGGCGATCAACGTCCTGCAAGGGGTGGGCTGGACCGTCTTCGAGCTCCTCGTGATCGCGACCGCGGCGGCCGCGCTGTCGGACGAGCTCTTCGGATTCCGCGCGCAGTGGCTGTGGACGATCGTCTTCGGCGCGTGCGCGCTCGTTCTCGCGCTGCTCGGCCCGATCGGCTTCGTCAGGCGATTCATCAGGCGCTTCGCGATCTGGGCGGTGCCGCTCGCGCTTGCCTACCTCACGTGGTGGACGCTCGACGGCGCCGACCTCGGGGCGCTCTGGGACACGCCGGGCGAGGGTGGGCTCTCCGTGTGGCAGGGCGCCGACGTCGTCGTCGGCATCACGGTCTCGTGGGTGCCGTACGCCGCCGACTACACGCGCTTCTCGACGACGAGGCGCGGCGCGTTCGCAGGCACCGGCCTCGGCTACTTCGTCCCGGATGCGTGGTTGCTCGCGCTCGGCGCCGTGCTGGTGCTCTCGCGCGACCTCGGCGACCCGGCCGCGCTGCCCGCCGCGGTCGTCGCCGGCGGGTTCGCGGCGATCGTCGCGCTCTTCGCGCTGCTCGTGACCGAGACGGACGAGGCGTTCGCGAACGCGTACTCGGCGGCGGTGTCTCTGCAGAATGCGTTTCCTCGTGCGCCGCAAGAGGGCCTCATCGTCCTCGTCACGGCCGTGGCGACCCTCGGCGCGCTGGCTCTCGACATGGGGAGCTACCAGAGCTTCCTGCTCCTCCTCGGTTCGGTGTTCGTGCCGCTGTTCGCCGTGCTCTTCGCGGATTGGCTCGCCGCGGGTGCGCACTATTCGGCAGACGACGTCTTCGGGTCCGCCCCCTGGCGCGTCGGCCTCATCGGCGCGTGGATCGCCGGATTCGCGCTGTATCAGTGGCTGTTCCCGACCGGCCCATCGTGGTGGGTCGACCTCGTCGCCGAGCTGAATCCGCCAGACTGGGGCATCGGCGCCACCGTCCCAAGCTTCGTCGTCTCGTTCGGAATCGCCTCGGCCGTGACCTTCGCGACACGTCGCGACTCGGCGGGAGCGGCGGCGACGTGACGGCGATCGCCGCGCTCGGCCACATCACGCGCGACGTCGTCGACGGCGCGGAGCCACGCCCCGGTGGGGGCGTCTTCTACGCGGCGCGCGCACTCGCGCGACTCGGCGCCGACGCGCACGTCGAGGCGTCGTGCAGCGCAGAGCATCGACCGACGTTCGTCCCGCAGATCGAAGCCTTCGGGCTACCGACGAGGTGGCACGAGTCGTCGACGACTACCGCGTACAGCTTCCACTACGAGGGCGACCGACGGATCATGTGGCAGGACGCGGTGGGAGACCCGTGGACGCCGGAGCAGGCGGTCACGGCTGCGGCCGACGCGTCGTGGATCGACGTCTGCGCGCTCACGCGCACCGACTTCCCGGACGAGACGCTCGCGGCTCTGGCGACGGACGGGCGCCGGCTCCTCGTCGATCTCCAGGGACTCGTGCGTACGGCGACGATCGGGCCGCTCCATACGGACTCGCACATCGGCGACGTCCTCCACCACGTCGAGGTGCTGAAGCTGAACGACGAGGAGGCCGAGACGCTCGTCGGGAGCGCCGACCCTGCGAGGCTCCACGATCTCGGTGTACCCGAGGTGATACTCACGCTCGGCTCGCAGGGAGCATGGGTCGTGACGCAAGCTCTCGAAGAGCACGTGCCCGCCGTTCCCGTCGAGGGTGACGTCGATCCGACGGGCGCGGGCGACACCTACTCCGTGACCTACATCGTGCAGCGGGCGGCCGGTGCGGAGCCCGTGGAGGCTGCGCGCGTCGCGGCTGCGACCGTCTCGGCGTTCCTCGCGAGCCCCTAGAGCCGGAACTCGCCGCGCGCCGACACGACGTCACCCTACTCCGGACTCGCGCGACACATATCGTCTCCGGCCGTGTCGTCGGCCATCGTCGTCTCGGACCTGCGCAAGTCCTACGGAGACACCGAGGCGGTTCGTGGCATCAGCTTCGAGGTGGAAGAGGGCGA
The DNA here is from genome assembly GCA_963833725.1 of uncultured Gaiellaceae bacterium. Lineage (GTDB taxonomy): Bacteria > Actinomycetota > Thermoleophilia > Gaiellales > Gaiellaceae > GMQP-bins7. The sequence continues at coordinate 116,293 of CAWHYV010000001.1, forward strand.
GGTCTTCGGACTGCTCGGGCCGAACGGCGCCGGCAAGACCACGACGGTCGAGATCCTTGAGGGGTATCGCAGACGTGACAGCGGCGACGTGGCTGTCCTCGGACACGATCCCGGCGACTCGCCGCGCGCGCTGCGAGAGCGGATCGGTGTGGTCCTGCAGCAGTCCGAGCTCAGCCCGACCCTCAGCGTGCGCGAGACGCATCGGATGTTCGCCGGCTACTACCCGCGCCCGCGTGACGTCGACGAGATCATCGACCTGGTCGGGCTCGGTGAGAAGCGCGACGCGCGCGTCAAGACACTGTCGGGCGGTCAGAAGCGCCGTCTCGATCTCGGTGTCGCGCTCGTCGGCGACCCCGATCTCGTGTTCCTCGACGAGCCGACGACAGGGTTCGACCCTGCGGCCCGGCGAGCAGCGTGGGACCTGGTCCGCTCGCTTCGCTCGCTCGGAACGACGATCCTCCTCACGACGCACTACCTCGACGAGGCGCAGCAGCTCGCCGACCGCGTCGCCGTGTTGCGAGCCGGTGAGATCGTGCGCACGGGCACGCCTGAGGAGCTGATCGGCGACTCGGGCCTCACCGAGATCCGCTACCGGCGAAACGGCGACGCCGTGATCGTCGAGACGAGTGATCCGACGCGCACGCTCAACGACCTGACGTCCACGGCGCTTGCAGAAGGACACGAGCTCGAGCAGCTCGAGGTCCGACGACCGACGCTCGAGGATGTCTACCTCGGGCTGGTGGGCGAAGAGCCCGAGGTCGAGGAATGACGACGCTCGCTCATCAGCTGCGCTTCGAGCAGAAGGTGTTCTGGCGCAGCCGAGAGGCGGCGGTCTTCGTCTTCATCTTCCCGCTGCTCCTGTACGCACTCCTCGGCTCCGTCTACGGCAACGAGATCGACGGCGTCCCTGCCGAGGACGTGCTCCTGGTCGGTCTCTTCGGGTACGGGGCCGCGACCACGGCCTTCGGCGGTCTCGCCATCACGCTCGTGCTCAGGCGCGAGGCCGGCGTGCTCAAGCGGCTGCGTGCGACACCGCTGCAGCCGGCCGTCTACCTCGGTGCAGTCCTGCTTTCCACGCTGACGACGTTCGCGTTGCAGTCGGTGGCGCTGCTCGGGCTCGGTGGCGTCGCGTTCGGCGCGAGCATGCCCCGGAACTGGCTCGGATTCGCCGGCGCGATCGTGCTCGGTGTGGCGTCGTTCGCAGGCCTGGGATTCGGCGCTGCCGCTCTGATCCGCTCCGCGGAGGGAGTGTCGGCGGTCGTCAACGTGGTCATCCTCCCGATGGCGTTCCTCTCGGGCTCGTTCGGGCCGACCCGCGACTTCCCGGCCGTGCTGCAGGCGATCGCCGACGTCCTGCCTCTGACGTACTTCCTCGACATCGTCTACGGCGTGTACCTCGGCGGCGACTCGCTCTTCGCCGATCCGAAGGCGCTCGCGATCGTGGTGGCGTGGGGTGCCGCGGGCGTCGCAGTCGCCGCGCGGCGCTTCAGCTGGATTCCGCGGGAGCGCTGAGAGCGCTAGCGGTTGTTCAGCATCGAGAGGAAGTACAGGAGCTGAGCGACTGCCGCCAGAGCGGCGGCGACGTACGTCCAGGCCGCCGCGTTCAGGGTCGCCTGCACTCCGTCCGCCTCGTTGGAGGCGACGAGCCCGAGGTCGTGGAGTTGCCGCTTCGCACGCTTCGACGCGTCGAACTCGACCGGAAGCGTGACGAACTGGAAGAGCACAGCGACGCTGTAGAGCGCGATCGCGAGGTAGAGGAAGCCGAGGATGTTGAGGAAGATGCCACCGAGCAGGAAGAGCATCCAGATGTTCGATGCGAACTGCACCGCCGGAAACATCGCACTGCGGAACTTGAAGAACGCGTACGACTGCGCGTGCTGGATCGCGTGACCCACCTCGTGGGCTCCCACCGCCGTCGACGCGATGGACGCCTCGTGGAAGACGTTCGTCGAGAGATGCACCGAACGGCTGCGCGGGTCGTAGTGATCGGAGAGGGATCCGGGCGTCTCCTCGACCGGCACCTCGTTCAGTCCGTTCGCGTCGAGAATGCGGCGAGCGACCTGCGCGCCCGTCATGCCGTTCGCGACGGGTACCTGGAGGTTCTTCGCAAACGTGGACTTCACGCGGTGCTGGGCCCAGAAGCCGAGCACCATCGGAATGACGAAGAACACGAGGAGCGCTTGCACGGAAGGGCATGGTATCCGCGGCCCTCCATCCCCACGCAAGAGGAAGCGCACCGAGTACGCGCGTTCTTAACTCTCGGGTAGCTAGCTCAGTCGCATCGCCACAGCGGCGATGACGATCGCGACGATCCCGATCACGACGGCTGCGGTGAACCAGTTCGTGCGCACCGCGATCCAGTCTAGTGCTCGGACGCCGGCGTTACCCTGTCTCCTCGGCCCCCGTAGCTCAGTGGATAGAGCAGCGGTTTCCTAAACCGCGTGCGCATGTTCGATTCATGCCGGGGGCATCGACGGATCCGACGCCGGCGGCTGTGTTGATACAGCTTCTGAGCCGAGCCGCACGCGGCTCGAGCTGCGAGCCAACGCTCCAACACTGACTCCGACCACGAGCAAGAGGATGGGCGCTCCGGGCGCACGGCGAGCGTGCGGCCCGAACGGATCCTCGGACGCCGTTAGACGGTCCGCGGCGTCGTACGCTGAGACGCTGAGAGAACCTCGGCTTCGCGTCGGCCCCGCCCGGGGGCACGATCGACATTTCAGCCGACAGCGAACACGCAGAGGGCCGCCAAGACGGCGAATGCGTGGCGCGGGTCGCGACGGGATGGGCGGGTTTGCGCGCCGGAGGCGCGGCACATGCCCGTGATACGGGTGTCAGCTAGCGGGAAGCGTGAAGCAGACACGAGCGCCTCCACCCTCGCGATTCTCCGCCCAGATGCGTCCCCCGTGTGCCTCGACGAGACCACTCGCGATAGCGAGTCCGAGACCCGTGCCACGGGACGAGCGCGACTCATCGGCGCGCCAGAAGCGCTCGAACATCCGGTCTCGCGCTTCGGCATCCAACCCCTTGCCGGTGTCTTCTACCGCCACCTCCACCTCACCGACCCGCGGCTCGACGCGAACGGCGACCGCGCCGTCGGCGGGCGTGTGTCGCAGCGCGTTGGTCAGAAGGTTCATGAGCACCCGCTCCACTTTTTCGGGCGCGAAGCGCGCGGTGACGTCGTCCTCGACATCCGCCGCAAGGGTGACGTGACGCGACCGCGCCTCGGCTTCAACGCTGCGCATGCTGCTCGAGATGACGGGCGCCACCGGGAGGTCGTGCAGCTCGAGTGTGAGTGCCCCTGCGTCAATGCGCGCAAGCTCGAAGAGATCGTCGACGAGCAGCGAGAGGATCCGCACCTGTTCGCGGAGGACAGGGACATACTCAGCGGGATCTCCGAGACCGTCCTCGAGCGCCTCGAGCATCGCCTGCATGTTGGCAAGTGGCGTGCGAAGGTCGTGGCTCGCCCAGGCAACCAGCTCGCGCCGCGTATCGAAGAGGCGACCGAGATTTGCACCCATCTCGTTGAAGGACGCGGCCAGCTCGGCGATTTCCGCCGGCCCTCCTTCTGGAGCCCGGGCGACCAGGTTCCCGTGTGCGAACTCAACGGATGCCTCTCGTACACGATCTATCGAATCGGCGATCGACCGTGCCACGAGGAGCGCCGCGATGAGCGCCGTCAACGCCGACGCCGCCGTGATCGCGAGGATCTTCACGTCGTCGCCCATGTGAAACATCACCCACCCCGACGCGAGCACCGCGCCCAGGGGCAGCAAGACGGCGAGAACCGCGAGGCCGACTAGCTGGAGTCGAACGGTGGGCAGCAGACGAAGAAGGGCTGCGAGAGCGAGCCCGATCGCGAGGGTCGCGAGAGCGACGACAAGTGCGTTCGCGATCATGCGACCAGCCTGTACCCGATGCCCCAAACCGTCTCCAGGTACTTCGGCTGGGACGGGTCGTCCTCGAGCTTCTCGCGCAAGCGCCGTACGTGGACGGTCACGGTTCCTGTGTCGAGGGCCGCCGTATACCCCCACACGCGTGCCATGAGTTGGTCTCTCGAGAACACGCGGCGTGGATGGCTGGCAAGAAACCAGAGAAGGTCGAACTCCTTCGCCGTGAGGCGCAGTTCGATATCCGCCTTGCGAACCTCGCGGGTGGCGCGTTCGAGCGCGACGTCGCCGAATTCCAGGCGGTCCGGCGACACATCGGCACGATCGGACCGCCGCAGGACGCTCTTCACTCGGGCGGCGAGCTCGCGCGGTGAGAACGGCTTCGTCACGTAGTCGTCCGCACCCAGTTCGAGCCCGACGATTCGATCGGCCTCCTCGCCGCGGGCCGTGAGCATGATCACCGGCAGCGCTGAGGTCGAACGGATCCAACGGCAGAGCTCAAGTCCGTCCGTGCCAGGGAGCATCACGTCCAGCACCACGAGATCCGGGGAAGTCCGAGCGAGCGCGTCGCGGGCAGCATCGCCGTCACCTGCCTCGAGCGTTCGGTATCCCTCGCGCTCGAGGTAGCGGACGACCACCTCGCGCACGATGGGCTCGTCGTCGACGACGAGAACGGTCTTCACCATCTAAGTGTGCCTCCGGTGGCGTTTTGCGACCATCTAGACGCGGACGACGAACCAGCCGTCGACGTTGTCGCAGAGAACCGTGTTCGGCGGGTCATCGTGGTACGCGTACAGGGGCAAGCCTCTGAAGGTGACCTGGAGCCGGCCGTCGGCGCGCTTGACCACACCGAACTTGCCCTTCACCCCGCGCAACGTCGGCGATACAGCTGTCCGCGACCTGACGACGAGCGGCGGCCACACTCGTGCACACTCACCAGTGCACCGGATCTTCCCGCCGGCGCGCTTCTCGACGCTCCAGTAGTAGAGCGGGAGCTTGTTCGCGCTCTGGAGGATGTTGCCGAACGAGCGGTTCTTCACCTTGACCGCCGGCGGCTTCGGGTTCGTCTCGACGAGCGACATCGCCGCCGGGGCGGCGAGCAAGGCGATCACGGTGGTCGCAGCGGATGCGAATGTCATACGGCGGGGACGGTTCACATGGCCTCCTACGCAGGTTGAACTCCCGTTGTCTCGCCGAGGGTCGCACGCAAACCTTGCCGAGTTCTTACGACACGATTGCGCCGCCATGGACGTGAGCGGCGCCGCGACGAAGTTCACGAAGCGTTCATTCGATCGCAAGCGGGGCGAAAGACGGACGTCGTACGGTCGCGGGAGTCAATGGACAGGAGGAGTTCGTACATGAATCGACTCGCCGCGATGCTCGTGGTGCTGACCTGTGCGGCCGCCGTCGCGCTTCCCGCGCTCGCCGCCGACGGGCCCGTCAAGACGTACTCGCAGGACGTGACACTCGGTTTCTATCGCGGGCAGGTGGTCTCGTATCTCGACTTCGGTCCCGTGAAGCTGCGAGCCGGAAACAAGGTCGCACCGATCTGGGCATTCACGAACGGCAACGACGGCCAGCGGAACGTCATCGATACGGTGCCAGGCCGAAAGGACTACACGCCCCTGTGGGCGGTGAACCTCGTCACATGGAAGGCGAACGAGACGCCGCGCGTCCTTCGCTCCGCGGCTGCCGTGCGGGCCGCACAGCGTTCGGGCGACGTGACCGTCAAGGCGATGCCCATCGTCGTCAACTGTCCGGTGCTGTAGCACACCCTGACACGGCGGGGAGCACGTCACTCCCGTCTACTTCCTCACCTCGACGAGGCCGTCCGCTGCGGCAAGCGAACGGCCTCGTCGGCCTACCCGAACGTGAAGCTGTAGGCCTCGACCCCCGGCGAGAAGCGCAGCTCGAGGAGTGCGTCGTGGGGCTGCTTTCCCTCCACAACCGTGTACAGCCGGTTCGAGTTCACTCGCAGAACGCCGACGGGGCGGCCGTCGAGGAGCGCGCGCACCCGCCCGTGACCGGCGAGCACGACGTACACGAAGCGGGCGTTGAAGTGGAGTCGCAGGCGCGCCGAGTTGCCGGCCACCGCGCTCTCGTCCCCAATCGTCCACTCGCCCGCGTACGAGATGTAGCCGCCCGGCAGCTCGTTCGGAAAGGTGTACTCGCTCTTCACCTTCGGGCGCGGCATGTTTCCTCGATACCGGGACCGGTCGAGTCGGGCGTAGCCGAGATACGTCTCCGGTGTCGCTCGCCCGGTCGGCGTCGCGTCGATCACGGAGGCTGCGGGTGGAGAGGCCGAACCCAGGAGCAGTCGAACCGACTCCTCCGTCTTCTCATAGTCGCCCTCGCCGAACTGGACATGTCGCACATGTCCTGCGCGGTCGAGGAGGTACTCGGCAGGCCAGTACTGATTCGAGTACGCATTCCAGGTGCCGTACGCATTGTCGAGCGCGACCGGCCAGGTCACGTTCAGGTCGTGCGTGGCTCGGCGAACGTTCGAGGGGACGTGCTCGAACGCGAATTCGGGTGTGTGCACTCCGATGATCTCGAGGCCGTGCGAGTGGTACGCCGAATACAGCGCACGGAGGTGCGGCACGGTGCGGATGCAGTTGATGCACGAGTAGGTCCAGAAGTCGAGAAGCACGACCTTCCCTCGCAGCCCCGCGATCGAGAGCGGCCGGTCGCCGGGGGTGTTGAGCCAGCGGTCGATCTGACTGAACTCCGGCGCAGCTCCGTAATCCGGAAGCACACCGGCTGAGGTCGCACCCCGGGCGGCGAGCGAATCCGCTCTCCCTTGCAGATCGGCGAGGCGCGCGCGCGCGTACGACGTCTCCTCGACGTGCTTCTGCAGCACGGTCGAGTAGGAGCCCAGTCTCGTCTGGAGATCCTGGTCGACGTTGAAGACGATGGCCAGCGCGCCAGCGACGACGACGAGGCCCATCGCACGCCGGAATGCGAGCCCGTGCGTGCGAAGTGGTCGCGTCACACGCTGACTCCCGATCGCCACCAAGAGAAGGATCGAGCCGGCACCGAGCGCGTACGACAGCGTGAGCAAGACGGTGCCGAGTGAGATGCGGTGCTGCGCGCTCAGCACGCTGATCGTCGCGAGCACGGGCCCGGCGCACGGCACGAACACAAGGCCAAGACTGACGCCAAGAAGGAATGCGCCGCGATCACCGACACGGCGGCGGCTCATGAAGGCGAGCGGGCGTTCGATCAGCACCCCGAAGCGCGGAAACACGAGCGTGGCTGCCAGCACGAACAGCATCGCGATCGCGAGGTTACGAAGGAGGTCCTGCGGCAATCCGAGCGCCGCAAGCAGCGCACCGGCCGTGAGCGTGAACGTCGTGAAGCTCACGACCAAACCGGCGATGATCGCGAATGCGCGCCGATTTCCGTCTCCGGCAGCGCTTCCCGCGAAGACGATCGGGAGCACAGGCAAGACGCACGGGGAGAGGGCCGTGATCACGCCCGCGACGAATCCGATCGCGAGCAGGACGACCACCGGGTAAGCCTAGAGCGCCCCGGATTGCGTGTCGCTTGCGCAGTTCTTAACGGTTCCTTGCCCGGACTCCGAACAGTGGGAGCCAGAAGCATCGGCACTGGCCAAGACGCCGACTTTGGGTCGTAAGCCGCAGCGTCATCGCCTAGAACAACGCCACGCCTCTCAGCGGACTTGCAACCTGGCGGACTGTGAGAGTGTCGTCACCTGAGACAACGGCGCGTAGCCCTTCGACGTAGTCCTCAGGTCGCTGCTTCTACGCTGCTTCTACGCGGTCAGACGGCGCTTCCTAACCGCGTGCGCATGTTCGATTCATGCCGGGGGCATCACCGTGCTCTTACGGCACCGATCCGACCGAAAGCGGTCTCTGTAACCGACGGTGCATCCGGGGAGCCGATGCGCCGCTTCCGGATCTCGAGAGTTCGGACGCGCCCACGCACGTCTTTCGGGCGGATCGCCCGGCCGAGCCGGAGGAGCGGCTGATCGCCCCGACGAGCGCGGTGGGCGCGACCTCGTGCTCGTAGCTCAACGGAGCTCGACGCGGCCGTCCTTGAGAACGGGCTTGCCTTCCCCGTTCTGCGACTCGAAGCCGAGGGCGCGATCGATTTGCCAGACTCTCGTCGTCACCGATTCGCCCGGGAACAGCGGTGCTGAGAAGCGGACCGCGATCGCGCGTCACCGTCCGCGGGTCGTCGACGCCCGCGGCCTCCAGAACTGCGCGTCCCGCCAACGCCATCGTGCAGAGCCCGTGCACGATTCGGCCGGGGAGCCCAACCTGTCGTGCGAACCCGTCGTCGAGATGAATCGCGAAGTCGTCTCCAGAGGCAGCGGCGTACCTGACCGTCTGGTCGTCGGCGACGGCGTACGTCACCTCCGCCAGCGGCGGTTCCCCGTCGACCTCGAGGCGGTGGTCGGGTGCCCGCTCACCGACACCTTCCTCGGCCGTGACTCCGCGAAAGAACTCCGTTATGTACTGCTCGTTCACGAGCTCGCCGTCGCTGTCGCGCGTCTCGGTCTTGATCACGAGCGACGTCCCGTTCGGGCGCGGGAGGAGCGCGATCGGAGTCGCGCGCGAGACGAGCGTCATCCCGGGAGCGATGGGACGGTGCAGCCGCAGGTCCTGCTCGTAGTGGACGACGTAGCGCCGGACGTCGCCCTGCGCTACTGACCGCGATGCCGGTGCGATCGTCCTCCAGGCGGGCACGACTGCGAAGACCGGCCCTCCGGCGACGTCGTCGGTCGCCTCTGCGTACGCCTGGACGGCCGCCTCGGTGACCTCGTACACGACGTCCTCTCCCGGGACGCCGATGGCGGCGACGTCGAAGCTCACGCGTTCCGTCCCGGGTTGGCGCTGCTGGCACATCGATCGCATCCCTCTCGAGCTCGGGCGGAATTTCAGGCTACCTGCAATTGAAGGCGTACGAGGACGCACGCTGGACATCAGTCGCAGGCACCCTTAAACTCATGCCGTTGAGGCGACGCTGCCTCATTCGATACCGAAGGGAGCCTTGATGAGTATGAGCAGGACGGGTGTCGTCGTGGCCGCCGTATCAGCGGTCATCGCCCTCGTTTTCGTGTCGGCGTCCGCGACGAGCCCCTCACAGGCAGGCCCCATCTACTTCGGCATGGATGCGCCGCTGACCGGCCCGACGCAGCTCGTCGGCCAGAGCGACCGCCAGGCCGTCGAAGCTGTCGTCGCGTACTGGAACGCGCGCGGCGGCATCAGAGGCAGGCGCGTGGTGGTCGACGTTCTCGACAACGCCTCGAACCCGTCGCAGGCGGTCCAGAACGTGCAGAAGTTCATCAGCGACGCCAAGTACGTCGGCATCTTCGGCTCGGGCAATGCCGCCGCAGCGGTCGCGACCGGGGCGATCGCGAGCCAGGCGAAGATCCCGTTCATCGCGCTCTCGCCGCCGACGACGCTCGTCGAGCCACCCCAGCCGTACGCGTACATCCTCACGGCGACGGCGCGGCTGTATGCGTACAGCGAGGCCGCGTACCTGAAGAGCATCGGCGTCAAGCGCGTGTGGCTGATGGGTGACAACGGCGGCTACGGGCGTGACGGCCCGAACCAGGTGGCGAAGCTCGCGAAGAAGTACGGCCTCGAGATCGTGGACACGACGATCTTCTCGCCGGCGTCGACCGACTTCTCGGCCGAGCTGACGAGGATCAAGAACTCGGACGCTCAGGCCCTCTGGCTCTGGACGGCGACGCCCGCCGGGGCGACGATCGTGAAGCAGTTCAAGCAGCTGCAGCTGCCTCAGCGGCTCGTCCTGACCGGCGCCAACGTCTCTCCGCAGTTCCTCCAGGGGACGTGCGGTGACGTGAACGGCGCCGATCGTCAACTCGTTCCTCGCCACGGCGTGGACGTTCCTCCCGAAGTCGAACCCGGTGCGGACTCAGGCTGCGCTCTTGCGCACCATCCTGAAGCGGCCGGTCTCGAACTTCGACGGCGATGCGGCCGGAGCGCTCTGGGCGTACAAGGCCGCCATCGAACGGGGAAGCGCTACTCGGGCGGGCATCAATACCGCGCTCGAGACGAAGCTTCGCGGGCTCGTGACCCCCGCGGGCAAGATCTACCTCTCGCCCACGAACCACCAGGGTCTTCAGCTCGACTCGATGTGGGTCGGCAGAATCCAGAACTGCCAGGTCAAGCCGCTCTTCGGCGCGGCATTCACGAAGAAGAAGTAGGAATGCGAGCGCCGCAGACGCCCTTGAACCGGCGGCTGCGGCGCTCCGCCTATCTGCGGCGCATCGGGGGATCGGCTCCACCGCGCTTCGTGACGAACCTCGCCCATCTTCTCGCCGACCGGGCTGTCGAGCATCCCGAGCGGGACGCCCTCTTCTTCGAGGGTGGCCGGCTCTCGTACGGCGAGCTCGACCGCCGCGCCGCCGTCGCGGCGGGCGCTCTGTGGAAGCAGGGCGTGCGGACGGGGGATCGTGTCGCGCTCAGACTCCCCAACACGCCCGCGTACGTCGCCGCCTACTTCGGGATTCTGCGGCTCGGAGCGATCGCCGTGCCGCTCAACATCCTGTTGGCGGCACCGGAGGTGGAGTTGCGGCTCGAAGCCGCGTCGCCGACCGCGTACGTCGACCGTCCACTGCCTACCGAGGGCGATGTCCACGCGGACATCGTCGAACGCGCCGACGACGATCCGGCCGCGCTCCTCTTCACGTCGGGCACGACCGGTCGTCCCAAGGGGGCGATTCTCACGCACGGGGGAATTCGCGCGGCGGCGCGATTCGGGGCGGACGCTCTGTCGTTCGCGCGAGACGACGTCGTTCTCGGGGTCGCGCCGTTTCCGCATGTCCTCGGCCAGCAGGTGCTGTTCTCGGCGTTCGGAGTCGGCGCCGCGGTGTGCGTGCTGCGGCGGTTCGAGCCCGCTCCGGCGCTTGCGACGATGACCGAGACCGGGACGACCGTGATGATGGGCGTGCCGACGATGTGCATCACGCTGTGCCAGATCGCGCCGGACGCCGGAGACGCTCCCGCCCCTGCGCATCGCACACATCGGCGGAGCTGCCGTCCCGATCGACGTCGGGAGGCGATTCGAGGAGATCTTCGGCGCAGACATTCACGAGGGCTACGGCCTGACGGAGCTGAGCGGACTGGCGACGACCTTCGCGACGGGGCGTCGCCGCAAGTCGGGCTCGGTCGGAAAGCCGTCGGACCGCACCGAGGTTCGTATCGCGGACGCGGACGAGAGGGGCGTAGGGGAGGTGCAATTCCGCGGTCCATCCGTCATCCGCGGCTATTGGAACGACGCGGATGCGACGGCGAAGGCGGTCGACGGCGAGGGATGGCTCTCCACTGGAGATCTCGGGTACCTCGACGAGGACGGCGATCTGTTCCTCGTCGACCGCAAGACCGAGATGATCATCCGCGGCGGCTACAACGTCTACCCGCGCGAGGTGGAGGAGGTGTTGTACGAGCACCCGGGAGTTCTCGAAGCGGCCGTCGTCGGTGTGCCCGACGAGGTGCTCGGGGAGGACGTCGCCGCGGTCGTGGTGGCACGCCCGGGAGTTGCGCTCGATCCCGACGAGCTGAAGGCGTGGACGAAGGAGCGCGTCGCCGCGTACAAGTACCCACGACAGATCATCCTCGTCGACGAGCTGCCGAAGAGCCCTACCGGAAAGATCCTCAAGCGTGGCATCGATCTCGGCACGCTGCTCGAGGTCGGCGCTCACGCACCGAGACCTCCGTCCGCCACCCCGTAGTGCCTCTCGATACGTCTTGGTGTCAGGGGAGTCGGCTGCCGCGTCGGCAGAGGCGCCGCTCGATTCGAGCGCGGCTCAGGTGCCCACCGAGTACCGGACAGTGTTCCACCAGCGGCCAGCCTCTGCGGCGTGTGAGACGATTCTCGAGATGAGGCAGGCAGCCGAAGTCGACGAGGCGATCGCGCGCGCCGAGCCCCGTCTGTCGTACGCCATCGCGCGCCTGCAGCAGATGGTGTTCGCGGGCATCAGCGAGCGCGTTGCTCAGCACGATCTCACGACGCTCCAGTTCACGACGCTCAGCGTGCTGAGCCGGCACGGGGCGCCGCTTTCGACCTCTCAGCTGGCCCGGCGCGCATTCATGACGCCCCAGTCGATGAGCGAGGTCATCCACGCCCTCGAGCGCAAGGGCCTCATCGAGAGGAATCCCCACCCCAATCACCGCAGGACGCTTCCGGCGACGCTCACGCCGAAAGGGCGGCGCGTACTCGCATCCTGCGAAGAGGCCGTTACGGATTTCGAGAGCGCGATGCTGGAAAGATTCTCCGCAGACGATCGCACGGCCTTCCTCGACATGATCAAGGCGGCAGTTCGCAACCTCGGCGGCGGCTTTCCTGACTAGCAACGGCCAACTGTTTCAGGTAGCCTGAATCTGTGGGGGCTGCGTCTGCTCCGGTCGCGGTCGAGCCGGGTGCGCAGCTCGTGTGTGAGCTCTTCGGCGTAACGAAGGCGTTCGGCGCCGTCGCAGCCGTCGACGACGTCTCGCTGGGTATCGCCGAGGGCTCGCTGACCTGCCTCATCGGTCCGAACGGAGCCGGCAAGTCGACGCTGCTCGGGTGCGTCTCCGGATTCCACGCGGTGGACGAGGGGACCGTGCGTGTCGCGGGGCAGGACGTCACGCGGTGGCCGCCGCACCGCAGGGCGCGCCGCGGGCTCGCGACCGTCTTCCAGACAACGCGTCCGCTCAGCGAGCTCGACGTGCTCGACAACGCGGCTGTCGGCGCCCACGTTCGTTCGCGATCCGGTTTCGTCGAGAGCATGCTGCGGCCGCCCTGGCAATGGCGCGAGGAGGAGTGGGTGCGGCGGGAAGCCCGTCGAGCGCTCGAGGTCGTGGGGCTCGACGGTCGCGCGTCGGATCCTGCGGCGGTTCTCCCGCTCGGACAGCTCCGCCTCCTGGCGATCGCACGCGCCCTCGCGCAGCAGCCGTCGCTGCTCCTGCTCGACGAGCCCGCCGCGGGGCTGCGCGCGGGGGAGAAGGAGCGGCTGATCGAAGCGCTGCGGACTCTGTCTCAGCGCGGTCTCACGATGATTCTCGTCGAGCACGACATGCAGTTCGTCGGGGCGCTCGCAGAACGCGTCGTCGTTCTCGACCGGGGACGCGTGATCGCAGACGGAACGCCGGCCGAGGTCCGATCCGACCCCCACGTAATCGCGGCGTACCTCGGCTCGACCACGATATGACGACGCTCGTCGACGTCCGGGATCTCGTGGTCAGGTACGGGCCAGCGGTGGCTCTCGACGGCGTCTCGCTGCGTCTGGACGCCGGCGAGCGCGTGGCCCTCGTGGGGGCGAACGGAGCCGGAAAGTCGTCTCTCCTCAACGCGGTCTGCGGAGTCGTACGGCCCGCGGGTGGAGAGGTCCGGGTCGGCGGGGACGACGTTTCAGGGAAGACGCCGAACCAGATCGTCCGGCGCGGGCTGACGCAGGTGCCAGAGGGCCGCCAGGTGTTCCCGAGCCTCCCCGTTGAGGCCAACCTCTTGCTCGGCGCCTTTGGACGGTCGTTCCGCACGGAGATCGTGACGTCGACGATTCGCTACCTTCGCCGCCGCGCCGAGGCTCGCGAGCGGCTCGAGCGGATCTACGGCCTTCTGCCGAAGCTCTACGAGCTCCGCGACCGTCCGGCCGGACGCACGTCCGGAGGCGAGCAGCAGATGGTCGCGATCGGACGGGCGTTGATGGCCGAACCTCGAGCGCTGGCAATCGACGAGCTCTCGCTGGGCCTGGCGCCGCTCGTGGTCGAGCAGCTCGTCGAGTTCCTCCACCGGCTGAACGAGGAGGACGGCGTCGCGATCCTGCTCGTCGAGCAGAACGCGCTTCTCGCGTTCGACCTGTGCGAGCGCGCCTACGTCCTCGAGACGGGACGGATCGTGCTCGAGGGCCAGAGCGGCGAGATCCGCGACCGACCGGAAGTGCACGGCGCCTACCTCGGGACCGGTCCCGGATGACGGAGTTCCTGCAGCTGGTCGTCGTCGGACTGTCGACCGGATCGGCGTTCGCGCTGGTCGGGATGAGCCTCGTGCTCGTCTACCGGACGACCGGGATCGTGAACTTCGCGCAGGGTGTCTTCGTCGTCATCGGCGGTCTCTTCACCTTCCAGCTCTCCGACGACATGCCGCTGGTGCTCGCGATGATCGTGGCGATCTTCATCGCCGCCTTCGTGTCGTCGCTCCTCGCGGTCGTCGCCGTCGGCTTCCGCGATCGGACGACAGGCCTCGCGAGCACGATCATCACGTTGGGAGCCGCGTTCCTGGCGCAGGCTGTGCTCTTGTTGAAGTTCGGGGACATCCCGCGAAGCTACCCGGGTGTCTCCGACACAGCCTGGGACATCGGAGGAGTGCTCGTCCAGCCGCAGTACGTCCTCATCGCGGGTGTGGCGCTGTTCTGCGCCTTCGCGCTGACGCTGTTCCTGCGATGGACGATCGTCGGGCAGGCGCTCGTCGCGTGCTCGGACTCACGGCGCGCCGCCGAGCTCGTGGGTCTCAACATCCGCTCGCTCGCAGTCGTCGCGTTCGTCGGCGCGGGTGCCCTCTGTGCCCTCGGAGGCGCGCTGCTCGCGCCGAGCAACCCGATGACGTACAGCTCCGATGTCGCGATTACCGTCAATGGATTCGCGGCCGCGGTCTTCGGCGGACTCGGATCCATCCGGCTCGCCCTGCTCGGCGGCTACGCGCTCGGGATCCTCGAGCAGATGGTCGTCGGCTACGTCGATCCGCAGTACAGCCTGACCATCGCCCTGATCGTCATGCTCGTCCTCATCGGATGGCGCTCGCGGGCCGAGATCGCGAGCGTCTCGCACGAGGCGCGTGCCGTGATTCAGCGTGCCCGAGTCCCCTTGCCTACACGCGTGCGGATCGGGCTGATCCTGGCGGGGGCGGTGTTCGCCTGTTGGCTGCCGTACCAGCTCTCGACGTTCGACGTCGCCCTCTACGACCGCATGGGGCTCTATGCGCTGGTGACGATCGGGCTCACGCTCCTCATGGGGTATGCGGGACAGATATCGCTCGGACAGGGCGCCTTCTTTCTCATCGGCGCGTACACGTCGGCCATCCTCACGGTCGGAATCGATCCGGACACCCGCTTCGTCGACCCCGACGCTGGCGTTTCCCCGTTGCTCGCCGTCCTCGCCGCGCCCCTCGTCGCCGGCCTGCTCGCAGCGCTGATCGGAATCCCGCTCCTGCGGCTCCACGGCCACTACCTCGCGTTCGCGACGCTCGCCCTCCACCTCATCGCGTTCTCGGTCCTGTCCGCCTGGGATCACTTCACCGGTGGCCAGTACGGCATCACGGTGACGAAGCCACTCACGGTGTTCGGGCACGAGCTCAACGGACCCTTGCACGCGGCGGTCGTCTGGGCGATCGTTGCGATTGCCCTGCTCCTCGCGACGAACCTCGTTCGCTCGCGTGTGGGCCGCGCCCTCCAGGCGATCGCGACGGACGAGCCGTCGGCAGCCGCATCGGGGATTCCCGTCGCGAGCTACAAACTCCGGCTGTTCGTCCTCGCCGCGGCACTCGCGGGCCTCGGCGGCGGTCTCTTCACGTTCTCGTTCCTCATCGTCTCACCCGAGGCCTTCCCGATCGTCCTCAGCATCCAGTTCGTCGTCATGGTGGCCGTCGGAGGCCTCGGCAA
>CAWHYV010000002.1:0-124657 GCA_963833725.1 uncultured Gaiellaceae bacterium
GTGCCGGCACCGACCGATCGGCGGATCGTCGGGATGGATCGGCGTCCTCCGTCGGGTGGCCGCCACCCGAAAGCGACGTCACTCCACTGACCATCCGACTGGTTGATGCGGTGCATCTGGCGGTCCGCGGAGACTCCGGATGTGAACGGATACGACACACGCACCTCTGGTCTCTCGCTGGAGCTCCGGCACGAGCTCGGCCGTCTCGCCTCCCACCCTCTCCGTGAGATCGAGCGCCTGGAGCATCAGGCCGATCTCGGCGAGAGCGCAGCGACTCCTGCGATCCTCGTCGCGGGAGTCGCGGTCTTCGTGTGGGCGCTCGTAGCGATTGTGGTCGGCGTCGTCCTCGGTGCCGCGGCATTGCTGGTCAGCTGACCTCGGAAGGCAGTCGATGTCCCGGGCTGGGAGCGAAGCGGACCTGCGAATACCGGAGCGACGGGACTCGAAACCGCGACCTCCGGCGTGACAGGACTGCCACGGGAACCAGCGGCGAGAACCAAGCGGCTAAGAAGCTGGCTTGGCTATCTGGGATCGCGCCGCTCGTCTGGCGTGGAGCACGCTGAGGACGATGAGGGCGACCGCGAGGAGAAGCGGCAGGAGCGCCGAAGATCGAGCGACGATGAGGGCGACCGCGAGGAGAAGCGGCAGGAGCGCCCAGAAGATCGGGAGCGCCCCGAGCACCGCCCCTATCGACACGAGCGTCGCCCCGCGAGCGGGCGCACGACGCAGCAACCGGAGTCCCGCGAGCACCAGTAGCCCGCCAGCGATGAGGAATACGGCCCACAGGATCTGGTCGCTCGCCGCAGCGTCGTCCCAGTGCCCCGGCCAGATCGCGCCCGCGACGCCGACGATGAGGTACGCGATTGCCGTAAACATGCCAAGCCCCAGAAGCGCCTTCTCCAAGCCACCTCGCTGCATCGCTAACCCCTCGCTCGTCGGTCTGGCGCTTCAAGTCCGATGCCAGACGAATGGCCCTCCTCGCGAGCGCGGACACAACCACAGTGAGCGTAACGAGTCAATACAGGCGAAGCTCGGGCGCTGTCTGCCGTAGGCCAGGCCCGTGGAGATTGAGGCTGCCCACGCCGAGGTTCTCATCGCTGAACTTGCCGGTTCATTCGCCAACGAGCCGGTCGGGCACCCCGGTGACGATCTCGGACAGAACGAAACCCGCTCCACGAGCTGGTTTCCGAGACGGGAGCGACGGGACTCGAACCCGCGACCTCCGGCGTGACAGGCCGGCGTTCTAACCAACTGAACTACGCCCCCGTAGTCGCGGGATTGTAGCCGCGCGGCAGGGATCGGAGGCTTCGGCACGTAGCTCAGTGGACGTGTCCACCGCCGACTGGGTCGTAATCATCGTCGTCGCGGTCGCCGGGCTGTACGGGATCTCGACCGGATTTCTTCGTGGGGCGTTCTCGCTTGCCGGTTTCGCCTTCGGTGCGTACCTCGGCGCACGGCTCGCGCCGGTGATCCTCAGTGACGGCTCGCCGTACGTCCCGGTCGTCGCGCTGGCCGGTGCGGTCCTCCTCGGCACCCTCATGCGCGGGCTCGCGGGGATGGCGGCCAGCATGCTCCGCACGAGCATCGGCGTGATCCCCGGAATGCGCCTGCTCGATCGCTTCGCCGGGTTGGTGCTCGGGCTCGTGGCGGGCGTCTTCCTCTGCTGGGCGATCGGCGCCGTCCTGCTCTATCTGCCCGGCGAGACCGATCTCCGCCGCTCGGTGCAGCGCTCGGCCATTCTCTCCGAGGTCAACGACGTCCTTCCGCCCGAGCGTCTGCTCGAGGAGCTCGAGCGCGTCGACCCGATCGGAGTGTTTCTCGGGCCGCCGGCCATCGTCGCGCCCCCCGAGAAGGCGCTCGCGACCGATCCCGACGTCGTGCGCGCATCGAAGAGCGTCGTGCGCGTGACGGGGATCGCCTGCGGGCTCGGCGTCGAGGGTTCTGGCTGGGTTGCGTCGCGCGGGCTCGTCGTGACGAACGCCCACGTGGTCGCGGGCATCCGCGAACCCCGCGTGGACACGGCCGGCGGTCGAGCGTTCACGGCGACGGTCGTCTCCTTCGACGTGTCGAACGACCTCGCCGTGCTGCGCGTCCCGGGACTCGCGATCCGCTCGCTCGTGCTGGAGTCGCCCGAGCGCAGTACGGCGCTCGCGCTGGTCGGATACCCGCGCAACGGCCCGCTCACGCGCACGCCCGGCCGGCTCGGTGGCACGGCAGCCGTTCTCAGTCGCGATGCGTACGGACGAGGCCCGATCACGCGTCAGATCACGACGATCCGCGGCGCGGTAGAGCCGGGGAGCTCGGGCGGTCCGGGCATCGACGCAGAGGGACACGTGCGCACGACGGTGTTCGCGCGGCGCCCGCGCGAGACGGGCGGTTACGGCATTCCGGCCGACCTGGTGCGCAAGGCGCTCGCGCAGGCCGGGCGGCGGCCGGTCGCCGCGACCGAGTGCGCCCCGTAACGGGCGAGATGTATCTCGCCCCTACGCGAACAGGTCGAGCGCGGCGTGGGGCTGGCGAAACGGGGGGATGACGTAGACGCCGGCAGCCAGCTCGCGTGACGCGTCGAGGAGCTCGCGCGCGATCGCGAGCCCGGTGTCTCCGGCATCGGCGCCCGCGTTGCGGAGCCGCTCCTGGACGTGCTCGGGCACGACGATCCCGGGAACCTCGTTGTGGAGACGCAGCGCGAGCTGGTGGCTGCGGACATAGAAGATCCCGACGAGGAGTGGAATCGGGCACGAGCCCCCGAGCCGGTCGAGGAACGCCTCGAGATACGACAGATCGAAGAGGACCTGCGTCATCGCGAACTGCGCCCCGGCCTCGAGCTTCCGCTCGAAACGCTCGAGCTCGTAGTCGAGGTCGTCTGCGGCCGGGTTGACGGCGACGCCGAGGAAGAACGAGGTCGGTGCGTCGATCTCGCGCCCGTTGAAGTCTTCGCCGGCGTTCATGCGCGAGATGATCTGCGCGAGCCCGATCGAGTCGACCTCGTACACACCGCGTGCGCCGGGGTAGTCGCCGGCCTCGGGCGGATCACCGGTGACGGCGAGGATGTTGCGAATCCCTTCTGCGTGCGTGCCGAGCAGCATCGATTCGAGGCCCGCGATCGACGCGTCGCGCGGCGTCAGATGCGGGATGGTCTCGAGGCCGACGACACGCTCGATCGTCGCCGACGCGATGAGGCCGCTCATGCGCGCCCGCGCGCGCGGGTTGTCGTTCACGTCGACGACGTCGACGTGGCCCGAGTCGTGCAGCGCGCGAGCGAGCTCGAGCATCGCGTGCGCGTTGCCTCCTCGCGGCGGATCGATCTCGACCGAGACGACGAACTCGCCGTCGCGGAGCTTGCGCTCGAGCAGCGTCTCGCGTTCGGGCTCGGCGGCCGAGACGACGATCTCGCGCTCTCGTACCACGAGCCGCGTGCGCGGGCTGCGATCCTCGTCGACGGCGGCACGGATTGCCGCGATCTCGGTGGGCGTCGTTCCGCAGCAGCCGCCGATGATCCGCGCGCCGAGCTCTCGTGCATGGGCTGCGAACTCGGCGAAGTACTCCGGCGTCGCGTGCGGAAAGATGACGCGCTCGCCCGCGAGGCTCGCAAGCCCGACGTTCGGGAGCGCGGCGAGCGGCTTGCCGCTTTCGCCCATGCGCTCGATCGCGCGGAGCGCGGCCTGGAGGCCGACGCCGTGGTTGGCGCCGATCGCGGCGACGTCGAGCTCGGCGAGCGTGCGTGCCGCGTCCTCCGCCGAAACGCCTCCGAGCGTCTGCGAGTCCTCGTCGAAGGTCAGCAGCGCCACGATCGGCAGCGCGGAGATCGCCCGCACTGCGCGGATCGCCGTGAGAAGCTCGTCGAGCTCGTAGAACGTCTCGATCATGAAGAGGTCGACGCCGCGGCCTTCGAGGAGCTGCGCCTGCTCGGCGAAGACCGCACCGCGATCCTTCACCGGCCCGCCCAGCGGCCCGATCGAGCCGGCGATGAACACGTCGCCACCCGAGACCTCGCGCGCGTCCCGCGCGATCTTCACCGCCGCCTCGTTGATCGCCGCGACCTCGTCCTCGAGGTACTGGTCGGCGAGCTTTCGGCGGTTCGCCCCGAACGTGTTCGTCTCGATGAGATCTGCGCCCGCCCGGATGAAACCGAGGTGGAGTGAGAGGACGCTCTCGGGTGCACGGATATTCGCCTCCTCGGGGCAGCGAAGCCGCGCGACGGCGCTCGAGACGAGGGTTCCCATCCCGCCGTCTCCCACGAGGGGAGGTCCGCTCGCGAGTCTCTCGAGGAATCGGCTCATCGCTGCATTCCACCACGGGGCGCGGCGGGTCGCGCGCTTCCGAAGCGAGGGTCCGAGTCAAGCGCGGAAGTCAACACCGCACGGGGGAGAGGTCAAGCGCCTCCGGGTGACGCCCGCGCTGGGGGAATCGACGACAGTGCGTTCACTCACAGCGGGCAGCGATGCGGCGGCCTCCCGCGTGAGATCACTGAGGGGTGAAGGAGCAGTTCCTCCACGGAGGAGCTTGCCGGGGACGGAGAGAGCGGGGGCTTGGCGGCTACCCCGCTCCGTTCCCCTGAGTTTGTCCGCAGATCGAGATTCGCTCGCGCGAATCTCGATCGCGAGGATCCCTGAAGGCGTCCGCTTCGCGGCCGCGTCGCAGCTACTGCCGGTTTCATCGTGTTGCGTCGGAGAGTCGCTCGCGCGAATCTCGATCGCGAGGATCCCTGAAGGCGCCGCGGTCGCGGCGCGTCGCGTCTAGTGATCACCGCATTCCTGGCGCTCAAGCCTCCTCGTTCGCCTGCCGATAGCGAGGGCGACTCCCGGTTGGGACTGACGGCAATCAGCCAGGCCTGGAGCTTCGAGAAGGGGCGGCGGACGACGCCGCCCTTCTCATTCGCAGATCGAGATTCGCTCGCGCGAATCTCGATCGCGAGGATCCCTGAAGGCGTCCGCTTCGCGGCCGCGTCGTATCGACTGCTTCTTCGGGATGGTTGGTCGGTCTACTGCTCGTTCGTTGGGCCGTCAGTCCCTTGCCACTCGAAGACGGCGATGAGGCAGCCCGTTTCCGTCCAGGAGTTGTGGTGTGTCCCGGCGTCGTAGCTCACGAAGTCGCCCGGGCCGAACACCGTTCCGTCCGAGTCGACGAGATCACCCTCGAGAATCAGGAACTCCTCCATCCCGGCGTGGTCGTGGGCGATCGTCACCGCGCCGGGTTGCATGCGCATCAGGTACGTCCCCTGACCCGTCGCCTCGTCGTAGCTGACCGGGAGCCAGCTCATCTCGGGCTGCACGGGACCCTCCATGTCGTACGGGAGGAACGGCGTCGTGTGGGCGTTGACGGCCTTGCGGCCTGCGAGCGAGGCGTTCACGGCTCCTCCTCGGTCTGGGTGATGGACGGTTCGGCTTTCCATGCTCTCTGCGACGACCTAGGCTACTGCTGTGCGCGTCCACGTCATCTCGGACATGGAAGGCGTCGCCGGGATCGTCAAGTGGGAGCAGACGACGGGCGGCGAGGCACTGTACGAGGAAGGTCGCAAGCTCTACACGCAGGAGATCAACGCCGCGGTGCGCGGCGCCAAGGCGGCAGGCGCCACCGAGATCGTCGTCATGGACTGCCACGGCGCCGGGAAAGGGTGGACCTTCAACTCGCTCATCCCGGAGGATCTCGATCCGGCGTGCGAGTTCGTCGTGCAGGACGAGTGGACCGAGTACACGGCATTCCTCGAGGAAGGCTGTGACGCCGCGCTCTTCGTCGGGATGCACGCACGAGCCGGCACGGCCGACGGCGTCATGAATCACACGATCTCGGGCCGCGACTTCCAGAACCTCTGGTTCAACGGCACACTCGTCGGCGAGACGGGCGTCAATGCTGCGCTGTGCGGAACGTGGGGATGTCCCGTCCTTCTCGTCACGGGCGACGATGCGTCCTGTCGCGAGGGCAGCGACCTTCTGGGCGAGGGGCTCACGACCGTCGCGGTCAAGGTCGGGTTCAGCGCAGCGAGTGCGCGGAATCTCACGCCGGCTCGTGCCCGCGAGCTCATCGAAGGACGGCGCGAAGCGCGCGCTGTCCGATCTCGCGGCGGTATCGCCCTACGATCCGGGCCGTCCGTGCGAGATCCGGTCGAGTACAAGAACACGAGTGCAGCTCACGCTCTTCGCTTTCGCGCAGGCGTCGAGCTGATCGACGCTCGCACGCGTCGTGTCACGCGCCGACACGTGGTGGGAGGCCTGGAAGCAGTTCTACTTCTAGCGCCCCGTCGATCTCATTCGCACCGCTCGCTCTGCGAGACGGTCGATCACGGCGTCATGAACGTGCGGCCGAAGATGCATTCACAGAGCGAATGGCACCGGACACAGGCTTTCCGACGCGTGGGCCGACGCCGATGAGCCTTCCGCTGATTGACATCACGTGCGCCCGGGTGTGAGACTTGATCGCTGCGGCGTCGGACTCGGTGCAACGGTCCGGACAACATGTGGAGGCGTTCGACGTCGAATGTTGGTGCAATCCCCACCTAGGAGGGCAACGCATGAAATTGAAGGTCACGCTCGTCGTCGCGCCGATTCTCGCGCTCATCTTTGCAGCCGTGGCGGTCGCAACTACCGACAATGGTGCCGCTGCGTCGGCTGCCAAAGCGGCAACGATCACCTGCGGCAGCACTCGTACGATCGGGATGGCCGCTCCGATCACAGGCCCCGCAGCGTCGATCGGGAGCGATCAGGTCGACTGGGCACAGTTCTTCGTGAGCAACTGGAACAAGCTGAAGGTAAACAAGAACCGCAAGATCAAGGTCATCCAGGGCGACACGCAGCTGGGCGTCAACACGTCGTTCGCCGTTGCCGTCGCGCAGTCGTTCGCGTCCAACTCGAAGCTGCTCGCGGTTGTCGGCCCGGCCGGCAGCCAGGAGGTCGTAGCCTCGACATCCGCGTATGTGTCCGGCGGGCTCGGCTACGTCTCCGGCTCGGCGACACGCACCTCGCTCACCGACGGAGTGACCGACGGCAACCGCACCGGATACTTCTATCGGACGGTGCCCAACGACTCGATTCAGGGTCCGACGGTGGCCAACTACATCACCAAGAAGCTCAATGCGACGCGCGTGTACATCATCGACGACCAGGAGACCTACTCGCAGGGTCTCGCGGACGGCGTGCAGGCGATCCTGAAGGCGAGGGGCGTCACTGTCACGCGCGATTCCATCAGCCAGCAGGCCTCGGACTTCTCGTCGAACATCGCGAAGATCCCGGGCAACACGCAGGTCGTCTACACGCCGTGGCAGCTGTCGCCGCAGGCCCAGACCTTCGGGCAGCAGCTCAGGGCGGCCGGCAAGGGTGGCATCACGATGTTCGGCTCGGACGGCCTGTTCGACCCGGCAACGTGGAAGATCACCGGGTCGTACGTCTCGTTCTTCCCGGTCGACACGCAGTTCGCGGTCGTCAAGGCGTTCCAGAATGCGCACGGCGGAAACGCTGAGTTCTTCGGAGCTCCGAGCTACGTCGCCGCGCAGGTCGCAGTCCTGGCGGTCACCAGGGCGTGCGCCGACGGCAAGGCCACCCGCGCGGAAGTCCGTGCGCAGATAGCCAAGGTCAACATTCTCGCGAAAGCCTCGCTCCTGGGAATCCGTATCGACTTCCAGAAGAACGGCAACCTCCGCCACGGCGGGTTCGGGGTCTACCAGATCCAAAGCGACGGAACGTACAAGCGGGTCGGCTAGCGCTTCGGTCCGACTCAGAAGAGACGGCGTGCGGCCCACTCGGTGGGCCGCACGCCTTTCTTACTGCTCCTCGCCAGTCAGGACTGGATGCGACTCCGTGACGAGTTGCATGCAGTCTGAAAGTGTTGGGACCCGACCGTGAACGCGAACCTCCGGCAACAGCTCGTAAACCTCGCTGGCTTGGGCGTGGCGCTGATCGCTTGGACGCTCATTGCCGTCCACTTCGGCCCGGTCCCGGCTGGCACGTCGCCCTGGGTCTTCTTTCTGCAGCTCACCGTGAACGGCCTCATTCTCGGCAGTCTGTATGCGCTGATCGCGCTCGGGTACACGATGATCTACGGAGTTCTGAAGCTGCTGAACTTCGCGCACGGCGACGTCTACATGATCGGCTCGTTCATCGGCTTCGGCGTCTTGACCGTTCTCGGTGGACCGCTCGGCCCGGCGATTCCGGTCGTGCTGCTCGTCCTCTGCATGTTTTCGGTCGCGATGATCGGCTCGGGCCTCCTCGGGCTTGCGATCGAGCGCTTTGCCTATCGGCCGCTTCGCGACGCTCCGCGGATCGCGCCGCTCATCTCCGCGCTCGGCGTGGCGTTCTTTCTCGAGAACTCGGCGCTGCTGCTCTTCGGCACCTCATACCGCAACTACGACGGCTTCACCCTGATCAGCTACGACGGGCTCCATCTCGGCGGTGACGGCGGTGTGTTCGTCCAGTACCTCGGACTGATGGTCTTCGTCCTCGCCGTCGCTCTCATGGTCGCACTCGTCGCACTCGTCCGCTGGACGCGGCTCGGGAAAGCGATCCGCGCCGTCTCGTTCGACCGAGAGGCGGCGTCCATGATGGGGATCGACACCGACCGCGTGATCGCCGGAACGTTCTTCATAAGCTCTGCGCTGGCCGGGGCGGCCGGGGTGATGTTCGGGCTGCTCTTCAGCCAGATCTACCACCTGATGGGCTTTCTCGCGGGCCTGAAGGGCTTCACCGCCGCTGTCGTCGGCGGGATCGGCAGCATCCCCGGCGCGATGCTCGGGGGCCTGCTCGTCGGGCTGGTCGAGTCGTGGGCGAACGGTTACCTGAGCGGCAACTGGTCCTCGCTGGTGGTGTTCGGAATCCTGATCGCAGTCATGCTGGTCCGGCCCACCGGGATCCTCGGCACCCCGGCGTTGCAGAAGGTGTAGATCCAGTGACCGAACGCCCCGAAGGCACAACCGAGGGTGCCGAGCCCGCCGAGACCAGTGGCATCGGCGTCGACCAGTGGGTCGCCGAGTCAGATGACCGTCGAGAGCGCCATTCCGGCTTGCGTGGTCGGATCGAGCATCTCTGGGGGATCCTGCCGCCGGCGGGCAAGCTGGCCCTGCTGACACCGGCAATCATCGTCCCGTTTCTACCGATCAGCAACGGCAACCTCTACAACTACGGCGTCTTCATCCTCATCTACGCGCTGCTCGCGCTGGGGCTGAATGTCGTCGTCGGGTGGGCTGGGCTGCTGGATCTCGGCTACGTCGCGTTCTTCGGCTTCGGCGCATACATCTATGCGTTCCTCTCGGGCACCCACTCGGCGGGCGGTCACACCTACACCCACCACTGGGGCGCCGAGAAGACGATCCCCATCGCCGTCGTCGTGTGCGCGCTGCTCGGTGTCTTTCTGGGCTCGTCGTCGCGCAGGCTGCTCGGCGACTACCTCGCAATCGTGACGCTCTTCTTCGGCCAGGCCTTCCTGGTCTTCACGAACGCCGCCAACCCCGCCGGGATCACGAACGGCTCGAACGGCCTCGCCAACGTCGACCCGCTGACGTTCTTCGGCGGCAGGATCGTGATCGACACGACACGCGGCTACTACTGGTTCCTGCTCGGCACCGTCGGTCTTCTCCTCGTCGTTCTCTACGCCCTCAGCGAGTCGCGCACCGGCCGCGCGTGGAAAGCCTCCCGCGAAGACCCGCTCTCCGCAGAGCTGATGGGGATGCCGGTCAACCGGCTGAAGATCATGGCGTTCAGCTTCGGCGCCGGTATCGCGGGTCTCGCAGGGAGCATCTTCGCGGCTGTGCAGACCGGCGCGTTCCCACAGAACTTCGGCACGACGGTGCTGATCATCATCTACGCCGTCGTGATCCTGGGCGGAACGGGAAGTCTCACCGGGATGATCGTCGGCGCCGTCGTCATCGTCGCTTCCAACCAAGCACTCGATTCGACGTCGCCACCGAACCTACCGCGCATCCTCTTCTACGCGGCCGTGATCGCCGCCGTCTACTTCACGCTGAAGTCCTGGCCGCAGAGGCTCGCCGCGTTCGGTGGAACTGCGCTCTTCGGCATCCTCGTGCACGCGGTCGTCGGCTCCATCTGGTCCGACGGAACGGCCGGCGAGGTGACGTCGGGAGGCTTCCTCGACGGTGTCATCGGGAATTGGGTCTTGATCCCTGCTGACCCGAGTCGGCTCGCCGTCTACGGCTATCTCATGCTGATCGTCTCCGTGACGGTGCTCGTGCAGCTCAAGGGCTGGTGGCGGATCGGCGTGCTCGTGCCAACGCTGTACCTCACCGCCTTCGTGTGGGAGAACCTGATGATCCAGCAGCCCTCGGTGACGCGGCAGGTACTCCTCGGCCTGTTGCTGATCGCCGTGATGACCATCCGGCCGCAGGGGCTCTTCGGACAGGCGAAGGTCGAGATCGTCTGATGGCCCGCATGCTGGAGCTCACGAACGTCTCCAAGGCCTTCGGAGGGTTGCTGGTCATCGACGGGCTCGACTTCCACGTCGACGAGCACGAGATCGTGAGTGTGATCGGCCCAAACGGCGCGGGCAAGACAACCCTGTTCAACATCGTCACCGGCGTCTACGAGCCGGACGAGGGCGAGATTCTCTTCGAAGGCCAGTCGATCGTCGGCCTCCCGCCGTACAAGATCACGCAGCGCGGTATTGCACGGACGTTCCAGAACCTGCGGCTCTTCCTGAACATGTCCGTGAAAGAGAATGTGATGGCTGCCGAATACGGTCACACCAGGGCGGGCGTCGTTCGGTCGGTGCTGCGTACGCCGGGTATGCGCAGAGAGGAACGGGCGATCCGCGCGACGGCCGAGGAGAAGCTCTCGTTCTTCGGCCAGCGGCTGATGGGCTATCGCTGGGACCAGCCGGCCTACTCGCTCTCGTACGCCAATCGGCGGCGGCTCGAGATCGCCCGTGCGATGGCGACCAACGCCAGGATCCTCCTGCTCGACGAGCCCGCCGCAGGCATGAACCCCGTCGAGACACACGAGATCACGGAGCTGATCGGGAAGCTCCGAGACGAGCTCGGGCTCACCATTTTCGTCATCGAACACGACATGCATCTCGTCGAGGGCATCTCGGACCGGGTCGTCGCGCTCGACCACGGAGTCAAGATCGCGGAGGGCACCTTCGAAGAGGTGGCGACGAACCCCCGAGTGGTCGAGGCGTACCTCGGCGTGCGCGCGGCCGACGACGAGCGGGCTCCCTAAGGTGGACGCGGCGTCGACCCCTGCATCGGCCGAGAGTGCGCCACTGCTCGAGTTCGATCACGTGCACACGTACTACGGCCAGATCCACATCCTCAACGACGTCTCCATCAAGGTCGGCGCGGGCGAGCTCGTCTGCCTGCTCGGCGGCAACGCGTCCGGGAAGTCGACGACGCTGAAGACCTGCCTCGGCATCGTCAAGCCCCGTGCCGGGCGGGTCGTGTTCGAGGGCGACGACATCAGCGAACAGCGCACGAGTTACCGGATCGCCCGGGGCATGGCGATCGTGCCCGAGAACAGACGGCTGTTCGCGCCGATGACCGTGCTCGAGAACCTGCAGATGGGCGCCTACCTACGTGGCAAGGGCGACAGGAGGACTACGATCGCGTCTACGGTCTCTTCCCGCTTCTCTACGAGCGGCGCGCCCAGCTCGCGGGGACACTCTCCGGTGGAGAGCAGCAGATGGTGGCCATGGCACGCGCGCTGATGTCGCGACCCAAGCTGCTGCTCATGGACGAGCCGTCCATGGGTCTCGCTCCGATACTCGTCCAGCGCAGCTTCGAGATCATCCAGCAGGTGCACGAGTCCGGGGTCGCCGTGCTCGTCGTCGAGCAGAACGCAAACGTCTCGCTCTCGATCGCCGACCGCGGGTACGTACTGTCGACGGGGCGGGTTGTGCTCGAGGGCGAGGCCGCCGAACTTCGCGAGCACGAGGAGCTTCGCAAGGCGTACCTCGGTCGATGAGCGTCGGCCACGCGATCCGCGCCGAGTTCCCGATCTTCGAGCACACGATCTACGCGAACTCGTGCTCGCAAGGCGCCCTCTCGAACCGCGTTCGCGCAGCGGCAGAGGAGTGGCTCGCCGGGTGGGACGAGAACGGCGCCGAGTGGGAGTTCTGGGTCGAGCGGAACGAGGCGGCTCGCGCGGCATTCGCGGGGCTGGTGCACGCGGTTCCGGACGACGTCGCCGTCACCACGTCGGTCTCGCAGGCCGTCAGTGGACTCGTCTCCGCGCTCGACCTCTCCGGCGAGCGGAACCGCATCGTCATCAGCGAGTACGAGTTCCCGACGGTGGGCCAGATCGCGCACGCACAGGAGCTCCGAGGCGCGGAGGTCGTCCACGTTCGGCCCGATTCGGACGGCCGGATCCCGCTCGAGCGCTTCGCGGACGCGATCGACGAGCGGACTGCGCTCGTCTGCTGCACGACGGTCTCGTTCCGCTCCGGACACCGGCACGACGTGAGCGCGATCGCGGAGCTCGCGCACACGCACGGTGCGCTCGCCCTCGCCGACAGCTACCAGGCGATCGGGGCGCTCGAGCTCGACGTCAACACGCTCGGCGTCGACGTCGTCACCGGTGGCACGGTGAAGTACCTGCTCGGCTCGGCCGGCCTCGGCTTCATGTGGCTGCGGGAGTCGCTGCGCTCCGAGCTCCTGCCGACGCAGACCGGATGGTTCGCCGACGAGGACATCTTCGAGATGTCGATCGCGGACTACTCGCCGCACGCGACCGCGCGTCGCTTCGACAGCGGCACGCCGCCGGTGCCGTCGCTGTACCCGGGCGTGGCCGGAATGGGGCTGATCGCAGAGGTCGGCGTTCCGGCGATCGAGGCTCATGTCGCACGCCTCAACCACCGGCTTCTCGACGGCCTCGACGAGCTCGGCGCCACCGTCGTCACGCCGCGGGCCGACGGCGAGCACGGGCCTCTCATCTGCGTCCTCTCGACCGATCCGAACGCGCTCGTCGCGGCGCTGGCGACCGACGGCATCGTGACGTCGACCCGCGACTCGAACCTTCGCATCTCGCTTCATCTCTACAACGTGGCCGAGGACGTCGATCGCATCCTCGAAGCGCTCGCGTCCCACCGCCACCTGCTCGCCTGAACGACGGGCAGCGGTTTCGAACTATCAGAGTGGCTTGCGCGCGCGCACGATCGCACCGTGCATCCCGTCCGCGACCGCATGTGTGAACTCGACCTCGACATCGACGAGTCCGACCGCGCTCAACCCGTCGCGGTACTCCGACAGCGATAGCGCACCGGCGATGCACCCGACGTGGCTTCCGCGCGCCGCGCGGTCGGCGGGCGACAGCCGGTCCTCCGCGACCACGTCGGAGATCCCGATGCGACCGCCGGGGCGCAACACGCGCGCGATCTCGGCGAGCACGCGTTCCTTCTCGGGCGAGAGGTTGACCACGCAGTTCGAGATCACGACGTCCACCGTGGCATCCGCGAGCGGGACCTCCTCGATGAGACCCTTCAGGAAGTGGACGTTCGTCGCGCCCGCCTTGCCGGCGTTCTCCTTCGCGAGCGCGAGCATCTCGTCGGTCATGTCGAGCCCGTAGACGGTGCCGGTCGGGCCGACGCGCTTCCCCGAGAGGAGGACGTCGATCCCGCCTCCGGAGCCGAGGTCGAGAACCGTCTCGCCCTCGTGCAGCTCTACCATCGCGAGCGGATTCCCGCAGCCGAGGCTCGCGGCGACCGCGTCCTCGGGGAGGCCGGCACGCTGGTCGGCGTCGTACAAGCCCTGACCGAAGCGGGTCGCGCCCTCGTCGCCGCAGCAGCCGTTGCTCTCGCAGTCGCACCCACAGCCGCAGCCGGACGAGACGTTCACCGCGGCCTCTGCGTACCGCTGTCGTACCTGCTCACGCGTCCCGTGCGTCATCGGAAGAGTCCTTTCATCGACGCTTGTCGATATGACGCTACCACTATTCATCGACCGACGTCAATATCTGGGGGTGCAATACTCGCGCAATGGATCCACGTGACGCCGCCTCAGAGCTGGAGCAGACGATCCAGCGCTACAACGACGCGTGGAACGCTCACGATGTCGACACGATCCTCGCCCACCACGCGCCGGGCATGGTGTTCGCGAATCACACGGCCGGCGACCTGGTCGAAGGGGACGCTGTCGGCCCGCACATCGCCGGGATCTTCGAGCGCAACCCCGACCTCCGCTTCGTGGGCCGCCGCCTGTACGCGCGGGACGGCCTCGTCGTCAGCGAATGGACGGCGACGGCGACGAACCGCGCCGGCCAGCGGGTCGAGTGGGACGGGATCGACGTGTTCCCGTTCGAGAACGGGTTGATCCTGCGCAAGGACGTCTACTCGTCGTCGCACAACCCACGGGTCGTCTGAGATCAGGCTTCGGCCTCGGTCTCCATCGCAACCAGCCGCGTGTAGTAGTCCGGGAGCTCCTTCAGATGGGCCCACGCGATCTTGCCCGTGAGGATCTCGTCGTCGTTCGTGACGTTCGTCTCCGGATCGTGGGCGCCGTGCTCGAGCTCGACCCCGAGTCCCAGTAGGAACTGCTCCGCGTCGAACGGAGAGGACTCCCAGTCGATCCCGATGGCCGTGCCGATTCTTCGCGCGTCCGCTTCCGTGTACCGAGAGGTCTGCGTCGTCATCATCGCCTCCTCTGTTTTCCCCATCTTCTGGGCGCACGGAGAGTGCCGGCATCGGGGTTCTCGCGGATCCACTTCGTCGGCATCGGCATGATCGCGTGCACGGTGTCGCGTCCACGGGTGTACGAGGGGGCCGGGGTGCCCTCGGAGATCGAGGCGGAGCTCGCTTCGGCATTCGAGCTCGTGGACGCGCCGGGCGATGCCGAGGGTGTCGTCGTCACGCCTGCCGTCACGGTCGATGCCGCGTATCTCGATGCCGCCGGCCCGCAGCTTCGCATCGTCGCGAACTACGCGGTAGGGCTCGACAACGTCGACCTCGATGCCGCGCGCGAACGCGGCATCGTCGTGAGCAACACGCCCGGCGTCCTCACGAACGCGACGGCCGAGCACGCGATCGGGCTCGTGCTCGCGCTCCTTCGACGCATCGGAGAGGGCGACCGCTCGCTGCGCAGGCGCGACGACTGGGAGTGGGGGCCGGACTTCATGGTCGGTGAGAGTCTCGAGGGGAAGGATGTGCTCGTCGTGGGTCCGGGCAGGATCGGTCGGCGCGTTGCAGCGCTGGCGGAGGCGCACGGTGCTCGGACGAGGTTCGCCGGGCGGGCCGACGACCTTCTCGAGCTCCTTCGGACGGCCGACGTCGTGAGCCTGCACTGTCCGCTGACACCGGAGACGCGCCATCTGATCGACGCGACAGCGTTCGCAGCGATGAGGTCCACGGCTGTGCTCGTCAACACCGCGCGTGGACAGGTCGTGGACGAGGCTGCACTCGTCTCGGCCCTCCAGGCGGGCGCGATCGCCGGCGCTGCGCTCGACGTCTTCGAGCGTGAGCCGACCGTCAGCGACGAGCTGCTCGCGATGGAGAACGTCGTTCTGACCCCACACATCGCGAGCGCGACGCGCGAGACACGCCACGCGATGGGGATGCTCGTCGTGTCGGCGCTGCGGGCGGTGCTTCTCGAGGGACGCACGCCCGAGAACGCCGTGTAGCGTCCGGCGATGGCCCGCTTCGGATCGCCGTCCATGACCGGCCGCCTCGAGCGCGTGCTCGTTCGGCCCCCACTCGCCGAGGACGTGGAGAACTGGCGGGCGTACGGCTGGCGAGCCGCTCCCGATCACGCCGCTGCCACTGTCGAGCACGAGCGTCTCTGCGAGCTCCTCGAGGCAGCCGGCGCGGAAGTCGTCGTCTCGCGCCACGATCCGGGGAACCCCGACGCGATCTATGTCTACGACCCCGTGCTCGTCGGCGCCCAGGGTGCGGTGCTCCTGCGGCCCGGGAAGGAAGGAAGACGGGCAGAGCCGGGAGCGATCGCGGCCTCACTCGCGGCCGCCGAGGTACCAATCGCCGCCGAGCTCGCCGAGCCGGTCTTCGCCGAGGGCGGCGATACCGTCTGGCTCGACGAGAACACGCTCCTCGTCGGCATCGGGTACCGAACGAACCCCGCCGCGGTGCCGGCGTTGACGAGCGCCTTCCCCGGCGTCGACGTGGTCGCCTTCGACCTGCCCCACTGGAACGGACGTGCGGAGGTGATGCACCTCATGTCCTTCATCTCTCCTCTCGATCGCGATCTCGCGCTCGTGTATCCGCGACTCGCTCCGGTGCGACTTCTCGACCTCCTCTCCGAGCGCGGCATCGCCGTCGTCGAGGTGCCCGACGAGGAGTTCGAGACCCAGGGAGCCAACGTCCTCGCGGTCGGGCCACGCCAGGCGCTGGCGCTCGACGGCAACCCGGAGACGCGCCGGCGCATGGAGCGAGCAGGCGTCGACGTCGTCGTCTACCGGGGCGAGGAGATCTCGAAGAAGGGCGACGGCGGGCCGACCTGCCTCACGCGGCCGCTCCTGCGAACGCGCTAGGACAGACCCAATCCGACCGCGAAGCCGAGTGCCGTGAGCAGCCCGGCCTCGCGTCCGCCGAGCTTGAACGCCTCGGGCATGAGCGTGTCCGCAAGCATCACGAGGAGCGCGCCAGCCGCGAACGTGTTCGCGAACGCGCCACCCGCGGTGGGCATCAGGTCGAGGAGCAGCCATCCGGAGACGGCGGCAACGACCGAGACGGCGACGACGATCGTCCACATCTCGAACACGCGACCTCGCTTCCAGCCTGCCTGCGAGCAGACCGGTGGTCCCCGACAGCGCCTCGGGAACGTTCGAAACGAAGACGCCGATGACGATGCCGCGGTCGGAACGCCGCCTTCCTGCAGGAGCGACGCCCCGAGCACGAACGACTCGGGAATGCCGTCGAGCACGGTTCCCGAGCACGATTGCATCGGCGGTACCCGCGAGTTGGTCGTCGCCCGTCGCGCTCTTTCGCCCATGGCCGCCGCGTCGATCGATGACCCAGTCGCCGACGTAGAATGCGAGCGCTCCGCTGGCGAGCCCCACTGCCGCGAGCACGAAGTCCGTCTCGAATGCGTCCAGCACGAGCTCGTACGCGACAGCGGCGATCAGCGCTCCCGAGCCGAACGCCATCGCGAGCCCGATCCAGCGCGGGCCGGGTCGCGTGAATGCCAGGGCTGCGCCGATCCAGAGCGAGCCGGCGGTGACGAGACCCCAGAAGCGCCGCCTCGAGCATCGGGTGACTCTACGACTCCTCGAGTGTCAGCTGACGATGGGGCGAGAGGCCGGACACGCCGACGCCGACGAGCCTCAGCGCACCGGGACGATCTCGCAGACCGCGGTCGAGAAGGCCGCAGGCCACGTCCCCGATGAGACCGGCCTCGTCCACGGCCGCGGGGAGCGTCGTGGAGCGCGTCCGGATGGAGAAGTCCCCGTACCTCAGCTTCGCCGTCACCGTCCTGCCGGAGAGTCCCGAGTTGCGCAGACGCTCGGAGACGAGCTCGGCGAGACGTCGCACCTCGTCGTGCAGGCGCTCGCGATCGGTGAGGTCGCGGGGGAACGTGTCCTCCGCGGACACGGAGACCGGCTCGAGCTCGAGATCGAGGTCGCGCGCGTCGACACCTCGTGCGCGGTCGCGCAGCACCGGGCCCGTGCTCCCCGGAAGAAGCACCCGCAGCTCGGGATCGGGGAGCTCCGCCAGTGCCCCGATCGTCGCGACGCCGGCGCTGCGCAGACGGTCCTCGGCACGTGGGCCGACACCCGGGAGAAGCCGCACCGCGAGTGGGGCGAGGAAGCGTGCCTCGGTTCCGGGCGGGACGACGGTGATGCCGCCGGGCTTGCGTCGGTCGGAGGCGATCTTGCAGACGACCTTCGACGTCCCGACGCCGAGCGAGCATGTCAGGCTCGTCTTCCCGCGCACGGCGGTCTGGATCGCAGAGGCGACGGCGCGCGCCCGCGTGAAGTCCGAGGCGACGGTGCCGAGGTCGAGGTAGCCCTCGTCGATCCCGGTTCGCTCGATTCGCGGAACGATCTCGCCGATCGTGT
This sequence comes from uncultured Gaiellaceae bacterium, assembly GCA_963833725.1. Lineage (GTDB taxonomy): Bacteria > Actinomycetota > Thermoleophilia > Gaiellales > Gaiellaceae > GMQP-bins7. Next base: position 17,937 of record CAWHYV010000002.1, read on the forward strand.
CCCAGACGACGCGCGAGTACTGGCGGTAGAGCGCATGGCGGGGGCGAAGGAAGACCGCGCTCGGGCAGCGCCGGAGCGCCTCCGCCGCGCTCATCGCCGAGTGGATGCCGAATTTCCGGGCCGCGTAGTTCGCCGTCGACACGACGCCGCGACTGTGAGGATCGCCGCCGACGACCAGCGGCTTCTCGCGAAGGTCGGGATCCTCGAGCTCTTCGACGGCGGCGAAGAACGCGTCGAGGTCGAGGTGCGCGAGGATCTTCACCGAAGCAAAGCTACTGTTGGCCCGTGATTGCAACGCCTGCGCTTCCGCCGCCCGCGATCGAGCAGCCGGCACCGCACCAGGTTTCGTACGGCCTCGTCACGGGACGCGCTCCGCGCGGTACGACGCGCATACTCGTCCACGCAAACGGGAGACGACTCACGATGCGGTCGCTCGAGGGTCGTCGCTTCGCGCTCAGGGTGACGCTCCCCCTCGGAGACGTCACCGTGCGCGTCACCACGATCGCGCGGAACGGCCGCCGATCGTCCGCTCTCGTTCGGGACGTCTTCGCCCTCCCCCCGGGATCTCGGCCCCGGGTCGTTCCAGCGCACCTGGATCGCACGTTGGAGCGAAAGCTGACATCCAGTGTCCGCGCCTACTCGGGCACGGCCGGCTACTACGTCCAGAGCCTCACCGGAGGCTCGGGTGCGGCGTGGAACGCAAAGGCCCGCTTCCCGGCGGCATCCACCGTGAAGCTCGCGATCGCCGCGACGGTGCTCGCCGAGTACCCCGGGATCCCGTCGCCCGGATCGCGCATCGACGCCCTTCTTCGAACGATGATCATCCCGTCCGACGACTCGGCGGCGAACTCGCTCCTCGTCTGGCTCGCAGGCTCGACGAGTTCCGGCGCGTACCGCGTCAACGACCTGATGCAGTCCATCGGCCTCACGGACACGCTCATGTACGGGGGCTACGCGACCCGCACGCTCTCGGCGCGGATTCCGAGGCGTGTCGACGAGACGCCGGCATTCGGAGTCGGCAAGTACACCACGGCGTGGGACATGACCTCGCTGTGGCGCGCGCTCTGGCTCGCCTCGGGAGGCATCGGGCCGTTGCGCTCGTCCGAGCCCGGTCTCACGTCGGCCGACGCGCGTTACCTTCTCTGGCTCACGGCCCACGTCACCGACCAGCCGAAGCTCGACTCGACCGTCGGAGCCGACCGCAAGGTTCTCGTGCTCCACAAGGCGGGCTGGATCTCGGCGGCCCGACACGACACCGGGCTCGTCTTCTGGGAGGGCGGCGTGTTCGTCGCGGGCGTCATGACCTGGCGGTCGTATGGCGTTTCCGCGTCGTCCGACCGGCTCGCCGGCCGGGTCGCGGCGACTGCGCTGCGACGATTCCGGCGCGTCGAGGGCTGACCCGGGGCGAGCTCGACGCAGCCCTTGCCGTGATCGGTACAGTTTCTGAACTAACTACGGCATCCGTACGAAAGCGAGAATCGTGAGCGAGAACTCGATACGCCTCCTCCTCGTCCCTCTGGAAGACATCGTCGTCTTCCCCAACATGAACGTCACCCTCACCGTCGATGTCGGCGACGAGGAACGTGTGCTGCTCGTGCCCAAGCACGACGACGGTTTCGCGAAAGTCGGAACGGTCGCCGAGGTCACCGACCGCATCCGCCTGCCCGGCGGGGGTCGGGCCGTCGCGCTGAACGGCCTGCATCGCGGGGTTGCCGGCGCCGCGGCGTCCGACGCGCAGGGGCGCCTCTTCGTCGAGGTCGAGGAACGACCGGACGAGGAGTCGGCCGACGGCAGTATCCGCGAGCTCGAGCGCGAGTATCGCGCGACGGTCGAGGAGATACTGGAGCTGCGCGGCGACGACGGCCGCATCGCCGCCTTCGTCCGCTCGATCACCGAGCCCGGCGCACTCGCCGACACCTCCGGCTACTCGCCCGACCTGACCTTCGAGCAGAAGGTGCAGCTCCTCGAGACCGTCGACGTGCGCGAGCGCCTCGAGCATGCACTCGAGCTCCAGCGCGAGCGCCTCGCGCTCATGCAGGTGCGCCGCCGGATCCAGGAGGACGTCGAGTCCGGCGTCGAGAAGCAGCAGCGCGAGTACATCCTGCGCCGCCAGCTCGACTCGATCCGCAAGGAGCTCGGCGACGACGAGGCATCCGTCATCGAGGAGTACCGCGGGAAGATCGCCGAGGCCGAGATGCCCGAGAACGTCCTCGAGCAGGCCGAGCGCGAGCTCTCGCGGCTCGAGCGGATGGGCGACCAGACGCCCGAGGCGACCGTCATCCGCAACTACCTCGACTGGCTGCTCGCGATCCCGTGGAGCAAGCGCTCCGAGGAGCGGCTCGATCCGAAGTACACACGCGAGGTGCTCGACGCCGACCACGCGGGCCTCGACGACGTGAAGGACCGCATCGTCGAGTACATCGCGGTCGCGAAGCTCCGCAAGGAGCGAGGCGTCGAGGACGACAAGCGCTCGGGCGTGATCCTCACCCTCATCGGTCCTCCCGGGACGGGCAAGACGTCGATCGGCGAGTCGATCGCCCGCGCCACCGGACGCGAGTTCGTCCGCATGTCACTCGGCGGGATCCGCGACGAGGCGGAGATCCGCGGGCACAGGCGCACGTACATCGGCGCACTCCCGGGCAGGCTCGTTCGTGCACTCCGCGACGCGGGGACGATGAACCCCGTGATCATGCTCGACGAGGTCGACAAGGTCGGCGCAGACTGGCGCGGCGATCCGTCGTCGGCGCTCCTCGAGGTACTCGATCCGGCGCAGAACCACTCGTTCCGCGACCACTACCTCGATGTCGAGCTCGACCTCTCGCAGATCCTCTTCATCGCGACCGGGAACATGACCGAGACCATCCCCGGCCCGCTCCTCGACCGCATGGAGGTTCTCCGCTTCGACGGCTACACCACGGACGAGAAGGTCGCGATCGCGAAGGGCTACCTCTGGCCACGGCAGGTCGAGCGCAACGGCCTGCGCGAGGACGAGGTCTCGATCTCGGACGACGGGCTCGAGCTCGTCGTGAGCGAGTACACCCGCGAGGCTGGAGTTCGCCAGCTCGAGCGGGAGCTCGGCACGGCGCTCCGCAAGACGGCGACGAAGATCGCGTCCGAGGAGGTCGAGGCTCCGGTCGAGCTCGACGAGGATGCGGTGCGTGATGCCCTCGGCCGGCGCAAGTACTACCGCGAGGTCGCGGAGCGAACGGCGGTCCCCGGTGTCGCGACCGGCCTTGCGGCCACGGCGACGGGTGGCGACGTCCTCTTCATCGAGGCGACGTCGCACCGAAACGGCGACCGCCTCGTCCTCACCGGCCAGCTCGGCGACGTGATGAAGGAGTCGGCGCAGATCGCGCTGTCCTCGGTTCGCGCGCTCGCCCCGCAGCTCGGTATCGACGAGGAGCTCTTCGAGCAGCGCTCCTTCCACCTGCACGTTCCGGCCGGGGCGATCCCGAAGGACGGCCCGAGCGCCGGGATCACGATGGCGACAGCGCTCGCCTCGCTGCTCACCGCCCGCCCGGTCAAGCACACGGTCGGGATGACGGGCGAGATCACGCTTCAGGGCCGCGTCCTGCCGATCGGCGGTCTCAAGCAGAAGGTGCTCGCGGCGCACGCGGCCGGGATCACGGACATCGTGATTCCGGAGCGGAACCGCGCCGACCTCGAGGACATTCCGCAGAACGTCCGCGACGAGATCGCCTTCCATCCGGTCATGTCGATCGACGAGGTGCTGGGCCTCGCGCTCGAGGAGACGTCGGTGCAGCCCAGTGTCTCGGTGTAAGCACCACCAGCCGGTACCCGAGGACGTCCGCCGCGCGGCGGACGTCCTCGAGCGGCGCTATGCCGTCTCGATCCTCTACGCGTCCCACCACGGCTGCACCCGCTTCACGGAGTTCAGGCAGGCGCTCGGGACGATCCCACCGGCGACGCTGGCGCAGCGCCTCGCCGAGCTCGAGCACGCCGGTGTGCTCCGGCGCGAGGTGCGCGATGCACGTCCGCCGCACGTCGAGTACGTGCTGACGATCGACGGTCAGCGGCTCAAGGGTCTGCTCGACGCGCTCGCCGCTTGGGCGCGTGGGTAATACTTCCCGAAGTGAAGCGACGTGACGTAGGGCGAGGCGTGCGTCGCCCCTTCAGCGGGCGACAGCCTGAACGACTCGCGGACCCCTACCGCGACCTCGATGTCATCGACTCTCGCGCGCCGCGCTTCAACCAGATCGTCGTCGGAACGCTGGCGCTCGTCGCTGTCGTCGCAGGATGGCCGTGGCTCCTCGCCCTCCTCGGTCTCCAGCTGATCGTGGGCCTCACCTTCGGTCGGCGCTATTGCATCCCCTGCCTCGCGTACTTCGAGCTCGTCCAGCGGGTCGTCGGCGAGGGCGAGCTCGAGGATGCGCGGCCTCCGCGGTTCGCGAACATGGTCGGCGCGACGTTCCTCTCCGCGGCGTTCCTCGCCTACGTTTCCGGTTTCGAGATCATCGGCGCCGCTCTTGGCATCGTCGTCGCAGCGCTCGCGCTGCTGGCGGCGACAACAGGGTTCTGCGCCGGCTGCGAGGCGTACAAGCTCGGGCATCTGCTCACGGGGCGGCGGTTCGTCGCGTGTCCCGTCCCGCCGCGTCCCGAGCCCCGCCCCGAAACGCCTTAACAAGTCGTCACGCGGTGCCGATAGGCACTTCGTGAGCGTCGCGCGCCCCGACCGCGCGTTCTTCTTCGTTGCCGCGGCCTGCGCGCTCGCGTACGTCTCCCTGCCGCACGAGACCGCGTACTACGACCGCTGGTACCAGCTCTTCCCGGTGGCCGCCGTCGTCGCGACGCTCGTGGGCGTGGCGCTCAACCAGCCTCGGTCGCGGCTGCCGTGGTACCTCGTGGCGTGCAGCGGGCTCTGCGCCGTCACCGCCGACGCGCTGTATGCGATCGAGCTCGAGCAGATAGGTGAGGTCCCGTTCCCGTCGGCATCCGACTATCTCGCGCTGGGCTCGTACGTCGTTCTCGCGGCCGCGCTGCTCGTGATGATCCGCAAGCAGGTCCCGGGTCGCGATTGGCCGAGCCTCATCGATGCGGCCATCGTCACGGTCGGCGTCGCCATCGTCGGATGGACGTTCATCGTGCACCCGACCCTCTCCGACGACTCGAGCACGCTCAGCGCGTCGGTCGCTCTGGCTTTCCCGGTGCTGGACATCCTCCTCGTGTCCCTCGCGGCGCGCATGGTGTTGGGACCGGGTCTTCGAACGCCCGCGTTCGCGATGGTCACACTCGCGCTCGTCTTCCAGCTCGCAGGAGACGCGCTGTACGGATTCGGATCGCTCCATGGTTGGTACCGCGTCGGCGACACGATCGATCTCTTCTTCGTCCTCGCCGCGGTTCTCTGGGGCACTGCGGCGCTGCATCCGTCGATGGTCGAGCTCACGGAGGCGAATCCGGATCCGGAGCAACGGCTGACCCGCATGCGCCTGGCTGTCCTCTCTGCTGCCGCACTGACCGCACCAGCGATGCTCGCGGTCGCGGCGGTCCGGGACGGGTCGAGCGAGCTCCTCGTCATCGTCGGGGCCGGCGCGGCGCTGGCGCTTCTCGTGGTGGCCCGGCTGGCCGGCCTCGTCTCGCGGCACGAACGCACGGAGCGACGCGAACACGCACTCGGACAGGCCGCCGCCGCTCTCGTCTCGGCGTGGACGCGTGACGACGTCTACCTCGTTGCGGTCGACGCCGCTCGCGAGATCGCCGGAAGCGAGGACGCTGTCGTCGAGCTCACCGTCGACGGCATCGCGGTCGCGAGGTCGGGTGTCGACTCGCGTGCGGGTCGCGTCCGCACGGACGTGCCGCTTGCGCTGACCGGTGAGGATGCAGCACTCGTGTTCCACACGAGCGAGCAGCTGTCGAAGCAGGCGCGCGACGGTGTCGAGACGCTCGCGAGCCAGGTGGCGCTGGCGCTCGAGAGCGCCAACCTCGCCGAGGACCTGCACCAGCGCCAGAGCGCCGAGCGCTTTCGAGCGCTCGTCCAGAGCTCGAGCGACGTCATCGTCCTCCTCGCCCCCGACCTCACGATTCGCTACCACACCCCCTCCGTCGAACGGGTTCTCGGCTACGGCGAGAACGAGCTCGTCGGCCGGCGACTCACGGAGCTCGTCGCCGAAGACGACGCTCAGCGGCTCGGCGGGTTCTTCGCTGACGTGTGCGCGACGGTGAGCGCTCCGATGCCCCGCGATCTCGGCCTCCGTCGGAAGGACGGCACGGTCGTGCAGCTCGAGAGCGTGTTCAACAACCTTCTCGACGCCCCGAACGTCGGGGGTGTCGTTCTCACCGCGCGCGACGTCACGGAGCGCAGGGCGCTCGAGGTTCAGCTCGCGTATCAGGCGTTCCACGATTCGCTCACGGGTCTCGCCAACCGCGCGCTCTTCGCCGAGCGAGTCACACACGCCATCGAGCGAGGGGCGCGGCGTCAGAACCTCTTCGCCGTGCTCTTCATCGACCTGGACGACTTCAAGACGGTGAACGACAGCCTCGGACACGGTGTCGGCGACGAGCTTCTCGTGGTCGTCGCGGAGAGGCTTCGCGCGGCGATTCGACCCGAGGACACGTGCGCGCGTCTCGGCGGCGACGAGTTCGCCGTGATGATCGAGAACATCTCGTCGCCCGAGGGCGCCGTGACCGTGGCGAACAGGATCCTCGCGGCAATGTCCGAGCCGCTCGTCGTCGAGGGCTCCGACGTGACCGCGCAGGCGAGCATCGGGATCGCGCTCGACGCCGGGTCGCAGACGGCGAACGAGATCATGCGAAGCGCGGATCTCGCGATGTACCGGGCGAAGAGCGAGGGCAAGGGGCGGTACGCGATATACGAGCCTTCGATGCACGAGCACGTGCTGGAGCGGCTTGCGCTCAAGGCTGATCTCCAGCGCGCCGTCATCGCCGACGAGTTCGTCGTCTACTACCAGCCCATCGTCACGCTCCGCACGGGCGACGTCGTCGGTGTCGAGGCTCTCCTGCGCTGGAAGCACCCGGAGCGGGGTCTCGTGTTGCCCGGCGACTTCATCGGCCTTGCCGAGGAGACCGGCCTCATTCTTCCGCTCGGTCGATACGTGCTCAACGAGGCGTGTCGCGAGGCTGCGAGTTGGCGACGGCGTGGCTACCCGCGACTCGGCGTGAGCGTGAATCTGTCCGCGAAGCAGCTCGTCAGCCGCAGTCTTCCCAGCGAGGTCGCCCGCGCGCTCGGCGATCATGCGCTCGATGCCGACGCGCTGACGCTCGAGATCACCGAGAGCACGCTGCTCGACAGCCAGCAGGTCGTCGGCCGCCTCGACGAGCTGAGGGCGCTGGGCGTGCGCATCGCGATCGACGACTTCGGAACGGGCTATTCGTCACTCAACTACCTCCGCCGGTTCCCCGTCGACACGCTCAAGATCGCGAAGGCGTTCGTCGACGAGCTCGGCACGGGACCGGAGCACGATCGTCTCGTCGCCGCGATCCTGCGGCTGGGCGCGACGATGGGTCTCGACACGGTCGCCGAGGGAATCGAGCTCGAGCAGCAGCGCGACCGGTTGCGCTCGCTGAAGTGCGGCTACGGCCAGGGTTACCTCTACTCGCGCCCCATGCCCGCCGACAAGCTCGAATCCGTGCTCGTCAGCGCCCGCGTCGCGTAGCGCGCATACTCGAAGCGTGCGACGTTACGCCCTGCTCGCACTCATTGCCGTTCTCGCGCTCGTTCCAGAGGCAGGCGGGTCGCCTTCCGCGAAACCGACACTGTCCGCCCTCCTCGCGAGGCACGTTCCGATCCTCGTTCTCCATCCGGCCGAGCGCTTTGGGCCGGTGCGCGTCGACGGCTTCCTCGCCGACTCCGACGTGCAGCGGAGGACGGCGTCCGGGTGGGAGACGATCGGCGGGCCGCTCCCGGCCGGTGGCGCCGACCTCCGGCTCGACCAGCGTTCGTGTCGCGCGATCGACGGCGTCGCGGCATCCCCGTGCTACGCGGCGGCCGAGGCTGCTCACGGCTCGCCGCCTGTCGTCTACGGCCGGGCGTTTCGCACGAAAACGCGGATCGATCTCCAGTACTGGACGTGGTACCCGTACGACGACTACAGCCCGACGGTGCCCGCCGGTGCGCTCTGGCAAGTGCACGAAGGCGACTGGGAGGCGGTTTCGGTCGTTCTCGATCTGGATGGCCGGCCGCTCGTCGCGGGCTACTCGCAGCACAAGCGGGGGAAGCGTCGCGAGTGGGCGCGCGTGCCCAAGCAAGGGTCGCGACCCGTCGTCTTCGTCGCGCTCGGCTCCCACGCGAACTACTTCGGCGGCGGCGCACATCGCCTGGATCCACGCACCGTCGATCCGGCGGTGATCCCCGTCATGGAGGCATACGGGTTCGCGCCGGTCGACAACACCGGCCCGGGAAGGGTTGTCCGCCCGAGACTCGTCACGGTCACCGCCGATACCGCTGAGTGGATGACCTTCGCCGGCGCGTGGGGCGAGACCGGCTACTTCAAGCTTCCCGACAAGGACGCGCTTGCCTCCGGCGCAGGCCCGCGCGGCCCGGCGTTCCACGCACAGTGGCAGCGGCCGGTTCGAGAAGCCCTCAGCTGGCCGCGCGGCTAGCGGCCTACTCGGGCCAGAAGTTCTCGAGGTACTCGGCGTCGTCCTTCGATCCGCCCGGCACCACCTTCGACACGATGATGAGCTCGGCGTCCTCGGGATCGTCGTTCCAGACCGAGCGCCACGTCTCTGGAGGCACGCGCACCGCGGCCCCGCGCTCGAGCTCGACGATGTCGTCGCCGAGCTTGAAGAGGAGCTTCCCGGAGGCCACGAAGTAGACCTCCTCCTGCTCCTTGTGCCGGTGCCCATACGAGCCTTTCCCGCCCGTGTGCTGCGGCATCCGCCGGTAGGTGAACGCCACCTGCTCGGCGTCGAGGGCGCTCGTCATCATCCGCATCTCGCCCGGGTAGTCACCGAGCACGTCCTGGACGTCTTCGAGTCGCTTGATCGTGTAGTCGGACATCGCTCGCCTCCTCCGCTCGACGGTCGCGCGACTCTAACGCGCCGTCCCCACGTCGCGCCGCAACGCGTCCGCAACCAGGCCTTACGTTCTGTCAACAAACTCGTTTGGGATCTGGTCGTTAGAGCAGATACGTGTCCGCAGCCGAGTTCCCACCGCCAGCACACGAGCTCTCCCACGAGGATCAGCGCGTCGTGGGCTGGCGCTTCGATCAGTTCCGGTTTCTCGGATTCGGTGAAGAGGACGCCTGGCTCCTCGTCGACTCGGGCGCGGATCTGCAGCTAACTCGCTCGCTGATCGGGGCCGGCTGCCCGTTGCATCTGGCACTGCGCATCGTCCTCTAGTCGACGCAACAGGAAGAATGGCGGCGTGCCTCCCCTTCCTCAGCTCGGCGGTGTCGACTTCCGCATGTTCCAGGGCCGCGTGGACTACGCCGCCTTCGCCCGGATCATCACCGCATCGTGTAAGGCGCTGGACGACGATCGCGTCGAGTCCGCCGAGACCGTCGCGTCCGGATACGACAACCTCCAGCGCTGCGACCCTGCACACGACCTCCTCGTCGCGGAGATGGACGGCGGCGTCGTGGCCTACAGCCGCGCGTGGTGGGACGAGGAGGCGGGCGGCCCTCACATGTACAAGCACATCTGCTTCGTCGATCCGGCCGTCGCGGGCCGCGGCATCGGCGCGGCGTTCTTCGCCTGGAACGAGGAACGGCTTCGTGAGGTCGCTCGCGAACACGACGTCGCTGAGCAGCTCTTCGAGGTCTGGAACAACGATCGCAACCTCGCGGCGCGCTCACTGATCGGCGCCTCCGGCTACGAGCCGGTCACGTACTCCGCCGAGATGGTGCGGCCAACCGTCGAAGATCTCCCGGATCATCGGCTCCCCGACGGGCTCGAGATCCGGCCCGTGCGCGAGGAGGACGTCCGCGCGATCTGGGAAGCAGACATGGAGGCCCAGCGCGACCACTGGGGCTATGTCGAGCCCACCGAAGCCGACTACCAGCGATTCCTCGCCTACCCGTACCGTGACCTCAGCCTCTGGAGGATCGCGTGGGACGACGAGGGCGTGGCGGGTCAGGTGAAGTCGTTCATCGACACGGCGTCGAACGAGGAGCACGGAAAGCGCCGCGGCTGGACGGAGGAGATCTCGACCGCGCGCCGGTGGCGCCGGCGAGGAGTCGCGAAGGCGCTCATCGTCGAGTCGATTCGAGAGCTCGCCGCGCGCGGGATGACGGAGGTCGCGCTGGGCGTGCACACCGAGAACCCGAACGGCGCGTTCGATCTCTATGCGGGGCTCGGCTACGAGGTCGTCAGCACGTGGACGAACTACCGCAAGCCCCTCTGACACTCAGTCGGGGGCTGCCTCGGGGAGCAGCTCGTGGGCGATCACCTCGAAGACGCCGAAGTCGACGACCTCCATCCCGGCGGCCGCAGCCAGCCCGTCTCGCATGGCGCCACGCGATGCCCGCGCGCGCTCCTCGTCCGCGGCCGCGTCCCAGAGCGTGATCAACCGCGCCGTTCCGGCGTTCTCGTCCACGAAGACGAACGTACCGCGATAGCCCTCGTACTCGCGCAGCCATGGGCCGACGTTCTCCGCCGCGAGTCGCGAGACATCGGCGAGCGCCGAGACCGGCCCGCGCAGCGTGGACATCGCCGCAACCATCCGCGTCAAGGCTACGCGTTCGTGTCCCGACCACCCGCCTCAGGTGTCGGTACCCGAGAGCCGAAGCCCACTGGGCGGGTGTCGCGCAGAACTGCCCGAGTGTGGGGCACATACCGCACCATCGGGCAGGGCGAGCTCGGTTCGCGAGACGTTTGCTGAGAGAAGCGGGCGTGGTGACCTGCGCCATGGCGGCGGCACTACAAGCCACCACGCCTGCTCTTCCTATCGGCACCATTCCGTAGGGAGCGAGCATCACCCGGATTGGGCAGGGGACGATCCCGCACCCAAGCCGATCTTGTGACAGCATCGACAACTCCCACCTGCGGACCATGGAAGGAGCACTGCGGCATGTTGAAGCGGATCCAGTTCCGCCTCGACCGGAACACCGAGCAGGGCTTCACCCTGATCGAGCTCCTGGTCGTCATCTTCATCGTCGGGATCCTGGTCGCAATTGCCGTTCCCTCCTACCTCGGGTTCCGCGACCGCGCGGCGAACAACGCGGCGAAGGCGAACCTTCGCGCAGCGCTCCCGTCGGCGGAGGCCTACGACGATGACAACGGGACGTACGTCGGGATGAACGCAGCGGCCCTCAAGGCGATCGACTCCGGCGTCTCCCCGACGCTGACCGTCGCCGCGGTGACAGCGACGACCTACTGCCTGACCGACACCCAGAGCGGCAGGACCTGGAGCGTCGCCGGGCCAGGCCCTTCGTCCGCGAGCTACAAGAACAACAACAACTGCACGTAGGGACGGCTGGCGCCGGCCGCGATCGAGACCATGCTGCGGGCCGCGCCGCCCGACTAGCCCAGTCTCGCCCTAAGGTCGTAAGCCCGGCTGATACGGAGGGGGCTTCTTGCTCATGATCGCCCCGACGATCCAGAGCAGCGGCAGGAGGAATCCGATGAAGAACAGGATCTTGTGCCCGTTCTTCCACGTCAGCACTCCGGCTGAAACCAAACAGATGAGCCAGAGGAGGCCAAGCAATCCTCCCCACAAGTACCACTGGCTGAAGGCCAAGGGCATGCAGCTCCTCCTTCGTCGACGTTGGCCGAGAAGACTCGCTGTTGCTCAGCGTTGCGGTGCTTCTCGCAGGACGATGTTTCGAACCACCTCGACGCCGACGATGACGAGGGCGAGCAGAACCAGCGCCGACAGCCAGCCCCGGGCGATGGCGGGAGCGACGAGTGTGAGCACGAGCAGAGCGCCGGCTGCAAGAGCGTAGGTCGTGACGCGGTTCTCCAAGACGGGGCGCGCGGAACGGCGCGCATCTGCTGCACGACGAGTCGCGCCGACGAACCAGACTCCGAGGAGCGTGACGACGCCGAGGATGATCCACACCCAGGCGCGGTCGGCGAGGGTCTGCGTGAGGATGCTCCAGGCCTCGTGTCCGGCCGGCTTGACCGCGTCGTCCTTCACGAGTGAGTCGACGAGGTAGTCGCCGGCGAAGCGGCGCACAGCCAGCATCAGCAGCCCCACGACGAACACGCCGATCGCGAGCGCACGGAGCTCGAGTCGGCGACGCCCGCGCGCCAACCAGATCGCGAACGCGGCGACTGCGAGCGCGACGAGCCACATCCAGTCGGCGACGGCGCGCAGGATCTTCGTGATCGACTGTGCCGTCGAGAGCTGGCTCTCGTCGATGATCGCGATCTTCCCCGAGGACTCGGGCATCCTCTCCGCGACCTTTCCGATAACCGCAACCTGGTCGCCGATCTGGATCACGATCGGACGCAGGTCGAGCACGACCGCGCCGCCCTCGGTCTGGATGAACTCGTTCTTGTCGTCCAACAGCCTCACGAGCTGGCGCTGCGCCCTGGTCGTCACCTCCACCCATACCGTCTGCACCCGTGGCCGTTCGAGCGCAGCATCTGCGGCCCGATCGGCGCCTGAGCGCGCGAGACCGGCCAGAACCGGAGCGAGCCCCTGCTGTGCGGGAGGCAGCCGCTCGGCGATCGCCGCCTCGACGTCGACGTTCTCGAACAGCGTGTCGACCGACTTGGCCGCGACCTGCGTTCGGATCTCGTCGTTCTCGATCATGTTCCGCGAGATCGCCTCGAAGCCCTCCTCGTCGAGCGCAGTGTGCTCGACGTAGAACGCGACCATCCCCACGAGCGCGAGCAGGATCGCCACGACGGTCAGCACGCGTGCGCCGATCAGGCGTGTCCGCGACAGCTCTCGCGGCTCTGGGGCTCCGCCGTCCTCACTCATGGAACGTCTCGTCGTTCCGGAGGTGGCCGACGCGTGAGGCAGCCTCTCGAGCCTACGCCGCTCACACCTCGACTTCCTCGATAGCGACGTCCGCGGACCACACACGCTCTTGCCAGGCGAAGCCGCACGGTGGGCGAGTATCGCACACATGGCCACGGCGAGCTTCTCGACGAGAGAGCGGAAGCGCGCGGTCTGCGCGGCTTTTTTCGGGCGCACGCTCTCGGCGTGGCGGAGCTGGAGGCCAAGAACTGGCCGAGCGGCCTTTTCGCCGCCGTCCCCAAGAGACAAGACGGCCGCGCTTTCCAGCGTCTCCCTCGATGGGCGGTGCAGGACTCGAACCTGCGGCCACCTGCGTGTAAAGCAGGCGCTCTACCAGCTGAGCTAACCGCCCGAGCGGCTCACAGGATCACACAAACGGGCCGACGCGCCGGCTCAGCGATCGCGCGGCGGGGTGGCGCGAATCGCTGCCGCGAAGCGGGCGTGCTCTTCGCGATCGACCGGTCGATGTCGACCCGTGGTCGTCGCGGGGTGGGCACCGAGGAAATTGTCGCCCCGCCAGTTGCGTGTGGGTCGGATCGGACGGGAGGTGAAGCCTCCGCCGCAGTTGGGACAGACGTTGCCGAGAACGCGCTCGACGCAGTCGTCGCAGAAGGTGCACTCGAAGCTGCAGATCATCGCGTTCATCGCGGCGGGCGGAAGGTCGACCGCGCAGTTCTCGCAGATGGGGCGCAGCTCGAGCATTCAGGCTCCTCGGTTTGGCCGGCTCGCGATGCCCCCAACGGGATTCGAACCCGTGCTGCCACCTTGAAAGGGTGGTGACCTAGGCCGCTAGTCGATGGGGGCCGCGTCGGAGTGTAGAGGCGCGTCCCTGCGGGTCAGGACACGAGTTCGCGCTCGATCAGCTCACCCAGATCGGAGACGACGACATCTGCGCCCCGGTCACGTACGGCCCGCACGTCCTCGCCCTCGGCCAACGCGACGACGAATCCGAACCCTCCGTCCCGTGCCGCTTGCACGCCGTCACCCTTCGTCTCGAAGGCGGCTGCGTGATCCGGCGCGACGCCGATCCGCCGGCAGGCGGCGAGCAGCATGTCGGGAGCCGGCTTCCGCCTCAGCTCCTCCTCTGCCGCGACACGGCCGTCGACACACACATCGACGAGGCGTGTGAGCCGAGCTCGCTCGATGAGCATCGCCGCGTGCATGCTCTGGGAGACGACGGCGCATCGAAGTCCCGCGTCGTGCGCGAGTTCGAGGTACAGACGAGCGCCGAAGAACGCCCGGACAGGTTCCTCGTCGAGACGGCTTCGCAGAGCCCGCGCCTTGCGATTCGCGAGGCCCCAGACCGTCTGTGTTCCGGGCTCGTCGTCCGGCCGTCCCTCCGGCAGGCTGATTCCTCGACTAGCGAGGAACTCACGGACCGCGCCCTCGCGAGACCTGCCGTGGATGAGCCTCGGGTAGTCGTACTGCAGGCTGAACTGCGCGAGCGGTTCGCCCATTCGCTCGGGCCACGACGAAAGGAACGCGTCGAAGGTCTCCTTCCACGCCTCGCCATGGAACTCCGCGCTGGCGACGAGCACGCCGTCGAGGTTGAACACACAGCCCGTCGTTCCAGCGGGCAGCCCCAGGAGACGCATCGATTCCCACGGTGCGGCAACGAGCCGCACCAGCAGAGGTCTCGCGCGCCACTCGCTGGCCAGCGATCCGAGTTCTCTCATCGTCTCCGCCCGCTCGTCGCCAAGCCTGCGCGACCGTGTCCCGAGTTCGCTCGGCGTGAAGTCACCGTCCTTCCCTGCCGCACGCAGCGCCCTTTCTGCTGCGAGGAACGCAAGCCGCCAGTCACCTATCAGCTCCGCGAGATCGACGCCGCCGGCCATCTCCATACCGAGATCGTCGCACCGCACGAGGGGTCGGCCGCTTGCGCGACTGCTTCTACACTCACGCAGCGTGGGCCGGTAGCTCAGTCGGTAGAGCAGGGGACTTTTAATCCCAAGGTCGTTGGTTCGATCCCAACCCGGCCCATCGAGAGGCGAGTCGCGGTGTGGGAAACCCGCACGCCCATCGGTGAGCGTGCGGATGGAGCATGAGGTCGCGTACGCGAAGCTCGAAACATGGCCACGTCGCACGTCTCCGCCTCGTTCAGTGCAACGCTCCGGGTCCATCTCGAGAATCGCCCGGGCTCGTTCGCTCGGCTGGCGGAGACGATCGGCGATGCCGGGGGACTGCTCGACTCGATCGACGTCGTTCGGGTCGAGCACGACAAGAAGGTGCGGGACGTCACGGTGCTGGCGAGGGACGAAGGGCACATCGCTCGGATCGTCGCCGCCGTTCGTGCTCTCGACGGGGTCGAGGTCGAGCATGTCTCCGACCGAACCTTCCTGATCCATCTCGGAGGCAAGCTCGAGGTCGCTTCGAAGGTGCCGCTGAAGACCCGCGACGACCTCTCTATGGCGTACACGCCCGGTGTTGCACGCGTCTCGCAGGCGATCGCCGACGATCCGGAGAAGGTCTGGAACCTCACCATGAAGCAGAACTCGGTCGCCGTCGTGACAGACGGGACTGCCGTGCTCGGATTGGGGGACATCGGACCCGAGGCCGCTCTGCCGGTGATGGAGGGAAAGGCGATCCTGTTCAAGGAGTTCGCCGGAATCGATGCGTGGCCGATCTGCCTCGCGACGAAGGATTCGGACGAGATCGTGCTGATCGTCTCTGCGCTCGCGCCAGGCTTCGGCGGCATCAACCTCGAGGACATCTCCGCGCCCCGCTGCTTCGACGTGGAAGCGCGGCTGCGCGACGCGCTCGACATCCCGGTCTTCCACGACGACCAGCACGGGACGGCGATCGTCGTTCTCGCCGGCCTGCTGAATGCACTGAGCGTGGTCGGCAAGCGACTCGAGGACGTGTCCGTCGTCGTGACCGGCGCCGGCGCAGCAGGGGCGGCGACCGCACGCATGCTCGGTGACGCCGGGGCGGGCGACGTCGTCTGCTGTGATCGTCATGGAACGCTGTACCCGGGCCGGGATGGGCTCGACCATTTCAAGGCTCTCCTCGCAGGTGAGACCAATCCGCGGGGTCTCCGCTGCTCCGCGGACGAGGCGCTCGCGGGGGCCGATGTCTACATCGGTCTCTCGAGCCCGGGAGCCGTCAGCGTCGACGGGGTCCGAACCATGGCCGACGACGCGATCGTCTTCGCCATGGCGAACCCATCGCCGGAGGTCGCTCCCGAGGACATCGAGACGCTCGTCGCGGTCATCGGCACGGGCCGGTCGGACTACCCGAACCAGATCAACAACGTGCTGGCCTTTCCGGGCGTGTTCCGAGGCGCTCTCGACGTTCGGGCCGCCGGGATCACGCGGGAGATGGAGATCGCGGCCGCGCACGCGCTCGCGGCTGTCGTCGACCGCGAGCATCTCGAGGCCGACTACGTCATCCCGAGCGTCTTCGACCCGCGCGTGGCGTCCGTCGTCGCAGCCGCGGTGTCCGAGGCGGCGCAGTCGAGCGGAGTCGCCCGCCGGCGGCCAGGCGCTCTCGTCGCGCTGCCAAGCACTGCTTGATCGCGGCTAGCCGGCGCGGGCGTCTCTATCGCGCGGTGCTGTCGGTGATACGTGGGTCGCCGTATGCGCGGAGCACGGCGACAATTGCAATCACCAAGTAGCCGAACGCTGCCACTTTCGGGGCGAAGATTGCGAGTACGATCACGCCGACGTAGAAGCCGAGGCTCGGCGTCATGGTGAGCGTGATCGCGTTGATCTCCTGCTCACTCACCTCCGGCTTGAGCAGGTCTCGGTCGCGCACGATTACTCGCCATAGCGCGCTGAGCAGGACTGAGATCACAAGCAAGGTCGCGCCGTAGAAGATGACGGCGGCGCGCTCGGCGTCCGTCTCATGGATTGCCTCGGCGAGGAGCTTCGTCGGGAAGGGTAAGAACGAAACGGCCATCAGCAGCGCCAGGTTGATTCGCATGACCCAGCCATTCGCATACTCCAGGCGGCGGAAGATCCCGTGGTGAAGCATCCAGATCGCGCCGATCGTGATGAAGCTCGTCGCGTACGCCAGGTAGGACGGCCACTGGTCGACGATTCCGCGCCAGAGATTGTCGAAGTCGGACTCGGGCACACTCACTTCGAGGATGAGGAGAGTGATCGCGATCGCGAAGACGCCGTCGCTGAACGCCTCGGTACGTCCCGTCCCCCAGCGATCTCCCACGGCGAGCGACTCTACCGCCCCAGCGTCTCAGACCAGAACGAGGCGAGTTTCACATCAAGCCTCTAGGAGCGGCGCCTGAACCCGGCTCGGATCCGGACCACCCACGCCTGAACATCGTCACGGGGAAGCGTGCTGTTGAGGAGTGGGCTCGCCGTGTAGTCGCCGAGGAGCCGCGTGCAAGCCACGGCACACGCCGGGTCGAGCTCGAGCTCGTCGTCCTCGAGCTCGCGCGCCAGGGCCTCGAGCTGCGCCGCGGCAGCGAGAATTCGCGAATCGGTCGGGAGTCCCGACCCGAGCCACAGTCGGATCACGGCAGCCGAGGCGCGACGGCGCTCGATTCGAGACTCGCGAGA
This sequence comes from uncultured Gaiellaceae bacterium, assembly GCA_963833725.1. GTDB lineage: Bacteria > Actinomycetota > Thermoleophilia > Gaiellales > Gaiellaceae > GMQP-bins7. The sequence goes on from CAWHYV010000002.1 coordinate 35,340, forward strand.
CGCGTACGCCCGTACTTCCGGGATGACGTGCGCGTCGCGCTCGTCGGCGACGCGATCGACGAGATCCCACTGCCGCCAGAGCGACCGCACGCCGAGCACGCCGACTGCGATCCCTCCGAGCAGGAGCGGAAGGACGAGCGGTGGGTACAGGACGGTCGCCGCCATGGAGGCGACGAGCGCCACGATGCTGAGCGCGATTTGCCGCTGCTCGTCTCGACGTAGCTGCACGAGGCGCTCGGCGACGTCATCGACAGTGCGTGCGACCATGTCCCGACTCTCGGCATCGGCGTCGTTTCCGGCGTCCGGGTGTCAACGTATGTGGCTGCGGGCTTTCCCTGAACTGCTCCGCCGGCTCGAGCGATCACGCACGGTCGTCGTGAGCCGACCCCTCGCCGACCGCAGGTAGGTAGAAACCCGCGTCCCGCGTGCCGGCTTTCGCGGTTGCCCGCTGGCCCACCGGGGTGAACGATTCGTGCTGGAACCCGGACTGGAGAGAGCATGAGCGAGCATGGCAAGACGAAAGTGCTCATCGCCGGTGGCGGAGTCGCCGCGCTCGAGGCGGCCCTCGCCCTCAGAGAGCTCGCCTCGGACGACGTCCAGGTCGAGCTTCTCTCCCCGGAGCGGTACTTCTCGTACCGACCGCTGGCTGTCGTGCTCCCGTTCGAGCATGGCGAGACGATTCGCTTCGAGCTGACCGAGCTGGCCGGTGAGATCGGCGCGTCCGTCACGCACGGCGCCCTGACCGGCGTGGATACGTGGCGCCATGTGGCGTACACGTCCACGAACCGCGAAATCGAGTACGACGTGCTCCTCGTCGCGTGCGGGGCTCTGCCCATGCCCGCGATCAGGGGTGCGCAGATGTTCCGCGGGCTCTCCGACGTCGATCTCGTGCGGCGGGTGCTCGACGAGATCGCTCACGGCGAGGTCAACAGTCTCGCGTTCGTCGTTCCCTCGGGTGCGACGTGGTCTCTGCCCGCGTACGAGCTGGCACTGCTCGCGGGGACGCATGTCAGACCGGGTGTCGAGCTCTGGCTGTTGACGCCCGAGCTTGAGCCACTCCAGCTCTTCGGTCGGCCGGCCAGTGACGCGGTGCGCGATCTGCTCTCAGCTCGCGGGGTCGGTCTTCGAACGGCTGCCTACGTGGAGAGGTTCGCAGACGGCCAACTCGAGTTGCTGCCGGAGGGATCGTTGACCGTAGACCGAGTCGTCGCTCTCCCGCGACTCGTCGGCGCGCCGATCGACGGTGTTCCGCAGACCCTCGACGGGTTCATTCCCGTCGACGAACACGGTCGTGTGCACGGGGTCGCCGACGTCTATGCCGCCGGCGACATCACGAGCTTCCCGGTCAAGCATGGAGGGCTCGCGACGCAGCAGGCGCTTGCCGCCGCGGAGATGATCGCCGCGAGCGCGGGCTGCGACGTCGATCCGCAGCCCTTCCGCCCTGTCGTGCACGGACTCCTCCTGACCGGCCGCGAGTCACGATTCCTTCGACGGGAGCTGGGTGGCCAGCCCGAGCACGAGCCGGCGGCCGCGTACGAGCCGCTCTGGTGGCCCCCTGCCAAGGTCGTGGGCCGCCACATCGGCCCGTTTCTCGCATCGCTCGCCGGCGGCAGCGAGCGCAGTCTCGAGCGGCCACCGGAGGAGGAGGCGGTCCCGGTCGAGGTGTCGCTCGGACCAGAGTTCCTCAAGAGTCTGGACGTTCGGCGCTTCCCGGTCGAGCTCGACGACGCTGATGAAGAGGCAGAGCCCGCTGGGGTCTCCTCCGTGGAGGTCGTCCTCGTGGCTCCGGAAGACACGCTCGGCGAGGTCGCCGAGCACCTGCTTCAGCAGGAGCTCTCTGCGGTTCTCGTGTCCGAGTACGGGCGCTTGATCGGGATCCTCACGACCCACGACCTCATGCGCGCTCTGGCCGCACGCGCCAACCCGAGCGAGGCGAGAGCACGGCAGTGGATGACCGCCGAGCCCATCACGGTCGACGCCACGACGCCGCGTTCGGTCGCGGCACGCCTGATGCGCGCGCACGAGATCCATCACCTCCCCCTCGTGGAGCACGACCGACCCGTCGGGATGCTCCACCTCGATCTCGACCACGCGGACGCGGTCATCCCGATCGGTCTGGGCTTCTAGCTCGGACGGCCGTGCGCGATCCAGCGGCTGCGACGTGATCGTGGCCGGTCAGATCTCCTCGGGCACCATCACGATCGCGCCGCACGGGCACTCCGTTGCGCAGATCCCGCAGCCCTTGCAGTAGTCGTAGTCGAACGCGTAGGGCTCGTCGGGCGATCCCAGCTTGATCACGGCGTTGTCGGGGCAGACGCCGTAGCAGTTGTCGCACGAGAAGCAGTTCCCGCAGGAGAGACAGCGGCGAGCCTCGTAGAGGGCGGTCGACTCGTCCAGGCCGCCGACGACCTCCTCGAACGTCGACTGCCTCCGCGCGAGTTCGAGCTGCGGTCTCATGGAGCGCGGGGCTTCGGCGTAGTACCAAGTGTTCAGGGTGTCGAAGGAGGCGAGCTCCTTCGTCTCCTGCGGCAGGTCGTCGGCACCGCGCAGCCAGACGTCGATGTGGCGCGCAGCCTCCTTGCCGTGGCCGACCGCCACCGTGACCGTTCGCTCCGCCGGAACCATGTCGCCGCCCGCGAAGATGCCGGGATAGCCCGTCATCATGTTCGGCCCGACCTCGACCACTCCGTCGTCGATCTCGAGCCCCGGCACGTCCGACACGAACGAGAGATCCGTCTCCTGTCCGAGCGCCAGCACCAGTGAGTCCGCGTCCAGCTCGTCCAGCTCGCCCGTCGGCTGCGGGAAGCCACTCTCGTCCAGCTCCATGCGCTCGACGACGAGCTTGCCGTCGTCGACGTGCTTGATCGTCGAGAGCCACTTCACGAGCACGCCCTCCTCGAGCGCTTCCTCCACCTCGAAGTCGTGCGCCGGCATTCGATCCCGGGTCCGGCGGTAGACGACGATCGCCTCCTCGGCGCCGAGTCGGCGCGCCGTCCGGGCAACGTCGATCGCGGTGTTCCCGCCCCCGTAGACGACGACGCGGCGGCCGAGTAGTGGCGGCGCTTCCCCTTCCATGCTGCGTAGGAGCGACACGGCATCGAGCACCTTCGCGGCAGAGCCCGCGGGGATGTACGCACGCTTGCCGAGGTGAGCGCCGACGGCGAGGAACGCCGCGTCGAATCCTCCGCTCTGCAGCTCCTCGAGGATGTTGGTGACGGTTCGGTCGAGCTCGAGCGTGACCCCGAGGTCGAGGATCCTCTGGATCTCGGCGTCGAGGACGTCGCGAGGGAGGCGGTACTTCGGGATCCCGAACCGCATCATCCCGCCGGGCCGCGGTCCCGCGTCGTAGACGGTCACCGCGTGGCCGAGCCTGACGAGGTGGTACGCCGCCGAGAGCCCCGATGGGCCGGCTCCGACGACGAGGACGCGCTTGCCGGACGGCGGCGCTGTGGCCTCGACCGTCCAGCCGTTCGCGATCCCCTCGTCCCCGAGGAAGCGCTCGACCGAGTTGATGCCCACGGCCTCGTCGAGCTGCGCCCGGTTGCAGAGCGTCTCGCACGGGTGGTAGCAGACCCGACCCATGACCGCCGGAAACGGGTTGTCGTCCATGATCCGGCGCCAGGCGCGCTCGTAGCCGCTGCCGCCTTCCTCGGCCTCGTACAGCCACTTCTGCACGTCTTCCCCGGCCGGGCATGCGTTCGAGCACGGAGGGAGGTGGTGGACGTAGACAGGTCGCTCGGTCCGCCAGCTTCCGGTCTTGTTCGCGCGGCTCGAGCCGACGTCCAGCGTGATGGCGAACGGTCTCTCCATCAGCTCTCCTCCAGGAGTCCGAAGCGGCGGATATTGCGATCGGCGGCTTCCTGGAGGCGTGCGATCACGTCCGTCCGAGGCGGATCGCCGAAGAGGTGCGCAAATCGTCGCTGCGGTCGCAGGTACTCCTCGACCGGGACGCGACGGCGGAGTCGGGATACACCCGTGATCTCTCCGCGCTCGGCTTCGAAGACGGGAAAGAGCCCCGTCTCGCATGCGAGCCGCGCGAGTCTGATCGTGTCGCTCGACGCCGACCCCCAGCCGAGCGGGCACGGGACGAGGATGTGGACGTAGCGGGCGCCGTGGAACTCCATCGCGCGCTCGATCTTGTGCTCCAAGTCGTGCAGGTCCGCGACCGTCGCCGTTGCGACGTACGGAATCTCGTGCGCCATCGCGATGAGCGCCGCGTTCTTGCCCTGGCCGAAGACGTTCCCCGGCTCATCACCGACCGGCTTCGTGTTCGCGGTGCGCGCTGCGGGCGGCGTCGCGCTCGAGCGCTGCACGCCCGTGTTCATGTACGCCTCGTTGTCGTAGCAGACGTACAGCACGTCGTCGTTCCGCTCGAACATGCCGGACAGGCACGCGAACCCGATGTCCATGGTGCCACCGTCACCGCCCTGCCCGATCACACGGATGTCGCTGCGGCCCTTGACCTTCAGTGCGGCCGCGATCCCGCTTGCGACCGCCGGGGCGTTGCCGAACAGCGAATGCAGCCACGGAAGCTGCCAGGACGACTCCGGGTAGGGAGTTGAGAAGACCTCGAGACAGCCGGTCGCGTTGGCCGCGATGAGCCTCCCGCCCGTCGCGCGCATCGCGGCGTCGAGCGCGTAGCGGGCGCCGAGCGCTTCTCCGCAGCCCTGGCAGGCACGGTGACCCGACGTGAGCGTGTTCGATCGCTCGGTGTCTGCCTGGACCGTTCTGAGGTCGGGGTCGAGCAGCCTGTTTCCCACCGCGAAAGTTCCGACCTGGTAGAGCTTGATCGTCTCTGCGCTCATGGTCACGTCCTCAGTGCGGCCCCGCCGCCACGGCCCCGATGTCGCGCAGGATGTTCTCGGCGTGTGGACCGGAGCGCGCCTGGTGCGACATCCGCTGGAGCTCGCGCTCGACGAGGCCACGGTCGAGGTCGAGGAATGTGAGCCGATCCGGCGGGAGTCGGTCCGCAAGGACATCGTCGACAAGTCCGAGGAGCGAACGCCTCGTGATCGGCCGACCGCCCAGCCCGGCGACGACGTCGTGCACGGCTACGGGAAGTCCGGAGAGCGCCAGTCTCACGTTCTGGCCCAGAATGCCGCCGGCGCCAACGGCAAAGGCCTTCTCGAGCACGACGACCCGCCGTGCGCCTTGCAGCGCCGCTCGAACTTCCTCCAGCGGATACGGCCGGAAGCACCTGAGGCCGACGGCGCCGATGCTTACGCCGTCGCGGCGCAGCTCGTCGACGACCTCCTCGATCGTCCCGAGCACCGACCCGAGCGCGACGACGACGGTCTCCGCGTCCGCGCTCCGGTACGCGTGAAGCAGACCGCCGGAGCTCCGTCCGAAGGACTGCGAGAACTGACCCGAGATGGCGGGAAGGACGTCGAGTGCCTGCATCTGCTTCGCATGCATGAGGTACTTGACCTCGGTGAACGCCTCAGGCCCGACCATCGCTCCGATCGTCACCGGGTCTTCCGGGTCGAGGACCTGCCTCGGCTCGAACCGCGGGAGGAATGCATCCACCTGCTGCTGGCTCGGAAGCTCGACGGCCTCGATGGCGTGCGTGAGGACGAAGCCGTCCATGCACACCATGACCGGTAGGGACAGCTCCTCGGCCAGCCGGAAGGCCTGCACGTGGAGGTCGACGGCCTCCTGATTCGACTCCGCGTAGAGCTGGATCCAGCCGCAGTCGCGTTGGGACATCGCGTCCGAGTGGTCGTTCCAGATGTTGATGGGAGCGCCGATCGCGCGGTTCGCGACCGTCATGACGATCGGAAGGCCGAGGCCGGAGGCGTTGTACAGCGCTTCCGCCATGTACAGGAGCCCCTGACTGGCGGTGGCGGTGTATGCGCGCGCACCTGCTGCCGAGGCGCCGATTGCGGCGGACATGGCGGCGAACTCCGACTCGACCATCAGGTACTCACAGGGCGAGAGCTCCTCCGTCCGCACGAGATCCGAGAGCGCCTCGACGATGTGCGTCTGCGGCGAGATCGGATAGGCGGAGATCACCTCGGGCCGACAGAGCGCGACGGCCCTTGCGACCGCGAGCGAGCCCTCGATCTGGCTACGCATGGAGCGCCGCCTCTCCGACCGACGCGCGAATCGCCTCGTAGGCTGCCTCTGCTGCTGCGACGTTCGCCTCACCCACGCGTCCCGGGAACCGGTCCCGGATCGCCGAGACGACCGAGGCGATCCCGAGCGCGCCCGTGAGAGCGGCGAACCCGCCGAGCAGCGCCGCGTTCGGAAGCGGCCGCCCGACGTGCTCGCGCGCGAGCTCCGTCGCCGGGACGGAGACCACGCGGTCGGCTCGGAATCTCTCCAGGAAGTCGGCGCCCAGTCCGAGGTCGACCAGGGGCTTCGACGTGTTGACGAGGATGAATGCATCTCGGCCGACGCCGCCGAAGAGGTCCACCTGGTGGAGCAGCGTCGGATCCTGGATGATCAATGCGTCCGGCTCGACGATCGGCTCTCGCAGTCGTATCGGCGCGTCGTCGAAGCGGCAGAAGGCGACGACCGGTGCTCCGGTTCGCTCGGACCCGAACATCGGGAACGCCTGCGAGTGCTTGTCCTCGAGAAACGCTGCGACGGACAGGAGCTCCGCCGCCGTGACGACGCCTTGGCCTCCCCGTCCATGAATGCGAACCTGGAACATCCGTCCTCCCGAAGGTCTCTGCAGTGCCCCGATCGTGATCGGGATCAGGGCCTCGACCATCCGCGGCGAGTCCGATTTCGGCTACGGCGAACTACCGAGCTGCGACCGTCCGCGTCCGAGCACCGCCGGCGCCTCGCTCAGCGAACGACGTCTCGTGGCGCCAGGGTCCAGCCCGCGGCACGAAAGACGGCCTTGCCCGCCTCGACCGCTGTGAACGGGAGAACTCCCAGCGCGAGGACGATCCCGAGCTGCGAAGCACCGAGCGGCACGGTTCCCAGCGGCTCGTTCAGCGCCTCGAGGTAGACGGCGAGAAGGACGATCGCCGCTGAGAGAAGGACGCTTGCGACGAGGTAACGATTGCGCGGCTCGTGCCACGCGGGTCGGATGGGCGAGCGGAGCGCGAAGACGAGCGCCAGCTCGGCGAACGCCACCGTTGCAAAGGTCATGGTCTCCGCCTCGCCCGAGCTCCCGGAGTCGCCGAGGAGGAACGCAGCGAACGCAGCCAGCCCTACCAGCACGCCGATCGTCGCGAGCGCCGCCCATCCTCGGCCGGAAAACAGTCGATCACCGCGTTCGGGTGGCCGGTTCATGATTCCGGCTGCCGCTGGATCCTGCGTCAGCGCAACCGCAGGAAGACCGTCGGTCAGGACGTTGATGAGAAGCACCTGCGCGACCGCCATCGGCGCCCCGAGTCCCGCGACGATCGCCAGCGCGAACACCGCTACCTCCCCCAGATTGGCGGACAGCAGGAACGCGACGAACTTCCTGATGTTGTCCGAGATGGTTCGCCCTTCGCGTATGGCCGCGACGATCGTGGCGAAGTCGTCATCGGTCAGCACGATCTCGGCCGCCTCGCGCGCCGCCTCCGTGCCCGAGCGTCCCATCGCGATTCCGACATCCGCCCGCCGAAGCGCCGGGGCGTCGTTGACACCGTCGCCCGTCACCGCGACGACGTCCCCTTGCGCCTGGAGCCGCTCGACCAGCTCCAGCTTCCCGGCGGGTGTCATGCGGGCGTGGATCGCCTCGTCCGGCAGTCCCAGCAAGCGGCCGATCGCTCGCGCGGTGACGGGATGATCGCCGGTCACCATCTCCACCCGCAGGCCGGCCGAGCGCGCTTGTGCGACGGCTGCGGGGGCCGTGGCCCGCAGCGGGTCGTGGAGTGCCACGAGACCCGTGACCACGAGGTCGCGCTCGAGGTCCTCTCCGTCCACGACGATCGGTGACCGATCGCGCTCGCGACGGCCAGGACTCGCAGCCCCTCCCGTGCCCAGGCATGCGCCTGCTCCTCGATCGCGCCTGCTTCCTCCTCCGTCGCCGTCGAGCGGGCGAGGACGACCTCGGGTGCGCCCTTCACGTACGCGCGCATGCCGTCGGCCTCTTCGAAGAGCAGCGTCATCAGCTTGCGCGTCGGATCGAATGGCACTTCCCGAACGAGGCGACGATCTCGAAAGAGCGTCGAGGTCGATAGCCCGCGCTCGTGCGCTGCGAGCACGAGCGCCGCATCGACCGGATCTCCGGCCACTCGCGTGCTTCCCTCGTCCTCGATCACCCGCGCGGAGGACGCGAGCGCCGCGGCCGAGATGAGCTGCACTTCGTCGTTCCCCGGGGTCGGCGCGAGCCCCGCAAGTCGAAGGCGGTTCTCCGTCAGCGTTCCCGTCTTGTCCGATGCGACGACCGTCGCGCTCCCGAGCGCCTCGACGGCGACGAGTCTCCGCACGATGGCGCCTCGCTCGGCCATCGCGCGCGCGCCGAGCGCGAGCGCGATCGTCACGGTCGCGACCAGCCCCTCCGGCACGGCCGCCACTGCGACGGAGACGCCGACGAGGAAAGCATCTTGCAGCGACTCGCCGTCGGCGAGCATGGCGCCGCTGAGTGCGAGTGTGACGACCACGCCGACGAGAACCATCACGCGCGTGAGGCCGCCCACTCGTCGTTGCAGAGGAGTCGGCGGTGGCTTTGCGCGCTCGGTCAGCCCGGCGATCCTGCCGAGCTCCGTCGCGGAACCGGTCGCCGTCACGAGCAGTGTCCCCCGACCGCGGGTCACCGCGGTCCCTGCGTAGACCATCGAGGCGCGGTCCCCAAGCGGGGCACGGCGGGCCACGGCACCAACGTCCTTGTCCACGGGCACCGATTCGCCCGTCAGGGTCGACTCGTCCACCGCCAGGCCGGCGGCACTCACGACGCGGCCGTCGGCGGGCACGCGCTCTCCCTCGCGTAGCACCAGCACGTCGCCGGGTACGACGAGATCCACCGCGAGCTCCCGCTCGCGTCCGCCGCGCACTACGGTCGCCTTCGGCTCGAGTGAGCTTCGCAACGCAAGCACGGCGTGCTCGGCTCGCGCCTCCTGGACGAAGCCGAGGACTCCGTTGACGAGGACGATCACGGCGATCACGGCGCCCTCGATGCTCTCGCCGAGGGCGAACGAGACGAATGCCGCGACGACCAGCAGGCCGACGAGGGGATCCATGAACTGCCGCGCGGCGATGCGGAGGTACGGAGGACGGTGAGCCTGCTCGAGCCTGTTCGGTCCGAACTGCGCCAGTCGCGACTGCGCTTCCGCCTCCGTCAGCCCATGCTCACGGTCACTCGCCGACGCTTCCTCGACGATCTCGATCGTGCTCGAGTGCGCGTCGTCCAGCTCAGTGGCCGGTGGACGACTCCGGGCCGACGAGCTCACCCGGTCGATGCTGCTGCAGCGTCGCTGGACGATGCGGACAGCGTCCTGGCTGAGATCCACGGCGAGCACGACCAGAAGCATGCCCGCCAGCCAGTCGACGGGGGCGACGTCAGCGCCGGACGAGCTCTGCCGACCGGCCGGGGCGACATGCTTGCGGCCGAAGATGCCGAGCCCGCTCCCGTCGACCGACGCGCCGTTCACGCCGACCGGGTTGGACGCTCTTCCGCCTGCGGGCGTCGCCCAGAAAGCCGAGTCCGTCGGGGTCGCGAAGGCGGGAATGTCCGCTCTCGACGTCTTCGTGCTCGCCGTGCTCGCCGGAGCGTTCATCGCGCTCGGAGCTGCGTTCGCGACGACGGTGGGGAGTGGAGGAGGGGACGTGCCCTACGGCGTGCTTCGGCTGCTCGTCGGACTTGCCTTCACCCTGGGCCTGATTCTCGTCGTCGTCGCGGGCGCCGAGCTCTTCACCGGCAACAACCTGATCGTCATGGCGTGGGCGAGCCGGCGCGTGAGCAGCGGCCAGCTGGCGCGCAACTGGGCGCTCGTCTATGCGGGGAACTTCGTCGGCGCATTCGCGACGGCGGTGCTGGTCTTCCTGGCACGGCAGTACACGTTCGGAAACGGTGAGGTCGGCGTGACGGCGCTCACGATCGCCTCGACGAAGACGAGCCTCGGGTTCGGTCAGGCGATCGTTCTCGGCGCCCTGTGCAACGCGCTCGTCTGCCTCGCGGTGTGGTTGACCTACGGGGCTCATACGACCGCCGACAAGATCCTCGCCGTCATCCCTCCGATCGCAGCGTTCGTGGCCCTCGGCTTCGAGCACTCGGTCGCGAACATGTACTTCATCCCCATCGCGTTGCTCATCGAGACGGACGATGCCTGGGTGAACGCCACCGCCGGGGTGCCGGACCTGAGCGGGCTGACGTGGAACAGCTTCCTCGTGGACAACTTGATTCCGGTGACGATCGGGAATGTCATCGGAGGGGCGGTCATGGTCGGTGTCGTCTACTGGTTCGTGTACCTCCGGCGCCGGCCGGACGCCACGTCCTGATCGACGGCGGCGCCGGAACGCCTGCGGGTAACCCGAAGGAGGTCTCCGCGAGGTAACCGATTCATCGTTCCCGGCTGCGGACGAGCATCGACATCAGCGACCAAGGAGGTCACGATGAAAGCGCTCGTGTACCACGGTCCCGGAGAGCGTCGGTGGGAGACCGTCCGGGATCCGAAGCTCGTGGACTCGACGGACGTCATCGTCCGCATCGATGCCTCGACGATCTGCGGCACCGACCTGCACATCCTCAAGGGCGACGTCCCGGAGGTGAAGCCCGGCACGGTGCTCGGTCACGAGGCAGTGGGAACCATCGTCGAGCTCGGCCCGGCGGTTACGACCCTTGCCGAGGGCGATCGCGTGCTCGTGTCCTGCATCACCGCGTGCGGACGCTGCCGCTTCTGCCGGGAAGGTCACTACGGCCTCTGCATGGGCGGTGGCGGCTGGATCTTCGGCCACCTGATCGACGGGTTGCAGGCCGAGTACGCGCGAATTCCGTTCGCGGACACGTCGGTCTACAAGATCCCGGCGGGATTGACGGACGAGCAGGTGCTCTTTCTCGCCGACATCCTCCCGACGGCATACGAGGTCGGAGTGCTGAACGGCCGTGTGGAGCCGGGCGACGTCGTCGCCATCGTCGGCGCAGGTCCGATCGGGCTCGCCACCATCATGACGGCGAAGCTGCACACGCCCGGCACGATCGTCGCCGTCGACCTCGACGACGCGCGTCTCGCGAAGGCGCTCGACTTCGGCGCCGATGTCGTCGTGAACAACGGCTCCGAGGATGCGGTCGCGCGCGTCATGGACCTGACGGACGGGCTCGGGGCGGATGTCGCCATCGAGGCGGTCGGAGTTCCGCAGACGTTCGAGCTGTGCACCGACCTGGTTCGACCGGGCGGCCGTGTTGCCAACGTCGGCGTCCACGGGCATCCGGCGACGCTTCACCTCGAGAAGCTCTGGATTCGCGACGTGTTGATCACGACGGGCCTCGTCGACACATTCACGACGCCCAAGCTGCTCAAGCTCATCGCGAGCGGTCGGCTCGATCCCACGATCTTCGCGACGCATCGCTTCTCGCTCGCCGACACGATGGCTGCCTACGATGTGTTCGGGGCTGCTGCGGAGACGAGCGCGCTGAAGGTCGTCCTCGAGGGGACGAAGCACCTGCAGCTCGTTGCGGTCGGCGGCCAGGCCGACGTCGGTAGCGAGGCGGGATGAGCCGTCGCCTCGACGACGTCGACGGGCGACGTCACGATCGCGAGTCGCTAGGCTCGATCGACAAGAGCGAGGCGCGTCGGGCACGATGTCCGGTGCGTCTCGCGCACACACCGCTGCCGTGGCGAGACGAGAGATCGGAGGTCGCCGCCGCAGTGACATCGACGTCCGTGGTCAACGACGCAGTAGACGTCATTCTCCGCGACGGGAGCACGTTGCGTCTGCGTGCGCCGGTCGCGCTGGACGTGCCTGCGCTCGTTCGGTTCTTCCAGGACCTCTCCGACCGCAGCTTCTATCTCCGCTTCCACGGGTCACCGGATGATCGACGAGCGTCTCGCCGAGCCCGTCATCGACCCTGACTGGATCGACCGCGGCGCACTCGTCGGATTGGTCGTCGACGCAGGCGAGGAGCGCGTCGTCGCGCTGGGGAACTACGTCCGGCTCCGGGACCCGCTGACCGCCGAAACCGCCTTCGCGGTGGCCGACGCCTACCAGGGGCGGGGCATCGGGACGCGGCTGGTCGAGCAGCTCGCTGCGCGTGCAGCGAGCCACGGGATCGAGCGCTTCATCGGCGAGGTCATGGCCGACAACGCCGCGATGATCCAGGTGTTCGAGGGCGTGGGGTTCGAAGTCGCGCGAACGTCGGCCGGCGGGGAGGTCGAGATGACGTTCCCGATCACCCCCACCGCGGGGTACGCGTCGCTCGTCGAGCGGCGCGACCACACCGCCGTCGTCGCCTCGCTCCGGCCGTTCTTCGATGCGCACTCGGTCGCCGTCATCGGCGCATCGGCTCGCCGGGGCACGATCGGCGGCGAGCTCTTCCGAAACGTCCTGGCGGGTGAGTTCGTCGGCGCGGCCTACCCGGTCAATCGCAACGGCGAACCCGTCGCAGGGGTCCGTGGCTACAGCTCGATCGCCGACGTTTCCGACCCGATCGACCTGGCGGTCGTGTGCGTGCCCGCAGCCGCGAGTGCTCGAGGCGGTGGAGTCCGCCCTCGACGCCGGTGTTCGAGCCATCTGTGTGATCTCGGCGGGCTTCGCGGAGGTCGGTTCGGAGGGTGAGGAGCGGCAGCGCATCGCTGCTCGACCTGATTCGAGCTCACGGAGCTCGGCTTCTCGGCCCCAACTGCCTCGGGATCTCGTCGGCCGCGGTGCGGTTGAACGCGACCTTCGCCTCGCGCGCTGCGCCGCCCGGAAACATCGGGTTCTCGTCGCAGAGCGGCGCGCTCGGGCTGGCGTTGCTCGAGGCGTCCGTCACTCGCGGCCTCGGCCTCTCCGCGTTCGTCTCGATCGGGAACAAGGCGGACGTCTCCTCGAACGATCTCCTCGAGTGGTGGGAGGACGATCCGACCACGGAAGTGCTGCTTCTGTACCTCGAGTCCTTCGGCAACCCGCGACGGTTCGCGACGCTCGCCCGTCGCGTCGCACGGACGAAGCCGATACTTGCGGTCAAGAGCGGAACCACGGGAGCCGGTGCCCGGGCGGCGAGCTCGCACACGGCAGCGCTCGCCGGATCGGAGGGGGCGGTCGACGCGATCTTTCGTCAAGCGGGCGTCATTCGTGCGAGCTCGTTGGAGGAGCTGATCGACGTGGCCACGCTGCTCTCGAAGGAGCCGATGCCCCGAGGTCGACGGGTGGCCGTGCTCACGAACGCCGGCGGGCTCGGGATCCTGTGCGCCGATGCGTGCGAGGCAGTCGGGCTCGAGCTCCCGACGCTCAGCGAGCAGACGACACGCGCGATCGCGCCGCATCTCCCTGCCGAAGCCAGCCTCGCGAACCCCGTCGACATGCTCGGCTCTGCATCCGACAAGTCGTACGAGGCGGTCCTCCCTCTCCTGCTTGCCGATTCAGGGATCGACGCGGTGATCGCGCTCTTCGTGCCCGCAGTGAGCGCGACCGCCGATGCCGTCGCCGGAGCAGTCGCCGAGGCTGCGGCGGCCGCGGGCGAGGACAAGCCGATTCTCGCGGCCATCATGAGTGCCGAGGGCATCCCCGCACGGTTGCGCGAGGCGCCTCGGGTCGCGACCTTTGCGTATCCCGAGTCCGCCGCGCGTGCCCTCGGCCACGCAGCCGCTCGCGCCGACTGGTTGCGTCGTCCCCTCGGATCGGTGCCGGAGATCGACGGTGTGGACCGCGACTCCGCGCTCGCGGTCGTCGAGCGCGCGATCGGCACCACGGACGGTCGCTGGCTCGATCCCGCCGAGACCAGGGAGCTCCTCCTCGCGTACGGGATTCCGCTCGTCGCGGAACGCGTCGCGGCGACCGCCGACGAGGCCGTTGCGGCCGCCCGCGAGCTCGGCTTCCCCGTCGTCGTGAAGACCGCGGCACCCGGTGCGCACAAGACCGAGACAGGGGGCATCGCACTCGACCTGTCGAGTGAGGAAGCTGTTCGGAGCGCCGCCGAGCGAATCGGAGGCCCCGTCCTCGTGCAGACCATGGTTTCCGCGGGAATCGAGCTCCTGGCCGGCCTCGTGCAGGACCCCGTCTTCGGTCCGCTCGTCGCGTTCGGCCCCGGGGGCGTCTTCGCGGAGCTCATCGGGCAGGCGTCGTTCAGGATCGCCCCGCTGACCGACGTCGACGCGGACGAGCTGGTGGCGGAAGGAAAGGCCGGACGGCTGGTCAGTGGGTACCGCGGCGCACCGGCCGCCGACGCAACCGCGCTCGTCGACCTCCTACACAGGCTCTCACGGCTGGGCGAGGAGATCCCCGCTGTCGCGGAGCTCGATCTCAATCCGGTTCTCGCCTTCCCGGACGGGTGCCTGGTCGTCGACGCTCGCGTTCGCGTCGCGCCGCCGTCCGTCCACGTCCGGACGAAGAGCTGGTAGCGGGCGGCCGCTCCCGCGCTTCTCGGTCTTCGGAGAAGTACGCAGTTCGATCTGCGTTTGCGCGGATGGCCGGCGGCCGGATGCGGCAGACGATCGAGGTACCACCACTCGAGGAGCGCACGATGAAGCGGATCCTGATTGCAACAGACGGTTCTCCGGCCGCGACGCAGGCAGTCGAGGTCGGGGTCGAGCTCGCGGAGAGCGAGGACGCGGCGGTCCTCTTCGTGCACGTCGTGCCGGTCGCCGACATCGTCTCGACGAGCGGCTTCGGTCTCATGGCACCCGTGCCGCACCCGTTGGCCGCGTCGGACGAACAGGTCCTCGATGACGCGTTGGCGGTCGCGGATCGCGCGGACGTTCCCGCGTCGGTCACGCTGCTCCGCGGGAATACGGTCGACGAGATCGTCGCCCATGCCGACTCGATGAACGTCGACCTGATCGTCGTCGGCTCGCGCGGGCACGGAGCGATCACCTCGGCACTCCTGGGCAGCGTTTCCCGGGGGATCCTCGCCGAGTCCAGGCGTCCGGTGATGATCGTGCGGTCGGCTCCGGTCGTCGAGCACGCAGCCGCCTGATCGGTTGCGAGACGAGCGCCGAACCGGCTGTCGCTCGGCCGACTGCCGTCCGGGGTTCAGTAGTTCTCCGCAGACCTGACGCGGCTCGACTGCAGCGTGCCAACGAGCAACCCCCGATGGCGCTCACCTGGCCCGGCCCGAGACTCTGGGCAGTCAATCCAGCACGGCTCACCCGGGAGGTGGAGCGATGAAAGGCAGAAAGTATTGGGAGATCGGCGGATTTCTCGCCGGCGGTTTGCTGATCGTCTTCGGCATCGTGGCGATCTTCATGGGCGTCAACGGGTACAACACGACCCGCGACGCCATCAAGGGCGAGGGCATCACCTTCGGCTCGGCGGACGACCCCGCGGTCGCGAAGTATGCGGACCAGTGGGCCGGCGAGCAGGTCGCAACCGGCGACCAGGCGCGTGCTTTCGCGAAGGTCATGCGCGAGCACACGCTCGAGTCGACGGGCGGACTCACGTATGCCGAGATGGGTCGCTTCCAGTCGGCTGCGAAGCCCGATGATCCGGCCGGCACCAACGACGAGGCAGCGGCGGCGCAGGCCGCAGGCCAGCCAGTCGCGAACGGCGCCCGGAACATCTGGGTCACGGAGACGGCGCTCACGACCGCGCTGAACATGAGCTACATGGCTGAGCGGCTCTCGGTCTTCGGTCTCGTGGTCGGGATCGCGTTGCTGCTCACGGGCATCGGGCTCGTGATCATCGCTCTGGCGGTCTTCGGGCGGAGGCCGGAGACGGCACCCGCACGGGCTCCGATCACCACGCAGGCGGTGACGAGCTGATCCGGGGCACATGACGGGAGGCACCCGGATCGACAGATGGCTCCGCCTCCCGGAGCACAGCGAAGAGGGCGGCTCGACCGCCCTCTTCGTCGTGCGGAGGGCAACGTGCTCTCGCGTGGCGTCGTCGTCGCTCTATCGGACGCGGGACTACTCGGGCTCCAGCAGCCCTTCGGTCAGGGCATAGCGCACGAGCTCCGCGCGAGTCGACAGGCTGAGCTTCTGCATGATGTGCGCTCGGTGGGTCTCCGCCGTGCGAACGGAGATGTAGAGCTGCTGCGCGATCTCCTGGTTCGTGTGACCGAGCGCCAGGAGTCTGAGGACCTCGCGCTCCCGGTCGGACAGGGGATCCCGTTCCGCCCGTTTGCGGTCTTCTGCGTCGGCCGCGACGAGCTTCGCACCGAGCGCTGGATGCACGTAACGCTCCCCTGACGCAACTGCCCGGATGGCTGACACGACCTCCGTGTCGGCCGCCTCCTTGAGCACGTAGCCGCTCGCTCCCGCTTCGAAGGCCGCGCGGACGTAGCGCGGGTCGTCCTGCATCGAGAGAACCAGGACGCGCGCTTCCGGGGCGGCCTGCAACACGGCCGGCATTCCCTCGATCCCGCCCTTTTCGGGCATGACGAGATCCATCAGGACGACGTCCGGGTGAGTCTCGATCGCCTCGAACACAGCGCGATCTGCGTTGGGGGCTTCCCCGACGGTCTCGATGTCGGACTCGGCGTCCAGGAGACGCCGCAGCCCCGATCGGACGACCGCGTGGTCGTCCACGATGAGCACGCGGATCATGCGAGCGGTACCGCCGCTGCGAGCATCGTGCCGGCGCCCTCGCTCGACTCGATGGTGAGACGCCCGCCGAGCAGCGCTACGCGCTCGCGCATGCCGATGAGGCCGAGGCCGCCGTCCCGGACGTCCGCCTCGTCGAAGCCCTTCCCGTCGTCGTGAACGACGAGCGCGATCACCTCATCGCTGCTGCTCAGTCGCACGGTCACACGGGACGCCCCGGCATGCCTCAGCACATTGGTCAAGCTCTCCTGGACGATTCGATAGAGCGCGGTCTCGATCTCCGGGGGCAGACGTTCATCCCCGAGGCGTGACTGGATCTCGACGGTGGGGCCACCCTGTTCGTCCATCGTGTCACGAAGGCGCTCGATCGCGGGGACGAGGCCGAAATCGTCGAGCGCGGCGGGCCGCAGCTCGACTGCGAGCCGACGAACGTCCTGCAAGGTCGAGACCACGAGGTCGCGGAGCTCCTTGACCGCGACTCGGTCCTCGTCCCCGCTCGCACGGTCCTCGAGTGACTTCAGCCCGAGCAGAATCGACGTCAGCGCTTGACCCGTCTCGTCGTGCAGTTCGCGAGCGAGCCGCGTTCGCTCGAGCTCTTGCGCCTCCACGACGCGGCGAACGGTGTCTCGGCTCACCCGCCGAGAGAGCTCGACGGCCGCCGCCGCGCGCGCGGCGAGCGACTCGGTGAGCCTGACGTCGTGGTCCGTGAAGCTGGACGTAGGGCCGAGCTTGTCGTGTGCCACCACGACGCCGATCGGGCGCCCATGTGCGACGAGAGGTGCATAGAGCGCTGAGCGCACGCCCATCTCGCGCGCTGCCTGCTGGTCGATCTCGGGATCGTCCAGTACGGAGTCGACGCGCTCGCTTCGCGCCCGCTGGAGCACCCGTCCGGTCTTCGACCCGCCGAGCTCCAGCTCCATTCCGACCAGCCCGTGCGCGTCCGAGCCTTCTCCGTCGGCGGCGGCGATCTCGAGGCCACCGTGCCCTGGCTCGGGCAGCGCGATCAGGACCAGCCGCGCATTGATCAGGCTCCGGAGTCTCCGGGCGACGAGCTCGAGCAGCGGTTCGAGCTCGAGCTCGCCGGCGAGCGCGTCGCCGATCTCACTCAACGACTCGAGATGGCGCATCCAACGAGTCGACGTCTCGTAGAGGCGGGTGTTCTCGATCGCGACCGCGGCTTGCGAGGCGAGGAGCTGTATGACCTCCTCGTCGTCGTCCGTGAAGCTCGCTCCGCCGCTCTTCTCGGTGAGGTAGAGGTTCCCGTAGGCCACGCCCCGGAGAAGGATCGGCACGCCGAGGAAGCTCTGCATCGGCGGATGGTTGGCGGGGAACCCGACGGAGCGCGGGTCGTCTCCGAGGTTCTCCAGGCGAAGCGGCTCCGTCTCGCGGATGAGCACACCGAGGATCCCGCGGCCCTTGGGCAGATCCCCGATCGCGGCATGCGTGTCCGCGTCGATGCCCGTGGTGAGGAACCGCTCGAGACCGGTTCCCGTCTGATCGATGACGCCGAGCGCGGCATACCGTGCGCCGGTGAGCTCCGCCGCCGTCTCGACGAGCTGCTGAAGAAGCGCATCGAGCGAGAGCTCTGAGCTGAGCGAGATTCCCACGTCGACGAGGACGCGCAAGCGGTCGAGCGAAGCCTGCTGTGACATGTACCTCCCGGAGTGCGGCGCCCAGCCTAGATGGTGCAGCGACGATCGTGTCGAGGCTTTGTACCTCTCGTCGCGCCGTCCGTCCACGACGACGGGGGAGTCCGCCAGGCCTCGTCGCGCCGCTCAGCTCGATGTCCGGAACCCGTACTTCTCCGCACGTTCGTCTAGGGGGAGGCGCTGATGCGTGCGCACACTTCCACGGCCAGCATGCGGAAGTGAGCGCTGTCTCGACCTCGCCCGCCTCGGATGCGCACGGTTCCCGGAGAGTCGCGGACGCGATGCACCGGAGACTCGTCAGCTGTGACGCTGACGCGACGCTCGAGCACGCGGCGTCGTTGATGAGCACGGAGCGGGTGCACTGCGTGATCGTCTTCGAGAACTCTGCCGACGCGTCGCCGTCATGGGGAGTCGTGAGCGACGTCGATCTGATCGCCGCTGCCAGCGTCCGCCCGCTCGGCGAGCAGCAGGCCGGCGGTACCGCAATGAGGCCGGGCGTGACGATCGACCCGTCGGAGTCGCTCGTCGCCGCCGCACGATTGATGACGAGAGCGGGCGTTGCCCACCTCGTGGTCGTCGACCCAGTCGAGCGGCGCCCGGTGGGAGTGCTGTCGACGCTCGACGTCGCGGGCGCCCTCTCGGCCGAGTAGCCGGGGCATCACCCGCTGCGTCAGTAGCGCACGCGCGGCACGAAGGCTTTGTGTCCTTACCAGCCGGCGGGCGGGACGACGTAGACCGCGACGCCGAGGCCGGGCAGCTTGTCGGTCACGAGATCGCCGAGCGGCTTGACGGTGCGACCGTCGCGGAAGACGCGGAGCGTGCGCCCACCGAGCCCGGGCAGGTTGAACGACGCGGTGGTCGGCGACGTCGACGAGTTGACGGCGATGACGTACGTCGCGCCGTTGTACTTCCGGGCGCCGATGCGGACGGGGCTCTCCGCGGACCAGTTGGCCTTGGCCACGGGAGCGAGGAGGGCAGGGGCGAGCGCGAGGATCTCGCGGTTCACGAGCCGTACCTCGTTGCGGATGGTCTCCTCCCACCAGTCGGGGAAGTACCCGATCCCGCGCGCGCCGCCCGCGATCGAGAGCCAGCTCTCCGCGCGGACGACGGCCGGCGTGGGGTCTTCGTTGTTCGTGCAGTGCTCCATCGGCCCGGCCTCGATCCACTGGAACGTCGGCTTCCCGCGCGTGAGCGAGACGAGCTCGCGTTGCATCCAGTAGACGTTGTCGATCTGCGCGATCGAGCAACGCACCTCGACCGGATACGTGTCGAAGCCGATCACGTCGGCGCTGTCGAAGAAGGCCGGGTAGATCCCCTTCCCGTTCGGCGGCGGAGCGGCCCGTTGCGAGAAGTGATCCGTGAGCGTGAGGAACGTGACGCGCCCTGCCCCCTTCGGCTGGGCGAGCTTGCTCGCGTTCCCCACGGAGACGTCTGCCTCGTCGGGGTGATGCCAGCCGACCTGGCCGGGACCCGAGATCCCGGGGGTCTTCGCATCGACGGTCGACATCGCGCGTCCGGCGAGGCGGTCGAACTGCTCGTCCGGATCGGCGCAGCTGACGCCGAGGAAGAGGTTGATACCGGCTCCGATCGACGTGGGGTAGTACGTGGGGCACTGGCGCCAGACCATGCGCGGGAAGATCGCGTTGCCGTTCAGGCGCAGGGGCGAGGAGCTCTCGACCGTTGGGGTTCCGGTCGGGAGGGGGCTCGCGGCCGGTGGCGGGCCGGGGGTCACGCCGGGCGGGAGCGACGGCGGAAGCACGAACGGAGATCCACCACCCGATGACGCAGTCGCGTCAGCGGCAGCGGGAATGGCACTCGCTGCCGTCGCGCCGGGCCAGGCGCTGGTCCGGAACGAACCGTGCGCCTCGGCGGTCATGCCGGTGCGCCAGCGTGTGACGACCCGGAAGCGGTAATTCGTCGCTGGCTCGAGCCCCGCGAGCGTCGTGCGCGCGGTGAGCGCAGAGTGGGCGACGGTGGTGGGCGACCAGATGCCGTAGCGGTCGTCGACGCCGACCTCGAGTACGACTCGTCCGGCATCGGGAACGCGCCACTTGACCACGGCGGAGAAGGGATACGTCTCCACCGAGACGACGTCCGGCACCGGTGTACGCGTCGCGTTCGCGCCGCTCGACGCGAGCGCGGCGACCGCACTCAGGGCAAGCAGGACGAGAGCAGCCGAATGCCGCAGCATGCGATGAACGTCGGCAGTCGTGAGGCGTCGTACGTTCCCTCGAACGAGTGACACCTAGCTGGGTCGGGTTTCTTCGACCGCCTTTCGCGCCTCGATCTCGTACGGATTCGACCGGTAGCGCGTCGTCACGTGTTTCCACGACATGTGCAGCGCGCGGTGCTGGCCCTGCCAGATATGGCAGAGCTCGTGCGTGACGAGGTCGTCCGACGCGTCACCGCGCTTCAGCAGGATCGTCCGCCAGAACGCGTAGCCGTGGTACCGGCGGAAGCCGGGGATGCGGAAGAACCACGGCGCGACGCGGACCCGTACGCGGTCGACGCGTACTGGCGCGGGGTAGTAGTCGAGGGTGTCGAGGCGGGCCTTCGCGCGGCGAATCGCCGCGCCGAACTCTGCCTCAGCCACTCAGCGCCGGCGTGAGCACCATGACCGGGCTGCCGTCCTGCGCCTGCAGGTAGCTGTACTCGTAGAGTCGGGAGCGGGTCGTGCGGTCGATGACGCGCTGCTCGTCGGCCTGGATCTCACCCACACCCGGCGTGAGTGGGGCGGTCAGGGTCTGGTCGAGCGGGCGATCCAGCTCGGCACGTACATCGCTGCGTTCGACGAACACGGCCGTTGCGGCCTGGCCGTCTGCCCGCGGCGGAAGGAGCACGAGCGTCGAGTCCACTCCGTCGAGGTAGCGGAACGAGTACAGCGCGAGCTCGAGCGCCTCCCGCCGGAGAAGCTGTCCGCGCTCGACACTCGGCTTGCCCTCAGGGATGGAGCACGAGGTTCCGAGGCCGCAGAGCGTGTACATGACGGAGCTCTGAGCGCTGACCGTGTCGATGTCGTCGGCCTCGGCGCGTCCGCCGGTCGTGTCGGGGCGTACGGCGAGCGCACGGACCTGGAAGCTCGAGCCGTCCGGTCCCGTGACCGTCGGCGGGCCGGCGTAGGTCACGGCGACGAGTGCCTTCCCGCTCGGCAGCCGGTACTGGTCGCCGACGTGGTCGCCGATCTGCGCGGCTCGGCGTTCGGCGCTTCCGGTCGGCTCCCAGGCAGACCAGGCGGGTGCCGGGGCAGGGCTTCCGCGGCCAACGAGAACGAGCAACGCACCGACGCCGATCCCCGCGACCATTGCGAGAACGACGTAGAACGCCGAGAAGCGGCTCCGGTACGAGTCGCGACGCGCGCGCTCGGCGCGCGACTCCTGGCGCTCCGTGACTCCTGCGCCCACCGCGTTCCCGGGCGCGGTCTTCGCGTCGGCGGCCGCCTTGTCCATCACATCGTCGGCCATGAGCTCTCCTCCGACAGATCGATCTCGGGAATGGTGATCTTCGACTCGTCGAGGAGATTCAGGAGCTCGTCGCCGAAGAGCTCGCGCCGCGCCGTGAGCACGTCGGCGATGTGCTCGACCGCGTCGCGATTGTGGAGGACGAGGTTATGGGCGGCGACGTACGCCTGGCCGACCATCTGTCCGACGAGCGCGCGCTTGTCGTGATCCGAGAGCACCGCGCCGATCGGGTTCTCCGCGAACGGCCCTCCACCGCCGGTGCGGTTCACGATCTGGAGCCCGATCTTCTCGAAGCGCTTGAGGATGCGTTCGCGCGCTTCCTCCTCGGTCTCGTCCTCGCGCGGCGTCACGGCGAACGGCTCCGGTCCCATTGCCGAGGCGCCGACCATGTACGCCGCCTGCGCGGTGACGCTCATGACGTCGCCGCCGACGCCGTTCGAGTTCTCGCCGTAGAACACACGCTCGGCAGCCATGGCGCCGAGGGCCCACACGAGCCGCGCGAACTCCTCCGAGCGGAAGCGGCTGAAGCGCTCCTCCTTCTCGAGGGCCTGGTGGTGTCCGAGTGCGCCCCCGCGCATCCGGATGGAGAGCCGCGTTGACTCCGCGCCCTTCAGGTAGACGTGGCCGGCGGCGGCATGGCCCGCCTCGTGAATTGCGACGGCGCGGCTCTCCTCCGGGATGTACTCGATGCCGACTGCGGTTCCGGCCTCGAGAGTGGTCATGGCCTCGACGAGGTCGTCCCAGGTCAAGGCCTCGCGATCAGAGTGGTGGGCGATCGTCAGCGCCATCGACGTGACCTGCTCGAGCATCGCGGGCGCGTAGCCGTTCGTCACGCGCGCGATCTCCTCGCGCTTGTGCGGCTGGTCGAGCTCGGGTGCGTGTGCGACCTTGCCCAGGTAGAGGTCGAGGACGTCGAGGCGGTCCTGCTTCGTCGGCGTGCGGAACCAGACGTGGCGCCCCATGCGTCCCGGCCGCGTGAGGGCGGGGTCGAGCCGGTCGACGGGCACGTTCGTCGCGCCGATGAAGTAGATCTGCTCGCGCCGGGGGCGAGCGGCCGGGATCCGGAACGAGCGCTTCCCGATGCGACGCGGGACGATGTAGATCCCGTCGAGCAGCGCGTTCGTCTTGTTCGTGAAGAGCTTCTTGAAGAACGGCGGGTTGTCGATGCCGTCCATCACGACGAGGAGCTGGTTCAGCGCGAGCGAGCCGCCGCCCATCCCGCCCGGGAACATGAAGTTCACGACGCCGTTCATGCGGTTCACGAACGCCGACGGTCCGAGTGACTGTGGCGCGCGCTCGGCGAAGAGCCGCTCGCGCCACTGCTGATTCTCGAGGATGAGGTCGCCGGACGGGTTGAGCGCGCCGAACGGCCCGTAGAAGAGGTAGTCGTGCACGTCGGGCGGTCGCGATCCACCGGCAGCTCCTCCGAACCCGGGGTTGAGCGCCTGCCTGCGCATGCCGACGGCGTCGATCTCGTCGATGAAGACGATGCACTGCCCGCCCCACTTTCGGGCAAGCCGCTTGGCGCGGCGCGCAAGGATGCGGACGATGATCGCGTCGATCCCGACGAATGTGGCGGCGAAGCCCGAGCCTGGGATCGAGATGAACGGGGAGTTGAAGCCGGTCGCGAGTGCCTTCGCGAGCATCGTCTTGCCGGTGCCCGGGGCGCCCAGGAAGAGGAGGCCTCGCTCGCGCTTGCCGCCCGCGCGCTCAAATGCGTCGCCCGACTGCCAGATCGAGACGACGCGCCGCACCTCTTCCTTCGCTTCGGCCTGCCCGCGGACGTCCGCGAGCTTCACGCCCCACTCGGCATCTCCCGGCTCGAAGGCCTGGATCTGCGAGAGGTTCATGATGAGCAGCGGGCCGAAGAGGATCGCGAAGTTCATGATCATGTAGAAGGGGAAGATCAGGAGGAGCGGCAGGATCCCGACGAGGTAGCCCGTGCCGCCGAACGCGGCGAAGAGCACGCCCACGACGACGGCGACGATGGCGACCTTCACCCAGAAGCGCCAGAACCAGACACGTCTTCTGGCGACGACGTCCTCCTCGCGGAGCTGTTGGCTCTCGAGTCCGAAGAGGCTCGGGCGCGGGATCAGCCGGTGGAAGATCAGGTCGCTCACGCCACGGAAGCAGACGACGACGAGCAGCGCGGCGAGGATCGACCAGTACCACGCCCAGCCCTGGGTCTGGTTGAACCAGACGACGAGAGCCGGCGCGGTGATGAGCGCGACGACGGTGGCGACGCGCGTGAGCCGGCGCCACTGCGTGGCGAGCTCGTTCGAGAGCTCTGCCTGCTGGAAACCCCCCACGGGCTGCGCTTCGCTCGCCACTGTTGAAGTGTAGGGACGCCTCTTCGGGACAGATGTTTGCGCCGAGCAGTCGAAAACCGGTGTCTGACACCGCTCACGCAGCGATGCGGCTTTGCGAGCCTCGAGGGTCAGACACCGGGGTTCTTGGTAGCGTCGCGGACGTGTCCACGGCGGTCATGACCACGAGTGAGGGGACGATCGAGCTCGAGCTCTTCCCCGACGACGCTCCCAAGACGGTCGAGAACTTCACGAAGCTCGCGGGCGAGGGCTACTACGACGGGCTCATCTTCCACCGCGTCATCCCGGACTTCATGATCCAGGGCGGGTGCCCGCGCGGCGACGGCACCGGAGGCCCCGGTTATTCGTTCGAGGACGAGTTCAACGACCACCCGGTCGCACGCGGTTACATCGCGATGGCGAACTCAGGCCCGAACACCAACGGCTCGCAGTTCTTCATCGTGACCGTCGAGGACGCTGCGTGGCTGAACGGCAAGCACACCGTGTTCGGGCGCGTCACGACCGGTCAGGACGTCGCCGACGCGATCTCGTCGGTCGATCGGGATGGCCGCGACCGGCCGCTCGAGCCGGTCGTCATCGAGTCGATCACCATCGCCTGATTCAGCCACGGCTCCGAGTCGGCGGAACGGACGTGTCCGTTTCGCCGGCCATCTGCATAGCCGCGCGGCGCTTTCGCCCGGTGTCTGACACCGTGTCTGACACCGGGGTAGCCGTTACGGACTAGTCTCAATCCGTGGATCTCGAGGGCAAGACTGCGGTCGTCACCGGCGCGTCGAGCGGCTTCGGCGCCGCGACGGTGCGCAAGCTCCGCGAAGCCGGCGTACGTGTCGTCGGCGGCGCGCGGCGGGTCGAGCGGATCGACGCCGATCTTGCGCTCCCGCTCGACGTGACCGAGGAGGAGAGCTGTGCCGCGTTCGTCACGCGCGCGTCGGCGGAGCTCGGCGGGATCGACATCCTCTACAACAACGCGGGGCTCGCGCTCGGCCGCGTGCCGTTCACGGAGTCGACGCCGGAGGACGAGGCGACCGTCCTCCACACGAACGTCGACGGCGCGATCCGGATCACGCGGCTCGCACTGCCGCACATCCGCGACGAGGGGCACATCCTCTTCACCGGCTCGATCGCGGGACGTCAGGCGTACCAGAACGCCGCGGTGTACGTCGCGGCGAAGTTCGCGCTGCGCGGCTTCGTCTACGGCCTGAGAGAGGATCTGCTCGGCCGCCCGATCCGCATCACCACCGTCGATCCGGGCCTCGCGAAGACCGAGTTCTCCCTCGTCCGCTTCAAGGGCGACGAGGTGGCGGCGGAGGCCCCGTACGAGGGCGTGGAGCCGCTGACCGCGGACGACGTCGCCGACTGCGTCCTCTTCGCGATCACGCGACCGCTGCACGTGAACATCGACGAGATGGTGATCAAGGCCCTCGCCCAGTCGAGCGGCGGCCGGATCGTGCGCCGCGAGACGAGCTAGTGCTCACGATCCTCGAGGGATCGACCTTCTGCATCTGCGACGACCGCGGGGACATTGCGGCGGAGACGAGCGGGTTCTTCGCGCACGACACGCGCTTCCTCTCGCGGCTCGTCCTGCGCGTCGGCGGTTCGGCGCCGCTCCTGCTCTCATCGGGTCGCGTCGAGCACTTCAAGGCGGCGTTCTACCTCCGCAACGGCACGGCGAACGGCCTTCCGCGAGACGCGATCTCGATCTCGCGCGAGCGCTTCATCGGCACGGGCATGCAGGAGCGGATCACGCTTCGCAACGAGAGTCCCGAGCCGCTCGAGCTCGCCGTCGCGCTGGAAACCGAGGCGGACTTCGCAGACATCATCTCCGTGAAGCTCCACGACTTCTCGCTCGGCGATCCCGAGCTCGCGCAGCCGCTGCCGCCGCCGGCTCCGACGACGCACGACGAGGCACGGCGCCGGGTCTCGATCGTCGATCCTCGTGGCGATCTCGGGACGGAGCTCGTCTACTCGAAGTCGGGTCGCTTCGACGGGAACGCGATGACCTACATGCTCACTCTCGAGCCGCACGAACCCTGGGATCTCAGCGTCGACATCCGGCCGTGGGTGACCGAGGAGCTCGAGATCTTCGAGCAGCTCGACGAGGAGCGCGACTCCGCCGGCGACGTCGTCGCGGCGTGGACGTTGCGCGTGCCGCGCGTGCGCGGGGGCTGGGAGAGCCTGCGGCGCTCCTTCGACCGCTCGATCGCCGATCTCGCGGCGCTCCGCATGCGAACCGGCGAGTACCGCCGTCCGCTCTTCGCAGCCGGGATGCCATGGTTCATGACGGTGTTCGGGCGCGACACCGCCATCACGTCGCTGCAGACGCTGCTGCTCGGGCCGGAGATCGCGGTCGGCGCACTCGATGCGCTCACCGAGCTGCAGGCACGTGAGGAGGATCCGACGATCGACGCCGAGCCGGGGAAGATCGTCCACGAGGTGCGCGAGGGTCGGTGCGCCGAGTTCTGGTTCCCGCGCTACTACGGTTCGATCGACTCGACGCCGCTCTACCTCGTCCTGCTCGCGGAGACGTGGCGCTGGACCGACGACGCCTCGTTCGCGCAACGGATGAGAGAGCCGGCGCTCCTCGCGCTCGAGTGGATCGATCGCTACGGCGATCGAGACGGCGACGGGTTCGTCGAGTACAGCCGCATGGTCGACTCGGGTCTCGCGAACCAGTCGTGGAAGGACTCGGGCGACTCGCAGCGCTTCCAGGACGGCTCGTTCGCCGAGGCGCCGATCGCGGCGGTCGAGGTGCAGGGGTACGTCTACGACGCGAAGCGCGGGCTCGCCGAGATCGCGCGTGAGGTGTGGCGCGACAAGGCGCTGGCCGATCGACTCGAACGCGAGGCCGAGGAGCTTCGCGTGCGCTTCGACGAGACGTTCTGGGTCGAGGAGCGCGGCGGCTTCTATGCGCTCGCGCTCGACGGGCAGAAGCGACGCGTGGACGCGCGCTCGTCGAACATGGGCCACCTCCTCTGGAGCGGGATCGTTCCGCCCGAGCGTGTGGCCACCGTCGTCGACCAGCTCCTCTCGGAGGAGCTGTGGTCGGGGTGGGGGATCCGCACGATGGCGTCGGACGCTGCCGCGTACAACCCGATCAGCTACCACAACGGGACGGTGTGGCCGCACGACACGTCGCTCGCCGCCTGGGGGCTTGCTCGTCACGGCTATACCGCGGAGGCGCGGCGCATCGCTCGCGCGCTCATCGAGGCGGCCGCGCACTTCGACTGGTCGCTGCCGGAGGTGTTCGCCGGCTACGCGCGGAACGAGACGCCCTTCCCGATCGCGTATCCGACGGCGGCCCGCCCGCAGGCATGGGCCGCCGGCACGCCGATTCTCCTCGTCCGCGTGCTGCTCGGGCTCGAGCCCGATCGCGAGCGGCAGCGGCTCGTCTCGACCGTCACCGACGAGCTCCCGAGCTGGCTCGAAGGCTTGCGTATCGAGGGCGTTCGGGCCTACGGACGCATGTGGACGGTTGCAGTCGAGCGCGGCCATGTCACGATTGCCGAAGGCGTATGAGAATCGGCCTCGTTTGCCCCGTCTGGTTCCCGGTGCCGCCGGAGGCGTACGGCGGGACGGAGCGCGTTGTCGCGCTGCTCGCGGACGGGCTCGTCGACGCGGGTCACGACGTGACGCTCTTCGCGTCGGGCGACTCGCAGACACGCGCTCGCCTCGAGTCGGTCTTCCACACGGCGCCGAGCGAATGGATCGGCCACACGTACTGGGAGATGCAGCACGCCGTCCATGCGTTCCGCAAGGCCGACGAGTTCGAGGTCGTCCACGACCACACGGGGATGCTCGGGCTCGCGCTCGGCGGCCTGATCGATACCCCGTTCTGCCACACGGTGCACGGCCCGCTCGATGGTCTGCCGGGCCGGCTCTACGAGCAGGTGCTCGATCTTGCGCCGAACGCGAAGCTCATCTCGATCTCGATGAACCAGCGGAAGCCGAAGGAGGATCTTCCGTGGATCGGGAACTGTCCGAACGCGCTCGACCTCTCGATGTTTCCGTTCCGGCGCAAGCCGGGCGGTGAGTACCTCGTCTTCCTGGGGCGCATGAGCCCCGACAAGGGAGCGCATCGCGCGCTCGCCGTCGCGCTCGAGATGGAGCTGCCGCTGAAGATCGCGGCGAAGTGCCGGGAGCCGCTCGAGATCCGGTACTTCGACGAGTTCATCCGGCCGCACCTCGGTGGCTCGATCGAGTACGTCGGCGAGGTCGGGCACGCGGACAAAGTCGATCTGCTCATGGGTGCGCGCGCGCTCATCTCGCCGATCGACTGGGAGGAGCCGTTCGGCCTGATGATGATCGAGGCGATGGCCTGCGGGACGCCCGTCATCTCGACCCGGCGCGGTGCCGTCGCCGAGATCGTCGAGCACGGGCGCACGGGCGTCATCGTCGACAACTACCGCGACATGGAGGACCCGAGCGTGCTCGAGCTGGCGGACTCGCTCGATCCCGTCGTGATCCGCAAGGAGGTCGAAGCGCGCTTCTCGCCCGAGAAGATGGTGGCGAGCTACGTCGCCGCGTACGAGGCGACGATCGAAGCAACGCGCGCGGCGTGAAGCTTCGCAGCCGGTACGACCGCGAGATCGTCTCTCTCGCGCTCCCCGCGCTGGGCGCGCTCGCAGCCGAGCCGCTCTACCTTCTGGTCGACACGGCGATCGTGGGACATCTCGGTCGGTCCCAGCTCGCCGCGCTCGGCATCGCGTTCACGGTCCTCGGCGGGACGTTCGCGATCTTCAACTTCCTCCAGTACGGCACGACCGCGCAGGTCGCGCGTGCCGGCGGCGCCGGGGAGGAGGAAACGGCCCGCAGGCTCGGGGCCCAGTCGGTGTGGCTCTCGCTCGCGTTCGGTCTCGCGGTCTCGGCGCTCATCGCCGTTCTCGCGCCGCAGCTCGTCTCGCTCATGGGCGGCGAGGGCCAGACCGCGGACTACGCGGTGACGTACCTGCGGATCGCTGCCGTCGGGTTTCCGGCAGCCTTCCTCGCGCTCGGCGCACAGGGCTACCTGCGCGGGGTCGCGGACCTGCGCACGCCGCTCGTCGTCCTCATCGCCGGAAACGTCGCGAATCTCGTCCTCGAGCTCGTCTTCGTCTACGGCTTCGACTGGGGGATCGCGGGCTCGGCTTGGGGAACGGCATTCGCGCAGCTCGGGATGGGCGCTGCGTTCGTGGTCGTCGTGCTCCGGCGACTGGAGCCCGGCGATGCTCGCGTCCGGCTCGCGCTTGCGCGGCGTGTGCTGTCGCTCGGAAAGTGGATCTTCATCCGGACGACCGCGCTGATGCTGTCCTTCGTCCTCGCCGGCGCTGTCGCGACGCGGTTCGGCGACGCGTCGATCGCGGCACACCAGGTCGCGTTCCAGCTCTGGATCTTCCTCGCGCTCGTTCTCGATGCCGTGGCGATCGCCGGGCAGATCATCGTCGGTCGTGAGCTCGGCGCCGGTCGGCGCGAGGAGGCCTACGGCGCGAGCGAGCGGATGATCTGGCTGTCCGTCGCGCTCGGCGGCGTCTTCGCGGCGCTGATGCTCGTGCTCGCCGGCGTGCTGCCGCGTGCGTTCACCGGCGACACATCCGTGCTGGACGAGACGATGCTCCTGTGGCCGATCTTCGCCCTGATGCAGCCGCTGAACGGCGCGGTGTTCGCGCTCGACGGGATCCTGATCGGCGCGAGCGACGGCCCGTTTCTCGCGCTGTCGATGGTCGCTGCCTTCGTTGTATGCGCCGCGCTGCTGCTTGCGTCACTCGCCGGCGACTGGGGGATTCGGGGTGTCTGGGCGGCGTTGCTCGCGTTGATCGTCGTCCGCCTGGCTCTCATGACGACGCGTTTCCGCCGCCGCCGCTGGCTCGTCACCGGATGGGCTGCCTAGCCGTCTAGCCGATCTTCGGCGGTCCGGTACTCGGATCGTCCGGCCGGGAAGGAGCAGGTGTCCTTGAAGCTCGGATTGCTGAGAGTGAGCTCACCGCCGGCTCGTGCCGGATACGGGCGTCTGGTGCGGAAGTGCGTCCGCGACGTCTCGCCGGGATAAGGACCAGCTGTACCGATCGTGTTTCGGGCGAGGCTGCTGCCGTCCGTCGCGATGATCTCGACGCCGTACTTCGGCCGAAAGCGCATGCAGCGGATCGGCAGCGCCCCGGTGTTCGTTGCCGTGAGCACGTAGCGCTTTGCGGAGCCTGTGATAACAGCGGTCGCATCACTTGCCGGCTTGCGGCTGGACGCCGGTGCTGCGACGAGAAGCGCGGTCATTCCGAGCAGAAACAGTGGCGCGACGCGTTTCAGACGATCACCCGACCGGAGCATGCCAGGTCTGCAACAGCGGTCCCGTTCTCGTCGTTCGGCGCCGGCTGAGCACGAGGATCTCGCCAGGCCCATGCTCGAGCATCCACGAGAGATCCTTCGCGGAGAACCCGGTACGGCCCGGCGCGGGCGCCGGCACGATGACGCGATCGAACGACTCGACCTCCCAGAGACGGCCGAGCGCATCGATGGGCGAGCGCCCCCTTTCGATCCGCGCATCCACGGGCACTCCTGCGCGCCGCGCCGCGAGCTCGACCGCCTCGAGAATCGGCATCGCCCGGCCGAGCTCCCGGTGTTGAACCGGCGCTTCGAGACTGAACTCGAGCGGGACGACGAGCAGGTACGCGGGAACGAGCACGGAGTCCTCCGCCCGTCGCGATGCGAAGTGCGGCATCGAGCACGGAAGAGTCCAGCTGGCGATCGGCGAACGGCACGAGAAGCCGAGGTTGCCCGGGCCGGCGTTCGGGATCTCGTCTCCAGAGGGGTCTCACGTATGGAGCTCGTCGCGGAGCGCTCGGTGGGCGACGACCCGGATGTCGATTCCCGGCAGCTCGCGGATCATGCGTGAGATGAGCGATCCGCGCGTGATCTCGACCCAGCGCCGCTCGTCGGGAGTGCCGACGAAGATGTACGTCGAGCCGCGCTCGGCCGCCACGCGGCGCACGGCGTCGACGAGGTCGTCACCCTCCTCCTCGAGGAAGTGGACGCCGAGGATCGACGCAAGCCGCCGAAGCGCCGCGAGCTGCGTCGCCTCCTCGCTCGTGAGTTTCTGCCCCGGCCGGCGCATCCAGAGAGCGTCGATCTCGCCGCCGAGCCGCTGCGCCGACCTCCAGGCCCGACGGAGGACGCGCTGCGAGCGTGGCTGTGGCTCCACGAGCGCGAGGACGCGCTCGCCCACAGCCTGCTTGCTCAGTGGATCGAGGACCGCCGAGCCGCGCCGGGCCCCGACGTCCTCGGCGACCTCGCGCAGCGCGAGCTCGCGCAGCGCCGAGAGGTTGTCCTGGCGGAAGAAGTTGAGCAGCGCCCGTTCCGCCTGTCCGCCCGGATAGACCTTCCCCGCGCGCAGGCGGTCCTGCAGTGCCTCGGGCGAGATGTCGACGAGAATCACCTCGTCGGCTTCGTCGAGCATGCGGTCGGGGAAGGTCTCCCGGACACGTACGCCGGTGAGCTCGAACACTGCGTCGTTGAGGCTCTCGAGGTGCTGGATGTTGACGGTGGAGATGACGTCGATTCCCGCGTCGAGGATCTCGTCGATGTCCTGGTAGCGCTTCTCGTTGCGCGACCCCTGTGCGTTCGTGTGAGCGAGCTCGTCGACGAGTGCGATCTCCGGCGCGCGCCGGATCACTGCGTCCACGTCCATCTCCTCGACCTCGAGCGAGCCGTGCGCGAGACGAAGACGCGGGACGACCTCGAGCCCTTCTGCCAGCGCGGCGGTCTGGGGACGGTCGTGCGGCTCGAGATACCCGATCACGAGATCCTTGCCATCGGACTGCGCCTGGCGCCCTTCCTGGAGCATGCGATAGGTCTTGCCGACACCGGCCGCCATGCCGAGCAGGATGCGGTAGCGACCGCGCATGGCGGGAGGTTAGGCGCCGAAGACGTCGTGGATGAGAAGGTCGATCAGCTTGATGCCGACGAACGGCAGGATCATGCCGCCGAGCCCGTAGATCAACAGGTTGCGGCGGAGCAGGGCCGTCGCGCCGATCGCGCGGTACTTCACGCCGCGCAGTGCGAGCGGCACCAGCGCGGGGATGACCAGCGCGTTGAAGATGATCGCCGAGATGATGGCGCTGTAGGGGCTGCCGAGGTTCATCACGTTGAGGCCCTCGAGCGGCCCGTCCGTCCCTGGAGTGGTCGCGTAGGTGGTGGCGAAGATCGCCGGAATGATCGCGAAGTACTTCGCGACGTCGTTCGCGATCGAGAATGTGGTGAGGGCGCCCCGCGTAATCAGGAGCTGCTTTCCGACCTCGACGATCTCGATGAGCTTCGTCGGGTTCGAGTCGAGGTCGACCATGTTCCCGGCTTCCTTGGCTGCGGTCGTCCCCGTGTTCATCGCGACGCCGACGTCCGACTGCGCGAGCGCCGGGGCGTCGTTCGTCCCGTCGCCGGTCATGGCGACCATGCGGCCACGTGCCTGCTCCTCGCGGATCAGCTCGAGCTTTCGCTCGGGTGTCGCCTCGGCCAGGAAGTCGTCGACACCGGACTCCTGTGCGATGACGGCGGCGGTGACAGGGTTGTCGCCCGTGATCATCACGGTGCGGATCCCCATCTTTCGCAGCTCGTCGAAGCGCTCGCTCATGCCGCCCTTGACGATGTCCTTGAGGTGTATGACGCCGAGCACCCAGTTGTCCTGGGCCACGACCAAGGGCGTTCCGCCCGACTGCGCGACGCCGTGGACGAGCGTGTCGAGCTCGGGAGGTGCCTGTCCGCCGTTCTCGGAGACGAAGTGCTTGACGGCGTCGGCCGCGCCCTTGCGCAGGCTTCGACCGCCGAGGTCGACTCCGCTCATGCGGGTCGAGGCGGAGAAGGGGATGAACTCGTGCTCGCCGAGATCCTGCTCGCGCAGTCCGAAGCGCTCCTTGGCGAGCACCACGATCGAGCGCCCTTCGGGCGTTTCGTCGGCGAGTGAGGCGAGCTGCGCGGCCTGGGCGAGATCGAGCTCGTCGACACCGCTCACCGGCAGGAACTCCGCCGCCTGGCGGTTGCCGAGCGTGATGGTCCCCGTCTTGTCGAGCAGGAGGACGTCGACGTCGCCCGAAGCCTCGACCGCGCGTCCCGACATCGCCAGGACGTTCCGCTGAACGAGCCGATCCATTCCCGCGATGCCGATTGCCGAGAGAAGCGCTCCGATGGTCGTGGGGATAAGGGCGACGAGAAGGGCTATGAGGACGGTCTGGGACAGTTCGGTGCCTGCGTAGATGGCGAACGGCCGCAACGTCACCGTCGCGGCGAGGAACGTGATGGTGAGCGCGGCGAGAAGGATGTTGAGCGCGATCTCGTTGGGGGTCTTGCGCCGCTCTGCGCCCTCGACGAGCGCGATCATGCGGTCGAGGAAGGACCGTCCAGGCTCCTGGGTGACCTCGATCACGAGCCGGTCCGAGAGCAGACGGGTCCCTCCGGTGACGGCCGAGCGGTCGCCGCCGGCTTCGCGGATGACCGGCGCAGACTCGCCCGTGATCGCGGACTCGTCGACCGAGCCGACGCCCTCGATGATCTCGCCGTCTGCGGGAATGACCTGGCCTGCTTCGACGACGACGATGTCCCCGCGCTTGAGCTCGGCAGCGGGCACTTCCTCGATGCCACCGGTATCCGAGCGCCGGTACGCCACCGTGGTCGTGCGGGTGGCGCGGAGCGCGTTGGCCTGGGCCTTGCCGCGTCCCTCCGCGATCGCCTCGGCGAAGTTCGCGAACAGAACCGTGAGCCAGAGCCAGAGCGCGACGGAGCCCGTGAACCAGAGCGGCTCGCTGTAGTCGGACGTCACGAGGTCGCGGAAGAAGATGGCCGTCGTGATGACGCTGCCGATCTCGACGATGAAGATGACGGGGTTGCGGAAGAGCGTCCGCGGGTCGAGCTTCAGGAACGAGTTCCCGATCGCAGCGACGACGATGTCGCGCGAGAAGATGCCTTGCTTCGGCTTGGTCATCGTGCGGTCGTCTCCTTGTCGAGCGCGAGGTTCAGCTCGAGCACGTTCACGCCAGGCTCGCCGAAGATTCCGAGCCACCGGCCGTCAGTGTTCTCGTCGATCAGCTCCTGGACGCGCTCCTCGGAGAGCCCGCGCTCCTTCGCCACTCGCGCCGTTTGCATCTGCGCGTTCGCGGGCGAGATGTGTGGATCGATGCCCGAAGCCGACGTTGTGACGGCGTCGACGGGGATGTCACCGATCCGGAAGCCGGGGTTGTAGGGGCGCTCGAGCTTCAGGATCGCGGCGATACGGTCACGTACGGCCTTCGCGAGGTCGGGGTTCGTCGGACCGAGGTTGGCGAAGGTCGTCGCCGCTGCGTTGTACTCCGGTGCCGTCGCCGAAGGGCGTGGATGGAAGTACTCCGGCTTCGTGAACGCCTGTGCGGCGAGCTTCGAGCCCACGACGGTGCCGTCGCGCTCGATCAGGCTTCCGTCCGCCTTGTCCGCGAATGCAACCTGCGCGAAGCCCGTGAAGACGATCGGGTAGATGAGCCCGAAGACCAACGTCAGGACGACCACGGCGATGACGGAGCGGCCGAGGGTGCGCATGATCATGGTGAGAGCGCCTCCACGATGGGCCCGAGCGTGAGCGCGGGGAAGAGCATGAGGCCGGCGGTCAGGATGACGACGCCGACGAGAAGGACTGCGAAGGTCGCGCCGTCGGTCCGGAACGTGCCCGCCGACGGCGGCACGGTCTTCTTCGCGGCCAGCGCTCCGCCGAGGGCGAGCGCTGCGATGAGCGGTGCGAAGCGGCCGAGCCAGAGCGCGATGGAGCCGACGAGCGTCGAGAACTCGGTAGCGCCGTAGCCCGCAAATGCGCTTCCGTTGTTGTTCGCCTGCGAGTCGTAGGCGTACAGCGCCTCGGAGAAACCGTGCGCGCCGGGGTTGTACATCGATGCGAGCCCACGATCCGTGACGACGGCGGCCGCGGTGAGGACGAGCACCAGTGTGGGCACGAGAAGCGCGCCGACAGCGGCGAGCTTGATCTCCCGAGCCTCGATCTTCTTGCCCAGGTACTCGGGTGTGCGGCCCACCATCAACCCCGCGACGAAGACGGCGATGACGATGTAGAAGAACATGCCGTAGAGGCCAGAGCCGACGCCGCCCCAGATGACCTCGCCGGTGAACATGTTGGTGATCGGGACGGCTCCGCCCGTCGCGGTGAGTGCATCGTGTCCTCCGTTGACCGAGCCGTTGGACGCGTTCGTCGTCGCCACCACCCAGTTCACCGTCGACGCGATGCCGTTCCGGACCTCCTTGTCGGACAGGTTGCCCCCGCTCGAGCCGTCGCTTGCGGTGATGTTCACACCGGAATCGCGCAGGACCTGCGATCCGTGCTGCTCCGCCGGGAGCGCAACGGCGATTCCGATGATCGTCATCGCCATCATCGCCGCATAGACCGGGTATGCCTGACGGCGCGACCCGACCATGCGGCCGAACATGAACACCTGCGCGACGGGGATGAGCAGGATAGAGAGCATCTCGAGGAGGTTCGTGAACGGGTTCGGGTTCTCGAACGGGACGGCGGAGTTCGAGTTGTAGAAGCCACCGCCGTTCGTCCCGAGCTGCTTGATCGCGATCTGCGTCGCGGCGGGCCCGCGGGCGATCGTCTGCTGAGCGCCCTCGAGCGTCGTGACCGTGGTCGAGCTGTCGAAGGTCTGCACGACGCCCTGGGAGAGGAGCACTACCGCGAGGATCAGCGCCAGCGGGAAGAGGATGTAGACGAGCGAGCGGTAGAGGTCGACCCAGAAGTTCCCGACGGTGCTCGCCGACCGCCGCGTGAAGCCACGGATGACGGCCACCAGAACGGCCATTCCAAGGGCAGCCGACACGAAGTTCTGCACCGCGAGCCCGGCCATTTGGCTCAGGTACGACATCGTGTACTCGCCGCCGTAGTACTGCCAGTTCGTGTTCGTCACGAAGCTCGCGGTGGTGTTCATCGAGACCCACGGGTTCACGCCCGCGAGCCCGTCCGGGTTCAGTGGGAGCTCGCCCTGGAGGCGCAGCAGGACGTAGAGGAGGAAGGCGAAGGCGCCCATGAAGATGAGCGCCGTCATCGCATAGGGCTTCCATCCCTGCTCCTCGTCGGCTCGCGTTCCCACGAGTCGGTAGAAGCCGCGTTCAGGAGCCGTGAGCCAGCGTGGCATTCGGAGCGTTCCCGAGTACACCCGCGCCATGTAGATGCTGAGCGGATAGGCCAGCACCGTCAGGACGACGAGATAGATCGAGATCTGGGCGATGCCGTTGCCGGTCACAGCTTCTCCCCGCGGAACAGCACGTAGAGCAGATAGGCGAAGACGATCAGCGTCACGACGAGACCGAACACGTCGCCGCCGGACATCACACGCGGTCCAGAAAGACGATTAGCCCGAAGGCGCAAACGAAGCAGAGGATCGCGATGGCGATGCCGAGGACCTCGACCATCACCGGGGCTCCAGGGCTCCGATCGCAGTGTCGAGATAGACGGGCAGGTCGTCGATGCGCTCGCGGTCGTAGAGCGGGCCGGAGACGTCGACGAGCAGGCGGTCGACGAAGACGACACCGCGTGCGGCAACCGGCCGCTCGAGATCGGCAAGGCGCGCGGCTATAGCGAGCAGCGTGTCGGCCTCGGCCCGGATGGCGATGCGGTTGACCGGGGATGCGCTCGGCAGGTAACGAGCGCTCGACTCGCGCACGAGCGAGCGGACAGTGTGTGCGAGATCGAGGCGGCTCTTCGGCGCGAGCAGCTCTTCGACGCGCCATGACAGGCGCAACGGCGGACTCTCGCGGCGCAACAACTCGGCATCCGCCGCCCAGCGTGCAGCTCGCAATGCGCGGCGAGCCTTGAACTGCGTGAGCTTGGTCGCCACCGCCTGGAGCCACATGTGACCCTCGCGTTCCGCCGGGCTCGCCTGAAGAGTTTCCGCCATGCACCGAAGGTAGAACGCTCGGTCTGAGGGCGTTCTAAGGCTTCTCGGCGTTCGTCTAAAGGTCGTCTAAGGTCGTTCCGCCGGGTCCACGAGGCGGTACCCGGCGCCGGGCTCGGTCAGGATGTAGCGAGGTCGGGCGTGATCGGCCTCGAGCTTCCTCCTCAGCTGCGAGACGAAGACGTGCAGGTAGCTCGACTCGAGCTGGTACGCGGGGCCCCAGACCTCGCGCAGGATCGTCTTGTGGGTCAACAGCTTGCCCTCGTTCTGAGCGAGCACGCGCAGGAGCTCGAACTCGTGCGGGGTGAGGTGCACGGGCTCGCCGCGCATCGTCACGGCTCGTTTCTCGAGGTCGATGACCAGCTCGTCGATGTGCAGGGTCGGCTCCGTTGTCGGACCCGCCCGACGCAGCGCCGCACGCAGCCGAGCGAGCAGCTCCCCGATTGCGAACGGCTTCGTCACATAGTCGTCGGCACCCGCGTCCAGAGCGGCGATCTTCTCGACCTCGTCGCCGACGGCGGAGACGAGGATGATCGGAGCGTCGGTCCAGCGACGGAGCTCTCGGCACACGTCGGTTCCGCGCCCGTCCGGCAGGATCAGATCGAGAATGATGGCCTGCGGCGGGTGCAGACCCGCCGAGCTGAGCGCCTCCTCCACCGTGCCCGCGGTCACCACCTCGTAGCCGGCGCCTCGGAGGTTCGTCTGCAGTGCGCGCAGGAACTGCGGCTCGTCGTCGACGACCAGCACTCTTGTCATGCCGTGACCGGTGCGGGCAGCTCCACGAGTGGTAGGGCGAGCACGAACGACGCACCTTGGCCTTCCTTGGACTCGAGCCACATCCTTCCGCCGTTCGCCTCGGTGAAGCCCCGCGCGATGGCGAGCCCGAGACCTGCCCCGGGCTCGTCGGAGCGACCGGCGACTCGATGGAACGGCGCGAAGATCCGCTCCCACTCGGTTTCGGGGATGCCGGGGCCGCGGTCGGTGACGCGAATGAGCACTTCCTTCCGCGTGGCCGTGAGTCGGACGGTGACGGACTCGCCGGGAGGGGAGAACCGAAGAGCGTTCTCGAGCACGTTGGCGAGCGCCCGCTGGATCTGGGTCGCGTCGACACGCACAGAGGGGATGTCGCTCGGGGCGGACACCAGCACTCGATCCTCACCTCCGAGCTCGTCGAGCGCCTGGGCGACGAGCTCCTCGGCCGCCCAGAGCTCGGGTCGCGCCGCGGCCGCGCCGGCTTGAAGGCGAGAGAGGTCGAGCAGGTTCTCGACGAGGCGCTTCAGCCGCATGTGCTCGGCGCGGATCGTCTCGAGCAGCGTCTCACGATCGTCCTCGGTCAGCTCGAGGTCGTTGCTCTGGAGTCCGTCGAGCGCCTGCTCGATCGTCGCCAGCGGGGTCCGCAGGTCGTGCGACACCGCCTGGATCACCGCCGTCTTGACGCTATCGCTGCGTCGGAGCGTCTCCGCTTCGTCCGCGTCCCGCGCGAGCGCCTCCCGCTCGAGTGCGACGCCGAGCAGGGCGGCGAGCGCGGGCAGCAACCGGCGCTGGGTCCCGTACCCGGGCTCCTCCTGCTCGGGCGTGAACAGCACACCGATCGGGCGGCCCTCGACGGTGAGGGGGTGAGGCGACTCCTGCGACGACCCGCGCGGGTGCTCGCCCAATTCGATCCTTACCTTCGAGACGCCGAGCACCGTCGCCGTGCGCTGCTGGATGAGATCGAGTCCCGCATCGAGCTCGCCGCCGCGAAGGAGGTCTGTCGCGATGTCGGCGAGAAGGGCGGCCTCGCGTTCGCGTTGTTCCGCCTCTTCGCCGCGTCGGCGGTAGCGCGAGGCGAGGATTCCGACCACGATCGCAGTGACGACGTAGACGGCGAGCGCGAACCAGTTGCTCCGCTCGGCGAGGGTGAACGTGTGGATCGGTGGAAGGAAGAAGAAGTTGAACGCGAGCATGCTCGCGACCGCGACGGGCACGGCGAGCAGCGGGCCCCAGAAGATCGCGACCAGGAGGACTGCGAAGACATAGAGCACGCCGAGGCTTAGCACCGGCACGAAGTCGTTCAGGAGCTCGATGGCGATCGTGACGGCGGCGACCAGGCCAGCGCTCGCCGCGATCCCGATCAGCCAATAGCGCGTCGACTTCGACCCCGCGTGCATCGGGAGCGAAGCGTACGCCCGCGGCCGGAATGTGGCCTGCTTCTCGGGCGCCCGAGACTAGGGTTGCAGCGTGAACGTCCTCGGCGGTGACCTCGAGCCGTGCTCCGTCGATCCCATGACGGGCTACTTTCGGGACGGGTCCTGCCGCACCGGCGGCGCGGATCTCGGCTTCCACGTGGTGTGTGCGGTCATGACGGAGGAGTTCCTCGAGTTCTCGGTGGGCGAGGGGAACGACCTCGTGACGCCACAGCCGCAGTGGCGGTTTCCAGGGTTACGGCCGGGCGATCGCTGGTGCGTCGTCGCAGCGCGCTGGCAACAGGCGCTCGAGGCGGGCGTCGCACCTCCGGTCGTCCTCGAAGCGACTCACGCGTCGGCGCTCGAGTTCGTCTCGCTCGCCGATCTCGAGGCCTGCGCGTTCGAGGGCTGATACGAACGACGACCGAGGTCGCGGGGTGAGCAGACATCATTCGGATCATGGCTTTACTTTTTGAAGTAATGAGTCTAGGATCGGCTTCGTGTCGACAGTGCATGAGCTCGGGCCGACTCTTTCCACGTCCGAGCTGCGCCTGCGACTCGGTGATCCCGAGCTGGCGATCGTCGACGTTCGACCGCTGCACGCGTACAACGGCTGGCGGGCGAACGGCGACGCTCGCGGTGGTCACATCCCCGGCGCACTAGCGCTCCCCGGTGCCTGGCTGCAGGACCTCGACGACGCTGAGCTGACGCAGTTGCTGCACGACAAGCACATCCTCTCCGGCGAGGTCGTCGTCTACGGCGACAGCTCCGATGACGCCCACGCGGCAAGCAGCAAGCTCGCTCAGCTCGGTCTCGGAGACGTTCGCGTGTTCGACCGCACATGGGCCGAGTGGGCGGCTGACGAGACGCTGCCCGTCGAGCGTCTCCCGAACCACGACCGCCTCGTGCACAGCGCCTGGCTCCGGCAGGTTCTCGACGGTGCCCGACCCGAGGCGGCGCCCGCCGGGCACTTCCTTCTTTTCCACGTCAACTTCGGCGTTCCCGAGGAGTACGAGGAGAGTCATCTGCCCGGAGCGCTCTACCTCGACACGAACCTGCTCGAGAGTCGCGACGACTGGAACCGGCGAGCGCCGGACGAGCTCGAAGCAGCACTGTGCGCGCTCGGAATCACGCATGAGACGACGGTCGTTCTCTACGGGCGCGACACCGAAGGCGACGCGAACGAGAAGTGGCCGGGACGACGTGCGGGGCAGATCGCCGCCACCCGCGCGGCGATGATCATGCGCTATTGCGGCGTCGACGACGTTCGTCTGCTCGACGGCGGCTACGACGCCTGGGTCCGTGCGGGGAACCCTCTCGAAGACATCATTCGCGAGCCGACGCCGGTCCCGGCGTTCGGTGTCCCGGTCCCGCTTCGCCCAGAGGTGATCGCCGACATCGGCGAGGCCAAGCAGATCCTCGCGGAACGAGACGGCGCGGCCCTCGTCAGCGTTCGGACGTGGAACGAGCACATCGGCAAGGTCAGCGGTTACAACTACATCGGCCCGGCTGGTCGGATCGAGGGCGACGTCTGGGGCAACTGCGGATCCGACGCGTACCACATGCAGCACTACCGCAACGTGGACAACACGATGCGTCCGTACCCCGAGATCGCGGCCAACTGGGCCGCTGCGGGCATCACGCCCGACAAGTGGGTCGCCTTCTACTGCGGTACCGGCTGGCGAGCGAGCGAGACCTGGTTCTACGCGTACCTCATGGGTTGGCAGCACATCGCGGTCTACGACGGCGGCTGGTACGAGTGGAGTAGCGACCCGATCGGGAATCCCATCGAGGTCGGCGAGCCCAGCGAGGAACGGGCCGCCTGACGACGATCAGTCGAGGGCGGCGGCGGCTTCGCGGCGCTTCCGCCAGTAGCGCTCGATGCCGCGGAAGTGGTGCCAGTACGGGCCGGCTCGCTGGTACTCGTCGACGAGATCAGGATCCGTTCGCTCCATGTCGTAGCGCGCGGCCGCGATGAAGGTCGCCTCGTCCATGCCGTCCTCGACGCGCTCGCCCCACCGGCGGAGCGTCTCGCGGAGCGAGTCGAGGTGCTCCTCCACGTCGTCGAACACGCCGAAATGGATGAGGGCAAGACGCGCGGGTGCGCGCCGTTCGATCTCGGCGATCGTCCGCTCCCATGCCTCGAGGTCGAGCTCCGGCGGCGGGCACGGCGGCATCACGAAGCG
Source organism: uncultured Gaiellaceae bacterium (assembly GCA_963833725.1). Lineage (GTDB taxonomy): Bacteria > Actinomycetota > Thermoleophilia > Gaiellales > Gaiellaceae > GMQP-bins7. The sequence goes on from CAWHYV010000002.1 coordinate 76,562, forward strand.
ACCGTCCGCGAGGCGGACACCCGCGGCGTCGCCTGCGTACAGCGTCCTGTCCCTGTCCAGGAACGAGACGTGGTGCCAGGCGTGTCCCGGGGTCGGGAAGCACTCGAGCCCGACGACGCTGTCACCCACGACGTGGACGTTCTCGGCGGGGATCGGCGCGAGCTCGCCCCAGAGCTCGTCGAACGCGTCGCCGTAGAGGCGCCGCGCGCTCGCATCGAGCTTCGATGGGTCGACCATGTGCGGAGCACCTACCTCGGACACGTGCACCTGCAGGTCGGGGTGCTCGCGCACGAGAACTCCCGCCGCGCCCGCGTGGTCGAGGTGGATGTGCGAGAGGAGCAGATGGCGAACATCTGCGAGCTCGAGTCCGCGCTCGTGCAGCCCGGCCTTGAGCGCCGGGATGCACGTCGTCGGCCCGCAGTCGACGAGCGCGGGACCGTCCTCGGTCGCGAGGAGGTAGCAGGCGACGATCCCGTGCGCCTGGTGGCGCAGGTCGATCGGCTCGTGGGTCACGCGTCGAGCGCCGACTCGAGGTCGGCGATCAAGTCCTCGGCCGACTCGATCCCGACGGACAGCCGGATCAGTGTGGGCGGCACCGCGAACGGCGCGTCCGCGGTGGACGCGTGGGTCATCCGCGCCGGGTGCTCGATGAGGCTTTCGACTCCGCCGAGGCTCTCCGCGAGCTTCCAGATCTTCGTGCGCGCGACGAGGTCGACGGCCTCCTGCTCGTCCTCGACCAGGAACGAGACCATCCCGCCGAAGTTCTTCATCTGCCGGGCTGCGATCGCGTGACCGGGGTGCGTGGGCAGACCGGGGTAGAGGACGCTCTCGACGCGCGGGTGCCGCTCGAGGAACGAGGCGACCGCGATCGCATTCGCGCAGTGGCGATCCATCCGCACCGCCAGGGTCTTCACGCCACGGAGTACGAGCCACGCGTCGAATGGCCCCGGAATCGCGCCGAGCGACTTCTGCAGGAACGCGAGCTGCTCTGCCAGTTCGTCGTCGTTCGTCGCGACGAAACCGCCGATCACGTCGGAGTGACCTCCGAGGTACTTCGTCGTCGAGTGGAGCGCGACGTCTGCCCCGAGTGCGAGCGGCTGCTGGAGGTACGGCGTCGCGAACGTGTTGTCGACCACGACGAGTGCTCCGACCGTGTGTGCCGCCTCGGAGGCAGCGGCGATGTCGACGATGTTCAGCGCAGGGTTCGTCGGCGTCTCGAGCCAGACGAACTTCGTGCGCTCGTCGAGGTGCGCAGCGAGCCCGGTCGAGATCTCCTCGGGCGTGAGGAACGTGAAGCGGTAGCCCTTCGGCTCGTAGATCTGCGTGAACATGCGGTAGATCCCGCCGTACACGTCGTTGACCGCGACGACGTGGTCGCCGGGCGAGAGCAGGTGCATCAGCGTCGTCGCCGCACCCAGTCCGGAGGAGAACGCCCGTCCGTGTGCAGCCCCTTCGAGCGAGGCGAGGCACTCCTGGAGCGCCGTACGCGTCGGGTTCCCGACGCGCGCGTAGTCGTAGCCCTTGTGGACGCCGACCGCCTCCTGCACGTACGTCGAGGTCTGGTAGATCGGTGTCGTGATCGCGCCCGTCGCCGGGTCGGGCTCCTGGCCCTCGTGAATCGCGCGAGTCTCGAAGTGCATCGCTCGCGGATGCTAGTCAGCCCGCGGTGTCAGACACCGCCTCTCGACGTTCTGCGACGTCGGCAGATCGAGGGACATGGCCCTTCTCGCTCGACCCGCCGGGAGGCTGGACGTTGCGGCTGCGCGATGTGGAAAGGTAGACGCAGTATTCGCGCAGTTCGCTCTTGACAGGAATCAGTGTCTGACACCGAGTGCGACGTTCGGGGTTCGTGCGGCGCCGAGGAAGGTCGCCAGGCTGGCGAGAGCTTCGTCGGCTCGCGATGTATCGCCCCAGGCGCCGAGCACTTCGAGCGTCTTGGTCGTCCGGTCGAAGCGCGGCTCGATCCGGCCGACGAGACGGTCGCCGGCGAGGATCGGCAGCACGTAGTAGCCGTACTCGCGCTTCGCCTTCGGCACGTACATCTCGAGCCGATAGTGGAAGTCGAAAAGCGCCTCGGCCCGGTCACGGTCGTGGATGAGGCGGTCGAACGGCGAGAGGAACGTCGTGCGATCCGGAACCGGCCCGTCGCTCACGTCGGGGTGCGCCTCCCAGCCCCGCTTCGTCAGGCGGACACCGAGCGCACGGAAGCGCTGGTCGGCGAGCACGCTGTCGGCCTCGCGTACGGACATCGTGTCCACCTTCGGATACCAGCGCTCGGCGAGGTCCCAGAGTCGCTGCTTCCCCTGTCGACCGGCGACAGCGACGACGCCGTACGCGTGGAGGATCTCGAGCATCAGCGTCACTTCGCGGCTTCCCCACCAGCGATGCGGCTCGTCCGGCCTGGGGACGGACTCGTGCTCGAGCTCGCGTGACGGCATCGGCCCGTTGCGCTCGAGCTCGCGCAGGACGTAGCGCTTGAAACGCGCGTTCTGGACGAGGAACTCGGCGCTCCAGCGCTCGTGTTTGTAGTGCCGGCTTCGCCGCCGCCGGCGCATCCTCGCCTGGACGAGCGGTAGCGACTCGATCGGCCAGACGTACGCGTTCCATTCGAAGAGCTTCCGCTCGTCCCAGAGCAGGCGGTCGAGCTCTGCGACGTCGTACGGCCCGAGGCGGCTCCAGAGGACGAGCTGTTGTGGCGTGGCCACCGTCGAGATCGGATCGATCTGGAGGAACCCCAGGTGGCGAATCGTGTCGAGGATCGTCGTCGCCGAGCCGTCGAGGAGCTGCGCGCGCACGGCGATCCGGCGCGCCTCGTCCGCGGAGACGATCAGGATGCCGCGTCCTCGGGCTCGAGCCGCCAGCGGATCTCCGAGGATCCTCCCGATTCGGGCGCGGCGGCGTCAGGGGTGGCTCGTGCGTCGAGCCAGTTCGCGTAGCGGGTCGCGAGCGGTGCTGCCGACGCGCCGTGCGCGAGCACGGAAAGACCCACGGTGACGAAGACCACCGTGAGGATCAGCTCCTGGTTCGGCAGGCCCTGTTCCTCCTCGAGCAGGAGCAGGGCGAAGACGATCGATGCGGCGCCGCGAGGCCCGAACCAGCCGAGAAACGCGACGGTCGGTCGCTTCGCGCCCGTGCCGAGCATCGAGATCGCTACGGGGAGCATGCGCGCGAGCGTGAGGCTGAGGATGGCGTAGAGCGCGATCTGCCACGTGAGGTTGCCGATCGCCGGGCCGAGCAGTACGGCTCCGAAGACGACGAACGTGACCGCGGCGAGCAGCGCCCCTGCCTGCTCCAGCAGGTACGAGACCTCGCCGCCGTGGCGCCGGCGGATGCCTCCGAACGTCATCCCGCCGACGAAGGCGGCGATGAAGCCGGAGCCGCCGATCGCCTCGGCGAGGCCGAACGCCAGCATCGCCCCCGCCAACGGGACGACCTGGAGCCACGGCGCGGAGATGAGACGCCGGCGTCCTGCGTAGACGATCACCACCGCGGCCGTGATGCCGGCGAGCGCACCACCGACGATGCCGTAGCCGATCTTCTCCAGCACGAGCTGTGTCGCTGCGCCGTGCCCGATCGCGCCGTCCTCGGCCTCGGCCACGGCGACAGCGATGAGAAAGAGCGGGACGCAGATCCCGTCGTTGAGTCCGCTCTCGACGTTGAGGCTCTGGCGCACTCGCACCGGCAGGCGCGGCGACGTGACCACCGACTGGCCGAGTGCCGCGTCGGTTGGCGCGAGGATGATCGCGAGGACGAGGGCCTCGGGCCACGCGAGGTCGCCCAGGATCGCGAGGGCGACCAGGAATCCGGCGAGGATGGTCAGCGGGAGCCCGATCCCGAGCAGGCGCGCTGGGATGCCGAGCGTCTGCCTAAGGGCACGCAGGTCGATGCGCGACGCGTCGGAGAAGAGGACGACGGCGAGGGTCGCTTCGGCGAGGGTCTTGACCTCGATGCCGGTTGCCGACGGGTCGACGAGTCCGAGAGCCTCGACGCCGACGATCAGGCCGGCCGTCGTGAACACCATCGGGGCTGTGATCCACGTTCCGTCGATCCGCGCCGAGACCGCGGCGAAGCCGAGAAGGATGGCGGCGACGACGGCGAGCGACCAGTGCATCCGCGCAGCTTCTCAGAGCTCAGCGCCGGACGTGCTCGAGCCCGATCGTTCGGCGCAGGCGATCGAGGGCACGGTCGAACGCGTCGTCGAGCGCGGCCGAATGTTTGACTCCGCGCTCGAGATGGAGCGCCCTCACGACGAGGGCTCCCTCAGCGCGCTCGGACTTGAGGTCGGCCCGACCCACGATGCGATCGCGCCACAGGAACGGCAGGACGTAGTAGCCGAACTGCCGTTGCGGAGCGGGCTTGTAGACCTCGATGAGATGGTCGAAGCGCAGGACGCGGCGCGCGAACGCGCGATCCCAGAGGAGGTTGTCGAAGGGGGAGAGGACCGCGGCTGCGGTGGGGCGCACTGACTCGAGGGCCGTGCCCGCGAGGACGAGGACGTCCGCCTCGCCGTCCTCGACGCGCACGCGCTCGAGAACGCCGTCCGCGACGAGCGCGTCGACGTGCGGCCGGATGCGCGCCGTCCCGCCGCGGAGACGCCAGTGCTCGACGATGCCCGACTCGGTCAGCGCGCCGCGCGCCCTGACCGCACGTACGGCGAGCTCTCGCAAGCGTGTCGCCTCGTCGGGCTCGGGCGCATCGAGCACCTCGCGCGGGATGACGCGCTCGGCGAGGTCGTACAACCGCTGAAATCCGCTCACGCGCCCGGCGATCACGATCTCGCCCGCGTTCCAGAGCGCCTCGAGCATCGTCTTCGCGGGCTTCCAGTCCCACATTCCCGAGCCGCCCTTGCCCTCGAAGTCGCGCGAGGCGAGCGGTCCGCGCTCGCGGACGGCCGCGCGCACCTCGTCCGCCAGTTCGGGGTGCTTGCCGATGACGTCGCCCCGCCACGGGTGGTGCGCCCGCATCGCCGGGCGAAACAGAGGCCATTCCTCGACCGGGATGAGGCACGCCTCGTGCGCCCAGTACTCGAAAAGGCGCCCCTGACCGAGGAGGCGCGAGACGGTCTCGCGCGGATACGCGCCGACGCGCGAGCCGAGGGTGATGCGGTGGCTCCTCTCGACCGCCGTGATCGAGTCGAGCTGGACACAGGACAGCGCACGGATCGTCGCCTCGACCTCGCTGCGCGTCCCGCTTCGGGAACGTGACGTGTAGCCCTGCGCACCGATCACGATGACGGCGGAGCGCGGTGAGCGAGATCGTCGCGCATGTCGAATTCCTACCGGCAGGCAAGCGGGTAGGTTCGTGCGATGGCCGAGTGGGATCCCGACGTCGACATCGACGAGGCGCTCGTGCGCGCGCTCCTCGCCGAGCAGTTCGCGCAGCTGGAAGCGCGCGCGGTTCGTCTGGTCGGGGAGGGCTTCGACAACTCGGTCTGGCTGGTCGACGAGGAGTGGGCGTTCCGCTTCCCGCGGCGCGCGCTTGCGGTCCCTCTCGTCTCTCGCGAGGTCGCCGTGCTCCCGCGACTTGCCCCACTCGTCCCCATTCCCATTCCGATTCCCGCGTTTATCGGCAGGGAGAGCGAGCGTCTTTCCGAGACCGTTCTTCGGGCATCGGATACTGGGTGGAGTCGAGCCTGCCGACGCGAGCCTCACCGATGCCGATCGGACCCGCCTGGGGGTTGAGATCGGCCGCTTCCTCAGAGCGCTCCACGCGCCTGCGACAAGAGCGGAGGTCGACGCGGAGCGTGTGCTTCCCGTCGATCCGAACCGACGTGCGGACATGCCGTTCCGCGTACGCGATGACGCGAGAGCGGCTCGATGCGCTCACCGATCTCGCGCCCGCGAGCCGAAGCGCAGCGGAGCGGATCCTCGCCGACGCGGAACTGCTCGAGCCGAGCTCCTCGGTAGCGCTGGTCCACGGCGACCTCCACGGCCGCCACATCCTGGTCGAACGCAGTGAGCTGAGCGGCATCATCGACTGGGGTGACGTCTGCATCGGAGACCCAGCCATCGACCTGCAGTTCTTCTGGAGCGTCGTGCCTCCGGGCGCAAGAGACGACGTTCCTCGCGGAGTACGGCGCGATCAACGACGAGGCCAGGCTGCGAGCACGTGTGCTCGCGATCATGCTCTCCGCCTTGCTCACGCTCTACGCGCGGCACGAGGGACTGCCGGCCCTCGAGCGCGAGAGCCTCGCCGGGCTCGAGCGAGCTCTCGTCGACTAGTCGGGAACGCGACCGTCGAGGATCGCCGCAAGGCGCGTCGGGTCGATGTTCCCGCCCGAGACGATGCAGACGACGCGGCCGCTGCCTCCGAGGCCGGCCATCGCTGCCGCGACCGGGAGTCCCGCCGCACCCTCGCCGACGACGCGTCCTCGTTCGGCGAGCGTCCGCACCCCGGCCGCCGCATCCTCGAGCGTGATCGCGAATGCGTCCGTCACGAGCGGCTCCGCGTGCGCCCACATCTCCGGGAGGAGCGCGCCGGATCCGGCGCCGTCGATCCAGGAGACCGTGTACTCGATCTTCGTCGGCGTGCGCCCGTTCGCGATGGCTGCAGTCACCGGCGCGCCCGTCTCCGGCTCGCAGACGTAGATGTCCGTGTCGGGCCGCAGCGCTTTCACCGCGCTCGCGATGCCGGTCGTCAGCCCTCCGCCGCCCCAGGGGATGAGAACGGCGTCGAAGTCGTCGAGGTCCTCGACGAGCTCGAGCCCGATCGTCCCGTTGCCGGCGATGACCGGGTCGTCGCGCACCGGATGGACGAAGAAACCGTCGATTCCTTCCACGCTCCCGGCTTCCATCGCCGACCACCACTCGTCCCAGCTCCGGCGCTCGATACGCCCGCCGAGTCGCTCGACGGCTGCGAGCTTCGACATCGACGCGTTGTGGGGAACGACGATCGTCGCGGGGACGCCGATCTCGCGCGCCATCCAGGCGACACCCTGCGCCATGTTGCCGGTGCTCGTCGTGACGAGGCCTTCGGCGAGAGCGCCTCGGGGTGCGCTCAAGACCGCGTTGGCCGCGCCGCGCAGCTTGAACGAGCCGATCGGCTGCAGGTTCTCGAGCTTGAGCCAGATCTCCGCGGGTGCGTCGTCGATCTGGAGCCGGACGAGCGGCGTCCGCGTGATCGTCCCTGCGATGCGCTCGCGTGCAGCCTCGATCTCGGCGAGCGGGATCAGAAGTCGACCTCGACGCCCACGCCTCGCTCGCGTGCGCGCCGGACGACGAGCTCGGCCGAGGCGAGGTCCTCGACGGCGATGCCGAGCGACTCGAAGACGGTCAGCTCGTCCTCGTGCTCGCGCCCGGGGTGCATACCGGCGAGCACCTCGCCGAGCTCGGCCTTGATGTGGTCGGGGCCGATGGCGCCCTCGGTGGCCGGGATGATGTAGTCGCCGGCCTCGTTGAGGCACGACTCGCGACGGTCGGTGAAGAACGATGCGTGCGCGACCGTCTCCGTGTCGAGCTCGCGCGTGGTGGGGAAGCACGATCCGACGGCGTTGACGTGTGCGCCCCGCGCGAGCCAGCGCTTCTCGACGATCGGCTCCACGCTGCCGGTCGTCGTGCAGACGACCTCCGCCCCGAAGAGCGCGGCATCGACGGATGGCGCCACGGTCGCCCCCACCTCGCCGGCGAGCTCCTCGGCGGCCTCGAGCCGCCGCGCCCAGATCCGGACTTCGGGGTCGTCGAGCACTGCGCGCATCGCGTGGACGTGGCCACGCGCCTGCGCTCCTGCGCCGAGGATCGCGACGCGCTGGGCGTCGGGCCGCGCGAGCGCCCGGGTGGCGACGCCCGAGACCGCTGCCGTCCGGATCTCCGTGATCGGCGAGGCGTTCATGATCGCGAGCAGCTTCCCGGTCTCGCCGTCGTGCAGGAGGACGCCGCCCATGTGCGTGTCGAGCCCGCGCGACGGGTTGGTCGGCACGATGACGATCTCCTTCAGTGCGTACGCCGATGACACGCCGGCGCGGTACGCCGGCATCAGGCCGAGCAGCGTTGTCGCGTCGGGCGGGCGCGCAATGGAGCGGAGCGGGTTGTAGAGCTCACCGCGCGCGAGCGAGGCGAGCACCTCCGTCATGGCCTCGATGCACGACTCCATGTCGAGGAGCTCACGGACGTCGTGCTCGGAGAGGACGATCACGGGAACAACCCTCGCAGATCGGAATGCTCCGCAGCGGTGAGCTCGAGCGAGAGCGCCTCGCGCACACACGAGAGCTGCGCGGCGCGCGTCGGCCCGACGACGACGGCCGTCACCTCGGGCACGCCGAGCAGCCACGCGATCGCCAGCCCCGCCATCGAAACGCCGCGCGTCGACGCCGCCGTCTCGAACGCTTCGAGCGAATCGAAGATCGCGTCGGACTCGTACTTGCGGTAGCCGTCGGGCCGCTGGGTCATGCGGGAGCCCTCGGGATACGCCGAGTCGCGCCGGTAGCGGCCGGCGAGCCAGCCGCCGGCGAGCGGCCCGAACGCCTCGTACCCCAGGCCGTGCTCGCGGCAGATCGGGAAGATCGTCTGCGCGTCCTCGGCCTCGAGGAGCGAATGCGAGTTCTGCACCCACTCGAAGCGCGTCAGCCCCTCGAGCTCGGAGATCTCCACGGCTTCGGCCAGCTGCTCCGCGGTGAAGTTGGACGCCCCGACCGCCCCGACCTTGCCTTCGCGCACCAGCTCGTCGAACGTCGTGAGCGTCTCCTCCAGTGGCGTGCCCGGATCGAAGTCGTGCGCCATGTACAGCGGGAGGCGGTCGAGCCCGAGCCGCTCGAGGCTCGACTCGACCTGGCGGCGGATCCGGTGGCCTGCGAGCCCCCGATCGGCGCCGTCCGTCATCGGGTTGAAGGTCTTCGTCTCGACCGTGATCGCGTCGCGCACCACGGGCCCCTTCGCGGCAAGCCACTCCCCGATCCACGTCTCGCTGCGGCCGCCGCCGTAGGCGTCCGCAGTGTCGAACGTGCGGATGCCGAGGTCCCAGGCGGCGTCCATGATCCGCGGCGCCTCCTCGCGTGGGATCCCCTGGCCGAAGAACGCGGGCGAGGATCCGACGCCTCCGAAGTTGCCGCAGCCGAGGACGATCCGCGTGACCGAGACTCCGCTGCGGCCGAGCTCGCGTGTTTCCACGCTCGCGATCCTAGGTCGGACGGGAGCCGTTCGAGCCGAGCTCGGGTGGCGCAAACGATGAGGTGATGTCGACGGCGCGACCCTCGGCGACGGACGTCGACGTCGCGTCGAGGATCTCGACGATGTGGGCCGCATGCGCGCCGGTCGCGCGGTGGGGCCGCCCGGAGACGATCGCGTCGCTCAGGTCGCCCAGGGCGCGTCCCCAGTCCGTGCCTGGAAAGGCGCCCTCAACGGGAACGGCTTCGTACGGCTCGCCGAAGCGTGCGAGCTCGACGGCTGCGTCGAACAGCTGCCAGTCCGAGAGGTGGATCGAGCCGGTGTCACCGTGGAGCTCGATCCCGCCCTGCTTCGTCTGACGTGAGACGTAGAAGTTCGCGGTGAGACGCACGACCGTTCCGCTCTCGAGCTCGACGACCGCGACGCCGAAGTCGGGCGCCTCGGGCGTGAACGGCTCGCCGCCCATCGTCGTGCGGTCGGGGTAGACGACGGTCCCGAACGCCGTGACCCGACGAGCCGGCCCGAACATGGCCGTGAGGATCGTGAGCGGATACACGCCGACGTCCGCGAACGGCCCGATGCGATAGAAGGGCTCGGGCCGCGGGTGCCAGCTCTCGATCCGGTTCCAGTTGACCTCCGCGTACGCGACGCGCACACGGCCGATCGCGCCGGCATCGACGAGCCGCCACATCGTCTGCTGCGCCTCGCCCATGAACGTGATCGGCGAGCACGAGAGCCGCAGGCCCCGGTCTGCCGCCAGCTCGACGAGCGACCGGGCGCTCGCGTAGCTGCCGGCGAGCGGCTTCTCACTGTGCACGTGCTTCCCGGCGTTCAAAGCCGCGGTCGTCACCTCGGCGTGGACGGCCGGGAACGTGAGGTTGACGATCGCGTCGACGGCCGGATCTTCGAGAACCTCGTCGAGCGACGGGTAGTCAACGCCGCCGAACCGATCCACGAAGGCAGCGCTGAGAGCGCGATCGACGTCCGTTGCTCCGGCGATCCGGACAGACGGGTACGCACCCATCGTCTCGCCGTACGCGCCGGAGATGTTCCCGCATCCGACCACCGCGACTCGAAGCGCGTTATCGGACACCATGACCTGCTCCCGCGGCCGCAAGCTGATCTCGGACGAGCGTGAGCATGCGGGCGCACTCGGCGGTCGGATCGCGATCGTAGGGCTCGTGCTCGATGCTGAGAGGGCCTGAGTAGCCGATCGCGAGGAGCTTCTCGACGCAGCCCGTGACGTTCGCGCATCCGGCTCCGTGCATGCAGGAGATGTGCGTGTGAGGTGCTTCGACGTCCTTCAGGTGCACGTGGAAGAGGCGATGGGAGAGTTCGTCAATTGCCTGAACCGGGTCGTATCCCTGCGTCGCCCACCAGCCCGTGTCGACGGCAGCGCCCAGAACGTCGCCCTCGTCGCCGATTGCGACGAGCACCTCCTGCGGCGTTCGCTCGGGGTGGTTCTCGAGGCCGAAGCGCACGCCGTGCGTCCGGAGCACGGCAACCGCCCCGTCGCGATCGCGATGGATGACCTCGCCGACGCCCGCGATCAGGTCGACGTCGAGGTCGTTCGCGAGGCGGCACGCTGCGGTGAGATCGTCGGCCGTCGCACCGATGCTGCCGGCGAGGCTGACGACGCGAATGTTGCGACGAGCGAGCGCTTCGCGCGCGATCGCGATGTGCTCGGGCGTGGCCCAGCGCCAGTTGAGATGCGCGAACCACAGATCGATCGTGTCGAACCCGATCGCCGTGATCCTCGAGAGGAGGTCGTCGAAGCGGGCTGCAAAGGTCTCGAGCGGCTCGAACGCCGTGTTCGTGGCGTCGTCGAACGGGCCCCATTCGGTGGCGGCGCCGTACCCGAGGACGTCGGCCACGTAGTTCGCGCTCATGAACGACGGAGCGAGAGGGGCTGATGTCGCGGTCATGGCGTCATCACATCGCAACGTAGTGGTCGTCTTCGACGAGCTGCAATGTTCCCGCCACCTCCGTGTCCGACGTTGGCTCACGCTCGAAGGGTCTCGCCCCCCACTTGGACGTGAGCTGTGGCACGCACGACAGGAGCGTTTGGGTGTACGCATGTCTCGGATTCGAGAAGATCTTCGTCGTCGCTCCCATTTCGACGACGCTCCCCCGCTGCAGGATCATCGTCTTGTCGCTGATGTAGTTGCCGAGCGAGAGGTCGTGGGTGATGAAGAGGATGCCGAGGCCCCGCGACTTCAGGTCGCCGAGCAGGTTGAGGACGTCGATCCGGGTCGAGGCGTCGAGCATGCTGATGATCTCGTCCGCCACGAGGAGGCGGATATCGAGGAGCAGCGCGCGCGCGATGAGCATGCGCTGCAGCTGGCCCCCGCTGAGCTGATGGGGGTACTTCCCGAGGATGTCTCCCGGGTTGAGGCTCACTGCTTCGAGCGACTTCTCGAGCTTCGTGTTCCACTCCGAGCCGCTGAGCTCCGAGAAGTACCCGCTGCGCAAGATCGTGAAGACGCGATCCGCCTTGAAGATCGGGTTGTAGGAGCTGAACGGGTCCTGGAAGACGCCCTGGACGTCGGCGTAATACGCCTTGAGCCGGCCGCCGCTGAGTGTGGAGATGTCGGCACCGTCGAAGGCGATCGTCCCACGGGTCACACGGAGCAACCGGAGGATCATCTTCCCGATGGTCGACTTGCCGCTGCCGCTCTCGCCGATGAGCGACACGACCTCGCCCGGTCGGACCTCGAAGCTGACGTTGCGGACAGCGTCGAGCTCGCCGCCGCCGAAGGCGCCGACCCGGTACGTCTTGCAGCAGGTGTCGAGACGCAGCATCAGGCTGCTGCCTTCCAGCAGGCGGCGGCGTGATCGGGCGCGATTCCCGCGAACGGCGGCTCCTCGCCGCACTTCTCGAACGCGAGCGGGCATCGATCCCTGAACCGGCAGCCGAGCGGAGGGTCGAGGAGGGACGGAGGACGACCGGGTATGCCGCTCAGTCGCTTCTCCGCGTACCGCACACCGACCTCGGGGAGCGACGAAAGCAACATCTGGGTGTATGGATGGGCGGGCGCGTGGACGATGGTTTCGGCGGACGCTTTCTCTGCGAGCTTGCCCGCGTACATGACGAGGATCGTGTCCGCGACCTGGTAGAGGACCGAAAGGTCGTGCGTGATCACGATCATGCTCTTCACGAAGCCACGATCTCGGAACTCGACGAGGAGCTCGGAGACGGCCCTTTGCGTCGACACGTCGAGAGCCGACGTCACCTCGTCGGCGATGAGCAGCGAGGGGTTGAGCAGGGATGAGAGAACCATCACGACCCGTTGCTTCATCCCGCCGGAGAGCTCGATCGGGAATCGCTCGAGCACGTCCTCGGAGAGCCCGACGATCTTCAACCGCCGCTTGAACTCCGAGACCACGCCGTTCAACTCGACACCGCGCGCGACGAGGAGGTCCGTGGCCATCGCCCCGATCTTCCGTGTGGGGTTCAGCGCGCTCTGCGCGTACTGGGGGATGATCGACACATCCCGGAACCGGTGTGGGTTCATCTTCCGGTCGTCCCAGATCGGAAGCTCCTGCCCGTCGAGCTCCACGCTCCCTTCCATGTACCGCATGCGTGCGTCCATCCGGACGAGGCTCTTGCCGAGCGTCGACTTGCCACACCCGGACTCGCCGGCGAGCCCCATGATCTCGCCGTCGGCGATCTCGAAGCTCGCTCCGTCCACCGCCTTCACGTCGCCGTTCAGCGACCGGTAGTAGACCGTCAGTCCGTCGACCTTGAGGCTCATGTCACTTGTCCCGCAGTCTCGGGTTGAAGATCTCGTCGAGTCCGACGTTCATGACGTACAGCCCGCCGACGATGGCGATGATCCCGATACCTGGTGGGATGAACCACCACCACAAGCCGAGGAGCAGAGCGCTCGACAGGAAGGCGTTGTTCATCATGAGTCCGAGCGAGATCGAGGTCGACGGCCCGAGGCCGAGGAAGTCGAGCGAGGCGCCGATGAGGATCGCGCCGCCGAAGAGCAGGATGAACATCATGAACAGGTACGAGCTCATGTTCGGAGCGATCTCGGTCCTGATGATCTGCCCGGTATTTCGCCCGCTCAGGCGTGCGATGTCCACGAACTCCCTCGTCTTGAGCGAGAAGGTCTGCGCACGTACCGCTCGTGCCGCCCACGGCCAGGAAGTCATCCCGATCAGGACCGCTTCGATCGCGTAGCTCTGGATCGTCAGGTAGGCGGCGACGATGATCAGGATCGCCAGCGTCGGGATCACGAGCACGACGTTCGTGAGCATGTTGAGGACGTCGTCCACCCATCCGCCGCGATAGCCCGCTGTGAACCCGACGAGTGTTCCGAGCATCCACGCGATGCCCCCGCCGAGGATCCCGACGAGGAAGGCCGCACGAAGCCCGTACACGAACTGGGCGTAGACGTCCTGTCCGAAGGACGTCGTCCCGAACCAGTACTCGGATGACGGCGGCTCGTCGACCGGACCGTCGAACGCGAGCGGCGCGTGGTCCGTGAACATCGGCCCGAAGATGGCGAGCGCGAAGGCAGCGAGGACGATGCCGAGTCCGAGGACGAACTTCCAGTTCCGAAGCGCGAAGTAGACGAACTCCGAGCGCTGCCTTCGTCGGGTCGGCGGCGAGCCGATGCCGACCACTGCGGGTACGGCAGCCGGCCCGGCGGGTTGAGTTGCCGGTGCGCGACGGACGATCTCGCCGTGGTCGGAGACCGACATCAGTTGCCACCCTGCATGCCGACGCGCGTTCGCGGATCGATCAGAACGTACGCGATGTCGATGATGAGATTGGCGATCAAGACGCCGACGATGAGGAACAGGAAGATGCCCTGGATGAGAAAGTAGTCGCGATTCTGGATCGCGGTCAGGGTGAGGGTCCCGAGGCCGGGATACGAAAAGACGATCTCGACGACGATCGCCCCCGCGACGACTGCGCCCAACGCCAACGCGAGTCCGGTGACCTGGGGAAGGAGCGCATTGCGGTAGGCGTACTTCCGCACGAGTCTCGTCGGGGCGCCGAGGGCGGCGAGATAGTTGGAGTAGTCCGCCTCGAGCTCGTAGATGATCATGTTCCTCATCCCGATCGCCCAGCCCCCGAAGGCGACGAGGAAGAGAGCGGAGAACGGGAGGATCCAGTGGTAGAGGAAGCTTCCCGCGAACTCGACCGACCACTCGGGTTGAAGTGCGAGGCTGTAGGCCCCCGAGACCGGGAGGATGGCCAGGCTCGACGCGAACAGCCACGCGAGAATGATCCCGAGCCACATCTGCGGTGTCGCGGTCAGCACATACCCGACCGGGAGCACGGTGTTGTCGAGCGTCTTTCTCCGTGCTGCCAGCGCTCCGACCTTGTTTCCCGCCCAGAAGCTCAAGACGATGGCCGGTATGAGCAGGGCCAGGGTGTAGGGGAGGGCGCCCATGATCAGCTCCGAGACGGGCGTCGGGTAGTTCGCGATGCTGATCCCGAGATCGCCGCGGAAGAGGGCTGCCCAGAAGTTGAGGTACTGCTGCCAGAGCGGAACGTCGAACCCGAACGCCTTCGTGTAGTAGCCGGTGAGATGCTCGGCGGCCTCCGGCTGCGCCTGCATCCGCGAAAGGAGGCCCTCGATCGGATCACCCGGCATGAAGCGCGGGATCGCCCAGTCGATCGTCACGGCGACGAAGAACGTGACCAGGTAGATGCCTATCTTGCGCGAGAGGTATCGACCCACGGGGACTCCCGATCCGGATTGGCGGCGAGGGAGACAACACCCCTCCCGACAGGATGTCGGGAGGGGTGTTGCTCGATCACCGGTTGAGCTCCGCTACTTCGCGGGCTTCAGATGGGTGAGCATGTCGATGCTCGTCATCTGCCAGTAGTTGTTCCAGGCCGTCGGCGTGTACTGCCCGCCCGTCGACGATGGCCAGTTCGTCCAGTACTTCGTGTTGAACATCGCCCACATTCCGTTGTACCAGAGCGGAATTGCAGGGAGGTTCTTCATGAAGAGCGTCTGCAGCTGCGTCATCACAGCCTGGTACGCCTTGGGATTGCTCGTGGAGGTCTTGTCCAGCAACTGCGTGAGGTTCCAGGCCTTCTCGCTCGAGAACCTCTCGTAGTTGACCGTCGTCTGGTTGTCGAGGATCGGCAGCTGGAAGATGTACTGGTAGTACGTCCACGGTGTATTCGAGTACTGCCGGTCGTTCCCGAGGAGCAGGTCGTACCTCGCGTGGCCGCGATCGTCGACCATCGTCCCGTAGTCCGGGAAGCCGGGGGTGATCTTGATGCCGACGGCCTTCGCACTGTCGGCGATGACCTGGATCGACGTCATCCAGTCGGACCAGCCGTTCGGGCACTGGATCGTGAGCGAGATGTCCGAGCCGTCCTTGTTCTCGACGTACCCGTCCCCGTCCGTGTCCTTGTAGCCGGCTGCGGCGAGGATCGCTTTCGCCTTGGCTCGCGTTATAGGAGAAGCCGTACTTCGCAACGGCCTTCTTGTCCACCCACTTGTTCCAGATCGGGAGTAGGCCGGTCGGGCTCGCCTTCTGGACGAGGCCCTGGTAGGCCTTGGCCAGGATCTGGTTCATGTTGACCGAGGTCGCGAGGGCACGCCGGAACGCCGGATCGTTGAGCGGCTTCTTCGTCGTGTTCGGGAAGAGCCAGGTCGTGTTCGCGCCGAGGTGGTACGGCGCCTTGCTATAGAAGGTCTTCGCCGAGCCGCTGATCGCGGACTTCGGGGCGAAGTTGTTGAAGAGGTCGACGTTGCCGGCCTGGAAGTTCGCAAAGGCGGCCGCGTTCGACGAGTTGTGGATGTCGACGACGTACTTCGGAGCCGGCTTGAGGCCCAGCGCCTTCGTCGCCCACCAGCTGTCCTTCCGCTTCCACACGAACGTCTGCGCGGACGGACTCGCCCCCGATTCGTACGTGTACGGCCCGGTGCCGACGACGGCGGCCGGGCTCAGGTTGCCCGTGGTGAGCTCTGTCTTGCTGAACTTGCTGAAGACCTGCCGCGGGACGATCGCCACGTTGTAGCGGTAGAAATCGAACTGCTGGTACCCGGGCTTGCCCGCGAACGTGAAGATGACCTTGTTCCCGGCGGCCCTGGTGCTCTGGAGACCCGTCGACGCCCACAGCGCATTCTGCGGGTGGGTCGCGATCTTGGGCAGGTCGAAGCTGTACTTGACGTCTCTCGCCGTCATCGCCGAGCCGTCGCTGAACTTCACGCCGGTGCGGATGTTCATGACGTAGACGGTCTTCGACTGCCACGTCCCGCCTGTGGCGAGCCACGGGATGAAGTTGCCGGTCAGCGGGTTGAAGCGGAATGCGGTCTCGAACGCGAGACCGACAGTCCCGGTCGAGTAATCCCAGGTCTTCGCGGGATTGACATCGCCGTACGGCGCCCACTGGCTCCCGCTCATATAGAACGTCTGATTGCGGGGAAGGGCGAACGCGGACTGCTCACTTGCGCTGGCCCCGACAGTCGTGAGCGCGACGACAGCGATCACGGAGGCGACGACGAGCGCTGCGGCTCTCGCAGCTCTCGTCCGTCCGCGGCGTCCTTTCAAGGTGACGCTCCTCGTTCGGATTGACATCTGCTACTCCTCCTTGTTCCGAGTCTCACTCGGGTAGTCGTTCGCCTGCCCCATGGCTTGGACGCCATGGCTCGATCGTTGTTGAGTGCCAGCGGTCGCAGCCCGTAACTCAGGCCGGGGCATCCCTCCCTTCCTCTCTGCCGATCATGGAAGGGACTTCGTCGAGCGTCGTTCCTTCCGACACGGTGTCGTGGGTGACCATCGCGACTCCGAAGGGTTCGAGCGTCAGCTGCTCGTTCGCGTGCACGAGCGATGCTCCACGGGCGACGATCGGCGTTGCTTCAACCCGGTCCGACGACGCGTTGATGAAGAGCGTGGTCTCCGAGCCGCCGCTGCGCAGGTGGCCGACGAGGACGCGCGGATCGTCGACTCGGACGGGCCGCTCCACATCGGCGACGACTGCGAGCGCGGAGTAGATCCGCCAGGTGCTCTCGGGGTTCGCCCAGGGTCGGCGGGCCGCCATGTGCTCGAGGGGATACGTGCAGAGGACGGCCGAGCCGGAGCCGAGACGACACCGCAGGAGGGCGGGGCGGCCGTGGCCGTCGATGGCCACGATCTCGGCTCCGGCCGGTTCGACAGGAAGGAAGGCGCGCGCGCTGTGCTCGCCCGAGACGGGGAATGAGAGTCGCGTACCCGACGGGATGTCGCCGAAGTCCTCGACGAACTGGAAGATCGCCTCCTCGTCGAGAATCGGGTCCACGAGCCCGTAGCGCAGGCGATGGCGAACGCCGAAGATCTCTTCGAGGCCCGCGAACCACGGCCCGCGCTGATTCGGTGTGCTGCCCGCGAAGTACGACGCGTACAGCGTTGCGCCGGACTCGACGAACGCGCGCAGGCGGGACGCGCCGGGAGCGCTCAGGAGCTTTGCGCAAGGGGCGAGGTAAAGCCGTGCGTCGCCTGCGAGCCCGTCGCGCTCGCGCTGGAACGCGACCGGCAGATCGGCTTCGCGCGCGGCGATGTACGACTGGAAGAGGCTGTCCCGGATGTCCTCGCGGTACGCCGGGGCCGTGAACGGAAGCTCTCGCTCGAAGTGCTCGGGCACGACGATCGCGACGTCGCCCTTGATCGTCTCCCAGCCTTCGGCGGCGAGGCGACCGACGTCACGCGAGAACGCGGCGATCTCTCGTAGCTGCTGCTTCGGCCGCCCGTCCCGGTCGGTCAGCCCGAAGTGCATCTCGAATGGGTGGTGCCGATACGGATCCTCGTCCGCGAGGTCGTCGTAGTCGCAGTTGTTCCAGGCGATCCAGCCACGAGCGCCGGCGAGCAAGGTCGTGTACAGAACCTGCCTGTAGTAGCTCGCGGAGTTCTCATCCGACGAGAAGTCCGAATTGGTTCCGAATTCCTCGAGCACGACGGGCTTCTCGAAGTCTCCCGCGAGCTCGCACACGAAGGCTGCGGTCAGGAGCTGGCGCACCTCGTCGTCCTGCATGGGATAGACGTGCGGTCCGACGAAGTCCACGAGCGGCGCCAGCGCTCGCAGTGAGTACCCGTTGTCGCGGCCCGACGTCTCGATGCCCCACGCGCCGTCTCCCAGTGAGATCGGCTGCTGCGCTCCGGTCGACCGCACCGCAGCCACGAGTGTCTCCGCCCATGTGACGATCACCTCGGTCGGCGCCGTGCCCCCGTAGAGCGGTATCTCGTTCGAGATCAGCCAGGCGGCGATCGCTGGATGCTCGTGGAACCGACCCGCGACTTCGGCTGCGAACCAGCTCTGTTGCGAGACGAACCACTCGTCCCGGTAGACGTCGCGACCGTCTCGCCACGCCGGGTCCCAGTTCTCGCCCGACATGTGGCCGACGATGAACGTCGGGATGGTCTGCAGCTCGCGCTCGACATGGGCGTCCAAGAAATCTCCGAACCGCGCGAGCACGTCTTCGTCGAGTCGGCCTGGCTCGGGCATGAAGTCCGGCCAGAAGCAGAACGAGCGTGTGATGTTGCAGCCGTGCTCCGCCAGGACGGCGAGCTCCTCACGGACGACGGATCCGTCGTAGCGAGTCCACATGCGTGGCCCACCCGCCCTCGACCAGAAGTTTGCGCCGATCCACGGCGTCGAAGCCCGGAGAAGTCCCGGCGATCCATCATCGGATCCGTTCGTGTGTTGCATCCGTCACCTGACAGTCCATCACTTACCCGGTTAAGTGTCAAGCTGGATCTTGGAATCCAGTGAGGCTCGCAGCTTGCTTCTACGACACGCTCGCGGTGCTTCCGCGCAACGTGAGCTCGCCCCGTATGGTCTCGACGTCACCTTCGGCCTCACCGTCGATGGCGGCCAGCAGATGTTTGGTCGCCGTCACGCCGTAGGCCGTTATGTCCCTCGTGATCGCAGTGAGCGGTGGGTTGACGACCTGGCTGATGAGTGAGTCGTCCCACCCCACGATCGAGACGTCGTCGGGAACCGAAAATCCCATTCGCTGCGCGACTCCGAGGCCCGTGACGGCGAGCAGGTCGCTGTCGAAGATGATCGCGCTCGGCGGAGTGCGCGACGACAGGAGCTTGCGTGTCGCACGGCCCCCACTCTCGGAGCTGTAGTCGGTCTCCACGATCTCGCTCGTCACGCCGAGCTCACTCGCCGTGGCGCGGAATGCAGCGGCTCGCTGCGCCGTGTGGACGAAGTGGCCGACGCCCGTGACGTGTGCGATTCGCCGATGACCAAGAGCGGCGAGGTACTCGACGGCTTCTGCCACGACCGAGCCCTCGTCGTGCCAAACCGCAGGCAGGGAGCGGCCTTCGAGCGGTCCACCGACGACGACCGCTGGGAGGCCGAGCCGTACGAGCTCGTCGATTCGCGGGTCCTCGATTCGAAGGTCGACCACGAGCACTCCGTCGACGCGATGCTCTCCCCACCAGCGTCGGTAGACCTCGATCTCCTCACGCGTGTCCCTCACGAGCTGGATCGTCAATGCGATGGAGTGCGCCGCGAGCTCGAACTCGACGCCCGAGATGAACTCCATGAAGAACGGCTCGAGCGCGAGCGTGCGGGCGGGTCGAGCGAGCACGAGGCCGCAGGCGTCGCGCGGGCGGCCGAGAGCGCACGCGCCGCGCGATTCGGGTACCAGCCGAGCTCGTCGGCGATCGCGAGGATCCGCTCGCGCGTGTCGTCCGACACTCCGGGGCGCCCGTTCAGCGCGTACGAGACTGCACCTTTCGAGACGCCGGCGCGCTTCGCAATGTCCCTGATCGTCGCTCGTCCGGTTCGCTGCTCTGACACTCGGGCCAGTACCTCCTTGCGCGGGACGATACACCGCGTATCATGCTTTACCGGTTCAGTGATGGCGATACCTGTACCTCGTTCACCCGTCTTCCCGCCCGACTTCGTGTGGGGCGCCGCGATCGCGGCCTATCAGGTCGAGGGCGCGGTCGCCGAAGACGGCCGCGGCGAGAGCATCTGGGATCGGTACAGCGCGACGCCCGGGAAGGTCGCGAACGGGGACAGTGGCGTGATCGCGTGTGACTCGTACCACCGACACTCCGAAGACACCGAGCTGATCTCCGAGCTCGGCCTCGACGCGTTCCGCTTCTCGATCGCGTGGCCGCGAGTCGTTCCGGAGGGTCGAGGACGTGTGAACTCGGTCGGGCTCGACTACTACGATCGGCTCGTCGACGAGCTGCTCGCGCGCGAGATCGATCCGTACGTGACGCTCTACCACTGGGACCTACCGCAAGTCCTCGAGGACCTGGGCGGGTGGCCGGCTCGGGATACGGTCGAGGCGTTTGCCGAGTACGTGGAGGTCGTCGTGTCCAGGCTCGGAGACCGCGTCCGCAACTGGATCACGCAGAACGAGCCGTGGGTGATCTCGTGGCTCGGGTACGGCATGGGAGTACATGCCCCGGGCCGGACGAACGACGAAGACGCGCTCGCCGCCGCCCATCACGTGCTGCTCGCGCACGGCCGTGCTGCCGAAGTGCTCCGGCGAGACGCTCCCGGCGCGCGGGTCGGCGTGACGATCGACTTCGTGCCCATGTACCCCCTCACCGACAGCGAGGCCGATGTCGACGCCGCGCGGAGGCTGGACGGATTTCGCAATCGGTGGTTCCTGGAGCCCGTGCTCGGTCGCGGCTATCCGCAGGACATGCTCGAGCACTACGCCGACATTCTTCCCACGATCGAGGACGGCGACATGAGCACGATCGCCGCTCCGCTCGACTTCCTCGGCGTGAACTACTACACGCGGAACGTGGTCCGGGCGGGCTCGGGCGACGCGATGCCCGAGCCGGTCCCGATCGAGGGCGTCGAGCACACGGAGATGGGCTGGGAGGTCTATCCGCGCGGCTTGAGCGATCTGCTGACTCGACTTCAGGGCGACTACGAGCTCCCTCCGCTCTACATCACGGAGAACGGCGCCGCGTTCCCGGATGCGCGACAGAACGGCAGCGTGCCCGATCCACAGCGGATCGCGTATCTGGAAGGTCATCTCGACGCCATCGCAGCGGCGATCGCGGAGGGTGTGCCCGTGCGCGGGTACTTCCTCTGGTCACTGCTCGACAACTTCGAGTGGGCTTTCGGATACTCGAAGCGATTCGGCATCGTCTACGTCGACTTCGAGACGCTCGAGCGCGTGCCGAAGGCGAGCTATGGGTGGTACCGCGATTTCATTGCGGCGCACCGCGCTGCTCGCGGGTAGGCCTTGGCCGTCGCACTATGCGGCGTCGAACGCCGGCGTCACCCGCGGCACGACGAGGCGTGAGAGCAGCAGTGCTCCGATGAGCGGCCCGATCGCGCAGACGACGAACACGCCGTCGTAGCCGACCGCCGACGCGATCGCACCGAGGCTGAGCGCGCCGATCGCGAATCCGAGCTCGGTGAAGGCCGTGAACGTCCCGACGACGGAGCTGCGCTCGCTCGACGGCGCACCGTTCACGGCGAGGGTCATCAGCGCCGGAAACGCGAGCGCCTGTCCGAACGCGAGGACGACGGTCCCGGCGAAGAGTCCAGCCGGCACGTTCCAGACCCCGATCGTCAGCAGG
This sequence comes from uncultured Gaiellaceae bacterium, assembly GCA_963833725.1. Lineage (GTDB taxonomy): Bacteria > Actinomycetota > Thermoleophilia > Gaiellales > Gaiellaceae > GMQP-bins7. Next base: position 98,185 of record CAWHYV010000002.1, read on the forward strand.
CCTGCCGAGATGAGGATCAGCGAGGTACCCGACGTTCGCTTCGGACCGAGGCGGTCGGGGATCTGGCGGCCGACGATTCGCGTCGCGACGACCACGATCGAGAAGACGAGGAAGACGGCTCCCGCGCCGTCCATCCCGAGCTGGCGCGCGTAGAGCGCGGCGAACGTTCCGAGCCCGGCGAACCCGAAGACGGTCACGGCGAGCACGAGTCCAGGCCCGACCGCCGCCGGGTGCACCAGGCGGGACCGTGCATACCCCTCGACGGGCGGTCGCGCGGGTGCAGTCTCGGGAAGCGCGAGGCCGATCGCCGCAGCCGTGAAGCAGAATCCGGCGGCGAGGAGCCAGACCGCGTCGAAGTGATCGTCTCGGAGCACTGCCTCTCCGAGGATCGGGCCGAGCGCGAGCCCGCCCCACAACCCCAGGCTGTACAGGCTCAGAGCTTCGCCGCGGCGTTTCTCGGGCGTCACGTCCATGACCATCGTCGCCGCTCCGACGAGGAGCATCGCCTCGCCGACGCCCGTGAACAGACGGAAGGCGATGAGGGTCTCGAGCGAGTCGGCGAGCGTGTACGCGGTGATGCTGACCGATGCGACGAGCGCGCCGGCGACGATGAGGATGCGCCGCCCCTTGCGGTCGCCGATACGACCGGCGACCGGCTGGAAGAGGAGGAGCATCGGGCTCACCGCTGCGACTGCGAGCGCGACACCGAAGCTCCCGGCACCGAGCTCGTCATGCGCAAAGACGGGGAGGATCACGAGCAGCATCCCGATCGACATGCACATCGCGAACTCCGCGAGCACGGTGAGAACGAACGGCTTCGTCAGGATGCGATCGGGCTGCATGCTTCCGATCCAAGCAGATCGTGCAGCCTGGCTCGGTCTGATAGAGCACCGTTGATGACGCCGCCGAGATCGGAGATCCAAGCCCGCTACGAAGCGCGACGCGAGGCTGCCTGGGTCGCACTCTGCTCGTTCGCCGCTCTCACGCTGCTTGCGGTGGTGAGCCGTCACGAGGGCTGGGAGCTGATCGAGCTGCCATGGTGGATCTGGCTGGTCCTGGCGGTGCCCGGGCTCGTCCTCTGCGTCGATCTCTGGCTGGGCGAGCGCGGAGTCGGAGTCGCGGGGCGGCGAGCGCCCGCTCTTGCGCTGCTCACGGTGATCGTCGTCGGCAATCTCGTCGGGCTGGGCCTGCTCATCGCAGCCCTGATCACGACCAGCAGCGCTGATATCGGGGGAGGACAGCTCCTTCTCACGGCCGCGGTCATCTGGCTCGCCAACGTCATCGCCTTCGGCATCTGGTTCTGGGATGTCGACGACGGCGGGCCGTTCGAGCGTGCGAACAAGGAGCGCGCGCATCCGGACTTCCAGTTTCCGCAGGACGAGAATCCTCAGCTGGCGCGGCCAGGATGGCACCCGCGTGTGTGGGACTACCTCTACGTCTCGTTGATGAGCGCGAGTGCGTTCAGCCCGACCGACACGATGCCTCTCACGATCAAGGCCAAGGTGCTGATGGGGATCGAGTCCACGGTCTCGCTCGTGATCATCGTCCTCGTCACCGCCCGCGCGGTTAACGTGCTGGGATCGTGAGCGAAGGGATCAGCCTCCAGGAGCTCCAGCTCGCAGCACGGAACCACGCGATGCCGCTCGAGGCACTTCGCTGGGACCTCACGCCCGTCGGCCTCCACTACCTCCTGATCCACTACGACATCCCGCAGGTCGATCCGGACGCGTGGCGCCTCGAGGTCGGAGGGCTGGTCGAGCGGCCCGTCTCGTTGTCCTTGGACGACCTTCGTGCTCGGCCTTCCTTCGAGGCGGCCGTGACGATGGAGTGCGCCGGCAACGGCCGTGCGCTCGTCGAGCCGCACGTCGTGAGCCAACCCTGGCTCCTCGAAGCGGTCGGAACTGCTCGGTGGCGCGGGGTGCGTGTAGCCGACCTGCTCGACGAAGCCGGTGTGCGCGACGACGCGATCGAAGCGGTGTTCACCGGACTCGATCGCGGTGTCGAGGGTGAGGAGGAGCAAGCGTACGAGCGCAGCCTTCCGATCGCTGAGCTCCTCGAGAGCGACGCGTTCCTGGCGTACGAGGTCAACGGCGCTCCGCTTCCACCGCAGCACGGCTACCCGCTCAGGCTCGTCGTTCCAGGCTGGTACGGGATGACGAGCGTGAAGTGGCTCTCGCGCATCACGCTCGTCGACGAGCCGTTCGACGGCTACCAGATGCGCCACTCGTACCGCGTCCGCCACGAGGAGGACGAGCCGGGCGAGCCCATCACGACCATCGCGCCGCGATCGCTGATGGTGCCGCCGGGAATCCCCGAGTTCGCCACCCGTGCACGCGTCGTGGAGGCCGGCCCGTGCGAGATCGTCGGACGTGCGTGGTCGGGCGGAGCCGAGCTGACTGGCGTCGACGTGTCCACCGACGGGGGCGACACGTGGGCCGCGGCGGAGCTCGGTGACGCGTCACTCGGTCGTTGGGCCTGGCGCTCGTGGCGCTTCTCGTGGAATGCGCAGCCCGGCGAGGTCGAACTGTGTTGCCGCGCGAGGGACGTCGCCGGGAACGAGCAGCCGCTCGCGCCTCCCTGGAACGTCGGCGGCTACGTGAACAACGCCGTGCAGCGGGTCAGCGTCACCGTCGTCCCGTAGCCGACTTCTGGCTGAGTCGGTCGCTTGGCCTACCCTCTCGTCCGTGAGAGGCCGTCATCTCCATCGGAGTTGCATCCGCGCTCGTAATCGTCCTCGTCCTCGTCGGCGGAGCGGGCGCATCCGATCGCGCGACGGCTGCGCTTCGCCTCGACGGTGTTCCGTTCGAGCCCGAGCTCGCGATGACGCCGGCACAGCGCTCGGTCGGGCTCATGAACCGAAGACGTGCTCCGAAGGACGGGATGCTCTTCGTCTTCCCGGAGACGACGACGGGCGGGTTCTGGATGAAGAACACCCTCGTCCCGCTGACCATCGTCTTCTTCGACACGGCCGGAAAGCGCGTGCGCAAGCTCTCGATGACGCCGTGTCGCAACGGACCCATGCGAGATCTACGACCCCGGTCGTCAGTACCGCTTCGCGCTCGAGCTTCGCGCGTCCGACACGCGGATTGCCGCGAAGCTCGGGCCTTCCGGCGCTCTCACGCGACTGGCCCGTCGCGCTAGCTGACCGGGGATGACGCGACTCGCTCTCGCCCTTCTCAGCGCAGCACTGCTCGCCGTACCGGCGGGAGCTGCGCCACCTCGCCCGGTCGTCGTCATCGACCCGGGCCATGACTTGCGGGCGAATTCGCAGACCGAGCCCATCGGCCCCGGTTCTTCCACGCGGAAGATCAAGGACGGAGGCGGAACCAGCGGCGTCGTCAGCGGGCTGCGCGAGGCCGAGCTCAACCTGCGCGTCGCACTGCGTCTGCGGACACTGCTCGAACGAGCGGGCGTGAAGGTCGTGATGACGCGGACGACGACATCGGGCACGAGCATGGGCAACGTCGCGCGCGCGCGGATCGCCAATACGGCCGGCGCCGCGCTCTTCCTGCGGATCCACGCCGACGGCTCGACCGATTCGAGTGCGCGTGGCACCCACACGCTCTACCCGGCGCTCCGCTCTGGCTGGACCGACGACGTCTACGTCGAGAGCAGGCGGGCGGCGCGGATCGTCCAGGCCGAACTGCGAGCCGCTCTCGGCTTCCCTGACCGCGGGCTGCAGGAGCGCTCGGACTTCACGGGCTTCAACTGGTCGAACGTCCCGGTGATCCTCGTCGAGATGGGCTTCATGACGAATCCGACGGAGGACAGGCTTCTCGCGACCGCGACGTACCAGCGCCGTGCCGCCATCGGTCTCTGCCGTGGCGCGCTTCGCTTTCTCCGGCTCTCGCCTGCGCTCTGCCGCTGACTCGACCCTACGGCTTGTACTGCTGGTCGAGCGTGCACACGGTGTCGACGTGGGTCCGCATCCAGAAGCCGGTGTCGAGCGACTCGAACAGCTCGACGGGCTTTCCGCCTTCGACGAGCTCTGCCAGCTCGGCGACGGTCACGGGCGTCGACATGATCCCCGAGCCGTTGTTCGTGAGCACCGTGACGGCGGCGTCGGCAGGCACGAGATACGCGAGCGTGCGCTTCCCCTCGTCGATCTCGTAGTTGTCGTTGGGTACGGGCTCGCCGGGCTCGACCACACCGTCCTCCGCCGCTGCCGTGTTGGCCGTCACACCCGTCGTGAGGAACGACGGATCGAACCGCATCTCGTACTGCTCTCCGTCTCGCGTCAGCTCGGAGATGCGACCGAACATCTTGCCCTCGCATTGCTCCGCTGCCGACGTTTCGTCGTCCGAGCTCGTGAAGTACAGGCCCGCGAAGACGACGGCCGCGACGCTCGCGACGACGGCGACTACCCCGAGAGCGACGACAAGGGGTCTCACGGTTCTCCCTACCGCCAGTCGATCGCGACGAGCTCGACGGGCTGCTCGATCCCCTTGAGGTTCTCGGAGCGTGCCGTGGAGACACGGAGGCTGGCGCCGGCGCTCTCCAGCGTCTCGGTGCTCACGAGGATCTCGCCCGCTCCGGCGATCGCACCGATGCGGGCCGCCACGTGCACGCCCTGCCCGCCGTAGTCGGTCGACTCCGCGTCGGTACGGAATGCTTCGCCCGCATGGACGCCGATCCGGACGTCCGGCGCGACGATCTCGTCCGCGAGTGCGCGCTGGATTGCGACGGCGGTGTCGACCGCCGCTCTCGGGTTCTCGAACGAGGCGAAGAAGCCGTCACCGGTCTGCTTCACGACCTCACCGCCGTGCTCGGCGATCCGCTCGCGAATGAGCTCGTTGTGCCGCTCGAGCAGGCGCTTCCACTTGTCGCCGCCGAGCGTGTCGAGGAGTCGCGTGGAGTCGACGATGTCCGTGAAGAGGAAGGTGCGCCGCGTCTCGACTCGACCGAGGAGCTCCTTGATGCGCGCTTCCTCGAGACGCGCACCGAGGCGCTCGAACGTCGCGAGCGCACCCTCGAGCTCTTCGACGCCGGCGTGCTCGTCGCCGCTGCGCGTGTACGCGGCGCCGAGCAGCATCCGAGCCCGTGCTGTCTCGTACGGCGCGCCGACGCCCTGCCATTCGTCGCGTGCGCGCTGCAAGGCCGCGATCGCAGCGCTCCAGTCCTTCTCGGCAAGCAGGATCTGACCGCGTGCGAAGTGGACGATGGCTTCGAATGCCGCGGCTCGTCGGCCTCCGATCTTGTACGAGTCGACGATCTCCTCGGACTCCGTCGGCCGCCGCCCGCGCGGTCTTCAGGTCTCCGGCAGCGATCGCGATCTCGACCTGTGCCGGCAGTCGCCGGAAGCGGAAGAGCGGCTGTGCGGCGTCCTGAACGGATCGCGTGATCCCTGCCATTGCAGCGTCGACCTTGCCCTCGGCCAGCCGGAGGAGCGAGAGGCCCGGCTGCGGCTCGCGGCCCATTTCGCTCGACACGCGGTACGCCTCCTCGGCACCCGCGAAGTCGCCGCGGCGACGACGAATCTCGGCGATCTCGTAGTGGCCGCCCGCGGTGATCATGCGGTCGAAGTCGTGCAGCTCTTCACATGCGGCGACGGCCTGTGCCTCTGCGGCCGACCAGTCGCCGCGAAGCCTGAGCGCCTCGGCTCGATGAATCCGACATGCGCCCGGGAAGCCAGTGACGTCGAGGCTGTCGCACCAGCGGCTCGCCGCCTCGGTCCACTCGGCCGCTCGACGGAAGTCGCCGACGTCCTGGCACGAGCTGATCGTGATGCAGTAGACGAGGCCGGCCGAGTGCGCGCGCAGATCGCCGCACATCGCAGACGCGCTCGCCTCGTCGAGCAAGGCGAGGCCCTCGTCGATCTTGCCGGCCTTGACCAGGCACCGGCCCTTCCCGGACAGCGCGAGCATCTGCACGTCTCTGCTGCCCACACGCTTTCCGATCTCGTACGCCTCGTCGAAGAGCTCGACGGCGCGGTCGAGATCGCCCTCGGCGAACATCGCCGCCAACGCATGGATGAGACCCAGCCGACCATGCTCCGGGGATTCGGGCAGATCGGCGAGAAGCCGCTCGGCGCTCGCGAGCCACCCGCCCGCGATCGCGAACGAGCCGCGTCCCTCGTAGTCCCAACACAAGGCGAGCGCGACTCGAGCAGCGCTCAGTGTCGTCGTCCTCGGTCGCATAGGCGGCGTACGCACGCTCGCGGTGGGCGATCGCCTCCTCGAGCTTCCCGCTCCACCAGGCTGCCTCGCCGTAGCTCTCGAGATCTTCGGCGGTGAGCGCTTGCGAATCGGCCTCGGCGTAGGCGGCGTACGCTGCACGCCAGGCTTGCCGAGCGGCCGCTGCGCGTGCATCGTCGAGCGGGGCCATCAGCTCAGTCATGAACCCGGCCATTGTGGCCGTCGTCGCCGTCGACGGCAAACGGACAGCTCGGAACGCGGTTGCGTACCGGGCGATCCTACGATCCGAGTGCGGCGCGAACGGCGGGCGCGACCTCGCGCCCGAGGAGCTCGATCGACCGCAGGATCTGCTCGTGCGGCATACCGCCGATCGTGAACTGCACCAGGAAGCGGTCGTGTCCGAAGATCTCGTGCTGGAAGAGGATCTTCTCGACCACCTGCTCGGGAGTCCCCACGAAGTTCGCGCCGCGGAGTCCGGCGGCTGCGTCGTAGTCGGCGCGGGCCATCGGCGGCCAGCCTCGCTCGACGCCGATCTTGTTCATCGCCGCGGAGACGTACGGGAACGACTCGTCGAGCGCCTGCTCGGCGGTGTCCGCGATGTAGCCGTGCGAGTTGATGCTGAGCTGCGGAGGCTCGTGACCTGCCTCGGCTGCTCCACGGCGATGGAGCTCGGCGAACGGTTGGAACCGCTCGGGCAGCCCGCCGATGATCGCGAGCGCCATCGGCAGCCCGAGCATCCCGGCGCGCACGGCGGACTCGGGAGTCCCGCCGACCGCGACCCACACGGGCAGCGGATCCTGCACGGGACGTGGGTAGACATCGTGTCCTGACGACGACGCGCCCGTCCTCCGGACCTCCAGCAGCTCGACGAGCTTCTCCTCGAAGAGCCGGTCGTAGTCGCGCAGGTCGTAGCCGAAGAGCGGGAACGACTCGATGAAGGACCCGCGGCCGACCATGATCTCCGCGCGGCCGCCCGAGAGGAGATCGACCGTCGAGAACTCCTGGAACACACGGACGGGATCGTCCGAGCTCAGCACCGTGACAGCGCTCGTCAGCCGGATGCGCGTCGTTCGCGCCGCGGCCGCAGCGAGCACGACGGCCGGTGCGAGACCGCGAACTCGGGTCGATGGTGCTCCCCGACGCCGAACACGTCGAGGCCGACCTCCTCGGCGAGCTCGATCTCCTCGATGAGCTCGTGCAGGCGCTGCTCTGCGCCGGACTCGCCGTCGCGCGTGTCCGCGAACGTGAAGACGCCGATCTCCACGACACGGGTTCTACCCGGCGGCGTGGTGTCAGCTGCGCGTCGGCGGCGCCGCGTGATCGCGAGCGCGCGCGCCGCAGCGAAGAGTGCGCCGACGACGAGCATGCCGATCCCGATCCAGAGCACGAGTCGAGCTCCGCGCCGATGCTCAGGTCGGACGAAACGCCTCGCGACGCGTCCGTCGTTCATGACGACGACGCGCCAGTCGCCGTCCTCGGGCTCCCAGTCGAGCGTCTGCTCGCCCGTCCCGGCTCGACGACGCGACCCAGAAGGTCTCGCTCGCCTCGGCGGTCGCCGGCGGCGGCGCCGCCCGGGCGCCGCGAGTACTCGGGGTCTCCGCTCGAGTCGAGATCGTTCACGACGTCGTGCTCGACGCCCTCCAGGTAGCGGTCGACCTCGGCGGCAGGCCCGATGCAGAGCGAACACGGCGCGGTCGCTCTCGCTGCGGATGCGGACCGGTGCCGAGGAAGGTGTCGAGCGCCCACTCGGCGCCCTCGGTGTCGAGGTCGGCGCTCTCCGAGACGATCGCATATGTCGGAGACGAGAACTCCTGGCTCGGAGACATGAGGAAACCGTCGTCGTCGCGCTGCGTCTGATCGACGGCCGACGAGGGCGCATCCGCCCGCAAGGAGTCCGAACGCGATGATCCCCGCGATGACGCCGACGACGATCAGCACGATCTTGCCCGCGGTCCCTCCGCCGCTCGGCGTCGCGGCCGTTGTCGGCGACTCTGCCGCGAGCGGGTGGAGATCCGACGGAAGCGGGCCATCGACCGCGGCCGCCTCGTCGCTGCCTCCCTGATCGAGCCGGAACGGCGGGTACTCGTCCCGCATGAGGAGGACGTAGGCGGCCACACGGGCGACCCAGCGGTCGAGCCCGAGGACGAAATCGAAGAGCCCGCGTGGGTAGCGCGCGGTGAACAGCAGGGCCACACCCGCGAAGATCACGAGCGCCGTGATGAGGCCGCCCTGGATGCCCCAGCCCCACGGCTCGGTGCGTGACGCAACGTAGCCGGAGCTGCCGAGGAAGATCCCGAGCACGATGTACTGAGGGATCGCGAGGAGCCACCACTTCACGAGCACGAGGCCGCGCGACAAGACGCTCCGGGTACTCGACGTGAAGTCGGGCCGGGTAGTCGGGCACGTCGTCGAGCGTGAACGGCGGATAGCGATCCGTGCCGAGGGCACCGTACGAGTAGAAGGCGACGCGCCAGGACCAACGCAGGACGCCGACGTTGAAGTCGAAGATTCCGCGCGGGTACCGCCCGGTGAAGAGGATCGCGAAGAACGCGATCACGGTCAGCACGAGCAGCGTCAGCCAGAGGAACGCCAGCACGATGTAGTGCGGAATCGCGAGCGCCCACTTGACGAGCCACAGCCAGCGGCTGAGATTCGGGTCGAGCTCGCCCTCGATCTGGACGGGATACGCGTTCCGATTCATCGACTCTCCGATGGCAGCAGTCTTACATGTGTCCTCGCGGGCGCGACCGCGGGGCCGACACGCTGAGATGGACGGTCGCGACGAGGACGACGACGAGCACCCGGAGCCAGTGCTCCCACGAGCTCTCGTAGACGAGGTACGCGGCGGTCCACGGCAACGTCAGGATCCACATGAGGATCTCCCAGACGATCGGGAGAGCTCGCAGCCAGTCGTACGCGTCGTCCAGTGTCGCCGGCGACACGGCGAGGAGCGTCACGAACGTGCCCCACAACGCTGCCATCGCGGCGAAGAACGTCGATCCCTGAGCCGGTCGTGCTACGGGCGCGCATCTCGCCATGGTCTTCTCGACGGCGATCTGGCTCATCGGACACCTCCTCGTAGTTCCACCGAGAGCTTCTCTCCTGTGAGTCCACGAGCCATCCGGAATCAGCCGTGGGCGAACTGCGGAGAAGTCGGTAGCCTGCGGCCCCATGAGCGACGACGCGAAGAACGAAACGGACGAGAAGAAGCCCGACCACGAGCCGCCCGCAGGCGCCGAGATCACGGCGACGTGGGGTCGCGGTCGCAAGGCGATCGAGTACACCGCAACCGGCAAGTGGACGGTCCTGCGCAAGAAGGAGAAGCCTGCGGCGGAGATCTTCTCGGTCTCGTACGTCGCGGGCGACGGCCGCGACCGACCCGTCACCTTCGTCTTCAACGGCGGCCCGGGCGCGTCTTCGGCGTACCTGCACATGGGCGCCGTCGGCCCGCAGCGCGTCGCGTTCCCGTCGGACGGCACGCTGCCGACGGTGCCCGCGAAGCTCGTCGAGAACGAGTCATCGTGGCTCGCCTTCACGGATCTCGTGTTCGTCGACCCGGTCGGCACCGGCTTCAGCCGCGTCATCGAGCCCGAGAAGAAGGGCGACAAGGACGCGAAGCCCGACGACGACGCGCCCGACCCCAAGGAGTACTTCGGCTACAAGCGCGACCTCGAGTCGCTCTGCGAGTTCATCGGTCGCTGGCTCTCCGAGAACGGCCGCTGGGGCTCGCCCGTCTTCATCGCGGGTGAGAGCTACGGCGGGTACCGCGTCGGCAGGCTTGCACGGATGCTGCAGGAGACCGCGGGCGTCGGGCTGAACGGCGCGATCCTCATCTCGCCCGCGCTCGAGATCACTGCGCTCCTGGCGACCGACTACGACGTGGTCGCCTGGGTCGATCGCGTGCCGACGATGGCTGCTGCGGCCTTCCATCACGGTCGCTCGCGCGCGTTCCGGAAGGGGACGTCGCTGGAGAAGGTCTTCCGCGAGGCCGAGGAGTTCGCGACCGGCGACTACGCCTCGTTCCTGACACGCGGCGCGTCCTTGCCGCCGAAGGAGCGCACGCGGATTCTCTCGCGGCTCGCCGATCTCATCGGCCTTCCGCTCGAGGTCGTCGTGCGGTCCGAAGGTCGCGTCGGGATCCTCACGTTCGTCCGCGAGCTCCTGCGTGACGAGCGCAAGGTGCTCGGGCTCTACGACGCGACGATCACGGCGACCGACCCGTTCCCTGATCGCGACGCCTTCACGTGGCCCGACCCGACGCTGTCGGGCATCAGCCCCGCGTACACGATGGCGGTGAACCGGATGCTGCGCTCGGAGATCGGCGTCGAGACCGATCGCGAGTACATGCTCCTGTCGTACGAGGTCAACACGGCCTGGAAGGACGACACGAAGCAGCACGCGTTCGAGCCGCCGCCGGGTGCGACGGACGACTTCCGCTACGGCATGGCGCTGAACCCGCACATGAAGGCCTTCATCACGCACGGGCAGTACGACTTGATCACGCCGTACTACGCCACTGATCGCCTGAGGAACCTCATGCGCCTCGACCCGCAGATGGCGGATCGCCTCACGGTGCAGCACTTCGGCGGCGGCCACATGTTCTACGCGTGGGAGACGAGCCGGCACGCGTTCACGGCCGCGATCTCCACGTTCGTCGCCGACGCGATCTAGCCGCTCGCGTTCGGCGATGTAGGCCTCGACGAGACGGTTCGGCGCGCGCAGCAGCCAGCTGTCCTCGATGCGTTCTTCGAGTTGACTGCGCTCGATCTGCTCCAGCCGGATCAGGAGGATCGGGTGGCCGTCGTAGTGCGGTGTCTGGAAGTACGCCTCGTCGGCACCGAGCAGGAGCTCCTTCTCGCCGGGATCGACGCGCACGGCGAGCGCTCCTTCCGCCGCTCGATCCGGGCTCAGCCAGGCGAACAGCTTCCCGCCGACCTTGAACGCGGGCTGGCCGTACGTCGTCGACTCCTCCGCGCCCGGAAACGCAGCCGCGATCGCGCGAACCGTGTCCCAGCCGGACATCAGTCGGCGTCGACGACGTACGCGGCGGCGAGCTTCTTCGGCGCCTGGATCAGCCAGGCGTCCTCGAGCCGCTCGAGAAGCTCCTCGCGCCCGATCCGCTCGACGCGGATCTGGACGGCCGGATAGCCCGTTGTAGTGCGGGCTCGTGAAGTAGCACGTCGGGGTTCGCGTCGAGGAGGAGCTGCTTCTCCTCGCGATCGACACGAACAGCGAGCCCGCCGCCGTCCCGCTCCCTTGCCTCCCATGCGAACCCCTTCCCTCGCACGCCGAAGGAGGGGCGATCGCCTGTCGACTCCTCCACCTCCGGGAATGAGAGCGCGAGCTCGCGGACGGTGTCCCAGTCGGCCACGACCGGACGATAGTCTCGCCGGACGGTGAAGACGTGGATCGGCATCGGCGCGTCGTTCGCGGTCGCCGCGACGCTCGGAGTGCTGCACCACGCGGACGCCGACGCAGTCCTGCAGTTCGTCGTCGGGATCGTCGCGCTCGCGTTGCTCGCGTGGACGGTCGGGGTCGGCACGGAGACGGTGGGCTCCCGCTTCGGACCGGCGACGACGGGCGTCCTCCAGTCGACGCTCGGGAACCTGCCCGAGCTCTTCATCGTGATCTTCGCGCTGCAGGCCGGTGAGATCGTCGTCGCGCAGACGTCGATCCTCGGCTCGTTGCTCGCGAACGCGCTCCTCGTCCTCGGGCTCGCGATCATCGCCGGCGCGTGGCGTGCCGAGGACGGCGTCATGCGCTTTCACCCACGGCTGCCGAACGACACGACCATGCTCCTGATGCTCGTCGTCTTCATGATCGCGATCATCTCGACGTCGATCTCCCTGGGCGACAAGGCCAGCGACAACGCCATGACGATCTCCGTCATCGGTGCGATCCTCATCCTCCTCGTCTACGGCGCGTGGATCGTGAACTACCTCCGGGCGGGCGCCGATCAGGAGCCCGCGATCGCCGAGCAGCATGCGCCGCCACTCGGCTTCGGCGCCGGACTGGCGGTGCTCGCGCTCGCGGGGGTCGCGGCGGCGTTCACCTCGGAGTGGTTCGTCGCGGTCATCGATCCCGCGACCGAGGACCTCGGAATCTCGAAGGCGTTCACCGGCCTCGTCATCGTGGCCATCGCGGGGAACGCGGTCGAGAACGTCGTCGGCATCCAGCTCGCGTGGAAGCGGCGCTACGACCTCGCGATCTCGGTCGTGAAGAACTCCGTCGCGCAGATCGCCGCGTTCCTCTACCCGGCGCTCGTCCTCATCTCGCTCCTCTTCACTCAGCACCTCACGTTCGGCGTACCCGCGGGTGGGCTCGTGCTCGTCGTCGCGCTCGTGTTCGCCGCACTCGCGATCTGGCAGATCACCGGCGACGGGCAGGCACCGGGCTACGAGGGGCTCGCGCTCGTCGCGACGTACGCGGTGCTCGCGACCGTCGTCTGGTTCGAGTAGCGAGGTACGACCGGGGCGGTTCCTAGAGTCTCGGCGATGGAGAAGAGCGAGTCACGGCGCGTCGAGCTCATCCTGCCGATCCAGACGGTCATTCTCGTGGCCGCCGTTATCGGCCTCATGATCGCGTTCCGCGCGATCGGCGACGTGTTCCTCGTCGTCTTCATCGGGATCTTCCTCGCGTTCGTCTTCGAGTACCCGGTCCGCTTCGTCATGTCGAAGACGAAGATGTCGCGCGGCCTGGCGGCGACGGTCACCGTGCTCGGGACAGCAGTCGCAGTCGTGATTCTCCTCCTGCTCCTCCTCGTGCCGCTCGCGGGGAGCGTGCGCGACTTCCTGCAGGATCTGCCGTCGATCGTCGAAGATCTCCGAGCCTCCGACCAGCTCGCCTGGCTCGGCGACTCGGGCGCCGCAGGGAATGTCCAGAGCGGTGCCGAGGAGGTCTCGCTCTCGATTCCGGACGCGATCTCTGCTCTCCTGGGCATCGCGGGTGGCTTCTTCGGCGTCTTCCTCGCCGGCTTCACGATCCTCTTCATCTGCCTGTTCCTCATCACGGACATCGCGAACCTCAAGCGGTCGCTCACGAGCGTCCTCATGCCGGGAGAAGACCAGCGCTGGCTCGACGTCTGGGAGCGGGTCACCGAGACGATCTCGCGCTGGGCGATCGGCCTGATCGTGATCGCGACGATCGCCGGCACCGTGCAGGGGACGACGGCATGGCTTCTCGGCTCGAGCTACGCGCTCGCGCTCGGCGTGATCGCGGGGCTGCTCGACATGATCCCGAACATCGGCGCGACACTCGCCGGGTTCATCCTCGTGCCGACGCTGTGGGCCGAGGAGGGACTCACGGCGGCGATCATCATGCTCATCGTCGTGCTCGCCTATCAGCAGCTCGAGAACAACGTGCTGACGCCCAAGATCCAGGGGAAGGCCGTGAACCTGTCCGCCTTCTTCATCATCGTCGCGGTGACGTTGTTCGGGGCGCTCCTCGGCGTTCTCGGTGCGCTCACGGCGGTGCCGCTCGCGGCGACGATCCAGATCTTCGTCCAGGAGCTGACGAAGGCGCGACGCGAGCAGGTCGCGGCTGCGAGAGCGGCACTCGAGACCCCGTAGGCACGGTTCACTCGGCGGGGCTTCGAGGCGACCCGCGACGCGCGCGACGTCTAGGACGCTCCGCGGGCGGCGGTAGCGACGCCCACGATTACGAGGGCAACGCCTATGGCGTTGAGCAACTGTGGCTCGGAAAGCCTCCCTGTGATCCGGGAGCCGAGCATGGCTCCAGGAATCGAGGCTGCGCTGCCGACCAGCATGAGGCCCCAATCCACTCCCCCGGGCAGGTGCCCGATCACGGCCGCGATACCAAGCCAAAAGCCCACGACGAGGTTCGTGGCCACGGCTCGATGGGGAGTCTCCCCTAGATGGCGGATGAGCGCGGGCATGCGGAGCGTGCTGAGAATCAGGCCGACAAGTCCCCCCAGGAGTCCGATCACGACGCCCCAGGCAACCACGGGCCGCATACTTCGCGGCCCTCCTCGCGGCACTCCACGGTCGCCGCGGGTTCCGACGAGGGTTCGCACGCCGAAGTAGATGAGGACGACACCGATTACGACGAGCAGGGCATCGGAGGGCAGAAGACCTGAGACGTAACCGCCTATCAGCGCCCCGACGATGGAAGGAGGGGTCATCCACGCGACGATCTTCCAGTTGACGGTTCCGCGGCGGACGTGGGTCGTGGCCGCGGTCGCCGCTGCCACGGTGGAGATCCCGACGTTCGCCGCAGCCCCGGCGGCGGGTGACGAGGACACGAGCAGCAGGATCGGTAGGCGAATCGATCCGAGGATCAACCCGACGCTGGTGCCGAGCAACGCGACGACGAAGCACCAACCCGCCACGGCGATCACCGCCCCCCAGGAACCCACTCGCGCGGACGCTACATCAGTCGACTCGGGCGGCATCCGCCACCGATTGCGATCGAATCGAGCGCGCGCGAGGGAGCGGCGGTCCTAACCCGCGGTTGTGGCGGGTACTGCTTCGCCTTCGCCCACGGCGACGACGTCCTGCCGCCGAAGAAGCACGGCGAGCATCACTGCCGCAACGGCCACGAGCAAGGCGCTCCCGATGTACGCCACATGGAACCCGTCGACGAGCGCCTGTGCTTGCTCTGCCGGCTGCGGTTGGCGGCCCAGAGCGCTGAGCGTGTCGTCCGTCTTGTTGACTGCGAATGTCGCCAGCACGGCGAGCCCGAGCGCGCCGCCGACCTGCTGGGAGGTGTTGAAGAGCCCCGACGCGAGCCCCGCGTCGTCCATGGGAATCCCGCTCGTCGCGATGAGAGTGACAGGCACGAACGTCAGGCCCATGCCGATCGAAGCAAGCATCACGCCAGGCAGGAAGTCGGTGACGTAGTTACCGCCGGGCTCGAGGCGGACGAAGAGCAGGAGACCGACGACTGCCATCGTCATCCCGATCAACGGCACCTCGCGCGCGCCGAGTTTCGGAACGAATCGCTGCGACAACCCGGCCCCGATGATGATCCCGGCCGTGAACGGAAGGAAGGCGAGGCCGGCCTGGAGAGGGCTGTAGCCGAGCACGCGCTGGAGATACAGCGTGTTGAAGTAGAACATCGCGAAGAGCCCCGAGGCGACGAGGAACATGACCACGTTGGCCGCGCGCACGGTTCGCACACGGAAGATCGACAGGCGGACGAGCGGTTCGGCCGACCGGCCCTCGATCACGAGGAACGATGCGAGCAGGATCACCGCCAGCGCGAAGAAGCCGCCCGTGTGCAGCGACGTCCACCCTTTCTCCTGCGCCTTGACGATGCCGTAGACGAGTGCGATGAGCCCCCCGGTGACGGTCACAGCCCCGGCCACGTCGAAGCTCTTGTGCGCGTGCTCGTCCTTCGATTCGGGCACGGAGCGTAGTGCCGCGATGAACACTGCGATTCCGACCGGTACGTTGACGAAGAAGATCCAAGGCCACGACAGCGCCTCGACGAGGATCCCGCCGAGGACGAGCCCGACCGCGCCACCGCCCACGGCGATCGCGGCCCACACGCCCATCGCCTTCGTCCGCTCGGCGCCCTCGGTGAATGTCGCCGTGATGATCGACAGAGCTGCCGGCGCGATGAGCGCGGCGCCGAGGCCCTGTAGGCCGCGGAAGATGATCAGCACTTCCGAGCTCGGCGCCAGGCCGTTGAGCAACGACGCGACCGTGAAGATCACGAGGCCGATGAGGAAGATCTTCTTGCGTCCGGCGAGATCGCCGGCACGGCCACCCAGCAGCAGGAAACCGCCGAACATCAGCGTGTACGCATTCACGATCCACTGCAGGTCGGCATCCGACATGTCGAGGTCGGTCTGAATCGAGGGCAGCGCGACGTTCACGATCGTCGCGTCGAGGATCACCATGAACTGCGCCATGCAGACGAGGACGAGCACGAGCCACGGGCTCGAGTTGTGGCCGCGCGCGGCCGGAGCGGGGACGGCGATCTCGCTCACAAGCGCGCACCCTAGCGATGCGCGATAGCGTGCTCGCGGATGACCGAGATGCGTCTGTACGACCTGCGCGTGACGGTCGAGCGAATCGAAGGGCGCTCCGTCTGTGGGCTCGAAGTGGGTGACTACTTCGAGGTGACGGAGTCGAGCCGGGTGCGGATTCCGGACGGCAAGCACTTCTGCCTCTTCGCGATGCAGTCGGTGCTGCCGCTCCTTCCCGCGAAGATGCGCAGGCTCGCGGCGGAGGACTGGCTCGAGCAGGACGCGCTCGTCGCGTGCCCCGACCCGGACGAGCGCCTCGTCATGCGCATCGAGCGGATCGGCGAGCGCGCACTCGTCACCGAGGAGCTCACGTAGCGCGCGAGGTCGGCATCGGAGTCCGGACGAACCAGACTCCGGACGAGTACGAGGCGCTCGCCCGGCGCGCCGAAGAGGCAGGAGTCGACGTCCTCTCCGTCTACCACGACCTCCTCGACCAGCCGGCGATCGGGCCGCTTCTGCTCATGGCCCGCGTCACGGAGCGGATCAGGCTCGGCCCGGCGGCGCTGAACCCGTTCACGCTCCATCCGTACGAGATCGCCGGACAGATCGCCGTGCTCGACGCGGTTTCGCATGGAAGAGCATTCCTCGGTCTCGCGAAGGGAGCGTGGCTCGATCGTCTCGGGATCGAGGAGGAGCGACCGCTCTCTGCGCTGCGCGAGGCCGTCGCGATCATCCGGGCGCTCCTCTCGGGGAACGACGCAGGCGTCGCGGGCGAGCGGTTCACGCTCGAGCCGGGAACCACCCTCTCGTACGCGCGAGAGCGCGACTCGGTGCCGCTCCTCATCGGCACGTGGGGCCCGGTCACCGCGCGCTGGGCCGGAACGGTCGCAGACGAGCTGAAGCTCGGCGGCACTGCGAACCCGGACCTCGTCCCGGTGGCGAAGGAGTGGCTCGGCAACCCCGACGTGAGGGTTGTCGTCGGCTCGGTGAGCGTCGTCGACGAGGACGGCGACTGGGCGCGCGAGCGAGCACGAGCTGCGGTCGCGCCGTACCTCGATGTCGTCGCTCATCTGGATCCGACCCTCGACCGTGACGTTCCACCGCCGCTCGAGCGGTTCTGCATCGCGGGCACGCCGGAGGAGGTCGCCGCGCGCGTCGGCGAGCTCTGGGACGCAGGTGCCGACCGCGTCGAGCTCGGCACCCCGCAGGGGCGGACGCCGCTCGCCGGAGTCGAGCTGATCTGCGAGCGCGTGCTTCCGCTCCTCGGGCGCTGAGGCATCTTCCCTACGATGGCGTGATGACCGAGGCGACCGCGATCACGACGTCGCTCGAGCTGCAGCTCGAGGCCTACCGCGTCGAGCTGACCGGCTACTGCTACCGGATGCTCGGCTCGGTCGACGCCGAGGACGCCGTGCAGGAGACGTTCATCCGCGCCTGGCGCGCCCACGATCGCTTCGAGGGTCGCTCGGCGCTCCGCTCGTGGCTCTATCGGATCGCGACGAACGTCTGCTTCGACATGCTCGACAGCCGGAAGCGACGCGCGCGCCCGATGGATCTCGGGCCTGCAGGCGAGCCGATCGTCGAAAACTTGCGAACGCCCGACCAGCTCTGGATCGAGCCGATGCCGGACAGCCTCGTCGTCGGCGGTGGCGATCCGGCGGAGATCGTCGGCGCGCGCGAGTCGGTGCGCCTCGCATTCGTCGCGGCGCTCCAGCAGCTGCCGCCGCGTCAGCGAGCGGTGCTGGTCCTCTGCGAGGTCCTGCGCTGGAAGGCGGCCGAGGTCGCCGAGCTGCTCGAGACGAGCGTCGCTTCCGTCACCAGCGCCCTCCAGCGGGCTCGAGCCACGCTCGAGGCGAGCGATGCGACGCAGTCGACGACCTCGCGGTCGGTCGACGCGGCGGACGAGGAGCTGCTCCGACGCTACGTCTCCGCATTCGAGCAGTACGACATGGACGCGCTCACGTCTCTGATCCACGAAGACGCGACCCAGTCGATGCCGCCGTTCGACCTCTGGCTGGCGGGACGTGACGACATCCTCGAGTGGTGGGTCGGGCCTGGCACCGGCTGTCGCGGCTCGCGCGTCGTTCCGGTCGAGTCGTCCAACGGCTCACCTGCGTTCGGCCAGTACAAGCCCGCGGAGGGTGGAGAGGGCTACGAGCCGTGGGCTCTGCAGGTGCTCGAGATCCAGGACGGTCGGATCGTCGAGCTCACCTTCTTTCTCGATGTCGAGACGCAGTTCCCCCGCTTCGGGTTGCCTCTGCAGCTCGACGGCTAGATCGCGGCACCCGCCTTCAACGCCTCCTCGAACGCGGGGACGTCCATCCACATGACTTCCCAGATGTGGCCGTCGGGGTCCTGGAAGCTCCGGCCGTACATGAAGGGGTAGTCCATCGCGTCGTTGGCAGTCGAGCCGCCCGAGGCGAGCGCTGCGTCGGCGAGCTCGTCGACGCCCTCCCGGCTCTCCGCCGAGACTGCGACGAGCACCTCTGTCTGAGTTGCAGAGTCGACGAGGCTCTTCGACGTGAACTCGGCGAACTTCGCCTTCGTCAGGAGCATCACGTACGCGCCCTCGCCGACGACCATGCAGGTTGCGGTCTCGTCGGTGAAACGCGAGTCGAACTCGAAGCCGAGCTTGGTGAAGAACGCTATCGACCGGTCGAGATCGTCGACGGCGAGGTTGACGAAGATCTGGCGTGAGGCTGACATCGAGTCCTCCTCCTTCGGATTGCGGTGCGTGTCCACGGTAGACGGCGCCGTCCGCGGGAACTCATCGCTCGACAAGAACGCACCGCAAGCCCATCAGCTCGACGAGGTCGAGAAGCCCCTTGGACGCGTTGCGGAGCCGCACGCAACAGCCATGGCGCTTGGCTGCGAGCTGGAGGCGTGCGAGTGCGTCGACCGTCGCCGACGTCGGGATCGACTCCGTCGACGTCGCAGACGACGGTCTCGCCGCTCCGCGCGAGGATCGCGCACACGCGGTCGCAGAGACCGGGCAGGTCCGCGCGCGCGATCGGACCGCGGATGGCGAAGGCGATTTCGCGCGGCCAGGGATCCGGCATCGCGATAGACGCCTCACGCGCCGGAACAAACTGAGCGGCGGAGCCGACACGCGCCGAACCGCGTGTGACTAGGGTGCCTGGACCGATGAGTTTCGAGAGGCTGGGCGGTCGTGACCCGCAGCGACTACCGGGGGGTTTGAGCATGTCGGAACAGCAAGACCATCTCGCGGCACACGAACGACTGTCGACCGGCGGCCTCGCGCGCTGGATGCGCTGGTGCGCCAATCACACCTGGAAGGTGGTCCTCGGCTGGGTGGGGATCATCGCCATCCTCATCGTGCTCGTCGCGACAGTCGGCGGGAGCCTGAAGGACGAGTTCGAGATCCCGGGCTCGGACACGCAGAAGCGCGACCGATCTGATCGAGGCGGAGTTCGTCTCCGAGCAGGGCTCCGTGCTCAACCTCGTCTTCGCGGCGCCCGAGGGGGAACGCCTCGACACGCCCGAGCGCAAGGCTGCGATCGAGGACGCCGTCGCGAAGCTCAAGACGTCGGAGTTCGCCCCGAGCGGGGACGAGGTCGGCGTCGACAGCGTCGGCGACCCGTTCTCCGAGCGGACCTTCTCCGAGGACGGTCGGATCGCCTACACGGAGGCCCAGTTCTCGGACGTCATCGAGACGGCGGACCGATCGCGGGTCGTCGCCGTGCAGGACGCCGTGCGCGAGACGGTCGCGCCCGACGGGCGTCATCGTCGAGTTCAACGGCGACGCCGAGTTCCCGCCGATCGAGCAGGGAACGCAGGAGCTGCTCGGCTTCCTCGCCGCGTTCATCGTCCTCCTGCTCGTCTTCCGGACCTTCGTCGCCACCGCCATCCCGATCGCGCTCGCGCTCTTCGCCGTCGCGACGGCGTTCATCCTGCTCTTCATCCTCGCCGGGCTGACGACGATCAACACGATCACGCCCATCCTCGTGTCGATGATCGGGATCGGCGTCGGCATCGACTACTCGCTCTTCATCGTCACGCGGTTCCGCCAGTACCTCCACGAGGGTCTGCCACCGTGCGACGCGGCGGCCGAGGCGGGTGCGTCGGCGGGGCGCGCGGTCATCTTCGCCGGCCTGACCGTCGCGATTTCGGTCACCGGCCTCGCGTTCTTCGGGCTCGACTTCATCACGAAGCTCGGGATCGGTGGCGCGCTCGGCGTTCTGACGACGGTCCTGATCGCGAACTCGCTGCTCATCGCCGTGCTGGCGAAGCTCGGCCACAAGGTCGATCGCCTGAAGGTTCCGTTCCTCAAGCCGATCGACGATTCGGAGGAGGCACGGCATAACACGCTCATCGCACGCTGGGGTCGGTTCGTCACGGCTCACGCGAAGCCGGTGTTCTGGATCCTGCTCGCGATCGGACTCGTGCTCGCGTCGAGCTCGGCGCTCGTGCGGCTCGGTGCGTCGGATCAGGGGACGCAGCCGACCCAGCAGACGGCGCGACGGGCGTACGACCTGCTCGCGGAGGGCTTCGGGCCCGGGTTCAACGGCCCGATCCCGATCGTCGTCGACGTGAACGGCGACGAGCAGGCACCGCAGCGCGTGTACGAGGGCGTCCAGGCGCTCGGAGAGCAGGGCGACGTCGCGTCCGTCGGCGAGCCGCAGTTCAACGATTCGAAGTCGGTCGCGATCGTGTTCGTCACCCCGGGCTCCGCACCGCAGGACGAGGCGACAGCTGATCTCGTCCACCGTCTACGCGACGACGTCGTACCGGCTGCGACGGAAGGCAGTCCGGCCGCGGTCTACGTGTCCGGCCTGAACGCGGCGTTCATCGACATCGCCGATCGGATCATGGAGCGGTTGCCGATCTTCCTCCTGTACGTCGTCGGCGTGACGTTCCTCGTGCTCGCGATGGCGTTCCGGTCGATCGTCGTCTCGTTGACGGCGGCGATCTCGACGATCCTGTCCGCGTTCGTCGGCTTCGGGGTCCTGACACTCGTCGTCCAGGAGGGCCACCTCATGAGCCTGATGGGGCTCGACGTCAAGGGTCCGATCGAGACGTTCGTGCCGCCGATCGCGTTCGCGATCCTCTTCGGGCTCTCGATGGACTACATGGTGTTCCTCACGAGCCGCATCCGGGAGGAGCACGTCCACGGCCTCGAGACAAGGGCGGCCATCGAGCACGGAATCGCGGCGATCGGCCGCGTCGTCGTGGCCGCAGCGATCATCATGGCCACCGTCTTCTCGGCGTTCGTCCTGACGCCCAGAGCGCGTCTCGAAGGAGTTCGGCCTGTTGCTCGCGGTCGCGATCCTCACCGATGCGCTGATCGTGAAGATGACGCTGATCCCGGCCCTCTTCACGCTCCTCGGCGAGAAGACGTGGTACATGCCGCGCTGGCTCGACCGGATCCTGCCGAACATCACGATCGAGCCGCCTCACGACGGGGAGCAGACGGTGGCCTCGATGCCGCGGACCGAGCCCGAGCCGAGCGAGGCCTGACGACGGAGCGATGGGTTCTGCGGTCGTCGGTGGTCTGAGTACCAGACCCCGACGACCGCGAAGGACTGCGGCCTGACAACCAAGGAGCGCTCATGGATCTCAAGCTCGAGCTCGTGCTCGTCCCCGTCTCGGACGTCGATCGGGCCAAGGCCTTCTACACGGAGCAAGCAGGCTTCGTCCTGGACGTCGATCACGAGCCGAACGACGACTTCCGCGTCGTCCAGCTGACGCCGCCGGGTTCGTCGTGCTCGATCACCATCGGGAAGGGCATCACGAGCGCCGAGCCAGGCTCGTACCGGGGGACGCACCTCGTCGTCTCCGACATCGTCGCCGCGCGTGACGAGCTCGAGAGTCGCGGCGTCGAGGTGAGCGACGTTCGGCACATGGGCGAGTCCGGCTGGAAGCCCGGACCTGACCCCGAGCATCGCGACTACGCGTCGTTCGCCGATTTCGCCGACCCGGACGGGAACACCTGGGTCCTCCAGGAAGTGCGCGTGGGCAAGACCGCAGGGTAGGAACGCCGAGAACCCCAAGCGTCTCGATGCGGGTTCGTCTCGGCGACCCTCGTACTCCGCGCGTTCCTGCCCGCTAGTCGGGAAGGAGCGGCATCGCGATCCCGGGATCACGGCCGACGAGGACGGCTCGCGTGACGGCCGCGTATCCGTAGCGATCGCGCACCTGGTCGAGCGCGGCATCGAGCGCATCGGGCCGCCAGTCGTCGGTCAGCGTGAGCTGGATCCGGTCGGCGTCCTCGAGGTTCGTCAGCGAGATCCCGACGAGCGTGATTCCTCGCCTCTCGATGAGTGGTACGGCTGAGGCGAGAAGGCTGCGCGCGGTCGTGAGAATCGTGTGTGACTGATCAGTCGGTCGAGGCATGGTGAGCGACCTCGTCGCACGCGTGAAGTCGTCGAACCGGAGGCGGAGAACGACTGTCCGACACAGTCTCCGGCCGGAGCGCAGCCTGCGAGCGACGCGGTCGACGATGGCGATGACTGACGAGTCGATCACCTCGAACGACGTGCGCCGCCGCCCGAGTGCACGCTGCGAGCCGATCGAGCGTCGTCGCCGACCCGTTTGCACGCGTCGCGGATCGCGGTTGTGCGCGAGCGCGTGGATCTGACGCCCGGATGCCTGTCCGAGCAAGGTCACGAGCGTCGGCCTCGTCGAGCGCGGCGACCTGGCCGACGGTGCGGAGTCCGCGGTCGTGGAGCTTGGCGGACGTGACGCGGCCAACGCCCCAGAGACGCTCGACGGGGAGCGGATGGAGGAAGCCGAGTTCGTCGTCGGGCGGTACGACGAGGAGGCCGTTCGGCTTCGCGACCGCGCTCGCGACCTTCGCGAGGAATTTCGTGCGAGCGATGCCCACGGTGATCGGAAGCCCGACCTCGTCGAGGACTCTGCGCCGGAGCCGGGCTGCGATCTCGGGCGGCGGGCCTGCGAGTCGCTCGAGCCCTCGGACGTCGAGGAACGCCTCGTCGATCGAAAGGCCCTCCACGAGCGGCGTCGTGTCCTCGAAGAGTGCGAAGACGGCCTTGCTCGCCTCGGAGTAGGCCGACATTCTCGGGGGAACGACGATGGCTTGCGGGCAGAGTCGGCGGGCCTGGTGGCCGCCCATCGCCGTCTTGATGCCGTAGGCCTTCGCTTCGTAGCTGGCCGCGAGCACGACACCCCCACCGACGATCACCGGCCGTCCGCGCAGGCGCGGATCGTCGCGCTGCTCGACCGACGCGAAGAACGCATCGAGGTCGGCATGGAGAATGCGCGCCTGAGCCACGGGCGAACATATGTTCGCACACGGCGTCCCCCGATGCCGGGCTGATCAGGAGCCGCTAGGGAAGCCAGCCGTCGCGGTGACGCGTCGGCTCGCGCATACCGAATCGCGCGCGGACGGCCTCGTACGCCTCCTCCGGAACCGTCGTTTCCTTCGTGACACCGGCTCCGTGTCGCCGTGCGACCTCGTCCACGGTGTACGCGCCCCAGCCCGGTCCGTCCTGGTTCTCGCGAGCCCCCACCGCGACGACGATGCACGGGCCGTCTCCCGCTCCGACGATCGTGTGCTTCGCGCCTGTGGGGCAGTGCACGAAGTCCCACTGCCGAAGCGGGCGCTCCTCTCCCTCGATGATGAGGAGCGCCTCGCCGGCCACAACGAGGAAGTCCTCCTGATCCGCCTCCCAGTGATACATCGCCATCGCCTCTCCCGGCTCGAAGACCTGGACGTTGATGCCGATCTGCGGGAAGTCGTTGTCGCCCTCGAAGTCACAGAAGGCGCCGCGTCCGGCGACGTAGTACCAACGCGCATCGCGACCGTTCAGGACGTACCAGCCGTCGCCTGTCGGCACGAGTCCGTGCTCGGTCGTAGTTCATGCTCGCCTCGGGAACCATTCCGGGGGAGCTTGCCACAGCAACCCTGTAGCGTCAGGGAATGACTGCACTCGTGAACGAGATCGACGTCCTGGCCCGCGACTCCTCCTTCTCCGGGGTCGTGCGGATCGACCGGGGTGACGAGATCCTCGTCCAGAAGGCGTACGGGTTTGCGCACCGCGGTCTCGAAGTCTCGAACGAGGTCGACATGCGCTTCGCGATCGCGAGCGGCGTGAAGGGCATGACGGCGCTCGTCGTAGTGAGTCTCGTCGAGGACGGCACGCTCGAGCTCGCGACAACCGCGCGATCCGTTCTCGGTGACGATCTGCCGCTGATCGACGATGCGGTGACGGTCGAGCACCTGCTCGCGCACCGGTCGGGGATCGGCGACTACTACGACGAGGACGCGGGCGGTGAGGTCACCGACTACATGCTCCGCGTTCCGTTACACGAGCTCGAGAGCACGGAGCAGTACCTCGCCGTACTCGGCGGGTTCCCTACGAAGTTCGCGCCCGGAGAGCAGTTCGCCTATTGCAACGGTAGTTTCGTCGTCCTCGCGCTGATAGCGGAGCGAGCGAGCGGCGTTCCGTTCCACGACCTCGTCGCCGAGCGCGTGTGCGAGCGCGCAGGGATGCGCGACACGGCGTTCCTTCGCTCGGATGAGCTACCTGGAGGGACGGCGCTTGGTTACCTCCATGCCGAGGGGCTCCGGACGAACGTGCTCCACCTGCCGGTGCGCGGATCGGGCGATGGCGGGATCTATACGACCGTTGCGGACATCCGCATCTTTTGGACGGCCCTCTTCGCGGGGGAGATCGTGTCGGCCGAGTGGGTCGCGGAGATGACGCGTCCGCGCAGCGATGCGGACGAGCACAGGCGCTACGGGCTCGGGTTCTGGCTGCACAAGACCTCCGACACCGTCGCGCTCGAAGGCTACGACGCGGGCGTCTCGTTTCGGTCGATCCACGACCCGCACGCCGATCTGACGGCGACCGTCGTCTCGAACTGGTCCGATGGCGCCTGGAAGATCGCCCGGCTGCTCGACGAGCAGTTCGGGGCGGCGTAGGGTCGCGCGATGGCGCGCATCCACGACTTTGCTCGCAGCTATACCGAGGCGTGGTGCAGCAACGACCCCGCCCTCGTCGCCGCGCACTACGCGCCGGGCGGGACGGTGGCGATCAACGGCGCAGCGCCGACTCCCATCCTGGACGTTGCGGAGTCGTTCATGGCCGCGTTCCCCGATATGGAGCTGCGGATGGACGACGTCATGATCCTCGACGAGGTCGTCGAGTATCACTGGACGCTCATCGGCGATCACTCCGAAACAGGCAACCACGTCCACGTCAGCGGGTTCGAGGAGTGGACCATCGGCGACGATGGCCTAGTCGTGGCCTCGCTGGGCACCTTCGACGCGGCCGAGTACGACCGCCAGGTCGCGCACGGCGTCGACAAGACGGTCTAGGGGACCCTCACAGCCATACTCCGCGCGATGACCGCGCGCTCGTCGCTCACCGTCCTCATGCTCGGTCTCGTTCTCGGTGTTGGGCACGGTGACGCGGCAGCAGGCGCGCCGAGCGCGGGCGACGAGCGCACACTCGAGCAGCAGGTCGGCCAGCTCGTCGTCCTGAGCTTCTCGGGAACGACGGCTCCGGACTACGTACGCCAGGCCTTGCGCGAGCGGAGCGCGGCCGGTGTGATCCTCTTCGGCGGCAACATCACCGGGCCGCGACAACTCCGCGAGCTCACCGCGGTATTGCGGCGCCAGGGTGGGCGGCCGATCGTCGCGGTCGACCAAGAGGGTGGGCCGATCCGACGACTGCCGTGGGCACCGCCGGTGCGCACTGCGCCCGAGCAGCTCGCCTCCGACAGCGTGCGCTCGGACGCCGCAGCCGCCGCGCGATCGCTGCGCTCCGTCGGCGTCACGGTCGCGTTCGCACCCGTGGCTGACGTGCCGAGCGTCGCGAACGCCGCACTCACGCGACGCGCGTTCTCGACGGATCCTCGAATCGCGAGCGAAGCGGTGCGAGCCGCGGTGCGAGGCTGGCGGGACGGAGGCGTCGCTGCGACGGCGAAGCACTTTCCCGGTCTCGGCGGCGCTCCGGCGAACACCGACCGACGCGGTCGTGACCATCAGGCGCACGCGCGCCGAGCTCGACGCCGTCGACCTGCCTCCGTTCGCCGCGGCGATCGGGGCCGGCGTCCCGCTCGTGATGGTCGGGCATGCGCGGTATCCGGCGCTCGACCGCTTCGCGCATTGCGTCGCAGTCGCGTCCGATCATCGACGGGCTCCTTCGCGACGAGCTCGGGTTCCGCGGTGTCGTCGTGACCGACTCGATGGAGGCCGGTGCCTCGCTCGCCACCGGTGACGTCACGAAGGTGTCCGAGCGAGCGATTCGTGCAGGTGCGGACCTGCTGCTTCTCACGGGCCGCGGCTCATACGTCCCGGTGTATCGCCATCTTCTCGCGGTCGCCCGCCGGTCGCCGGAGTTTCGCGAGCGGGTACGGGAATCCGCCGCGAGGGTCGTCGCGCTGAAGCGTCGCGGGGCGCTGCCGCCGGGCTGAGGCGCCA
>CAWHYV010000003.1:0-80940 GCA_963833725.1 uncultured Gaiellaceae bacterium
AGCGTCGGTTCGAGCAGCGAATGAACCGCCTGATCGCGGACCTCCAGCGCGCGGACGACCCGAACGGCACGAGCCACGCACTCGCGTACGCTCTGTTCCGAGCACCCACTCCGCTCCCTCCGCCTCCGGTCGGGCATGCGTAGCCTCTGGCCGCACGGCGGGCTCTGGCGCCACGGCGACTTCCTCCGACTGTGGTCGGCGGAGACGATCAGCCAGTTCGGCTCACAGGTCGGGCAGCTGGCGCTCCCGCTCGTCGCGATCCTCGTGCTCGACGCCAGCGCCTTCGAGGTCGCTGCGCTCGGGACCGTGCAGTTCCTCCCGTTCATCATCTTCACGCTGCCGGCAGGCGTCTGGGTCGACCGGCTTGCCGCGCAGGCCGATCCTCATCGTCGGCGACTTCGGGCGGGCCGCACTCCTCGCGACGATCCCCATCGCGTACGTCGCCGATCTGCTGTCCCTCGGTCAGCTCTTCGTCGTCGGATTCCTGGTCGGCGTCTTCCAGGTCTTCTTCGACGTCGCGTACATGTCGTACCTGCCGTCGCTCGTCGAACGCGACAGGATCATCGAGGGCAATTCGAAGTTCGAGATCAGCCGCTCGGCCGCCCAGGTCGGCGGTCCAGGGCTCGGCGGCGTACTCGTCGAGATCCTCACGGCCCCGTACGCCGTCCTGCTCGATGCGGTCAGCTTCCTCGCGTCGGGGCTGTTCATCTTGCGGATCCGCAGGGAAGAGCCGAGGCCCGAGCGGGCGACGGTCGACGGCCGCAAGTCCAGCATGTGGACGGAGCTCAAGGAGGGCCTACGGTTCGTGCTCGGGAACCCGAACCTCCGGGCACAGGCCGGCTGCACGGCGACGTCGAATCTCTTCGCCAGCGTCGCGTTCTCGATCATCCTCGTCTTCGCCGTGCGCGAGCTCGGGCTGTCGGCCGGCGTGATCGGAGTCATCTTCTCGGTCGGTGCCGCAGGCTCGCTCGCGGGAGCCTTTACGGCAACCCGCATCTCGGGGCGATTCGGGATCGGCCCGACATCCATCGTCGCGGCGGCCCTGTTCGCACCGGCAACCCTGCTGTGGGCCCTCGCCCCGGCTGGAAACGAGGCGATTCCCATTCTCGTGGCCGCCCAGCTGCTGTTCGGCTTCACCGTCGTCGTCTACAACATCGTCCAGGTGAGCTACCGGCAGGCGATCTGCCCGCCGCGGCTCCAAGGTCGCATGAACTCCGTCATGCGCTTCATGGTCTGGGGGACGATCCCGATCGGCACGCTGCTCGGCGGTGCGCTGGCGACCTGGATCGGCCTTCGAGAGACGATCGTCATCGGTGCGGTCGGTGGTGGACTGTCCTTCCTGTGGCTCCTCCTCTCGCCGCAGCGACATCTGCACGAGATGCCGGAGCCGATCGACGACGCCGTCGTCGAGCCCGCAGCCGCCTAACCTTCGGGTTCATGCCCGAACTGCCCGAGGTGGAGGCCTGGGTGCGCGAGCTCGACCCGCTGGTGTCGCGCGCTCCGATCGAGAAGGCCGGACCAGCGCACATCGCGACGCTGAAGACGTTCGCGCCTCCGCTCGCGGCGCTCGACGGGCGGAAGCTCGCGGGCGCGCGGCGACGCGGCAAGAACCTCCTCTTCCCGGTCACAGGCGAGGATCTCATCCTGCGTGTTCACCTGATGAGCGCAGGCCGTCTCCGCTACCTCGCGCCGGGGGTCAAGCGTCCGAAGACGCCGATGTTCCGTCTGGTCTTCACGGACGGGGGCGAGCTCGTTCTCACCGAGGCGGGGAAGAAGAAGCGCGCCGGCGTGTGGCTCGTCACGCAGGCGCAGCTCGACGACGACGTCGGCCACCTCGGGCCTGACGCGCTCGATCTCGATGCGGCAGCGCTCGCCACGATCCTCCTGCGGGAGCGCCGCCAGCTCCACCCTCTGCTGCGCGACCAACGCGCGATCGCGGGGATCGGGCGCGCGCACGCGAACGAGATCCTGCTCCGCGCGCGACTCTCGCCCTTCAAGGCGTCGACGGACCTCTCGACCGAGGAGGTCGAGGTTCTCGCAGCGGCGATGCACGAGGATCTCGTCCGCGCCCTTGCGCTCCGCGAGCAGGGAAAGGGCGACGACGCCGTCTACCGCGTCCACAACCACCTCGGCGAGCCGTGCCCGCAGTGCGGGACGCCGATCGCGCGCGTCGACTTCGAGGAGCACACGATCTACTACTGCCCGAGCTGCCAGACGGGTGGGCGCCAGTTGAAGGATCGCCGGCTC
Organism: uncultured Gaiellaceae bacterium; assembly: GCA_963833725.1. GTDB lineage: Bacteria > Actinomycetota > Thermoleophilia > Gaiellales > Gaiellaceae > GMQP-bins7. The sequence goes on from CAWHYV010000003.1 coordinate 2,248, forward strand.
TCGCGACTTCTGCGATAGGGGCGAGATATATCTCGCCCCTGCGGGTGGCAGGCTTGATGCGCATTGCTACGGTGGCCGCATGGCGAACGGCGTGAAGCTCGCGGAAGACCTCCAGGCCTCGTCGCCGGAGATCGCTCTCGCGCTCTCGCGGGCGGGCGTGTCGGGAGTGCAGAAGGCGATTCGCATCCGCCGTGGCGACGCTGCGACGGTGATGGCGGCGGTCATCGACTGCACCGTCGACCTCGCCGCCGACCAGAAGGGCGTGCACATGTCGCGCTTCCCGGAGCTCTTCGAGGAGGCGATCGAGCTCGTCGTCGACCAGGAGGCACTCCTCGTCGAGGTGCTCGCCGAGCACATCGCGAGCCGCGTCGTCGAGCGCCAGGGAGCGCTCCGCGCGGAGGTGTGGATCCGCGCGCAGTGGCCGATCCACCGACGTACGCCGGTCACCGGCCTCGCGACGCAGGAGATGGTGACGCTGTGCGGGATCGCGGCGGCGTCCGAGTCGGGCACGCGCCGTGCGGTCGGGGTCGAGGCGACGGGGATCAACGCCTGCCCGTGCGCGCAGGGGCTCGTGCGCAACCGCGCCTCGGAGCGACTCCTCGACGCCGGCTTCGACTCGGACGACATCGAGAAGATCCTCGAGCTCGTCCCGATCGCGACGCACAACCAGCGCGGGCGCCAGACCCTCTTCGTCGGCACCGAGCAGGACCTCGACGCCGAGATCCTCGTCGACATCGCCGAGCGCTCCATGAGCGCTCCGATCTACGACCTGCTGAAGCGCCCCGACGAGCTGTTCGTCGTCGAGCACGCCCATCTCCAGCCCCGCTTCGTCGAGGACTCGGTTCGCCATGCGCTGCGCGACGCGCTCGACACGCTTCCCCAGCTCGACGACGGTGACTTCCTTCTCTCGAAGCAGGTCAACTTCGAGACGATCCACGTGCACGACGTCGTGGCCGAGCGCTTCGGCACGGTCGGCGAACTGCGCGGAGAGCTCGCCACGGGCGAGCCCAGCCCTCGCCAGACGACGCTCGCCTCCTGGCTCGCGGACTAGCGCTCGGTCTCGAAACGGTGCTCGGTTCCGCCCGCGAGGCGGCGGATGTTCTGACGGTGGAGCACGATGACGGCAGCGGCACCAGCGATGCCGAACACGATGATCGGCCTCGGATAGTCGAGGACGACGACGAGGATCACGAGGGTGACCGCCGTGACGATCGACGCGAGGGATGCGTACCGCGTCAGCAGGAACGTCACGAGCCAGACGCTGACGCAGACGAGCGCCGCGAGCGGTGCGAGCGCCAACATCGCACCACCGGCGGTCGCGACCATCTTCCCGCCCTTCTCGAACTTGAGGAAGATGGGCCGCGCGTGGCCGATCATCGCGGCGGCGGCCGCGAGGATTCCGATCAGCGGGCCGCCGACCCACAACCCGAGCGACGCGGCCGCGAATCCCTTCGCGAGGTCGAGGAGCGCCACGGGAACGCCGAGCGAGCGGCCGTAGACGCGAAAGACGTTCGACGCGCCGACGTTCCCGCTCCCCTTCGAGCGGATGTCCTCGCCGCGAACGAGTCGCGGCACCCAGTAGCCGAACGGCAGCGAGCCGAGGAGGTACCCGCCCAGCACGGCGACCACATCTTTCATCCGCAGAGCGAGAGTCCGCTAGCGCGGACTCTCGCTGCGGGAACACCCCTAAAGGCGTCCGCTTCGCGGCCGCTGTGTCTGCGATTCACACAATCGCCTATTCGCCTATTCGGTCGGAATGCGATAACTGTCGACCCAGCTGTTCACGACGCCCCAGTCGAGGTTCCGGAGAAATGCCTCGATGTACGCGGCGCGATCCGTCTGGTAGTCGAGGAAGTACGCGTGCTCGTAGACATCGAGCGCGACGAGCGGCGTCGCGTTCCAGACCGGGAAGGTGTTCTGGGCGTCGCCGATGTAGTTGAAGAGCCTGCCCTCGTCCCAGTCGTACGCCGTCCATGCCCAGCCACGCCCCGCGAGTCCCGTCGCCCGCAGGTCGGCGCGCCAGGCGTCGGCGGAGCCGAAGTCACGTTCGATGAGACCCGCGATCGCTCCGTCGGGATCGCCTCCCTCGCCGCCGAGGTGCTCGAAGTAGATCTCGTGGTTCTTGATACCGCCGACCGCGAACGTGAGGTCGACCTTGAGCGCGCGGACCTCCGAGTAGATCTGGTTCGCCGCGCCGAGATCGACCGTCGCGAGCGCACCGAGGATCTCGTTCCGCTTCGCGACGTAGCCCTGGTAGAGGCGGTAGTGAGCCTCGACCGACGTGCGCGAGATGCCGTCCAGTTCCAGGAGCGCCGGCTGCAGCTCGCGGGGCCTGATCTCGACGAAGTTGGCCATCGTTTCCTCCAGGGGCGGGGCGGGAACGCGCGGAGCATATCCTTGCCCGTACCGAACTCGTATCGAGAGGAGAGCAGGCAATGGCATTCAGCGTTCCCGACCTGACCTACGCCTTCGACGCGCTCGAGCCGCACATCGACGCGCGCACGATGGAGATCCACCACGACAAGCACCACGCCGCATACGTGACGAACCTCAACGCGGCACTCGAGGGCACGGAGTGGGCCGAGCAGTCGATCGAGGCCGTGCTCACGAGCCTCGACTCGATCCCCGAGGACAAGCGCATGGCCGTCCGCAACAACGGCGGCGGGCACGCCAACCACACGCTCTTCTGGGAGATCATGGGCCCGAACGGCGGCGGCGAGCCTGCGGGCGCGCTCGGCGACGCGATCGCGAGCGCCTTCGGCAGCGTCGACGAGCTGAAGGCCGCCGTCAACGACGCGGGCGTGAAGCGCTTCGGCTCCGGCTGGACGTGGCTCGTCTGGGACGGCACCGGGCTCGCCGTGAAGTCCACGCCGAACCAGGACACCCCGGTGATGGACGGCGACGCGCCGCTCCTCGGCATCGACGTGTGGGAGCACGCCTACTACCTCAACTACCAGAACCGCCGCCCCGACTACCTCGCGGCGTGGTGGAACGTCGTCGACTGGAGCGCCGTCGCCGCGAAGTTCGACGCGGCGTCGTCGTAGCTCGGCACGCAGCCGAGCAACGGTGCCGCCGATGAAGGAGCGGATGCTGCGCGGCGAGCTCTACCTCGCGAACGATGTGGAGCTCGCCGCCGACCTCGCACACGCTCAGGAGCTGCTCGAGCGGTACAACGCGACCACGCACCTCGCCCAGGACGAGCGCGACCGTTTGCTGCGCGAGCTCCTCGGCGAGGTCGGTGAGGGAGTCGTCGTGAAGCCGCCGTTTCGATGCGACTACGGCCGGTACATCACGATCGGGGCAGGGACCTTCGTGAACTACGGCTGCGTGATGCTCGACGTGATGCCGATCCGGATCGGCTCGGCCTGCCAGATCGCCACTTCCGTGCAGCTCCTGACGGCGGCCCATCCGGTCGATCCGGAGCCACGACGTCAGGGCTGGGAGTACGGCGAGCCGATCACGCTCGGCGACAACGTCTGGCTCGGCGGCGGCGTCATCGTCTGTCCCGGCGTCACGATCGGCGACGACACGGTCGTCGGAGCGGGCGCCGTGGTCACTCGCGACATCCCGTCCGGGGTCGTCGCCGTCGGCAATCCTGCCCGTGTGATGCGGAGCATCGCCGCAGACGGAGAACCTCAAACCACTCGGGTCGGAGACGCGTAGCAGTCCACGCATGGCTGCGTCGCTCGCGATCGAGGCCGGCCCACGACGTGCGGGACCGGGAATCATTGGGCTCGTGGAGCTCCCCCAGCCAACCGACGGCGAGCTGATCGTGCGCGTCGCCGCGGGAGACCACGGAGCGTTCGACGAGCTCCACGTGCGCTATGCGCGCGCCGTCCTCGGCCTCGCCGTCAGACGCCTCGGCGACCGCGGGCGCGCGGAAGATGCGACGCAGGATGCGTTCGTCTCGATCTGGCGCTCTGCGCGCACCTACGACCCGTCGCGAGGCGGCGGTGCCCCGTGGCTGTATGCGGTCGCACGCAACGCGATCACGGACGGATTCCGCCGTGCTCCCGAGCCCACCGCCGAGCTCGAGGACGGGCCGGGGCGCGACCCGGATCCTTCGGACGAGGCCGAGGCCGCGTGGACGGCCTGGCGCGTTCACCGCGCACTCGAGGTGCTGCCCGAGCACGAACGGCCGGTGATCGAGCTCGCGTACTGGGGAGGGCTCTCGCAGAGCGAGGTCGCCGAACGGCTCCACATCCCCCTCGGCACGGTCAAGACGCGCACGAGGAGCGCTCTCGCACGCCTGGCGGACGCCCTCGAGGAGGAGGTGCGATGACGCCCGACTTCGACGCGCTCGTCGGTACGGATCTCGAGCCGGTCGAGCGCGCGCGCCTCGAGCGTGTGCACGAGCTCCTCGTCGCGGCTGGCCCGCCGCCCGAGCCGCGGCTCCACGAGCCCGTGGAGCTCCGTCCGGGCAGGCGACGCGGCGCGTTGCTCGCGTTCGCCGCAGCGCTCGCAGTCGCCGCCTTCGCGCTCGGGGCCACGATCGTGGACGGCGGCCGCAATGTCGACTTCACGGTCGCGATGGCCGGAACCGCAGCTGCGAGCGACGCCTCCGCCGCTCTGCAGGTATTCGATCTCGACGCGGCGGGCAACTGGCCGATGGAGCTTGCCGTCGAAGGACTCGCGCCCGCCTCGGGCGGACGCCCCTTCGAGCTCTGGCTGACCCGCGACGGCGAGCTCGCGGCCCTGTGTGGCGGCTTTCGCACCGACGAGGACGGGTCAGCGGTCGTGCCGCTGAACGCGCCGTACCGGTTCGACGAGTTCGACGGCTGGGTCGTCGTCGAGGAGGGCTCGACGACGCCGCTGCTCACGACGGTCTGATTCCGCCGCGAGCGGCTATCTTCATCGCGTCTGATTCCGCCGGGCGAGCGGCTATCTTCGATCGGGATGACCGGTCGGCCGATCCGCACCCAGTACGAGGACTTCGTGCGCCACGTCTTCTCGAACGGTGTCGCGAAGAGCGACCGCACGGGGACCGGAACCGTGAGCGCCTTCGGTTATCAGATGCGCTTCGATCTCTCCGAGGGCTTCCCGCTCGTGACGACGAAGAAGGTGCACTTCAGGTCGCTCGCGATCGAGTTGCTCTGGTTCCTGCGCGGTGACTCGAACGTGCGCTGGCTCCAGGATCAGGGGGTCACGATCTGGGACGAATGGGCCAACGCGGACGACGAGCTCGGCCCCGTCTACGGCGTCCAGTGGCGAAGTTGGCCAACCTCGGACGGCGGCCACGTCGACCAGATCGCCGAGGCCGTGCGGCTGCTCCGGGAGGATCCCGACTCCCGCCGGATCATCGTCAGCGCCTGGAACGTCGGGGACATTCCACGGATGGCGCTCGCGCCGTGCCATGCGTTCTTCCAGTTCCACGTCGCGGGCGGCAGGCGGCTCTCGTGCCAGATCTACCAGCGCAGCGCCGACGTCTTCCTCGGCGTCCCGTTCAACATCGCGAGCTACGCGCTCCTCACGCACATGCTCGCGCAGCAGTGCGACCTCGAGGCGGGCGATCTCGTCTGGACGGGCGGCGACTGCCACATCTACGACAACCATCGCGAGCAGGTGGAGACGCTCCTCCGGCGAGATCCGTTCCCGTACCCGTCGCTCCGCCTGCTTCGCCGGCCGGACTCGATCTTCGACTACGCCTTCGAGGACTTCGACGTCGTCGACTACCAGCACCATCCGGCGATCCGCGCGCCGGTCGCAGTGTGATCGTCGCGCTGTCGCCGCCGTCGCACGCGACGACGTGATCGGTCGGGACGGCGGCCTCCCGTGGCGCCTCCCGGAGGACATGGCGCTCGTTCGAGGAGCGTCACGACGTGGATCACCCGGTCGTGATGGGCCGGCGGACCTGGGACTCGCTTCCGGAGCGCTTCCGTCCGCTGCCCGACCGGCGGAACCTCGTCGTGACGCGCGACGCCGACTGGAGCGCCGAAGGCGCCGAGCGGGCCGGCTCGCTCGAGGAGGCCCTCGAACTGCTCGCGGACGCAGAGCGTGTGTCGTGATCGGAGGCGGCGAGCTCTTCGCGGCCGCCCTCCCTCTCGCCGACGAACTGCTGCTCACCGAGATCGAGCTCGACGTCGCAGGCGATACCTTCTTCCCGGACTGGGACCGCAAAGCCTGTCGACGTCTCGACGCGAGCAGCACGTCGAGCGATGGTACGCCGTTCGCATTCGTCGATCTACCGCGGGGGCGCCTCGCGTCGAGTCAGCTCGCGGCGCTCGCCGATGTCGACGAGCGCAGCTCGAGCAGGACGGGATCGCGTACTGGCTCTTCGGCGGCTGGGCGGTCGACTTCTATGCGGCGCGATCACGCGACCGCACGACGACGTCGACATCGCCGTCTGGCGCGACGACGTGCCACGGATCGCGGCTCTCCTCGCCGCGAGTGGCTGGCGAGCATGCGCCCGACCCGGACGAGGACGGTGGCACGGGCTACGAGCGCGACGGGGTGCGCCTCGAGCTGACGTACCTCGTTCGACGCGCCGACGGCCGCGATCGTCGTCCCTCTGCGCGACTTCGAGGCGTCGTGGCCCGAGGGCTCGTTCGAGACGGACGAGACCTGTCGCTGCGCGGCGTGCGTCCGCGCACGTCATCGCACTCGATGCGCTGACGCAGCGGCAAGTCCTCGACGAGGGACGACGCAGACGACGCGGCGAAGGACCGGGCCGACCTCGATGTCCTGTCTGGCCTCTGAGACGCTCGGTAGCATCCGGCAGTCGTGAGCACCGGTCTGCACGCGACCCGCGAGAGCCTCGACGCCCGGCTGGCCGAGCTGCGGATGCTCGGCGCCGAGCAGGGAACGCTCGAGCTCATCGTCGTCCGCCCCGCAGAAGGCGAGCGCGAGACGCCGCGACACCGCCGAGCTGACGATCGAGGACGGACTCGTCGGCGATCGGTGGGAGGCGCGCACCGACGGCGCCGGACAGGTCTACCGAGAGAACCAGCTCACGATCGCATCCTCGCACGGCTCCTCGGACTCATCGCGGATCCGGAGCGCTGGCCACTCGCCGGCGACAATCTCGTCGTCGACATGGGCCTCGACAAGGAGAGCCTTCCAACCGGCGCTCGGCTCGCTATCGGGGACACCGTCGTCGTTCAGATCTCGGAGGAGCCTCATACCGGCTGCGCAAAGTTCTCTGCGCGCTTCGGAAGCGACGCGTTGCGGTTCATCAACTCGCCCGAGGGCCGCGAGCTGCGCCTCCGGGGCGTAAACGCTCACGTGATCGTCCCCGGGACGATTGCAACGGGCGACGCCGTTCGCCGCATCGAGCTCTAGGCAGACGCCGGCCTCATCGCCGGCCCCACTATCCCCTGCGAATGGCGAGCACGCGCGCCGTCCACGAACCGCTCGGCGCCTCGACGCTGACGACATCGTCGACCGCCGCGCCCATGAGCGCGGAGCCGAGCGGTGAGTCGGGCGAGACGCCGCCGACCGCGGAGATCTCGACCTCCATTGCGTCGCCGTCGCCGTCCTCGATCTCGACGATGGATCCGACTCCCACGTGCTCGTCGGTGTTGTGCTCGACCGTGACCGCGTGGTTCAGGCGCTCGCGGAGCGCGCGGATCCGCGCCTCGAGCAGACCTTGCTCGTTCTTCGCCGCGTGGTACTCGAAGTTCTCCGAGAGATCGCCGAACTCGCGCGCCGTCTTGATCGCCTGGATCGCCGCCTTGCGGCGCGGCCCCTCGAGCTCGGCGAGCTCGGCCTCCAGCGCCTCGCGCTGGTCCGCGGTCAGATGCTCGGTTCTGGGCTCGCCCACGGACGGAAGGCTAACCACGTTCGCGACGACGTCGCTGCATTAGGCTCCCGCCGACAACGCGGGAGCAAAGGAGGAGAGCAGGTGGCGACGGACCTGGAACGCTTCGTCGGAGCGGACGGACGCGCGGATCTCGTGAAGGACGTCCGCAAGCGCATCGACGCCGAGGGGATCACCTACATCTACTACCAATTCCCTTCCGTCACCGGCCGCATCATGGGCAAGGGCGTTCCGGCGCAGCACTGGGAGACGATCGCGGAGAAGGGCTTCCAGCTCGTCTACGGCGCCACGGCGAACCTCTTCACCGACCGACACGGCAACTACATCGGGTACGGCCCCGAGGCCGCAGAGCTCGTCGGCATCCCCGAGCCGGAGACGTTCCAGGCGCTCCCCTGGGACTCGAAGGTCGCGCGCGTGTGGTGCACGTGCTTCCGCAACCGCGAGGAGCGCGAGAACCCGGCGGCGTTCCTCTCCTCCGACTGCCGCGGGAACCTCAAGCGCATGCAGGCCGAGTTCGAGGAGGCGACGGGTCTCCACCTTCGCGCCGGCACCGAGCCGGAGATGATGTGGCTCGAGCTCAACGAGGACGGCACTCCCGCCGTCACCGGCAAGACGAAGCCCTACTGCTACCACATCGACCAGTTCTCCGAGCTCCAGCCGATCATCCACAAGGTGATCGAGTACGGCCAGGCGATGGGCCTCGACATGATCCAGGGGGATCACGAGGATGCGCCCGGTCAGATCGAGCTCAACTTCGGTTTCGACCGTGCGGAGAAGACGGCGGACAACCTCTCCACGTTCCGCCAGATCTGCAAGGCCGTCGGTCGCGAGCTCGGCGCCTTCCCGTGCTTCATGCCGAAGCCGTTCATGGGCGTGTCGGCGAACGGCTGCCACCACAACATCTCGCTTGTGGGAGGGCGACACGAACGCGTTCATGCCGGAGACGGACGACCAGCAGAAGCCCGAGCCAGATCGGCCTCTATGCGATCGGCGGCATCCTCGAGCACCTCGGCGCGCTGACCGCGGTCACGGCATCGACGGTGAACTCGTACCGCCGGCTCTGGGACACCGGCTTCTGGGCGCCCGTGTTCGCGGACTGGGGATTCCAGAACCGGACGACCGCGCTTCGCGTCTCCGCACCCGGACGTTTCGAGTACCGGTCCGTCGACTCGGCCGTGAACCCGTACCTCTCGATGTCCGCGCTCATCGCCGCAATGCGTGACGGCATCGACCGCAAGATCGATCCGGGCGAGCCCGAGGAGCGCAACATCTACGAGGCGATGGAGGCAGGCAAGGAGGTCAAGAAGATCCCAATGACCTTCGGCGACGCGCTCGATGCCCTCGAGGCCGACGAGGTCGTCCGCAGCGCGCTGCCCGGCGAGATGTACACCGTCTTCATGCACTACAAGCGGGACGAGTGGGAGAGGTACTGTGCGACCGTCACGGATTGGGACGTGACGGAGTACCTGGACGTTCTGCCGTAGGGGCGAGATATATCTCGCCCGTACGGGGGTCGCAGAGGAGCGGACATGTGTGGAATCGCGGGGATCATCTACAGGGACGGCTCGGAGCACGCCATCGGCGACGAGATGACGCGGATGCTCCAGTCGATGAAGCACCGCGGCCCGGACTCCACGGGCTACGCGCTGTACGGCAGCCCGGAGAACGGCAACCTCGTCATGCGCTACAAGCTCGCCGACGCGAACACGCCGCGCGACTTCGACTTCGAGGATCGCCTGCGGCGGCACCGCGTCGAGGTCGAAGCTCGGCTCGGCGCACTCGGCGCGCGGATCCACGAGTCCGACGAGGAGACGCCGTACGCTTTCCGCGTCTCGTTCGAGTTCGACGGAGACCTCAAGCGCCTCGCCGACTTCGTCGAGGACATCCCCGAGGCCGAGGTGCTCTCACTCGGGCGGGCACTCGAGATCGTGAAGGACCTCGGTGACGCAGAGTCCGTCCACGAGCAGTACGGCCTCGCGAAGTTCACGGGCACGCACGCGATCGGGCACGTCCGCATGGCGACGGAATCCGAGGTCGACATCGCAGGCGCGCACCCGTACTGGGCGTACCCCTATTCCGACGTCGCCGTCGTCCACAACGGCCAGCTGACGAACTACTTCATGTGGCGCCGCCGCCTCGAGCGGGCGGGCCGCCGCTTCATGTCCGAGTGCGACTCGGAGATCATCGCGGTCTACCTCGCCGAGGAGATGTCGAAGGGCGCGACGCTCGAGGAGTCGATGCACAAATCGCTGGACGAGCTCGACGGTGTCTTCACGTACATCGCCGTCACGAAGGACGAGCTCGGCGTCGCGAAGGACGAGCTCGCCGCGAAGCCGCTCGTCCTCTACGAATCGGACGACCTGGTCGCGCTCGCCTCGGAGGAGATCGCGATCCAGCAGCTCGTCGACCACGAGATCGACACGTACGACCCCTACGAGCGAGAGGTCCTTGTATGGCAGCGGTAGGCGAACGGCAGATCTCGTACGACGCACGCGGGCTCGCGGAGCCCGTCGCGGAGGCGCCGCGGAACGCGGTCGTCGAGGACGGCGTCGCGACCTTCGATGCACGCGAGCTGACGACGCGGACGATCAACCTCGAGTTGCGCCGTCTCCTCTACGAGGAGGGCATCGACGAGGTCGTCGTCCAGAACCCGCAAGGCCGCCACTCGCTCGGAGTCGGCATCCTGCAGGCGCTGCCGGATCCGCTTCGAGGGCTCGCTCGGCTACTTCGCCTGCGGCATCATCGACGGTCCCGAGATCCACATCACGGGCCGCGTCGGGTGGTCGTCGTGCGAGAACATGATGTCCGGCGTCGTCGTCGTCGACGGGAACGGCGGCTCGCTCACCGGTGCCGCGATGCGCGGCGGCGACCTCGTCGTCCGCGGTCGCGTCGGCGCACGCACGGGGATCGATCAGAAGGGCGGCACGATCATCATCGGCGGCTCCGTCGGCTCGATGACCGGGTTCATGATGCAGCGCGGCCGCCAGATCATCTGCGGCGACGCAGGCCCGGGCCTCGGCGACTCGATGTACGACGGGACGATCTACGTCGCGCGGCAAGGTGAAGTCGCTCGGCATCGACTGCGTCCCCGGCGAGTGGACGGACGCCGACACCGAGCTCATCGAGCGCAAGTTCCGGATCTACGGACTCGGCTCGCCGCCCGAGTTCCAGAAGTTCGTCTGCGGGAAGGTCCTCTACAACTACGACTCGCTCGAGCCCTCCGAGAAGAAGCTGGTGCTGTGACTCTCTGCGAGCGATCATTCCGCATTCGCGGAACAATCGCCGCAGGGTCTCCCGCCCTGCGGGCGGGCAAATCCCTGAAGTCGCCTGCTGCCTGCGGCAGCGGCGAGGAGGCGCGGAATGGCTGACGAGAACGGAGCACCGTCCCAGAAGGACGTCCTCGGGCGCAGCCGCATCTTCACGCCCGAGGTCGTCAACGACATCCACATCAAGGCCGAGCTCGGCCGCTACCGGATGCGCGGCTTCTCGATCTTCAAGCCGATCCCGCACTGGGACGAGCTCGTCTTCCTCCCCGGGACGCTGACCCGCTTCGTCATCGAGGGCTACCGGGAGAAGTGCGACACGACGACGGTGCTCGGCGCGCGCTTCGCGAAGAACCCACTCGAGCTCGACATCCCGATCTACATCACGGGCATGTCCTTCGGCGCGCTGTCCCTCGAGGCCAAGATGGCGCTCGCGAAGGGCGCGTCCATGGCCGGCACCGCGACGTGCTCGGGCGAGGGCGGGATGATCCCGCCGGAGCGCGACTACTCGACGAAGTGGTACTACCAGTGCATCCAGTCGCGGTACGGGTTCAACCCGCACCACCTGATGCTCGCCGACGCGTGCGAATTCTTCATCGGGCAGGGTTGCAAGGTCGGCCTCGGCGGGCACCTCATGGGGCAGAAGGTCACCGAGCAGGTGGCCGAGATGCGCTCTCTGCCTGCGGGGATCGATCAGCGCTCTCCCGCGCGGCACCCCGACTGGCTCGGTCCCGACGACCTCTCGCTGAAGGTGCAGGAGATCCGTGAGGCGACCGACTACCGCATCCCGATCCAGCTGAAGCTCGGCGCGTCGCGCGTGTACGACGACGTGCGCATGGCGGCGAAGTGCGGCCCGGACATCATCTATCTCGACGGCGCCGAGGGCGGCACCGGCGCCGGCCCGCATATCGCGACCGAGGAGACCGGGATTCCGCTGATGGCCGCTATCCCGGAGGCGCGCCGTGCGCTCGAGGACGTCGGCCTCGCCGACGAGATCGACCTCGTCGTCGCAGGCGGCATCCGCAACGGCGCAGACGTAGCGAAGGCGATCGCTCTCGGAGCGAAGGCCGTCGCGATCGGGCACTCCGCGCTCATGGCCTTGAACTGCAACAAGGAGATCCCGGGCGTCACCGACTACGAGGGCACGGTCGGCGTTCCCGCGGGCCAGTGCTACCACTGCCACACGGGCCGCTGCCCCGTCGGCGTGGCGACGCAGGATCCCGAGCTGCGCAAGCGGCTCGTCGTCGAGGACGCCTCCGAGCGGGTCTACAACTTCCTCACCGCGATGACCATGGAGCTCCAGATGCTCGCGCGGGCGTGCGGCAAGACGAACGTGCACTCGCTCGAGCCGGAGGACCTCGCGGCGTTGACAGTCGAGGCCTCGGCGATGGCCCGCGTGCCACTCGCGGGAACGACCTACACCGTGGGCCAGACCGAGCGCGAGATCCTCGCCGAGGTGCAGCGCCTGCTCGCGATCAAGGCCGAGGACGAGCTCATCGCGAACCCGACCGCGCAGGTCACGGACCTCCGCTCGGTGGAGTCATGAGCAGTCACGATCTCGCCTACACCGAGCCGGAGAAGATCAAGTCGATCGACGCCGAGTTCCTCGCCGGCCATCGCTTCCCGTACCAGGAGGACATGTCGCTCGTCGAGGACATCGACCTCATGGCTGCGACGCCGGGCGAGGACATCAACTGGCTCGAGGACATCGCGCTCCTCGAGGAGGACGGCGTGCCGGCGGTCTTCGACCGCTACTCGAATGCCTTCCTGAAGATCTACTTCCCGATCCCCGAGGGTCGTGAGGACGAGATCGCGCGCAAGGTGCTCGTGAAGCATCTGACGAGCGGCAACTCGTACGGCATCCAGCTCAAAGCGGACCATACGAAGTTCCCCCAGCCCGAGCTCGGCCCGTGGGTCGCCGGCTCGAGGACGGTCGGCACGGACTACACGCCGCCGGTCCTCGAGGGTTGGGAGAAGCCCGCCGGGCACTGAGCGCTACGGGGCCTAGGCCTCTCGACGCTCCGCATCGGCGCCTGAGGATCCGAGAGACCAGCAGCAGTTCTCGGCCGAGACGACGAAGCCCGCCTGTCAGACGGGCTTCGTGTTGGTGAAGCGGGCTATGCCCGCGACCGCCCGAGAAGCACCTCGGAGTGTAGGCGACAGACTGGTGGGCGGAGCGCGCCGGACTCGAACCGGAACCGACTTCCGCCGGTCGACCGCTTCTCGGGCGGTCATCCCACCCCGGGATTTCACGCTCCGCCGCGACGTCCACGGTACGGGAGCAACTTTGACCCGAAACCGCTTGGTGCCAACTCGGCGTCGAATCGGCACACCTGCGTGACGAACAAACTAGGGTCGAGCCTATGCGTGTCCTCGTCCTCCAGCACATCGCATGCGAGCCGCCGGGCGTGTTCGAGGACGTCCTTCGCGAGCGCGGCGCCGAGCTGCATCGGGTCGAGCTCGATGAGGGCGAGCGACTGCGGACTGGCGCGAGACGACGATCTTCCGCCTGCTGGACGAGCGGGTGCCGCCGAGGAACCCGACGGCGGCTGGCCCGGGGTGTCCGTGCTGATCCCTGCCTACAACGAGGAAGCCGTGATCGCGACCTGCGTCGCGGCGGCGATCGCCTCCGATTACCCGGAGCTCGAGGTGCTCGTGCTAGATGACGGCTCGACCGACGCGACCAAGACCGCCGCGCTCGAGGCGATCGCCGGCGACCAGCGCTGCCGAGTGATCCGCGACCCGATCAATCGCGGCAAAGCCGAGCAGCTGAACCTCGGGTTCAGACAGGCGCGCCACGAATTAATAGCGGTCACCGACGCCGACACGCACATGCATCCACAGGCTCTCAAGCTGCTCGTGGCCCGCATGTGCCGTTCGCCGCTACTGGCCGCGGTCGCCGGGGCGCCGCACGTAACCAACCGTGGCCGCTTTCTGCTCGCGATGCAGGTGCTGGAGGCAGCGTCGATCATCGGCCTGATCCGCCGCACACAGGCCCTGACCGGACGGGTCGGCGTCGTCGCCGGCGTGCTCGGTCTATTCCGCAGAGACCGCGTGCTTGCAGTCGGCGGCTATGACCCGCGGATGGCCACCGAGGACATCGACCTGACGTGGAAGCTGCTGCTCAGCGGCTGGCATACGGGCTACGAGCCGCGCGCTCTCGTCGGGATGCAGGTTCCCGCGTCGATCCACGCCCTCTGGATGCAACGCAAGCGCTGGGCCCGCGGCCAAGGAGAGGTGCTCCACGTCCACTTCTCCGAGGTGAGCCGCTGGCGCAACCATCGCATGTGGCTCCTGAGCTTCGAAGGGCTCGCCTCCTTGCTATGGATCGTCGCCCTCGCTGCGTCGCTCCTGATCGCCATCCTCAGCATCGTGCTGGGTGAGAGCCAGAACGTCTTCGGATTCGCACTGGGATGGGGTGTCGCGATTGCCTTCGTCGCCACCGTCCAGGCAATCGTCGCGCTCACCCTCGAGCACGGCTACGACCGCAGCATCTTCCGAGCGCTCCTCGTCGGCGCGCTCTACCCGATCGCGTTCTGGCTCATCTCCGGCGCCGCTGCTCTCCGCTCGGAGGTTGTTTCCCTACTGCGCGGGCCGGGTGAGAGCCGCGTCGTCTGGGACATCCCCCGGCAAGAGCTCGCCGGGCGGCACGAGAGTGCGTCTCGTCGAGACGGATAGCGAAGTGGACGACCAATTCGCCCGACCGGCGTCGACGTCAACCCGCCGCATCGGCGTCGGGGAGCCATGCTGGCCGACTCCGCGGGACGAGTTCTTCGTGCGCGAGAAAACTGGCTGACTTCGGAGACCCGTTCTACGGCCACGTGGCGTTCGGGACGAACGCCCGCTCGCCGACCCTGACCGACTGACCCGGCACGCGGCTGCATCCGCATGCGGAATGCAGACGTTTGCAGGCTCGCCCGGCTCAACACGAATCAGCATCGTTGGTCGCGCGGTTCTGTCCGCGGCTAGTGTCGGTGCGTGCGTGCACTCGTCCTCCAGCACATCTCCTGCGAGCCGCCGGGTGTGTTCGAGGACGTCCTTCAACGAGCGCGGCGCCGAACTGCGCCGGGTCGAGCTCGACGCGGGCGAGCCGTCTGCCGGACTGGCGCGAGTTCGACGCGATCGTCGCCATGGGCGGACCGATGTCCGTCAACGACGACGCAGCGCTCCCGTGGCTGACCGAGGAGAAGCGGGTCATCGGCGAGGCCGTTCGCGCCGGGACGCCGTACTGGGGCGTCTGCCTCGGCGTGCAGCTCCTCGCGGCGTCTTTGGGGGCGAGGGTGTATCCCGGGCCAGACCCCGAGGTCGGGCTGCTCCCGGTCAGCCTGACGGGAGAGGCCCGCTCTGATCCCGTCTTCGGCGAGGCGCCGCACGAGCTCGTGACGCTCCAGTGGCACGGCGACACCTTCGACCTCCCGGACGGTGCGGTGCGCCTCGCGAGCTCGCCGGCCTACGCGAATCAGGCGTTCCGCTTCGAGCGCGCGTACGGCGTCCAGTTCCACCTCGAGCTGTCGCCGGAGATGGCGCGCGAGTGGGCGGAAGTGCCTGCGTACGTCGACTCACTGGAGCGCACGTTGGGCGCAGAGGCAGCGCCGGAGTTCCTCGCCGCAATCGAGAAGAACGCCTCGGCCATGCGCGATGAAGGCCGCGCCCTCTTCGAGCGCTGGCTCGACCGCGTCGTCGCCTGACGTCGAGCCCGAAGCGGCGCAGTCCGAGCACGAGCCCCCGGGGCGACCGACGCGTGACTCAGTCGAGGTCGAGCCGTGCGCCCTGCGCGCGGCAGAACGCCATCGCTCTCGAGAGTTCCTCCGCGCTCCTTGCGGAGCCGGTGATCCGATAGGTGCGCCGTTCGGTCGTGGGCGCTTCCGACCGGCGCGCTCGTGCTGCCGAGCGAAGCGTCCAGCTGAACGGAACCTGCGGGGGGAAGACCAGATCGGCCGGCGTTGGTGCGTGCGTCGCGTTCATGTCAACCTCGCTCTCGGGTCGGAACGGGTGCAGTCGACGATCGGTTGTCTACGGTCGGAAGCCGCGGTCGAGGTGCCGCTGCTTGGAGCTGCTCGGCAACGCGGCGAACTGAGCTCCCGGCGCGCTCGAGAAGGTGCGCTCGAAGTCGTCGCCGCGGGCAGCTGTGGCCAGAACCTCGCCAACGAACGAGGCGAGCGATGCAAGCCCTGTGCGAATCGTGGCCGCCGACGAGCGGCGCTGAGCCAACGGGGTTGTGTAGATCGCTTCCATGGTTCCTCCGTTTCCTGTTCTCTGCATGACGAGAACAAGCATCGGCCGAGACGTTCTCGGGCGCATCGGCAGGACTGCCGATCTGCACTGCCTAACTTCGAGTGGCTACGGCGTCAGGCAGCGTCGCGGACGAATCCGTGCTCGAGCGCGTAGCGCGTCGCCGCGCTGCGGGAACGCACGTCGATCTTGCGGTAGATCGAGCGCAGGTGTGCATGAACGGTGCGAATGCTGACCACCAGGCGCTCCGCCACCTCCGCGTCGGTGAGGCCATCCGCGACGAGCGCGAGCACTTCGGCCTCGCGGGTGGTCAGGCCTTCTGCATCGACAGCGACCTCGAGGCGCGCCGGTGCAACCATCTCGACCGCGGCATCGAGAGGAATCCGCTTTCCGTCCTCCCACGCCGCGGCGAAGCCACTCTCGCCGAGCGCACTGCGTGTTTCGGCGAGCACACGCTCGTGCCGCCCGCGAAATCCGAGCCAGAGGGGTACGTCGAGTGCTGTCCGGATTCCGTCGGCCACGGCCAGGAGGTGGACAGCACGTTGGACGTCCCCGATCGAAGCGGCGAGGAACGCAGCCGATTCGAGCACGATGCCGCCGAACCAGCGGTCGCCGAACTCGACGAAGAGCGTCAGCGATTCCTCGAACAGCGACGCGGCTGTATCGCTGTCTCCAAGGTCGGCATTGATGTCCGCGAGCGCCCAGAGTGTCTTGCCGTAGGCGCGACGGTCACCGACGGCGCGCAGGATGTCGAGGCTCTCGTCAGCGTGCGACCGCGCTTCGGCATCGGTGCCGGGCGGTCTCGTCGCAGCCAGACCGTAGAGCCCCAGCGCGACTCCGTGCGAGTCGCCGAGCTGCCGAGACAGTCCCAGGCTCCGCTCGAAGAGGGGCCGGGCACGATCCATCTCGCCGGCGACCACAAGACAGATCGCGAGCCGATCGAGAGCCCGTGCGACCCCTCTGTCGTCTCCCATGTCCTCGTACGCGGCCAGCGCCTCGTGAAAGAGCTTCTCGGCGGCGGGGTAGTCGCCGCGTGTCCGTAGAACTAGCGCGATGCCCGTGTACGCCTCCGCCACCCCTCGCGCGTCGTCCAACGAACGAGAGAGCTCGAGTGCCTCGCGGCTGACTTCCTCGGCACGGTCGTAGTCCCCCTGGTAGTGGGCGAGGACGCCGAGTCCGCTCAACGCTCGAGCGCGTGCGTCTGACGCTTCGGTAGCTCCGGCAAGCGACTCCTCGAGCCAGAGCCGGCCCTCACTCAGATATCCGCGCTCGAACCAGAAGCGCCACAACGAGGCGCAGAGTTGCAGCGCCGAGGCCTCGTCTCCCGAGTCGAGCGAGAAGCGCAGCGCGGCACGGAAGTTGTCGTGGTCGGCCTCGAGCGCCCCCCGCCACCTCGCCTGGTCGGAAGCGACCAGACCTGACGTCGCGGTCTGCACGAAGCGGACGTAGTACGCCGCGTGCATCCGCCGGATGGTGTCCGCATCGAGATCTCCGTCGAGCAGCTCTCCCGCATACTCGTGAATCGTCTCGAGCATGCCGAAGCGCTCGCCGTCAGCGCGCACGAGGCTCTTGTCGACGAGCGAGCCGATCGCGTCGAGCGCTCCGCCGCACACCTCCTCGACCGCGTCGAGCGTGCAGCCGCCAACGAACACGGAGAGACGACGGAAGAGGTCCTTCTCCTCGTCGTCGAGGAGCTCGACGCTCCAATCGATCGTGTCGCGGAGGGCTCGATGACGAGATGGCGCGTCCCGCGACCCCGACGTGAGGAGCTCGAGTCGGTGCTCGAGACGCGCGAGCATCGCTGTGGGTGACAGCACCTTGATGCGCGTCGCGGCAAGCTCGATCGCAAGAGGAAGGTCGTCGACATGGCGGCAGATCTGGGCGATCGCCTCCAGCTCCGTCTCGTCCGGCTCGAAGTCCGGACGCACTGCGCGAGCCCGCTCCAGAAAGACGCGAACGGCGGCATCACGCGTGAGAGGCTCGAGCGGAAGCTCCTGCTCGCCGTGGACGCGTAATCGCGTGCGGCTCGTCACGGTCACCTTCAGATTGGGGCTCGCCGCTACGACGCTCGCCACGGCGGGCGCGGCATCGACTACCTGCTCGAAGTTGTCGAGGACGAGCAGCATGTGGCGACTCTCGATGTGCGCCACGAGACGCTGCTCCAGGTCACCCTCACCGTCGAAGAGCCCGAGTGAGCGAGCAATCGTGCCGATCACGTGGCCGGGGTCCCTGACCGACTGAAGCGGCACCACGACAACGCCGTCGGCGTAGTCGTCTGCGACGGCCGAGGCGACCGCATTGGCGAGGCGTGTCTTCCCGACCCCTCCCGGCCCGGTGATCGTGAGCAGGCGGACGTCGTCCCGGCGCAGCATGGCCTCGGCTTCGGCCACGCTGTCCTCGCGACCGATGAGCTCCGTCATCGCTGCGGTCACGGAGTTAGCTTGTCATGAGCTCATGGAGCCTGGCCGCCATGGCGCGTGCGAACTCCGGGTCGTTGATGTCCGCGTCGACCTCGTGGAACTCCACGACCGATCGGTCGACGAGCTCGCGCAAGGTCGAGATCAGCGCCTCGTCTCCGTCGGCGTCGCGGAGCACCTGGCCCTCCGTGGTGAGGAGCGAGAAGCCGCGCAACGGCACGAACAAGGCAGTCGGCCCGCTGGCGGCATTCAGCTTGCGCGCGATCACGGCAGCGAGCTCCCGGCACTCGTCCGGTGTAGCCCGAGTCGCGACCATCAGCTCGTCGTGGATATAGATCGGCCGGTCGCGGAACCGCTCCGGCAGCTGGTCTGGAAGCCCGGTCGACGAGATGGCGATCACATCGAGCGCCCCGAGCGAGACGACCTGCGGGATGCCGAGACGCCCGGCTGCCTCGAGCCGCTCAGGCCCAGACGACCAGATTCCACCCGTGAGCTCGTCGGCGAGCTCGGTCGGCGTGGCGTCGAGCACACCGTCGACGAGCCCGGCTGCGATCAGCTCCTCCATCGACCTGCCGCCGGTGCCGGTCTGGTGAAAGACGAGCACGTCGTAGCCGAGTTCCTCGAGCCGCTCTCGCGCAGCGGTCACACACGGGGTAGTGACTCCCCACATCGATGCTGCAATCAGCGGCTTCTCGGCGACAGGAGCGGACTCCGCTCCTGCAGCGAGGCCTGCCAGCGCACGGGCCGCGTTCCCGAAGATCCGCGCCGAGATGCGGTTGATCCCGGCGACGTCGACGACCGAATGCATCATCGTGAGGTCGGTCGTCCCGACGTACGCGCTCGTGTCTCCCGCGGCCACGGTGGACACCATCAGCTTCGGCACGCCGATGGGCAGCGCCCTCATCGCCTTCGTGGCGATGGCGGTGCCGCCCGTCCCGCCGAGTGCACCGATCGCGGTGAGACGCCCCTCGGCGTGGAGTCGTCGAACGACCTCCGCGGCGCCGCGGCCCATCACCTCGATCGCCCTGGAGCGATCGCGAGCGTCGGCGAGCGCCTGCACGTCCTCCCCTACCGCGGCCGCGACCTCCTGCCGCGTGATGTCGGGGGCGAACCGCGGCACACCGAGGATGCCCGCATCGACGACCACGACTTCCGCTCCCGCATCTCTCACGCGGTCCCGAACGAACGCGTACTCGTCGCCTTTCGTGTCGAGCGTCCCAAGGAGGACGACCGTTGTACTGCCTCGTATCGCGTCGCTCGTCGTGGCAACGAAGCTACACGACCATGTCACGACGAGCACGTGTGCGTCGTGTGCCGGGGTAGCGTTCGCGCATGCCGAGCGCGCGACGAGCCGGGGGTCGCTGCCTGTGCGGCGCCGTGACGTACGAAGTGCGCGGGCCGCTGCGCGACATCGTCCTCTGCCACTGCATCGAATGCCGGCGCTGGGGCGGCGCTGCCGGCGCGTTCTCGGCGACGCGCGCCGACGATCTCGTGATCGGAGAGACGGAGGCGCTCCGCTGGATCGCGAGTCCCGCAAGTGCACGTCAGGCCGAGCGTGGGTTCTGTGACCGGTGTGGCTCGAGCCTCTTCTGGAAGGCGAAGGACGCGGAGCGGATCGGTATCGCGGCGGGAACGCTCGATCAGCCGACGGGACTCCGAGTCGCGGCGCACATCTACACCCACCAGTCGAGCGACTGGGACGAGCTGCCCGACGACGGCCTGCCACGCGACCCGGATACGAGCACGCTCGACATCCGCTGGAGCTGAGGTTGTCGCGAAGTCGACACAGGGGTCGCCCGAGGCCGCTCCTATACTCGCGCGCCTGACCGATCTCCTCTCCCCACTCCGCGAGCTCTTCGGATTCGACGCCTTCCGCCCAGGGCAGGAGGACGTCGTGCGCGCGGCGATCGCTGGGCGAGACACGCTCGCGCTCATGCCGACCGGCTCCGGCAAGTCGCTCACGTACCAGCTCGCCGCGATGCTTCGGCCCGAGCCGACGCTCGTCCTCTCGCCGCTCATCGCGCTCATGAAGGACCAGGTCGACAAGCTGCCGCCGCAGATCGCAGCGACCGCGACCTTCGTCAACTCGTCGCTCTCCGCGGAGGAGACGGCGTCGCGGCTGGCCGGTGTTACATCCGGAGAGACGCGCCTCGTGTACGCGGCGCCGGAGCGCCTGCGCCAGTCGCGCTTCGTCGAGCTCCTGGCCGACGTCGGGATCGGACTCGTCGTCGTCGACGAGGTGCACTGCGTGAGCATGTGGGGGCACGACTTCCGCCCCGACTATCTCTTCATCCGACGGGGTCTGGAGGCGCTGGGTGACCCGACGCTCCTCGGGATGACCGCCACGGCAACGCCCGAGACGGCGCGTGACATCGGCCAGTCTCTCGGGCGGTCGCTCGAAGTCGTCCACACGAGCGTGATGCGGCCGAACCTGCGCTACGACGTCGCGGAGGTCGCCAACGCGGAAGATCGGGTCGCGATCCTCGTCGAGCAGCTCGGCGCGCTGCGCGGCGGCGCGGCGATCGTCTACGCGCGTTCGCGCCGCTCGACGGAGGAGCTCGCCCGCGTGCTGTCCGGCCACGGGTTCCGCGCCGAGCACTACCACGCCGGCCTCGCGTCCGACGAGCGCACGCGCGTCCAGGACGACTTCGTCTCCGGGCGAACGCAGACCGTCGTCGCCACGACGGCGTTCGGCATGGGCATCGACAAGCCTGACGTGCGGCTCGTCTGCCTCGTGAACTACCCCGATTCGCTCGAGGGGTACGTGCAGATGGTCGGCCGCGCAGGTCGGGACGGCGCGTCGAGTCAGACCCTCCTGCTCGCGAGCCCGAGCGATGCGACGGCACTGCGCCGCTTCGCGGTGTCCGACGTGCCGAACCCGTCCGAGCTCCGAGCCGTGTATCGCGTCTTGCGGGACGCAGGAGGGCTCGTCGACCCGGACGAGCTCTCGGCGGTCGTGCCGGAGCGCGACGCCCGTGTCCTCGTCGGCATGCTCGAGCAGGCGGATCTCCTCCGGCGCGACTTCGATCAGGGTCGACTGATGCGAATCGAGCTCACCGCCGCGCCCGCCGACGCGCGCGAACGGGTCGAGGCACTCCTCGATCGTGCGAGCCTCGTCGCCGAGTCGCGCGCCGATCGCGTCATCGGATTCGCCGAGACGCGCGTGTGCCGCCACGAGCAGGTGGCCGCGCACTTCGGCGAGACATTCGCCGCGCCGTGCGGCGCCTGCGACATCTGCGCGCCGCTGACCCGCGGTTCCGCGTCGATCGCGAGCCCACCGCCTCCCTTGCCGGAAGACGTCGGGGAGGCGATCGTCGACGCCGTCGCGGCTCTTACGTGGCCGCTCGGCCGACGGAGCCTCGTCGCCACTCTCCGCGGATCGTTGAAGGCGCCGCCGTCGGCGCGTCGGTCCGCTGCGTATCGCATGCTTGCCGCCGCGACCGACGCGGACGTTCGCCGCTGGGTGCAGCTCGTCGAGCAGTCGGGGGCGCTGGTCGAGGTGACGACGCCCGACGGCTACCGCGTCTTGCAGGTCGACCGCTCGGTACAAGCTCCGCACATCAGGACGAGCGCGGACGCAGACGTCGACGAGGATCTCGTCGCGCGCCTGCGCACCTGGCGCCTCGAGCGCTCGCAGGAGGACAAGGTGCCGGCCTACGTCGTGCTTCACGACGCGACGCTCCGAGAGCTCGCGGCTCTCCGCCCGCAGACGCTGGACGAGCTCTCGGGCGTGAAGGGCTTCGGACCGGTGAAGCTCGAGCGCTACGGCGACGACCTGCTCTCGGTCCTCGCGGCGACGGCGTAGCCCGCCCCCGACACGCACCCGCTTGCCCCGCGGCGCGGAGGCTGCCTACGATGGCGCGCGAGAAGGCCAATCCGGTGGAGGTGAGCATGTCCGAGAAGATGTGGGGTGGCGAGCCGTTCTGGGGGCTCGGCTACGAGTGGGATCCCGACTGGGTCCTGACCGACCGTCAGAAGGAGCTCCGCGCGACGCTCATCGAGCTCTGCGAGAAGGAGATGCGGGCGAACGCGAAGCGCTCCGACGACGAGCTCCTGTACCCGCGTCGCAACCTCGAGCTCCTCGGCGAGCACGGCTTCCTCGCGCTCACCGTGCCCGAGGAGTACGGCGGCCTCGGCGAGAACCACGTCGCGTACGCCATGACCTGCGAGACGATCGCGCGCTACGGCTGCGCGTCGACCGCGATGTGTTACGTCATGCACATCGGTGCGGTGAACGCGATCATGTTCCGCCCCACGCGACGAGCTGATCGAGCGCTACATCCGGCCGCTCAACTCGGGGAAGATCGGAACGCTTTCCTACTCCGACCCCGAGACCGGATCGCACTTCTGGTACCCGATCTCCTCGGGCGCCGAACGGGTCAACGGCGGCTTCAAGGTGCGCAAGAAGGCGTCGTGGACGACATCCGCCGGCTTCGCCGACTTCTACGTCGTCCAGACGACGAGCCCGGACTTCTCCGGATACGACGACCTCTCCGTCTTCGTCATCGACGGCGAATCGGCGCAGGCGCAGCCTGCGCTGTGGGACGCGCTCGGCCTGCGCGGCAACCAGTCGGGCCCGCTCGAGGTGCCCGACGTCGAGATCCCCGGCGATCAGATCGTCGGCCCGGTCGGCGACGGCGCGGCGTCGAACGACGAGTCCGTCGACCCGTGGTTCCTCATCGGCTCGTCGTCGGTGTGGAACGGCATCGCGCTCGGCGCGATCGACATCGCGAAGCGCCACACGACGCGCAAGCGACACGTCGACGTCGGACTGCGCGTCGCCGACTACCCGACGATCCAGGACTACGTCGGCGAGGCGCTCATGGACACGAACGCGTCGCGCCTCTTCGTCTACTCGGTCGCGCAGGCGATGGACTCGGCGACGGACGACAACACGAAGGTGCTCGCGGTCGGAGAGCTCGCGCGCGCCGACTTCCTGCACTGGGCGTGGCAGATCAAGTTCGAGGCTGCCAAGAACGTCGCGCACGTCGTCGACAAGATGCTCCACGCGTGCGGAGGCTCCGGCTACAAGCGCGACATGGAGCTCGAGCGCTACCTCCGCGACGCCAAGGCCGGGTGGGTCATGGGCCCGACGAACGAGGTGCTGCGCCAGTTCGTCGGCAAGGCCGTCCTCCTCGGCTTCGAGGCGCTCGACTACTGGAATCAGTCGTACAACCGCCGCGCCGTCGAGAACGAGGTGAAGAAGCTCGACGCCGACGGCAAGCGCGAGCTCGCAGAGAAGCTCATCGCCGAGGCAGCCGAGATGGAGGCGAAGGCACCGGCGAGTGCCTGACATGAGCACGCTCGGGACACCCGAGCTCGTTCGCGGGCTGCTCCCGGAGGACCCGTTCGTCGAGACGTACCTCGTCCGACCCGGGGGCGCGACGGTATTCGCACTCGGCGCCGACGAGCGCATGACCGTCGTCGACACGCGCGGCAACCAGGCAGCGGAGGTTTCCGTGCTCGATGTCGACGGTCGTGACGACGCCGCCGCGCTCGCTGCGAAGGCGGACGCGCCGGCAACCGTCATCCGCGAGGCGATGGCTGCGCGCAACGGCAGCCTCCTCGCCGACGAGCTCGGCTCCCGCGGACTCGATCCCGCCGACGCACTCGCAATCCGCCTGTTCGGCGAGTGGTCGCCCGCTGGATCGACGCAGACGTTCCGCGCCGAGCGTGCCGTGACCGTCGTCGTCGCAGCTCCTGCCGGCCGGATCGTCGACGGCGCGCGCGCCGCCCTCCGAGCTCCTCGTCGAGGTGCGCCGCGTGACCCCGCGCTCCTACGAGCAGCAGGAGCTTCCTCCGCCACTCGCCGAGCCACGGCTGGACTTCCGTGTGGACGCCGCGGCAGCCCTCGCGTACGAGGTGCGCGCAGGCGAGTTCATCCAGGTCATCGACGTCGAGGGGAAGCAGTGCTCCGACTTCCTCGCGTTCCATCGCGGCGAAGCTCGAGTCGGGCCTCGAGCGCGGCCTCGACGCGACGACGACGCGCTCGCTCATGGGACAGGCGTATCCGATGCCCGGACTGCAGGGGAAGTTCTACGACGTCGACCAGGATCCGCTCATCGAGGTCGTGCGCGACACGGTCGGCCGACACGACACCTTCGGCCTCGCGTGCACGGCCAAGTACTACGAGGACAAGGGCTACCCCGGCCACGTCAACTGCTCGGAGAACTTCAACGGGCAGGTGACGCCATTCGGGATCGCGCCGCGCATGGGCTGGGAGGCGCTCAACTTCTTCTACAACACCGGCTTCGACGCGAACAACGTCTTCGTCATGGACGAGCCGTGGTCACGCGCGGGCGACTACGTCCTGCTCCGCGCAATGAGCGATCTCGTGTGCGCGTCGTCCGCCTGCCCGGACGACATCGACCCTGCGAACGGCTGGCAGATTACGCCCGTCCACGTTCGTGTGTACGCGCCCGACAACACGTTCTCGGTCGCGATCGCACGGCGCGTGACCGCGGACGCGGATCCGGTGCTCACGAAAGAGACGACCTTCCACCCGCGGACGAGCGAGCTCACGAAGAGCTTCGTCGAGTACCGCGGGTACTGGCTGCCGCACTGCTTCGACAACGAAGGGGCGATCGCGGAGTACTGGGCCTGTCGCGAGAGGGTCGCGATCATGGATCTCTCGCCGCTGCGCAAGTGGGAGGTGCTCGGCCCGGACGCCGAGAGCCTCATCCAGCACGCGATCACACGCGACGCGCGGCGACTCTCGGTCGGCCAGGTCACGTACACGGCGCTGTGCAACGAGACGGGCGGGATGATCGACGACGCGACCGTCTACCGGCTCGGGCAGGACAACTTCCGCTTCGTCGGCGGCGACGAGTACGACGGGATCTGGCTCGACGAGCTCCGCGAGAAGCTCGGGCTGAGCGTGTGGATCAAGCCGTCGACCGATCAGCTCCACAATGTCGCGGTCCAGGGTCCCGAGAGCCGCGAGCTCCTGAAGAAGATCGTCTGGACACCGCCGACGCAGACCTCGCTCGAGGATCTCAAGTGGTTCCGCCTCACCGTCGGTCGGATCGGAACGTACGACGGGATCCCGATCGTCGTCTCGCGGACGGGCTACACGGGCGAGCTCGGCTACGAGGTCTGGTGCCATCCCTCCGACGGACCTGCGGTGTGGGACGCGATCTGGGGCGCCGGGGAGGAACATGGCTTGACGCCGCTCGGCCTCGAGGCGCTCGACATCCTCCGCATCGAGTCGGGACTCATCTTCGCCGGGTACGAGTTCGACGACCAGGTGGACCCCTTCGAGGCGGGCGTCGGCTTCGCCGTCGACCTGAAGACCGACGACGACTTCGTGGGACGCACAGCGCTCGAAGAGCGGCACGCGCATCCGCAGCGCACGCTCGTCGGGCTCGAGCTCGAAGGCAACGAGACCGCCGGTCATGGCGACGAGGTCTACGTCGGCCGTCAGCGCGTCGGCGTCGTCACGAGCGGAACGCGCAGCCCGATCCTCAAGAAGAACATCGCGCTCGCGCGAGTGGCGATCCAGGTCGCGGAGCTCGGGACGGCGCTCGAGGTGGGCAAGCTCGACGGCCTCCAGAAGCGCATCCCGGCCACCGTCGTCCGCTTCCCGTTCTACGACCCGGACAAGTCGAGGCCACGCTCCTGATCGACGCGTTCGAGAACGATCAGCTCGCCTCGTTCGAGCGGGACGGTTTCCTGGTGGTGGAGGAAGGGCTCGTCTCCGAGCGCGGTCTCGAGCTCCTCCGCGACCGCTACCTCCGACTCTTCGACGGCGAGTACGAGACGGGCATCCGCCCCGACGAGGTCAACTGGGTACCCGGTCGCGACCCCGAGGACCGCACGCGCCAGCTCTGCAACGCGTGGAAGTCCGACACCGTCGTCGCCGCGCAGGTTCTCTCCGAGCGCACGGGCCGACTCGCCGCGCAGCTGGCCGGATACGACGGTGTCCGGATCCTCCAGGACAACGTCCTCTGGAAGCCTCCTGGCACGAAGGCGATCGGGTTTCACCAGGACTCGTCGTACGCGGACTACCTCGTCCCGCCGGAGATGATCACGTGCTGGATCTCACTGCACGAGACGCAGGCCGATGCGGGTCCGCTCGAGTTCGTCCGCGGATCGCACACGTGGCCGAAGTCGCCGCCTTCGCGGACGGAGTTCCATGCGCCCGACGACTGGCTCGCCGGGCCGCGCGCGGCGGCGCCCGAAGGGACCGAGCTCGACGTCGTCCCGGTCGTCGTGAAGCCGGGCGGAGGGTCGTTCCACCACGGCCTCACGTGGCACGGCTCGGCGCCGAACACCTCGGGGACGTTGGCGCGCATGGCGCTCGTCTCGCACTTCCTCCCGGCCGAAGCACGATTCCACGAGACGAACGTCGACGTGAACTACTCGCGGTACCGGCGACGCGACGATCTCTCGATGGACGAGTCGTTCTTCCCCGTCGTCTGGACGCAGTCGGGGTACCGCACACCCTGGCTCGCCGACCTGCCGGACCTCGACTAGCCGGGGAGAAATCCTCCGAGGCGCTCGAGGGTCTCGAGGATCAGCCACGGCGGCACCGACTCCGCGGCCTTGCGTACGAGCGGCGCCACGAAGCTCGGAAGCGTGCCCGCCTCGTCGGCGTCGTCCACCGCTCGTACGAGCCCGTCGGTGATCGACTGCTCCAGCTCGTCGCGATCGATGCCCTGCTCGGCGGACAGCGCCGCGAGCGCCTCCTCGCTGCGCAGCGCCAGCACGAGGTCCTCGCGCGAGATGCCGAGCTCGCATGCGACACCGTCGACCGCGCGCAACGCGATGCGCTCGAGGTTCTCTCCCAGGCCCTCCGCATCGGGCAGCAGGCGCGTCTCGCACGGATCCGCGACAGGCGTCGGCTCGAACCGCCCGCCGCCGAGTGCGAGGTACGGAACCACCACAGCCATGACCAGCCCGAGGGCGACGAGCAGCGGAAGAAAGCGCCTCACGTCGGTCGTCTCCGCAGGAGCGTCACCGGGACGAGCGCGCACAGCGTCAGCGCGGCAGCCAGCAGGAACGGCCCGGAGAACGCGCTCGTCACGGCGCGGTCGAGCTGCTCCTGCAGCCCGGCGAGGAGCGCTCGCCACTGGTCGTCGTCCGGGCGCCCCTCGAGCGCGCGTTCCACATCGGGAAGCTCGCCGACCTCGTTCGCGCGATCGACCTCGTCGAGGACGTCCTGCGCCACACCGAGCTTGTCGAGCGGAGGAATGTCGCTGTCGAGAACGACCGCGGCGCCCGCGCGGATCGCCTCGTCGCGGTTCTCGTCCAGCGCTGTCGTGAGCACCGGCGCGAGCAGCAGCAGGCCGAGAACGACACCGGCGTGGCGCGCGGCGATCGTCCAGCCACCGTGGACGACCTGATCGGCCCGACCGCGAAGCGCGAGCTCGGTGAGACCGCGAACCGTGAGCCCGAGCCCTGCGCCGACGAGGATCTGCGGTGGAACCGTCCAGCCCCAACCCGCGCGCGGCATGAGCGCGAGCGCAGCGAGTCCGCCCGCAATGAGGATCACTCCGCAGGCGACTCCCTGCACGACGCCGAGCGATCGCGGCCTCAGCCGACCGACGGCGATTGCCGTCAGCGGCATCACCGTGACGACGAGCCCGGCGGCGGCCGGCGACATCCCCCAGCCGTCCACGAGCAGGAGCACGACGAGGAACAGCGCGGCGACGAGGCCGCCCGCGACGAGGAGCAATGCCGCGTTCGCCGGAATGGACGGCCGGCCGGCGGGTGCGGGAACGGCGCGCGCGGAGATGCCCCGCGCAGCGACGACCAGCGCGAGCGCGACGGGAACCTGGACGAGGAAGATCGACTCCCACCCGAGGAGCTGCGTGAGCACCCCGCCGATTGCCGGCCCGAGCGCGGCACCGAGGACACCCGCAGCGACCCAGAGACGCAGCGCACCCGCGTCGCTGCCCTCGACCCGAGAGAGCAAATCGAGCGAGGCAGTGACGATCAGCGCCGCGCCGACCGCCTGAACGCAGCGAGCGCCGACGAGCACGTCGAACGAAGGGGCGAGCCCGCACGCGAGCGAGGCGCCCGCGAACACCAGCGCACCGACGACGAGCGCCTCTCGAGGCCGCCGCCGCGCGACGTAGGCCGCCGGCACGGCGACTGCCGCGAGCACGAGGTTGAACGACGTGAGCACCCACGCGACGGAGGTGATCGCGACGTCGAACTCGCCGAGGATCTCCGGAAGCGCGAGCGTGACGATCGAGGAGTCGGCAAGCGCGAGCCCGACGCCGATCGCGAGCAGCGTCCTGTGGGTCACGCGGTCTCGCGAAAGCGCGCTGCGAGCACCTCGATGAGCGCGATGGCAGCGCGAGGATCGGCCTCGAGCGCGGCCAGCAGCTGCTCGCGCGACACGCCGATCGCGCGGACCGACCCCACCGCGTGAATGTCGGCAATCCGGCCGCCGCCCGGGTCGAGGACCTCGATCTCGCCGATGAGCTCGCCCGGGCCGACGGTGAGCGAGCGTCCCGGGACGCTCGACGCGCGCTTCCCCTTCGACGAGGAGCAAGAGCTCACAGCCCTCCTCCCCGACCTGCATGATCGGCTCGCCGTCGGCGTACTCGCGCTCCTCCCCCAAGGCGAGAATCGGATCGAGAAGCTCGCGCGGGAGGAGCGAGAAGACCTGCGGATCCTCGATGAGACGCTCGTAGCGTCCTCCGTGGAACAGCAGCGGCCGGCCCTCGCCATAGCGCGCAAACTCGACCTGCCCGACGAAGAGCGAGTGGTCGCCGCCCCAGTACGAGCGGACGACGCGCGCGACGAGGTGCGCGAGCGCGCCCTCGACGAGCGGCGTCTCGTGGACGATCTCGAACGTCGCCTCCGGGAGCTCGTCGGCGACGCGTCCGGCGAACCGATCCGAGAGCCCGGTCTGCTTCGCCTCGAGGACGCTGACGCCGAAGCGCGTTCCCTCGTGCAGGAGCGCACCCATCTTCGCTCGCCGGTCGATGGAGATGAGAACGAGCGGGGGCCGGAGCGAGACGGACATGAAGGCATTCGCCGTCATCCCGTGCACCTGCTCGCCGACTCGCGCGGTCAGAACGGTCACGCCCGTCGCGAACATGCCGAGCGTCTTGCGAAACGCAACGGCCGGATCGCCCTCGAGCCCTGCGCCGAGCTCGAGCTCGCCGTGCGAAGGCGCCTGGTCGAAGGACGCTCCGAATGCCTCCGGCGCCGAGATCGCGCTATCGATCCCGACCTCGAACTCCTGCGGCGCTGACGCCTCCATCCAACGGATTCTGACGACAGAACGAGAAGGGGCGGCCGGAGCCGCCCCTTCTCGCGCAAACCAGTGGCCCCTTAGGCCGGAGTCATCTCCTCCTCGAGGAGCTTCGCAACGTGCGCGTCCGGCATCGTGGGCGTCTCTTCACGCCAGTGTGGCGTCTCCTTGTCCTGAACGATGCGGCGGAACAGGAACAGGAGCAGCGAGATGGCGAGGACGCTGAAGCCGATGACCTTCTCCTTCGTGCCGCCGTACACGGCTCCGTCGCCGGCGATCTGGAACCACCCCACGCCGACGACCTCGAAGACGATGAAGGCAGCGCAGAGGACGGCCGCGATCGGCGTCCAGTAGGACGAGAGCCTGATCGGTCGCGGCCACTCCGGCCTGTCCCGTCTTCAACAGGATGAACGCCGAGATCGCGCAGATGTTCGCGAAGACGTAACCGATGTTGCTGGCCACGAGGATCCCGAACAGGTTGCCGACGAAGAGGACGAAGAGGATGTTGATGATCATGTCCAGGGTCATCGCCGCCCCGGGCACGTTCCACCGGTTGAGCCGCCCGAGCTGCTTGACCGTCAAGCCGTCCTTCGAGATGCCGTACAGCGCACGACTGCCGTCGGCTGTCGCCGTGTTCATCGAGATGACGAAGCTGGCGCAGATGACGATCACGAAGAAGTTGGTCAAGTTCGGACCGACGAGGTCGTCGAGGGCGCCGACGTAGTCGAACGCCTCCACGGTCTTCGCGCCGACACCGCCGGTGAGGCCGATGGGCACCATCGTGTTCACGAAGAGGATGAAGAGCGCCGACGACATCAGCGCCTTCCTCGTATCCCGGCCCGTGTCCTTGTACTCGGGTGCGAAGGTCGCGGCCGCTTCGGGAGCCGTCGACCAGATCATGATCCAGATCCAGACGAGAGCCATCTGCAATCCGCCCCAGGCGAGATCCGGGTCGTTGAGCTTGTAGGTGAGGTTGGCGGAGTCGAAGTCGCCGTTGATGAACGGCAGGAACGTGAAGCAGAACAGCGGGAACATGAGCAGGATGCCCGCGAGGTAGTTGAAGCTCACGGCGACCCGTGTGCCGAAGAAGTTGAAGACCCAGACGGCCAGGATCAGCCCGACCGCGATCAGGTGCTGCAGCCCGATGTTGACGGGGCCTGTCGAGAAGTAGCCGTCGTCGATGACCGCTCCGCCGAACGCGTAGGTTCCGTAGGGCTCATCCGGGAACCACGCCGTCTGCGCGATGTACCCGGCGAAGAGCCCGATGAACGACAGCACGACCGACCAGCCGATCCAGTACCCGAAGGTCGCCACAGGCCCGACGAGCGTCGTGTACTTGCGCCAGCCCTCGTTCGCGTAGATCGCAACGCCGCCCGACTTGTGCGGGAACATCGCCGCGAGCTCGGAGTAGATGACGACGACGGGGATGATGATGAGCGCCGTCAATCCCCAGATGAGCGCAGCGCCCCAGCCGCCGAGGTCGAGCACAGACCAGCCGAGCGATCCCAGCATGAAGCCCGGATTCGCGAGACAGATGACGAACCCGTCGTACCAACGAAGCGTCTTCAGGAGCTGGCGTTCCTCGACGACTGCCTCGGCCATGCCCTACCTCCTCCTCGTTCGCCACGCGCTCAACTGGGTTCGCGGGCGAACGTAACACCCTTTTCCGACTACTTTCAATGGGCTCGGGAAGTCGGCCTACAATCGGCTCGTGAGCCGGCCCCCGATCACGATCACGTGCGACTGCGGCACGGTGAAGCGTGTGACGTATGGCGATCGCTGGTCGTGCGACTGCGGACGTTCGTGGAACACGCAGCAGATCCCGGTCGAGGAGTACGACAATCTGCTCCGGCGCGTGAGGCGCCACAAGCTCGAGGCGGTCGCAGCTGCGGGGATCGCGCTTGCCGTTTTCGTTCCGCTGGTCGTCATGAGCGCACGTTTCTTCCTGCTCCTCCCGCCCGCGATGATGTTCTGGCTGTTCGTCTTCCTGCCGTACTGGAGACGCCGCTACCGCCGCACGGCGAGCGACGCGCCACGCTGGCAACTCCACCCCGAGTGACATGCTGAGTCTCCGGCGCAACGGTCCACGAGAGGATGTATCGCTCGTTTCTGGCGGCGCTCGCCCGGTGCTCCTCGCGACGCTCGATGTCCCGTTTTCCCAGGAAGCGACGGTGTTCGCAGTCGACTCCGCCGTCGAGAGCGGGCAGCCCCTCGTCGTCGTCAATGTCGCCGAGATCCCGCTTGCGACCTGGAGCCTGCTCGGGTACGGCTACATCGAGCGAGAGGACCTTCAGGCAGACCTGGGCAAACCTGCGCAGCTAGCCCAATCCCTGGCCGTCCACGTCGAGCGGCTGCGCGTCTGCAGCCCGCACCCGGTCGACGCGCTTCTGGAACTCGTGGCCGAGCGCAACCCCGGCATGCTCGTCTTCGGTCCGGAGCGCTCTCGCATGCGTCGGCGAACGTACGAGCGGGCGGCGCGCCGGGTATGTGCGCGCGCCAGCTGCCTCGTGTGGACGGCCACACTGCTCGCGTCCGAGTAGGTTCGACTTGCTTCCCCGCGTCAACGCCGTAGTGTTCTCCCGACGTGCGTCCTGAGGAGGAACGATGAAGACGATCGTGCTGGCGTATGACGGGACCGAGGCCTCGGAGCGGGCGCTCGAACGCGCAGCAGACATCGGTGCAGCTTTCGGGTCGAGCGTGATCGTGACGAGCGTCTCGACGAGGTTGGGTGGTGCGGTGCACGGAGGCGGTTCCGCCGACCCGGCCGACCCGCCCGAGGCGCACGAGTCACTGCTCGACGGCGCGACGAAGCAGCTGACCGACCGCGGAGTCCAGGCCGAGTCGGTGCTCGCAATGGGCGATGCCGCCGACGCGATCCTCGAGCTCGCCGAGCAGCGCGGAGCAGACCTCATCGTCGTCGGAACGCGCGAGCCGGGCTTCCTCGAGCGCCTCTTCGGACACAGTGTGAGTGGTTCAGTGCAGCGACACGCGCACTGCGACGTGCTCATCGTCCACTGACTCGAGCACCGACGACGCCGGGGATGACTATGTTATGGTCATCCATGCAATAGCGTTGCACAGAAGGCAATAGTGACCATTCCTGCATCCGCCCGGTACGTCGTCGTGGGAGCCGGTATCCACGGGCTCTCGACCGCGTACCACCTCGCGAAGGAGCTTCGCGCGCGCGGAGCGGGGTCAGGCGCAGACATCGTCGTCGTCGACAAGTCGAAGCCCGGCGCAGGGGCGTCGGGAATCGCGTGTGGCGTCGTCCGCAACAACTACTTCCAGCCCGCGATGAGCGAGCTGATGCAGGCGTGCGTGGAGGTGTGGGAGTCGGATCCGGCCGCGTATCACTACAACTCCGTCGGCTACATCGCTCTCGGTGCAGCGGTGCAGGAGTCCGATCTCGCCGCCACATTCGAGCGCCAGGAGCGGATCGGCTATCGCTCAGAGTTGATCTCGGGCGAGGCCGAGGTCGACGCGCACATGAAGGCGCTGTTCCCCGACTGGCGCGCGCAAGGCGTGACGATCTGCCTCCACGAGCACCAGGGTGGCTTCGCGTTCAACATCGAGTCGGTGCTCGGGTTGCGCGACAAGTGCCTGAGCGAAGGCGTCTCCGTGCTCGATGGAGTCGACGTCAGCGGATTCGTGTCACGCGACGACGGCTCGGTGTCAACCGTCGAGACGAGTCGCGGTGATATCGAGGTGGGCGAGCAGGTCGTGATCGCGCCCGGCCCATGGGCCGCGCGATTCTGGTCGCTGCTCGGCATGCCGGACACGATCGACATCACGACACCGTCGGGCGACGTCGTCCGAGATCGCCCGATGTGGACGTACTGGAACCTCCAGGAAGGCGAGATCACGGTCGATCCCCTGATGTTCGCGACCGCCGACGGCGGTGCTCCACCCGTGATCCATCTCGACACCGACGCACCGCTCTCCACGGACGAAGGCGACCTCGTTACGGACGAGCTGTGGGGGATCTACTTCAAGCGCGATCGCCACGGCGTGCAAGGGGGCGCCTCGCCGCTGACGGTCGACGGAGAGGTCGAGCTCGATCCGTACCCGTCGACGACGGACGTCGACCCGAGCTTCCCCGACATGTGGTGCGCCGCGCTCTCGCACTCCATGAGCCGCTTCGAGGGCTGCCGCGGCCAATACAAGATGGCGCGCTCGGGCGGCGTCGGCGCGTTCACCGCCGACAACTTCCCGGTCTTCGACTACGTGCGCCCCAACGTCTACGGGGTCTTCGACTCGAACCATGGCTACAAGATGATCGGCGTCGGTCGTGAGGTGGCGTCGGTCCTCCTCGGCGACCACTCGAAGCTCCTCTACCCGTTCCGCTACGAGCGCTTCGCCACCGGGGACTTGCACCCCGTCTCGAGCTCGCCGTACCCCTGGTCGTAGTTGCGCGGCGCTCCGGACTCGTAGACGATCACCGTCTGTGCTGATCTTCATCCTGCTCGGCTGGGTGCCGTGGCCGCTTGCACTCGCACTCGCGGTGTGCCTCTGGCTCACGGTGGTCGAGCTTCTCGAGTGGCGGCCCCACTTCGTCTGGTGGTTCTGGTGGCTGCTGCTCGTCTTCATGACGAACTTCGTCGGATACCTCTTCCTACGGGCATACCGTGTCTACCAGCGCTGGAACGCCCAAACCGGGTAACGGCCGGCCGCCGGCCGCCGAGTCGAAGCGGCGGAAGGATCTCCGCGACGGCCTCTGGGGGCGAGCGCTGATCCTCGGTGTCCTGCTCGTCTTCACGATGCTCGTCTCGAAGACGTGCGCGTCGAACGAGAACAAGATCACGCAACAGGAGGCCGTCGAGATCGCGAAGAAGCACGTCGACTTCACGCCGGACAAGTACCAGATTCGGTACCTGCCGCAGGGCCTTCCACCGGTGTACTACTGGGCGGTCTCGCTCTACAACGTCAGGAACGGCCAGCCGACCCACGTCCGGGTCGTGCTCGTGAACGCGACGACCGGCGCCGTGCAGGACACCTAGCGCTCACGTGTCGCAAACCTCCATATGGAGGCGCCCAACGTAGGCCTGACCGGACATGGAACGGCACGAGGCGGTCTCGTAGGTTTGACCGGTCCAAGCAGGTGCGGCCTGAGGAGGGACGCGGATGCTTTCGTCGTTCTTGTCGTTGCTCGCCCAAGAAGCGCCAACAGTCGAGGAGCTGAAGAAGCAGATCGACCTCGACTCGCTGATCATGACGGAGACGTTCTACTACTGGACCGTCGTGATCATGTGGCTGATCCACGTCGGCTTCATGGCCTACGAGTCCGGCGTCGCGCGGCGCAAGAACCTCATGTCGACGGCGATGAAGAACATCTTGACGATCGCCGTCGTCACGCCGACCTTCTACTACTTCGGCTGGTACATCTACGGGTGCTTCGAGGAAGGCTGGCCGAAGAATGGCCATGCCAGCCCGGATGCGGTGCCCGGCTTCTGCGGACTCACGGCCCCATGGAGCTCGGGGATGGGCCCGAACATGGAGAGCAACCTCACGGGGCACTTGAGCCTCGTCTTCTTCCTCGCCTTCCTCCTGTTCTCCTGGACCACCGCGTCGATCATGTCCGGCGCGATCATCGAGCGCGTACGGCTCTCGGCGTATCTGATTCTCGCGGTCGCTCTCGGCTCGGTCGTCTGGATCCTGGACGCGGCCTGGGGCTGGAGCGGCGGAGGCTGGCTGACGACTCGTTACGGCTTCCACGATGCGATCGCGTCACTGGTCGTCCACGGTGTTGCGGGAGCGTTCACGCTCGGCGTCCTGCTCAACCTCGGGCCACGGATTGGGAAGTACGACGTCATGGGCCGAGCCAGGTCGTTCAGACCGCACAACACACACTTGACCTTGATGGGGCTGATGCTGATCTTCACCGGGTTCTACGGCTTCTACGCAGCGTGCCTCTTCATCCAGTCCACGGTGTTCCCCGGTTGGACGAACATCTACTTCTCGCCGACGACGCTCGGAGCGATCGCCATGGTGATCACGTTCGGGTTCGCGGGCGGCTTCACCGGCGGCTGGTTCGCGAGCAAGGGCGACCCGTTCTGGACGCTCTCAGGCGGTCTCGCAGGAGTGATCGCCGTCTCCGCGGGCGCCGACGTCTACCACCCGTCGCTCGCATACCTGCTTTCGTTCTCTGGCGGCCTTCTTGCCGTCTGGGTCGGGACCTACGTCGAGAAGAACCTGCGCATCGACGACGCGGTGGGGGCAGTCGCCGTGCACGGCTTCTGCGGCTTCTACGGCGTCTTCCTCGTCGGCATTTTCGCGGGCGGATATCCGACCGGGATCAACAACATTCCCGTGTCGTTCGGCGGGCAGATGATGGGAATGCTCACGTTCCTGCCGCTCGCCTTCCTGCCTGGGTTCTTCCTGAGCTGGATCCTCAAGAAGCTCAATCTCCTGCGTGTGCCGGCCGAAGTCGAGCTCGAGGGTCTCGACCTGGCGGAGTTCGGACAGGACTTCTATCCCGAGTTCGAGCGCGTGCCGGAGACCATCACCGAGCCGGACGGACGGGAGGTCGACGCCGCGGACATCCTGCTCGAGGCGTACAGAGCAACCAACGGCAGAGCGCCCGCGAAGGTCGAGGCGTGAGGAGGGACCATGTTCGACAGCTTCCCGTATGACGAGTGGAGTGACACCGTCACCGACTTCTGGACCTTCGGCGGCGCGAATTCGACCGGCACCTACATCATGACCGTGCTCGGCTGCATCCTCATGGTCGCCTCGATCATCGGCTGGGTCGTGATGGAGAAGCGCAAGCTCGAGCA
Source organism: uncultured Gaiellaceae bacterium (assembly GCA_963833725.1). Taxonomy (GTDB): domain Bacteria; phylum Actinomycetota; class Thermoleophilia; order Gaiellales; family Gaiellaceae; genus GMQP-bins7. The sequence continues at coordinate 38,898 of CAWHYV010000003.1, forward strand.
CCAGGCCGCGACGCTCCGTGCTTCGGGAGCGTTCGACCTACCGTCGGTGCCGTCCACGGCGCCCGGGTCCGGAGACTAGGGAGAGGGGTGCGGTATGGCTGAGAAGCAGATCGACTTTCCGCCGTTGCAGAAGGAGAAGTCGTGGGTCGCGCCGTTCATGCTCGTGCTCTCGCTCGTCTGCATCGTCATCGTCGTGATCATCCTCAACACGGACCTCGAGGCACCGTTCATCGGGCCATGGGGGTAATCTGCGCGTAAGTGGCGACGCTCTACCTCCACTGCGCAATCTGTAGCCGCAAGCAGGCCGAGGGTCTGCTTTCCGGCGCCGCCTGGGGCAAGGTCGAGTTGCCCACGGGTACGGCTGTCGATCATCCCTCGGTGAAGGGCTCGGCGGCACGGGCGTGCCCGACGTGCGTCGGGCAATTCTCGGACTGGCAGGACCGCGCCATGACCTCACTGGGGCTCTCCGGCGGGGGCTTCGGCCCGCCGCAACCGGCTACCGCTTAGCGCCCGTCAGAACAGCCCGACGGTCTCGCCCGACGCGTCGATGTCGATTGCATAGGCCGCCGGGGTCTTCCCCAGGCCGGGCATCGTCATCATGTCGCCGCAGAGCGCGACGATCCAGCCGGCGCCGGTGTAGGGCCGCAGATCGCGAACCGTCACCGTGAAGCCGGTCGGCGCGTTCCTGAGCGCGGGCTCGTGCGAGAGCGAGAGGTGCGTCTTCGCCATGCAGATCGGAAGTCGTGCCAAGTCGGAATCCGCCCACTCGGCGGCCTTCTTCTTCGCCGGCGGCAAGAGCTCCACGCCGTCCGCGCCGTAGACGCGCGTCGCGATGAGGCGAATCTTCTCCTCGATCGGTGCATCGAGCGTGTAGGCGAAGTCGAAGCTGTTCGGCTCGTCTGCGGCCGCCATCGCCGCCTCGGCGAGCGCCGTCGCGCCGTCTCCGCCGCTCTCGAACGCGGTGTTGATCTCCGCGGCGTACGCGCCTGCCTCGGTCGCGAGGCGCCGCACGAGCTCGAGCTCCTCGGCCGTGTCCGTCGGGAACTTGTTCACGCCGACAACGGCTTGCAGCCCGAACCCGTTGATGATCCCGATGTGCCGCGCGAGGTTCGCCGCACCCGCCTCGATCTCGGCAGCGCCACCCTCCAGATCACCGCCGTGGTGCTTGAGCGCCCGCACGGTCGCGACCAGGACAACCGCGCTCGGGCGCAGGTTCCCTATCCGGCAGGTGATGTCGAAGAACTTCTCCATCCCCATGTCCGACGCGAAGCCGGACTCGGTGATCACGTACTCGCCGAGCTTGAGCCCGACCCGGTCGGCGACGAGGGAGTTGTTGCCGTGGGCGATGTTCGCGAACGGCCCGCAGTGGACGAACGCGGGCTGGCCCTCGAGCGTCTGCACGAGGTTCGGCTTGATCGCGTCCTTCAGGACGACGGCCATCGCGCCCGCGGCGCCGATCTGCTCCGCGGTAACCGGTTCGCCTTCGTACGTCTGCCCGACGGTGATGCGCCCGAGCCGCTCGCGCAGGTCCGCGAGATCGCGCGCGACGGCGACGAGCCCCATGATCTCGCTCGCCGCGGTGATGTCGAATCCGGTCTCTCGCGGCGCGCCGTGCGCGCGGCCGCCGAGACCCGTGACGACGTTCCGGAGGTTCCGGTCGTTCATGTCCATGCAGCGGCGCCACGAGACGGCGAGCGGGTCGAGTCCGGACGCGTTCCCGTGATGGAGATGCGCGTCGATCAGCGCCGCGAGCAGGTTGTTCGCCGCGGTGATCGCGTGGAGATCGCCCGTGAAGTGGAGGTTCAGGTCCTCCATCGGGACGACCTGCGCGTAGCCGCCGCCGGCCGCGCCGCCCTTCACGCCGAATACCGGGCCGAGCGACGCCTCGCGGAGGCAGAGCACCGGCTTGCGGCCGAGCTTCCCGAGCCCCTGCGTGAGAGAGACCGACGTCGTCGTCTTCCCCTCGCCCGCCGGCGTCGGCGTGATCGCCGTGACGTTGATCAGCTTCGCGTCCGGGCGATCCGAGAGCCGCTCGATGACCGAGAGGTCGACCTTCGCCTTGTAGCGCCCGTACGGCTCGACCTCGTCGTGGAGGAGCCCGAGCTCGTCGGCGACGTCGCCGATCGGGCGCAGCGTCGCGGCCTGGGCGATCTCGAGGCTGGATGGCATGGTTGTGCTCATTTCGCGTCGTGTAGGGGCGAGATATATCTCGCCCCTACGGGTCTATGCGCCGTCAATGGCTCACCGCGGCCGCGGCCAGCTCGGAGACCAGGGTGTCGGTGTGGAAGCGCTCCATCGCGAACGGCGCGATGAGATCCGGCGGCTTACCTCGCGCCACGAGCTCCGCGAGCGTGACGCCGACGATCGGCGCGGCCTTGAACCCGTAGGTTCCCCACCCCGTCGAGACGTGGAAGTTGTCGATCTCCGTCTTGCCGAGAATGGGGCTGTAGTCGGGCGAGAGGTCGCAGAGGCCCGTCCACGTGCGCAGCACCTTCGTGCGCTCCAGCTGCGGGAGCAGCTCGATCGCGTGCGCGGCGGAGTACTCGAGGAACGACAGCGTGCCCGTGCTCTTGTAGGTCGTGTACGGCTCGATCTCCGCCCCGATGAGGAACTCGCCGCGGTCGGTCTGCGACACGTAGACGTGCAGCTGCGACGACACGAGGATCACGTCGAGGAACGGCTTCACCGGCTCGGTGACGAACGCCTGGAGGATGTGGGTCGTGATGGGCAGGCGGAGGTCGACGAGCCTGCCGATCTGCGACGACCAACCCGCGGTCGCGCTCACGACCTGGCCGCACTCGACGCGGCCGCGCGACGTCTCGACCGCGGTGATCCGATCGCCGCTCCGTTCGAAGCCGACGACCTCCGTGTCCTGGTGGATCTCGACGCCGCGCCGATCCGCCGCGCGCGCGAAGCCCCAGACGACCGCGTCGTGCCGAATGATCCCGCCCGGCGGGTGGTAGAGCGCGCCGACGATCGGATACGCGGGGCGCTGCGAGAGGTCGAGCTCGGGGCACAGCTCCTTGATGCGCGGCGGGTCGATCGACGCTCGAATTGACGCCGAGGAGCTTGTTCACCTCGGCGCGCTCCTGCATCGTGATCATCGCGCGGTCGGAATGCGCGAGCGTGAGATGCCCGTGCTGCGAGAACATGAGGTTGAAGTCGAGCTCGTCCGAGAGGCGCTCGTACAGCCGGACGCTCTCGCCGTAGAACGCCGCGCCCTCGGGGGTGCGGTAGTTCGAGCGGATGATCGTCGTGTTGCGGCCGGATGCCCCCGAGCCGATGTACGACTTCTCGAGGATGGCGACGTCGCGGATCCCGTGTCGCTTCGCCAGGTAGTACGCCGTCGCGAGCCCGTGCGAGCCGCCGCCGACGATGACGACCTCGTAGCGGCGCTTCAACTCCGGCCTGCGACGCCACATGCGCTTGGGGAAGAAGATCTCGCTCAGGGCCATTACGCTCGCTCCAGACCGGCCAGCGCGTCGAGCACGGCCTCCGCGACGTAGTGCCCGAGCTCCTGCTGGACGTACACGTGGAACCAGCCGTCGGGGCCGCGCCGGAAGAGCGCAGTCACGTGCGCGAAGGGGCCCGCCGTCGGGATCCGGTCGAGGTCGAGATCGGTCAGTCTCCGCATGGCCTGCTCGCTCGCGACGGCGATCCCGGCGAGCGCACCGGTCGCGTCGTAGGCGAGCGCGCCGCCGGCTCGCACGCGCTCGGCGACATCGACGGGGTCGTCGTCGGTGAAGAGGAAGCCGCGCCGCGACGAGAGCCGGACGAGCTCCTCGCCCTCGCCCGCCGTCACCGCATCGACATTCCCGCGAATCTCCACGATGCCCTCGAGAGAGAGGTCGCGCACGGCCGCCGGATCGGCGTCTTCGAGCGCCCGCCGCAGCGGTGAGGTGGTCGTCCCCTCCGCGCAGCGCGACGGAGAGAGGAAAGAGCGGCTCATGCGCGCATCCGCTCCCCGGTGGGATCGAAGAACGCGCCCTGCGTGATGCGTGCACCGCGCCGGAGCCGATCCACCTGGATTTCCACACGCGTCCCCGGCTGTGACCGATCCGAGGTCACCCACGCAAGGCCGATCACCTGGTCGACGGCCTCGCTGCGCCGCGCGCTCGTCACGCGACCGGCGGGAAGCCCCTCGACCACGATCTGGGCGCCTTCGGCCGGCAGCACGTCGTCCTCCATCGTGAAACTGACGAGCCGCTCCTTCTCGTCGCGCTGGGCGAAGTGCTCGAGCGCAGACTTGCCGACGAAGTCGTCCTTGTCCATCTTCGGAAGCCACGACATGCCCGACGAGTAGAGGTTCGACTCCGAGTCCGTGTCCTGGCCGACGATGACGTGGCCCTTCTCGAGACGAAGCACGCGCTGCGGTTCGAGACCGAACGGGCGCGCTCCTTCGGCGACGAGCGCGTCCCACAGGTGCTCGCCCGCCGGGCTCGGAAAGTGGAGCTCGTAGCCGAGCTCGCCGACGAAGCCGATGCGCATCGCGAGCGTGGCGACGCCGGCGACGTCGATCTCGTGCACGTCGAGATACTTGAACGCCTCCGCCGAGACGTCCGCTTCGGTCAGCCTCTGCAGCGCGTCGCGCGACTGCGGACCGGCGAGGTTCACCGCGGCGAGCGCCCCCGTCACGTTGACGATCTCCGCCTCGTACCCCCACACGGCGTTCCACCACTCGAACCACGCGGTCACCGCGTCCGCGCCCGTCGAGGTCGTGGTCACGTAGAAGAGGTCGTCGGCGAGCCGCGCGATCGTCCCGTCGTCCATGATCCGGCCACCGTCCGAGGTGAGGACGCCGTAGCGAATGCGACCCGGCTTCATGTCGCCGAACCGGTTCGGGTAGAGCCGCTCGAGCAGCGCGACCGCCTCGGGCCCCTCGACGAACAGCTTGCCCAGCGTCGAGACGTCGATGACGCCGAGCGACTCGTGCACGGCGCGCACCTCGTCCTCGGGGTGCTCGCCGTACGCGTACGGCCGCTTCCACGGTCCCGCCCACTGGATCGTGGCGCCGGCCTCCTCGTGGCGCCAGTGGATCGAGCCGCGCCGCGCGGGCGTCAGCTCGCGCCCCGCGAGCAGACCGAGCTCGACCGGCGACCACGGCGGCCGTGCCGTCGTCGTGCCGATCGCCGTCTCGTACATCCGGTTCTCCTGCGCGTACACGCGGATGCTCGAGAGGTGGCAGAGCTTCCCCTGGCACGGCCCCATCGTGGTCGTCGTGTAGCGCTTGGCGAGCTCGATCGAGTCGAAGCCCTCCCCGATCGCACGCTTCATGTCCTTCGTCGTCACGTCCTCGCACAGGCAGACGAAGCACTTTCCCTTGCCCGGATACGCGGGCTCGGGCGCGATCCTCGAGAGACCCTCGCCGGTGACGCTGCCCACGGCCTCGATGCCGTCCGGAATCTCGGTCGGCACGAACACACCGAGCGTCTCGTCGTACTCGACGCGCGCGCCGGCCTGGGCCAGGAGCGAGTACGCGGGCTGCCGCCCACCCGAGGCGACGACGAGGTCGCAGCCGATCTCCTCGCCGTCGAGGACGAGCCGTCTCACCCGGCCCTTTCCACCCCGTGCGACGAGCTCGCGGGGACGCGCGTCGCGCATGTCGAGAACCTTGACGACGTCGATCCCGACCTCGGCGAGCTCGTCGGCGATCGCGAGCGTCTCGTCGTCCGAGCCGAGAACGATCGCGCGCTCGCCCGGCTTCACCGAGAAGTCGCGAATGAGACGGCGCACGCCGTCGGGGAGCATGACGCCGACGAGGTCGTTCCCGGGAAACACGAGCGGCTGCTCCGTGGCGCCGGTGGCGACGACGATTCGCTCGGCCCGAATGCGGTAGAGGATCGTGCCGGCGTCGACCGGGACGAGACCCCCCTCCCAGATTCCCAGTGCGCGCGCCGGCGCGAGCACCTCGACCCCGGCGAGCGAGACGTCGCTCTTGCGAGGGTCCTCGTCGACGAGGACGACGCCCGGACCCACCTTCGCCGCCTCGAGGGCAGCGGCCCGCCCGGCCTCGCCGCCGCCGACGACGAGCACGCGCGCCCGGCGATGCTCCGTGTCGTAGCGGCGAGTGTGACCGGCGTGCGGATCGAGCTTCCCGAGACCGGCCGCGCTGCGCAGGAACTTCTCGTACAGCGGCCAGGCGGCGCGCGGCCGGATGAACGTCCGGTAGTAGAAGCCGACGGGCGTGAACGGGCCGCCGAGCTTGTCCGTCACGGACATGAAGTCGAAGTCGAGCGACCAGCGGACGTTCTGCCCTTCGACGACGGCGCCCTCGCGGATCGGCTCGGTGCAGACGCGGACGTTCGGGACGCCGTCGACGGTCATCTGACAGTTCGGGCAGTGTCCCGAGCAGCAGAGAAGCCCACGCGGACGGTGGTACTTGAAGGAGCGCGAGAACACCCGTTTGCCCGCCGCGAATGCGGCAGACGCGATCGTGTCGCCCTCGAAGCCCGTCACCTTCCACCCGGCAAAGGTGAACGAGACGGCCTGCGAGCGGTCGATGCGCTCGCCGTCGCGGGCGTCGAGTCTCACGCGGACTTCTTCGGCTCGGGGAGCATGACGTCGAGCACCTCGTTCGTCCGTGTGTCTCGCTCGGCGAGGAACCACTCGCCGCACCCCGTGCGGTGCTGCCACCACTCGCGCTGGACGCCGGCGACGTTGTCGCGGAAGTACACGTAGTCGGTCAGCTCACGCAGGGTCGGCGAGCCGGACGGCCGCGTGGTGACCTCGCCGAAGTAGGCGTACTCGTCCACCGGCCGGGGACCACAGAACGGACACGACAGAAGAAACGACATCAGACCGTGAATTGCACCTTGAGCAACGCTGTGCCAGAATCCGCAACGAACCTACACCGATGTCGCGTACTCGTCAACCGTCCACCCGCCGAATTGGCGCTGCCGCGCGAGCGATCACGGTCCTCGACACCCTGGCCGAAGGCGGCGAGCTCGGGACGAACGAAATCGCACGACGAACGGGCATGACGCCGAGCACCGTATCGCGTCAGCTCGGCACGCTCGCCGCTACCGGTCTCGTCGAGCGCGTTCCCAGCTCGGGCCGATACCGACTCGGCATCCGCCTCGTCCACCTCGCGAACGCCGTGCTCGCCCGGCTCGACGTACGAGAGGTCGCGCGACCGCACCTCACCGCGCTCGTGGACGCGACGGGAGAGACCGCGACGCTGTCGGTTCCGGGTGACGAGGACGCCATCACCGTCGACTTCGTCTCCGGCTCCCATCAGATCCAACCCGTCTCGCGGCTCGGGCGCCCGTCGATCGCGCACGCGACCTCGGCCGGCAAGGTGATGCTCGCGTTCGCGGGTCGCGAGCTTCCCGACGGGCCGTTCCGCGGGTACACGACACGGACCATCACCGACCGTCAGGCACTCGCGACCGAGATCGAGTCGGTACGCGAGCGCGGCTACGCGCAAGCCGTCGGGCGAGCGCGAGCCCGGGCTCACGGCGATCGCGGCGCCGATCCGCTCGGCGCGCGGCGAGCTCGAGGCGATCGTGGCGCTCCAAGGCCCGAGCGCGCGCTTCGACAGTGCGGCGGTCGATGCTGCGCTCCCGTTCCTCCTCGAGCACGCCGCAGCGATCTCGCGCGAGCTCGGTTGGGGCTTGGGCTGAGGATGCTCTTCGACACGAAGATCGCAGTCGTCCTCCGCGACGACCTCGCCGTCTGGCAGAAGACGAACGTCACCGCGTTCCTCGTCAGCGGTATCGCCGGGACGGTTCCCGGTGTGGTCGGTGAGCCGTACCGGGACGGCTCCGGGAACGAGTACCTGCCCATGTTCGTCCAGCCGGTTCTCGTCTACGAAGCGAACGCTCAGGCGCTCCGACGCGCCTACGAGCGAGCGTGTGCGAGAGACGTGCCGCTCGCCGTGTACACGGCGGACCTCTTCGCGACGGGTCACGACGAGGCCAATCGCGCCGCCGTGGCCGACGTCACCGCCGAGGAGCTCGACCTCGTCGGGATCGCGTTCCGCGCGGAGCGAAAGATCGTCGACAAGGTGGTCGACGGCCTGCGCTTCCATCCGTGAGCTCGCGGTCAGCTCGGGGTGCTCGAGCCCGGGATCCAGTCGGTGCCCGCGAGGGGCACCTTCGCCATCGCCGCGGCCTCGATCGTGAGTGCGACGAGATCCTCCGGCTCGAGGTTGTGGACGTGTGACTTGCCGCAGGCACGCGCGAGCGTCTGCGTCTCGAGCGTGAGGACACGGAGGTAATTGGCGATGCGCCGTCCTCCGAGAACGGGGTCGAAGCGCGCAGCGAGCTCGGCGTCCTGCGTCGAGATCCCCGTCGGATCGCGTCCGGCCTGCCAGTCGTCGTAGAAGCCGGCGGCGCTCCCGATCTCGCGGTACGCCTCGTCGTGCTCCGGCGCGTTGTCCCCCATCGCGACGAGCGCCGCGGTCCCGATCGAGACCGCGTCGGCGCCGAGCGCCAGCGCCTTCGCGACGTCAGCCCCACTCCGGATCCCGCCGGAGACGATCAGCTGCACCTGCCGATGCATCCCGAGCTCCTGGAGCGCGTCGACCGCGATTCGCGTCGCCGGGAGCGTGGGGATGCCGACGTGCTCGATGAACACGTCCTGTGTCGCCGCGGTGCCGCCCTGCATCCCGTCGACGACGATGACGTCCGCGCCCGCCTTCACCGCGAGCTGCACGTCGTAGTACGTCCGCGTCGCGCCGACCTTGACGAAGACGGGCTTCTCCCAGTCGGTGATCTCGCGCAGCTCCTGGATCTTGATCTCGAGGTCGTCCGGCCCCGTCCAGTCCGGATGACGCGAGGCGGAGCGCTGGTCGATGCCCTTCGGCAGCGAGCGCATCTCGGCGACGCGATCGGAGATCTTGTGGCCGAGGAGCATCCCGCCGCCACCAGGCTTCGCGCCCTGCCCGACGACGACCTCGATCGCGTCGGCCCTGCGCAGGTCGTCCGGATTCATCCCGTACCGCGAGGGAAGGAGCTGGTAGACGAGCAGCTTCGAGTGCTCGCGCTCCTCGGGCGTCATGCCCCCGTCGCCGGTCGTCGTCGATGTGCCGACTTCCGTCGCGCCGCGGCCGAGCGCCTCCTTCGCCGGCGCGGAGAGCGCGCCGAAGCTCATCCCGGCGATCGTGATCGGGATCTTCAGCTCGAGCGGCTTGCGCGCGAAGCGCGTGCCGAGGACGACGTCGGTCGCGCAGCGCTCGCGGTAGCCCTCGAGCGGGTAGCGGGAGATGGACGCGCCGAGGAAGAGGAGGTCGTCGAAGTGCGGAAGCCTGCCGCTTCGCCCCGAAGCCGCGGATGTCGTAGATCCCCTCCGTCGCGGCACGCTGGATCTCCGCGATGACCGTGCGGTCGAAGAGGTACGACTCGCGGAGGTTCCAGGGACGCGCGGTCTCGGTCTTCGCCATCAGTACGCCGCCGCGTTGTCGACCTTGAAGGTGTAGAGCTGCCGCGCGGAGCCGTAGCGCCGGAAGTCCGACCGCGTCGGCGTCGATCCCGGCAGCCTCGAGCAGTCCGGCGACCTGCACGACATGTTCGTCGCGCATCTCCTTCTCGATGCAGTCCGCGCCGAGGCTCGCAACCGAGCCGCGCACGTACAGCCGCGCCTCGTAGATCGAGTCGCCGAGAGCCTCACCGGCGTCTCCGCAGACCACGAGACAGCCCGTCTGCGCCATGAACGCGCTCATGTGGCCGACCGAGCCGCCGACGACGATCTCGATCCCCTTCATCGAGATCCCGCAGCGCGACGACGCGTTCCCGCGGACGACGAGGAGCCCGCCGCGACCGGTCGCACCCGCCGACTGGCTCACGTTCCCGTCGACGAGAACTCGCCCGGACATCATGTTCTCGGCGATGCCGGTGCTCGCGTTTCCGTGCACGCGCACCGTCGCGAGCTTGTTCATGCCGGCGCAGTAGTAGCCCACGTGCCCGTCGATCTCGACCTCGACGTCGGCGTCCAGACCGCACGCAACGGCGTGCGCACCGCTCGGATTGACGACGCGAAAGTGCCGCGGTCCGGCTGCCCCGCCGGCGAGGTCGTGCAGCCGCTGGTTGAGCTCGCGCAGAGACGTCGTCTGGAGGTCGACGACCTCGAGCTCGGAGGTCTCGAGCTGCGCGAACAGCCATCAAACGAGCGCCTTCTCCCAGGCGTAGATGACGCCGGGCTCCGGCTCCCACGCCTGCGCGTCCGCCGCACCCGGGAGCACCGCGATCGACCTCCACTCGGATGCCATCGCGACCCACTCGTCCGTTTCCGCGAGCACGGCCGGCTTACATGCGATCGGATCGCGAAGGACGGCGAACCCGTCTGCCGTTCCGACCGCGAACGTGTAGAAGCCGTCGAGATCGTCGATGCAGCCTTCGAGCGCCTGCTCGAGGCTCGCACCCTCGCGCAGCCGCCACGCGAGGTAGCCGGCGGCGACCTCGGTGTCGTTCTCGGTCTGGAACTCGATCCCCTCGCGCCTGAGATTCTCGCGGAGCCGATTGTGGTTCGAGAGCGAGCCGTTGTGGACGAGACAGAGGTCGAGGCCGGTGGAGAAGGGATGCGACCCCTCGGTGGTCACGCGGCTCTCGGTCGCCATGCGCGTGTGGCCGAGCGCGTGGGTTCCTGTGAAGTCCTCGAGCCGGAACGCGCGCGCGAACTCCTCCGGCAGCCCCGTCTCCTTGTAGATCTCGATGACCTCGCCCGCGCTCATCACGCGGAGGTCGGGCCGATTCGCCCGCACCCACGCCTCGGCGTCGGACGCGTCGGCCCCGACGACGAGCACCGCGTGGCTCGCGCGCACCGACGGCTCGGCACACGCGCCGAAGGCATCGCGCAGCGCACCTTCCACCGCAGCCCAGCTCTCCCGCGGATCCGCCGAGTAGAGCGTGAGCTTGCTCGAGCCGGTCGGTGCCGGATCGCGGTAGACCGCGACACCGGCGGAGTCCGGGCCGCGACTCGACATCTGGACGAGCATCGCGCCCAGGTGCTCGCCGAGACGCCGCTCGATCTCGGGCGACTTCGCGAACAGTCCGACGATCCCACACATATAGTCAGTATCTCCACATCGAAGTGCCGTTAATCACGCTTTTTGCTCAATCAGTATGGAGCTTTCCTCCATATGGACTCAGAAGCGGGTGAGGTACTCGCGGATCTCCCAGGGCGTGACCTGCTCGTGGTAGCGGAACCACTCGTCGCGCTTCACGCGGGCGAAGTAGTCGACGTAGTCCTCGTCGCGACCGCGGCCGAGCGCAGCTCGCAGCACGTCATCGGCCTCGAGCTCACCGATCGCTTCGAGCAGATTCGCCGGTAGCGACTCCAGGCCACGCGAGCGGAGCTCCTGCTCCGGGATCGTGTACAGGTTGTCCGAGTTCGGCTCGCCCGCGTCGAGCCCGTTCGCGATCCCGTCCATGCCCGACGCGAGAACGGCCGCGGCCGCGAGGTAGGGATTGCACGAGCCGTCGATGGTGCGATCCTCGATCCGCCCCGGCCCCGGGATGCGGAGCATCTGCGTGCGGTTGTTGTAGCCGTACGAGATCCACACCGGCGACCACGTTGCGCCGCTCGCCGTCGTCCCGAGCTTCAGCCGCTTGTACGAGTTGACCGTGGGCGCGGTCACGCCGCTGTATGCCCTCGCATGCGCACGGAGACCGCCGATGAAGCGGTATGCCGTGTCCGAGAGCCCGAGCCCGCGCGGATCCGACTCGTCGAGGAACAGATTGGTGTCGCCGTCCCAGAGAGACATGTGGAAGTGACAGCCGTTCCCCGTCAGGTTCGAGAACGGCTTCGGCATGAAGGTCGCGATCTTCCCGGCCTGCTCCGCGAGCGTGTGCACCATGTAGCGGAAGAAGATCGCCCGGTCGCAGGAGACGAGCGCGTCGTCGTAGGTGAAGTTCTGCTCGAACTGCCCGTTCGCGTCCTCGTGGTCGTTGGCGTAGTTCCCCCACCCGAGGCCGTTGCAGTAGCGCGAGACCGTCGTCAGGAAGTCGTATTGCCGCGTCAGGCCGGCCATGTCGTAGCAGGGCTTCTCGAGCGTGTCGTAGCGGTCGGCGATCTCGATCGAGCCGTCGTCGCGCATCGTCACGAGGAAGTACTCGAGCTCCAGTCCCATCCGGAACTCGAAGCCCTTCTCCTTCGCCTGCGCGAGGACGCGGCGAAGGATCGTGCGCGGGCAATAGGCCCACTCTTCGCCCTCCACCGTCACGTCGCAGGCGAAGCGGGCGAGGTTCGACTGCCAGGGAACGGGTGTGTAGGTCGCGAGATCGGGGATGGCTGCGATGTCGGGGTCGGCCGGAACCTGGCCGATCTCACCCGCCGCGAAGCCGGCGAACCCCGCACCGTCCTCGAGCAGCCCGTCGAACGCCTCGCGTGAGCCGACCGGGACGAGTTTCGCGCTCGGCCGTGCGTACATGTCCACGAACTGCGCGAACACGAACTCGATTCCCCGCGCCTGCATGTCCTTCCAGATCGAATCGGCGGTCCCACCCATAGCGCTGCCTCCTGCGTCGTCGGTGAGATAGCCCTACCAGCCGACGGCCGCCGAATGAAGGTGTGGAATCCACACCTTCCTGCCCCCGGAGTGGTCGGGCTCCACACAGCGATGCGGGCGCGAGAGCGCCCGCCTGCACGGAACTCCGCGCAGGCCGGAGCTCCACTCATGCGGCGCTCCGGCGCTGTGCGCTACGGAGCTTTCGCTGCCCCGAGTGCCTGCTGGAGCTTGACCATCTTCACCGCGATCTCGATGGCGAGCCAGTCGTCGCGCCGGAGATCGAGTCCGGAGAGCTCGGCGATGCGGCGCAGGCGCTGGCGCAGCGTGTTCGGATGGACGTACAGCGCCTCCGACGTCGCGCTGATCGAGCCATGCCTGCGCAGGAACTCCTCGAGCGTCGCGAGAAGCTGCGCGCCACGCTGCGCGTCGTACTCTGCGAGCTTCCCGACCGCATCGACGGTCGCATCGCGAATCCCGCCGTCGATCGCGACGCGCAACAGGTACTTGTACGCGCCGAGATCGTCGTAGGCGAGCACGGTCGGCTTCCCGGACAGAGCGACCGTGCCGACGAGCGCGTGCTGCGCCTCTGCGAAGCCGTCGGCGAACGACGCCTCTCCCTGGCAGACGCTCGAGACACCGACCGCCACGGGCTCGGCGAGCTCTCCGTGGACACGCCGTAGCCGGTCGAGGAACGAATCGCTCGACGCGGTCGTCAGCCTCACCAGGGCGCGTAGAGAGTCATCGCGGTGGTCGAACAGCGAACCAGGCGCTGCGACCCGAAGCGCTCGCGCGAGGGCGTCGCTCCACGGCTCGGCGACGAGAACGACGTGAGGCTGATCGAGGTTGCACCCCAGCCGCGCAGCGCGACCTTCGAGGTCGCCACGCGACCGACCTCCGGCGAGCTCCTCGAAGAAGTCCTTGATGAGGTTCTTCTCGGTGAGCTGCTCGATGACCTGCACCTTCTTGATCCCGACGGCCACCTGGCTCGCGATCGCACGGCCGAGCTCGACGCGCGTCGAGCCCTCGGCGACGAGCAGGCCGATGAGCTCGCCGTTGGCGACGAGCGGCACTGCCAGCCGCGTGCTTCGACCTCCCCGTGCGAGCTCCGGCCCGAGCTCGGCGAGCCCGAGCGTCTGACGTGCGCCGCCAGGCTCCGGGTCGCTCGCGACCCGGTCGAGCTCCTCACGGGCGGGGTCGAGTAGGTAGACGTGGCAGGCGCGCGCGCCGAGCAGCGGGCGCGCGTCCCGGGCCACGGTCTCGAGCAGCTCGTCGAGCGCATCCGCACGTGCGATCGCCTCTGCGAGCTCCGTCAACCGCTCGAGCTCGACCACGCGCAGGCGCGTCTCCTCGTAGAGACGCGCGTTCTCGATCGCGTTGGCGACGAGCGCCGCCGACGTGACCACGAAGTCGACCTCGTCGTCGGTGAACTCGCGCGGCGCTTCCGTGTGGGCGGTGATCGCACCGATCGCCTCTCCGGTGCGCCCGACGATCGGCACGGCGAGGAGCGACTGGAAGCGCTCCTCCTCGAGCTCCGGCACGTACTTCACCCGCGGGTCGGCGAGGGCGTCGTCGCGGATGAACGCCGGCTCGCCGTGCTCGATCGCCCACCACGCGAGGCTCTCGCCGCGCTCGAGCGTGACCTTGCCCGCTTGCCGATCGTACGGCGGCGGGGCGGCGCGGAGTACCAGCCTCGTGTCGTCCTCGAGGAGGTAGACGAAGCACGCGTGCACACCGCTCGCGTCGGACACGAGCCGCACGACAGCGGGGAGCACCTCGGCGAGCTCGAGCGAGGACGCGACCGTCGAGACGATCTCCTGGAGGAACTTCTCGCTCGTTTGCAGGGACATCGAGCGTGATCGTATGACGCTCGAGTACTCCTTGCCTAGTGCGTGGCGCCGGCGCCGAGATGGCGCTCGTATGCGCCGGTCTCGAGAATCTCCCCGATCTGGTCGACTGCGAAGCGAAGCTCGTCGTCCGTCGAGAAGAAGTGCGGGCCGAGGCGGATTCCGGCTCCGGGCCGGAAGTCGCCGAGAATGCTTCGCGCCTCGAGCTCCGCGTAGACAGCAGCGGCCTCGGGCATGCTCACGATCACGGCTCCACCACGGCGATCGGGATCACGCGTGCTGTAGACCTCGAAGCCGGCGTCGTCGGCGAGGTCGATCAGAAGCTGGGTCTGGCGCAGCGAGTTGGCACGGATGCGCTCGACGCCGATCTCCTCGACGAGGTCGTAGCCGGCGGTCCCGGCGAAATGGGCTGCGGGGTTCGGCGTCCCCGTCAGGAAGCGCGCCGACCCCGGCGCGTACTCCATCTCCTCCTCGAACGCAAAGGGCCGCTCGTGCGCCTGCCAGCCCGTGTAGGTCGGCTCGAGCCGCTCGGCGAGGTCCGGCCGCACGTAGAGCCAGCCGTTCGCCGGGCCTCCGCAGAGCCACTTCACCGAGCCGCCGACGGCGAAGTCGACTCCGAGCGCGGTGAGGTCGACGGGGACGATCCCGGCGGACTGGTAGCAGTCGAGGATCACGTACGCGCCGACCTCGTGGGCGCGTCGCACGATCGGTTCGACGTCCTGGATCTCAGACTCCTTGAAGAGGACGTGGCTGATCGGGACGAGGAGCGTGCGCTCGTCGATCCGCTCGACGATCTCCTCGTCCGACTCGCAGACGACCACGTCGAGGTCGGGCTGAGCCTGGTAGAGGTAGCGAACGGACGGGAAGTTCGCGCGCTCGTAGACGACGCGGTTCCTCGTCGGGTCGACCGGGCGGAAGCACGAGAGCGCGATGGCCTCTGCGATGGCGACGTTCTGCTGCATCACCGTCGAGCCCGCGGGCGCGCCGACGATGCGCCCGATCTGGTCGCCGACCGTCATCGGGGAAGCCCACCAGCCCTCGGCCCACGAACGGATCCCCCGCTCGGCCCACATGCGCGCGAACTCGGCGAGCCGCTCCGCCGCCTGCCGCGGCATCGGCCCGAGCGTATGGCTCGCGAGATACGTCGTGTGCTCGAGGATCGGGAACTCGGAGCGGTAGTCGAGAAGGTCGCGCACGTTCCGAGACTAACGCGGGGACGACGCGAGCCAGCGCGAGCAGGCACCGAGGACGACGGCGAGCACGAGGAACGGAATCAACGCCCACGTCCCCTCCTGGAAGTCCAGGCTCGTGAACAGCCAGGCCAGCCAGATGCCGCCCGCCAGCTGAGCGACGGCCCCGAACCGCACCGCCCGGGCGGATCGAACGATGAGGCCGACGAGGGCGGCGCACGCCCCCACGACAGCGATCGCAGACGCCGCCATCATCCACTCACCGGGTTTGGACGCGGGATCGGAGTTCTCGAGCAAGCCGTCCTCGAAGGCCGTCGCCGCGAGCAGAAGCATGGCTGCCGCAAGGGCGCTGACCACGAGCGCGGTCATGGCCAGAGCGCGTAGGACGGCTCGCTTCGGATCGGCCACTCCATCCAGGTTCGGCGACATGGCGTCGGAGCGCAACCTTCAAACCCGGTGCGTCGATGGGATGAATTAGGCTCGCGCGCGATGCGCGTCCGCTTCGACCGCTTCTACACCTACGCCGAGCTGACCGAAACGCTGGAGGCGTGGGCCTCGGAGCACCCGTCGGTCTTTGCCTTCGAGGCGATCGGCGAGTCGTACGAGGGACGCGACATCTGGATCTGCACCGTCACGAACACGGAGACCGGACCGGCCGAGGAGAAGCCCGCCGTGTTCGTCCACGCGCAGATCCACGCCATGGAGTTCACCGGGACGACAGCGGCGCTCAACCTTCTCGACCACCTCCTCCACTCGGACGACGCGCGCGTTCGACATGCGGTCGACACGCGCACGTTCTACGTCGTCCCACGGGTCAACCCGGACGGCGCCGAGGCAGGGCTCGCCGACGGCCGCTTCCGCCGCTCGAGCGTCCGGCCCTATCCGCGCGACGAGCCCGAGGACGGCCTGCACCGCGAGGACGTCGACGGGGACGGACGCGTCCTCTTCATGCGCATGCCGGATCCGAACGGCTCGTGGAAGGCGCATCCCGACGACGCGCGGCTCCTCGTCGCCCGGCTCCCCGACGACGTCGCGGGCGACTTCTACCGCGTCCTTCCGGAAGGGACCATCCACAACTGGGACGGCGTGAACATCCCGATCGCGCCGCCGCTCGAAGGTCTCGACCTCAACCGCAACTGGCCGGCGGACTGGGCTCCGGAGGCGGAGCAGCAAGGCGCAGGGCCGTTCCCGACCTCGGAGCCCGAGGTGCGCGCGCTCGTCGAGGCGATCGTCGCGCGCAAGAACATCACGTCGTACATCGGCTACCACACGTTCTCGGGCGTCCATCTGCGTCCGTGGTCCGGGCATTCCGACGACGACTTCCCGGTGCCCGATCTTCGCGCCTTCAAGCTCATGGGCGAGGAGGCGACGCGCCTCACCGGCTATCCGTCGATCTCGATCTTCCACGACTTCAAGTACCACCCGAAGATGGTCATCAAGGGCGGCGACGTCGACTGGATCTACGACCACCTCGGCGCGTACGCGTGGGTGACGGAGTTCTGGAGCCCGCAGCGCGCGGCCGGGCTCTCCGACTACCACTTCATCGACTGGATGCGCGAGCACTCCCCCGAGGACGATCTCGCGCTGCTGAAGCTCGCGGACGAGCTCGGTGAGAACGGCTACGTCGACTGGTATCCGTTCGAGCACCCACAGCTCGGCCCGGTGGAGATCGGCGGCTGGGACATCGTGCGCTTCTGGTTCAACCCGCCGCTCTCGCGCCTCGAGGACGAGCTGAAGCCGCATGCCGACTTCGCCCTCTACCTCGCGCTCGTCTCCCCGAAGCTCGAGATCCGCTCGTTCGAGTCGGAGCCGGTCGCCGCCGGGGCGTTCCGTGTCCGGCTCGTGCTCGAGAACGCGGGCTGGCTTCCCACGAACGTCACCGAGAAGGCCCTCGAGCGACGCGCGGTGCGTCCGATCGAGGTCGAGCTGGAGATCCCGGACGGCGCGAGCATCGCGAGCGGGAAGCCCCGTGAGGAGGCGGGTCAGCTCGGCGGGCGCGTCGAGCGGCGCCAGGTGACGTGGTGGGGAACGGATCTCTCGACGACCGAGCGCACCCTGGTCGAGTGGGTGATCGAGGCGAAGGAGGGCGATCGCGTGGGCGTCGTCGCACGTCACGAGCGCGCCGGAACCGCTCGCGCCGAGCTCGTCCTCTAGAGCGACTTCCGCATATGGATGTCCTCGGGCTCGAGCTCGAGGAGCTCCGGAAGTGGCTCGTCCATGGGCGCGAATCCCCTGTTGAGGTAGAAGCGCACCGTGTTCGCGGACGGAGTCGCGGACACGACCATCTCGACGTCCTCGCTTCACGAGCGACCCGCTCGAGCTCGTCGCAGAGTCGGCTGCCGACGCCGCTCCCGCGCTCGGTGTTCGCTGACGTAGAGCGCGACCAGTTGCGCTACGCGGGGTCGAACGTGAGGCAGCACCACGCCGATTCCGACGAGCCCGCCGCGAGCGAATGCGCCGATCGCGCTCGCGCCCCTCTCGAGGGTGGCATCGAGCATCGCCTGCAACGCCGCGACCGAGTGCGGCCCCGTGCCTTCGAGGTCCCACGACGGCGAGCTCCAATCGCCTGTCTGCAGCTCGAGCGTGACGCCACGCTGAACGTAGCGACCCTCGATCGTCTCTGTGCGATCGATCTCGCGGACGCGTGCGAGCTCGCTGCGCTCGAGCGTGCGGTACTCCGGGCTCACGTCAGCTGAACCGACTCATCTCGACGAGTCCCGCATCGGCGGCGTGATCGACCTGCAGGGTCGTGTGGTCGATCCCGAACTCGTCGTGCAGCAGCCGCTCGAGCTCGCGACGGCGACCGTGGCAGTCCTCGCCCGGCCGCACCAGGACGTGCGCCGAGAGCGCGGGGAAGCCGGACGTGATCGTCCACACGTGAAGGTCGTGCACCTCGACGACTCCGGGCGCCGCGGCGAGCCGGCGACCGAGCGCGCCGGCGTCGATGCCCCGTGGGGTCGACTCGAGGAGGATCTCGGTCGAGTCACGCAGGATCGACCAGGCACTCGCGAGGACGAGGACGGCGATGAGGATGCTCACGAGCGGGTCGATCTCGTCCCAGCCGGTCAGGAGGATCACGATTGCCGCGATCGCTACACCGATCGAGCCGAGGAGATCGGCGAAGACGTGACGGAACGCGGCCTCCACGTTGAGGCTGTGGTCGCGCGCGCGTGCGAGGACGATTCCGGCGGCGACGTTCACGGTCATTCCGACGAGCGCGATCGCGAGCATCCACCCACCGAGGACGTCTCCCGGATCGCTCAGCCGCATCGCCGCCTCCACGAAGATCCAGATCGCGAGCGCGACGAGGAGCACACCGTTCGCGAGCGCCGCGAGCACCTCCGCACGCTTGTAGCCGTACGTGCGATCGGGCGTCGCCGGCTTCGTCGCGAGCCATGCGGCGACGAGCGCGAGCGCCAGTGCGACATTGTCGGAGAGCATGTGCACGGCGTCCGCCAGGAGCGCGAGGCTCCCGGCGATCAGGCCGCCGATCACCTCGACGACGGTGTACGACGCGGTCAGGGCGAGCGCGATCGCGAGAGCGCGGCGACTTTCGGAGCGTCCGTGGTCGTGACCGTGCGCCACGTAGGGGTTCTACCGCGCCTAGCGCGACGTTGCAGGCGCGGCGTCTGCGTGCCTGATGACTACGGCGTGTTCGCCGCACGATCCGCCGCCGATCAGGAGTCTTGTGACAGAGCGAGGGTGCGCCACGGGGCGTGCCGCGAACCGCGTGCCGCAATCGGGCATCATCGGGCCGTGCGCCTTCGGATCGTCGTAAGCGTCTCGGTGCTGGCGACGGCCGCGGCTGTCACAGTGGCGCTCGCGAGCACGTCTGCGAACGGCCTGCCGTCGTACACGAACGGCTACGCGAAGTGGACGCGGATCAACCAGAGGCCGTTCACGAAGTGCGGGCCGCCGTGCGCGCACAGCGGCGTGAAGAACGTCTACGCGAGCAGGAGGAAGGCCGCCGGCAAGTATCCGGACGGCACGGTGATCGTGAAGACGGTGGCGCAACCGGGCGACCGGCCGGCGAGGCCGAGTCAGATCGCGGTCATGCGCAAGATCGCTGGCCGCTGGAGGTACGTCGAGTGGCAGCTCTCGGGCTCACGGTACGGGATCATCGGGCAGGGCAAGTTCTGCGCCGACTGCCACGTGGGCGCACGCGCGAACGACTACGTCTTCACGAAGTAGCGCGAGGGCTCGGTGCTACGTCGCGTACTTCTTGCGGCGATACGTCATCCACAGAGCCATGATCCCGCCGATGATCATGATCAGGCCGATGATGATCCCCACGAAGTTCAGGAAGTACGCGAAGAGGAGCCCGGCCATGATCAAGCCGAGTCCGACGATGTTGACGGGCAGTTTTTCCATGCGACGCATCATCGCGGGTGCAACGGACGACCCTCGTCCCTCTTCGGGGCGAACTCGTGCGAGTGATGCCCTGGTCGGTGCTCGCAGCTAGGTCGCTGCGCGCTTGTTGCGCTGCCACGTCATGAAGAGCGCGCCCACTCCACCGATCAGACAGATGACGCCGATGATCCAGCCGACGACTCCGCCCATGATCATGAAGATGACGCCTGCGACGAGCAGGCCGAGACCCACGATGTTTGCTGCCATGGCGCGAATGTTCGCGCCCCTGACGGACAGTCCTCTCGTCTATTCGGGTCGAACGCGGAGGAACGCCTCGATCGCCCGCTCCAGGTGCGTGCTTTCGAGCGCAGCCGACATCTGCACGCGGACGCGCGCCGTTCCCTCTGGGACGACGGGGAAGCCGAACCCGGTGACGAAGACGCCTTCGTCGAGGAGGCGCGCCGACAACGCCATCGCCTCAGCCGTTTCGCCCACGATGATCGGAATGATCGCCGCCTCGCCGTCGAGCGGCCGGAAGCCGGCGTCGACGAGCATCTCCCGGAAGACACGCGTGTTCTCGCGCAGCCGCGCGAGGAGCTCCGGCCGCCCGAGCATGAGCTGGATCGCGCGGAGCGCGCTGCATGCCACCGTGGGCGGAAGCGCGTTCGAGAAGAGCTGCGGGCGCGAGCGCTGGGCGAGGACGTCGCAGACCTCCTCCGAGGCCGCGACATAGCCGCCCGCCGCTCCGCCGAGCGCCTTGCCGAGCGTGCCGGTGACGACGTCGACCTCGCCGAGCAGCCCGAAGTGCTCGACGGTCCCGCGCCCCGTCTCCCCGAGAACGCCCACGCCGTGCGAGTCGTCGACGATCACGACTGCGTCGTACTCGCGCGCGAGCCCGACGATCTCGGGGAGCTTCGCGAGGTCGCCTTCCATCGAGAAGACGCCGTCCGTGACGATCAGCTTGCGCGCGTCGCGTGGCGCGGCCTCGAGTCCGGCCCGGAGCGCACCCATGTCGGAGTGCGGATAGATGACCTTCGACGCCGGGCGGGACAGCCGGATCGCGTCGATGAGGCTCGCGTGGTTCAGCGCGTCGGTGAGGATCACCGTCGTCTCGTCGGTGAGGCTCGGAATGCAGGCCTCGTTCGCGTTCCAGCACGAGACGTACGTGAGCGCGGCCTCGGTTCCGGAGAGATCCGCGAGCGCACGCTCGAGGGCGAGATGCGGTTCGAACGTGCCGCAGATGAAGCGGACGGATGCCGTTCCCGCGCCGTAGCGCTCGAGGCCCTCGATCCCGGCCCGCACGACCTCGGGATCACCCGCGAGACCGAGGTAGTTGTTCGAGGACAGGACGATCACCTCGCCCCGCCCCTCCATCTCGACGACGGCCCCCTGCGCCGACTGGAGCGTGAGGAACCGCTTGTACGTGCGGGCATCGCGAAGCGCGTCGAGCTCCGCGCCGAGCTGGCGGTCGAGAGTCGAGCTCACGTGGTCACTCCGTTCGGTCGCAGGACGATCTTGCAGGCCTCTCCCGACTCGAGCAGCGCGAACGCCTCCTCGTAGCGCTCGAGCGGTAGCTCGGCGGTGATGAGCGGGCGCAGGTCGACGACGCCGTGCTCGAGCAACCACCGCGTCGTGTACCACGTCTCCCAGATCTCACGACCGTTGACGGCGCTGACGGTGAGGTTCTTGAAGATCAGCGACTCGGCGATGTCGATGGTCGCCGGTCGCGACGGGATCCCGAAGAGCACGACGTTGCCGCCGTGACGGACGACGCCGAAGGCGTCCTCGATGGCGCGCAGCGCACCCGACATCTCGAAGACCACGCCCACGCCGATCCCCTCGTTCTGCTCGACGAACCATGCCGGGACGTCTTCCACCTCGTCCACGTTCACGACGGCATCCGCTCCGAGCGCCCGCGCGAGCTCCATCCGGAACGGCACGTGGTCGGAGGCGAAGAGCCGGCCCGCCCCGAACGCCTTCGCGATCGCGATCGTGAAGAGTCCGACCGGCCCACATCCGAGGACGGCCACCGCACGGCCGGCGAGGTCCTGCGTCGAGGTCGCGAACACCGCGTTGCCGAACGGCTCCTGCAGGCAGGCGATCTCGGGCGGGAGCTTCGAGCGGTCGTTCCTCCAGACCACCGAGGCCGGAACGGCGACGTAGTCCGCGAAGCCCCCGTCACGGTCGACGCCGAGGATCTCGGTCTGCCTCGCACATGTGCGCCTTGCCCGTCCGGCAGTGGAAGCACACGCCGCACGTCACGTGACTCTCCGCGGAGACGTAGTCGCCCTCGGCGACGTCGCGGACCGCACTCCCCGTCGCGACGACCGTCCCGCAGAGCTCGTGCCCGAGCGTGAGCGGCGGCTCCACTCGCTCGGACGACCATTGGTCCCATCGTCGGATGTGGAGGTCTGTTCCGCAGATCGACGCGGCTTCGATCCGGATGAGGACTTCGTCCATTCCCGGGTCGGCACAGGCACCTCGTCGAGCGAGAGCCCGGGTGCGGACTCGCGCTTACGGATGGCGCGCATCGTCTCCACGCGGGGACGATCTTGCCACGGCGGTACCGGGCGGAGCCGGTGGATACGATCGCGCGCGGCAGGATCCCTCCGCCCCGCCGCCGCAGGAGCCGCTGCTCGTCACGCTGTCCCTCGCGGACTGACCCGCTGGTAGCGTCGAAGACGTGCTCGGGTTCGACGTCGACGCGACCGCCGCCCGACTCGCCGTGACCGGGGGAGGCTACGAGGTCGTCCACGAGTCTCCCGGACTCGAGATCGGCGTTTACGTCCTCGTGGCGCCGGCACCCGACCGCCAGACGCCGCACGCGTTCGACGAGGTCTACGTCGTGCTGGGGGGATCGGGCGAGATCGAAGTCGACGGAGAGTCGCGGCCGTCACGAAGGGCGAGGCGGTCTTCGTCGCGGCCCATGCCGAGCACCGCTTCTCGGGCTACGAGACGCTGTCTCTGCTGGTCGTGTTCAACGGGCCGCACTCGGCGTCGAAGGCCACGAGCTAGCGCGCCGAGCGACCGTAGCCCGGCCTCAGCGCACGGCCACGGGCGTGCCGACGTCCACGAAGCGATACACGCGCTCCGCCTCACCCTCGGGCAGGCGCACGCAGCCGTGTGACGCGGGGTACGAGGGAACGTCCGGCGACTGGTGCGTCGCGATACCCCCGCGGAAGTACGCCGCGTACGGCATCCACACGTGGAATGGCACTGACCACGAGTAGATGACCTTCGCGTAGACCTTGAAGTCGCCCACCGGCGTGACCCCGCCGGCGCCGGTCGATGTGTGCACCGCGCGAACCACCTCACCGTCCTCGACCAGGAGCAGGACGCCGCGCTCGCGAGAGATCTCGACCCGGCGCCCCGGGCGCCGCGCCGCAGGCTTCGGCCTCGAGGCAGTGAAGAGCGCCAGCTGCGTCTGGCCCGTGACCGTGCCTGTGCGATCGAGGTCTTCCCATCCCTGGAAGGCGAGCAGCGCCTGCTCGGTGAGGTAGTCGTCCGCCGCGCCGACGTCCGACCGATCGAGGTAGCCGAGCTCGGCGAGGCGAAGCTCGACACCGCGCGTGTCGTACGAGTAGTCGTTCTCGCCGGTCTCGCCCCGCCACGCGCCGGGTCGAACGCCGAGCTCGAGGGTGGTGACGAAGCGACCTTCGGTGGCGAGTGCGACGACCTCCTTCGCGCCGTGTGGGGCGAGCGTGGCTGCGATCTGCCACAGCCTCGTGCGCTTCGTCTCGGCCGAGCCCGATCCGAGCGTCGAGCGCGAGAAGCTCGCGTACCAGGCCCGCGCATCGGATCGAAGCGAGCGCAGGCGCGCGCCCTCGGGAATCGCGGTTCGGATCCCCTTCCTCCGCTCGGCCCTCGTCGGCCCCTGCGTGAGCTCCCGAAGCGCGACCTCCGCGGCCGACTCTCCCTTCGGGACGACCCGCTTCACGCGGACGATCCAGGGTTTGCGCACGAATGCCACCTCGACCGTCTGCGGGGACGGCTTCGCCGGCCGCGACGCCGCGAGCGCGCGCGTCGGAGCAGCAGATGCCGAGCGCGGAGCGGCCGACGGCTCGAGGTCGATCGCGAGCAGGCCCGCGCATGCGAGCACGAGAACGACGAGCAGGACCGCATTGGACTGTCTCGATTCGCTGTGCGCGCGAAGATGCCTGCAAAGCCAGGTCGTGACTATCGTCGTCGCATGCGGACGCTTACCCTGCGCGAGCTGAATCGCGCCACGCTCGCGCGACAGCTCCTGCTCCGTCGGCACCGGCTGTCGGCGACGCGGGCGATCGAGCGTGTCGCGGGCATTCAGGCGCAGTGGCCGCCCTCGCCGTACCTCGGCTTGTGGTCGCGCGTGGAAGGGTTTCGCGCCGACGACCTCGTGCGCGCGGTCGCACAGCGGCAGGTCGTGAAGGCGACGCTCATGCGGACGACGCTGCATCTCGTCAGCGCCGCCGACTACCTCGCCTACGCGGGGATCTACCGCCAGCGGCGCGTCGCGGAGCTCGAGCGGCAACTCGCGGCCCTGGGGGAGGAGGCCGACTTCGCCGAGGACGGAGAGCGCCTCGCCACGCTCGCAGCCGAGCATCCACGCACGCGCCCGGAGCTCCTCGCGTCGCTCGGACGACCGAAGCTGCGAATCGAGGATCGCCGTCCGTGGCTCGTCTGGTACGGACTCGCAGCACACGCCGGCCTCGTCAACGGCCCGTCGTCCTCGATCTGGCGCTCCAACACGGGCGGCGGCACGTTCGTCCCGGCGCGGACCTGGCTCGGCGCGGACGGATCGTCGGGAGACGCCGCCGTCGCACATCTCGTCCGGCGCTACCTCGCGGCGTTCGGCCCGGCGAGCCGTCCCGACGTCGCGCAATGGACGGGGTTGCCGCTCGGCGTCCTCGACACCGGGCTCGAGCGACATGCGCTCAGGCGCTTCCGAGACGAGCTCGGGCGCGAGCTGATCGACCTCCCGCGGGCGCCGATCCCTCCGGCCGAGACCCCGGCCCCGCCCCGGCTCCTCCCGCGGTTCGACAATCTCGTGCTGAGTCACGACGACCGGCGACGCGTGCTCGCGGACGAGCACCGCGCGGCTGTGATCCAGGGAGGCGAGGTCGCCGCGACGTTTCTCGTCGACGGATTCGTCGCAGGCACCTGGTCGCTCGAGGGTGGGCGCGTCCGCCTCGCGCCCTTCGCCCCAGTGCCCCGTGCTGCACGCCGCGATCTCGAGGACGAGGCCGCGCGGCTCGAAGGCTTCGTCCGCGCGGCCGGGCAATCCTGATGGGCGAGTGGCTGTCGCCGGGCGAGCTTCGGGTCGGCCTCGGTTGGGCGGATGTGGTCGCCCGCCTTGTTGCATTCGACCGCCAACTACTGGCTTGGGTCCATCGCCACTAGTAGTACCGTAGGCGCCGCCTTGACCTCTGCCCCCGCCCCGAGTCTCGCGAGCGGCCCGCTCGTCCTCGCCGACATCAGTGGCTACACGTCATTCCTCCAGACGGTCGCGCACGCCCACCGTGACGACGCTTTCGCAGACGGTGCCGTTCCGGATGCGTACTCGGTGATCTCGGGCCTGCTCGACGGCATCGTCGAGCGGCTCGTCCCACCGTTCATGCTCTCGAAGCTCGAGGGCGATGCAGTCTTCGCGTATTCGGACGGCTCGACGTCCGTCCCCCGCGGACAGGAGGCGCTCGACTGCCTCGACGCGTGCTACGAGGACTTCCGCCGTCGCCTCGACACCGCGCGCGGCGTCCTCGACGTGTTGGTGCGACGCGTGCCTGCAGCTCAACCTGCTCGACCTCAAGTTCGTGTTGCACGCGGGTGTGTTCGTGATCCAGAACATCGCCGGACAGCGCGAACTCGTCGGGCCGCAGGTCGTCATCGCTCATCGCCTGCTCAAGTCCAGAGCGCCGGAGCTCGTCGGCCACAACGGATACGCGCTCGTCACCGACGCCGCAGCGGATGCGCTCGACATCTCGGACGAAGGCGCCGTCCAGCTGCTGGAGACTTACGACAACGCCACAGTGAGCGCGCACGTCTTCGCGCTGCGGTAGGCGCGCGCACCAGGGTCGACATCCGCGGCTGCTCGCTCACGTGGCCGTGACGAGGCGGCACCCGGTACACACGGAGGCCCGCGGCGCGATCGTCGAGAGCCGGAACCGAGGCCAGTAAACAAGCCGACGCCCGGACTCGAACCGGGGACCCCTTCATTACGAGTGAAGTGCTCTACCAGCTGAGCTACGTCGGCGAGGCCGGCTGAGTGTAGCCGGGGCGTTCTGGCGGCAAGCAGCTCGGCCTAGCGGCGACGCCGAAGGCGAACCAGGCGCTCGCTGCGCGTTGACCGCGCGTGTCGCCTCAGAGCTCGCGAGGCGGAGCTCGAGCTTCCGCGAGTCGTCCAGGCGAGTACGCTCGGCGATAGGCAGGAGCAGGACGTGGCGATAGGTCGGTATGAGGATGCTCGCGTCGGGCAGTGCGTCAGACGCGGGCGGCGCGACGCACGTCGCGCCGCATGCGGACGAACAGCGCCTCCAGCGCGAGCGACGGATTGAGGTTGAACTCGTCGAGCGCGAGCCAGGCCTCCCGCACCGCCTCGGCAGCCGCGATCACGCCGTCGCCGACGTGTACCCCGACGTCCTCGCGGAGATCGTCGAGTCGATCCGCATGAATGGCCGAGTCCTCGGCCCCGGCAGCAACGACGACGAGGTCGCGATACCAGGCCTCGAGGCCCTCGAGCGCTGCGAGGAGCTCGTCGCGCTCGGCTCCGCGCTGGGCGCGACGCACACGCTGTTCTGCATCGCGTGTCGCCAGGTCGAGCGAGTCGACGAGCGCCTGCTCGCGATCGCGGGCCTCCTCACCGCGCTCGCGGGCCAGCCCCAACAGCACGCCGGCGGCCGTGCTCGGGTCGAATTCCGGCTCGAGATAGACGGAGCGCGCGGCGGCGATGAGCGCATCGCGTCGCGCTTTGGCCTCCGGGTCGAGCAGGCGCCGCGCCCGATCGAGCCGCCCACCGGACGCACGGGACAGCACGCGCACCTCGTCCGCGCTCAGTTCGGGTGCTTCCGCGGCGATCCACTCCCGCACGGCGGGCTCGGACAGGCGACGGAACGGAATGAGCTGACAGCGCGAGAGGATGGTCGGGGGAAGCGGGCCGAGCTCACCGGCGACGAGAACGATCACCGCATACGACGGGGGCTCCTCGAGATCCTTGAGGAGCGCGTCGGCGGCCTCGTCGTTCATGCGGTCCGCGTCGAGGACGAGGTACACGCGGCGATCCCCCTCGAAGGGGCGCATGTGGAGGTCGTGCCTCAGGGCGCGAATGTCGTCGATCCGGATCATCTCGCCGAGCGGCTCGAGCAGGTAGAGGTCGGGGTGCGAGCGCGACGCGACCCGGCGCTCGTCGCCGAGCAGCGCCGCGGCGAAGGCGAACGCAGCCGTTCGCTTCCCGACCCCGGCAGGCCCGTGCAGCAGAAAGGCATGCGCGCCACCGTCGGTCAGCGCCGCGGCGAGGAGTCGCTTGGCCTCGGGCTGCTCAGGAACGGATGCGAAGGGCTCCATACACCTCCTCCGCGAGCTCGTCGGCGGATCGAGCCGCGTCGAGGACGACGATCCGCTCCGGAAAGCGCTCGGCGAGCTCGCGATAACCGGCAGCGGTACGCATGCGGAAGTCGTCTCCTTCCCGTTCGAGCCGATCGTAGTGCCGCTGGATGCGCGACGACACCTCGCTCGGGTCGAGCTCGAGCAGAAACGTTCGAGCGGGGAGCAAACCGCCGACCGCCGCGAGGTTGAGGTCGAGCACGCGCTCGAGGCCGAGCTCACGCCCGACCCCTTGATAGGCGATGGACGAGTCGACGTACCGGTCACAGATGACGGTTGCGCCTCGCTCGAGCGCAGGACGGATCACCTCGTCGACGAGCTGCGCGCGAGCGGCGACATACAGGAGCGCTTCCGCCCACGGGCCGACGTGCCCTCCGTGCAGGACGAGATCGCGAACCCCCTCCCCGAGCTCGGTCCCGCCCGGCTCGCGCGTGGCGACGACCTCGAGCCCGTCACCCTCGAGGCGCGCGCGAAGGAGCTCCGCTTGCGTCGATTTCCCGGAGCCGTCGAGACCCTCGAAGGTGACGAACATCGCTCAATCCTACGGCCGTCCGTAGGATGCGATCGTGCGGGTGATCGTCACCGGGGGAGCCGGCTTCATCGGCTCGCACGTCGTCGATGCCCTGGTGGCGCGAGGCGACGAGGTCGTCGTCGTCGACTCGCTCGTCCACGGGTCGAAGGACAACGTCTCGGCGGGCGCCGTGCTCCACGAGCGCGACATCCGCGAGCCGCTCGACGACCTCTTCGACGCCGTGCGGCCGGAGGCCGTCTTCCACCTCGCAGCGCAGGCGGACGTCCGCGTCTCGGTCGAGCGCCCCGTGGACGACGCGGAGATCAACGTGCTCGGCTCCGTGCGCGTCCTCGAGGAAGCGCGCCGGCACGGCGCGCAAGTCGTGTTCTCGTCGACGGGGGGCGCGATCTACGGCGAGTGCGAGGAGCCCGCGCGCGAGGACAGCCCCTGCGAGCCGCTGTCGCCGTACGGCACGGCGAAGCTCGCAGCCGAGGAGTACCTGCGCTCGTACAACCGCCTCCACGACACGAAGCACGTGTCGCTGCGCTACGGAAACGTCTACGGCCCGCGGCAGGACCCGCACGGCGAGGCGGGCGTCGTTGCGATCTTCCTCGGCGCACTTGCACGCGGGGAGCAGGCGAAGATCTTCGGCGACGGCGGGCAGACCCGCGACTACGTCTATGTGGGGGACGTCGCCCGGGCCACGCTCTCGGCCCTCGGGCACGGCGGCGGCGTCTTCAACGTCGGCACCGGACGCGAGACCTCGGTCGTCGAGCTCTACGAGATCGCCGCACGCGTCGCCGGCTCCGAGACGCCGGCCGTGCACGAGCCGGCGCGACTGGGCGAGCTCCAGCGGAGCTTCCTCGACCCGAGCCTCGCAGCACGCGAGCTCGGCTTCGGCGCGATGGTCGAGCTCGAGGACGGCCTTGCCGCGACCTGGGAGTGGGTCCAGAAGGAATAGGCGTACGGCGGGCGAAACGATCGCCCGTGGATCATCCACTTCCAGCTCCCGACGCGCTCGTGCGGCCGTGGAGAACCGCCGCCTACGTCGCAGTCGCCGTTGCCGCGGTCGAGCTCCTCCTTCTCCTCGTCATCGGCGGCGGAAAGCTCACGGGCTTCGTCTCCGATCGCATCGAGCTCGCCGCGCAGGAGCAGGTGTTGGCCCCGCAGAAACAGCGGCAGGCTCAGACCACCAACCGAAAGCCCGCGACGGCGGCCGTCGCGAGACGACCCCGCGCGAAGACCGTCGTCCTCGTCTTGAACGGCAACGGACGCACGGGAGCGGCCGCGGCCGCGGCGTCGCGCGTGCAGGCACGTGGCTACAAGGTCGGCACCGTCACGAATGCGCCGCGCCAGGTGACCCGCAGCATCGTCATGTACAAGCCCGGATTCGCCGGCGAAGGTCGGCGCCTCGGCAAGGATCTCGGCGTCCGCCTCGTGACGCCTCTCGACGGGATGCGTGCCGGCGAGCTCGGCCGCGCGCACGTCGTCTTCATCCTCGGCCCGTAGGTCTACGAGCCCGGCGCGCAGCCGCCCGCGTTGACGGCCTCCCGCGCGACGTCGAGCGGGCCGCCTTCGACCCACTGGTTTCCGACCGGATCGAGCGTGTACGCGTTGTTGAGGAACCGGTATGCGGCACAGAGGTTCTCACGCACGTCGAACTCGAAGATCCCGAGCGCGTACCACGTCTCGGGATTCTCCGGCTGCAGCTCGACGGCGCGGATGTACGAACGCTCCGCTCTCCAGCGAACGCCCTGACGCTCGGCGACGCGCGCGAGGGCGACGTGCGGGCTCGCGGAGAGCGGATTGAAGAAGTGCGCCCAGCGCGCTCGATCCTGCGCACGATCGAAGTCGCCGTCGACGAGAGCGTTCGTCGACTCCCGCTCGGCGCGATCGGCGAGGCGCGGCGAGGTGAACGAGACGAGGACAACGACAGCGACGACAACGACGCCGACCGCCACGAACGGTCGGCTCCGCTTTGCTCGCGCCTCTCTCCCGGCGCCCGTCAAGACCCCCAGCGCGACCATCGTCGGCGCGGTGACGGCCAGGAAGTCCCAGTTGTAGTCGACGAGGGCATGCACGAGGTAGGCAGCCGGTGCGGCGAGAAGCGCCGCCGCGGCCGCCCGCTCCGGCCCTGAAAGTCGGCGAAGTGCGCAGACGCACGCCGCCGCCGCAGCCACGACGAGCGCGAGGAACAGACCGAGACCGACCACGCCGCCGTCAGCGAGCTGCTGCAGCGGAACGCTGTGCGGCTGGACGACGCTTCGCGCGTCCTGACGGAAGCGCTTGCGCGCGATCGCGAAGGTTCCTGCACCGGCGCCTTCAGGCCCGTGGTGTGCGAAGACGTCCCACGCTTCCCCCCACCAGCACAGCCGTAGGTTGGGATCCAGAGAGCCGAGGCGGCTGGGATCGTTCACGACCTCCGAGCAGTTGCGCCCCGAGGACACCGCATCCGCGGCGGCGACGGCCGCGGCACCACCCGTCGCAACAACCAGCACCGCCGCGAGCGCGATCAGACTTCGTCCGACGCGCCGACGCGCCGACGCATCGAGAGATCTCCGAAGGCCGAAGACGACGAGCCCCGTGACGACGAGCGCGCCGGCAAGGGCGAGTGCTCCGAATGCCGCACCGTCGCTGACGCGATCCGAGCGCGTCGCCACGTCCTCGGTGAGAGCGGGCCTCGTGAACGCCCAGGCGCCGACCACGATCGCCGGCCCGGCCGCGGCTACGAGCAGGAGCCCGCTCCCCAGGCGCTCGTGCCCGACGACGAGCCAGACGACGACCACGACGGCCCCTGCGACGACGCCCGTCCGCGAGAGCGTGAGAAGCAGTGCGAGCGTTGCGGCGTAGACGAGAAGTGCACCCCCGACTCGAATCACGCGTCGGTGCTCGCGCGTCGGTTCCGAGCCAGAGCCCGAGCACGATCGCGATGTCGGCGAGAAGCGCGAGGGCATTCCAGTATCCGACCGGTTCGCGGAGCCGAGCGACCCGATCGCCTTCCGGGTCGAGCGCCGGAACGGCCTTCGCGATCAGCGCCCAGACGAGAGTTGCGCCGATGACGACCGACAGCATCGAGGCGGCGAGTCGCGCGCCGAACCGTCGGCCGACCGCCGCGAGCATCACCCCGAGTCCGAGGAACGCGCAGTACGCGACCGCCTTGTTGAAGGCCTCCCAACTGCGATCGCCCGCGATCGACCACCACATCGTGACGCCGATCCAGATGGTGAGCGCCACCGCCGCGCCGACGACGAGCGCTCCCGAGCGACCCACGCGTGGCGTCGGGATCCGAGCGAGAGCGACGCACAGCAGCGACGCTGCCAACGCGATGACCGCGGCGCCGCCGACGGGAAGGATCCCGCCGACATCCGAGGCGTCGCCCGCGAACATCGCGCCGAGGAGGATCGCGCCCACGAGGGCGGCGAACGCCAGGACACCGAAGCCGGACGCCCGGATGGACGGCTCCGACGCCGATTCCATGGCGGGCCACGCTAGCAACCCCTGCGGTTTGCCAGGCGGCGCGAGAAGCGGATTACCCGTCGCAACGCGAGCGACCGCGAAGCTGGCGCCTTCAGGGATGTCGCGCGCAGGGAGCAGGGTAACGCCCAGACGCGTCTAACAAATCGTTTACTCTCCCCACACCACCGGCTCACCGCGCGCCGAAAGACTCCGCGCCTAGGCTTCCGGCTCCCCATGACATCTCACCCGTGACATCTGCTCGCCTCTTTCGCACGTTCGCAGCGGCGTTCGTGCTTGCGTTGAGCGCCTTCGCCGCGCTCGCGAGCGCACCCCCGGCGAGTGCCGCGACGGCGTGTGGCAAGAAGGTGCTCGCAGACTGGTTCGACAACGGACGCATCGACCGCCTCTATCCGCTCAACTGCTACGAGGAGGCGATCGACGCGATCCCGGACGACCTTCGCGACTACGCCGACGCCGAGGACGTCATCACGCGCGCGCTGCAGGCTGCGCTGAACGGAAACCTGACGACCGGCGGAGAGGACCCGACGCCCGGGGACGACGACCCGACGACACCGGGCGGGAGTGGGTCGGGCGATCCGTCCGATCCTTCGGACCCGTCCAATCCAGACCAGCAGGCGGCGCCGGATGTCGACACCTCGGGACCGTCGTCCGTCCCGATTCCACTGCTCGTGCTCGGCGGCATGTCGATCCTGCTGCTCGCAGCCGGAGGCCTCGGATACGTCTCGCGTCGTCGCCAGGCTGCGCGATCGGACGACCCGAGCGACTTCGACCCGCTCGCGTAGAGCTCCCGCCTCTCAACGGCCTACGTGCCCCGTCGGGTAGAATGAACCCGTCGTGCGTTTTGGCCTATTTGCAGGGATTTTTGTGTCGCAACCCACCGTCCGACTCGCGACCTACCATCCCCTGCCCGCTCGCATGACGAACATCGCTCACCCGGGCGGGGAGACGTATTGTCGAACTCGGTCCGGGAGGAAATGATGGCAACCGCGGAGCAAGCGCAGGTCACGGAGCAGGCGACCGGCGAGGTCGTGAACACGGTCGTCGACGCGGAGACGAGCGTCGCTCCGAGGCGCTACTTCACGGTTCCCGGCATCGATCCGTTCGACGCGATCGAGTGGGAGCTCCGCGACGCGCACATCCCCGGTCGCGACGGTCCCACCTTCGAGCAGAAGGACGTCGAGTTCCCGAAGTTCTGGTCGCAGACGGCGACGAACATCGTCGCGCAGAAGTACTTCCGCGGCCGCATGGCCTCCCCCGAGCGCGAGCGCTCCGTCAAGCAGATGATCGGCCGTGTCGTCGACACGATCGGCGGTTGGGGCCGCGAGGGGGGCTACTTCGCGACGGACGACGAGGCCGACACCTTCGAGGCCGAGCTCGGGGCGATCCTCGTCAACCAGTACGCGTCGTTCAATTCCCCTGTCTGGTTCAACGTCGGCTTCGAGGCGCAACCGCAATGCAGTGCCTGCTTCATCCTCTCGATCGACGACTCCATGGAGTCGATCCTCGACTGGATCCGACGTGAGGGCATCATCTTCCGCGGCGGCTCGGGATCCGGCCTGAACCTCAGCAGACTGCGCTCCTCGAAGGAGCAGCTCTCGAAGGGCGGCTACGCGTCCGGACCGGTCTCCTTCATGCGCGGCGCCGACGCGTCCGCCGGCACGATCAAGTCGGGCGGCAAGACGCGGCGCGCGGCGAAGATGGTCGTGCTCGACGTCGACCACCCGGACGTCGAGGAGTTCATCTGGTGCAAGGCCAAGGAGGAGCGCAAGGCGCGCGTCCTCGAGCAGGCCGGGTACGACATGTCCCTGAACTCGCCTGACTGGGCGTCGATCCAGTACCAGAACGCGAACAACTCGGTGCGCGTCACGGATCAGTTCATGGAGGCGGTCATCGAGGACAAGGAGTGGAATCTCACGGCGCGCACCGACGGCTCGGTCGTCGAGGCGACGGACGCGCGCAGCCTGCTCCGCCAGATCGCGGAGGCCGCGTGGGAGTGCGCCGATCCCGGCGTCCAGTACGACACGACGATCAACTCCTGGCACACGCTTCCGAACACGGGTCGCATCAACGCGTCGAATCCGTGCTCGGAGTACATGTCGATCGACGACTCGGCGTGCAACCTCGCCTCGCTGAACCTCATGAAGTTCCGGCGTGAGGACGGCGAGTTCGACGTCGAGGCGTTCGAGCATGCGGTCGACGTGGTCTTCCTCGCGCAGGAGATCGCCGTCGGCTACTCGTCCTATCCGACCCCCGAGATCGGCCGCAACGCGCGTGCGTTCCGCCAGCTCGGCCTCGGCTACGCCAACCTCGGCGCGCTCCTGATGGCGCGCGGCTTCCCGTACGACTCGGACGAGGGTCGCGCGTACGCGGCAGCCATCACTGCGCTCATGACAGGCCGCAGCTATCGCAAGTCGGCCGAGGTCGCCCGGAGGATGGGCCCGTTCGCCGGCTATCAGCCGAACGCCGCGGCGATGACGGGCGTCATCGCAAAGCACCGCGCGGCCGTCGGCAACATCGACTACTCCCATTCGGTGCCCGACGATCTCCTCGCGGCGGCCCGTCGTGCATGGGACGACGCGCTCTCACTGGGCGAGGTCTCCGGCTTCCGCAATGCGCAGGCCACCGTGCTCGCTCCGACCGGGACGATCAGCTTCATGATGGATTGCGACACGACCGGGGTCGAGCCCGACTTCTCGCTCGTGAAGTCGAAGCGGCTCGTCGGCGGCGGCGAGATCACGATCGTCAACAAGACCGTGCCCATGGCTCTCGCGAAGCTCGGCTACGCGCCGACCGAGGCCGACGAGGTCGTCGCATTCATCGACGAGCGCAACACGATCGTCGGAGCGCCGTCCGTGAAGGCCGAGCACTACCCCGTCTTCGACTGCGCGATCGGCGATCGCGCGATCCACTACATGGGCCACGTGAAGATGATGGGCGCCGTCCAGCCGTTCATCTCGGGCGCGATCTCGAAGACGGTGAACCTGCCCGAGGAGATCACGGTCGACGAGGTCTCCCAGCTCTTCATCGAGTCGTGGCAGCTCGGCGTCAAGGCGATCGCGATCTACCGCGACAACTGCAAGGTCGCGCAGCCGCTCTCGGGGAAGGCCAACGCAGGCGCGACGACGCTCGCTCCTGTTTCGGGCGTGATCGGCGCGCTCCCGGAGCGCCGCCGCGTGCCTGAAGACCGCATGGAGGTCGGCCGCAAGTTCAAGGTCGGCGAGTACGAGGGCTACATCCACGTCGGCCTCTTCGACGACGGGACGCCCGGAGACATCTTCGTGGACATCGCGAAGGAGGGCACGACCCTCGCCGGCCTCATGAACTCGTTCATGATCTCCGTCTCGCTCGGCCTCCAGTACGGCGTGCCGCTCGAGGTGTACGTCTCGAAGTTCAGTCACATGCGCTTCGAGCCGTCGGGGATGACGAACGACGCCGACATCCGCGTCGCGAAGTCGATCGTCGACTACATCTTCCGCTGGATGGGCAAGAAGTTCCTCTCCACGGACCAGCAGGAGGAGGCCGGCATCCTCACCGCCGAGGTGAAGCAGCGGCTGGCGGCCGCCTACACCGAGGCCGGCGACCACGCGTCCGCAGCCGAGACGATGGGCGTCACCGTCGCAGCGCCGGGCCAGACCGCCCTCTTCAACCAGTGGGAGGACGCGCAGGAGTGCGCCCGCTGCGGCGGCCGCATGGTGCGGACGGGCAGCTGTTACACGTGCCGCGACTGCGGCACCAACACCGGCTGCAGCTAGCCGCGCATCTCATCGAGCCCAAGCGCCTCGCGAAAGCGGGGCGCTTGTCATTCCGCGGGTGGAGCCTGAGAATCGACCGATGCGCGACGACGACGTTAGGAGCGCATGCTTCGCGGCGCTCGACGTACTTCAGGCGAAGTGGGGAACCGACGTCCCATATGCCGCGCTGCTCGAGGGGTTCAACTTTCGGGGGAGGCGTGTGCCGTTCCTCAGCAGGGGGTTCGGGATCTACCGATCGCGAGAAGCTCAGCGCGGCCCAGCCGCCCTCTCAGTCAACAGCTCGTTCAAGCAAGACCGGTATCACGACGAGCAGACTCCCGACGGCGTTCTCTACCGCTACCAAGGCGACGACCCGGAGAACTACTTCAATCGGTGGCTGCGCAGTGCACACCTACTGGACGTGCCAATCGTCTACTTCGTCGGATCGAGACCGAATCACTACCAGCCGATCTACCCAACGTACGTCCAGGAGGACGATCCGGGCAGGCTTCGCGTCCTCCTGACCTTCGGAAAGATGCGCGGGCCATACGACGAGCGCGAGCCCGTCCACATCCCCGACGCGATCGAGCGTCGCTATGTGGTCCGCGAGGTCAAGCAACGGATCCACCAGGCGCAGTTCCGCGGCGCTGTTCTGCCCGCATACGAGGATCGCTGTGCGATCTGCCGGCTTCGCGAGGTTCGACTCCTCGACGCGGCGCACATCGTCGGCGACGCAGAGCAGGCGGGCGAGCCTGTCGTGAGCAACGGCCTCTCCCTCTGCTCCATCCACCATCGCGCCTTCGACGAGGACCTCGTCGGTGTCGCTCCCGATCTCCGCGTCCACGTCTCAAGTCGTCTGCTCGATGACGAGGACGGGCCGATGCTCGACGTACTAAAGGGATTCCACGGAACCACGATCGATACACCGGCCAAGCGCCTCTGGCGCCCCGACCCCAACCGCCTCGAGACGCGTTTTGCGCGGTTCCAGTCAGCCGGATAGACGCAGCGAGCGACGTCCTGACCAGGCGAACCAGCGGTGCTCGATTGCGCGAACGAGGAGACCGATGCCGTCCAGGCCATCGCGAACTCGAACGCTCGAGATAGACGCCGCCCCGAGGTTCCGAGTGCGCGGTGGTACCGTGAGTTCACACCGCTCCCTCCTTCCGCCGCTGCACTCACTCCGAGTCGCGCCAGGTCCGAGCCATATCGGAGAGGCGAGGCGATGACGCAGTCTCGTACGGAAGGTCCTTCCGAATTCGCCCATGAGGCTGGGACGCCCGGTGAATGGGAGCGCGATCGCGAGGCGTGGAATCTTCCACGGGCCGTAGCCGGCAAGGCTTCGGCGAGGGGGGATCGTGACGGACTCGACTGGGACGGTTTCTCGGCGACGTACTTTCCAGGCGGTGGCCGACACAACCTCGAGGCGATCGTGGCGTACGGCGTGTACAAGAAGTCGGGGATCGTCGACGAGCGGCAGGCGAGCCAGGCAGAACGCACGACTGCGACGGGATCGATCCCGTCCGGCGTGAGGTCGGTCGACGCCTGGGAGGACGAAGGCGGTACGCCACGGTAGGCGCATGCCCGCTGCCGACGCGCATTCGCGGGAGACGCAACACGGCGTCAGCTCATCGCAGCTATGGTCGTTGGAGCGCGTTGGGTGTCTTTGAAGCCGTCGAGGCTCCGCACCTGCTCTTCGTCTGTCGCACCGACCCGAGCGCTGCAGGAAGCTCGTTCGAGCTCTCCTGTCCTGATAGGAACGAAGGAGCACCACATGCATGCAACCATTCGCCGTTACGACGGCGTGGATCAGAATCGCACGGCCGAGCTGACCGGCAAGGTCAACGAGATGCTCGTCCCGAAGCTCAGCAAGCTGCCGGGCTTCGCCGGCTACTACCTGATCGAGGCCGGCAACGGCGTCTTCAGCTCGATCGGTCTCTTCGAGACCCCCGAGCAGGGCAAGGAGTCCTCGAACGTCGTCGCAACGTGGATCCGCGACGAGAAGCTCGAGACGTTGATCCCCAACGAGCCCAAGATCACGAGCGGCAAGGTCGTCGCTCACAGCAACGGCGTCGCGGTCTAGTACTTTCGACTGCGTACCCGATGGAGGACCCGGCAGCCACCGGGTCCTCCATCGGTTTTCTGGTTCGAAGCACGGCTGAACAAGGAGCGTTCGAGAAGCGGACGGGAGGCTCTGAGAAGTGGCGATGACGCGAACCGAGCGAGAGCAGGAAGCGCGGCAGGCGAAGCTCGACCACGTGCGCGACCAGGTCGCATCGGGTCGACTCGTGATCCGCGAGATGTCGGAGGCCGAGCAGACTCTGTGGGCCAACCAGCACGCCAAGTCCGATGCCCGTGCCACCCCGGTGGAACGGGCTCGTAGGGCGTCGGCCCTCGAGAATCGGCGGAGGCGCGAGGCACGAATCGCCCCGTAGGCTCGAGCACGAGTCGAGTCAAGGCGTCAGGCAGGTTGGCGCACAACGGAGTACCGCGCCGCGACGAAGTCACCGTTCCGCCCGAGCTCTTCGAGCCTCAGCTCGACTTGTCGCGAGAGAAGCGGCGCACCGGCGCCGAGTGTTACCGGCGCGATGTACACGATGACCTCGTCGAGCAGGCCCGCATCGGCGAACTGACCGGCGAGATCTCCTCCGCCGACGATCCAGACGTTGCGCCCATCCGCGGCTTCGACCATCTCGGCGTGCACGGGAGCGACGTCGCCGCTCGCGAACTCGATCCGCGCGTCCGGGATGACCTGCAGCTCGCGACTCGTAAAGACCCAGCACGGGATCTCGTACGGCCACCTCCACTCCGCAGGGTCCTTGCCCTTGAACTCGTGGTCGAGGATCCACTCGTACGTCGAGGAGCCCATCGCGAGCGCTCCGACGCCGGCGATGAAATCGGCGTAGTTGAGAAGGCCCGCTCTGTCCTGGTCGCGCGTGAAGAGCCAGTCGAGTGAGTGGTTCGAGTCGGCGATGAACCCGTCGAGCGTCGTCGCCGTGTAGTACTGCGTCAAGCTCACCTGCGGTTCGCGTCGTTGTCGAGCCATGAGCCGACGACGACCGACCAGAACTCCGGCTGCGGCTCGAATCCAACCGATCGATAGAGCTCTTGGGCGCCGTCGGTCTGGAGGCCCACGTGCTGGCCGGGCACCTCGCCGAGCAGGCGGCGGATCATCGCCGCGGCGATGCCTCGCCGCCGGTACGCCGAAGCGGTCCAGACGTCGACGAGGTACGCATTGCAGACGCCGTCCGAGAGAAGCCGGGCCATACCCACGACGCGGTCGCCGTCGCGTGCGAACACAACGTGTTGCGACTGCTCGAAGGATCGCCGCAACGCGTCGGCACTCCGCCCGTTGTCGAAGTCGTCGGCGGCGAGATCGGCTTTGGCCCGTTCCCAGTCGATGCCTTCGAGCGAGCCGTCGACGACGACGTCAGTCATCGTCCTCCACTGGCTTCGAGACGCCGCCCTTCTTCTCGAGCGCGGCGCGCACGCGAGCGTCGATCTCGGCGCCCATGGACTCG
This sequence comes from uncultured Gaiellaceae bacterium, assembly GCA_963833725.1. GTDB lineage: Bacteria > Actinomycetota > Thermoleophilia > Gaiellales > Gaiellaceae > GMQP-bins7. The sequence goes on from CAWHYV010000003.1 coordinate 77,536, forward strand.
AAGCGCGACGCGATGTCGTCGACGGCCGACTCGTCGCCCGACTGACCCACCTTCCCTTCGAGCGAACGGAGCACGCTGTCCTGGATCCCCGCCGCGAGCCGCGCCCCGAGACTCTCGAAACGACGCGCGATGTCGCGCTCGAGCTCGCGTTCGGGAACGGCCGGCGACGGGCTTACCGGTTCGGGAGCGGGCACCTCCGCGACGTTCTTCTCCACATCCTCGAGCTCCAGCCCGTCGATCGCGACCTCGAAGACGCGCTCCGGCTCGTCGATGCCGCGCAAGTGTCGCTGGCCGAGCGGAAACACCGAGACACCGTCCGGCAACACCGAGCCGACGAGCGCGCGCGTCGTCTCCGAGAGGAGGATCTGCCCGCCGCGCCCGACCGTGCAGATGCGAGCCGCGCGAACGACGTCGAGCCCCACGTACCCCTCCTCGTGCAACGCGGGCTCACCGGTGTGCAGCCCCATGCGTACTCGCACCTCGACTCCGCCCGGCCACGTAGCGACGGCATGCTCGCGCTGAGCGTCCACCGCCGCGGAGACGGCGTCTCGGGCGCGCGCGAAGACGTAGAAGAAGGCATCGCCCTGCGTGTCGATCTCGATGCCGTCGCGCGCCGCGAATGCGTCGCGGACGATGCGCCGGTGCGTGGTCAACACGTCGCGGTAGTCGTCGCCGAGCCGCTTGAGGAGCTCCGTCGAGTCCTCGATGTCGGTAAACGCGAACGTGACCGTTCCGCCGGGCAGATCCGCCACGAGACGATCGTAGTCGTGGGGTCGCGACGCCGCGATACCGTCCCGCCGTGGCCGACCTTTCGGAGCTCTTCGAGAACAACCGCGCGTGGGCGGCCGACATGGTCGCTCGCGACCCCCACTTCTTCTCCGGGCTCGCCGACCGTCAGGAGCCGGAGTACCTCTGGATCGGCTGCTCGGACAGCCGTGTCCCCGCAAACCAGATCGTCGGGCTCGCCTCGGGTGAGGTGTTCGTCCACCGCAACGTCGCGAACGTCGTCGTGCACACCGACCTCAACTGCCTGTCGGTTCTGCAGTACGCGGTCGACGTCCTCCGCGTGCGGCACGTGATCGTCTGCGGTCACTACGGGTGCGGCGGCGTGCGTGCAGCGCTCGACGGCTCACGCCACGGACTCATCGACAACTGGCTCCGGCACGTGATGGACGTCGGAGAGAAGCATGCCGCCGAGCTCGCGTTGCTCACGGGCGAGCGCAGGTTCGACCGACTCTGTGAGCTGAACGTCGTCGAGCAGGTCGTCAACGTCTCCCAGACGACCGTCGTCGAAGACGCATGGGCACGCCATCAGGACCTCACCGTGCACGGGCTCGTGTACGGGCTCGAGGACGGACTGCTGCGCGACCTGGGCGTAAGCGTCAGTGCAACGGCGGCGACCGAGAGCGCGCGGTCCTACAGCCGGATCCTGAACGTTCGCCGCAAGAGCCGGCCCGACGAGCCGGGCGCCACGTCGGCGCGAGCGGTCACCGTGCCTCGTTCAGTGCCCCGATAGACGAACTGGAGAACACCTCGTGTCCGTGGACGGATGTCGCGGGGCTCGACCCGCAGTTGCACGATGCGGCGCCCACGACGAAAGAGCGAGAGCGTCCCGTTCGATCGCGTGATCGACTCGGTCACGTTTCCCCGGTTCGCCACAGCGAGCTCGAGGATGCGTGCGCGCGCCTTGCGGGTCACTCGCAAGGCGCGGAGCTCGAGGCGGCGCACCACCGCTCCAGGAGCCCGCACGATGACGACGACTCCCATCCGCATGCGCACAGCTACGCCGTCACGGACCCGTCGCCGCGTCGTGAACAGGAGCAGCGCGTCGTGATCACCCGGCTCGGCCCGCGGCGGGAGCTTCGATTCGACCGAAACCTCCGCGCTGCCGCCCGGCTCGAGTGCGAGGGAGCGAGGGCGAAACCTGAGCCAGCCGGCGGCTGAACGTGCAACGAGGTCGCGACCAGCGATCTTCGGACTCCCTCGCAGGTCGAGTGCGAATCCCGCACGACCGACATCCACGACGACGCGACTGGATCCTCGGTTCGTGACGCGAACCGTCGAACGTCCGGAGCCGGTGAGCGCCACGTGCGCCGGCGACGCCGTGAGCGCCACCGGTGGTCGCGTCGTGCTCGCGCCCGCAGATGCAGGCACGAGCACGAGCGCGACGAGTCCGGTGCAGGCGGCGGCCCGGATCATCGGCCGATGACGGTGAACGTGACGCTCGCCGTGTAGCGCCCGGGCGCAACCACCGGAAGCGGCGAGACGAAGCCGACGCGCGTCTGCCACGCGTCTCCGCCCTGAGCGCTTCGCGCAGCCGTCGTGCCGATGAGGAGATCGGCGGCTGGTGCGATCGGGATTGCCACCATTGCGCCGCCGCCGAGCGAACCGCCGACCTGGCCGCCGGACGGAGCCGTTGCGGAAAGGCCGAGCGGGAGGTCGGCCGGAGCGAAGGCCGAACGGTGCACGCTCAGGGCGTACCCCGAGTCGTTGTTGCTCGAGACCGTGACCCGCTCCGAGACCGAAGCGGGCGTCTCACCGGCGATGGCGTTGCCGAAGCTGATGCTCTGGCGCTCGAGCGCGATCGAGAGAACCGGCTGGATGTCGATGTCGACCGCCGCGTCATCCGACAGGCCCGGCGTCGGCGGAGGCGGCCCACCCGCGCACGCAGCCGCTGCCGTCGAGGAGTTCCGCGGCGACGGCGCATCAGTCGAGAAGTCACTCGCATTCGCATCCGTGTCCGTGCAACCCGCACCAGCCCGAATTGCAGCGGTCGTGCTCGTCAGCGCATCAGCAGCCTCGGCGCCCTCGTAGTCGGCCGCGGATCCGTAGCCGATCAGGTCGGCGACGAGCGCGTTCGAGGAGCAGCTTCCGGCTGATGCTCCGCAGGTGAGCGGCGTCGTACCGCGGACGACGGCGACCTTTCCACCCGACTGCGCGAGATTCGATGTGCCTGTTGCATCTGGCGTGGGCAGCGCTCCGCCGACCGCTGCGGCGGACGCGAGCTGGACGAGGAAGTACCTGCCGGGCTGCACCGAGCCAGACAGCACAGTCGCCTGCCAGCTCGTTCCCGCCGCGGACGCGTACTGGATCGACCACGCGCCGAGGTCGATCGCGGTCGTGCCTCGGTTGAAGATCTCGACGAAGTCGTTCGCGTAGCTCGCGCCGCTGTTGCCGCCGCCCGCATACACCTGGCTGACGACCATGTCGGAGGACGCACTCCGTGCAGCCGGTGCGACGAGCAGCGCGACGGCGAACGCGAGCACGACGAGAAGACGAACTCGGGACATCGATCGCTCCTATCGGGAGAAGGGAATCTGTCGCCTCCCGTGGTACCGACGGTGCGACCGGAGCGAAACCGTCCTTTCGCGATTTGACGCGAACTGCGAACACTCTTGTTGCAGT
>CAWHYV010000004.1:0-117701 GCA_963833725.1 uncultured Gaiellaceae bacterium
TCGGACTCTGAGGATCAGAGCGAGCCGCGCGGAGCAATCCAACGCGTCGGTTGGCCCGTGATCTGCGCGATGACCTCGAAGTCGGCGTCGTAGTGGAGCACTGGCAACCCAGCGGACTCAGCCGCCGCAGCGGTGAGTAGGTCGAGATGCTTGACGGCTCGGTGGTGCATCCCACCCTTCTGCGCGAGCATCTCGTAGACGTCGAATGCGCGTCTCCATTGGCGCGCGCCGATCGGGCAGTCGTGGAGTTGATCGAGCGCAGTTCGAGCCGTCGAGAACTCGGTCGCGTTGCGCGTTGCGTAGAGCAGCTCGAACGCTACGGCGCCACAGGTCGCGATCTCGCCGCCCGCGACGGCACTACTGAAGTGCAGCCGCAACTGCGGATCGCGATCGGCGACGACCCACGCGCTGGTGTCGGCTAGCTCGGTCACTCGTCGACTGCGAAGCGTGGTCGCCGCAGGCGTTCGAGCTCCTCGAGCGTGAGGTCAGGTGTCCAGTTGGCGAGCCACCGCAGCGCCTCACGCCGGATGACCTCGTCGAGCGCCCGGTGGATCGTCTCCGTCGTCGTGCGCGTCTCCAAGACGTCCCGCGCCTGCGCGACGAGATCGAGATCGAGATTGAGCGATGTTCGCTTGATCCTAGACATCGTACGCATTGAAGTGTCACAGAAGGCATACACAATCGTCAAGTGATGCGCACGAGAAAAGGGGGCCTTGCGGCCCCCTTTCCCTCGGATGGAACACGAGACGAGCTAGCGAATCTGTGCGCGGATGAGGAGTGAAAAGCGCTTCGCCTGCGCCACCTGCACGAGGTGTCGCTGCACCGAGACCGCAACCTGCGCACGCTGCACCTTCGCGGTTTGGGCCGTGATCACCTGGGCCGTGATCTGCGGCTGCACCTGAGCGGCGGTACTCCCGGCGCTGGCGACGGACGGTACGACTGCGAATGCGGTGACGATGGCTCCGATGGTTGCGATGCGCTTCATGGTGTTCTCCCGTCTCGTGATCCTCATATCCCGAGAGTAGGAGTCACCGCGCGCCGTGTCGTTCGCGTCCGCGACGTTGCGAATGTCACCGTCGTTACATTGCGACCGACGCACCGCATGTTGCAATAGCCATTTCAACGGCAGACACTTGACGGGTGAGCAGCGTCGCGGGCTCCTCGCTGGCGCCTGGTACGACGGTCGCCGGCTATCGGATCGAGGCCCTCATCGGCCGCGGGGGGATGGGCGCGGTCTACCGTGCCGAGGAGGAGGGACTGGGGCGAAAGGTCGCGCTCAAGGTGATCGCGCCCGAGCTCGCCCAGGACGAGCGCTTTCGCGAGCGCTTCCTGCGCGAGTCGAAGATCGCTGCCTCGCTCGACCATCCGCACGTCATCCCCATCTACCAGGCGGGTGACGAGGACGGCCTGCTCTTTCTCGCCATGCGCTACGTCGAAGGCTCGGACCTCGCCAAGGTCATTGCGGAAGATGGTGCACTGGAGCCCAAGCGCACGGTCGAGCTCCTCTCCCAGATCGCCGAGGCACTCGATGCAGCGCACGAGAAGGGACTCGTCCATCGAGACGTCAAGCCGTCGAACGTCCTGATCGCGGAGTCGGCGGGTCGTGAGCACTGCTACCTCGGCGACTTCGGCCTGACCAAGCGCACGGGCTCGCTCTCTGGTGTCTCCGTCGCGGGAGAGATCGTCGGCACACTCGACTACGTCGCTCCCGAGCAGATCACGGGCAACGCGCTCGACGAGCGCGCAGACGTGTACTCGCTCGGCTGCGTCCTCTACGAGTGCCTGACGGGTCAATCTCCTTTCCCGCGGGCTACGGACGTCGCCCTCCTCTGGGCGCACGTCCACGAGGAGCCGACCCCGCCGTCGAAAGCGCGTCCCGACCTTCCCAAGGAGCTCGACACGGTGCTCGCACGAGCGCTCGCCAAGGAGCCGGGGCGACGGTATCGCTCGGCGGGGGAGCTTCTCGCTGCCACGCGATCTGCGCTTCGTCTCGTCGAGGTGCCGTCATCCGAGCGGAAGTCGTCGCGGCGTGGGCTGATCGCGGCGGCGGCAGCGGTCGTGCTCCTTGTGCTCGCCGCCGTCCTCGCCTTCGAGCTCAGCCGTGATGCGGGCGGCATTTCCTCGGTGTCGCCGAACTCCGTGGGTGTCATCGACCCTGGCTCCAACGAGCTCGTCGCCGAAGTACCCGTGGGCGTCGCACCACAAGCGGTGACCACGGGCGCGGACGGAGTCTGGGTGGCCAACGTCGACGACGAGACGGTCTCGCGGATCGACCCGCAGGACACGGCCACGCGGCCCGCCACGATCCCGGTCGGTGACTACACGAGCGACCTCACATTCGGCGCTGGCTCTGTCTGGGTCGCGCTCGGCGCCCTCTCGGAGCTCGTTCGCATCAACCCCGAACAGAACGAAGCGGCGAGCCCGATCGCGGCTCTGGGAGGAAACACGCCATGTGGCGCTCCTCGAGCGAGCGTCACCTTCGGCGGCGGATTCGCCTGGTTCGCGTGCGAGCTTGGTGACCTCGGGCGGGTCGATGCCCGCACCGGGGCCGCGACGTCGATAGGGCTCGAGGCCGGTCTGCTCACGTCGTCGAGCTCCGTGCTCCCCGCATTCTCCGACGTCGCCTTCGGACTCGGCTCGCTGTGGGTCGTCAACCGAGCGGCGAACTCGGTGGTCGAAGTCGATCCGCTGACGAGCCAGAAGCAGCGCGAGATCACGGTGGGACAGGCTCCTGCAGCGATCGCCGTGGGGCCGAGCGACCTCTGGGTGGCCAACTTCGAGGATGACACCGTGACGCGAATCGCCATTCCGGGACCGGGCCAGACGCCCACGCTTACGACCGTTGACGTCGGAGACGGGCCTGTCGACGTCGCGGTGGGCGAGGGAGCCGTCTGGGTCGCGAACAGGCTCGGTCGCTCCCTGACTCGCATCGACCCCGAGACCGGTGATGTCGTCGCCACGATCGGGATTGGCAACGAGCCGCAGCGGGTGGCTGCCGGTGACGGGTCGGTATGGGTCACCGTCCGCGCGCCCGAAGACGACACGGCCACGCCTTGAGTTGCACGCCCTGGCGTCGTATCGTCACGTGCGGAAGATCACGTAGTGGCGGGCGGTCAAGAAGGTCGAGGAGGAATCTGGTCGTGAGACGCCCGTTGCTCGTGCTCGCCGCAGTGGTGGTCGGAGGAGCGGTCGCCGTTGCGCCGGCCGCCGGCGTACCGGCGCAGACGCCGAAGCGCGGCGGCACGGTTGTCTTCGGACCGGTCGGGGATCTGACGTGCCTGAATCCCGTCAATGAGGCATGCGGGCTGCCTGCCTACCTCGGAGAGATTCTGGAAGGGGCCTTCGTGCTCGGACCCGACTTCACACTGGTGCCGCAGCTCGTGTCCGGCGCGACGTTCACCAGGATGCCGCCCTTCACCGTGACCCTCCAGATCGACTCCGACGCCCACTGGAGCGACCGAGTGCCCGTCACATCGCGGGACTTCGTCTTCACACACAGGGCGATCGTGGAGCATCTCCCATCCGAGCCCCAGGGCGTGCATCGCCTCGTTCGATCGGTCCGAGCAGTCGGCCCGAAGACCGTCCGGCTCGTCCTCCGCGAGCGCGTGGCGGGATGGCGCACCCTCTTCGAGCGTGTCTTGCCGGAGCATGCCCTTCGGGGCCAGGATCTCGGAAGGGTCTGGAGCGACGGGATCGAGAATCCCCGGACTGGAGTACCGATCGGAACAGGACCATTCCTTATCCGAAGCTGGGAGCGCGGCAAGCAGATGGTTCTCGTCCGGAACCCGAACTACTGGGGACCCCATACGGCCTACCTCGACTCGATCGTCATGCGCAGCTGCCAGGGGGTGTGCGGGATGCCACCCCCCGCGGAGGTCCTCGAGGCGCTTCGACAGGGCGACGTCGACATGGCGTACACACGCGACCCGGCGATCATCACGGAGCTTCGGCGTATTCCCGGCATCAGGGTGGTCGCATCCCGACTCGACGCCCTCGATCACCTCGCGCTCCGCCTCGGCCCCGGCGGGAACCCCGCGCTCCGGAACAAGCTCGTCCGCCGGGCGCTCGCCTACGGGATCGATCGGGTGGCGATCGCGCGGACGGTCCTCGGTGAGCTCGATCCGCGGTACCCGCCCAGCGACAGCGCCGTTCTCCTGAACACCAATCGCTCGTACCGTCCCAACTGGGCCGGCTACCGCTATCGCCCTGCACTTGCCCGCCAGCTCCTCGAGCAGGCGGGTTGCCGGCGCGGAGCCGATGGCATCTACGCGTGCGCCGGCGAGCGGCTCTCGCTCCGTGTCCTGACAGTTGCAGGGGCGACGTTTCGAATCCGCACCGTCGAGCTGATCCAGCGCCAACTCCGAGAGGCCGGTATCGAGGTCGTGCTCAGCTTTGCGCCCGCTGGGATTCTGTTCAACAAGATCCTCCCGAGCGGCGAGTTCGATGCCGCCGAGTTCGCGTTCTTCGCCGTGCCAGACGCGCTCGGGGCATGGGTGCATGGTTGCGGCGGCGCGTCCAACTTTACGGGGTACTGCCAGCGACTCGTCACGCGCGATCTCGGCCAGAGCGATCGGATCCTGGACGCCGGGCAGCGCGCGCGCGTCCTGAACCGGGCCGACGTCCAACTGGCGAAGGACGTGCCGATGATCCCGCTCTTTCAGACGCCGAACGTGATCGCGCATAGGGCCGCGATCAAGAACGTCCCCACGGCGTCGGCTCACGAGCTCTGGAACGCGGAGGACTGGTGGCTCGACCGCTAGCTCTCGCAGCGGCGATCGCCGCCTCGCTCCTCGCCGTCTCTGGAGCGGGCGGCGCTGGCGCGCAGACGCCGAAGCGCGGCGGCACGCTTGTCTTTCGGGAGGTTGCCCCCGAGCCTGCCTGTCTAAACGTCCCACCCGCGAATTGCAACGGAGGGTTGTTCTTCTGGATTGACAAGGTTCTCCAGAGGCCGTTCGAGGTTGGTCCCGACTTCACGTACCAGGAAAGCCTCGTCTCGAGGGTCGAACTCACGAGGCGGCCGCCGTTCACGCTGACCTACCACATCCATCCGGCGGCGCGGTGGAGCGACGGAGTCCCGGTCACGGCGCAGGACTTCATCTTCACGCTGCGGGCGATACGCCGTCACGGTATTCCGGAGGTCCGTGAGCTCCACGCCCCCATCCGGAGTGCCCGTGCTGTCGATCGCAAGACCGTACGAGTGGTTCTTCGGCCGAGGTCCGCGAACTGGCACGACTTCTTCGGGAGCATCCTCCCGGCGCACGCGCTGGGCGGTTCGAACCTCACGCAGGTCTGGCGCGACCGGATCATCGATCCGCGAACGGGTCGACCCATCGGGAGTGGCCCGTTCCTCGTCGAGCGGCTCGAGCGCGGCCGACAGTTGGTCCTCCGCCGCAACCCCCGCTACTGGGGGCCGCACCCAGCCTACGTCGAGCGGCTCGTCATCAGATTCGCGGGGTCGGCTACCGATCCCACCGAGGAGCTGAGGAGCGGCGAGCTCGACGTCGCAATGGGCGTTCCACAACCGGTCGTCCCGGCCGTTCGTCGGCTGCCCGGGGTGCGCTTGGTCGCGCCCGTAAGCACCGGCTTCGAGCACCTCGACGTCCAGCTCGAAGGGAACGCTCACCCGGCGCTTCGCAACAAGCTCGTGCGCCGCGCACTCGCGTACGGGATCGACCGCACCGCGCTCGTTCGACAGATATGGGGCGAGGTTGATCCCTCCGCTCGAGTACTCGACAGCGCCGTGCACCTCGCCCAGAGCCGCTACTACGAGCCGAACTGGAGCGCGTATCGCTATCGACCGGCGGAGGCCCGCCGCCTGCTCGAGCAAGTTGGATGCCATCGGGGAGCAGACGGGATCTTCTCCTGCGGCGGGGAGCGTCTCTCGTTGCGCTTCGTGACGACCGCCGGGGTTGCGGCCCGAGCGCAGGCGCTTCCCCTGATACAGGCGCAGCTTCGGGCTGCAGGGGTCGAGGTCGTGCCGGTATTCGCACCTCCGCCGACGTTCTTCGGCCAGATCCTCCCGCAGGGTGCCTTCGACGTCGCACTGTTCTCGTGGGTCGGCTCACCCGTTGCATCGTGGGCCGATGTCTACGGCTGCGATGCGCCGATAAATTTCACCGGCTACTGCCAGCGGCTCGTCACGGCCGACTTCAACCAGGCCGACAGGATCCTCGACGAGCGTCGACACGCTGGTGTGTTCAACAGAGCCGACCGGGGGCTCGCGAGCGACGTCCCGACGATCCCGCTCTTCCAGTTCGTCTTCACGGCCGCGTACGACACCTCTGTCCGGAACTTCGTCTTCCTCCCCTGGAACCCGTTCTGGAACGCCGAGAACTGGTGGCTCGCGGACTAGCCATCCTTGCGGCGATCGTCGTCTCGCTCCTCGCCGTCTCCGGCGCGGGCGGCGCGGGCACGCAGACGCCCGGCAGGGGCGGCACGCTCGTCATCGGAACAAGGACGGCCAGCGAGCCTGCGTGTCTCAACGTGCTCCTCGAGTGCGGTGGCCTTCCACTTCTGATGGAACAGGTGCTTCCAGGCGCCTTCGAGGTACAACCCGATGCGACGCTCGTTCCGAACCTTGCTGACGCGGAGATCGTCGCGAAGGACCCCTTCACGCTCGTCTACCAGATCCGCCCGGAGGCCCGCTGGAGCGACGGCGCCGCGGTCACTGCGCAGGACTTCGTCTTCACACACAAGGCGATCCGCAAGTACGTGACGTCTGCCGACTTCTTCGATCCCGGACACCGTACGAGAGTGCGGAGCGTCCGCGAGCTCGACCGGAAACGAGTAGAGGTCGTCTTGCGCGCGCCCTTTGTCGATTGGCGACTTCTCTTCCCCATCGTCCTGCCGCGACATGCGCTCGCCGGTGAGGACTTCGAGAGCGTCTGGAAGGACGGGATCGACAACCCGAAGACGAAGCGGGCGATCGGGAGCGGCCCCTTCCTCCTCGCGGGGTGGCAGCGTGGCAGGCAATTGACGTTCGTCAGGAACCCGCGCTTCTGGGGACCGCACGCCGCCTACCTCGATCGGATCGTCGTGCGCTTCTTCCCTCCGGAAGACACGGCGGAGGCGATGCGTCGCGGCGACATCGACATGATCGATCCTGGTCCCGCCGTGCTGGAGGCGCAAGCGCTGAAGCTGCACCGCGAGCGCACGCCTGGGATCAAAGTCCTGACCGTCGTCGGCGCCTCCTACGAGCACGTCGAGATCCGGATGGGACCGGGAGGGCATCCCGCTCTCAGAGCCGGCCCAGGTGCCCGGCTCGTTCGGCAGGCGCTCGCGTACGGAATCGACCGCGTCGCGATCGCCCGAGCGGTCGGAGAGTTGACCCTCGCGAGTGCGGCGGCGCGCGAGCCGGACGACAGCGTCGTCTTCTTGCCGAGCAGCCGCTTCTATGAGCCGAGCTGGAAGCGATATCGCTACCAACCGGATCGGGCGCGGCGCCTGCTGGGGGAGGCAGGCTGTCGCAGGGGACTAGACGGCATCTATGTCTGCGCCGGCAACCGTCTCTCACTCCGCTTCGCGGCGCCGTCGGGCGTCGAACGGAGGGAGCTCGCGGTCAAGCTGGCACAGGCTCAGCTCCGGGAAGTCGGAGTCGAGGTCGTACCGATCTTCGCGCCGCCGAGCGTGCTCTTCGGCGAGATCCTTCCGAGTGGCGAGTTCGACCTCATGGTCTTCGGCTGGATCTTGGGCGCAATCACGGAGGGCCCGGCGGACGTCTTCGGATGCCAGGCTTCGAGCAACTACACGGATTACTGCGACCGACTCGTCACCCGCGACCTCTTCCGGGCCGCTCGGATCCTCGACGACAGTCGGCGCGTCGCGCTCCTGAACAGGATCGACGCAAGGCTGGCGACGGCTGTACCGGTCATCCCGCTCTTTCAGAACACCTCTCTTTTTGCCGTCAGGGAAACCGTCCGAGGGGTCGTTCGAAACGGCTTTGGCTCTTGGTTCTGGAACTCGGAGGACTGGTGGCTCGAGCGCTAGTACTCGCCGCCGCGATCGCCATCTCGCTCCTGGCCGTCTCGGGGGCGGGCGGCGCGGGTAGGCAGACGCCGCAGAAGGGCGGGACGGTCGTGTTCGCGCTACAAGTGGAAGAGCCTGCCTGCCTCAACCCCTTCGACGAGCGCTGCCCTCCGGGAACCTCGCCGTTCACCCTGAGATACATCCTCGGCAGGGTTCTGGAGTCGCCATACGACGTCGGCTCGGACTTCACCTGGAGGCCGCGACTCGTTTCGGACGTCGATTACACGAAGAAGGCGCCGTTCACGCTGACCTACCACATCCGGCCCGAGGCCCAATGGAGCGACGGAATACCGATCACGGCCGCCGACTTCGTGTTCACGCATCAGGCGATCCTGAAGCACGGTGACCCTGACGACACAGAGCTGACAGAAGTTCGCAGCGTCCGGGCGCTCGATGCGAAGACGGTCAGGGTCGTACTGCGTTCGCGCTTGGGGGCGTTCCGCGGCTTGTTCGGGAGGATCCTGCCGCGTCACGTGCTCCTGGGCGAAGACCTGGCGACCGTATGGAGGGACCGAATCGAAAATCCGAAGACGGGCCAACCGATCGGAAGCGGCCCGTTCCTCATCGAGCACTGGGACCGCGGCGAGAAGATCACGCTCCGTCGCAATCCTCGGTACTGGGGTCGGCACCCGGCGTACCTCGACCGACTTGTCATTCGCTTCCACGTCGACGGGGGCACGCTCGCCGACGGGTTCCGGAGCGGAGAGTTCGACGTCGCACAAGGGTTCCCGCCGAGCTTCGTCCCTTCCGTTCAGCGTGAGCGCGGCCTCGAGATTCGTACTTTCGCCGGCGAGACGTGGGATCACTTCGAGATCCGTATCGGTCCAGGCGGACATCGTGCCCTCAGGAGCAAGCTGGTTCGCAGCGCGCTCGCCTTCGGAATCGATCGAAGCCCGCTCGTACGAGCCGCATACGCGGACCTAGGCGCGCAAGGACGGCTGCGCCAGAGCATCGTCTTCCCGACCTGGAGCCGGCACTATCGGCCCAACTGGAGCACCTATCGCTACCGCCCGGCTGAGACGCACAGGCTGCTCAAGCTGGCGGGCTGTCGTCGAGATGTGGGCGAGATCTACGTTTGCGCGGGCGAGCGGCTCTCGCTCCGGTTTGTGAGCCTTGGCGTTCGAGGCGACTATCGGTCACGAGTCCTCGAACTCGTCCAAGCGCAACTCCGACGGGTGGGCGTCGAGGTGCTGCCGAGTTTCGCGCCTGCCTCGACGTTCATCGGCCAGATTCTCCCGAGCGGCGCCTTCGATGTGGCGCTCTTCGGCTTCAGCCCGCGCGATCCGGATCCCCAGCTGAACGGGGTCTTCACCTGCGGAGGTGAAGACAACTACACGGGCTACTGCCAGCGGTCGGTGACGCGCGACCTCGATCAGGCCGAACGGATCTTCGGCGTAGATCAGCGCGCGCGGGTCTTGAACAGAGCCGACAGGCAGATGGCGAGGGACGTGCCGGCTATCCCGCTCGTCGAACGACCCCAATGGGCGGTCTCGAGATCGACCGTCCGGAACTTCGCCCCGACCGCCGGGGACCCGCTCGTCAACGCGGAGAACTGGTGGCTCGAGCGCTAGACTGAGTCGCCGCGGGTGCGCTCGGCGTATTTGAGTGCCTTAGGGAGATTTCCGGCCTGCGCGTGGTAGTGGGCGAGCTGCACCACGTGATCGTCGAGGGAGTCCGCATACACGTCCTCGAAAGCCCTGGCGACACGGGCGTAGAGATCGCGACGACCTGTAGCCGTCAGCGTCGAGAGCGCAGCTTCCTGCATTAGGCCGTGCGTGAAGTCGCATTCGAAGTCGGGGTAGCGGCGACGTTCGCGGACGATCTGCGTCCGGAAGAGTGCCGAGAGATCTTGCGTCACGTCCTCGCCGACGATGTGCGCGAGGACGCCGACACGGAAGGTCCGACCCACAGCCGCTGCAGCTTGAGCGAGGTGTCGCGGCCCAGCCGCTAGTCGGTCGATCCGCGCGACGAGGAGGTTCTCGAGAGTAGGTGGCAGGAGCTCGGGGGATCGCATCGAGATCGTCCACGTTCGCCCGCGGGATTCGAGCGAGCCTTCCTCGAGTGCGCGTGCGAGCTCCTCGAGATACAGCGGGTTTCCTTCCGCCTCCCGAATGAGCCGCTCTCGCGATGTGGCGTCGATGTCGTCTCCGACCATCTCCGAGAGCAGCTGATCGGAAGCGTTGTCGGTCAGCGACTGGAGCGCCAGCTCCGTCGCCCGGTGCGGGTAATCGCTCAGTGCACGCAATCGCAGGGCTGCACCCTCGGAGCTGGCGATCGGCTCGTCTGTGAGCACGAGCGCCAGCCCGGCACGATCCGTCAGCTCGAGCACGGCCTCCGCCAGTTCGCGCGTGGGGACGTCCGCCCACTGGACGTCCTCGAGCACGACGATCACGGGCTGTTCTGCTGCCAGGGCCTCCAGCCAGTGGATGTATGCCCTGGGGATTCCTCCCTCTTCGCTCGCGTCGGCAAATGGTTCCTGGCGAAGCCGGAGGAGCTGGCCAAGCGACGAGAGCACCTCGTCCAACTCCTCGCCGAGGAGCGCACCGAGCCGCGCGCGGGCCTTCGTCCGAACGGCGATCTCGGGCTCACCGGCCTCGGCCGCGAGCCAGCCCAGGAGGATCTCCATGAACGGCCACGGAGGCAGACCTCCGTACGAGAGGCAGTGACCCTCGAGCCATGTCGTCCGCCCCTCACTGAGGGACCGCAGCTCTGCGACGAGGCGGGTCTTGCCGATTCCGGCCGCGCCCGCGATGACGACGACGCGCCCCCGTCCCGAAACGAGATCGTCGACGACGGCTCGCAGCTCCGCGATCTCACGGTCTCGACCCACGCACGGCAGAGCGGGAGAGGCAGTCTCCCGGGAGGAAGGCCCTACCAGACGGGAGACCGCGACGGGCGCATCTCGCCCTTTGACGTCGATGTCACCGAGCGGCTCGAGTACGAACCGATGGGTCAGCCGTCGGGCCGAAGACTCCCCCACGAGGACCGTTCCGGGCTCGGCCGCTGCTTGAATCCGCGCGGCGACGTTCGTGGCGTCACCGAGAGCCACTGCCTGAGGATCGGCCGCGCCGACCAGCCCGACGGCTGCGCGTCCGCTGTTGATGCCGACTCTCACGCTGAAGCCGGAGATGCCCCACGCTCGCTCGATGTCGCTCGTGTACTCGTCCATCAGCCCGAGAATCCGGAGTCCCGCGAGCGCCGCTCGCTCCGGGTCGTTCTCGTGTGCGCGTGGCACGCCGAAGTACGCGCAGATGCCGTCGCCTTGGTAGGCCTGCACGGTCCCGCCGTACTCCTCGACCGCGCGGCTCATGATCGTCACGCACTCGCCGACGAGTGCCTTCGTCTCCTCGGGCGCGAGGCGCTCCCCGAGCGCTGTCGACCCGACGATGTCGGCGAAGAGGATCGTCACGGGTCGCACCTCGTCGGCCACGCGATGGAACTCGGGACCTGCATCAGGACTCGACGGTTCCGGCGCGGCTTCGAGCGGGGCGGGCGTCGGTGTCGCGACCGACTCGTCCTGAAGGAGGATCGCCCGCTCGAGCTCCTGCAGTGCCGGGCTGGGGTCGATGCCGAGTTCCTCGAGCAGCGTTACTCGAGCTTCGCGATACGTCTCGAGTGCCTCGGCCTGTCGACCCGAGCGATACAGCGCGAGCATGAGCTGACCGCGCAACCGCTCCCGCAGGGGGTGCTCAGTGACGAGTGACTGGAGTTCGCCGATCAGGTCGCCGTGACGTCCGAGCGCGAGGTCCGCGTCGACCCGGCTTTCGAGCGCCGTGATCCGAAGTTCCTCGAGCCGGAGGATCGCCGGCTCGGCGAACGGTTCGTAGGTGAAGTCAGCGAGAGGCGATCCTCGCCACAGCGAGAGGGCGTCGCGGAGCCGGTCCGAGGCCTCGCCGTAGGTGCCTGCTGCGAGCGCGCGGCGACCGTCGTCGACGAGCCGCTCGAAACGCTGGGCGTCGATCGAATCGGGCTCGATCTCGATCGAGTATCCACCCGGCTTTGTCACGAGCACATCTGCCGGAAGCACACGTCGCAGCCGTGTCACGAGGGCAGCGAGAGCGTTTGACGCCGTCTCCGGCGCATGATCGCGCCAGAGATCTTCGACGAGGCGATCGCGCGATACGACCTCGTTGGCACGCAGGAGCAGGAGGGCGACGAGCGCACGCTGTCTCGCCCCACCGAGAGAGATCGCCTGGTCGTCGAGCCGCGCTTCGAGCGGGCCGAGCAGACGGAACTCGAGCGAGCCGTTGCGCGTCATCGGCGTGTCACCGGCTCGTCATCGCCCGGCTCGATTCTCCCACCGTGGGAGAAGTCCAGCAACCAAGGGAGGAATCATGAGCATGCATCCGTGGACGATGCACGAGGTCGCGATGGCGCAGGACGAGGCACGGCTGCTGCGGGCAATGGCGGCATACAAGGCGCTGCGCGGAGCAGACGGCGGTGCAATCGAGTCGGCAGTCGAGAGTAGATCCGGGCGGATCCGGCTCCTCGATCGGCTACTCCGACGCGAAGTCGGTGTCGTGCGCACGCCTGCAAGGCCGGCGGTCTGAGGAAGAGCAACGGTGTGGTCTCAGCGCCGATGTACACGGTTTCGGGAAACCCTGTCGGCCGTACTCGACGGGGAGGCGTCAGAGGCGGATGTGCTTGCCGCCGTCAAGCACATCCGCCGCTGCCTCGGCTGTCGGGACTTCGTGGTCGGCGTGGTCTCGACGACGCGTGCTCTTCGTGCAGCCCACGTCATCCGGCCGTCATCCGCCGGTCACCGCGGTTGAGGAGGCTCGAGGCCAGCCAAACGAAAGGAACCCGATGCAGAGGAAGCTCATCACACTCGTTGCAGGTTTCGCGCTCGCCGCCGGCTTCGGAGGCAGTGCAGCCGCCGCGCCGAACTCGTGCCCGGAGCTGCGAAGTGCCTGTCAGCCGACCGGCGACCGCTCGGACGTGCAGAAGCCGAAACCCCGAACTCAGGTCAGCCGGATAAGGCTCACGCCGAAGGCGGACTCGTCGGGGCAGCTGTGGCGGGCCGGGAACCACATCATGCAGTGATCGTTGCGCACGTCGCCGCGACCGGAAGGGGCCTCCGCAGGGGCCCCTTCCGGCAAGTGCGGGCGGGTGACAGACTGGCCGGCAGATGGAGTGGCCGCTGCTCGAAGGTCTGCCGCTCGAGGACGTGCGCGAGCTCCTCGCGATTGCGCGTCGTCGGACCTTCGGTCGCGGGGAAGTCGTCTTCCATCGCGACGATCCGGCCGACTCCTTGCACCTCGTCGTTCGCGGCCGCTTCGGCGCCCGCGTGCTGACGCCGCTCGGTGACAGCGTGCTCGTCGACGTCCTCGGGCCCGGGCAGAGCTTCGGCGAGCTCGCTCTCCTGCTCCCCGACGCGCGCCGCTCGGCGACCGTCGAGGCACTCGAAGCCGGCGAGACGCGCTCGGTGTTCCGCGACGACTTCGCGGTGCTCCAGCGCGAGCATCCCGGTGTGAAGGACGTTCTCCTCCGTGTGCTCGCCGAGCAGCTTCGCCGCTCGACGGATCGCGTGGTCGAGGCTCACTACGTCGATGCCGAGACGCGCGTTCGCCGGCGTCTCGTGGAGCTCGCGACGACGTACGAGTCCGGTGTCGTTCCGCTGACCCAGGAGGACATCGCCGCGATGGCCGGCACGTCGCGTGCCACCGTGAATCGCGTGCTGCGGGAGGAGGCGAAGCTCGGTGCCGTCGCTCTCGCTCGCGGACGGACGACCGTCCTCGACGCGGGCGATCTCGAGCGACGCTGTCGCCGGCAGGTCGTAGGGGCGAGACACGTCTCGCGCTACAGCGAGAGGTCGTCGAGCAACGCACCGAGCAGCCGGTAGAAGCGTTGCGTGCTGGTGATGCGCACCTTCTCACCCGGCGCATGCAGGCCGACGATCTCAGGCCCGATCGACACCATCTCCGCGCCGGGGAGCTTCTGGCCGAGAACGGCGCATTCGAGCCCGCCATGTACGACCGTGAGCGCCGGCGTGGCCCCGAACAACCGTGCGTATGTGGCTTCCGCCGCGGCCTGAAGCGCTGAGCCGAGGTCGGGCTCCCACGGCGGATAGGAGCGACGAACCTCGATCTCCGCACCGCCGAGTCCCGCGAGTGCGTGCATCGTCGCGAGCACGCCGTCGAGCGCTGCGGCGTTCGAGCTGCGCGTCATCGACCCGAGCGTCAGCCGCCCGCCGTCGGTCGCCGCGGTCGTCAGGCTCGTGCTCGTCTGAACGACTCCGGCGAGACCCGGGGTCATCGCCACGACGCCGCTCGGTAGTGCAGCCATCAGGTCGAGCGCCCGTCGGGTCGTCTCGACCTCGGCGACTTCTGTGGCGTCCGTACGCTGGATCGTGAGCGCGAGCCCGTCGTCCGTGCCCCGGTACTCGCCGACGATCCGTGCGAGCTCGGATTCGAGAGTCGACCGGAAGACCGACTCAGCGCGCTCCGGAACAGCAACGGTCGCGTGTGCTTCGCGGGGTATGGCGTTCCGGCTGACGCCTCCGTCGATCGCTCCGAGTAGAGGATCGGCGGCGGCGAGCACGCGGCCGAGTGCCTTGATCGCGTTCGCCCGGCCCGCGGCGATGTCCCCGCCCGAGTGCCCACCTTTCGCGCCGGACAACGAGACGCGCAGCGCAACGTGGTCCTGTGGGATCGGGCCGGTCGTCAGTGGGACGCGGAGGAGCGTGTGGTCGCTGCCCGCGCAGCCGATCGTGAGCGCGTCGTCGCTCGTCCCGTCGAGGTTGACGAGCTGTCGACCGGATACGAGGGAGGCGTCGAGCGCCTTCGCGCCGTCGAGGCCCTGCTCCTCGGAGACGGTGAAGAGGAGCTCGAGCGGACCGTGGGCCACCCCGGCGTCGTCTGCCACCGCCAGTGCCGCCGCGACCCCGATCCCGTTGTCGGCTCCCAGCGTCGTGCCGTCCGCGCGCACCCAGTCGTCCTCGACGCGGACGTCGATCCGACCCTCGCGCGGATCGAACGCACTGGTTGGATCGCGCTCGCACACCATGTCGAGGTGCGATTGGAGAACCAAGGTACTCGCGCTCTCGCGGCCTGCGGAGGGAGGAATGCGAACGACGATGTTCCCCGCCTCGTCCGCCGTCGCTTCGAGCGATCGCGCTGCAGCCCATGCGAGGACGTGCTCCCGGGCCGGTCCTTCGGCCTTGGACGGCCGCGCGATTCGCGTGAGCTCCGAGAACTGCTTCCAGAGCAGCGTCGGCTCGAGCCGTGCGAGCGAGTCGGTCACCGCCTGAGTGTGAGAACTGCTCCGATGCAAAGGAATGTGAGTCCCAGCACCCGTGGCCAGCTCACCGCGACCTGCTCGACCCCGAACCAGCCGTACCGATCGATCACTGTCGCCAGTGTGAACTGGGCGGCGATGAGCACGGATGTCGTCGCGACGATGCCGATGCGTGGCCCGGCGATGGTGATGGCGAGGATGATCAGCGCGCTCATCGCGCCGCCGAGCAGCATCCACTTCGGCGCTCCGAACGCCTGACCGACGCCGGACAGAGACTGGCGAGCGACCAGGAGCAAGACGAGCGCAATCAACGCGCCGATGAACGAGGCGGTGGCCATCGCCTCGATCGTCCCGACCCGTTCGCCGAGCCGACCCTGCACGGCGATCTGCACCGCTCCTCCGAGCCCGGCGACGAAGGCGAGCAGGGCGGCGAAAGCGGTCGAGCTCACCGCGAGGACGCTATACGCTCCCGGCGTGTCCGAGCCGAGTCATCCTCGCCCGCGAGATCCGTCCGAGCTCGGCCTCGAGGCGATCGTCTACGAGAAGGCTCCCCCGCGCGCGACGATTCGGCTGAACCGGCCCGACGTCCTGAACGCGTTCGACTTCCGGATGCTCCGCGAGATCACGCGAGCCTGCGAGGACGCGTCGTGGGACGACGACATCCGCGCCGTCGTCGTGACGGGAACGGGCCGTGCGTTCTGCGTCGGTGCCGATCTCCGCTCCTGGGGCGAGGATCTCCTCGGCAACTCGAGCGAGTACTGGAAGTGGTTCGGGGCGTTCAAGGACATGCACGATCGGCTGCGCGAGATCGGCAAGCCGACGATCGCGCGGGTCAACGGGATCGCGGTCGGCGGCGGCAACGAGCTGCAGATGGCGTGCGATCTCTCAGTGATGGTCGACACGGCGTTCATCCGGCACGTCGGCCTGCAACACGGATCCGTGCCTGCGGGCGGTGCGACGCAGTGGCTTCAGCTCATGGTCGGCGATCGTCGGGCGCGCGAGATCGTGTTCCTCTGCGACGAGATCTCGGCTGCGCAGGCCGAGGAGTGGGGGCTCGTCAACAAGGTTGTTCCCGAAGCGGAGCTCGATGCAGCTGTCGACGAGTGGGTCGAGAAGCTCGCCGCGAAGCTCCCGCAGACGACGCGCTACGCGAAGCAGCAGCTCAACGTCTGGCGCGACCTCGCCTGGCATCAGACCGTGGGGCACGCCCGCGACTGGCTCGCGATGTCGATGCTCGGCGACGAGGCGCAAGGTGCAGTGCGCGCGTTCCTCGACCGCGACAAGAAGGAGTAGATACGTGGCCGACGAGGTCTTGACTTCACGTGAGGGCGCCGTCCTCACGATCACACTCAACCGGCCGGACGTCTTCAACGCGGTAAATCGCGCGATGCACGAGGGACTTGCCTCGGCGCTTGCGGACGCGGCCGATCCGGAAGTGCGTGCAGTTGTCCTCACGGGCGCCGGCCGCGGCTTCTGCTCGGGTCAGGACCTGCGCGAGTTCGAGTCCTTCCCCGGGGGCGTTCGTGAAGCGCTCGAGCAGACGTACCACCCGAACGTCCGCGCGATCCGCGGGTTGGAGAAGCCCGTGATCGCGGCCATCAACGGGCCGGTCGCGGGCGCGGGGCTTTCGCTCGCGTGCTCGTGCGACGTTCGCGTCGCGTCGGCGGACGCGAGCTTCGTTCCCGGCTTCATCGGCGTCGGCCTCGTCCCGGACGCCGGGGGCACGTGGTTCATCCACCGGCTGCTGGGCTTCTCGCGCGCGCTCGAGTGGATGGTGTCGAATCGACGTCTCGGGACGGAGGAGGCGCTCGCCTGGGGGCTCGTTTCCGAGAGCATTCCGGCGGAGAGCTTCGCTGAGCGAGGCGCCGAGCTCGCGGCCTGGTACGCCTCGCTACCTACGCGCGCGGTCGCGATGACGAAGCAGCTCTTCGAGCACTCGTACACGGCGTCGCTCGAGCAGCAGCTCGAGCTCGAGGCTGCGCTGCAGCAGGCGGCCACCGAGACCCACGACTTCGGCGAGGGAGTGCAGGCGTTCCTCGAGAAGCGGCCGGCGGTGTTCGAGGGTCGGTAGGAGCAGCCGCCACGGCGGCGAACCTGACGGCCTACGACACCGTCCGGCAGCTCTCTGCCGGGTGGCATTCGACGCCCGGGGCGCTGAGGGTCTACGCCTGACGACGGATCCTCGGCGCTCCATCCTCGAGCGGTGTCAGACACCGCCGACGAGCTCGTCGAGTGAGGCGGGTCGAACTGGACGTGGCTGCCTTCAGATAGGGGCTCCGTCGGCGGAGTAGCCTGACGATGAACCCGCACACAATTGTTGCGGATAGGCCTTGACAGAAATCAGTGTCTGACACCGGGATACGCGCGGTCGACTACCACACGGCGGGTGAGCCGTTCCGGATCGTGACCGGCGGTATCGAAGCGCCGCGCGGCGCCACGATCCTCGACAAGCGACGCGACGCACACGAGCGGCTCGACGATGTGCGTCGACTGCTCGTCCACGAGCCGCGAGGGCACGCCGACATGTACGGCTGCTTCGTCGTGGAGCCGAACGACGACGGGGCCGATCTCGGCGTGGTCTTCTTCCACAACGCTGGGTATTCGACTGCGTGCGGACACGGGACGATCGCGCTCGTCACGTGGGCCCTTGACGAAGGTGTCGTCGAACGGCAGGACGGAGAGAACCATGTCGTCGTGGACGTGCCGTCGGGGCGGCTCGAGACCTGGGCGCACGTCGAGGACGGTCGCGTCCGGTCGGTGCGGTTCCGGAACGTCCCCTCGTTCGTCTGGGCCGAGGGAGTGGAGCTCGGCGAGAGAACGGTTGACGTCGCCTTCGGTGGCGCGTTCTACGCATCGGTCGAGGAGCGCGTTCACCCGGACGAGCTCCCGCGCCTCATCGAGCTCGGGCGCACGGTGAAGCGCGAGATCGAGGAGTGGCAGGACATCGTCCACCCGCTCGAGCCCGAGTTGCGCGACGTCTACGGCGTGATCTTCTGGCAGGAGGAGGGCGAGGATCCTCTGACGCAGCGGAACGTCACCGTCTTTGCCGACGGCGAGGTGGATCGCTCACCGTGCGGGAGCGGCACGTCCGCGCGACTCGCGCTCCTCGACCGATCCGGGCGGTTGCCACGCGGAGCCGAGCTACGCCATCGCAGCATCGTAGACACCGAGTTTCGGGGACGGGTGGTCGGAGAGGCCGAGGTCGCAGGCATCCCGGCTGTTGTCACCGAGGTCGAAGGGAGCGCGTACCGCACGGGCGAGCACGTGTTCACGCTCGACCCGAACGACCCACTCGGCGACGGATTCCTCCTGCGCTAGGAGTCCGCGGTCAGAAGCCGGACGATCTCGCCGTCCTCGGGAAAGCGGCCCTTCTCCTGCTTCGAGTACACGAGATTACCGTCGACGAGGACGTCGAACTGCGACCGCGCACCCGGTGTGGTCGTCGCATCGATGCCGAGCGCCTCCGAGATCTCGTCCGCGACACTCGCGGCCCGTGTGTCGTACCCGCTTCAGGTGGGGCAGTAGAAGATCTCTGCGGTCACGCCGGACACTCTAGTCAGATCGTCTTGAACTGCTCGAACGGCTGGCGGCAGTCGTCGCAGTAGCGGATCGACCTACAGGGCGTCGGGCCGAACAGGTTCTCGAGCTTCGTGCTCGTCGATCCGCAGTAGGGGCAGCGGAAGCCGCGCTGGAGCTGGGTGAGCTCGAGCTTGCCGGCCGGTCGAGGAGCGGGAGGCGCGAACCCGGCCTCGCGGAGCTTCTCGCGGCCCGCCGGCGTGATGTCGTCGGTCGACCACGAGTCGTCGAGCCGGACGGTGACCGCCGGTACTGCCCCGAGCGCCGCGATCTTCGACTCCATCGCGCGCTGCATCACCTCCAGTGCTGGGCAGCCCATGAAGGTCGGCGTGAAGTCGACTCGCACCGTCCCGTCGGCGACGGAGACGTTCTTCACGACCCCGAGATCGACGACCGAGATGACGGGGATCTCGGGATCGGGGATCTCGGCGAGCGCCGCCCAGACCTCGTCCGCGGTCACCACTGCGAGCCAGGCGGAGCCGAGCGTCGCACGGAGGTCATCTCCTCCCACAGGTCGGCGAGCTCCGCTTCGTGGACGCCGCGAGGTACGGGCTCGACGTCGGGCAGAGTGCGACCGAGCCGCTCCTGGACGCGCGCGCCGAGCTCGGGTCGAAGCGCGTCGTCGAGGACGCCGAGCGCGTACGGCCAGAGCTCGTCCACGGCCTCGTTCAGACGCTCGCGTCCTTCATCGGTGGCGAGCAGACGGTCGACCCACATCTCGGCGTGCATGCGGTGGTACGCCTCCTCGCGATCCATCTTTGCCGCGAGACCCGCGATCTCGGGATCGTCGGACTCCTTGAGGGCCGCGAGCCGGATCTCGTCCGCGGTCTCGTAGAGCCAGTGACGCGCGATCGTCCTCGCCCACTCGAGCCTGCGCAGCTCGACGAGCGGCGCGGAGCGGTACTCCTCGGGCTTGCGGTCGAACGCGAGCTCGTCCGCGGTCGTTCCGAGCTCCCGCGCAGCGAGCTCGTAGAGCGCTCGCGCGTGCCCGATCTCGTTCTGCGCGATCGACGAGAAGGCGACGTCCTCCTCGAGGAACGGGGCGATGCCCGTCCACTCCGAGTTGCGCCAGCCGAGGATGAGCTCGTCGTCGGCGATCGCGAGCAGGAGATCGGTGCGGTCGCTCATGCGGCATCTCCCGCACCCGGCGCCATGTCGAGCGTGCCCGGCGCGCTCCCGCGCCTCGTGCAAACGCGCCTTGATCGAGTAGCCGTCGACCCGGCGGTACTTCATCTCGAACTCGTCGGGGAACTCGTCGATCTCGCGAACCGCCTCACGCGGGACGAGCCAGAGCGCGACCGATTCCTGGCGCCGCGCGAACTGCTCGCTGGCGTAGATCTCGGCGAACTGCTCGTCGGGTGCGTCGACGGACCCTGCGTGCTGGAACGGCTGCCCCTTCCGCTCTTGCCGAAAGACCTCGAAGACCATCACGCGGCCTCTGCGAGCACCACCCGCTCGACCCAGGCGGCGTGCTCGCGCGAGAGCCTGCGGAACGCGAGCCGCTCGGCGGACGCCGGCCCGTGGCCGTTCACGACTGCGCGGAGCTTCTCCCAGTCGGGCTCGGTGTAGACCCACGTCCCGGTCGCATCGTCCTTGCGGAGCTCCGGATCGGGAATCGTGAGCCCGAGCTCGCGGATCTGCGGGACGTACCCCTCGAGGAACTGCTGGCGCGCATCCTCGTTCGCCTGGCTCTTGATGCGCCAGATCACCATCGGGTCTTCCTCCGCGGGGATCGGGTTCCCGTGGAAGTGCATGAGCGGCTCCCACCAGCGGTCGAGCGCCTCCTGCACGAGCCCGAACTGCTCGTCGGTGCCCGTGACCATCGCGAGAATCACGTCGCGGCCGTGGAGGATGTGGAACGACTCCTCCCAGCAGATCTTCTTCATGATCCGCGCGTACGGCGCGTACGAGCACTTGAGGAGCGCCTTTTGCGACACGATGGCGGCCGCGTCGACGAGCCACGCGATGACGCCGACGTCACCCCATGTGCGAGTCGGGTAGTGGAAGACGTTGTGGAACTTCGACTTGCCCGAGACGAGGTCGTCGAGGCACGCGCTGCGTGGCTTGCCGAGATCCTCGACGACGCGGTAGATGAGCTGCGCGTGCCCGACCTCGTCCTGGATCTTGGCCGTGAGAGCGAGCTTCCGCTGCAGAGTCGGCGCGCGGAGGATCCAGTCGCGCTCCGGGAGAACGCCCATGAGCTCCGAGTTCCCGTGCATCTCGATGAACTTGACGAGCCTGGCCCGGTACTCGTCGGGCATCCAGTCGCCCGTCTCGACCTGCCCACCGGACTGGACGTAGTCGAGGAACTCCTGCGTGCGCGTGTCCACGATTCTCGCCTCCCTACCGAACGGTCGTTAGCATCGAGTGTAATGGCTACGACGAGGCGCGAGGAGCTCAGTCGCGAGGCCGCACGGCTCTTCGCGGAGCGCGGATTCCACGGCACGTCGATGGATGCCCTCGCCCAGGCGCTCGGCGTGCAGAAGGGGTCGCTCTACTCGCTGATCGGCTCGAAGCAGGAGCTCCTCTACGAGACGCTGCGCGAAGGTGCGCGTGCGTTCCACACGGCGCTGGATGCCGTACCGGAGGACGGGCCTGCGGTCGAGCGGGTGCAGATGGCTCTACGCAGCCACCTGCGGGTCGTGTCCGAGCAGCTCGACGTCGCGACCGTGTTCACGCGGGAGTGGCGCTACCTGGAGGGGGAGCACCGCGACGAGTTCGTGGCCGAGCGAAGGCGTTACGAGGAGCGCTGGCGCGCGTTGTTCAGGGAGGGCGTCGAGTCGGGTGGACTCCGCACCGACCTCGATGCCGGTGCCGCGACGCTGCTCGTCCTCTCGGCGGCGAACTGGGCCTACACGTGGCTCGAGCCCGGCCGCGACACGGACGAGCTCGCCGATCGCTTCATGGCGATCGTCGTCGACGGCATTCGCGGCTACGCCACGCCACGATGAGCCGTCTGCTCATCGTCAATCCGTTCGCCTCGGGCGTGGACGAGCATCGGCTCGCCGCCGTTCAGGCCGCATTGCCCGCAGGCGTCGAGACCCGTCTGACAACGAGCGCGGGAGAGGCCACCGAGATCGCGCGCTCGGTCGGCGAGACCGAGGCGATCTACGTCCTCGGCGGAGACGGCACGTACAACGAGGTGCTGAACGGAATCGAGGTCGACGTCCCTCTCGGCTTCCTTCCCGGCGGCGGGACGAGCGTCCTCCCGCGCGCGCTCGGGCTCCCCCGCAACCCGGTCGACGCGGCAAAACGCGTTGCTCTGGGGCAGACGCGCCGGATCGGCCTCGGCCGTGTGAACGGACGGCGGTTCGGCTTCAACGCCGGTCTCGGCTTCGATGCAGAGCTCGTGCGGCGCGTCGACGAGCTCGGGCGAAGCCCCGACGGGAGGCGTCCGGGGGACGTCGCTTTCATGAAGGTCGCCACCGCGTCTCTCCGG
Organism: uncultured Gaiellaceae bacterium; assembly: GCA_963833725.1. GTDB lineage: Bacteria > Actinomycetota > Thermoleophilia > Gaiellales > Gaiellaceae > GMQP-bins7. The sequence continues at coordinate 22,277 of CAWHYV010000004.1, forward strand.
CAGCGGCGCGCACGCTTCGACGAGCAGCTCGAGATCGAGGACGCGGGACGCGCGGCGTTCGTGCTCGTGGCGAACTGCACCCCGTACACCTACTCCGGTTCGCTCGCCCTCGACCTCGTCCCCGGGGCGAGCTTCGACGAGGGGCTCGCCTACTTCGCGCCCGTGAGCCTGCGCGCGCGAGACCTCCCGCGCATGGTGATTCACGGCGTCCGCGGATCGGGGCTGAAGCACGGGAAGGCGCTGTCTGCGCACGACCTCGACCGCATCGTCGTCCGCTGCGACGTCCCGCTGCCGCTGCAGGTCGACGGCGAGGACGCGGGCGATGTCTCGGAAGCCGTCTACGAGGCCGAGCGCGATTCGGTGAGCGTCCTCGTCTGACCTATGCTGCGACCCGCATGAGCCGCGTGCTCCCCGCCGAAGGAGACCTGCGCCGCGTCATCGGTGACGGCGCGGCGACTCCGGATGGCGAGGTCGACGGGCTCGGCCCAGACGAGCTCCTCGCGCTCTATCGCGACCTGGTTCTGCTGCGGACGTACGACGAGCGCTCGGTCGTCTATCACCGCCAGGGACGGATCGGCACGTACGCGATCTTCTGGAACCACGAGGCGATGCAAGCAGGCTCCGTCTTCGCGCTCGAGGATCGCGACTGGATCTTCCCGAGCTACCGGGAGTCGGCGATCGGGCTTCTTCGCGGCATCTCCGCCTCGACGATCCTCAGCTGGTGGCGGGGCCATCCATCCGGCTGGTGGAACCCGGCCGAGCACGGTGTCGCGTCCATCTGCGTCCCGATCGGCACGCACGTCCCGCACGCGGTCGGCTACGCGTGGGGAGCGCGACTCAAGGGCGAGGACCGGGTCGCGATCGCCTACTTCGGCGACGGTGCGACCTCGGAGGGCGCTGTCCACGAGGGAGCGACGTTCGCCGGCGTCATGAAGGCGCCGGTCATCCTGTTCTGCAACAACAACCAGTGGGCGATATCCACGCCGGTCTCCGAGCAGACGGCGGCCTCGACGCTCGCGGACAAGGCGATCGGGTACGGGATCCCCGGCGTGCGCGTCGACGGCTGCGACGTGCTCGCGGTGTACGAGGCGACGCGCGACGCCGTGCTCCGTGCCCGCGCCGGCGACGGCCCGACGTTCATCGAGGCCGTGTCCTATCGGGCGGCGCCGCATGCGACCGCCGACGACCCGTCCGCGTACATCGACCAGGAGCGCGTGGCGGAGGAGCGCGAGAACGAGTGCGTCGGCCGCTACGAGCGCTACCTGCGACGGCTCGGCCTCCTCTCCGACGAGCTGGTCGAGACGGTGAAGACCGAGGCGCTCGACGTCATGCGCGCCGGGATCGCCGCGGCCGAGGCGGAGACGCCGGCCGACCCGTCGCTCGTCTTCGAGTACGCCTACGCCGATCCGCCTGCGTCTCAGGCGACGGACCTCGCGGAGCTGCGGAGGATCCTCGGCGGTGCCTGAGCTCCTTCTCGTCGAGGCGGTAAACGACGCGCTGCACGTCGAGATGGACCGCGACGAGACCGTCATGGTCATGGGGGAGGACGTGGGCAAGCTCGGCGGCGTCTTCCGCGCGACCGTCGGTCTCCAGGAGCGCTTCGGCGCCGATCGCTGTGTCGACACCCCGCTCGCCGAGGCCGGGATTCTCGGCACCGCCGTCGGTCTGTGCATGGCCGGCTGGCGTCCGGTCTGCGAAATGCAGTACGACGCGTTCAGCTATCCGGCTCTCGACCAGCTCATCAACCACGTCGGGCGGTATCGCTGGCGGACGCGCGGGACGATGTCGTTCCCCCTGACGATTCGCATGCCGTACGGCGGTGGCGTGCGCGCACCCGAGCTCCACGACGATTCGCCGGAGACGTACTACGTGCACACACCGGGCGTGAAGGTCGCGATTCCGTCGACCCCGGCCGACGCGAAGGGCCTGCTCGCGGCGGCGATCCGCGATCCGGATCCGGTCGTCGTTCTCGAGCCGAAGCTCCACTACCGCACGTCGAAGGAGGAGGTTCCCGACGGGGAGTACATCGTCCCGCTCGGGCAGTCGAGGATCGCGCGCGACGGCTCCGATCTCACCGTCGTCGCGTACGGCGCGATGGTGCACGTCGCGCTCGCTGCTGCCGAGGCTCTCGCGGGAGAGGCGTCGTGCGAGGTCCTCGACCTGCGGACGCTCAAGCCGCTCGACGAGGACGGCCTGCTCGCGTCAGTCGCGAAGACGGGCCGGGTCGTCGTCGTCCAGGAGGCACCGCGCGTGTGCGGCTTCGCGGCCGAGGTCGCCGCCGTCCTCGCGGAGAAGGCGATCTTCGATCTCCACGGACCGGTGATCCGCGTCACCGGCTACGACGTGCCGTATCCGTTCTGGCAGATCGAGGACGCGTACATGCCGTCGGTCGAGCGCGTGGTCGATGCGGCTCGGCGAGTGCTCGCGGCGTAGTGGCGCACCACGAGATCCCTCTCGAGCGGCGCACGCTCCACGGCCACTTCTCGCGCGACCTCGAGCCGATCCTCACCGTCGACTCCGGAGACTCGATCGCGTTCTCGTGTCTCAACGCGGGGTGGCGCGGAGCCACGCGCGAGCGCTTCGCGGAGCGATTGCCCGAGGGCGACGAGCGCGACGCGGGGCACGCCCTCATCGGACCGATCGAGGTGCGCGGTGCGCACGCCGAGCGGACGCTCGAGGTGCGGATCGACGAGGTTCGCATCGGCACGTGGGGCGTCACGGATGCAGGCGGCTGGTACACGCCGCTCAACGAGCGCCTCGGCGTGCACGAAGGCGAGAACGTCACGCTCGACTGGACCCTCGACGCGGACGCCGGCGTCGGGCGCGATCAGACGGGACGGCAGGTCGCTCTCGGCCCGTTCCTCGGCGTCGTCGGCATGCCGCCGGACGAGCCAGGTGTCCACTCGACCGCACCGCCGCGTTCGTGCGGCGGCAACATCGACTGCAAGGAGCTCGTCGCCGGAACGACGCTCTTCCTGCCGATCTCCGTCGACGGAGCGCTCCTCTCTGCCGGAGACGGTCACGCCGCGCAGGGAGACGGCGAGGTGTCCCAGCTCGCGATCGAGGCGCCCGTCGACCGGGCGCAGCTCACGCTCTCCGTCCGCGACGACCTACAGCTCGACAACCCGATCGCGTGGACGCCGGAGGCGTGGCTCACCTTCGGCTTCGACGAGGACCTCGACGAGGCGGCCGCCTTGGCGATCGAGGGGATGCTCGCGCTCATGGCGCGCGAGTACGGGCTCGAGCAGCGCGAGGCGCTCGCGCTCGCCAGCGTCGTCGTCGACCTGCGAGTCACCCAGCTGGTCAACGGGTCGCGCGGGATTCACGCGCGACTCGCGCACGACGCCCTCCGCTAGACGACAATCAGACGCGATGTCCGCGTGGATCATGCAGGTCACCCTCGTAGCGCTCTTCGCGCTGACGTGTGGTGTGCTCGCCGTAGCCTGGATGCACGGTCGGCTCGGGACGGCCGCAATCGGACTCTTGCTCGTCGCGGTTGTCGTCTGGGTGGCTGTGTTCGTCGCGATCAGCACGGAGTTCGGTGGCGCTGACTCGTTCGCGACGTGTGCGAGCGAGTGCTCCGCGGCGCACTATGGGTGGGCGGTCGCGTTCGTCGCGCCCCCGTTGCTCATAGCGCTGGCGGCACTGGCGATGCTCGTCACCCGGGGCACCAGATGGCGCTCGCGGCGTGCCGCCGCGCGCGAGAATCACGCGTAGTGGCGAGCTCGTTCAGGCTCCCTGACCTCGGCGAAGGCCTCACGGAGGGGGAGGTCGCGCGCTGGCTCGTGGCCGAAGGACAGGAGATCGCGGAAGACGACCCCCTCGTCGAGATCCAGACGGACAAGGCGACGGTCGAGATTCCGTCGCCGTACGCCGGCACCGTGCTCCGGATCCTCGTCGAAGAGGGCGGGATCGCGCCGGTCGGCGCGGAGCTCGTCGTGATCGGCGTGCCGGGCGAGGATCTTCCTGCGTCCTCCACGGAGGGGCCTTCGCCTCCCGGCATCGCGGCGGAACGCGTCCAGGCGACGCCGGTCGTGCGACGGATCGCCCAGGAGCTCGGCGTCGATCTCGCCACCGTCTCCGGATCGGGGTCGGGAGGGCGGGTTACGGAGGGCGACGTGCGCGCGGCCGCCAGTTCGGGCGCGGAAGGTCGACGGGAACCGCTCCGTGGAGTTCGCCGCGTGATCGCCGAGCACATGACGCGGGCACATCGCGAGGTGGCCCCCGTCACCTGGGTCGAGGAGTGCGATTTCGAAGCCGTACCGCTCGACCGGCTCCTCGCGTCCGTCGTGAAGGCTTGTGCCGACACGCTCGCCGAGTTCCCGGAGCTCAATGCACGCTTCGACCGCGACGCGATCCTCTACCTCGATCGCTACGACATCGGTGTCGCCGTTCAGACCGACGACGGGCTCGTCGTTCCCGTCGTCCGTGCGGCGAACGACAAGTCCGTCGACGAGATCGCGGTGGAGATCGCCGCGCTTGCGGAGGGGGCGCGTGGCGGTTCTCTCGGCGCCGACGACCTGCGCGGCTCGACGTTCACGGTCACGAGTGCGGGAAAGCTCGCCGGGCTCTTCCAGACGCCGATCGTCAATCACCCGGAGGTCGCGATCCTGAGCGTCGGCCGCGTCGCGCCGCGTGCCGTGGTGCGAGACGGAGAGGTCGTCGTCCGGCGCACCGGGACGATCGCGATCACGTTCGACCATCGCGTGGTCGACGGAGCACGGGCGGCGGCGTTCGGCCTGGCCGTGATCGCCCGCATCGAGTCGGGCTAACCCCTCTCTCTACACTCCGCGGCGTGGGGAGCTGGTACACGATCGGGCTCTGCCTGGGACTGGGGCTCGGCCTGTCCGTCGCGATCACCGGAATTCTCGGCGCGAACGTCCTCGGCATCGGAGCGGCGGTAGTCGTCGGCGCGGTGCTCGGGGGCGCCATCGGCCTCGCGATCGGCGAGACGCCGGAGACGATCGCCGGCGCCGTCGGAGGCGTTCTCGGTGCGTTGTCGGCGGCAGCGGTCGTCGTGGGCGCGCTCCGCCGCGGGGCGACGCGCTTCGGCGTCGGCGCGTACATGGGCGCGCTGGGTGCTCTCATCTGCCTCGTCGCGCTCGTGCCGCTCGCGGGGTACGTGCTCGCCGTGGCGCTCCCGCTCCTGGCCGCACGCATGCGCGGGCGCCAGGCAGCTCGCTTCGCCGGGCTCCGAACGCTCGCGAAGTGAGCTCGCCTGCCAACGCGGCAGAGGCACGGTCGCGCATGGTCGAGAAGCAGTTGCGGCGCCGTGGCATCCTCGACGAGCGCGTCCTCGGCGCGATGTCACGCGTTCCGCGCGAGCTCTTCGTCCCCGAGAGCCTGCGCGCGTACGCCTATGACGACGGCGCGCTTCCGATCGGTCACGGGCAGACGATCTCCCAGCCGTTCGTCGTCGCGACGATCTGCTCGCTCCTCGCGCTCGACGGCACGGAACGTGTCCTCGACGTCGGCACGGGTTCGGGATATCAGGCGGCAGTGCTCGCCGAGCTCGCAGCCCATGTCGTGACGATCGAGCTCGTCGCGGAGCTCGCTGCGACAGCGCGCGCTGCGCTCGCTGCGGCCGGGTGCGAGAACGTCGAGACGTTCGTCGGCGACGGGTCGGTCGGCGTTCCGGAACGAGCGCCGTTCGACGCCGTCGCAGTGGCGGCCGCTGTCCCCGTGGTGCCGTCGGCCCTGTACGCGCAGCTCGCCGAAGGCGGCCGCCTCGTCGTTCCGCGCGGCACCCGCCGCGGCCAGGAGCTCGTCCTCGTCACACACACTTCGGAAGGGCCGGTCGAGCGCAAATCGATCGCGTGCCGGTTCGTTCCTCTTCTGGGCGATGAAGGGTTTGGCGATTACTGACCGTATGGGGGGCGGTGACGATTCGACACCGGGCTACCCTGCGATGACCGTGGAATCCTCCTCTGCGCAGATCCAAGGCGAGTTCTCGCCTGCCCGCGTACGCGCCGGCATGCGCAAGCGCGCCAACTGGGAGCAGCTCGTCAAGTTCTGCGTCGTAGGTGTCAGCGGCTACGCCGTCAACCTCGCCGTGTACGCGCTGCTCCTCGACGTCGTCGGCCTCCACTACATCTCCGCTGCCGTCGGCTCGTTCCTCGTCGCGGTGACGAACAACTACGGCTGGAACCGTCTCTGGACGTTCCGCGAGCAGCGCGGCGGCGTCGCATATCAGGGCATGCGCTTCCTCATCGTGTCGACGGCTGCGCTCCTCGCCAACCTCGTGGTTCTCCACTTCCTCGTCACGCTCGGGCTCGGCGAGGTCGTGGCTCAGGCGATCGCCATCGTGCTCGTCACGCCGGTGAACTTCATCGGCAATAAGCTCTGGTCGTTCGGACCTCGACGCTAATCGCCGTCGCCGCGCTCGCGGCCCTCGCGCTCGTCCTGTCCTCGCCCGCCGCGGCGCAGTCGTCCGACGATCTCGCGCACCTCACCGAGGACGAGGCGATCGAGTTGGCGCTCGCCCATCGGAAGGTCCACGACTGGCTCGACCGCTACCCGCCAGATCCCACGACGGACGCAGACTTCCGATCGGATTCGAGGACATGGCTCGTGAAGGCGTGGTCTGGAGAGGCCGGCCAGGTCGCGCAGGTCGTCGTCGAAGATACGACCGGCCGAGTCTCGGAGGCGTGGACGGGACCGCAGGTGGCGTGGAAGATGGCCCGCGGTCGCGAGGGCTCCTTCGGTGGCAAGACGCTCCTGAAGCCGTACGTCTGGCTCGCGTTCTGCCTTCTCTTCTTCGTCGGGCTCGCCGACCTGCGCCGGCTCTTCTCCGTGCGCAATCTCGATCTGCTCGCGTTGCTCGGCTTCTCGGTCTCGCTCGCGTTCTTCGACCGCGGCGAGATCTTCCGAAGCGTTCCGCTCGTCTATCCGCTCCTCGGGTATCTGCTCGCGCGCGGCCTGTGGGTCGGATTCGGTCGGCGCGGGCAACGCGCTGACGTCGGTGTGGCCGACGTGGGCGCTGGCCGCGGCGGCCGTGTTCCTGCTCGGATTCCGTGTCGGGCTCAATCTCGAGGCGCCACGCGGCGTAATCGACGTCGGGCTCGCCGGTGTCGTCGGGGCCAGCAGGATCCTCGACGGCGAGGCGCCCTACGGGCACATGCCTCAGCGAGGCGACCTCGAGCCGTGCGGACCGAAGGACGCGGAGGGTCAGGTGCGCGAGCGCATCCAGACGAACGGTCGCTGCGAGGCGGCGATCGAGCGCGGTGACACCTACGGCCCCGTCGCGTACCTCGCGTACGTGCCCGCCGTGGCTCTCGTGCCCTGGAGCGGGAAGTGGGACTCGCTCCCGGCCGCGCACGCGACGTCGATCGCATTCGACGTGCTGGTCGTCATCGCCCTCTTCCTCGTCGGCCTGCGGTTCGGAGGACGCCGCCTCGCCGTGCTCCTCGCATTCGCGTGGGCCGCGTACCCGTTCACGGCGTACACCCTCAATGCGAACACGAACGACATGGTCATGCCCGCGCTTCCTGCTCGCGGGCTTCTGGCTCGTCACGTCGGACTGGGCGCGCGGCGCCTCGGTTGCACTGGCGGGCTGGGCGAAGTTCGGCGCGCTGCTCGTGGCGCCGCTGTGGGCGACGTACCCGGTCTTCGAGATCCGGCGCGTACTCCGATTCGCAGCCGCATTCGTCGCCGGCACGATCGCCGCGTTCGCGATCTTCCTGCTCGAGCCGTCGCTGTGGGAGGCGGCGCGGACGTTCTGGGATCGCACGATCGCGTTTCAGGCCGGGCGGAACTCACCCTTCTCGATCTGGGGCTGGGGCCAGTACCACGCACGCGGCATCCCCGACCTCGGATTCCTCGAGCCCGTCGTCGTCGTTCTCGCCGTCGCGCTCGCCCTCGCCGTCGCGGTCGTCCCCCGCCGCAAGAGCCCACTCCAGCTCGCCGCGCTCACCGCGGCCGTGCTCGTCGCGTTCCAGCTCACGCTGACCCACTGGTTCTACCTCTACCTCCCGTGGGTCGTCCCGTTCGTCTTCCTGTGGCTGCTCCTCCCGGAGCCCGCCGATCAGGAGACACGCACGCGGAGCGATTCGATCGAAGACGCCCTGCCCGTCGCGGCGTCGCAGTCGATCACGGCGCCCTCGATACGCACGCCGCCCTGAGCGGTCTCGAAGCGCACCGGGAGCCCCGTGCGCATACGGCGGATGGCCAGCTCGGCCTCCACGCCGATGACCGAGTCGTGCGGCCCGGTCATCCCGGCGTCGGTCATGAATGCGGTGCCCTTCGGGAGGACCGTTGCGTCAGACGTCTGGACGTGCGTGTGCGTGCCGACGACGGCCGTCACGCGGCCGTCGAGCCAGCGCGCGAGTGCGGCCTTCTCGCTCGTCGCCTCGGCGTGGACGTCGACGAGGACGACGGGCGTCTCCGCCCGAGCCTCCTCGACGAGCCCGTCGATGACCTCGAACATCGAGGTGGCCGGGTGGAGGAACAGCGAGCCGAGCACGTTGATGACACCGAGTCGCGCGCCGTCCCCGGCGGGAACGACGACGAGCCCCTTGCCGGGGGTCGCGCGTGAGGTGTTCGCGGGACGGATGACGCGGTCTGACGTCTCGAGATACGGCCCGATCTCGGTGCGCCGGAACGCGTGGTTGCCGAGCGTGATCGCGTCGATGCCCATGCCGAGCATCTGATCCGCGAGCCGTGGCGTGATCCCGATTCCGTCCGCTGCGTTCTCGCCGTTCACGACGCAGACGTCGATCTCGTGCTCGGCGCGAATCGCCTGCAGGCGCTGCTCGAGCGCCCCCCTACCGGGAGCCCCCACGACGTCGGCTATGAAGAGGATGCGCAGAGCCGCAGGAGCCTAAGGCACGCCGAGTGTCGCCGACGGGTAGACCTGAATCGCAACGTTGTTCCCGCCTTCGGCGGCGTAGCGCGACAGCGCCTGCCGTTCGTGGCGGCTGATGTCCGTCACCGTGCCGAGCTTCGAGGATCCGGCTGCGACGTTGGCGCCGACCGAGAGCGCCGGATCGGGTCGCACGTTCTGCATCGAGACGACGAGCGACGGTGCCGACGTCGGTCGCAGCTCGATCTCCGCGCCGACGACCTTCCCGGACATGACCTGGTCGCGAATTGCGACGACGGTCCCGTCGACCGGCGAGTAGACGTCGGTGCCTGCCACTGCGCCCACGTCGAGCGTTCGGAGCGGCCCGCCGGAGAGCTGGTACCACGCGAGCCCGCTCTTCGACGCGCCCGTGATGCGGCGCCACAGCCGCGCAAGAAGTCCCTCGTTTCGCTGCGGCCCGACCGGCTTCAGGACGAGCGCGCCCTCGGAGCTCCCGTGGAAGCCGATCGCCGTCACGCCACCCTGCGCGACGGGTGACTCCACGCGCAGGTTCCCGACCGTCGCGAGCACCTGCTTGTCCGGCGGCGCCGACGTGACCGGAAGCGGCGCGGGTCGGCTCACCGTCGGCGAGCTCTCGCCGTCGAAGGCGGTCAGGGCGAGGGTCGCGGCCGCGAGCACGGCGATGACGACGCCGACCGCGATGCGCCGGGCGCGTGCCTGCGCACGCCGACGATCCGCACGTAAGCGGGCGCCATGACGCGAGCGCGGAGTCGCCATGTCCGGACCGTAGCAAGGTCTCCGACGAGCGCCTGTGTCCCTCCACGGTACGATCCCGCACATGGCCGGCTCCGGCCCGACGATCCAGATCCCGCGATGGATCCAGCTGGTCGTCCTCCCCGTTCTCCTCGTCCTTGCGTTCCTGCTCGCGGCGAAGCTCGGGCACGTCCTCTTCCTCTTCCTCACGGCGAGCGTCATCGCGTTCACGCTCAACCCACTGGTGCGCGATCTCACCCGTCTGAAGCTCCCGAGGACGCCCGCCGTCCTGATCGTCTTCACGATTTTCGTCGCTGTCGCGATCGCGCTTGTGATTGCGATCGGCGCCGTCGCGTTCGACCAGGCGCGGAACGCCGCCGATCGGATCGACGAGTACGTCACCGAGGACCGCGCTTCGGGCCAGACGGCCGCCGAGTTGGACGTCGACCGCCTGCAGGCATGGCTCGACGATCATGGGCTCGAGCAGATCCAGGTTCGCCAGCAGGCCAACGACTGGCTCGAGTCCCTCAGCGCGGGCGAGATCTCCGGCTACGCACAGGATGCGATCTCATTTGCCCAGGGTGCCGCGTTCTCGTTCGTACTCCTCTTGTTCTCGGCGATCCTGATCGTGGTGATCGCGATCTACATGCTCCTCGACATGCAGCGGCTCGAGCAGTCGATCGACGCACGCTTCCCGCCGCACGGCGGTGCGCCGCTGACGCAGCGGATCGAGGGGGCCCTGTGGGGATACCTGAAGGGGCAGGCGATCCTCTCCACGGTCATCGGGACGAGCGCCGGCGTCGGCATGTACATCCTCGGCGTCACGGGCCTCGTCGAGGGTGCGCAGGAGTACGCGTTGCTGTTCGGGTTGTGGACGGCGTTCATCGAGGTCGTCCCGTACATCGGCCCGTGGCTCTCCGCCGTTCCACCCGCGATCTTCGCGCTCTTCGTCGACCCGCCGTGGGGTGTCGTCTGGGTCGGGCTGCTCTTCCTCTTCATCTACCAGGTGGAGGGGCACATCGTGGTGCCGAACGTGATGGCGAGCGCGTTGAGGCTCCATCCGCTGCTCGTGATCTTCGGACTGCTCGCCGGAGGCGCCCTCTACGGGATCGCGGGCGTGCTGGTGGCGCTGCCCACGATGGCCGGCGGACGCGCGATCTGGGAGTTCTTCCGTGAGCGCGTGGAGCTCGAGAGCTGGGACGAAGGCGGCGGTGACCTGCCCCTCGAGGTCGAGATCGAGCCGCCGAAAGCGGCGAGCGGGTAGGCCCGTGTTCGACGCGATCGTCGAGGCCGCCGCCGCGGAGAGCCCGCTCTGGGGGGAAGCCGCACTGCCCGTCGAGAGCCGGGTTCGCGAGCCCGTCTTCTCGGCGCTGGCTCCCGCCGAGTACGCGCTCGGGCTGGAGACGATCTACGAGGGCTACCTCGTCCACTTCGGACGCTCGCGGCTGTTCGCGGCTCCCGACCGCGATACGGCACTTCTCCTCGGCGACTACCTCTACGCGCACGGTCTCGTGCATGTTGCGAACACGGGCGATGTTGCCGCCGTGGCGGATCTCGCCGAGCTGATCTCGCTGTGCGCGCAGACGCGCGCGGAGGGGCGGGACGGCGACGGCGCAGCGTGGGCGGCGACGTCGGCATCGCTCGGGGACGGGGGTCTCGAACTTGCGCGTGCGGCGCTCCGTGAGAGAGGCGATGCGTCGGTGTTGGACGCGGTCGCGCGCGTCGCGGCGGGTGACGTGGCGGTCGACGCAGCCCTTGCCGCGCATGCCCGGCTCGTTCTGTAGCATCGCCGCGATGCTTGCCGCCTTCCTCGATCTCCTCGCGTCGGCCGAGAAGTCGGCTGCCGAGGAGGGCCGCGACATCATCCTCGCGATGCTCGTCGTCGGCCTGATCTTCGTCGGCGTCGCGCTGCTGGGCGACCTGTACCAGAGCGGCGCGCGCAAGCGGCACAACAAGTCGCACCGTTAGGGCAGAACCGGAAAGCCCTCACGCCGCGCTGCCAGGGCAAGTCGATCGTCGAGCGTGACGAACGGAAGGCCTTCCGGCTGGCCGTCGCCAACGGCGTGGGCCGCGGCGAGTTGGAGCGCGTCGGCGGTCCGAATGTCGTGCATCGAGACGAGTCGCTGAGCGGTGCTGCGAATGTGCTCGGTGGGCGGCGTTTCGACCCACCGCAGCGCGATCTCGCCGAGGGTCGTCCGTGCGAGATCCGCTTGATCGGACGCCGTGTCGCCATGCCGTTCACGACGCGCGATCGCGGCGAAGCATTCGACGCGCGTCGTCCACCACACAGCGAGGGAGGCACCGTCGTCGGCAAGCGCACGCATGGGCTCTGACGACGTCTCGTCGAGCACGAGCGGGACGATCGCCGAGCTGTCCCAGAACCTCACCGCGTGTCTTCGCGCCGCTCCTCGAGGAGAGCCTCGAGGACGCTCGCTCGGGACTTTGCAAGCGGGCGTGAGGTGAACCACCCGACGTCGAGCGGCTTCGTCGGCCGCCTGACGACGCCCTGACGCTCAAGGCGTTCGAGTCTTTCGTCCCAGTCGACCTCCGTCGCCGGGACGGGGACGAGTCGTGCGACCGGCTTGCCGCGGTCCGTGATCGTCACCTCTTCGCCCGACTTCACGCGGTCGACGAGCGCGCTCAGCTTCGCCTTCGCCTGGGAAATCGATGCGCTAGCCATATGACCATTCTAGTCATTTCAACGTGACTATCAAGGTCTATTCGAGACATGTCTCATTCCGCCGACCAGACCTCGCGGAGGGCTGACGCAGGCGTTTCTCGCGACGGTCGCGTGACGCGAAACGGGCGACGCCCCGCAACCTTGCTCGGGCATACGCTCCGGGCTGCGCTTGGCCTCTCGCTCGAGGATGCGATTGCGGTCGAGCTCGCGTCCATAGACTGACCTCGCCTTGCCGACGCCGCCGCGAGATCTCCGCGAGTGGATCGCGCTCCTCGAGCGCGAGGGCGAGCTGCGGCGCATCTCCGCAGAGGCCGACCCCGACCTCGAGATCACCGAGATCGTCGACAGGGTCGTCAAGGCCGGTGGGCCGGCGCTTCTCTTCGAGAACCCGAAGGGCTCGCAGCACCCGCTCCTGATCAACCAGTTCGGGACCGAGAAGCGCATGTGCATGGCGTTCGGGGTCGACTCGCTCGACGATGCCGCGGCCAAGCTCGGCGACATCCTCGACATGCAGCCGCCCGAGGGCATCCGCGAGAAGGTGAAGGGGCTGCTCAAGCTCAAGTCGGTTGCGGACTCGCGGCCGAAGGTGGTGAGCAAGGCACCGTGTCAGGAGGTCTTCTTCGAGGGCGCCGACGTCGATCTCACGCGCCTCCCCGTCCAGCGCTGCTGGCCGGGCGACCCGGCGCCGTTCATCACCCTCCCGGCCGTCATCACGAAGGACCCGAAGACGGGGACGCGGAACGTCGGCATGTATCGGATGCAGGTCATCGACCGCGCGTCGACGTTCATGCACTGGCAGATGCACAAGGACGGCCGCGCCGACCTCCTCGCGGCCGAGGACGGTCGCATTCCGGTTGCCGTCGCGATCGGGCTCGATCCCGTCACGGCGTACTCGGCGAGCGCGCCGCTGCCGAAGCACCTCGACGAGCTCATGCTCGCAGGCTTTCTCCGCGGCGAGCCGGTCGAGCTCGTCAAGTGCAAGACGGTCGACCTCGAGGTGCCCGCGAACGCGGAGATCGTGCTCGAGGGCCACGTGTCGAAAGACGACGTCGGCATCGAGGGCCCGTTCGGCGACCACACGGGCTACTACTCGCACGCCGAGCCGTTTCCGATCTTCCGCCTCAGCGCGATCACGATGCGCCGCGATGCGATCTACTCCTCGATCGTCGTCGGCAAGCCGCCTGCCGAGGACGCGTGGCTCGGCAAGGCGACGGAGAGGATCTTCCTGCCGGCCGTCCGCATGACGCTTCCCGAGATCGTCGACTACGACCTGCCGGTCGCGGGCGCTTTCCACAACTGCGTCATCGTCTCCATCCGCAAGACGTTTCCGGGCCATGCGCAGAAGGTCATGCACGCGCTGTGGGGGCTCGGGATGCTCTCGCTGTCGAAGTCGATCGTCGTGGTCGACGCGAATGTGGACGTCCACGACTACGCGGACGTGTTCTTCCGCGTCACGGCGAACGTCGACCCGAAGCGCGACGTCCTGATCACGGAGGGTCCGCTCGACCATCTCGATCATGCACCCGGACGCCAGTTCTACGGCGGCAAGCTCGGGATCGACGCGACGCACAAGCTGCCCGGAGGAAGACGCCCGGCCGTGGCCGGAGGAGATCGTCATGTCGGACGAGATCCGCGACCTCGTCTCGCGGCGTTGGGCCGAATACGGACTCGACACCTTCCCTCCGCGCCCGTCGTCTCCGCGTGGTTGAATCACGCCCAGGTCCGCCTTGAGCGATCCCGGACACGACACTCCGCACGTCCCCGGCCCGAGCTTGTGGCCGATCGGCTTCGCCATCGGGGTGGCGTGCCTGCTGCTCGGTCTGGTGATCAGCTGGATCATCGCGGTGATCGGGGCGGTGCTCGCCATCGTCTTCGGATTCCTCTGGGCACGCGGAGTGACGCAGGACGTGCGCGAGGACGTGCCGGAGATCGAGCCGGAGACACGCGCGGTCGCCGAACAGGCTCACGCCGAGCAGGCTGCAGAGGCGGCTGCGAAGGCGAACGAGCCGCTCCCGGCGTACTCGCGCTCGCACTTCCTCAGCGCGTCGACGTTGGGCCTCGGCGCCGCGATCGGCGCGATCGTGACGCTTCCCGTGCTCGGCTTCACCGTTCTGCCCTCGTTCACGAACATCGAGGAGGACGAGGCCGACCTCGGCCCGATCGACAACTTCCCAGAGGGCGAGTACATCATCGCCTCGTTCCTCGCGAACCCGAAGCAGGGTGAGGTCAGCCGTCGCACCGCCTTCGTTCGGAACAACGGTCCTACGGACGCCGGCGAGCCGAGCTTCACGATTCTCTACAGCCGCTGCGTCCACCTCGGCTGCCCGGTGCAGCCGAACGGGCCGATCGACGAGGAGGGCCTCAAGAAGGTCAACGGCGTCGAGCTCCGACCCGTGCTCGCGCAGTCCTTCGGCTGCCCGTGCCACGGCGGTCTGTATGACGCGGAGGGCAACCGTCGCGCCGGCCCGCCCGTCCGCTCCCTCGACCGCATGACGTTCTCCATCAAGGATCGCCGCCTGATCCTGGGCGAGCTCTACGCGGTCGGCAACGTCTCGGGTACCGGGGCGAGCGCGCAGATCGCGCGCTACCCGTGGTCGGTTCCGGGGACCCACGTCGACGGCGTCGAGGCGTGGCTGTACCCGATCGTGCCGAGCCAGGTGACGGGTTAGGTCATGGCGGTCAAGTCGAGGCGACAGGAGATGATCGACCTCGCCGTGCTGGCTCCGCTCGACTGGGTCGACGAGCGAACCGGCGCCGTGCGAGGCACGAAGTGGTTCCTGTTTCGGAACGTGCCGCGCGACACCAGCTGGCTCCAGACGCTCGGGTCGGCGGCGCTCACGGCCTTCATCGTCCAGGCGCTGACGGGCGCGATCCTTGCGATGTACTACGAGCCGTCGTCGGCGATCGACCCCGTAACCGGTGACCCGATCGCGTACTCGACGATCGTCACGATCACGGACGAGCTGACGCTGGGATGGCTCGTCCGCGGCATGCACCGCTGGGGCGCGAGCGTCTTCATCATCCTGCTCTTCCTGCACATGGGCCGCGTGTTCCTGTTCGGTGCCTACAAGTACCCACGCGAGCTCACCTGGATCACCGGCGTGCTGATCCTCGCGACGGGGATGCTCATGGGTTTCACGGGGTACCTGCTGCCGTGGGACCAGACCGCGTACTGGGCTTCGGCCGTCGGTATCAACCTGAACGGAACGGCGCCGTTCGCAGGCCCGTGGCTCGCGCAGTTCCTCGCGGGCGGGCCGGAGATCGGCCCCGAGACGCTGCCGAAGTTCTACGCCATGCACATGCTGCTGATACCCGGCGCGCTCATCGCGCTGATCGGCGTGCACATCTACCTCGTGACGCGGCTCGGTGTCTCGTCGCCTCCGTGGTCGGGCGAGGCCGCGGGTCGTGAGCGGCCTCCCGTCAAGCCCACCGGCACGCGCGCCGGCCTCGTGCGCGGGAGTGGGGGCGACTGATGGCCAAGGATCTCGGCGAGCTGAACCGCGAGGACTTCGCCCGCTACAAGGACGACACGAAGAAGGAAGGGAAGCCGTTCTTCCCGCGCGCGATGTTCCACGACACGGTGATGTCGCTCATCGTCGTGAGCGTCATCGTGGCGCTCGCTGCCATCTGGTACTACGACGCGGACGGCGTCGAGCCCGGCCTCCTCGGCCCGTGGTACACGGAGCCCGCCGATCCCGGGACGACGAACTTCATTCCTCGACCGGACTGGTACTTCTACTTCCTCTTCTACCTCCTCCGGATCTTCAAGTGGCCGGAGACGGTGTTCATCGCGACCGTCGGCATCCCGACGATCTGCCTCATCCTCCTGATCGGCCTGCCGTTCTACGACCGGCGACGCGAGCGGCGTCCGATGCATCGCCCGGTCGCGATGGTCGCAGCCGTCCTCACCGTCCTGTCGATGGCCGTGCTGACGTGGAAGGGTGCGACGGCGAAGGAGGCGCTCGGCTCCGAGCTCGTCTTGCTCGTGCCCGACGTGGGCCGAGGAGCAGGGCTTCGCCGGCAACGAGGAGGCGACCGACGGGCGCGAAGCTCTTCGCGCAGTCCGGCTGCCTGAACTGCCATACGTACCTCGGGGCAGGGCAACGGCAATCTCGGTGCGCCCGATCTCTCTGCCATCGGCGCGACGAACGACGCCGAGTACTTCGTCCAGTACCTGACGAACCCGGCGGCGTTCGGCAACAACGTGATGGGCTCGTATTCGTATCTCGGCGCGGAGAACCTCGATGCGCTGGGTGCGTTCCTCGCAGCGTCCAAGGGTCCTGACTCTGACTCGTAGGGGCGAGATGTATCTCGCCCCTATCCGCCACCGGCGATTCTGAACCGCCGTTACGCTTGACGCGTGCGCGTCTTCCTCGGCGTGACCGGCGCGTCCGGTGCTCCCTACGCGGAACGGCTGCTGCGCGCGCTCGCCGCGGTGGATTGCGAGGTCGGGCTCTGTGCCTCGCGCTCGGGGATCGAGGTGCTCGCGACCGAGCTCTACAAGGACCCTTCGCTCTCGCGCGAGGAGGTGCTCGAGCGATTCGTCGGCAGCGCCTCCGCGCAGGTGAGCGTCTACGGGGAGAGCGACTTTCGCAGCCCGTATGCGAGCGGGTCAGCGCGGGTCGACGCGTACGTCATCTGCCCGTGCTCGATGGCGACAGTGGGGACGCTCGCCTCGGGGGCGATGCAGAACCTCATTCACAGAGCCGCGTCCGTCGCGCTCAAGGAGCGACGAAAGCTCGTGCTCATGCCGCGTGAGACACCCCTCTCGTCCATCCACCTCCGCGGGCTGGCCACGCTCAATGACGCGGGAGCCGTGATCCTGTTCGCCGCGCCGGGCTTCTACCACGGCGCGGAGACGATCGACGACCTCGTCGACTTCGTCGTCGCACGCTGCCTCGATCAGATCGGGATCGACAACGCGCTCACTCCACGCTGGGGCGATTCATCTTGAGCTACGAGTCCGGAAAGCTCGAGCCGGACACCGTTCGCGGCATGTTCGACCGCATCGCGCCGGTCTACGACGTGATGAACCGGGTGATGACGGCGGGGCTCGACCAGCGCTGGCGCAAGCTCGCGGTGAAGCAGGTCGTGTGGCCGGGCGACCGCGTACTCGATGCGTGCTGCGGTACGGGCGATCTGGCCATCGCTGCCGAGCAACGCGGTGGGCGCGTCGTCGGGCTCGACTTCTCCGAGAAGATGCTCGAGCGCGCGCGGCCGAAGTCGGGAGCGATCGAGTGGGTGCAGGGTGACGCGCTCGCGCTTCCGTTCGACGACGGGGCGTTCGATGCGGCAACGGTCGGTTTCGGTGTGAGGAACCTCGCGGACCTCGAGGGCGGGCTCCGCGAACTCGCGCGCGTCTTGCGTCCGGGCGGCAAGCTCGCCGTGCTCGAGATCACGCGGCCGCGAGGAATCCTGCGCCCGTTCTTCCGCCTCTGGTTCGACGTGCTCGTCCCGTTCGCCGGACGCGTCTTGCCCGGCGGGGAGGCCTACACCTACCTGCCGGCGAGCGTCCGACGTTTTCCCGGGCCCGACGACCTCTCGGCGTTGTTCCAGCGTGCCGGCTTCGAGGCTGTGCACTACAAGCTCCTCGGTGGCGGGATCGTCGCGCTCCACGTCGGAACGCGGCCGTGACGACCGCTCGCCTGCGGCTTACGGTCGCGGGGGAAACCATGTTTCCCCCGCGTGCCCCCTTCTTCCTGAGATCGTGGGGAACCTCCCGTTTCTTGCACGGGGGAACCATGGTTCCCCCGTGTGCCCCCTCCTGGGCGCAAGGCGCCGGTTCCCCACACCCCTCCCCGCTCATGAGCCAGGAGTCGGCTCATGAGCGCCCTGGAGGTCGTGCGGGCGGCCGCCGGGCTCGACGAGTACCTCGTCGACGTCGAGGCAGAGCTCGGCCGCGCTGTCGAGCGATATCCGGGTCTGGTCGCAGACGTCGGAGCGAGCGCGCTCGCCGCGGGCGGGAAGCGATTGCGTCCGGCACTCGCGTTCCTCTCCTCGTCGCTCGAAGCCGATCCGCCCGTCGCGGCCGGCGTCGCGGTCGAGCTCGTGCACATGGCGACGCTCGTCCACGATGACCTCATCGACGGCGCAGAGGTGCGGCGTGGTCGAGCGGCCGCGTGGAGCGAGCACGGCGAGGAGGCGGCCAAGGCTGCCGGCGACTACCTCTTCGCGCGGGCGTTCTCCACCCTCGCGGAGACGGGCGACGCTGCCGCTGTCGCCGTGCTCGCGAACGCGTCGCTCGCGCTCGCGCGGGGCGAGGCCATGCAGCGACGCCAGCGACACGATCCCGACACGACGATCGACGACTACCTCGAGCGCTGCTCGCTCAAGACCGGAAAGCTCTTCGAGGCGGCATGCGTGCTGGGAGGTGGGAGCGGCGAGTACGGCCGTCTCCTCGGGATCGCATTCCAGATCGCCGACGACGTCCTCGACTGCGCGGGCGACACGATCGAGACCGGCAAGGTGCCGGGGACGGATCTCCAGGACGGCACGCCGACGCTTCCGCTCCTTCTCGCGGCGCAGGACGATCCCGTCGTCCGCGCCGCGCTCGCCGGTGGGCCGAAGGAGGGCGTCCTCGTCCGCGTCGCCGCGAGCGGTGCGCTCGACCGATCCCGCGAGCTGGCACTCCACTACGCTTCGGAGGCCAGGTCCTGCCTCGATGCCGCCCCGCGGCGGGACGAGCTCGAGGCACTGACACGGGCCGTCATCGAGAGGAGGAGCTGATCGCCGTTCTCGCGCTGCAGACGCTGGAGCCGATCCGGGAGAAGATCGAGGCCGGGGACCGTCTCGACTTCGACGACGGCGTGGCGATCCTCGAGTCCGACGATCTTCTCGAGCTCGGCGCCCTCGCCGACCTTGCGCGCCGCGTGCGCGGAGGCACGGACGAGGTCTACTTCGTCCAGAACCTCTACGTGAACCAGACGAACGTCTGCCGCGTGAAGTGCAAGTTCTGTGCATTCGCCGCGACGCGCAAGCAGGAGCACGCGTACACGATCACGAGCGACGAGCTCGTCGCGGATGTGCTCGGCCAGCGCGAGGTCACGGGATTCACCGAGATCCACATGGTCAACGGCGAGAACCCGCACGTCGACTTCGCCTTCTATCGCGACACGATCTCCTCGCTGCACGAGGCGCTGCCCGACGTGCATCTCAAGTGCTACACGGCCTCCGAGATCCACCACATGACCACGCTGTCCGGCCTCACGCACGAGGAGGTGCTGCGGGAGCTGAAGGCGGCCGGCCTCGGGTCGCTCCCCGGGGGCGGCGCCGAGGTGTTCGCCGATCGCGTGAGGCGGCTCGTCGCGCCGGGCAAGGAGTCGCCCGAGATCTGGTTCCACGTGCACGACACCGCGCATCGCCTCGGGATCCCGACGCACTGCACCATGTTGTACGGACATGTGGAAACGTATGAAGAACGCGTCGACCACATCCTCCGCCTTCGTGACCAGCAGGATGCGAGCGGCGGCTTCCTCGCGTTCATCCCGCTCGCGTTCCATCCCGAGAACACGGTCTTCGAGCGCCGCGGCTGGCGTCACACGACCGGCGCCGACGATCTCAAGATGCTCGCGTTCTCGCGCCTCATGCTCGACAACGTCCCGAACATCAAGGCCTACTGGATCATGATGGGGATGCCGCTCGCTGCCGTCGCGTTGCACTTCGGCGCGAACGACGTCCAGGGGACCGTCGTGCGCGAGCAGATCTTCCACGCTGCGGGCGCGCGCACCGAGACCGAGCAGAAGATCGACGAGCTCGTCCGCTTCGTGCGCGAGGCCGGTCGGATCCCCGTCCAGCGCGACACGCTCTACGGCGAAATCCGCCGTTGGAACTGACCTGGGATGCGCCGGTGAGTCGCGAAGGAGCCGGTCAACGCAGGCCTGAGGAGTCGCCGAAGGCGGGCACGTCCATCTGGGTCAGGCTGATCTACGGCGCCGGGATCCTCGCAGCGTCGATCGTCGTGTTCTCGCTGCTGTTCACGGCTGGCACACGCCTCTTCTCCGACATCTCGCCGAGGTACGACCTGTCGACCCCGGCAGCGATCGTGTGGGGCGGGCTCATCCTCGTCGCCGTCGTGACCTGGGTCGTACGACGGAGGCAACGCCCGTGAGGCTCGGCCGCATCTCGTACGTGAACATGGCGCCCGTCTTCTACGGGCTCGAAGCCGACGTCGAGGAGATCTCGGGCGTCCCGACGGAGCTCGCGCGGAAGCTGCTCGACGGTGAGATCGATCTCGCGCCGATCCCGTCGATCGAGTACGCGAGGAACGCCGATTGTCTGCGGATCCTCCCGCGGATCTGCGTCTCCTCCGAGGGCGCCGTCGACTCGATCCAGCTGGTGACGCGCCTCCCGTTCGCGCAGGTGCGCTCGGTCGCCGTCACGCCGGAGAGCGCGACGTCTGTCGTTCTCACGCGCATCCTTCTCCCGAAGGCGGAGATCGTCCCGCTCGAGACGGAGGCCGACGCCAAGCTCCTCATCGGTGACGCGGCACTGCACAGCGCGTTCCAGGATCCGACCCCGCACTTCGACCTCGGCCGCCTGTGGCTGGAGAAGACCGGACTGCCGATGGTGTTCGCCGTCTGGGCGGCGCGCGAGCCGGTCGTCGAGGGGCTCCTCGACCTCGAACACGCCTTCGTCGCCTCCGTGCGACTCGCGCGCTCGGAGCCGGAGCGGCTGGCGCGCCAGGCGAGCGAGACGTACGGGTACCCGCCCGGCTTCCTCGCGCGCTACTTCGAGAAGCTCCGGTACAGCTTCGGTCCGAGGGAGCGTGCAGGCCTCTACACGTTCCTCGAGATGGCCCGCGACGTCGGCGAGCTCGACCACGTCCCGGAGCTCCGCTTCGTGCGCGAGGAGGTCGTGGCGTGACGGTCACGGTCGACACCCTCCCCGCGGTCGACGACGTTCTCGACAAGGCGCTCGACGGTGAGCGGATCTCGGACGACGACGCCGTCGCGCTCCTGCGCTCGCGCGACCTGGTCGCGGTCGGGCGGGTCGCGAACGAGATCCGGAGCCGGTTGACCGACCCGTCGAAGGTCACGTTCATCGTCGACCGGAACCTCAACTACACGAACGTCTGCGTCACCGACTGCGACTTCTGCGCCTTCTATCGCCGTCCCGGCGACGTGCGCGAGGGCTATCTCCTGCCGAAGCCCGTGATCTACAAGAAGATCGAGGAGACGATCGCGATCGGTGGCACCGGCCTGCTCATGCAGGGCGGGCACCATCCCGACCTCGGGATCGACTACTACGAGGATCTCTTCCGGTCGATCAAGGCCCGTTACAAGATCCACCTGCACGCGCTTTCTCCTCCGGAGATCCAGCACATCGCGCGACGCTCGAAGCTGACTATTCCCGAGGCGCTCACGCGCCTACGCGACGCCGGGCTCGACTCGGTCCCGGGTGGCGGCGCCGAGATCCTCGTCGACCGGGTGCGCCAGATCATCGCGCCCGAAGAAGACGAAGTCGGAGGAGTGGCTCGACGTCATGCGCCAGGCCCATCGTCTCGGCATGTCGACGACCGCGACGATGATGTACGGGCATGTGGAGACGCTCGAGGAGCGCGTCGAGCACATGCGCAAGATCCGTGACCTCCAGGACGAGACGCGCGGTTTTCGTGCGTTCATCTCGTGGACCTTCCAGCGCGACGGGAATCGGATGGACGACCTCGTCGAGGACGAGGCGATGCCGACGTCGTTCGACTACCTCCTCACGCAGGCGGTCTCACGGATCTACCTCGACAACGTCCCGCACATCCAGTCGTCGTGGGTGACGCAGGGGATGAAGATCGGCCAGGTCGCGCTCGGCTTCGGCGCCGACGACATGGGCTCGGTGATGATCGAGGAGAACGTCGTCTCCGCTGCGGGAACGACCCATCGCACGACCACCGACGAGCTCGTCCACCTCATCCGCGCGATGGGGAAGACCCCGGTGCAGCGCGACACGCTGTACCGCGAGGTCAAGGTCTTCTCCTAGCTACTCCTCGCCGTCGGGTACCTCGTTCCCGTTGAGATCGCTCTTCGCGCGGTCGATCCTGACCCTGCCGTCCACGCGTTTGAAGACGAGCTCGAGCGTCACGGTCGGCCGCTTCCTCTTGCAGGTCCGCTCCACGTCCACGCTGACCGAGCGTACGATCGTGCCGAGCCGACTGCCGTCGAACGCTTCCGTCTGGGCGGAGAGCGCGACCTTGAGGGAGTTGGCCGTGGTCTTGCCACAATTCCCCTCGCACGTGACATTGTCGGGCTGAACCTGGTGCAGCTTGAGTGGTCGCGTCATCATCTTGAGACCCTTTCGCGCATCGGGCTTCGAGGGCCTCGCCTCGATCCGTCCTTCACACCTGCCGGCGCCGCCGGTGCACACGAGCTTCCAGTTCAGTCGCCCGTAGATCGTCAACCCGACACCTTGTGCCGAGAGACCGGCGACATCGCTGATCGCGAGGCTCACGTCGAGGCGGTCGCACTGACACGGCGTTGGCTTCGGCGTCGACGCGAACGTCACTCGTGCGGTCGCGTCGGTGACGCAATCCTCCGAGACGGCGGCGACACCGGGTGGCCCGCCTGTATCGAACGGCTTGTCGGTCACGATCGGGAACGCGGCGCTCTGACCCGGCGCGATACCGGCGTTGCTTCTTCCGGCCAGGATGGGTGCGGGAGGCGGCCGATTCCCGCCGACCTGCCAGCCCGCAGGGGGCGCACCGATGCCCGTGGCGAGAACGCCCGGCGGGAACGTGTACCGCCAGCACTTGATCGGGCCTGTGCTCGAAGCCGCGTTCGTAATCGTGAGCGTCCACCTCGTTCCCGAGCCCGAGATCACGACGGAGCCGCTCGCCGCCTGGTCCGCGGCCGGCGCGAGCGAAACGACCGCGAGTGTCGCCAGCGCTCCGACGGAGGCTGCCACCGTGAGGAGTCGTCTCGGCACCTCGTCACCTCCCTCTTGAGCCAACTCGCGGTGTCGAGACTCGCACGGATAGTTACGAACGTCAAGATCGGCGCTGTTCGGAGGCTGTAAGGCCTGCGAATAGTGGAAATGACCTCCGCTACCCTCGGCGAGCCGTGATCTCCGTCCGTCTCTTCGCCCTGTCTGCGCTCGCCGCCGTCGGCGCCCTTGGTGCCACCGGGCAGGCACTCGCGCAGACCACTCCGCTGTTCCCTGGCGCCACCTACGAGCGGAGCGTCCAGTTCACACCGCACGGTCCGGTGTCGATCCATGTCGTGCGCGGCCCGCGGCCCGTCGGTCTCTACCGACTGCGGCCCGTGCTCTCGAACGAGTCGATCGTCTCGCGCGAGACGGTTTCGGCGATGCAGAAGCGTCTCTCGACGCAGGCGACCTCGGTCGGCGTCAATGGCGACTACTTCGCGCCCTCGGACGGGCGCCCGAGCGGGATCTTCCTTCGCGACGGCGTTCTCGCCACACCGCCGAACGCGGCGCGATCGAGCGTGGGGATCACGCTCGACGGGTTGCTCGACGTCCGGAGGGTGAGCTTTCGGGGGACGTGGCGGGGAGCGGGCCAGCGCCGGGCGCTCAACTTCCTCAACAAGGCGCCGGGGACGAACGGCATCTCGCTCTTCACGTCGGACTGGGGGACGTCGACCCCGCGGATCGCCGGCGCGTTCATGGTCGTGCTCGGCTCCTTCCCGCCCGCGACGCCCAACACCGACCTTGTGGTTCCCGTCACCGCGGCGGTCTCGGGCACGTCGACCCGGATCGAGCCGGGAACAGCGGTCCTCGTCGCACGGGGCACGGCTGCCGCCAAGCTGCAGGCCGAGGCGCAGCAAGGCGCCGTCGTCACGTTGCGACTCATCCTTCAGCCGGACTGGGCGGTCGTATCCGACGCGATCGGCGGCGGCCCGATCCTCGTTCGCGACGGTGCACCCGTCTACCGCTCGAACGAGGCGTTCACGACGTCGCAGCTCGTTCCCCGCGGTCCGCGCACGGCCATCGGGCAGCGCGCCGACGGAGGCATCGTTCTGCTGACCACGGACGGACGCCAGCCGGGGCTGTCGGTCGGGATGACGAACTTCGAGCTCGCGCAGGCCCTCGTGCGCTTCGGCGCCGTTCGTGGAATGGCACTCGACGGCGGCGGCTCGTCGACGATGGCCTTCGAAGGAACCGTGCTGAACTCGCCGTCAGACGGCCGCGAGCGAGCCGTCTCGACCGCGCTCATGCTCCAGTACTACGGGGTCTACGCTCCGCCGCCGCTCGAGGCGGTCGTGTCGCCGAACGGCGACGGAGTCGCCGAGACGCAGAAGCTCACGTTCAAGGTCGTCCGGCCGTCGACCGTGACGGCAGCGCTCGCCGCGCCGGACGGCTCGACCGCGTGGCAGGAGTCGGGACAGCGTGAGCCGGGGACGTACGACGTCGCCTTCCCGCCGACGCCGGCGCCTCCGCCACCACCGCCCGAGGGCGAGCCTGCTCCGGCGCCGACGGAGCCGCTCCCTCCGGCCGAGGGTCGGTGGACGCTCACGGTGACCTCGACCGACGACCAGGGGCTCTCCTCCACGGCGACGAGGCGGTTCGCCGTCAACTCGACGCTCGCCTCGCTTCGCGTTCCCTCGCGCATCGTGGTTCGAAACAGCGGTGGGAAGGCCGAGATTCGGTGGGCGCAGGCACGGGACGCGCGTGTGAAGGTCACGATCGAAACGCCCGAGGGAGTGCTCGTGCGCACGGTGTCGAACACATCGACCCAGGCGGCGAGCAGGTCGTGATCTGGGACGGTCGAGGAGCGAATCGCAAGCCGGTCGGCGGAGGTCGCTTCGTGATCCGCGTCGACGGCGACGAACGAGGTCGGCACCGTGTCGCTCGAGCGCGACCTGACCGTCCGTCGGGTCAAGGGCTAGCCAGCTCCGCCAGTACAGTCACGGCCGTGCTCGTCGCCTCCATCCTCAGCGAGCTGAGCGACGCCGTCACGTCGACGATCGGTGACTACGGTCTCTACGCCGTCTTCTGGCTCATGTTCATCGACGCCGTGTTCCCGGCGGCGAGCGAGCTCGTGATGGTCTACGGCGGGGCTCTTGCGTGCGGGTGCGTTCGCCAACCAGGACGTCATCCTCTTCGGACGGACGATCGACGACGGGCTGCCCGCGTATCTCGCGATCTCTCTCGCAGGCACGATCGGATACACGCTCGGCGCGATGATCGGCTGGGCGATTGGCTTCTACGGAGGTCGTCCCTACCTCGAGCGACACGGTCGTTGGCTCCACCTGAACGAGGCGAAGCTCGACCGCGCCGAGCGATGGTTCGAGCGATGGGAGGACTGGGCCGTGTTTCTGGGTCGGCTCACCCCGGTCATCCGATCCTTCGTCTCGTCCCCGCCGGCGTCATCGAGGTGCGCTTCGTCCGGTACACGCTGCTGACCCTCCTCGGATCCGCGATCTGGTGCTTCGCCTTCGCCGGCGACGGGTTACCTCGCGGCGGTGCGCTGGGAGGACTTCCACGCACGCGTTTCGCTACGTCGAGGTCGTCGTCGCCGCAGCGATCGTCGGTGGTGCCGGCTGGATCGCGTGGAGGTACCTCAAGCGGCGCAGAGCGCGTCGTTGCCGAGGATTCGTCGAGAGCCTGACGAACCTGGAATCAGCTCGCCGGAGCTACACTCGCCCGCGTGACACAACCGATTCCGCTCATCGACGTGAAGGCGCAGTATGCGCCGCTCATCCCTCAGCTGGAGGAGCGTTTCTCGGCTGTGCTCGAGTCGGGCCGACTCATCTTCGGGCCAGAGGTGGAGGCGTTCGAGCACGAGGCTGCTGCGTTTCTCGGCGTCCCGCACGCGATCGGAGTGGCGAACGGAACCGACGCGCTCGTTCTCGCTCTCGAGGCGCTCGAGATCGGGCGCGGCGACGAGGTCATCTGCCCCGCTTTCACGTTCTACGCGACGGCCGAGGCGATCGCGCGTGTCGGTGCGGCACCCGTGTTCGCCGACATCGATCCGACCACGCTGAACCTCGACCCCGACGACGTTGCCGAGCGGATCACGCCGAGGACGAAGGCGATCATGCCCGTGCATCTCTTCGGGCGGCCTGCGGCGCTCGCCGGTCTTGCCGCGCTCGGGCTTCCTGCTCATCGAGGACGCGGCGCAGGCGTTCGGCGCAGAGGGCGTGGCCCGGACGGGCATCTGCTCCACGTTCAGCTTCTTCCCGACGAAGAACCTCTTTGCGCTCGGGGACGGCGGACTCGTCACGTGTCTCGACGACGACGTCGCCGAGCGGGTGCGGATGTTGCGCTTCCACGGCTCGCGCGACAAGAAGACGTTCGAGCTCGTGGGGACGAACTCGCGTCTCGACGCGGTGCAGGCCGCGATGCTCCGTGTCTTCCTCCCACACCTGACGGGTTGGAACCGCGCTCGGCGCGAGGCCGCGGCGCGATACGCGGAGCTCGGTCTCGGTGAGATGGTCGATCTGCCAGTCGACGAGCCCGGCCACGTCTACCACATGTTCGTCGTGCGTTCCTCGCGCCGGGCCGACATCGCCGCTGCGCTCGGCGAGGCGGGGATCGCGTGCGCGTCGTACTACACGACACCGCTCCATCTCCAGCCTGCGATGAGCTACCTCCGTGTCGCCCAAGGCTCTCTTCCCGAGACCGAGCGCGCCGCGGCCGAGAATCTCGCGCTCCCGATGTGGGGAGGCATCACCCTCGAGCAGCAGGAACGGGTCGTCGAGGCCGTTCGTTCGGTCGTCGGCGTCCCGGCGTAGGCATGCGCTCCCCGGTCAACCGCCACCGTCTCTGGCAGGTCGCCATCGACGCCGGACTCGTCGCTCTCGCCTGGGTGGCCGCCTGGTACGTCCGCTTCGAGGGTGAGTCACGGCCCCGCTACTACGACCGCTATCTCGAGTGGGACGTCGTCGTCCTCGTCGTCGGGATCATGCTCCCGGTCTTCATCGCCTTCGGCTTCTACAACCGCTGGTGGCGGTACGTCTCGACGCAGGACATGTGGGGCGTCCTCCGCGGTGTCACGGTGGCGGTCATCGCCGCGTTCCTCGTCTTCGCGGCGCTCGACTTCCATCCCGCGTCGGTACCGCGCGGGATCTGGATCGTCGATCTCCTCCTGCTCCTGGCCTTCGTGATGGGCGTACGGCTGCTTGCGCGAACGATCATCGAGCGCCCGTCCGCGCGGTCGATCGTCGCCAGAGGGAAAGAGGTGCTCATCGTCGGCGCGGGCGACGCGGCCCAGCTGATCCTGCGGGAGATGCTCCGGAACCCGTCACTCGGTTACACGCCCATCGGTCTCGTCGACGACGATCCGCGCAAGAAGAACCTCCGTCTCCACGGCGTTCGCGTCCTCGGGACGACGGCTGAGCTTCCCGCGCTGTTGCGGGACCGCCGCCCGGACGAGCTCCTGATCGCCATCCCGTCTGCATCGGGTGACGTCCGCGAGCGGATCGTCGCGGCCTCGCGCGCGGAGAGCATTCCGGTGAACACGCTCCCTACGCTTCACGAGCTGATCGGCGGCGACTTCAACCTCACGGGTCAGATTCGCCCGGTCGAGGTGGAGGACCTGCTCGGGCGTGAGCCGGTGGAGGCCGATCTCGAGTCGATCGCGGGCTACCTCGCAGGTGAAGTCGTCCTCGTCACGGGTGCGGGCGGCTCCATCGGCTCCGAGCTCTGTCGGCAGATCGCGCGGATGGGACCGACCCGGCTCGTTCTCGTCGACAACGGCGAGCCGGGCCTCTTCGAGATCGAGCGCGAGTTGGTCGACGAGCGCGACTTCCATGCCACGGCCGCCGTTCTCGCCGACGCCGGCAACGCGACGAAGATGCGCCAGGTCTTCGAGAAGTACCGTCCGGCCGTCGTCTTCCATGCCGCTGCCTACAAGCACGTGCCGCTCATGGAGGCGAACCCGCTCGAGGCCGTGCGCAACAACACGCTCGTGACCCGTACGGTCGCCGACATCGCGGTCGAGTTCGGCGCGAAGCGGTTCGTGCTCGTCTCCACGGACAAGGCCGTCAACGCGAAGACGGTCATGGGCCAGTCGAAGGCGGTGTGCGAGTGGATCGTCGAGTCGTGGGGCCACCGGGACGACACGACGACGAAGTTCTGCGGCGTGCGGTTCGGGAACGTGCTCGGCTCCTCGGGAAGCGTCATCCCGATCTTCCGCAAGCAGATCGCCCGAGGCGGCCCGGTCACGGTCACTCACGCGGAGATGAAACGGTTCTTCATGACGATCCCGGAAGCCGTGCAGCTGATCATCCAGGCAGGTGCCATCGGCGGGCGCGGTCAGGTGTACGTGCTCGACATGGGCGAGCCGGTGAAGATCACCGACCTCGCCGAGACGATGATCCGCCTCTCGGGGAAGGAGCCGGGCACGGACGTCGCGATCGAGTTCGTCGGTGCGCGGCCGGGCGAGAGGCTGTACGAGGAGCTGTGGTCCGACACCGAGATGGTGTCGCCCTCGTCGCACGAGGCGATCATGCTGGTGACGCGGCCCCCGATCGACACCGCGTGGCTCGCGGACGAGCTCGACGAGCTCGCGCGCCTCGTCGACGAAGGCGAGACACTCGAGCTCGTCGGTCGTCTCAACGCGATCGTCGCCGCACCGCAGCGAAGCGACACCATGTCGCCCGACACCGCGGGCGTCGCCGAAGCGACGCCTGCATCCGAGACCGTCTAGCCGTCGAGCGCCGAGAGCATCAGGTCGAGCACGAGAGCGGGGTCGCGACCCTGCGTCGTGGTTCGTGACGCGCGCTTCGTGAGCTCGATCGCGTCCGCGGACGCGAGGACGCGGAGCCGGCCCTCGGCGACGAGCAGCTCGTCGACGGCACCGACGCGTCCCGCGAACGTCGTGTAGGCGGCGACACCGAGCGCGACCGCCTCGCGATTCATCGTGCCGCCTGCCGAGACGACGAGGTCGGAGAGCGCGACGACACTCTGCGCGTCGACCGCATGCTCGGGCAAAACGAGCGACGGAAGCCGTCTGGCGCGGATCGACCGGCGCTGCTCGTCGGTCCGTGGCAGGACGACCGCCTGCACCGACGCATCTCGCCCGAGTCTCTCGAGCACGTCCTCGAACAGCGGGTTCCCGTGGCGGTGGTAGAGCGACACGTCGGGTGGCGTTCGCACGACCGCGATGACCCGTTCGCGCTCGAGCTCCAGCTCGTCGAGAACGGACGTGTCGGGCTCGAATCCCGCGAGGTAGTACTCCTCCTTGAGTCCGGGATACCGGCGAACCTTCGAGCTGTGCGCCCCGAGACGATCGAGCCGTTCTTGCGGGATGGCGTCGGGAACGACGACGCGGCGCGCGGCCCGACAGCCCAGTCCGTGCTGAACGCGGGCGAACTCGTAGTCGAAGGCGTACGCGGAAGGAATGCCGAGCGAGCGCGCGACCATCGGCAGCTCGTGCGACGCATGCGAGAGCGCCACGTCGAAGCCGCGCGGCTTTGCGAAGCGCCGTAGCGCATGGAGTCGACCGGCCATCGCACGCGCCTTGCCGACCGCACGCGCGCCGCCGTGATCCGGACCGACGACCGTGTGCTCGATGCCGTGGAGCGCGAGCAGCTCGACGGTCTGCGCGTACTGCCGCGTCGTGACGTGCACGTCGTGGCCCCGGTCGCGGAGGAGCGAGACGAGCGGCCGGAAGAACGGCACCTGCGGCGAGTTCGAGATGTCGATCCAGACGCGCACGGCGTGGACCCTACCCTCTCACGTATAAGCTGAACTTATGGACACGCGCCAGCTCGCCGCTTTCTGTGCGGTCGTCGAGCGCAGGAGCTTCAGCCAGGCTGCAGATCGGCTCGGTGTGACGCAACCCGCCGTCTCGCTCCAGATACGCGCGCTCGAGAAGCGCCTGGGCACGCAGCTCCTCGACCGCTCGGGTCGTCGCGTCGAGCCGACCGAGGCGGGATGGCGCCTCTACCGCGGCGCGCAACGGATGCTCGCGCTCGAGGATCAGCTCGTCGCTGAGGTGAGCTCGTCGGCAGAGGGCGATCTTGCCGGAGACCTCGTCCTGGGAGCGTCGACCGGGCCGGCGGCGGTTGTCGTTCCGGTCGTGCTCGGCGAGTTCCAACGTCAGAACCCTCTCGTGCGCGTGTTCCTCACGGTCTCGGACACGCATTCCGTCGTCGAGCGTGTCGCGGCGCGCGAGCTCGAGCTCGGGATCGTCGGTGCGTCCCGGCGACACCGGGGTGTCCGCTTCGAGCCATTCTTCTCCGACGAGGTCATCCTCGTGTGCCCTCCGGGGCATCGCTTCGAGGGTCGCACCGTGACGCTGGACGAGCTACGGGACGAGCCCCTCATCCTCATGCAGGAGGGCGCCGGAGTGCGGCAGATCGTGGAGGATGCGCTGCGCCGTCAGGGGACGCGCTTGCGCGACCTCGACGTCAGGCTCGAGCTGGGCCTGCAGGAGTCCGTTCGGCGCGCGGTCGAGGCCGGCTACGGCGTGACGTTCATCTCGCGCACCGCGGTCGAGTCGGACCTGGCCGCCGGCCGTCTCGTCGAAGCGCGGGTCTCGGGTCTCGAGGCGACACGCGAGATCTCGCTCGCGTCCGGCGCGGGGCGTGCCCGTACTCGCGTCGCGGACGCGTTCGTGACCTTCGCGCGCGAGCGGCTCGCGTGATCGTTCGCTGGGGGATCGCAGGCCTCGGTCCATTGCTCGAGGAGCTGGGCGTGCAGAGGCCGCTTCTCGTCACGAGCGCGCGGTTCGCCGATCTCGACCTTCCCGTGCATGATCGGTTCACGGGAGTGCGCCGCCATGCGCCCGTCGACGTGGTCGCGGCGGCCACCGAGGCTGCCGTCGGCGCGGACGCTCTCGTCGGCCTCGGGGGCGGCAGCGCGATCGACACGTCCAAGGCCGTCTCTGCGGCTGCCGGGATCCCGCTCGTGGCAGTGCCGACGACGTACGCGGGGTCGGAGTGGACGCCGTACTACGGCGTTCGGGACGAGGCGCGCCGGGCAAAGACGGGCGGCTCGGGGGCCAACACCGTCGGTGTCGTCTACGACCCGCAACTCACGCTCGATCTCCCGCGGGGCGAATCGGTGGGCACGGCGATGAACGCGCTCGCTCATTGCGCAGAGGCGCTCTACGCCGGACCGTGCGAGAACGCGTCGATCGGCGCCGAGCTCATCTCGACGTGGCTCCCGCCGGTGGTCGCCGACGGCAACGACCTTCCAGCGCGGACGCATCTTCTCGAGGGCGCGATGCACGCCGGGATGGCGCTTGCGGAACGCGGTCTCTTCCTCGCCCACGCGATGGCGCAGGCACTCGGCGGCCGCTTCGGGGCGCCGCACGGTGCGATGAATGCGATCTGCCTCGCGCCGGCTCTCGGCTTCAACCAGTCGGTCGTCCCCGAGGCGATCGCGGCGCTGGCAGTGGCGCTCGACACCGACGACGCCGAGGCGCGTACCCGGGAGCTCGCACGGCTCGGCGGCTTCGAACGTCTGCGCGACTTCGGGGTACCGGAGTCCGAGCTCGGCGAGGTCGCGGCGGAGACGGCGCAGCGACCTGCTGCGCGCGCCAATCCGCGACCCGCCACGGCGGAGGACGTCGAGGCGCTTCTCCGATCGGTGTGGTGAGGTTGACGAATCGCCGGCTCCGGCGGACGATTCCTCTGTGATCGTCGAGTACGCAGGAATCCTCGCCGCCGTGTCGCTGCTCGCCGCGACGCTCACCGGCGCGTACGGGCAGAACGTGGCTGCCGTCTTTGCCACGAACACCGCAGGTATCGCAGCCGTAGGGAAGGCAGCCACGGCCGAGAAGGTCTCGCCGGCGGGAGCCAAAGCCGCGTTCAAGCGTGCGCCGTACTCGAAGACGGCGCTGCGGTACCTCTACGCGCTCGGCTGGATCGGCGGAACGAAGAGCCCGGGCCAGTGCGGCCTCACACTGCTCGGCGAGGGTGCCGCGAAGGAACAGGCCGCGCGCGGGCTGCGCTCGAACGCCAAGCTCGTGGCGCAGCTGAAAAGGCGCGGTGTGAGCGTCTCGGCGGCTGCCACGGCGCTCACGAAGGGCGTCGTCTCGGCCTGCGCCTAGTTGTGCGCAAGACCGGAGATCCGCTGGCGCGGAGTCTCCGGTCGCGCGAAGATCCCTGAAGGCGTCCGCTTCGCGGCCGCATCGCCCCGTCGGTCCTTCGGCCGCGTTCGGTCCCGCAGAGATCCGCTAGCGCGGAGTCTCCGGTCGCGCGAAGATCCCTGAAGGCGTCCGCTTCGCGGCCGCATCGCCCCGTCGTCCTCCGGCCGCGTTGGCCCCCGCAGGACGCTCAGTCTGCTGTCGGACGCCTGCCGCCCATGATCCGGCGGAGGCTGACGATCCCGAGGATCGTCTCACCGTCGACGACGGGCAGGTGGCGGAAGCCCTTGCCGAGCATGACCTCCTGCGCCTCCTCGAACGTCGTGTCGGGAAGGGCCGTGATTGGATTCTCCGTCATCCACTGGCGCACGCGAGCGTCGCTCGTGTGCACTCGCGCAGCCATTGCGCGCAGCATGTCGCGCTCGGTCAGGATGCCGATCAGGCGACCGAAGTCCTTCACGACGACGGCGCCGACGTTCTGCGCGCTCATCCGCTCGGCGACCTCGCCGAGCGTGTCCTCCGGCGCGACGGTGATGAAGGTCGGCTTGACGATCTCGCCCAGGGTTCCCATGAGCGGGGGAGTGTAACCGCTTCCAGGTGGCTCGGCGCTTCCGCGGTCGTGTCCAGCAGGCGAGCGAACGATAACGATTGATAATGACAGGAATAAGGATCTGCGCTAGCATCCGACCTATGCGCCCGGGCGCCCCCTTCGACGTGCTCGTGATCGGCAGCGGCGCCGCGGGGCTCGCGGCTGCGGTATCGGCCGAGCGCTCGGGAGCGCGCGTCGGTCTCGCGACGAAGACGACACTCCAGGCGTGCAACTCGGCAAAGGCGCAAGGTGGCATACAGGCGGCGTTCGGCGAGGACGACTCGCCGGAGATCCACGCCGAGGACGTGATGCGGAGCTCGCACGACACCGCAGATCCGAAGCTCGTCGAGGTGCTCACAGGCGATGCGCAGTCGGCGATCCACTGGCTCGAGGAGCTCGGCGTCGAGTTCACGCGCTCGAACGGCGGCTACCGGCTGGCGCGCTGCGGTGGTGCGACACGCCATCGCCTGCTGCAGGTCGGCGATCGAACGGGTCACGCGATCACGAAGGCGCTACGCGAGACCTACGAGGCGGGCAGCGGCACGTTCCTACCGCACCACATCCTTCGTGCGCTCACGCCCTCCGACGGCGGCTGGGTCGCCTCGTTCGACACGAGGGAAGGTAGCGCGTCGATCGAGGCCGGCACCGTCGTCCTCGCGGCCGGAGGCCGGTGCTTCGCCGAGGCCGCGACGCGCGGTGAGCTCTCCACGAATCACCCCAATGCGACCGGCGAGGTGACGAGGGTCGCGCTGGACGCGGGAGCCGAGACGCGCGACCTCGACGCGCTCCAGTACCACCCGAACGGCGGTGCCTGGCCGTCGACGATGCAGGGTTACTCGATCCCCGAGACGACGCGCGCCTACGGCGCCGTGCTGCGCAACGCCGACGGTGAGGAGTTCACGGACTCGCTCGGTGCTCGCGATGCGGTCTCGGCGGCGATCGTCGCCGAGGTCGAGAAGGGCAAGGGTGTCGCGACACCGGACGGCCGACCGGCGGTCTGGCTCGACACGACGCGAATCTCGCCCGACGACGCGCAGATCTCGCTGCCGTACATGCTTCGCCGCTATCGCGGCGCAGGGATCGATCCTCTCGCCGAGCCGATCTACACGTATCCCGTCCTCCACTATCAGAACGGTGGGCTCGTGATCGACGAGCGCGCGGAGACGACGCTCGAGGGTGTCTTCGCCTGCGGCGAGATCGCGGGCGGCACCCACGGAAGGAACCGCATGATGGGCAACTCCCTCCTCGAGTGCGCCGTCTTCGGGCGCCGCGCAGGGAAGGCGGCCGCGGAGAGGGCGGGCACATGAGCGACGCACCTCCGCAGCTCGATCCGACGAAGGTGCAGGCCCTCGTCGCGAATGCACATGGCGATCTCGAGATCGTCCGCTCGCTCCTCGCGGAGGAGCCGCGTCTCGTGAATGCTGCGTGGGACTGGGGAGGCGGAGACTGGGAGACCGGGCTCGGCGCCGCAGCGCACATGGGACGGCGCGACATTGCGCTCCTTCTCCTCGAGAGTGGAGCGCGACTCGACCTTTTCGCGGCAGCGATGCTCGGTGACCTCGAAGTTGTGCGCGCGACCCTCGCCACGTATCCGGAGATGCGCGCCGCGCTCGGGCCGCACGGCATTCCGCTGATCGAGCACGCTCGCTCTGGAGGCGACCAGGCGCGAGGCAGTTCTCGAGCTCCTCGAGGAGGCGTCATGAGCGTCGTCGTCACGGATCTCGACGCGGCGGTCTCCGATGCCGCCGCGCACCTCTACGTCTGGGCTCTCAAGGACATCCCGCAAGACCTGCGCGATGCGCTCGCCGACGCGGCGGGCCGCGAGACGTCGGTGACCGGGCAGCGCGTGCTCCAGACGATTCTCCGGAACGTGAACGTGGCCGAGGAGGAGAAGAACCTCGTCTGCCAGGACACGGGGATCGCCGTCTACTACTGCAAGGTCGGCGAGCACTTCCCGCTGCACCCGGCGCGGATCTACGCGGCACTGAGGGAAGGCACCGAGCGCGCGACGGTCGAGCATCCGCTGCGCTCGAACACGGTCCACACGCTCACGCGCGAGAACACGGGGCCGAACGTCGGCTACCGCGTCCCGATCGTGCACTGGGACTTCATTCCCGACTGGGACGGACTCGACGTGAAGTGCGTCCCGAAGGGATCCGGCTCCGAGAACATGAGCTTCCTCAAGATGTGCGTTCCCGCCGACGGTGTCACGGGGATCAAGAAGTTCGTGCTGGAGTCGATCGTCGGCGCCGGCGGCAAGCCGTGCCCGCCGGGGATCGTCGGCGTCGGCATCGGTGGCTCTGCCGACTATGCGATGCACCTCGCGAAGGAGGCGATCGCGCGACCGGTCGGTACGCATAACCCGGATCCGCTCGTCGCGACACTCGAGGAGGAGCTCAAGGATCTCCTGAACGAGACGGGCGTGGGACCGATGGGGCTCGGTGGCGACGTCACCGTGCTCTCCGTCCACGTCGAGCACGCCGACACGCACATGACCCTCAATCCCGTCGCCGTGAACTACCAGTGCTGGGCCGCGCGGCGCGCGTCGGCGCACGTGGCGGCCGACGGATCCGTCGAATACGAGAGAGACGCCTGATGGCGACGCACGAGGTCACGTTCCCCGTCACCGACCCCGCCGAGATCCTCAAGCTGCGCGCCGGCGACGAGGTCGTCGTCCAGGGCCACATCATCGGGATCCGCGACCGCACGCAGATCCGGATCTTCGATCAGGGGATCGAGCCGCCGATGGATCTCTCCGGCGCGTTCCTCCTGCACACGGCGCCGAACGTTCGCAAGCTCGGGCCTGGCAAGTACGAGAAGCTCTGCATCGGGACGACCACCAGTGCGCGGATGGTGCGCTTCACCGAGGGCCTCGGCTCGCAGTACGGCGTCCGCGCCATCTGCGGGAAGGGCGGCTTCCCCGACGAGGCCATCGAGCCGATGCAGCGCCTGGGAATGGTCTACTTCGCGATCGTCGGCGGAGCGGCTGCACTCGAGACGACCCAGATCGAGGAGATCGAGGAGGTCGCCTGGGAGGAGCTCATGCCCGAGTGCCTGTGGAAGTTCCGTGTGAAGGATTTCGGTCCGCTCACCGTCGGGATCGACGCCCACGGCGGCTCGCTGTACCGCGACGTCCAGAGCCGCGCCTTCGAGAGGTTGGAGGAGATCTATGCACGACTCTGACGAGCACAACTTCCTCGACATCCCGACGCGCGAGGGAAAGCCGCGCGAGCGGGGCCTCACGCACGTCATGGACAAGGGCCTCAACCTCCGCGAGATCGAGGGGATGTTCGACACGGCGGGCGAGTACGTCGACATCGTCAAGCTCGGCTGGGGCACGAGCTACGTCACGAACAACCTCGAGAAGAAGATCGCCCTGTACCGCTCGTTCTCCACGCCGGTCGTCTGTGGCGGCACGCTCTTCGAAGCGGTCTACGGCCAGAGCAAGATGGACGAGTTCAAGCGCTGGCTCGAGCACTTCCGGTTCTCGCACGTCGAGATCTCGGACGGCACGCTCGAGATCCCGCGTGAGCAGAAGCTCGAGCTGATCGCCGACTTCGCCAAGGACTTCGTCGTCCTCTCCGAGGTCGGCTCGAAGGACTCCGACGTCAACATCGCGCCGTACCTGTGGGTGCAGTGGATCCGCGAGGAGCTCGATGCGGGCTCGTGGAAGGTCATCGCCGAGGGCCGCGAGGGCGGCACCGCCGGCATCTACCGTCCGACCGGAGAGTTGCGCACGGGTCTCGTCGACGAGATCGAGCACTCGATCTCGTTCCACGACCTCATCTGGGAGGCGCCCACGAAGTCGTCGCAGGCCTGGTTCGTCCGTCACTTCGGGCCCGAGGTGAACCTCGGCAACATCCCGCCCGACGAGGTCATCGCGCTCGAGACGCTCCGTCTCGGCCTGCGCGCGGACACCCTGAAGGAGGTCTTGCTTGGCGATCCGAGCGTCGAGCCCGCCTCAGCTTCCTGACCTCGACTTCGAGGCCATGACGGCGGAGGAGCTGATCTCCTGGACGCACCAGTTCTTCTGGCCGCGCGTCTGCCTCACCTGCTCGTGGCAGAAGCAGTCGTCGGTGCTCGTCCACATGGTCGCCGAGCTCGGACTGCGTATGGACACGGTCGAGCTCGACACACATCTCTTCTTCCGCGAGTCCTACGACACGCGCGACGCGCTCGTCGAGCGCTACCAGCTGAAGCTCATCTCACCGTCGATACCGACCGTCGCCGAGCAGCACCGCGCCGAGGGTCCGAACCTGTGGGAGCGCGATCCCGATCGCTGCTGTCACATTCGCAAGGTCGAGCCGCTCGTCGAGGCGCTGCAGCCGTACGACGCCTGGATCTCCGGCATCCGGCGCGACCAGTCACCGAGCCGCGTCGACACGCCGAAAGTGCAATGGTCGGAGCGGTACCAGGTCTTCAAGATCCATCCGCTCGCCGACTGGGACGAGAAGCGGGTGTGGGCGTACATCAACGTCAACGAGATACCCTCCAACCCGCTGCACGACGCGGGGTACCGCTCGATCGGCTGCATTCCGTGCACCCGGCCGACGAGCCCCGACGAGGAGGAGCGCGCCGGTCGGTGGGCCGGCTCGGACAAGCTCGAGTGCGGCATTCACGAGAACACGAACCTCGAAAGGACGGCATGAGCCGATCACATCTTCGCCCACGAGCATCCGGAGTCGGATCGCGCTCGTGCGGGCGGCTTCACACTCTGGTTCACGGGGCTCTCGGGCTCCGGCAAGACGACGATCGCGCACCTCGTCGGGCCCGAGCTCGACAAGCGCGGCTG
This sequence comes from uncultured Gaiellaceae bacterium, assembly GCA_963833725.1. Lineage (GTDB taxonomy): Bacteria > Actinomycetota > Thermoleophilia > Gaiellales > Gaiellaceae > GMQP-bins7. The sequence continues at coordinate 59,872 of CAWHYV010000004.1, forward strand.
TTTCGTCGAGTACATGGACGGCGACACGGTGCGCACGCACCTCTCCAAGGGCCTCGGCTTCTCGAAGGAGGACCGGGATACGAACATCGAGCGCATCGGCTGGGTCGCTTCGCGCATCACGCGCCAGGGCGGCACCGTGATCGCGGCCGCGATCTCCCCCTACGTGGAGACCCGCGCCAAGGCGCGCGCGATGGTCGAGGAGTTCGGCTCCTTCGTCGAGGTCTTCGTCAAGGCTTCCGTCGACGAGTGCGCCCGGCGTGACGTGAACGGCCTGTATGCGAAGGCATTCGCCGGCGAGATCAAGGGTTTCACAGGCGTCGACGACCCGTACGAGGAGCCGACGTCCGCCGAGATCGTCGTCGACACCGAGGCGAGCAGCGAGGAAGAGGCGGCCGCGCAGGTGATCGCCAAGCTCGAGGAGCTCGGCCTCATCACCGCTCAGGTGACGGCATGACGGCGGTCACGACCGACCGTCTGATCGCGCCGCACGGCGGCATGCTCGTCGATCGCACCGGTGAGGCGCCCGAGGATCTCGGCTCGCTCGAGGTCGTCGTACTCACGTCGAGGGAGCTCTCCGACCTCGACATGATCGCCTCCGGCGCGCTCTCGCCCCTCGAGGGCTTCATGGGCAAGGCCGACTACGAGCGGGTCGTCGAGGAGATGCATCTCGCCGGCGGGCTCCCGTGGGCCCTCCCGGTCTGCCTCGCGGTGGACTCGGCCCCGAGCGGAGATCGCGTCGCGCTCGCGGACGAGTCCGGCCGCACGATCGCCGTCCTCGAGGTCGAGGAGACCTTCGAGTACGACAGGGAGCGCGAGGCCGAGCACTGCTTCCGCACGACCGACGACGCTCATCCCGGCGTTGCGCGACTCTATGCGCAGAAGCCGCTCTACCTCGCCGGTCGCGTCACGGTGTTCGAACGGGCACAGGCGGAGTTCCCCGAGCTCGCGCGTGATCCGGCCGAGACGCGCCGCATCTTCGCCGAGCGTGGCTGGAGGCGCGTGGTCGGATTCCAGACCCGCAACCCGATCCACCGTGCGCACGAGTACCTGACGAAGGTCGCGCTCGAGACCGTCGACGGCCTTCTCGTCCATCCGCTCGTCGGCGATACGAAGTCGGACGACGTGCCGGTGGACGTTCGGGTCGAGTGCTACGAGACCCTGCTTTCCGGGTACTACCCCGAGGACCGCGTGCTCCTGTCCGCGTTCCCGGCGGCGATGCGCTACGCGGGGCCGCGCGAGGCGGTCTGGCACGCGATCTGTCGCAAGAACTACGGCTGCTCGCACTTCATCGTCGGCCGCGACCACGCGGGCGTTGGCGACTACTACGGGACCTACGACGCGCAGCTCATCTTCGACGAGTTCGAGCCACACGAGCTCGACATCGAGCCGATGTTCTTCGAGCACACGTTCTGGTGCAACGTCTGCGGCTCGATGGCCAGCACGAAGTCGTGCCCGCACGGGCCGGAGGATCGCGTGTTCCTCTCCGGAACGAAGGTGCGTGAGATGCTGGGCGACGGTGACGTGCCGCCCGTCGAGTTCACGCGACCCGAGGTCGCGAAGGTGCTCATCGACGCGTATCGGCAGTAAGGGACGAGGAGCTCGGTGGACTGGAAGCTGACGGTCGCCGGGCTCTTCACAGGCCTCCTCGTCGGGATGACGGGGATGGGCGGGGGCTCGCTCATGACGCCCATCCTCGTTTTTCTCTTCGGCATCCCGCCGTCGACGGCGATCGGGACGGACATCGCGCACGGCGCGGCCTTCAAGACCGTCGGCGCCGTGCAGCACCGCCGGATGGGGAACGTCCGCGCCCGGCTTGCCGGGTGGATGCTGATCGGATCGATCCCCGCATCACTCCTCGGCGTCTGGCTGAACGTGCAGTTGACGGAGCGTTACGGCGACGAGGCAAAGTCGGTGATGGGTCAGGTGCTCGGCGCCGCGCTGCTCTTCGGCGCGGTCGGGCTCATCGCGAAGAGTCTCGTCCAGACCGGCGGTCCGTCCGGCGATCCGGATTGGACGCTCACCACGCGCGACAAGTTCGCGGCGATCGTCATCGGGCTTCTGGGGGGATTCATCGTCGGGTTGACCTCGGTCGGGAGCGGCGTCTTCTTCGGGCTCACCCTGCTCGTCGTGTTCCCGCTCCGTGCGCACAAGGTCGTCGGAACGGACATCTTTCATGCGGCGGTGCTCCTCTACGTCGCCGGTGCGGCGCACTGGGCGGCGGGCAACGTCGACTTCGGCATTCTCTTCTGGCTCCTTCTCGGCTCGATCCCTGGAGTGCTGATCGGAGGTCGGTTGACACTGTCGATTCCGGAGCAGCGGCTTCGCCTGCTCCTTGCCGGCGTCCTGGGTCTCGCCGGCATCAAGCTGCTCGATGTTCCATTTGCCGGCACGATCGTCGTCGTCGTGCTGTCGGCGGGCGCGGTCGCGCTCCTCGTGTGGCTCGCGCGCCACAGCTGGATCCGCTTCGTGCGCGGTCGTGCCAACGCCGCCGCACCGTCGGCTGCCGAGTAGCTCGGTAGCATCGCCCGGCGATGCGCACGGTCTGGGTGAGCTTCGACACCATCGGCCACGGCTGCCTGGAGGCAGCCGCGGACGTCGGCGCCGAGGTCGTCGGAATCGTGACGCTGCCCGGGCCAATCGACCCGAACCGGTCGGGACAGTGTTCGTTCGACGACGTTGCCGCACGGCTCGGCGCCGGCCTCCACGAGACACGAGACATCAACTCGCAGGAGACGGTTGCGGCCGTCCGTGGGCTCGAGCCCGAGCTGATCTTCGTCGTCGGGTGGTCGCAGCTCGTTCGCGATCCGTTCATCGCGCTCGCGGCGGAGGGCGTCTTCGGGATGCACCCGACGTTGCTCCCGCGGCACCGCGGGCGGGCGCCGATCCCATGGGCGATCCTCACCGGGCTCGCTCGAACGGGAGTGACGCTCTTCGAGATCGTCGATGCGACGGCGGATTCCGGCGCGATCGTCGGCCAGGTGGCGTTCGAGGTTTCGGCGGACGAGACGGCGACGACGCTCTTCGCGCGCACCGCCGACGCACACGTCGAGCTGATACGCGAGTACGTTCCGCAGCTCATCGCGCGGGCCGCGCCGCGGATTCCGCAAGATCCGAGTCGTGCGAGCGCCTGGCCGAAGCGGACTCCCGCGGACGGGATCATCGACTGGGAGACGAGAGCGCCGTATGTCTACGACTGGGTGCGCGCGCAGACTCGGCCGTACCCCGGCGCGTTCACGTTCCTCGGAGACGAGAAGGTGATCGTCTGGGGTGCCCGTCCGATCGACCTCGCCGAGACGGCGCCGGCGGGAACCATCGTCGACGTCGGACCGGAAGGACCGGTCGTCGCGTGTGGCGAAGGTGGTCTCGTGCTCGAAGAGATTCAGACGAGCGCCGGCGGACTCGTCGTCGGTGCGAGGCTCGGATGAGCCGCGTCCTCGTACTCGCCGCCCATCCGGACGACGAGGTGCTCGGCATGGGCGGAACGATCGCGGTTCACGCCGACGCCGGGGACACGGTCCGCATCGTCGTCGTGACGGACGGCTCGTCGACGCAGTACCCCGGCGACGACGAGGTGCGCGCGCAGAAGGAGGGCGAGGCGCTTCGCGCCGCAGCCGAGCTCGGCGTGACCGACTACGTCCATCTCGACCTTCCCGACATGCGTCTCGACACGCTCCCGCACGTCGAGGTGAACCGCGTCGTGGAGGGACACATCGGAGACTTCGCCCCGCAGGTCGTGTATACGCCGCACCCTGACGTCAACCGCGACCACCGTGTGCTCTTCGACTCCGTCGCGGTCGCGACACGGCCGACGCCCGGGCAGCCGGTGCGGCGCGTTCTCACCTATGCACCGACGTCGAGCACGGAGTGGACGCCCGCGCCGCTCAACTGGTTCGTCCCGAACTGGTTCGTCGACATCTCCGGGAGGGTCGAACGGAAGGTCGCGGCGTTCGCGCACTACGAGACCGAGCGGCGCGACTACCCGCATCCGCGGAGCGAGCGGGCCATCCGTGCGGCCGCCGAGTTCTACGGAGCGAGTTGCGGCTGCGAGCACGCGGAGCCCTTCGTCCTCGTCCGCAGCGTCGAACCGGTCTAATTCCTCGCTGTGGCGCGGTGGCCGCAGCTTCTGATCGTCCTTGCCCTGCTCGGGGCGACCGCCGCTGCGTTCGCTGTCACGGAGCGGCTCAAGCTCGAGCGGAGCCCGGTCACGGGTACGCGCGTCGATCGCGTCTTCTCGCCCGTCTGCGAGTGCGCACGCGACGTCGCCGTCGTCTCGTTCGTGCTCCGGCGGCGGGAGACCGTCACCGTCGACATCCTCGAGCGCGACGGTCGCTCGATTCGGACGCTCGTGCGCAACCGGCGTGAGCCGGCCGGCCGTGTGTCGTACACGTGGGATGGCCGCGACAATCTCGAGCGAGTGGTTCCGGAAGGCGTGTACCGGCCGCGCGTGCAGCTCGAGCGCAACGGCCGGACGATCGTCCTGCCGAATCCGATTCGGGTCGACACCACGGCTCCCGTCATCACGCTCGTGCGTGTGTCTCCTCGGGTCTTCTCGCCCGACTCGGACGGCACGCGCGACAGGGTGACCGCCGCCTATCGGATCGACGAACGCGCTCGTGCGGTCATGCTGGTCGACGGCCGGCAGCGCGCGCAGAGCAAGTTCCGGAGGGTCGAGGGCAATCTCGTCTGGTTCGGTCGGATCAACGGCCGCGTCGTTCGGCCGGGCACGTACGAGATCCGCCTTCGTGCCGCCGATCGGGCGGGGAACCGTTCGATTCGGACGCGCGCCGTCCCGGTGGTCGTGCGCTTCGTGGAGCTCTCGCGCGAGCACGTCGAGGTGGTCGCGGGCAAGCGGTTCTCGGTGCGCGTGCTGACCGACGCCGAGTCGTATCGCTGGCTGTTCGCCGGTCGCCGCGGAGTCGGGGCACGTGAGGTTCTCGTGCTCCGCGCCCCCGACGAGCCGGGGACGTACAGCCTCTACGTCACCGTTGGCGGGCGGGCTGCACGGGCCGAGGTCGTCGTCACCGCGCCCGAGTGACCCGGCCGCTCCTCCTCCTCGGTGTGAGCCGGTCAGGCACGACGCTGCTGCGCGTCATCCTCGACCGCTCGCCGGGGGTCGCCATTCCCGACGAGTCGTTCTTCGTTCCCCTGCTTGCGCGTCGCCACGGACGGACGATCGACGCCAAGAGCTTCCTCGACGACGTCGCGCGGATCCCGACGATTCGCGACTGGGGAGTCTCGGTGGCAGGCGTCGCCTCCCGCGTTCACTCGGGAATGCCCACGGGCGAGGCGATCGCAGCGATCTACGAGGCGTACGCGGACGAGGCCGGGAAGCCGCGCTGGGGCGACAAGACGCCGATGTACATGCGTCATCTCCCGCTCCTCGAGCGGCTGTTCCCGGGGGCACAGTACGTCCACCTCGTCCGTGACGGTCGTGACGCTGCGCTGTCGTTCCTGCAGATGCCGGAGGGGACGTTCACAGGCACCTGGGCACACCCGACGACGGCCGAACAGTTCGCGTGCCTGTGGCGGAAGGAGGTGGGCGACGCCCTCGCCCTCGGGCGGCGTGTCGGCTCTCAGCGGTATCTGGAAGTCCGCTACGAGGAGCTCGTGGCTGATACCGAGGCGGTCATCGCAGCGATCTGCGCGTTCGCCGAGATTCCGTTCGAGCTGACGATGTTGGACTACGCGGGTGCGGTGGATGTCTCCGCCAAGCCTCACCAGCAGCGACTGCTGGAGCCACCTACGCAGGGTGCGCGGAGCTGGCGCGACGACATGTCCACCGAGGACGTCGGAGCGTTCGAGCGGGTCGCGGGCGATCTGCTCCGCGACCTGGGATACGAGGTCGGCACGTCGTCGAAGGCCGACCTCCGCGCGCGACTCGCGCGGACGCGATACGAGTCGCAGCTGACAGCCTGGAACGCGACTGCGTCGCTCGTCCAGCGATCGCCGCTCTGGCGGCGGCGCCATCCGCGGCTGTCAGCCTGAGGTCTTCGGCGCGTCGCGGCCGGGCGTCGCGATGAGGCGGCCGTTCAGCGAGAGGAAGTACGTTCGCTCGGTTGCGATGCCCGGCGCGTACTTGCCGAGAGGCAGGCGCCAGGCAACGGAGCCGTCCTCGACACGCAGCGCATAGGTGCGCTTCTCGAGCGTCGAGAAGAAGACGTATGGCCCGATGACGACGGGCGCGCCGAGTATCCGTCCCTCGACGGAGGTGCTCCAGAGCTCGTCTCCGGTCGTGGCGCGAAAGGCTCGAAGGCGGCCGTCGAATCCGCCGGCGAAGACGCGACCCTCCGCGACCGCCGGCGTCGTGTACCCGAGTCCGCCCACACTGGCCCGCCACACCACGCTGCCCGACGATGCGTCGAGTGCATACACGGCGCCCGAGCGTGCGACCGAGTACAGCCGTGCGCCGTCCGACGACGCGCTCGCGTAGAAGCTCTCGTACCGAAATGCATCTCGCTTGAGGTACGTCGTCCACTCCTCCTCGCCGGTTCTCCGGTCGAGGCAGACGAACGAGCCCGCGTAGGTCGTCACGCACACGCGTCCGCCGAACACGGACGGGCTCGCGTTGATGCGGCCGCCCGTCTGATATGCCCAGCGGATGCTTCCGGTGTCCGATCGCACCGCGAAGAGCCGGCCGTCGTGCGAGCCGAAGAAGGCCGTTCCGTCGACGACGACCGGCGACGACTCGACCTTGCCCGCCGTTCGGACCTGCCAGATCTGTCGGCCCGTCCGTCGGCTGAGGGCCGTGACGGTCCCGTCCTGCGAGGCGACGAGGATGTGCGACCCGTCGATCGCAGGGCTGGAAGGGAGCGTCCCGCCGACGCGGCGAGTCCATTTCACGCGACCGGTCGCCGCATCGATGGCGAATGTCGTGCCGGAGAAGCCGTTGACGAAGAGCTCCCCCTCGCAGTAGACGGGCGGGAACTCGATGTACGTTCCGAGGCCCCGCGACCACGTGAACCGTTGCGCCGGAAGTCCCAGTGCTGCGCTCGGACGAGCGAGCGACCGCCTCGGGTCGGCGCCGAACGTCCGCCAGCACCGCCGGTCGCCGACGGGCTCGGGGAGCGGCTCCGGCTCCGGTGCAGTCGTCGTCTCCGCGGAGACCGTCACGCCCTCGAGGTCGGTGTCGATGGAACCCGACGGTCGATCCTGTGTCGTGAGCGCAACGCCGATCGCGAGGCCGACGAGTGCGAGCACGAGGATCGCAACCACGGCAAGGATCCAGATGAAGGCTTTCGGCATGGAAGAACGGCCGGTCGTGCCGGCCGTCGATCAGTGTGCCAGCACCTGCGGAGCGGACGGAGGTGCGTCCGATACGGGCGCCGAGCTGCCCACAAGCACGGGAGCCTGCGCAAGCGCCGCGGCCGCGAGCCCGATGACGCCCCACGTCAGCGGATCCTCGAAGAACCCGGCGTAGAGGAGCGAGTGGACGAAGATCGCGCCGAGGACCGCCCCGAGACCGACGCCGAGCGAGCGGTCCGTACGTGCGATGAGGTAGATCGCCCACACGGTGGCGCCGAGCAGCCACGCGTAGACGGCGAATCCGATCACCCCCAGCTCCGCCAGGATCGTCAACGGTGTCGTGTGTGACGCATTCCGACTCGGCGAGCCCTTCCCCACGATCTCGGAGCTCGCCTGCGGCTGACCTCCGATGCCCACTCCCGCCAGCGGCCGTTCCTTGAACGCGTCGAACGTGACCGATACGAGCCGCGAGCGGCCACTCGTGACGTCCTTCGCCGAGCGCCCTCCGATCGCGGCACCGGCGACCCCCGCGGCGGCGAGCGTGACGACGAGCGCGCACGCGAGGAGCACGATCCGCGTTCGCCGATCCGCGCCGATGACCGCTACCGCGAACGTCACGACGAAGAGCGCGACGAAGCTCGACTGGGAGTACGAGAAGTAGAGGCCAGCGAACAGGAAGGCGACGAAGCCGGTGGCGACGATCCAGTCGATCGTGCGGCCGCGCCGGATGAGGATCGCGACGAGGAGGACGACGATCGGTACGACGAGGTAGCGACCGTAGAGGCTCGGATCCTTGAACAGCGACGTGACCCGGAAGAACGACGTGTACGCGTTCGCGACCTCGACGTCGCGTCCGAAGAAGAGCGTGCGCGTCTGCGCCTGCCAGATGCCGATCGTCGCGAACAGCGTTCCGAGCGCGACGAGTGTGATCAGGAGCGCTCGCGGGAGCCACTCCGCGAGCGGACTTCGTACCAGCGTCGCCAGGCCGGCCGTGAACGGGAACACGAAGAACGCGAGTGCGATGCCGCCCGCGCGCTCGTCCCACGTCCACAGGAACGACGTCGCGGCCAACGTGACGAAGGCCGCGAGCGGCATGGCGAGGAGGAACGGCGGCGGAGCCGGCCGCTCGCCGCGGAGGATCCGGTACGCGAGCGCGAGGACTGCGGCCGCGATGACGAGGTAGAGAGGGACGAGCAAGAAGGCCTCCTCGGCACCGAGTTGCACCGGGACGCGGAAGGGAGCGACCGCAAGCAGCGCTACAGGCGTCGCCGCCGGATATCGGGCCAGCGGAACGGCGCACGCAACGGCGGCGACGGCCCCGACTGCGACGAGCGCGATTCCCCTCGGATCTCCGAGCAGCAGCTCGACGTCGTCGTCGCCGACGAGCGACCAGCCCAGCCCGCCGGTCGCGGCGCCGAGGAGTGCGAACCCGATGAGTGGGAAGATGCCGCCTCGCGGGATCAGGACGCCGACCGCGCCGAGCGCGCCGAGCAGCGCCGCGATCTCCGCAAGCTGCATGTGCTCCATGGCGGGAGACGTTACGCCACGAGTGATTGAATGGCGCGGTGATCGAGGCCTGGAAGAAAGCTCTCGTGCTCGCGCCCCACACCGACGACGGCGAGCTCGGCTGTGGCGGCACGATGGCGCGACTCGTGGAGAGCCGGCTGCGAGGTGCACTACGTCGCGTTCTCGATCGCGACGCGCTCCCTGCCGCCGGGGTTCGAGCCGGACACGCTCGCACGCGAGGTGCGCGAGGCGACCGGCGAGCTCGGGATCAAGGAGGATTGGCTCACCGTCCACGACTTCGACGTGCGCACCTTCCCGGAGCGCCGGCAGGACATCCTCGAGCTCCTCGTCGCGCTGTGGGAGGAGTGGGAGCCGGACGTCGTCTTCCAGCCGTCGCACCACGACGTCCACCAGGATCACCAGACGATCGCGCAGGAGGGGCTCCGCGCCTTCAAGCGGACGACGATCCTCGGCTACGAGGTCCCCTGGAACAACTTCGACTTCTCGTACGGCGCGTACATCTGTCTCGAGCGCCGGCACATCGAGCGCAAGGTCGCGGCGCTCTCGCACTACGCCTCGCAGCAGCACCGGCGGTACGCCGATCCCGAGTACATCTGGAACCTCTCGCGGGTCCACGGCGTGAACGTGAACCGCGAGTACGCCGAGTGCTTCCAGGTCTACCGGATCGTCGCGTAGGCCAGAGTCAATCGCCTACGCCGAGCGCTCGCCCGGTAAGGACCCACGCTCCGTACGCCGCCGCGGTGGCGACGCATGCGAGCAGGAGCGAGAGGCCGAACGCGACGCCGCCTCGAAGGAGCAGCGGGAGAGCGACGAAGAAGACGAGGGACGGCACGATCACCCAGAGGATCGACCACGAGAAGGAGGCGATCTCCTCCGTGTCGTGGTCTGCGCGGTACAGCCAGACGATCGCCAGGATCGACGTGAGTGGGAGCGAGACGATCACGGCGCCGAGAAGCGTGGAGCGTCGCGCGGCCTCGCTGGCCAGGGCGATGATCGCGCCGGAAACCGCAGCTCTGAGGAGCAGCTCCACAGAAGCCGAGTATCCCGAGCGGGTCGGTCGCCGTCAGCGTGCGAAGCGGAGGCGTGCGCCGATCGCTCTCCGTTCGGCCGGGAGGTAGAAGCCGAGCGGGAGAAGAGCGAGCGGATAGGCGAGCGGGAGCGCAATTGCGAGCCCGACGCCGCCGCCCGCGAGCTTGCCGACCGCGACCAGCGCGAGCCCGGTTGCGGCCGCCGTGACGATGCGTCGCCACTGGTACGGAACCGGGTAGATGCGCTGCGACCACCACACCATCCCCACGAACATCGTCGAGTATGCAGCGACGGTCGCGATCGCGGCGCCCATCATCCCGTACGAGGGGATCAGCAGCAGGTTGAGGCCGATGTTCACCGCAGCCGCCGCGCCGGTGACGACCCAGTTGAACTGCGTCCGCTTCGCGCGGCCGACTCCGATCGCAACGACGATGTAGCCCGCGAACGCCACCGTCGAGAAGGCGAGCGGGCCGACGACGCGCGAGGACTCGGCGAACGCGGGTGCGGCAAGCCAGCCGACGATCCACGGCGACAGGAGCGCGAGCGCGGTTGCGACCCACGTCGTGAGCGCGATGAGGTAGGTCAGAACGAACGCATACGTCCGCCGCGCCTCGCGCTCGTCGTCGATCGAGTACGCGAACGCGGGCCAGGCGAGACGGAAGGCGGTGAGCAGCAGGACCATGGCCGACGCGATCCGGACTCCGACCGAATAGAGGCCGACCTCGGTCGTGTCGGCGAGGTGGACCAGGAACAGCCGATCGGAGAAGTTCGTGACCCAGAGGAAGAGCGCCGTCGGCACGAGCGGGATGCCGAAGCGGTTCATCTCGCGCAGGAGCCCACGGTCGAACTCGAGCCCCAACTGCTCGCGGCGGTAGGCGACGAGCACCACATAGACGATCAGGGTCCCGATGAAGTTGCCGACGATGACCCCGATCGGCCCTTCGTCGAGCGCGACGACGAGGAGCAGCGTCGCGCCGATCGTCAGGAAGATGTTCGCGAGGCTCGCAGAGACGAACGCGACGGAGCGCTCCTCGACACGGAAGAGCGACGTGAGCTGCTCGTAGTTCATTCCCGCCCACAGCCCGACGAACGCCGCCATCACGAGCTCGGAGTCGTCGGACGAGCCGAAGAGTCCGTCCGAGATCGGGGCGGCGAACAGCAGGCCGCCGACCATGCCCGCGGTCGCCATGGCCATGGTGAACCAGAACGACGTGCGGACGACACGCAGTCGCAGCGCCGGGTCCTTCGAGTCGAAGTAGAAGCGGAAGAACGCGCTGTGGATCCCGAAGCGAAGGACGATGCCGATGACGGTCGTCAGCGCGATGAGCGTCTCGACCTTCCCGTAGTCGGACGGCGAGAGGTAGCGCGTGTAGAGGGGCAGCAGGAGGACCGCGAGGATCCGTGAGACCAGCCCGCCGAGTCCGTAGATCGCCGAGTGCTTTCCGAGCCGCCTGAGCTCCGCTCCGAGCGCCATGTCAGTCCTGCACGCAACCGGAATCCGCTCGCGCGAATCCCGGTTGTGCAGAATTCCCTGAAGGCGTCCGCTTCGCGGCCGCTTTGTCTGTGGCTCTCCGACGCACGTTCAGAGGCGAGCGTAGAGAGCGAGCAGGCCGTCGGCGACGCGTTCCAGGTCGTGCACCTGCTCGACGTACGCGCGCGACTCGGCGCCGATGCGCCTGCGCTCGGATGCCGATGCGACCAACGGCTCGAGCCGCGCGCGCAGGTTCTCCCGCGTGGCGCTCACGATCGGCACGCGAGTGCCGAGCTCTCGCTCGGTGCGGTCGACGGCCTCGTCGTGGAGGAACGTGACGACGGGCTTCCCAAGCGCCATGCACTCGATCGCGAAGAGCCCGTACCAGCCGGCGTTGAGCTGATCGACGACGATGTCGGCCTCGCGATAGCGCTCGAACGCCTCGTCGTGGTGGAGCCCCTCGACGAGCACGAGGTCGGCATCCAGTCCCTCACACGCGGCGATCACGTCCTCGGTGCCCTTGCGACGACGCGACGAGGGCGCGTGCAGAATCACGGGTCGCGCGCGATCGGAAGGAGGCGACGGCTCGATCGAGGCGACGTCGATGCCGGGCGGGATCATCTCGGCCTCGGGGACCCAGCGGATCGCGTCGTACGAGCCGACCACTTCCGCGCCGGCTTTCTTCCCGAAGGCGAGCTCTTCCGGCGACTTCCCGCGGATGTCGGAGCCGAGGTAGTGCATCACGGACTTCTTGCGGAGGGCGCCGAGGATCGGGAACTGGAGCGACTGCGGGACGAGCGTGAGGCCGAAGTAGAAGTGGAAGACGTCCGTGCGGGGCAGGAGCCGGGCGAGTGCCGACCATTGCGTGAGCTGCTTGCGCACGAACCCGCCGCGACGCTCGAGCGACCAGTCGGCTTCCGAATGGAGCGTGTAGCGGTTGAAGACCACGAGCTGTGCGTCGACACCGCGGCGGCGCAATGCCTGCACGTTGGCCCACGGCACGCCGGCCGTGTTCACCGGACAGTGGACGACCCGCAGACGACCGGTGTCAGACACCGAAATGTGTCAAGTCCTCCGGGTGACAAGACAGCGCGGACTTGCCCACAGCTCTTAGGCGCTGCCTGTCATGGTCGCAGTACGAAGTCTCTCGGCTGAGACGTGTCCTGAACGGTCACAGCGCATTTGACGCTCCTGTGACCGGTGTCTGACACCGAGTGTCGAGGCGGTCACGAGAGGTCGATGCCGTCGGCGGCGAGCTGCTCGAGCCGGCGCGCCTTCTCCGCGTTCAGCATCGACCGCATCGTCAGTCCCATCGTCGCGCCCTCGTAGACCCATATCTCGGGGTGGACGAGGATCTGGAGCCACGGGAAGCCGCCGCCGCGAAGCTCCTCGTGCGGGCAGCCGGAGCGCCAGTGCTGGTTCGAGTCCGAACGGTAGGTCGGCGGATCGAAGTACGGCTCGGCGTACGTGTTGACGGCGCCCGGGATCGATGCCGACATGTACTCGGCCTGTGGGTTGTGCCACGAGACGACGGGATCGAAGCGGTCGTCGAGCTCGACATTCGGATACACGGCATGCAGGCCGACGACGTGACCGAGCTCGCGCAGCCGCGCGATGGCGTCGACGCCCTCCGCCGACGCGAGGTTGTAGAAGACGGACTCGGTCATGAGCAGGTACGTCGTCGTGACGCCGTGCTCGGCCTCGAGCTCGGCCATCTGGAGCGCGGCGTCCAACGAGAGGTCGATGTCGTGGCGCAGGAAGATGTCGCCACGTGCCGGTGGCTCTCCGAAGGGGGTGAAACGGTAGCCCCCCGTCTTCGCGGTCTCGAGGATCTCCGCATAGTGGCTCAGGTTGAAGGAGCAACTCATGCTGCGGCCTCCACGTCGACCTCGAGCCGCAGCGCCGCCGTCTTCGGCGCGTCGGAGCGCTTCCTCGGGCGAGCCGGCGACGGCAATGACGTAGCCGCGCCGATCTCCGTCGCGGCGGACGGGTCGGATCGTCTCGCCGACCTGGAGGTACGTATCCGCCTGAACGACGCCTTCGGACGCGAGCACGGATTCGAGGCTCCCGACGCGTGTGACGCGTCCGGTCGGAAGCGGACCGGGCTCGGCGGTGAAGAAGCGGATCGCGAGTGGCTGCGTGAAGCGGGGAAGCGCAACCTCGTCCGGAACGTCTTCACCCAGAGCCTGCCGCAGTGCCACTTCGACGAGATCGACGCCGACCGCGTGGCGGACGAGATCGGCCATCTGGCCACCCGGAATGCGGGCCGCAACCTCGACCACCGCGACCTCGCCGTCCGGCGAGGCGATGAGCTGCGGGAAGGCGATGGCCTCGCGGAGGCCGAGCGCTCGCACCGACTCGATCGCAACCTCCTCCGCGAGCCGCAGCTGCTCCGGCGGAATCGACGGTGGATAGACGTGGATCCAGCCCACACCGAAGCCGATGCCGGGGGGGCGCAGGCGATCGGAGAGCGTGACGAGCGCAGGCTCTCCGTCTCGCGCGATCACGATGCCGTTCAGCTCGACGCCGTCGACGAATGCCTCGACGAGCGCCTCGCCGGTCGGTGACTCGGTGATCGCGTCGGGCAGGTCGCGTTCGAGCTCCTGGCGACTCTCGATGCGGAAGACAGCGCGCTGCCCACCCGAGTCGACGGGCTTCAGCACCGCGGGGAACCTGACTGCGCTCAGTGCCGCGTCGATGTCGGCTTCGGAACGAAGGCTGGCGTACGGCGGCTGCGGGAGTCCGTGCGCCCCGAGCCTGTCCCGCATCGCGCGCTTGTGCGTGAGGAGCCGGGCCGTCTCCGTACCGATGCCCGGAAGCCCGAGCTCCTCTGCGACCGCGGCAACGACAGGCACCGCTCGGTCCGCCGACACGGTGAGCACGCCGTCGACGCCGATCCGCCTCGCCGCCGCGACGACTTCGGGCGCGTCGGTGAAGTCGACGACCTCGGCGATGTCGGCGACGGCGAGCCCCGGCGCCTCGGCGCTGCGATCGACGGCGGCGACCGTCAACCCGCGCGCGCGCGCCTGCTCGATCGCACGGCGCTGGTGTCGCCCCGCGCCCACGAAGAGAACCGTCGTCACGGCGGCCGATGGTAACTGGGCTACGTCACGCCGCCCGGGGCAGGAGCCACGGCGAGAGTCGCGTCCAACGGCCGATCTCGCATCCGTTCGTCCTCGTGACCGTCGTCAAGACGCGCCTCTTGCCGATCGTTCCCGCGATCCGGGCTCGTTGCGGCCCGCCGTAGATCTCGGTGCAGGCCGTCTTCGGCGGCGTCGATGCGAACAGAGCAGCACCGCCCGCTGCGAGCTTCGCGCACGCGCGCACCGGCTTCGCGAGCGTCCCGCGCGGGGGGTTGCAGTGCAGCGTCCATACGGCGTCCGGGGCGTCTCCCAGTGCTCCACCGTCCCAGTAGCTGATGCGGAGTGACGCCGCCGAGACACTGGCCGAACTCGTCGTGCCCACTGCGAGCGTGACGAGGACGAGCGCGAGAACAGCGACTCCGCGCATGCGCCAAGGGTAGCGCGGCGCCGCGTCTAGACTCGCCGCGTGGCACTGAGCGGAAAGCGCATCGTCGTGACCGGCGGCGCCGGATTCATCGGCACGACGCTCGCGCGCCGTCTCGTCGAGGACAACGAGATCATCGCGGTCGACAACCTGCATCGCGACACGCTCGGCGGCACGGCCCTCGCCGATCACCCGAACTTCCACTTCATCCAGGGCGACGTGCTCGACGCGCCGTTCCTCACGGACGTGTTGAAGGGCGCGACCCACCTCGTGCACGCGGCCGCGATCGCCGGCGTCGACACGGTCATCGAAAGCCCCGTGCGGACGATGCGTGTCAATCTCATCGGGACGTACAACGCGCTCGAGGCCGCGATGGCCACGAAGGACACGATCGAGCGCGTCATCGAGTTCTCGACGAGCGAGGTCTTCGGCACGTACGCGTTCAAGGTCGACGAGCTGCACGTGACGACGCAGGGCTCGGTCGGCGAGGCGCGCTGGACGTACGCGGTGTCGAAGCTGGCGGGCGAGCACATGGCGCACGCGTACCACGACGAGCTCGGCCTGCCGACGGTCTCCGTCCGTCCGTTCAACGTCTTCGGCCCGGGACAGGTCGGGGGCGGCGCGATCCGCGCTTTCATCGAGACGGCGCTCGCCGGGAAGAACCTCGTGATCCACGGTGACGGCTCGCAGATCCGCGCGTGGTGCTACGTCGACGACATGGTCGAGGCACTCATGCTCGCCCTCGAGCACCCGCGTGCCGTCGGTGAGAGCTTCAACGTCGGCAACGCGCGCTCGGCGGTGACGATCTACGACCTCGCGCTGCGCATCAAGCGTCTCACGGGACTCGAGAGCGAGCTCCTCTTCCAGCCGCTCCATTACCTGGACGTCGAGCTTCGTATTCCGAACGTGGACAAGGCTCGCGACCTTCTCGGCTTCGAGGCGAAGGTCGAGCTCGACGAGGGGCTCGAGCGAACGATCGCGTGGTATCGCGAGAACCCCGCGGGATGAGCGATCCGATCCGGCTCGCGCGGCCGGACGTCGGCCAGGCCGAACTCGACGCGATCGCGGACGTCGTGCGTACCGGGCAGCTCACCATGGGCCCCAAGGTGGAGGAGTTCGAGGCCGCGATCGCGGCCGCCGTCGGCACCGCCCACGCCGCGGCCGTCTCGTCCGGCACCGCGGCGCTCCATCTCGCGCTACTCGCGCTCGAGATCGGCCCCGGAGACGAGGTGATCGTCCCCGCATACACGTTTCCAGCGACCGCGAATACGGTGGAGCTCTGCGGAGCTCGCGCGGTCCTCGTCGACATCGATCCGGACACCTTCAATCTCGACGTCGCAGCTGTGGCAGCCGCAGTAACCGACCGCACGCGCGCCGTCATGGCCGTCCACCTCTTCGGCAGGCCGGTCGAGTGGGAGGAGCTGCAGACTGCCGTTCCGCAGGGGGTCGCGCTCGTCGAGGACGCCGCGGGTGCCCTCGGCGCGCAGTACCGCGGAACGCCCTGCGGCGCGCTCGGCGTCGCCGGCTGTCTCTCGTTCCATCCGCGCAAGATCGTCACGACGGGAGAGGGCGGCGCGGTGACGACGGACGAGGCCGGTTTCGATGCGGCAGTGCGCCGGCTTCGGCACCACGGCTGGGCGACGCTCGGCGACATGCCCGCACCGGGCTTCAACTACCGCCTGCCCGATCTGCTCTGCGCGGTCGGCATCCCGCAGCTCGCGCGGCTCGACGAGCTCCTCGCGGCGCGCGAGCGGGTGGCCGGCTGGTACACCGAGCGCCTCGAACACGCCGTGCTGACACCCTCGGCCGCCGAGGGCGATCGTCACGGCTGGCAGGCCTACGTCGTCCAGCTCGACCGGCGCGACGAGGCGCTAGCGGCGCTTCGCAGCGCAGGGATCGAGGCACAGATCGGAACGTGGGCGCTCCACCGGCTCGCGCCCTACCGCGCACAGGGTGCCTTCCCGGGTGCCGACCGCGCGTTCGAGCGAGCCCTCGCACTGCCCTTCGCGACGACGACGACCGAGGCGGAGGTCGATCGAGTTACCGGTGTCCTGACGTCGTTGTGAGCTACGGGTCGGCCGAGACGTTCAACGACGGCCTCGTCGCGTCGAGCCCAGCCAATCTCGTTGGTACCGTCGCCGCGTGACGTGCGCACCCGCACGGATGCATGACACGTAGGACGCGGCAGGTCGGGACGCTCGTCCTGACCGTCGCGGCCGTCGCGTACCTCGTGTGGAAGATCGAGCTCGGGACGACGCTCGACGTTCTTGCGGACACGAACCTCGCATGGTTCGCGCTCGCGGTGACGATCATGGTCGTGACCGTCCCGGTGCTTGCGCTGCGGTGGGGCTGGCTTCTCGCCTCACACGACATCCATGAGCGCGTCCCGTGGCTGACACGCGCGTACTTCGTCGCCTACACGGCCGGGCAGGTGCTTCCGACGTCCCTCGGCGGCGACGCCGTACGCGTTGTCGAGACGACACGACGACATCCCGGGCGTGCGACGGTGATCACCGGAACCGTTCTGCTCGAGCGCGGGCTGGGCGGCGCTGCAACCGTCGCCCTCGGCGCGATCGGGTTCCTCCTGTCCATCGGCGAGTTCGACGTCAGCGCGTACCTGTGGCTCGAGGGCGTCTTCGTCTTCGGGACGCTCTTCCTCGGGTTCCTCTTCTTCGCGCGTTCCGCCCGCCCGCTCTTGCGGCGAACTCGTCCGCTGCTCCGGCGGCTTCGCCTGGATGCGCCGGTGCGTCACTTCTACGAAGGCATCCATCACTACCGAGGCCATACGGGCCTGCTCGGGAAGGTGTTCGGCGTGACGTTCGCCGTTCAGATCGTGCGGATTCTCGCCATCTGGGCCGCGGCGAAGGCCGTCGGCATCGATCTCGATCCGCGGATCTACTACGTCTTCGGGCCGCTTCTCTTCCTCGTGATGCTCGTGCCGTTCACGTTGAACGGGCTCGCGGTGCGGGAGGCATTCTTCGTGAGCTTCCTCGGAAGCGTCGGTGTCGGAGCGGATCAGGCGTTTGCCGCGGGCTTCCTCTACTTCCTCGTGACACTGCTGCTCGCACTTCCGGGTGCCGTGATCATGCTGCACGACGGGTTGCGGACCGACGTGCGGCCCGAGGTTGGTCATGGCTGAGCGCACGCGAGTCGCGGCAGTCGTCGTCACGTACGACGCCCTGCCGTGGATCGAGCAGTGCCTCGACTCTCTCCGCGGCGTCGAGACCGTTGTCGTCGACAACGGCTCGGGGGACGGAACGGTGGGGTTCGTCCGCGAGCGCTATCCGGCTGTGCGTGTGGTCGAGGCCGAGAATCGCGGCCTCGGAGCGGGCTGGAACATCGGCCTTCGCGAGACCTCGAGCACGTACGTCTTGCTCCTGAACGCCGACGCGTGGCTCGCGGAGGGCGCTCTGGACCGACTCTGCGATCTCGCCGACACGCGGCCGCGCGCCGCGGTGATAGGCCCGCGGCTGCTCAATCCGGACGGGACGCTCCAGCGATCCGTCCGCGGCTTTCCCACCGTGTGGCGGCTCGCGACCGAGTACTTCTTCCTCCGCAAGCTCGCGCCCGGAACGTCGGTGTTCAACGCGTTCTATGCCGGCGGCTTCGATCACGACGAGATGCGCGACGTCGAGGTCGTCATGGGGGCGTGCATGCTCCTGCGACGCCAAGCAGTCGAGACCGTCGGGGACTGCGACGAGGACTACTTCCTGTTCAGCGAGGAAACGGACTGGTGCTACCGGTTCCACGAGGCCGGATGGGAGGTCGTGTTCTTCCCGGGCGCGGAGTGCGTCCACGTGCGCGGCGCATCGCACAGCGGGCGGCTCTACCGCGAGAACCTCCGCGGACACCTGCTCTTCCTCTGGAAGCATCGAGGGCCAAAGGTGGCGGAACGCGCGCGGCGCTTGCTGCTCGTCTCGCTCCGCTTGCGTGCCCTCGTATTCCGTGGCGACCGAGGCCGGACGTATCGCGACGGCGCGGCGTGGCTCGCGTCGGGCGATGCGGCTGCGCTGCTCGAACGCTGATGGTGATCCTCTACGTCAAGCTCGCGTTCGCGACCGCGGTCGTCCTCGCGCCGGGATGGCTCGTTGCCCGCGCGCTCGGCGTGCGAAGTGTCTCGGCGACGCTTGCCTGGTCGCTCGTCGCGGTGTTCGGGGCGCTCGCCCTCACGTTCGCGCTCGGCTCGACGCTCACGCTCACCATCGTCGGCCTCGCGATCGTCGCTCTCCTCGCGGCGGCGATCGGCTTCAGTCGCGGCTGGCCACGCGCGGCGGGCGTCCCTCGGCGCGGGTGGGTCTTCTTCTGGGGCGCGATCGTCGGCGTCCTCCTGTGGATCGTTGCACCGTCCGTCCAGGGCGACGGGCTCTTCCATCTCGCGCGGGCGCGCAAGCTCCTCGAGCTCGACGCACTCTCGCTGAATCGGGTCTCCGAGTTCGCCGACGGGAGCTTGCACCCGGGCTACGCGTTCCCTCTCTGGCACGGCTTCATCGCGTTGATCGCGAAGGTTTCGGGCGAGGATCCGGAGCGGGTCGTCACGCACCTGCCGTCGATCCTCGCGCCGCTCGCCGTCGTCGTCGCGTTCGAGGTCGGATGGGCGCTCTTCCGCCGGACGTGGGCTGCGGGCGTGACCGCCGCCGCCCAGGTGGCGATGATCGCTTTCGCACCTGGCCTGGGAGGCGCGTACGTCTTCCTCTCGCTCCCCGCCACGGCGTCGCGGCAGCTCCTCGTCCCTGCAGCGCTCGCGCTCGCCCTCGAATTCGTGCGCGCACCGTCGATCGGGCTCGTCGCGTCGACCGCGGCAGCCGGTCTTGCGCTCGCCGTCGTGCACCCGACCTACGCGATATTCCTCTGGATCCCGTTCGTGGGCTTCCTCGTCGTGCGAGCGCTGTGGGAGCGCAAGGACGCTGTGACCGGCGCGCTCGCGCTCGGGGCGCTGTTCGTCCCCGCCGCGCTCTTCATGCTCTGGCTCCGCCCGATCGTGAACGACACGCGCTCGGTCTCGCCCGACGCGGACGAGCTCCAGCGTGCGTTCGAGCAGTACGGGAGCCAACTCGTCGTCCACTCCGACACGTCGTACAACCTCGCGCCGGAGGTGTTCACCCGGGCGGGCGCGGTGGCCATCGCTGCGCTTCTGCTGATTCCACTCGCCGGTTTCGCGGCGCGACGGCGCTGGGCTGCGTACGTCGTCGGTGGATCGCTCGCGGTGTTTGCGGTGATGCTCCTGCCGTTCGTATTCCCTGCGCTCTCCGACCTCGTCTCGATCTCCCAGGCCCGTCGCGCGGCCGGATTTCTTCCGTTCGCGTTCGCTTTCGCGGGCGGGATGGGCGTGCTCGCGCGTCTCGTCGGGCCGCTGCTCCTGCCGCTCGCGCTCGGCGCCGGGATGTTCCTCCAGATCGTGTATCCCGGCGATTTCGACTACGTCCTGCGTGATCCCGCGCCGGCCTGGATCGCGTGGTTCGGTGTCGTGGGAGCCGTGGCAGCGCTCGTCGTGGGCTTCGCTCGGAAGCGGCCCGCGCTCGAGACCGGCGCCGCTCTCGCCGCGGCCGCGTTCCTCGTCCCGGTCTTCGGCGGTGGGCTCCTCGACTGGAACCGGCCGGATCCGCCGGAGATCGCCACGCTCACGCCCGGCCTCGTCGGCGCCGTGCGCGACGACGTGCGGGCCGGGGCGATCGTCTACTCCGATCCCGAGACGAGCTTCCGTCTCGCCGCATCTGCGCCGGTGTACATCGCCGTTGCTCCGCCCGGCCACGTCGCCGATACGGCGGAGAACCGTCCGTACGAGCGCGCGCGGGACGCACGACGCTTCCAGCGGACGGGCGATCTCGCGATCCCACGCGAGTACGGCGCCGACTACGTCGTCGTCGATCGCATGCGTACGGATCTGGAGCTCGACCTGCCCGTCGTGTTCGCCGACGATCGCTTCACGATCTATCGCCTCTAGGCCGGCTCGCCCCAGCCGCCCCCGCCGGGTGTTTCGATGCGGAGGAGGTCGCCTTGCTGCAGGTCGAGGCTGGCGATCGCGGGGAGCTCGACTCCGTTCAGGTAGCTCCGGCCCGGCATTCCGTCGGCGCCGCCACGCGCACCGCGCGGAGCAAGCTCGCGGCGTTGCGTCAGGAGGGAGAGTCGGCACGCCTCGAGGATGCGCAGCTCTCGCACGACGCCGTCACCGCCCCGGTGCAGCCCGCTCCCGCCGGAGCCGAGCCGCAGCTCATGGCGCTCGACGCGGAGCGGATAGGCGAGCTCGAGTGCCTCAGCGGGCGTGTTGAAGGTGTTCGACATCGCGACATGGACGCCGGAAGGGCCGTCCGCATGGGGGCACGCACCCTGGCCGCCGCCGATCGTCTCGTAGTAGGTGAAGCGCTCGTTCCCGACGACGGTGTTGTTCATCGTTCCCTGTCCCTGCGCGGGAACGGGGATCGCCTTGGAGAACGCGTCGAAGACGACGTCCGTGATCCGGCTCGACGTCTCCGTGTTCCCGGCGGCGACGGCTGCGGGCGGCCGCGCGTTGACGAGACACCCGTCGGGCGCGCGGACCGTGACCGGGACGAACGCGCCGCCCGACGCCGGGAGATCGGGTGCCGTCAAGCAGCGAACGACGTAGAAGCAGGCGGAGCGGGTCACCGCGAGCGGGCAGTTGAGGTTGCCGTCGTACTGCGGCGCGGTTCCGTCGAAGTCGATGTCGATGGAGTCCCCCGCGATGGTCACCGCAGCGCGAATCTCGAGCAGGCCCAGCGGGGTCTCGAGGACGTCGGAGCCATCGAAGCGACCGTCCGGCAGCTCCCGGATCCCGGCACGCACGACCCTTTCGGAATAGGCGAGAAGCTCACGCATCGACGCCGCCACGCGATCCGCGCCGCGCTTCGCGCAGAGTTCCGCGATGCGTCGCTCGGCGAGCCGGTTGCCCGCGAGCTGTGCGCGGAGATCGCCACGCCGTTCGTCCGGATTCCGCATCTGCGACACGAGCGCATCGAGGGTCGCGTCGTCGAGGCGCGTCGGTGGGATGACCACACCCTCCTCGTCGAGCGTGCGCGAGGCCGGCGGCAGGCTGCCGGGCTCGGAGCCGCCGACGTCAGCATGGTGAGCCCTGGTGACCGCGTAGCCGAGCTCCGTCCGCGTGACGATGGTGAGATCGGGCAGGTGCGTCCCGCCTGCGTACGGGTCGTTGAGGATCCAGGGCTCGCCGGGCGCCGGATCGTGGGCCATCACCGCTGCAACCGCTTCGGGCATTGCGCCGAGGTGGACGGGGATGTGCTCGGCCTGCGTGACCATGCGGCCGTGCTCGTCGAAGAGCGCCGTCGAGCAGTCGCGCCGCTCCTTGATGTTCGCCGAGAACGCCGAGCGGATCAGCGCAGCACCCATCTCCTCGGCTATCGCCCGCAGGGAGGCGCCGATGACCTGGAGCTCGATGTCGATCACGACGACCTCCCGAGGACGAGCGTGCCGTGGCCGTCGGTTTCGCCGGCCCAGCCGGGGGGAATCCACGCGGTCGCGCCGTCGAGCTCGAGCACCTGCGGCCCGTCTGCCGTGAAGGACGGGCCGTCGACGCGAACCTGCGGGCCGGGGCGGATCTCAGCGGTGCGGACAGCGACGAGCTCCAGGGCGCGGTCGCGATCGGCGTAGCCGTAGCGCGCCTCGTGGGCGTCGTGGAAGCGCTGCGCGAGACCTGGACCGAGATCGATCGCGAGCTCGAACGACTGGCCGACGTAGCGGATGTCCGCCTCACCCTCGGCCGGCAGCGCGCCGACCTCTGCGAGTGGTGTCACGTACGTCCGCACCGTGTCGCGACGCTCGTCGGCCGCGACGAGACCCAGTGCGGAGAGCACCCCGGCGGCGGCCGGGAACGAGGACCGTCGTCATGCCGAGCTCCTCGGCGAGCTCGCACGCGTGCAGCGGGCCTGCGCCGCCGAACGCGACGAGGGCGAAGTCCCGCGGGTCGAGCCCCTGCTCGACCGACACGACACGGAGCGCACGCACCATCTCGGCGTTCACGACGTCGATCACCCCGGCCGGGTCGACCCCGGCGAGCGCCTTCTGCGCCGCGTCGAGGTCGAGTGCGATCCCGCCTGGCAGGGTGGCCGGTAGGCGGCCGAGGAGCAGGTTCGCATCGGTCACGGTCGCGCGCGTTCCGCCGCGTCCGTAGCAGGCGGGGCCGGGCTCTGCCCCCGCGCTCTCAGGCCCGACCCGCAGTGCTCCTCCCTCGTCGAGCCGGACGATCGAACCGCCGCCGGCGCCGACCGTGTGCACGGCGAGTGTCGGAAGCCGCACGGGGAGGCCGTCGACGAGTCGCTCGCGCTCACGGCGTGCTTCGCCGCCGACGATTGCGCAGACGTCCGTCGACGTACCGCCCATGTCGAACGACAGCGCGTTCTCGAAGCCTGCGAGTGCGGCGAGCTTCGCCGCGCCGACCACCCCGGCGGCCGGGCCGGAGAGAAGGGCGAACGCCGCGTGGGCGGCCGCTTCGTCGAGCGTTGCGAGCCCTCCTGACGAGCGCATCACGAGCGGCGCGGGCAGCTCGGCATCCGCGCATGCTTCGGCGAGCGCTCCGAGGTAGCGTGAGAGCACAGGCCCGAGGTAGGCATCGACGGCGGTCGTCGACGCCCGCTCGTACTCGCGGAACTCGGGTGCGACCTCGTGGGACGCGACGATGTGCGCAGCGGGATAGCGGCGGCGAAGCTCGTCCGCAACTCGTCGCTCGGGCTCGTCGTCGCGGAACGAGAAGAGCAGCGAGACCGCGATCGCCTCGGCATCGATGTCGCGCAGCGTTCCGAGGTCGAGCGGCACGAGCTCGCCGTTCGGACCGGTGCGACCGCGAACGCCGACACAGCGCTCGAGCGGCACGAGCGGAGGCGGGTGTTGCGCGCACGGCCGATAGAGATGCGCTCTCGTCTGGCGGCGGAGGTGCAGGACGTGCTCGAATCCCTCGTTGGTGACGAACGCGGTGCGTGCGCCGCGGCGTTCGAGGAGGGCGTTCGTCGCGATCGTCGTTCCGTGGGTGAAGCGGTGGACGCCCGCTGCACCGACTGCGGTTGCCGCGGCGATCACCGACTCTTGCTGTCGCGCGGCGGTCGGGACCTTCGCGATCCGGATCGCGCCGTCCTCGACGAGCACCGCATCCGTGAATGTCCCGCCGACGTCGATTCCGAGTGCGCGCATCGAACGATTCTCGATCATCGAGCGGAGTAGGATCTACGCCGCGTGCACCGCCTCGTCTGCCTCGGGCTCAGCCATCGCACCGCTCCCGTCGAGCTGCGCGAACGCATCGGCGCGCTCGGGCCAGGCGCGGAGCGCTGTCCCGCGGTGCTCGAGCACGCCGTGCTGCAGACCTGTTATCGCGTCGAGCTGTACGCGCGGCTGACCTCCGGCGTCGACGACGCCCGTGACGAGTTGGTCGACGCGCTCTCGACTGCGCACGGAGTTTCCCGCGAACTGCTCCTCGACCACCTCTACGTCCATGCGGGCGAGGACGTCGCGCGCCACCTCTGCCGCGTGGCGGCCGGGCTCGACTCGCTCGTTCTCGGCGAAAGCGAGATCCTCGGGCAGGTCGGCACCGCGTTCGATGCCGGGGTTTCGGCAGGCACGGTTGGGCCGGGCCTCACGCTGCTCTTTCGAACCGCGGTCACGGCCGGGCGCCGTGCTCGGTCGGAAACGGCGATCGGCGCCAATCCCGCCACCGCCAGCTCGATGGCGCTCGCGCTCGCCGAGGGCACGCTCGGCGACCTGCGAGCGAGGAAGCTCCTCGTCGTCGGCGCCGGGCGCATCGGCCTCCAGACGCTGAAGGCGGCGCAGGGTCGCGGCATCGAGGAGGTCGCGATCGCCAACCGGACGAAGGGTCGCGCCATGGAGGTCGCGGAACGCTTCGGCGCGATCGCATACGAATTCGACGAGCTCGGGTCCGCGCTGTCGGCATCGGACGTCGTAGTCACCGCGACCTCGTCCGAAGCTCCCGTCGTCAGCGCCGAGATGGTGGGCGCGGCAATGGCGCAGCGCGCCGGTCGACCGCTCGTCGTCGTCGACCTGGCCGTGCCGGCGGACGTCGAGCGTGAGGTCGGCGACGTTCCGGGGGTCAGATTGTTCGACGTGGACGATCTTCGGGCCGGACTCGACGACGCGATGGCCGCGCGGCTCCGAGAGGTGCCGAAGGTCGAGGCCGTCGTGGACGACGAGGTCGAGGAGTTCGGGCGCCGCTATCGGGAGCTCGAGGTCGAGCCCCTCCTGTCGGAGCTACGCAAGCAGGCCGAGACCATCCGTGCACGCGAGGTCGAGCGAGCACTCGGCGACCTCGGCGATGTCGACCCCGCGGTTGCTGCGCGCATGGAACACCTCTCGCGAACGCTCGTGAAGCGGCTGCTGCACGATCCGACGGTGCGCGCGCGCGAGCGTGCAGGAGCCGGCAACGCGGACGAGGTCGCCGACGCCGTGCGCGATCTGTTCGGCCTCTCCGCTCCGCGCGATCGGTGAGCGCTCCGCCGCGGGAGGCGGCGGTCGTCGTCGGAACCCGGGCATCGTCGCTCGCGCGCGCGCAGACGGCTCTCGTCGTCGGGCTCCTGACCGCAGCCTGGCCCGAGCTCGAGTGCGAGGAGGCGGTGATCGTGACGACGGGCGACCGGTCCCAGGCGAGCGGCGAGCCGCTCCCCGAGATCGGTGGGAAGGGTCTCTTCACCGCCGAACTCGAGCGCGCGCTACGCGAGCGGGACGTCGATCTCGCCGTGCACTCGCTCAAGGATCTCCCGACGGAGGCTGCGGAAGGTGTCGTAGTGGGTGCCATCACCGCACGTGACGACGTCCGCGACTGCCTCGTCGCGCGAGAGGGCTCGTCGCTGCTCGATCTCGCGGAGGCCGCCGTCGTCGGGACGAGCAGTCTCCGGCGATCGGCACAGCTGCGGATGCTCCGACCCGACGTCGAGGTCCGCTCGATCCGCGGGAACGTCGACACGCGGGTGCGAAAGGTCGCAGCGGGCGAGTTCGACGCTGTCGTGCTCGCCGCGGCCGGCGTGCGGCGGCTCGGTCTCGAGCACGCCGTGACGGACTGGCTCGCGGTCGAGACGATGCTGCCTGCGCCCGGCCAGGGTGCGCTTGCGATCCAGTGCCGTGCCGACGACACGGCGATGCGCTCGCTCCTCGCGAGCCTCGACGACCCGTCCGCGCGCGCGGAGACGACGGCCGAACGGGCGTTTCTCGACGCGCTCGGTGCGGGTTGCGCGGCGCCGGTGGCGGCGCTCGCGGTGACGACGACGACCCCTCGGGTGCGTCTCCAGGGTCTCGTGGCGTCGGTCGATGGACGAGACGTGGTGCGCGTTACCGGGGAGGGAGAATCGCAGGAGCTCGGCGTGCAACTCGCCGAAGAGGCACTTGCCGACGGCGCGGACCGCATACTGGCGGCGATCCGTGGCTGACCAACCGCTTGTCGGACGGCGCATCGTCGTCACCCGCCCCGAGGCGAAGCCGCTCGCCGAGGAGCTCGAGCGCCTCGGCGCGGAGGTGACGATCGTGCCGCTCATCGAGATCCGTCCGGCGGAGGATCGCCGCGCGCTCGAGGAGGCGGTCGAGCGTCTGGCGACCTACGACTGGATCGTCCTTACGAGCGTCAACGGCGTCGCCGCAATCGGCCCCGGCCTCCACGGCGTCGGCGAAGCTCGCGTCGCTGCCGTCGGACCAGTCACCGCGGATGCGATCCGCGAGCGCGGAGTCGAGCCCGCCTTCGTCGCTGCGCGAGCCTCCGAAGACATCGCAGGCGGTCTCGGCGAGCTCGCAGGAAAGCGCGTGCTGATGCCGCAAGCGGACATCGCCGACCCCGCCCTTGCGGAGGAGTTGCGCGGGAAGGCCGCCGAGGTCGACGTCGTGGTCGCCTACCGCACGGTGCTCGTCGAGCCGCCGATGTGGGGAATCCTCCCGCTCCGGATTGCCGACGCTGTCATCCTCGCGAGCGGTTCGGCGTGCCGCAGCCTCGCTGCCGCGGGAGGTGCCGGCGGTGGTGCGATGCTCGTGTGCATCGGGCCGAAGACGGCCAAGGTGGCGCGCGAGGTCGGGTTGAAGGTCGGTCTCGTCGCCGACGAGACGACCTCCGACGGCATCATTCGCACGCTCGTGTCGCACTTCGGGGAGGGCTGATGACGTCGTTCCATCCACTCGACACGCTCCGCACGACGCCTGGAGCCAAGCGTCCGCGGCGGCTGCGTCGGACAGCAGCGTTGCGTGACCTCGTGCGCGAGACCACGCTCGAGCCCTCCGACTTCGTATTCCCCCTCTTCGTCGTCTCCGGCGAGGACGTCCGCCGACCGGTCACGTCGATGCCGGGCATCGATCAGCTCTCGGTCGACCGGCTCGCCGACGAGGCGCAGGAGCTCACCGCGCTCGGTCTGAAGGCCGTCCTCCTCTTCGGCATCCCGAGTGCGAAGGATCCGCACGGTACCGAGAGCTACGCGGACGACGGGGTCGTACAGCAGGCGATCCGGGCGCTGAAGGACGCGAGTCCCGACCTCGTCGTGATGACGGACGTCTGCATGTGCGAGTACACCGATCACGGTCACTGCGGCCTGCTCGATGCGGACGGTGACGTGCTGAACGACGAGACGCTGGACGTGCTGGGGCGGATCGCCGTCTCCCACGGCGAGGCGGGCGCCGACGTCGTCGCACCGAGCGGGATGATCGACGGGATGGTCGGCGCGATCCGTAGCGCCCTCGACGCCGAGGGTCTCGCGAACGTCGCGATTCTGTCGTACGCCGTGAAGTACGCATCCGCGTTCTACGGGCCGTTCCGCGATGCCGCCGATGGAGCGCCCTGCCTTCGGCGACCGCCGCTCGCACCAGATGGATCCGGGCAACGCGCGCGAAGCGCTCCGCGAAGCGGCACTCGACGTCGAGGAAGGCGCGGACGTGCTCCTGGTCAAGCCCGCTCTCGGGTATCTCGACGTCGTCCGTTCGGTTCGAGAGCGCTTTCCGGAGCTCCCGCTCGCGGCGTACAACGTCAGCGGCGAATACTCCATGGTGAAGGCGGCGGCCGCGAACGGCTGGCTCGACGAGCGCGCAGTCGTTCTGGAGGTGCTGACGGGAATCCGCCGCGCCGGCGCCGACGTCGTCGTCACGTACCACGCGAAGGACGCTGCGGCATGGCTTCAGACCGCACGGTGAAGGAGCGGGTCGACGACCGACCCGACGAGACCGCGCACGAGGCCGTCGACGTCGCCGAGCACGGGCGGGACGCCGACGGCGGAACGACGTCGCTCGATCGGCGGCTCTTCATGCAGCTTCACGCGTACGGCGGTGCGCGCGACACCGCCTCGCTGATCGCCTCGCTCGAGGCCGCGGGTCTCACGGGCGTCCTCTACGAGGACGTCAACGATCCGACCGGAGTCGCCCTCCTCACGCTGTCGGAGTCGCCAGAGGCCTTCGTCGCCGAGTACCGCAGCTTCCTCCAGTCGCCTCCGTTCGCCGAGCTCGAGCCGAAGCCGGAGCTGACCATGCTCGGGCGCACGTACACGATCGGCTACGAGCAGGATCTCGAGGAGACCCTCGTCGAGCGGCCGCGTCGCCGGGTTCTCGATCCGGCCCTTCCGTGGGCGATCTGGTACCCACTGCGCCGCGCCGGCTCGTTCGAGCAGCTCTCACGGCGCGAGCAGGACACGATCCTCATGGAGCACGGCGGGATCGGGATGTCCTTCGGGCGCGCGGGCCTCGGCTACGACATCCGCCTCGCGTGTCACGGCCTCGACCGCGACGACTCGGACTTCGTCGTCGGGCTGCTCGGCCCCGAGTTGCATCCGCTCTCCATCATCGTCCAACGGATGCGCAAGACGAAGCAGACGTCGCTCCATCTCGAGCGGCTCGGGCCGTTCTTCGTCGGGAGAGTGGCGTGGCAGAGCAGTCGGTAGCCGATCCGGAGGACGTCGAGGCGACGGTCGAGCCGACGTCGGTGTTCCTACGCGCGTGTCGGGCGCTTCCGGTCGAGCGAACCCCCGTGTGGCTCCTGCGGCAGGCGGGTCGCTACCAGCCGGCGTACCGCGCGATCCGCGAGCGCCACTCGATGCTCGAGGTCATCCGTACGCCCGAGCTCGCAGCGCAGGTGACGCTCCTGCCGATCGACTCGTTCGGCCTCGACGCGGCGATCATCTTCGCGGACATCCTGCCGCCGCTCGTCGGCATGGGCCTCGATCTCGACTTCGTGAAGGGCGACGGGCCGCGGATCGGGAATCCCGTCGCGACGCCGCGCGACGTCGACCTCCTCGGAGCGCCCCCAGCGGAGGAGACGATGAGCGGGACGCTCGAGGCGATCCGGATCGTCCGGAGGGAGCTCGAGTCGCGCGACGTCCCCGTGATCGGGTTTGCCGGGGCGCCGTTCACGCTCGCGAGCTACGCGATCGAGGGTGGAACGTCGAAGGACTTCACGAGAACGAAGGCATTCATGCTCTCGGAGCCTGCCGCGTGGAAGCGGCTCCTCGGAAAGCTCGTCACGGTCCAGGCCGACTACCTGCTCGCGCAGGCCGCGGCCGGCGCACAGGCGCTGCAGGTGTTCGACTCGTGGGCAGGGCGCGCGCTGGGCCGCGAGGACTATCTCCGGTACGTCGCCCCGCACAACCGTGAGCTGTACGGGAAGGTGCGCGCCGCGGGCGTGCCGGTGGTCAACTTCTCGCTCGGCGTGGGCTCGTACCTCGCGGAGGCCGCTGCGTGTGGCGGCGACGTCGTCGGCCTCGACTGGTCGCTCCCGCTCGACGAGGCGTGGGAGCGCATCGGGTTCGATCGCCCCGTGCAGGGGAATCTCGATCCCGCGTCGTTGCTCGCGCCGTGGCGTGAGTTGCGCTTCCGGATCGACGACGTGCTCGAGCGCGCAGGCGGTCGTCCGGGACACGTGTTCAACGTCGGGCACGGGCTCACGCCGCTGACGCCGGAGGACAACGTCAAACGTCTCGTCGAGCACGTGCGGGATCGCACCTCGGCATGAGCATCGGTGTCCTCGTCATGGCCTACGGAGGACCCGCGTCGCTCGACGAGATCCCCGGTTATCTGGCCGACATCCGCCACGGTCGGCCGACGCCTCGGGCAGTGCTCGACGAGATCACCGAGAACTACCGCACGATCGGCGGCAGTTCGCCGCTGCTCGAGGTCACTCGACGCCAGGTCGACGCACTCGCCGCCGAGCTCGGCGGCGCGTATCGCTGCTACCTCGGGATGCGGCACTGGGCGCCCTGGATCGAGGAGGTCGTCGGGAAGATGGTCGAAGACGGCGTCGAGGATGCTGTCAGCCTCGTCCTCGCGCCGCACTTCAGCGCCTTGTCGGTCGCCAAGTACCAGCAGAGGGTCGCCGACGGGCTCGAGCTGTCACGCGGTCGGATCCGGTTCGAGCACGTTGCGAGCTACCACGATGCCCCAGGGCTCGTCGCGGCGTTCGCCTCGCGTGTGGACGAGGGACTCGCACGATGGCCCGAGGACGACCGGCAGCGGGTCCACGTCGTCTTCAGCGCGCACAGCCTTCCGCAGCGCGTGCTCGCGTCCGGAGATCCCTACGGCGAGCAGTGCCTCGAAACGGCCCGGCTCGTCGCCGAACGGGCGGGGCTGGAGCAGAGCCGCTGGTCGTGGGCGTACCAGTCGGCGGGCCGCACGCCCGAGCCGTGGGCAGGTCCGGATATCGGCGAGCACCTAGCTGCGCTTGCGGCCAAGGGAGTGCGCGACGTGATCTCGATCCCGGTCGGGTTCGTCTCCGACCACGTCGAGCTCCTCTTCGACATCGATCACCGCGCGGCCGAGATCGCTTCCGGTCTCGGGATGCGACTCGAACGTCCGCCCGCGTTGAACGACGACCCCGTGTTCATCGCGACGCTCGCCGAGCTCGTGCGCGGGCGATCGGAGCCGTGGGTCTCCGGGCGGCCCGGACAGCGGCGTGAAAGCCGTCGTCGTCGGAGGCGGGATCGCGGGTCTAGCCGCAGCGCGGCGGCTCGAAGCGATCGTGCCCGACATCGAGGTGACGCTCGTCGAGCGTGACGAGACGCTCGGCGGAAAGATCCGCACCGAGCAGCGTCGACGGATTCGTGGTCGAGGCGGCCGCCGACAGCTTCCTCTCGCGCAAGGAGCGCGGGGTCGGCCTCGTCGAGGAGCTCGGCCTCGGCGAGGAGTTGATCGGGCGGCGACCCGAGCATCACCGCACGTTCGTCCGCCGCGGGAACGATCTGCATCCACTTCCCGAGGGCCTGACCGGGCTGATCCCGACGAACCTCGATGCCCTCGAGCGCAGCGACCTCCTCTCGCCTGCGGGCAAGGAGCGCTTCTCCTCCGAGCCCGATGTTCCGGTCGCGGCCGGCGACGAGGACGAGTCGATTGCCTCATTCGTGTCGCGCCGTTTCGGACGGGAGGCCTACGACGCTCTCGTCGAGCCGCTCATGACCGGGATCTACGGCGGTGACGGCGATCAGCTCTCGCTGCAGGCGACGTTCCCGCAGCTCCGTGCGCTCGAGCTGGAGCACGGCAGCGTCTTGCGCGGGCTGCCGGCTCCGCCGCCGACGGATCGACCCCCGTTCCTGTCGCTGCGGAACGGAATGGGCTCGCTCATCGCAGCGCTCGTCGCCGGCTACGAGCGCACTGAGATCCTCGTCGGAGGTGAAGCAGTCCGCGTCGGGCGTGGAGCCGGGTACGAGGTCGAGCTCGCGGACGGCGAGACGCTCGTCGCCGACGGGGTCGTCGTCGCGACCCCCGCGTTCGTCACCGCCGGGCTCCTCGCTGATCTCGATCCGGAGCTTGCCGCTGCGCACGCGGGCATTCCGTACGCCTCGTCGGTCGTCGTCACGCTCGCCTTCTCGTGCGTCGACGTCGTGCCACTCGACGGCTACGGGTACCTGGTGCCGCGCGTCGAGCAGACCCACGTCCTCGCGTGCACGTGGTCGTCGCAGAAATGGGACGGGCGCGCGCCTGAGGGCAGCGTTCTGATCCGGGTGTACGCGGGACGGTTCGGCGGGCATGACGCGCTATCGAAGTCGGACGCGGAGCTCGTGGCACTGGCTCGCGACGAGGTTCGGCACGTCGGCATCTCCGCCGAGCCGACGCTGACACGCATCCAACGCTGGCCGGACGGGATGCCGCAGTACACCCTCGGTCACCCGGGCCGCCTCGCGCGGATCGACGCTGCCGTCGCCGAGCATCCGGGTCTCGCGGTCGCCGGAGCGGCGTATCGCGGAGTCGGAGTCCCCGACTGCATCCTCTCGGGCGAGCGTGCCGCGGAGTCCGTCGCTCGCGCGATCGCCGGCGTGCGCACATGACGCGCGAGACCTCCGAGCGCCTATTCGCCGAGGCGGTCGAGCTCCTGCCGGGCGGCGTCAGCTCTCCGGTGCGCGCATTTCGCGCCGTCGGAGGCTCGCCGCTCTTCATCGACCGGGGCGAGGGGGCCTACCTCGTCGACGTGGACGGCAACCGCTACATCGACTACGTCCTCTCGTGGGGCCCACTCATCCTCGGCCACGCGCACCCACGAGTCGTTGCCGCGCTCGAGGAGGCGCTGCGGAAGGGGACGAGCTTCGGCGCGCCGAGCCCGCTCGAGCTCGAGCTCGCGCGCCTCGTCCAGGCGGCGATGCCGAGCCTCGAGCTGGTCCGCTTCGTCAGCTCGGGGACCGAGGCGACGATGAGCGCGCTCCGCGTCGCGCGCGCGTTCACGGAGCGGACGAAGATCGTCAAGTTCGTCGGCTGTTACCACGGGCACGCGGACTTCCTGCTCGTCCAGGCGGGCTCGGGCGTGGCGACGCTCGGACTGCCGGACTCCCCCGGGGTCACGCCAGGAGCCGTCGCGGACACGCTGACCGCGCCGTTCAACGACCTCGCGGCGGTCGAGCAGCTGTTCGCGGCGCACGACGACGTCGCGGCCGTGATCCTCGAGCCCGTCGTCGGGAACATGGGGCTCGTCCTCCCGCAGCCGGGCTTCCTCGAAGGACTGCGCGAGATCACCGCTGCGAACGGCGCGCTGCTCGTCTTCGACGAGGTGATGACCGGGTTCCGCGTGCACCCCGGCGGCGCACAGGCGTTGTACGGCGTCACGCCCGACCTGACGACCCTCGGCAAGGTGATCGGCGGCGGGCTTCCGGTCGGAGCGTACGGCGGCCGGCGGGAGATCATGGAGCTCGTCGCGCCAGCCGGGCCGGTCTATCAGGCGGGCACGCTCTCGGGGAATCCGCTTGCGATGACTGCAGGGATCGAGACGCTTCGTGCGCTCTCCGAGCCCGGAGTCTGGGACGGGCTCGAGCGCGCAGGCGAGCGGCTGGAGGCCGGCCTTGCCTCGCTCGGCGACGACGTTCGGGTCGCCCGGGCGGGAACGATGTGGGGCATGTTCTTCTCGGACGCGCCCGTCACGAGCTGGGACACGGCCAAGGGAGCCGACACCGCACGCTTCGCCGCGTTCCACCGCGCGATGCTCGATCGCGGCGTCTACCTCGCCCCGTCGCAGTTCGAAGCCGGCTTCCTGTCGACGGCTCACGGCGATGCCGAGATCGACGCGACGATCGAAGCCGCCCGCGAGGTGCTCGGCGGCGTCTGACCCAACGGTCACGCCGCGGCTCTACCCTTCGCGGCCGTGAAGGTGCTGCTCGTGACGATGTACTTCCCACCCGCCGGCGGCGGCGGCGTGCAGCGCTCCCTCAAGTTCGCGCAATACCTCCCGGCGCTCGGCGTCGAGACGCACGTGCTCGCACCCGACGACCCGAAGTGGGTGCATCGAGATCCCGACCTGCAGGTGCCGACACAAGCGTGGATCCATCGCGCCCGCTACGTCGGCCCGCGTGCGCGAAAGCCGGCTGAGGAGCTTCGCTCGGCGGAGGGCCTCGATCGCGCGATCGTCCAGGCGCAGGTCACGGCGCGGCGTCTCCTCCTTCCGGACGCGAGCGTGACGTGGAACCTCACCGCCATTCCCGCGGCGATTCGCATCGCGCGACGCGAAGGCATCGATGCCGTGATCACGACGTCGCCACCCGGATCGGTGCACTTCGTCGGTGCGGCGGTACAGAAGGCGACCGGTGCCCGCTGGATCGCCGACCTCCGAGATCCACTCGTTGCGAATCAGCACCGTCGCGACGACACCACAGCGGCTCGAGCTCGTCAGACCGCGAACGAGCAGGTCGCGCGGCTTGTCGCCCGCTATGCCGTTGCCGTCACCTGCGTCTCGGAGGCGATCGCCGAGGAGGTCCGAGGCCTCGATCCCCGGGGAACCGTTCGCGTGATCTCGAACGGCTGCGACTTCGACGACTTCGCGGGGCTCGAGTACCGACCGACGTCGCGCTTCCGCATCACGCACACGGGCAGCTTCTTCGGGAAGCGCGATCCGAAGCCGTTCCTGCAGGCGTTCCACGACGCCGATCTCCCTGCCGTCGCGCGCTTCGTCGGAGACTTCCGTACGGTGGACCGGGAGTGGGCGGAGACGCTCGGTCTCGGAGACCGGCTCGAGCTCGTGCCCTACGCACCGCGCGGCGAGTCGCTGCGGCTCCAGCGTGACTCGGAGGCCCTGCTGCTCCTCGTGCCCGACGCCGGCGGTCGCGGGAAGGGCGTCCTCTCCGGGAAGGTCTTCGAGTACATCGCCGCCGGCCGGCCGATCCTGGCCGTCGTCCCACCCGACGGCGCGGCCGCGGCGCTGATCCGGGAGACCGGCTCTGGTGTGGTTGTCGCTCCGGACGACGTCGAGGGGATCCGATCCGCGCTCGTCGAGATGCACTCCCGCTACGCGAACGGCGGGCTTCCGTCGGTGGAGCTCGCGACGCGCGACGCGAGCGGCTGTCGCGGCGCGCTCGTGTCGAGGAGATGGCCGTGCTCCTCCGCTCCGTCGTGTAGACACGAGGTCGTGCGCTCTGCGTCATGGTGGACCGAGTGGCCGGACGGCCCGATCCGGACTGGAGTGGTGTTCCTCGTCGCAATCGCCGTCATCGCCGTCGTCGTGGCCTACCCGCAGGTCCTGAGTGAGCTCGGGAACGACGCTTCTCACAACAGCGAGCTGTCATACGCCGATCGCGGGATCGCGGGCGGGAACGGCATCGTCGTTGATCAGGCGGCGGTCTACGCGGCGACGTCGCTGATCCCTAAGGACGCGAGCTACCACGTGGCCGTCGGCGCCGACTACGTCGGAGAAGCAGCTGACACGCGATCACGTCGCGAGCTATTTCCGCTACTTCCTCATGCCACGGCGACCCGCTGAGAGCGCGAGCTGGATCATCTGCTACGGCTGCGACAGCTCCGCGTACGGAGAGCGCGCTGAGGTCGTCTGGAGCGGTAGCGATGGAGTCTCGATCCTGGAGATCCGGGCGTGAGCATTCATGCTCTCGCGGCGGTTGCGGCTCTGAACGTCCTGTACCTTGCGGCCGGGACGTCGTTGCTGTGGGTCGTTCGCGGTGCGAGTACATGGGTCACCGTCGTCCGACTACTCGGCCTCGCGTACGTCGTTGGCCTCGTGTCGACCGGCCTCATCTGGACGTTCCTGCTGATCCTGGGGGCTCCGTTCTCGCTCGGCCTCGTACTCTCAATTCCAGCGCTCGTCACAATTACGCTGATCGTCGCCGGCCGTGCTCGCAGACGCTCTGTGCCACGAGGGTGGCGGGTCGAGGGAGGCTCCGCGCTCGTCGTGACGGCTGCCGGGATTGCGGCTGCCGGCGTTCTGCTCGAAGCGCTGTTCCGGGCGGCACGGCTGTCGGGGCTCTACTGGTTCGACGGCTGGTCGTTCTGGATTCCGAAGGCGAAGGCCAT
The DNA here is from genome assembly GCA_963833725.1 of uncultured Gaiellaceae bacterium. Taxonomy (GTDB): domain Bacteria; phylum Actinomycetota; class Thermoleophilia; order Gaiellales; family Gaiellaceae; genus GMQP-bins7. The sequence continues at coordinate 95,342 of CAWHYV010000004.1, forward strand.
CTACTTCTTCGGCGGCCTCGACGAACAGTTCTTCACGCAGCTTCCGGGCGCGTCGTATCCGGTGCTCGTTCCCACGCTCGACGCGGCGGTCTTCCACGTTATCGGGAGCGCGGAAGTCAGCACGCTGCACTTCCAATACTGGTTCTTCGCGTTGGGATTTGTATGGGCGCTCGCTGGGCTCCTCGCGGAGCGCGTTCCTCCGTGGATCCTCTGGCCGTTCGTGCTGCTGCTGCTCCTCGCTCCGCGCATCGGGCGTCGGTTCCAGATCACCGAAGCCGATCTGTTCCTCGACTACCTCTTCGTGCTCGCAGCCGTGCTCGTCGCGCTGTGGATCGTCGACTCGGGACGATGGAGACTCGTCGTAACGACGGTGCTCCTGTGCGCAGTCGTCAACACGAAGCGCGAGGGACTTCTCCTCGCCAGCGTGCTTATCTTCGCCGCCCTGGCGACCACTGCGCGGCAGTGGCGCGTCCGGTGGCCGGCCATCGGGATGGTCGCTCTGGTCACAGCGGTCGCCGCCGTGCCGTGGCGCGTCTGGTATCTCTCCCGCGACGTCGAGGGGGAGTCCGGGTCGCAAGGCCTGATTCGGGAGGACGGGCTCGACCTTCTGTGGCCTTCCGTTAGGCGAAGTCTCGATGTTCTCTGGGACCCGGGATACTGGAACCTCATCGTCCCGCTCTTCGTCGGCGCGCTCGTCGTTGCGGCCCTCGCGCGCGTCGGCAAGCTGGCGGTGTTCTCGGGAACGCTCGCCGGACTTGTCGCCGTCGGCGGCGTTTGGGCGACTTGGAACTTCTCGCAGACCGGCACGGGCTTCGTGCTCGGGGGCAACTTCGTCATCCGCTTCATGGGCGCGGCGGCGCTGCTTTGCGTCGCCGCCGCGCCGCTCCTGCTGAGCGCTGCGTGGCCGGCGGCGAAGGCCGAGCCGAGCGTCGGTTCCCCGCGCAGGGTCGGGCTCGCGGCGGCGATCGTCGTGGTACCGCTCCTCATCTATCCCGCGATAGCGATTGCCGCCAACGGCCTACCCCGGTTTCCCACGCGCGCCGAGTGCGCTCGCCCGGCGACCACGAATGCGCCCAACCTCGACGTCGTGTACGGCCGCTTCGACGATTGGCGCGCTGCCGACGATCTCCTCGCGAGGCTCACGGATGTCGGGTTCATCGGGGCCGAGATCGCACCGGACGGATGCGGCGGACGGAAGGTCTTCTACGACGGTATCGCGTCGCTCGAACAGGGCGAGGCGCTCGCGGCGCAGGTGCGTGAAGCGGGCTTCGAAGCGGTCGTCGAGGTCGGCGGCTAGATCTCAACCTACGATTCCCCGATGGCTTCGCAGGCGATCCCGCTCCCGCGTAGCGCTGTCCGCGAGGCCGTCATCGTCGCGCCAGTGCTCGACGGGCTGTTCCTCCTCACGATCCTCACGGTCACCTTCCACAAGCTGCAGTGGGAGCTCGCCGGCTCGCTCACGCTTTCGGACATCCTGACCTCCGTCTTCCTCGTGCTCTTCGTCTGGGATCGCTTCGAACGGAACGACGGACGCGTACCGCGCGCGGCGCTCGTCGCACTGGCGTTCTTCGTCGTGTTCGCGCTCGTCTACCTCGCCGGGTTCTACGGTCTCGATACGGCCAGGCGCTCGCGCAGTGGGCGAAGGGAATGGTGAAGTTCGTCCTCCACTTCGGGTTCCTCGTGACAGGCGTGGCGCTACTCGCGCGACGCGGCATGCGCTTCTACTGGTACGCGCTCGCCGCGTTCCTCGGGGGGATCGGCCTGAACGCCGTCTACGGCGTCGTCCAGCTCGTTCTCGCCGAGGCCGGCCTCAATCTCGACGAGCTGCTCATCGAGCCGATCACCTCGCGCCAGACGGGGATCAACGTCTTCGGTGCCGTGGGGGGAACGCAGGAAGTGTTTCGGCCGAACGCGTTGACGGGCGACCCGAACCATCTCGGGATCGAGCTCGTCATCCCGCTGCTGGTGCTCACGCCGCTCTACCTGCGCCTCGAGGCCGGGCATCGTCTGAAGACGCCACTGGCGATCTCGCTCGCGTTCCTCCTCGTGGTCGAGCTCGCGACGCTGTCGCGAAGCGCGCTGCTCGGGCTCGCCTGCGGCGCGCTCGTTCTCGTGCTTCCGTACCGGCGCCATCTCCGGAGGCCTGCGTTCCTTGTTCCGCTTGCCGCCGTGGCGCTCCTCGTCACCTCGGTGATTCTCGTTCGGCTCGACTTCTTCCTCACGGTGCTGCGTGCGCGGACGAACACGAGTCGCGGAGCCGCGTCGCCCCATTTCGCGGTGTACTCGTTCGTCCCGGACGTGCTCTCGTCGAACCCGTTCCTCGGGCTCGGACTGAACAACTTCGCCGTCTACTACGAGTTCGTCACGGGACGGCCGGACTTCGGCCCGCACTCCTTCTACGTCGCGACGATCGTCGAGACGGGCATCGTGGGTGCGGCGCTCTTCGCCGTATTCGTCGTTTGGCTCTTCAGACGGCTCGGTGCGGCGCGACGTATCGGTCGCGAGCTGTCGGCCGCCGGGAATCCGCTGGCGGCACGCGTGAGGCCGGTCGCCTGGGGGATGACCGCGGCGCTCGTCGCGACCCTCGTCGCGAACTTCTTCTACCTCACGATGACCTTCTACTACTTCTACGTGTTCGCGACGCTGGCAGCCGCGCTGGCCGCGGTCGCGTCTCGCGCTCTGCGCGAGTGAAGGTCGTCGTCCTCACGACGTCGTACCCGCGATCCGCGGACGATGTCGCAGGTGCCTTCATCCGTGACGCCGTCGAGCACCTGCGAGACGCGGGGATCGCGGTTCAGGTCGTCTCGCCTGCGTCGTTCCGTCACTACGGGCTCGCGTACGGGCACGGAATCGTCGGAAACCTCAGGCGCCGCCCCTGGAAGGTTCTCTTGGTGCCGCTGTTCCTCGCGTCCTACGCGATCGCCGCCCGGCGCGCGGCCCGCGATGCGGATCTCGTGCACGCGCACTGGCTTCCGTCGGCGCTGCCCGCGGTGAAGACGCGCAAGCCGTTCGTGCTTCAGCTCTGGGGCACGGACGTCGAGCTCGCGGCGCGCGCACGGTGGCCGGCACGCGCGCTCGTACGGCGCGCGCGGATCGTGCTGTGCCCCTCCGAGTCGCTCGCCGATGCGGCTCGCGGTCTGGGGGCGCGAGAAGTGCGCGTCGTCGTGAGCGGGGTCGACATCCCGAGCGAGGTGGGCGAACCGGACGACCCACCGCACGCTCTCTTCGTCGGCCGTCTGTCGGAGGAGAAGGGTGTGCTCGACTTCGTCGCTGCGACCGAGGGCATGCCACGTGTGATCGTCGGCGACGGTCCGCTGCGTGAGCACGTCCCCGAGGCAGTCGGTTTCGTCCCCCCACGCGCGCTCGGCGCGTACTACGAGCGGGCCGCCGTCGTCGTCTGTCCGTCGCACAGGGAGGGGTACGGGGTCGTCGCTCGCGAGGCGATGGCCCATGGGCGGCCTGTCGTCGCATCTGCTGTCGGCGGTCTGCTCGACGCCGTCGAAGACGGCGTAACCGGCGTGCTGGTGCCGTCTCGAGATCCGAAAGCATTGCGAACAGCGATCGAGATGCTGCTCACCGATTCGGACCTGAGAAGTCGGCTCGGCCGCCGCGCCCGCGACGTCGCGCGTGAGCGCTTCTCGTGGTCGGCCGCGACGAAGGAGACGCTCCGCGCCTATCGGGACGCGTACGAGCGCGAAGAGAGCTGACCGGCTGATCTTGTCTCTATCCTCGACGGAGTGAGGCAACGCCTGGTGCGTGTCGGTGTGGCGTGTTGCACCTGCATCGCCGGAATTCTCGGCCTCGTGTACTTCGTCCGCGCGGTCGACCGGCTCGGTGAGACGGCCACCGCGAACGCGTCCCTCAACTACGACGACCGCGAGTTCGCAGGTGGAAACGCGCTCGTCGTGGACAAGCGCGCCCTGTACCAGGCTCGAGCACTGATTCCGGAGGATGGGAGCTACCGGGTCGTCGCCGGCCCCGGCGTCGTCGGGGCGACGGAGCTGACCCAGCCCTACATCGATCAGTTCGCGCGCTATTTCCTCATGCCTCGTCGGCCGTCGCCCGATGCCGAGTGGATCCTTTGCTACGGCTGCGACCCGGCGAGCCTCGAGTCAGCCGCCGCTGCCGTCTGGGACAACGGAGCTGGCATCTCGATCCTCCGGGTACACGAGTGACCGCCCGCGCGCTCATCGGGCTCGCTGCGTTCAATCTCTTTCTCTTGGCAGTCGGCGTCGCAGCCGTCTACGCGATTCGCGGCTGGCGTTCGTGGTCCGATCTGCTGCGGATCGGCGGGCTCGCATACATGACCGGTGTCGGGCTGGTTGGAATCGCGCTCTCGGTCGAGCTCGTCCTCGGCGTCCCGTTCTCGCTCGGCGGTGTGCTGGTCACCGGGGCGGCGCTTGCGATCGCAGCAGTCGCGTTGCGCCGGCCACTCGAACGGTGGAGACCTGCTCTTCCGAACGACGCCGCACCTCGCTCGGGCCTCGTCGTCGTGGCGCCTCTTGCTCTCCTCGCCGTCATCTACTTCGAGGCGCTGTTCCGTGCCGCGCGCCTGCAGGGGCTGTCCGCCTGGGACGCGTGGGCCTTCTGGGTGCCGAAGGCGAAGGCGATCTACTTCTTCGGAGGTCTCGACGAGCAGTTCTTCCGCGAGCTCGCGAACCCGACGTACCCTCCGCTGGTACCCGCGCTCGAGGCGTCGGCGCTCCACTTCATGGGATCGGCGGACGTCGTCACCCTTCACGTTCAGTTCTGGTTCTTTGCATGCGGCTTCGCGGCGGCTGTTGCGGGAGTGCTCGCGCCGCGGGTGTCCGCTCTCTTCCTGTGGCCCTGCCTCCTCGTGGTTCTCGTCGCCCCGCGGGTCGTCGGACGAAACCTCGATCCCCAGGCTGATTTCCTGCTCGACTACTTCTTCGCACTCGCTGCGCTTCTCGTGGCTCTCTGGCTCGTCGAGAGGGAGACGTGGCTGCTCGTCACGGCTTCGGTGTTCATGTCGGCCGCGCTCGTGACGAAGCGCGACGGACAGCTCCTCGTCGCGTGCGTCGTCGTCGCGGCCCTAGTCGGATCCTGGCGTGATCGGCGGTTCGCTTGGCCGCGTCTCGCCCTTGCCGCAGCCGTAGCCGTGGCGGCTGCCGTTCCGTGGCGTGTCTGGTTCTCGTCCCGAGACCTCACCGGAGAGCTTCCGTCCGCCGGTGTCTTCGGGCTCTTCGATCACCTCGATCGCGGCTGGCCCGCCTTCGAGTCCGCCATCACGACCGTCTTCGACTACGACCTCTGGCTCGTCATCGTCCCGCTGGTCCTCGTTGCGGCCTTGCTCGCGTTCGCCGGAGGAGCACGGGTCCTGCCGGCATACGCGCTCACGCTGTACGGGCTCGTCTTCGCCGGGCTCACGTGGGTCCTCTGGTCATTCACCGAGCTCGAGCTCCCCTTCGTTCAGGACGAGGGCGTCAATCCGATCGTCCGGCTGTCGGCGTCGCTCGTCATCGCGGCAGCGGCGCTCCTTCCGCTGCTACTGGACGCGGGTTGGAGTGGTGGAGACCGCACCGCTGTCGGAGACGAGCCATGAGCCGGGTCGCCGTCGGGCTCCTCGTTGCAGCGCTTGCGCTCGTGTATCCGCTCGCGATTCTCGTCACCGGAGGCGCGAGCTTCCCCACGCGTGACGAATGCGTCCGACCCGCTACGGCCGATGGCGAGATCGATGCGGTCTTCGGGTACTTCGACACCGAGCTCGAGGCAGCTCCGGTGCTCCAACGTGCGCTCGAAGTCGGCTTTCAGGGCACCGAGATGACGTGGAACGGATGTGGTCGAGTTCGCGTCGCCGTCGGTGGGATCCCCACGCTCGAGGTCGGTCAGGAGTTCGTCGAGCAGGCGCGTACCGTCGACTTCGAGGTCACGCTCGAGCAGGCGTCCTGATGCGTTCGCTCGGGTGTGCGGTGACGGCCACCGTTCGGCTTCGCTAGTACCATCGCCCCGTGCAAGAGCTCGTCGTCGACGGCAGGGTGATCACGCGGGACGGCCCCGCGTATGTCATCGCGGAGATCGGGCACAACCACCAGGGCGACGTCGAGAAGGCGAAAGCGCTGATCCGGTCGGCAAAGGAGTGCGGTGCCGACGCAGTCAAGCTCCAGAAGCGGGACAACGCGAGCCTGTACACGCGCGACCTGTACGACGCGCCATACGACAACGAGCACTCCTTCGGACGCACGTACGGCGAGCACCGAGAAGCGCTCGAGCTGTCCGCTGCGGAATGGCTCGAGCTGCGCGAGTTCTCACGCGAGGAGGGGGTCACGCTCTTCGGAACCGTGTTCGACGAGGCGAGCGCGGACTTCCTCGCCGAGCTCGGCATGCCGGCATTCAAGATCGCGTCCGGCGATCTCACGAACTCGCCGCTGCTTCGCCGGGTCGCCGCCTTCGGGCGACCGGTCTTTCTCTCCACCGGCGGCGGTACGCTCGAGGACGTCGAGCGCGCGGTCGACACGATCCTCGCGCTGAATCGCACAGTTGTGCGTCATGCAGTGCACCGCGGCGTACCCCTGTGAGGTCGAGGAGCTGAATCTCGGTGTCATCGAGACGTACCGCGAGCGGTTTCCGGATCTCGTGGTCGGGCTCTCGGACCATCAGAGCGGCATCGCCATGTCTCTCGTGGGCTACATGCTCGGCGCGCGCGTCATCGAGAAGCACTTCACGCTCAATCACGCGTGGAAGGGCTCCGATCACGCCTTCTCCCTCATGCCAGAGGGGATGAGACGGCTCGTGCGCGATCTTCGGCGCATCCCCGACGCCGTCGGCGACGGCACGAAGCGGCCGCTCGCGAGTGAGGAACGACCGCTCGCGAAGATGGGGAAGCAGCTCGTGGCGGCGCGGGCCCTGCCGGCCGGTCATGTGCTCGCAGCGGGCGATCTCGTTGCAAAGTCGCCGGCCGACGGCGGTCTCCCGCCGTACGAGCTCGACGAGCTGCTCGGGCGCGCACTCGTCAGGTCTCTCGCGGCCGAGCAGTCAGTGGCGGCGGGCGACGTCGAGCCCGCGACGCGTCGCGTCGCCGCCAGCAACGCGTGATCGACCTCACCGAGATCCGGCTCGTCGTCTTCGACTTCGACGGCGTGTTCTCCGACAACCGCGTCTGGACGAACGACCGGGGTGAGGAAGCCGTCGCCTGCTTCCGCGGAGACTCGCAGGGTCTCAGGCGGCTCGACGAGGTCGGCGTCGACTACTTCATCCTCACCTCGGAGACGAACGATGCGGTACCCGCCCGGGCGCGCAAGATCCGGGCCGAGTGCATCCGTGGGATCGAGGACAAGCTGCCGGTTCTCGCAGGCGAGCTCGAGCGGCGCGGCGTCTCGCTCGCGGAGACGGCGTATCTCGGAAACGACGTGAACGACGCCGAGTGCCTTGCTGCCGTCGGTGTTCCCGTGGTGCCGTCCGATGCCTGGGCCGAGGTCGTGCCGCTCGCAAAGATCGTCCTCACGCGCGCAGGCGGACACGGCTGCGTGCGCGAGTTCTGCGACTCGGTCTGGCATGCGAAGCGGGCGGCCGCGGCGTGACCGATCAGCTCTTCGACCTCGAGGGCCGCATCGCCGTCGTCACCGGTGGTCTGGGCCAGCTCGGACAGGTCTATCTCTCCGGCCTCGTCGAGCGGGGTATGCGTGTCGCGAGCTTCGATGTCGCGAAGGGGGAGGTCCCGGAAGGCGTCCGCGCCTACGAGGTGGACATCACCGAGCGCGCGTCGATCGAGGAGGCCGTCTCCGACGTGACGACGCGGTGGGGTGTCCCGCACGTGCTCGTCAACAACGCAGGCCTGGACTCGCCACCCGATGCCCCTGCCGAGGAGGTGGGTCGATTCGAGGAATATCCGGAAGAGGCGTTCACCGCCGTCATGGACGTGAACGTGAAGGGGACGCTTCTCTGTTGCCAGGTCGTCGGCGGTGCGATGGCGGAGGCAGGTCGCGGCTCGGTCGTCAACGTCTCGTCCGTCTACGGGATCCTCTCGCCGCCGCAGGACCTGTACGAGTTCCGCCGCGCGCGAGGCGAGACGTACTTCAAGCCGGTCGCCTACTCCGTCTCGAAGTCGGCGATCCTCAATCTCACCCGCTACCTCGCGACCTATTGGGCGAGGGACGGCGTTCGCGTGAACACGCTCACCCTCGCCGGCGTATGGAACGACCAGGCGCCGGAGTTCCTCGAGGCGTTCGCGTCGCGCTCGCCGATGGGGCGGATGCTCGACGCGAACGAGGCGCTCGGTGCGGTCGTCTTCCTCGCCTCCGACGCATCGTCGTACGTCACCGGCTCGAACGTCGTCGTCGACGGCGGCTGGTCTGCTTGGTAGCGCTGCAGGACGTCGAGAACTTCATCGACGGGCGGGCGGTGCCGGCGCGCTCGGGCGCCTGGCTCGAGAAGATCCGGCCCTCCGACGAGACGATGCTCTGCCGCGTGGCTCGCTCGGGGGCAGAGGACGTCGCCGACGCCGTCGCCGCGGCGCGCGCCGCGCAGCCGCAGTGGGCGTCGCGAACCGCGGTCGCCCGAGGAGACGTCCTCCGCGAGCTTGCGCTTCTCCTTCGCGAGCGGCGCGACGAGGCCTCGGCGATCGTGGTCGAGGAGACTGGCAAGCCGTCAGCGCTCGCACGTGGAGAGACGGACGCGGCGGTCGAGATGGGGCTCTTCGTCGCAGGCGAAGGACGCCGCTCGTACGGGCGCACGACGACTGCGACCATGGCCCACCGGACCGTGCTGACCGTGCGCCAGCCGCTCGGCGTGGCCGCACTCGTCACGAGCTTCAACACGCCTCTTCCGAACATCGCCTGGAAGGCGTTCCCGGCGATCTTCTGCGGGAACGCAGCGGTTGTGAAGCCGTCCGAGCACACGCCCGCGTCGGCCTCGTTCTTCGCGCAGCTCGCGCACGACGCCGGCGTTCCACCGGGTGTGCTCAACGTCGTGCACGGGCTCGGCGCCGAGGCCGGCGCTCCCCTCGTGGAGCACGCGGATGTCGACCTCGTGAGCTTCACGGGCTCGGCCGCCGCCGGTCGCTCGGTCAACGAGGCGGCGGCGCGGCGTCTTGCGAAGACGTGCCTCGAGCTCGGCGGGAAGAACGCACTCGTGGTGTGCGACGACGCCGATCTCGACGGTGCGGTCGAATGGGTGCTCGCGTCAGCCTTCTCGAATGCGGGGCAGCGCTGTGCGTCGGCGAGTCGAATCGTGGTCTTCGACGCGGTCTACGACGCCTTCCGCGACGCTCTCGTCGACGCGATCGCGCAGCTCGACTCCCAGCCGGTGGTCAGCCGCGAGAGCATGGAGCGGATTCTCGACGCGGTCTCTCGCGCGCGAGAAGCTGGCGCGGCGGTGATCGTCGGAGGGGGCCGGCTCGACCGGCCTGGTTGGCACGTCGCCCCGACTGTTCTCGGGGATGTCGCTTCCGACGCGGAGATCTCACGCACGGAGCTCTTCGGGCCTGTGACGGTCCTGTATCGGGTTGCCGACCTCGAGGATGCGATCACGCTCGTCAACGATTCGCCGTACGGTCTGACGGCCGCGATCCACACGGCCAGCGTGCACCGCGCGATGCACTTCGCCGAGCAGGCGCAGGCCGGCGTGGTCGTCGTCAACGCGGGAACGCACGGGTCGGAGCCGCACATGGGCTTCGGCGGGGTCAAGGACTCGGGTACGGGTTGGCGAGAGGCAGGGATCGAGGCGCTCGACGTGTATTCCGATGCGAAGGTCGTGAATCTCGTGATCGACCCGTCCAAGGCATGAATCGATCTGCCGGCATCCTCGGTCCCGGTGCGGTCGGCGGCTCGCTCGCGGTCCGGCTCGCGAACGCGCACGTTCCCGTGATCTGTGTGGCGCATCCTGAGGCGGCGGGTCTCATCGCGCTCGCCGGGCTCGTCGTCGAGTCGCCCGAGGGGACCTCGAACGCACGCATGGAGGTCGTCGAGCAGCTCACGAGGCCGGTGGGGCTTCTCCTGGTCACGGTCAAGGCGCCGGCGCTCGAGGATGCGATCGAACGCGTCGACCCGTCGTCGGTCGCGGACGGCATCGTGGTTCCGCTGCTGAACGGCATCGAGCACATGGACGTGCTCCGTGCGCGGTTCGGAGATCGCGTCGCTGCCGGCAGCATCTCTCACTTCCAGGCCTACCGGGCCGGCCGAGTCCAGATCGTCGAGGCGACACCGTCGCCGGTGGTCACGATGGCGTCGGACACCCTCCCGCGCGGCGTCGTGGAGGAAGCGGCGGAGTTGCTGCGCCAGGCCCGGCTCGACGTTCGGGTCGGGGAGAGCGAGAAGCGCGTTCTCTGGCACAAGCTCGCTCGGATCGCACCGCTCGCGGCGGCGACCGCCGCATCGGGCCGCACCGTCGGCGAGCTGAGAAACGACCCCGCCTGGCGCCCCCGCCTCGACGGTGCGATCCAGGAGGCATGCGCGGTCGCCGAAGCCGACGGCGTGCAGCTGCGTGCGGCGTCGCAGTGGGCCATCATCGACGAGATGGCCGACGAGACGACGACGTCCGCCGCCCGTGATGTCGTCGCAGGCCGCCGCTCCGAGCTCGACGCGATCGTCGGCGGCGTCCTGCGAGCGGCCGAGCGCCTCGGCGTTCCGAGTCCGGCGCTGACCGACGCTCGCGTCCGCGGCCGGACTGCAGTGAGCTCGCAACGGGCGGTGGCCTTCGTCCCGGCCCGCTCGGGGTCGGAGCGCGTGCCCCACAAGAACGTACGACCGCTCGCGGGTCACCCGCTGCTCGCGTACGCGATCGAGACCGCGCGGCAGAGCGGCCTCTTCGAGCGGGTCGTCGTATCGACGGACTCGGAGGAGATCGCCGAGGTCGCCCGCTGGTACGACGCGGAGGTCCCCTTCCTGCGTCCTCCCGAGTACGCGACCTCCACGTCGCCCGACATCGAGTGGCTCTCGTACACGCTCGAGCACCTGGACGAGCAGTTCGACCTCTTCGCGCTCGTCCGCGCGACGAATCCCTTCCGTGGCCCCGACACGGTGCGTCGGGGTTTCGACCAGCTCCTCGCGACGCCGGAAGCCGACTCGCTTCGCGCGGTCGAGCTCGTCAAGCAGCACCCCGGGAAGATGTGGGTCGTCGCCGACGACCGCCGCACGATGGCGCCGCTCCTCGACCAGTCGCATCTCGATGTCGCCTGGCATGCCGGCCAGTACCAGGCGCTCCCCCACGTCTACGTCCAGAACAGCGCACTGGAGATCGCATGGACACGCGTCGTCACCGAGGGAGGAACGCGCGAGGGTGCCGTGCTCGCTCCGTTCCTGACGCAGGGCCTCGAAGGCTTCAACGTCGACGACGAGGACGACTGGGAGCGCGCGGCGCGGCTGGTGGCCACCGGCGCGGCGACGCTTCCCGCGATCGGTCGGCGTCCGTATGCTCAGGCCCTCGTGAAGATCGCCGCGCTCGAGACGCTCTACTGCGACGCGGGCTGGCGGCCCTGGATCTTCCTCAAGGCGACGACCGACGACGGGCTCGTGGGCTGGGCGGAGATCACCGACTCGCACGGCTCGCCGCGCGGGCTCGCCGGCATCGTCGAGGATCTTTCGCCGCTCGTCGTCGGCCGTGATCCGCGGCCGGTCGAGGCGATCTACTGGGATCTCTACCGCGCGACGCGTCAGAGCCCCGGGTCGGTCATCGCGAAGGCACTCGCCGGGATCGAGAACGCGCTCCTCGACATCAAGGCGAAGGCGCTGGGCATTCCCGTCCACGAGCTCTTCGGCGGCCCGACGCGCGAGGCTGTCCCCGTGTACTGGTCGCACTGCGGCACCACGCGTGCGCGTGCGTACGAGGTCACACGGACGCCGAAGCTCTCGTCCTACGACGACGTTGCTGCGCTGGGTCGCGAGGTCGTCGAGCACGGGTACGGCGCGTTCAAGACGAACGTCGTCGTTCCCGGGGACGACCCGCAGGTGCTCATGCCGGGGTTCAACGAAGGTGGCGGCACGCTCCGCGCCGAGGAGATCGCCGACGCGCTCGTGCAGCTGCTCGAGGCGTTCGCGGAGGGAACGAAGGGCGCCGCGAGGCCGATCGTCGATCTGAACTTCAACCTCGAGCCGGAGGGTTGCGTGCGTGTCTCGAAGGCGCTCGAGCCCTTCGATCTGCTCTGGCTCGAGGTCGATCTCTTCGATCGCGGGCGCGCTCGCCCACGTGCGCCACGTCGCGCCGATGCCGATCTGCTCCGGTGAGAATCTCTACGGGAGCCGCGACTTCCGGCCGTACCTGGAGGCGGGAGGCATGGACGTCGCCTCGGTCGACGTCATCTGGAACGGCTTCCATCAGGCGAAGAAGATCGCCGACCTCGCCGAGACGTTCGAGGTCAACTGTGCGCCGCACAACTACTACAGCCATCTCGCGACCTTCATCGCCGCCCAGTGGTGCGCGGCGATCCCGAACGCGCGCATCCTCGAGTACGACGTCGACGACGTCCCCTGGCGCGACGAGCTCGTGACCGCGCTCCCGGAGATCTCGGCCGGCGAGCTCCGCATTCCCAGCGGGCCGGGATGGGGTGTCGAGGTGAACGAAGACGTGCTTGCGCGCCCACCCGTGGCCGCGCGGCTAGTCCCAGTACGCCGGAAGCGCGCTGAATCGGCGCTTGAGCGAGAGCGGCAACCGTCGGTGCCGACGGCCGAGCTGCATCCCGGTGAACTTCGCGAGCTCGTAGGCGGCGGCGTACGGAATCCAGCGCCGCTGTCCGGTCTCCCAGAGCCACGTCACTTCACCTCGCGCGTACCGCGCCCCCGCGCGTCGCAATGCGCCCGAGTCGCCGCCCCTCGCTGCGTACGACCGCTCGGCCGAGACGCCGGAGTCGAAGAAGCGTCGAAAGGCGGAGGCGATCGAGTACCGATGCGAATGGTGGACCGCTGCGGCGGGTTCGTAGACGAGCTCGTAGCCTGCTCGCAGCACGCGTCGTGACCACTCCTGGTCCTCGCTCATGATCAGGTCGTCGGCGAACGGGAACTCCTGCCAGACGGCCCGCGGGATCGCGGAGTTCACGTTCGAGAAGAGCGTCTGCTCGAAGTCCGGCTCGTCGCCGTCGAGCCGCTGGACCCGCGCGTCCGGGCCGTAGAGGAAGTCGAGGAAGTAGCGCTCCGGGGGCGTCGCGTCGTCGTGCGGGAGCTGGCGTCCGTAGGCGCCGGCGATGCGGTCGCCGCCCGCGAGAGGACGGACGAGGCGTGCGAGCCACGACTCGTCCGCGGCGAAGGCATCCTGGCTCGTGAACACGAGCACGTCTCCGCTCGCGAGCTCGGCTCCGAGGTTGCGGGTTCGGCCGTGGCCGAACTCGGAGGCCGGGATCTCGTGCACGCGTGCCCCGTGGGAACGGGCGACCTCCACGCTGCCGTCGCTCGAGCCGGAGTCGACGACGACCACTTCGACCTCGGCGTCGAGCTCCTGCCGACCAATTGCAGCCAGGCAGCGAACGAGATCGGCGCCCCCGTTCTTCACCGGGATGACGACGGAGATCACGCAGGCTCGGCGGCGACGACGAACTGGTACGCGAACAGCTGTGGGCGCAGCGTCCCGATCGCGTGGGCGACACGCTCGGTCGTCGTCGTCCGTGCGACGGGCAGCGGAGTGGTGAAGTCGAGCTCGATCACGCGATAGCCGGCGCGCTCGAGCGTCTCGACGAGTGTCGCGCGCGTGAACAGGTGCGTGTGCGTGCGATCGAGGATGCCGCGCTCGGTGTACCTCCATCTCCCCGCGAGCAGGCCGAGGCGCATGGCCCAGTTGGCGACGTTCGGGGTGGATAGGACAAGCCGTCCGTCCGTGCGCAGGAGCGGGCGCACCCGCTCGAGGAACGCCTCCGGGTCGCGGAGATGCTCGACGAGGTCGCCGCAGAGGACGACGTCGAACGAGCCATGTTCGAAGGGGAGCTCCATGGTCTCGACATCGCCGACGAGAACGTCCTGACACACGTCGCGCGCGGCTTCGGCCGCACCGGCGTCGCGCTCGAGTCCGACCACGGTGCACCCTCGGGCGACGAGCGGCCGAGCGAGGTATCCGCTCGAGCACCCGACGTCGAGCACGCGCTTTCCGCTTCCGACGAGCGCGAGGAGCTTCGCGTGGCCGCCCAGTTCGTGCTCGTTGAGAGGGACGTACCCGTGCCCTGCGACAGCGGTCATGAACCGGCCCCCGTCGGAGCCGTGTCTCCTCGCAACGGCATCGTGAGCAGTGCGAGGAAGAAGGACGCGAAGACGATCTGGATGCCGAGGCCGAGCCCGGTCGCGAGGAGGGCGGTCTCGTACGCGCGCCCGAGCGTCCCGAATCCGTGCGAGGGCCCACTCGACGCCGACGGCGATCAGTCCTGCGATAGCGAGTAGAACGACAGCGCCGCCGAAGAGCAGCCCATGCTCGAGCTTCAGACGTCCGGCCGAGTCGTTCGAGCAGCGGATCGTGTTCACCGATCCGCACTCGTGCGTACGTTCGCGCGAACACGCCGAGCTGGATCACCTGCGCGCCGATCAACGTGAGAGCGACGAAGCCGAGCATCGTGTGGATCTGCCAGGACCGTCCCGAGGATGTCCACCGGCCCGGTCGCGAGCACGACCATCCCGACCAATCCGAGCAGCAGGAACGCGGCCCCCGGATAGAGGTAGAGCCAGCTCGGGCTGTACAGGAGCATGAAGCGCACATGCCGCCATGCGTCGCCGAAGCGGTTCAGCTTCGACTCGCCGACGCGCGGGTAGTAGTCGATCGGGATCTCGCTGACCGTCAGCCCGCGCCGGTAGGCCTTGAAGACCATCTCGGACGCGAACTCCATCCCGGTGGAGTGCAGGTCGAGCGCCTGTAGCGCGTCCCTCCGCACCGCGCGCATGCCGCAATGCGCGTCCGAGACCTTCACGCCGAAGAGGAGATTCAGCATTCCGGTGAGGATCGGGTTGCCGACGAAGCGGTTGAGGAAGGGCATCGCGTCACCGTGGATCGTGCCCTCGAAGCGCGAGCCGATGACGAGGTCGTCGCCCTGCTCGAGGCGATCGACGAACGGCGCGAGCTCCTGGAGTGGATACGTCTCGTCCGCGTCGCCCATCACGACGTACTCGCCCTGCGCCTCGGCGAGGCCTGCGAGATAGGCGCTGCCGTAGCCGCGTCTCGGCTCCGACACGACGCGCGCGCCGTGCGCGGCCGCGACCTCCGCGGAGCGATCGGTCGACGCGTTGTCGACGACGATGCACCTCGCCCGGACGACCGGAGCGGCGGATGCCGTCGAGCGCCTGCTCGACGACCCTCCCGACAGCCTCCTCCTCGTTGAGGCAGGGGATGACGACGGAGATCTGCGGTGTCGGAGTCGCCACCGCCGCCCGACGCTACCACGACCGTCAGTCGCCTCCCCGTCCGTTACCGTCTCTCGGCGTGGCCCAGCTCGCGTTCATCGACAAGGACAGCAGCGACCGCGTCCGCACGGCGGGCGGAGACGTCGATGCACGCCTGGGCCTCCTCGCGGACATCTGCCGGCTGAACGCGCTCGTCGCCGTCAAGCGAGCCGGTTCGGGGCATCTCGGCTCGAGCTTCAGCGCGCTCGACGTGGTCGTGCATCTCCTCTACTCGGAGCTGAACGTCGCGGAGCTCGGCTTCGATCATCCTGATCGCGACGTGTTCTTCTCGTCGAAGGGCCACGACGTTCCGGGGCTCTACGCGGCGCTCTACGGGCTCGGCGTGCTTCCAGCCGATCGACTCGCGCGGCTCCGTCGCTTGGGCGGACTCGACGGTCATCCTGACGTCGGCGTCCCGGGGATCGAGGCGAACTCGGGTTCCCTCGGCATGGGGATCTCCAAGGGCCGCGGGATTGCGTGGGCGAAGCGTCACGCGGGACGGGACGGCGTGGTCGTCGTGATGACGGGCGACGGCGAGCTGCAGGAGGGCCAGAACTGGGAGGCGTTGCAGGCGGCGGCGCACGACCGGATGGGCAGGCTGTGGATCGTCGTCGACCGCAACGAGCTGCAGTCCGACAAACCGACCGAGGAGATCCTCGCCCTCGGTGATCTCGAGGCGAAGCTGCGCGCGTTCGGGTGGGAGGTCGAGACCTGTGACGGACACGATCATGCAGCGCTCCGGGCGGTGTTCGCGCGCTTCCGTGCCGGCGACGAGAGGCCCAAGGCGCTCGTCGCCGACACGATCAAGGGCAAGGGCGTCTCCTTCATGGAGCATCCGGCCGCGCTCGCGCTCGACGGCGGCACGTACCGCTGGCACGCCGGTGCTCCCGGCGACGCGCCCTTCGAACAGGCGCGCGAGGAGCTGACCGCGCGAATCGACGCGGGCTTCGCGGCGCTCGCGACTCGCTCCACCTGCCCTGGAGCCGCTTCCTCCACTCGAGGCCGAGCACGGCCTCGAGGCCGAGCCGGAGAGCGGTGCCGGCACGCGTGCGAGCGCAGTCACGGACGAGTACGTCGTCGAGGCGTACGGTGAGGCGCTCGTCGAGCTTGCGCAACGGCGCGACGACTTCGTCGTCGTCGACGCCGACCTCGCCTCCGACTGCCGCGTTCGTGCCTTCGAGCTCGCGTACCCGGAGCGGTTCGTCGAGTGCGGGATCGCGGAGCAGGACATGGTGTCGATGGCCGCGGGAATGGCCCGTCACGGGGTCCTTCCGGTCGTGAACTCCTTCGCGTCCTTCCTCGCCTCGCGCGCCAACGAGCAGATCTACAACCAGGCGAGCGAGAGGAGCAAGGTCGTCTATGCCCTGCACTACGCGGGTCTCATTCCCGCCGGTCCCGGCAAGTCGCACCAGAGCCTCCGCGACGTCTCGCTGCTCGGCGCGCTGCCGAACATGACCGTCGTGCAGCCGGCAAACGCGGAGGAGACCCGAGCGGTCGTGCGCTGGGCGATCGAGGACGCGGAGGGCAACGTTGCGATCAGGCTCGCCATCGGGCCGTCTCCGCGCCGGATCGAGCTCGCGGGCACGCTCGAGCCGGGCCGGGGCCGGTTTCTCCGCGACGGCTCGGACGCGATCCTCTTCGCCTACGGCCCGGTGATGCTGCACGAGGCGCTTCGCGCGTCCGAGCTTCTCGGCGATGCCGACTTCGGCCTCGCCGTCGTGAACCTCCCTTGGCTCAACCTCGTCGACGCAGCATGGCTCACGGAGTTGGTCGAGCCGTATCGCCACGTTCTCGTGCTCGAGGATCATGCCCCGGTCGGCGCGCTCGGAGACCTGCTCCGACGCACTGTTGTCGCGAGCGATGTGACGGTGTTCGGCGTCGAGGGCTGGCCGGCGTGCGGGACACCGCCGGAGGCGCTCCGTCACCACGGCCTCGACGGAGCTTCGCTCGCGGACCGGATCGCGTCCCTGGCACGCGTGCGCGTTCCGTGACGGCCCGTCGGGTCTGGATCGTCCTTCCCGACCTGCTCTCGATCCGGGTCTTCTTCGACGCCGGGATCGTCGACGGGCTGCGTGACCGTCTCGACGGCTCGGTCGCGGCGGTGTTCCTCGTTCCCGACGAAGACGCTCGGCCATGGGAGAGCCGTCTCGGTGCGACACCGGTGCTGCACGGGCACGACCTCACGGCCGGCTCGGGAGGGCTCGGCGAGCGGGTGGCGCGGCGGATCGACGCGTCGCTCGACCGTCAGCTCGGCTACTACCCGCTCGCGATCCGGCTGAATCGTCGGCATGGCTTCCACTCCGAACGGATGCAGCCCGGGCATCCCAACTGGATGCTGGACTCCTCCCGCGAGGGCTGGCTTCCACGCTCCGCCGTGGTCGAGCGCGGCATGGAGCGCTGGTTCTTCAGCCCGCGCCGGTACGTGCCGAAAGGGCTGCTCGCGGCGATGCGCGACGAGTGCACGGCGCTCGTCGTCGCGAACGTCCAACCGCAGGGCGTCGTGCCGTACCTCGCAGCCGCGCGGAGGCTCCAGCTCCCGGTGGTCGCGCACGTGGCGAGCTGGGACCACACGGTCGGCAAGGGCGTGATCTCGCCGCACTGTGCCCGCTACGTCGTCCAGAACGCCGTGATGGAGGACGATCTGCGGCGCTTCCACGACATCGAGCCGAGCCGGATCGTCGTCACCGGCTGGCCGCAAACCGACGTCTTCCATCGCATCCGCCCACGATCGGAGTACGAGAGCCTCCTGCGGTCGTATGGGCTCGATCCCGACGTCCCGCTCGTGCTCGTCATGGGGAACACGCCGACGAACGCGCCCTACGAGGGACGGTTCGTCCACCGGCTCGTGACGTGGTGGGAGGAACGCGCACGAACGCGGTTTCAGCTCCTGTTCAGGCCGCACCCGCGCGACAAGGACTGGGAGGAGCGGTTCGACGCGGCGAGAGGCCGGAAGGGCGTCCACCTGCAACGCCCGAGCTTCACGGATCTCGAGGAGCTTGCGGTGCTCCTGCGGCACGCCGACGCGGTCGTCGCGAACGCGGGGACGATCCTCCTCGACGCCCTCGTCAACGACCGCCCTGCCGTCTGCGTCCTGTACGACGAAGGTGCCCCCGCCGGAGAGTCGTGGGCCGCGAAGAACGTCGTCGGGAAGCACTACGAGGAGCTCGCGGCATCGGGTGCCTTCTATCGCGCCGAGAGCTTCGAGGAGGTCGTCGCGGGGCTCGATCGTGCTCTCGACGATCCCGGCGAGCTGGCCGACGCGCGACGGCGGGTCGTCCAAGACGTCGTCGGCGAGGTCGACGGGCACGCTGCCGAGCGCGTGGTCGACTCGATCGTGGAGGTCGTGGGGTCGACCATCTAGCCTGGGCCGGTGCGGATCCGGCTCACGCGGGCTTGGCGCCGGCTCGAGGCCTTCGCGCAGCGACCGGCGGCCACGGTCGTCCTGCTCGGCGTGCCGGAGTCGTCACCGCCGCCCGACGCTACCACGACCGTCAGTCGCCTCCCCGTCCGTTACCGTCTCTCGGCGTGACCCAGCTCGCGTTCATCGACAAGGACAGCAGCGACCGCGTCCGCCTGGCGGGCGGAGATGTCGATACACGGCTGGGCCTCCTCGCGGACATCTGCCGGCTGAACGCGCTCGTCGCCGTCAAGCGGGCCGGTTCGGGGCATCTCGGCTCGAGTTTCAGCGCGCTGGACGTGGTCGTGCATCTCCTCTACTCGGAGCTGAACGTCGCGGAGCTCGGCTTCGATCATCCTGATCGGGACGTGTTCTTCTCGTCGAAGGGCCACGACGTTCCGGGCCTTTACGCGGCGCTCTACGGGCTCGGCGTGCTTCCAGCCGATCGACTCGCGCGCCTCCGCCGCTTGGGCGGACTCGACGGCATCCGACGTCGGCGTCCCGGGGATCGAGGCGAACTCGGGTTCCCTTGGGATGGGGATCTCCAAGGGCCGCGGGATTGCGTGGGCGAAGCGTCACGCGGGACGGGACGGTGTGGTAGTCGTGATGACGGGCGACGGCGAGCTGCAGGAGGGCCAGAACTGGGAGGCGTTGCAGGCGGCGGCGCACGACCGGATGGGCAGGCTGTGGATCGTCGTCGACCGCAACGAGTTGCAGTCCGACAAACCGACCGAGACGATCCTCGCCCTCGGTGATCTCGAGGCGAAGCTGCGCGCGTTCGGCTGGGAGGTCGAGAGCTGTGACGGGCACGACCATGTAGCGCTGCGGGCGGTGTTCGCACGCTTTCGCGCCGACGAGCAGAGGCCCAAGGCGCTCGTCGCCGACACGATCAAGGGCAAGGGCGTCTCTTTCATGGAGCACCCGGCGGCGCTCGCGCTCGACGGCGGCACGTATCGCTGGCACGCAGGTGCTCCCGCCGACGAGCCCTTCGAACAGGCACGCGAGGAGCTGACCGCGCGGATCGACGCGGGATTCGTCGCGCTCGCGCTCGCTCCACCCGCGTTCGAGCCGCTCGCCCCACTCGAGGCCGAGCACGGCCTCGAGGCCGAGCCGGAGAGCGGCGCCGGCACGCGTGCGAGCGCAGTCACGGACGAGTACGTCGTCGAGGCGTACGGTGAGGCGCTCGTCGAGCTTGCGCAACGGCGCGACGACTTCGTCGTCGTCGACGCCGACCTCGCCTCCGACTGCCGCGTTCGTGCCTTCGAGCTCGCGTATCCGCATCGGTTCGTCGAGTGCGGGATCGCGGAGCAGGACATGGTCTCGATGGCGGCCGGAATGGCGCGCCACGGGGTCCTTCCGGTCGTGAACTCCTTCGCGTCCTTCCTCGCCTCGCGCGCCAACGAGCAGATCTACAACCAGGCGAGCGAGAGGAGCAAGGTCGTCTATGCCCTGCACTACGCGGGTCTCATCCCCGCCGGTCCCGGCAAGTCGCACCAGAGCCTCCGCGACGTCTCGCTGCTCGGCGCGCTGCCGAACATGACCGTCGTGCAGCCGGCAAACGCGGAGGAGACCCGAGCGGTCGTGCGCTGGGCGATCGAGGACGCGGAGGGCAACGTTGCGATCAGGCTCGCCATCGGGCCGTCTCCGCGCCGGATCGAGCTCGCGGGCACGCTCGAGCCGGGCCGGGGCCGGTTTCTCCGCGACGGCTCGGACGCGATCCTCTTCGCCTACGGCCCGGTGATGCTGCACGAGGCGCTTCGCGCGTCCGAGCTTCTCGGCGATGCCGACTTCGGCCTCGCCGTCGTGAACCTCCCTTGGCTCAACCTCGTCGACGCAGCATGGCTCACGGAGTTGGTCGAGCCGTATCGCCACGTTCTCGTGCTCGAGGATCATGCCCCGGTCGGCGCGCTCGGAGACCTGCTCCGACGCACTCTTGTCGCGAGCGACGTGACGGTGTTCGGCGTCGAGGGCTGGCCGGCATGCGGGACACCGCCGGAGGCGCTCCGTCACCACGGCCTCGACGGAGCTTCGCTCGCGGACCGGATCGCGTCCCTGGCACGCGTGCGCGTTCCGTGACGGCCCGTCGGGTCTGGATCGTCCTTCCCGACCTGCTCTCGATCCGGGTCTTCTTCGACGCCGGGATCATGGAAGGGCTGCGTGAACGTCTCGACGGCTCGGTCGCGGCGGTGTTCCTCGTTCCCGACGAAGACGCTCGGCCATGGGAGAGCCGTCTCGGTGCGACACCGGTGCTGCACGGGCACGACCTCGCGGCCGGCTCGGGAGGGCTCCGCGAGCGGGTGGCGCGGCGGATCGACGCGTCGCTCGACCGTCAGCTCGGCTACTACCCCCTCGCGATCCGGCTGAATCGTCGGCATGGCTTCCACTCCGAACGGATGCAGCCCGGGCATCCCAACTGGATGCTGGACTCCTCCCGCGAGGGCTGGCTTCCACGCTCCACCGTGGTCGAGCGCGGCATGGAGCGCTGGTTCTTCAGCCCGCGCCGGTATGTGCCGAAGGGCTGCTCGCGGGAATGCGTGATGGGTGCACGGCGCTCGTCGTCGCGAACGTCCAACCGCAGGGCGTCGTGCCGTACCTCGCAGCCGCGCGGAGGCTCAAGCTCCCGGTGGTCGCGCACGTGGCGAGCTGGGACCACACGGTCGGCAAGGGCGTGATCTCGCCGCACTGTGCCCGCTACGTCGTCCAGAACGCCGTGATGGAGGACGATCTGCGGCGCTTCCACGGCATCGAGCCGAGCCGGATCGTCGTGACCGGCTGGCCGCAAACCGACGTCTTCCATCGCATCCGCCCACGATCGGAGTACGAGAGCCTCCTGCGGTCGTATGGGCTCGATCCCGACGTCCCGCTCGTGCTCGTCATGGGGAACACGCCGACGAATGCGCCCTACGAGGGACGGTTCGTTCACCGGCTCGTGACGTGGTGGGAGGAACGCGCACGAACGCGGTTTCAGCTCCTGTTCAGGCCGCACCCGCGCGACAAGGACTGGGAGGAGCGGTTCGACGCGGCGAGAGGCCGGAAGGGCGTCCACCTGCAACGCCCGAGCTTCACGGATCTCGAGGAGCTTGCGGTGCTCCTGCGGCACGCCGACGCGGTCGTCGCGAACGCGGGGACGATCCTCCTCGACGCCCTCGTCAACGACCGCCCGGCCGTCTGCGTCCTGTACGACGAAGGTGCCCCCGCCGGAGAGTCGTGGGCCGCGAAGAACGTCGTCGGGAAGCACTACGAGGAGCTCGCGGCATCGGGTGCCTTCTATCGCGCCGAGAGCTTCGAGGAGGTCGTCGCGGGGGTCGATCGTGCTCTCGACGATCCCGGCGAGCTGGCCGACGCGCGACGGCGGGTCGTCCGGGACGTCGTCGGCGAGGTCGACGGGCACGCCGCCGAGCGCGTGGTCGACTCGATCGTGGAGGTCGTGGGGTCGACCATCTAGCCTGGGCCGGTGCGGATCCGGCTCACGCGGGCTTGGCGCCGGCTCGAGGCCTTCGCGCAGCGACCGGCGGCCACGGTCGTCCTGCTCGGCGTCGCGCTCGGCGAGTACGCCGTCGTGTCGCTGGCGTTCCCGCTTGCGGCCGGACGGGATCTCGGGACGTATCTCCGCGCGTCATTCGAGCTTCGCCCGGAAGAGATCGTGCTTCCGCAGGCGCTCCTG
>CAWHYV010000005.1:0-219105 GCA_963833725.1 uncultured Gaiellaceae bacterium
TGCGCGCGGACGAGGTCGTGCTTCCGCTTGCGCTCCTGGGGCGCACTCCCGTCACAGGCGTCGTCTCCGAGGCGCTTCTCGTGAGCGGCCCGCTCGCCGCAGAACTGGCCATGGGCGCGCTCTACGCCGTCTCGGTGTACTGCTGGTGGCGGATCGCGTCGAAGTTTGGCACGACCTCCGGTATCGCGCTCGTCGGACTCCTGCTTGCCTGCCCGAGCTACGTCTTCCTGTTCCACCGTCTGGCGAGTGACGCGCTCTACGCGTCGGCGTTCGCGCTTGCGGCGCTTCTCACTGCGCGGCTCGTCGAGACCCGCACTCCCGGTCGGGCCGCGGCGGTCGGCCTTGCACTCGCCCTCCTCGTCCTCGTTCGGCCCGTCAGCCAGATCCTGATCGTGCTCGCGCCGCTTCTCCTCCTCGGACGCGGTGCGTGGCGACCGCGGCTCGGTGGGCTCGCTGCCCTTACGGCCGCTGCGGTGCTTCCGCTCCTCATGTGGTCCGGCCACAACTGGGTGCGCGCAGACGATTTCACCGTGGTGCGTGGTGCAGGTGCCGGGCTCCCGCTCTATCGCGCGTTCGTCGTCGACCGCATCGTCGCTCCCCAGAACGGCGAGGCCTCGCGCGAGCTCGCGCGAGCCGTTCAGGATGATCTGCTCCCACGCGAGCCCTATCGCTCCTACGGCATCGACGTCGCCACGTTCTTCTCCTCCGGAAGCGCGCGTATGCACGAGGATCTGATCGGCCTCTCCGATCGCACCTGGGGCTGGGATGACGACTACGCGCACCTTGCCCGCGTCGGGCGCGAGGCAGTGCGCTCGCATCCGGGTACCTATGCGCGCGGTGTCGCGCGCGACGCCTGGCGCCTGCTCTGGTGGCCGGTCTTCCTCTCGGCGGGCGAGACGGACACCGCAGCGGCTCGCCCGCTCGCAGCCTCGACCCAGCTTCCGGAGCCGTCCGAGGGCCAGCCCATCCCGTCGGCGAGCGTCTCGGGCTTCATCTCGACCCCCGACGGTCGCTTCCGCGAGGTCTGGACGTCGCCGACCGAGCACGCGATCCTGGCGGATGACCCGCGTGACGCCGTTCACCTCGACCGCATGAACCGTCGTGTCGACGAGCTCACGCTGCGATTCTCAGATCGAGATGCGAATGCACGGCTCGGATCGTGGCTCAACCGTGCCTCGCGCTGGTTTCCTCGACCTGCCGTCTGGCTCGCAGTCGGGCTCATCGCCGTCGTCTTCCGACGACCTCGCGGAATCGCGACGCCGCTCGTGCTCACAGCGGCGGCTCTGGTCGTAATCCTCGGGACCTCGCTCGCGGTACCCCCCGCTGCCGAGTACTCGACGCCCGTTGCTCCCGCGTTCATGCTCCTTGCAGTGACGGGACTGTGTGCGGGTCGCAGCTCCCGTTCGTCCGGTCGGGAGGGACGCTCGAGTCCGTAGTGTTGGTGTGATGACCGATCGGCAGGCTCCGAGCTTCGAGCTCTTCCTCTTCACGTCCGACGTCGGCCTGGCGACCGGGGCGGTGAATGCCGGCATCGACGGCCTCGTCATCGACTGGGAGCGGCGGGGGAAGCATGCGCGACAGCGCGTCGCGGACACCGAGATCAACGAAGACACCGTCCACGATCTTCGGCGCATACGAGCTGCCACTCGCGCACCGATCCTCTGTCGCGTGAACCCTCACGGAGTGGAGTCCGCCGACGAGATCGATGCTGCCGTCGAGGCGGGGGCCGACGAGCTCCTCCTTCCGATGGTCCGAGGCGCCGCAGAGGTCGAGAACGCGCTCGACCTCGTCTCCGGCCGCGTCGGTCTCGGGATCCTCGTCGAGACGATGGAGGCGGTTGCGAACGCGGACGAGCTCGCGCGGCTCCCCTTGTCGCGGATCTTTCTCGGTCTCAACGATCTCGCGCTCCAGCGTCGATCGGCATCGATCTTCACCGCGCTGATCGACGGCACCGTGGACCGGGTGCGTGCGGCATTCGAGGCCCCGTTCGGAGTTGCAGGCGCGACCGTGCCCGACGCGGGCTACCCGATTCCGTGCCGCCTGCTGATCGGCGAGCTCGCACGGATCGCATGCGACTTCACGTTCCTTCGACGCTCGTTCCGCCGCGACCTCGTGGGGCGGAACCTCGACGTCGAGGTTCCGCGCATCCGCGACGCGGTTCACGCGACAGCGACGCGGTCGCCCGACGAGGTGCATCGCGACCGCGCGGACCTCGTGCACGTGGTTCGCGGGCTTGAGGCCTCGTGGATGAGGGAGTCAGCAGTCTCTGTCCATGCCTGAGTTCGACCGCTGGAGCGAGCTGGGTGCGGTCGTCGAATGAGGCTTGTGATGACCCTGCGAACGCGCGACAACCGAGACACCGTCGACGCGCACCTCGCCTTCCATCTCAGCGCAGGCGTCGATTTCGTCATCGCGAACGACCATCGATCAGTTGATGGCACGCGTGAGGTGCTCGAGGAGTACGAGCGCCGTGGTCATCTCCACCTCATTCGCCGTGACGACGAGCGCTTTGTCGCAGGCGAGTGGGTCGACGAGATGGCAAGTCTTGCCGCGACTCGTTTCGGTGCCGATTGGGTCTTCCATACGGACGCTGACGAGTTCTGGTGGCCCCGCAGCGGGAATCTCAAGGACGTTCTCGCGACGGTCCCTGCGAGATTCGGTGTGATCCGAGCCGTCTGGCGTCACTTTGCAGCACGTCCTGACGACGGCTCGCACTTCGCCGAGCGCATGACTGTCCGCCTCGCCGCTCGAAGCACATGGATGGGCGTTGAGCACACGTTCCACCCGAATGTAAAGGTTGCGCATCGCGCCGATCCCTCCACGACCGTGCGACGTGGGAATCACGATGTGTACATGCGTCGCTCCTACTTCTTCGCTCCTGGTATCCGTTCGAGGTGCTCCATTTCCCGCTTCGGACGCTCGCGCAAGCGGAGAAGAAGTACGGCGCCTGGCAGCCTGTTCTCGAGGCCGGTGTCTATGTGGCGACTCACGTCGACACTGCGGTCGAGGCTCTGCGTGCGGGCCGCTTCGCGAGCTTCTACGACGGGTATGTCGTCGACGAACGCGGACTCGAAGCAGGACTCGGAGACGGAACGATGCACGTCGACACTCGCCTACGCGACGCACTGCGCCGTCTGAACGGCGACATCGGGAGGCCGCTGCCCGAGGTGCCTTCCTTGCTCAAGCCCTCGCGCGACAGCCTTACGTTTCCGACGTTTGACGTTGCGGCCGAAGCCGACCTTGCGGACGACATCATGAGCCTTGCGGACTCCGCCTTCCGGGCCCGAGCAGCAAGTCGACCAACTCGACGCTCGTCTCGATGCGATCGAGCGTCCGGTTCGTCGCACGACGGCGGCGACCGACCATAGGGGCGAGCAAGGGGACCGCCTCTAGCTCGGACTCAGCTCGAGCCGACTGCTCGCATGAGCGTGTCAGGATGGACGACGTCCCACGTCTCCGCGAGCGGGGTGTCGAACAGCGCGGGGTAGCGCTCGGGCTCCCTCGTCGCGAAGAGCAGGTTCTGTCGGTACCAGTACTCCACCGACACGTCATTCCAGAAGGTCCAGCGCAACGCACCCGAGCTGCGGAAGCCGTGGTGGTGAAACCGCTCGACCCAGTAGGTCGGCCACTGCTCGTTCACGTGACCGTGTCCTCCCTGGCCTGGAACGGCCGCGCTGACGAGGACGCTCGGTGCCAGCCCGCACAGCTCCCCGACGAGACGGTCGCCTGCGTCGGGATCGATGTGCTCGAGGACCTCGAGACACAGTGCGAGGTCGAACGTTGCGAGATTCCCCGGCAATCCTGCGCTGACATCGTGTCGCACGTGTTCCACACGATCCGCGGGTTCAGCTGCGGAGCCGTCGTCGACACACACCGCTCGCGCTCCGAGCATCGCGAACTCAGCGGCCCACCAGCCTTCACCGCCGCCGATATCGACCACGGAGCGCGCGCTCACGAGACGTTGGACCTCCGGGACTACGGCCGCAGCGCTTCGCTGGGAGCCGGATCGAATCCGCGCATAGACGGCAGGGTCGAAGCTCACGCGGTGGATGATCGCAGCGCGGCGCGCTGTGCACGTGCCCACGGGAGCGGGTGTCGGGCTGCCGTAGACTGAGCCGCCGCGATGAAGGTAGTGATGACTCTCCTCGTGCGGGACGAGGTCGACGTGGTCGAGTCGTGGCTCGCGTTCCACCTGAATGCCGGCGCCGATTTCGTCGTCGCCACCGACAACCGCTCGCAGGACGGGACGAGTGAGATTCTCGAGCGCTATGCGCGAGAAGGCCTGGTTCACGTCATCGACGAACCGGGCGAGGACTTGCGCGACGGTGAATGGGTCACACGCATGGCGCGTCTCGCAGCCACCGAGTTCGGGGCCGACTGGGTGATCAACTCCGACGCGGACGAGTTCTGGTGGCCGCGAGGGGGCTCGTTGAAGCGGGTGCTCTCTGCCATCCCCGAGCGCTACGGAACCGTCGGTGCGTTCCTGCGAACGTTCGTCCCACGTCCTGGAGACGGGGACTTCGCGGACCGGATGACGGTGCGGTTCTCGGCGCTTGCGCCGATCAACGATCCCGGCTCGCTGTACAGGCCGATCCGGAAGATCGTGCACCGGGCCGACCCGGGTGTCACGCTGGTGAGGGGTCACCACGCAGTGCAGGACACCGACCTCGCCCCGCTGCGCGGCTGGTACCCGATCGAGGCGTTCCACTTCCCCCTCCGGACAGCCGAGCAGTGCGCGCGGAAGGCACTCGTGATGGGGACCGCTTTCGAGAAGCACATCGATCGGGCGAGTACCGGCTACCTGGCGACGATGTACGAGGCGGTGAGATCCGGCGAGATCGACGACTACTACCGCTCGCTCGTCGTGGACGATGACATCCTCGAAGCGGGTCTCAAGGATGGAAGGTTCGTTGTGGACACGCGTCTGCGCGATGCATTGCATGAACTCCGGCTGCCGGAGGGCCGGCGATCGGAGACGGGGCGGAAGTTCGCCCTTCCGGCGGAGAACCCCGAGCTCTCGTTTCCGATCCCGACGCTCGTCGACGAGGCCGCATACGCGGTCGAGGCCGCAGTTCTCGGTGAGGCGGACGTCGTCAGGCTTCAGCGCCGCCTCGACGCCCTCGAGAGCCGGTTGCTCTCGCTCGAGCTGAGACTGCCCGCGCGCGTGTATCGCCGGGCCTCGCACGTTGCGAAGCGCGTACTGCGACGCGCGCCGACACCTCCGTGAGCCGCGGGGGCGATCCGGGCGGACGGGTCGTCGTCGTCTCTCCGCACCTCGACGACGGCATCCTCTCGCTCGGAGCCGCGATCGCGTCGTGGGTCAGAGCGGGACGCTCGGTCGTGGTTCTCACAGTCCTGGCCTGCGATCCCCAGTCCGGCGATGCGGCAGGCGGCTGGGACGTGCGCGCGGGGTTTGCGACGGAGGGCGCCGCCGCACGGGCCCGTCGGGCCGAAGACCGGGCCGCGTGCGACCGGTTGGGTGCTGCCGCGATCTGGCTGCCCTTCGGAAGCGGCGACTACGACCGCCACGCGGACGACGCCGACATCCACCGGGCCGTGGCGTCGGCCGTCAGCGGCGCCGCCGCGGTGCTGCTTCCCGGATCTCCGTTGTCCCAGGCTGAGCACGCCTGGCTCACGGGTCTGCTGCTGGAGCGATCACTTCCCTGCGAGCGTCTCGGGTTCTACGCCGAGCAGCCCTACCGGGACCGCACGGCGGAACCGCCGACGGCGCCCGACTGGCTCTCGAGCGCGGTCGACTCGGAGCTCGCGTTCGAGGGCATCCGCGTCGACCGGCGCGCGCGCCTGGCGAAGCTCCGCGCCGTGCGTCACTACCGCTCACAGCTTGGCCTGCTCGCGCTCGACCGGCGCGGGGGCTGGCCGCTCTACAGGCTTCTCTGGTCGGAGGCTCGTCGCGGGGGCGAGGCGCTGGCCTGGACTTCCGCACGGCGACCCGCTGTCGGGCGTTCCTGAGCGTTGAGTACGCTCTCGCGTCGAGTGAGGCTCCCCGACACGGCTGTGAGGATCTGGCGAGAGCGCGTTCCGGGATCGGTTCGGGAGCGCGTGAACGGACTGCGCGCCGCTCGTCGCGAGCGCGCATGGCGGAAGCCGCGCGATGTGGGCGATCTCCGCCGGCTGGAGCCGTTCAGCACCTGGGGATCGAGTCGCGACGGCCCGATCGACCGGATCTACATCAACCAGTTCATCGAGACGCACGCGTCGGACATCCGCGGTCGCGCGCTCGAGGTGATGAACGACCACTACATCGCGCGGTACGGCACGGATGTCGCTCGTACCGACATCCTCGATCTCGACGCGACGAATACGCGAGCCACGTTCTACGGAGACATCGTTGATGCGCCCGGCGTCCCCGACGACACGTTCGACTGTGTGGTCCTCACACAGGTTCTTCCGCTCGTCTACGACCCGCGGGCCGCGCTGCGGACTGTCCACCGCATTCTCGCTCCCGGCGGAGTGCTGCTCGCCACGACAGGCGGGATCTCGCGGATCGCGCCCATCGAGGCTCCTGTGTACGGGCACTGGTGGCACTTCACGTCGATGTCGGCACGGCGGCTCTGCGAGGAGGTGTTCGGCGAGGGCAACGTCGAGATCGAGACGTACGGGAACGTTCTCGCGGCTGCGGCGTTCCTGTTCGGCCTCGGGCGATACGACCTGAGCGACGAGGAGCTGGCGGTTCGTGACCCCGCGTACGAGGTCACGATCGCGATTCGCGCCGTCAAGCGCTCGTGACGCGACGCGCTGGTGCCTGTCGATGAGGCTCGTGATGACACTCCTCGTTCGCGACGAGGCGGACATCGTCGACGCTCATCTCGCCTTCCACCTTCGGACCGGCGTCGACCTCGTCATCGCGACCGACAACATGTCGCGGGACGGGACGACCGAGGTCCTCGAGCGGTATGCGGCGAACGGCTTCGTCCATCTGATCCGCGAGCCGGGCGAGGATCTCCGCCAGAGTGAGTGGGTGAGCCGGATGGCGCGTCTCGCGGCAACCGAGTTCGAAGCCGATTGGGTGATCAACTCGGACGCGGACGAGTTCTGGCGGCCCTACGAAGGCACGTTCGAGCAGGTCCTGAGCGCCGTTCCGGAGCGATACGGCGTCGTCCGCGGCGCCTGGCGTGTGTTCGTCCCGCGCCCGGACGACGATCGGTTCTTCGCGGAGCGGATGACCGTGCGGCTCGGCGCGCCGCAGTATCACGACCACCCGTTCAGCACGGACCGAAAGTCATTGCATCGCGCCGCTTCCGACGTGCGCGTCGGACGCGGCAATCACGAGGTGTTCGCCGACGGACTCGTGCCGCTCCTTGGCTGGTTCCCGATCGAGGTTCTCCACTTCCCGCTCCGCTCGCGCGAGCAATGCATCCGCAAGTACGCAACGCAGTACCTAGCGCTCGCGAGGAACCCCGACAAGGGAACTCCCGGCATCGTCGCAGCCGCGCACGACGCGCATGAGGCGGGCCGGTCGGAGCAGTTCTACGAGCAATTCGTCTTCGGCGACGCCCGGGTCGAGCAGGGACTCGCTGATGGCAGTGTGGTGGTCGACACGCGTCTGCGGGATGCGCTGCGCGCGGCTTCGTCGGGCGAAGCCGCCGGTGAGCCGCAGTTCGCCCTACCTGCTCACGACGCGCGGCCGCTCGTCCTCCCGCCTTCCGATCTCGTCGAGCGGACGCTCTATGCCGCCGAGACGAGCGTCATCCCGGAGGCCGATCTCGGCCTGTCGCTTCGCGCTCGAGTCGAGGATCTCGAAGCCCGGATCGATCCCCTCGCTGACAGCCCGGGCTCGCGTCTTCGCGCCGTCACCACCCTGGGTCGCGGGTGACGGGCGTGTGGTATCGGCTGCTGGCGTTCGTCCCGACGCGCCGTGGAGCGGTCGCGCTGTTCGTGCTCGCCTTCGCCGTGTTCTGGTTCGAGTCCCTCGGGTGGCCAATGGCTAAAGGGCGCGACACGTGGGACTACCTCGCGTACTACCTTCAGCTCCTCGACTCCGAGCCTCCGCTCTCGCAGCTCCAGCTCTTTCGCACGCCCATCACACCGATTGTGGTCGGTGGGGCCCTCGATCTGGGTGGTGTGGCTCTGCTCGAAGTGGTATTCGGGCTCCTCTACGCGATCTCGATCCTTGCGTGGAGCGCCACCGCGCTGACATTCGGTCGCGTGCCGGCGGTCTTCGCCGCGGCGCTCCTGCTCGGTTACCCCGGCTTTGCAACGCTGTATCACCAGGCATCGAGCGACGCCGTCTTCGCCACCGGACTCGCGGTGTGGGCGCTACTTCTGGCGCGCGCGCTCGATCGTCCTTCGGGGTGGAGGTTCGTCGCCGTAGGAGCCGGCCTCGCCGGGCTCGTGCTCATTCGACCTGCGAACCAGGTTCTGCTCCTGCTCGTGTTCGCTCCGCTTCTCGTTCGCGTCCCCTGGCGCCGCCGCGTCGCGTGGTGCGCAGCGTGCGCCGCGGCGGCGGTCGTTCCCCTTGCCGGATGGGCGCTTCACAACGGTGTGCGCTACGACGACGCCACCGTCGCGCGGGGCGGCCGCGCCTGGGTGCCGTTCCTGATCGTGTTCACGGGGAACAAGACGATCTCGCCGGAAAACGGACCTGCCTCGCGGCGCCTGGCCGAGCTCGTCGAAACGGAGGTGCTCGCCAAGCCGCCGTTTGCGAGTCTGGGCGTTCCGCTCGAGACGTATCTGCAGACTGGGTCGAACTACGAGACGGTTCGTATGATCGCGCTCTCGGATCGCGTGCTGGGACGGGGAGAGAACTACGACGTGCTCTTCGACTCAGCCGTCGAGGCGATCCGGGAGCACCCGAGCACGTACTTCCGCAGCGTTGCGACCACGTTTTGGGACTTCCTCGTGCAGCGGCCGCTTCGTGAGGGGATTGCGCCGCGCCTGCAGACCGATCCGGAGCCTCCGTCACCGACGTTCGAGGTCGACGGGCAGCTCATCCCGAACCCGCAGGCGACTGTCCTCGAGGACGGCGTTCCGTACGGGTTCGTCTGGTGCGCATCCGACTACATCG
The DNA here is from genome assembly GCA_963833725.1 of uncultured Gaiellaceae bacterium. Taxonomy (GTDB): domain Bacteria; phylum Actinomycetota; class Thermoleophilia; order Gaiellales; family Gaiellaceae; genus GMQP-bins7. The sequence continues at coordinate 9,026 of CAWHYV010000005.1, forward strand.
ACTCGTGCACGCTCGAGGAGCCCTCCCGGGTGTGGGACGACCCGGCCGCGCGGGAGCGGTACCGGGACATCGTCTCACAGGTGCGCGCCTGGGACGCCGTGCTGCCGTCGCGCACCGGCGTCACCCTCATACCGGAGCTCCTCAATCGCGTCACGCCGCGTTTCCCGACGCCGCCGCTCTGGCTTGTCGTCGGTCTCGTCGCGCTCGTGTGGCGGCGGCCGCGCGGATGGCGGACGATCGTCGTGCTCTGGGCCGGTGCGTTCCTCGTGCTTCTCATACATGCAGCGTCACAGGGTGTTGCGCCCGAGTTCGCGCTTCCGCTCTACCCAGTGTTCATCGTCACCGCGCTGGGCGCGCTGGCGGGGGATCGACGATCGGAGGGTCGGGTCGAAGGCGTGCAAGGCGCTGCTGCCTGACCCGCGTCAGAACTGCCCACGCCACCGCTCGCCGCGATCGTCGCCTCCGCGCGCGTACTCAACGACGTCCAGGATCCGGTCTCGCATTGGCCCCGGGTCGTCGAACTCTCGCGCGTACCAGGAGTGGATCACGACGGGCTGTCCCGTCTGGTCGAGCACGATCGCCGAGAGCCCGTCGCTGTGGAGGTGTGCGTCCAGGTAGCCCGTCGTCAGACCGACGTCCGCGAGCCAGAAGTAGAAGCAGTAGTACGGCTCGTAGTCGTCGAACGCGTACGAAACCTCTGGTTTGAGCAGCGAGGCCGGGGGCCAAGGTGTGCTCATCTCGGATCCTCGTCCCAGCCAGCTCCGACACTCGTCCGCGTCCCAGACGCGGCGGATCGATTCGAGATCGAGGACGTTGAAGAACAGATTCAGCCCGTTCGGGTTGTGGACTCGCCGAGGATGGACGCCGCCGTCGGGGACGCCTACTGCAGCGTGGCCCATCGTGTCTGTCCATGCGACAAGGGCAAGGAGCCTGTCGTTGTCGAGGACGAACGCGTCCTCGTCGAGCAGCACCGCAAAGCGTGAGGGCACGTTCTCGACGGCGTGATGCAGGGCAGGAAGCCCGTAGCAGCCGTCGGACCCGTCTATCACGTAGATGGGCCACGAGTCGTCGACGAAGCTCTCAGTGATCTCGAGGAGGCTGCTTCCGCTCGATGTGATGACGATCGCCGTATCCTCGACGCGCTCCATTCCCTCCGAGGAACCTCGTGGGCGGCTGGTATGCGCGGTGCGGTATCCGCCACGGGAGCATGGAGTGTCGTCGACGCTCACCTGATCCCGTGATCCGAGCGCTCGCCGTCTGAGCCTCGCTGCGCGCGCCTTGGCTGATCGAAGCAGCGATCGCATCCTGGTCAGCATGCCACGCGTCTGGCGATGTTCCTGCGCATCGAGACCCGGCGCCTGCGGATCCATGCTTGTGGCGATCGTACGGCCTCGGACCGGGTCGCTAGCATCGATCGCGTGAGCCAGGCTCCGAGCACGCTCGACGATACCGTCGACAGCCCCGTCTTCGAAGACGTCGATCGTCCGCGCGACGACGCGCAGAGCCGGGTGACGGTGATCCGTCCGGCGCCGCGCCTCCCCCGGCTCGATGTGGCTGAGCTCTGGCACTACCGCGAGCTCCTGGGGACGCTCGTGTGGCGCGATCTCGTCGTGCGCTACAAGCAGACGTTCCTCGGGATCGCCTGGGCCATTCTCGTTCCGGTCTTCACGGCCGTCGTGTACATCGTCGTCTTCGGCAAATTCGCAGACTTTCCGTCGGGTGACGTGCCGTATCCGAGTCTCGTCATAGCCGGCGTCCTGCCGATGCAGTACTTCGCATCTGCTCTCACCGGCTCGAGCATGAGTCTCGCGTCGAACCTCCCGCTCGTCACGAAGGTATATTTCCCGCGCACGCTGTTGCCTCTTTCCGCGGTGATCGTGCCGTATGTGGACTTCCTCGTTGGACTGCCCGTGCTCGTTGCGCTCATGTGGTGGTACGACACGTGGCCCGGCGGGCCGGAGATCCTTCTGGCACCGGTCTTCATGGGGCTAGCTGTCGTCACCGCGCTCGGGCTCGGCTTCTTCCTCTCGGCCGTGAACGTTCGCTTCCGCGATGTCCGCTACATGATTCCGGTGTTCCTGCAGGTGTTGCCGCTTCTGTCCGGGGTCATGTACGCGGTCGAAGCCATTCCGGTGAAGTGGCAGTGGGTGCTCGCCTTCAACCCGATGACAGCCGTCATCAGTGGTTGGCGCTGGGCTGTCCTCGACGCCAACGCTCCCGATGTCGGGCAGACGGCGCTCGGCTTCGGCGTCGGACTCGCGCTATTCGTAATCGGCTTGGGCGTGTTCCGGTCGTCGGAGCCGCGCTTCGCGGACACGATCTGATGGCAACGGTCATCGACGCCAGGGGGGTCTCGAAGCGGTATCGGCTGGGTGAGTTCCAGGCTGCGTACGGAACGCTTCGCGAGTCGCTCGTCCACGCCGGTCGACGGATGACGGGACGCGAGCCGCGTCGTTCGAGACAAGAGATCTGGGCGCTCGAGGATGTCTCGTTCGACGTCGCCGAGGGCGAGGTCCTGGGCGTGATCGGCCCCAACGGTGCCGGCAAGTCGACGCTGCTCAAAGTGTTGACCCGGATCACGTCGCCGACCACTGGCCGCGTCGAGATCCGAGGCCGCGTCGGGAGCTTGCTCGAGGTCGGTACCGGATTCCACCCCGAGCTGACCGGCCGCGAGAACATCTACCTGAACGGCGCAATTCTCGGGATGAAGCGCCGGGAGATCCAGGCCAAGCTTCCCGAGATCACCGAGTTCTCAGGCGTCGAGTCCTTCATGGACACACCCGTGAAGCGGTACTCGAGTGGCATGTACGTCCGCTTGGCGTTTTCTGTCGCGGCGCACTTCGAGCCGGAGATTCTTCTCGTGGACGAGGTCTTGGCCGTGGGCGATGCCGAGTTCCAGGCGCGCTGCCTGGGTCGCATGGAGAGCTTCGGTGCGAGCGGCAGGACCGTGCTTTTCGTGTCGCACAACATGCAGGCCATGGCCCAGCTCTGCGACCGTGCGATTCTGCTCGACGGAGGTCGGATCGCGCGGGACGGTCCGAGCGAGGAGGTCGTCGCCCATTACCTCCAGACGTCCGCCGGTGCCGGGTCGAGCAGGGAGTGGCCCGATCTCGACGAAGCGCCTGGCGACGACCTCGTCAGGCTCCGTTCAGTCCGGATCGTGCGAGCGGACGGTGCTCCGGCTGATTTCGTCGACGTTCGCGAGCCGGTCGGAATCGAGATCGCGTTCCGGGTACTGGCGGAAGGGCCGGCGATCTTCCCGAAGCTCAAGGTGGCGGCTGGGGGTCGCATCGCATTCAATGCCATGGATATCGACGCACGTTGGAGTAAGCCGACCGGACCGGGAGAGTACGTCGCGACCGCCTGGATTCCCGGTAACTTCCTCAACGAAGGCCTGGTGACAGTTGACCCGGCGATCTGTTCGATCGCCTCGCCCAAGCTGTACCACCACGCGAGCGTCTGGCAGGCCGTTGCGTTCCATGTACAGGATCCCGGCGAAGGCGACTCTGCGCGTGGGCATTTCACGGGACAGTGGCGTGGTGTCGTGCGCCCGCTGCTCGAATGGACGAGCGAAAGACGCTCGGCAGGCGCTACGTAACCGCGAAGCGCGTCGGCGCGTCGAGCTCGTCGAGCGATCCCGTGAACGTGAAACTCCGCTCCGTCAGTGAAGCGAGGGACGCAGGCGACGAGTACGTGACCGTCGCGAGGACGCGAGGATCGGTCGTCGAGAAGCCACCCCTGTGAAAACCGCAGGTGTTGCAGAACACGAGCGACGCCTTCGAACCGACGAACATCTTCACTGCGGATGCGGGGACACGTTGCTCGAGCTCGGACTCGGTGGGGTAGTTCTCTCCGAGCGGCTTCCACGGCCAGGCGTCTGCGAAAGGCCCGCCGGGCTGGCTTCCCGCGACGTACTGGAACGGCCCCATGTTCTCGTCGACGTCCACGAGGTAGAGGAACGCCTTGAGCAGGTGCTTGTCGTTGAAGTCTCGATGCCAGCGCTGCGAGGAGATCCGCTCGGCGCTCTCGGGCTGCGGAACCGAGTACCACTCGTCGACGTATTCGAGCTTCGCCCACATGCGGAGGTACACGTTCGCGATATCGAGCATTCGGCGGGATACGCACGCGCGAAACCACGGGTCGTGCAGGTCGAGGTCTGCTCCGTAGCTGTGGAGGCGCACGACGAACTCCTTGCCGGCACGAACCCGAAGGTTCTCGCCGCCCTTCGCCAGATCGGCCTCGGTCGCGGCGATGAGGTCGCTCTCCCTGCGACTCGATTTCCTTCCAGTGCTCCTCCGGGAAGAGATCGCCGAACGTGACCAGCGAGTACCCGTCCGACTCGACGTCCGCGACGATCTTGCGCTGCACCTCGTCGAGCTCGACGTGCTGGCGCGCGAAGCGCCGGCGGCTCTTCGGATTGGAGAGAACGCGATCGTGTAGCTCGTAGGTCGCGCGGATCCCACGGCGCTCGACCGCCTTCGCGACACGGTCTGCGCGGTGGGTGAAGACGCGGTTCACGCGTCGTGCGAACTGTGTCCGTTGCCTGTGCATCGTCTCGCGACGCCTGACGGCGTACGGTGACCTACCTTACCTCTCGAGACCGTGGACACCGTCTTCTATGCCTTCCGCGACTCGCCGCAGCGGCGGGGCGCTCTCGCCAAGGCCCCCGGGGCCCCCGAGCGGTACCTCCTGTTCGGACTCGACCAGCTCCGAGACCGTGGCTGGACGACACGGCACGACCTCGAGCGGGCCGGACGGCCGCCGGCGCTGGGCGCGGGCGAGCGGTGCTGCGCTGAAGGCCGGTCTCGAGCGAGCGGGAGGCTACGGCGGCGACTTCGCGACTGTGCTGACGTCGTTGAGAACGGCCAATCGGGCGGATGTCGTGCTGTCGACGGTCGACACGGTCGGGATCCCGCTGATGCTGCTCAACAGGGCCGGCAGGGTGCGCCCTCCGTTGGTGTACGTCGCGATCGGGCTTCCGGAGCGGCTGGCACGGCTCCGCTCGCAGCGCATGCGCGAGCTGTACGCGCGCGCGCTGGCGTCGTCGGCGGTCGTACTTGCCTACAGCGAGTACGAGGTCTCGGAGCTCCGGGCGTTCCTGCACGCACACGGCGAGTCGGCCCGGGTCGACTTCGTACCCTTCGGTGTCGACGAGTCCGCGTTCGCACCGACGGTCGCTCAGGCGTCGGCCGACGTCGTCACGGTCGGTGCCGATCTGCAGCGCGACCTCGAGCTCTTCGTCCGCGTTGCGTCCGAGATGGCGAATCGGACGTTTCGGCTCGTCACCACGGCCGACCGTGCGGCGGTGCTCGGAACGCTGCCGCCCAACGTGGTGGTCGAAACGGACATACCGCTCGACGCGATGCGGCTGCGGCTGGCCGAGGCGCGTGTCGTGGCACTCCCCGTGCGCGAGAACAGCTACTCGGGCGCGACGACGGTGCTGCTGCAGGCGATGGCTCTCGCGAAGCCAGTGGTCGTCACACGCACGCAGGCGATCGCGACGGGCTACGGACTCGTCGACGGAGAGAACTGTCGCCTCGTCGAGCCCAGTGACGTGGAAGGGTTCCACCGCGCGCTCTCGGGTGTGCTCCGCGACGAGTGGCACGCCCGCGCGCTCGGCGCTCGAGCTCGGCGTACCGTGGAGGCCGGCCTCACCTGGGGGCACTACGTCGATCGAATCGAGGCCGTTCTCCGCGACGCGTGCGCATCGCGCCCCGACCGCTAGGCATCGGTCGTCGAGGTTACCGTGTCCTCCATGGACGCCCGTGCCGCTCCCCGGTTCGTACGGCGTACGGGTCGGGACGCCGCACGTCGCTTGCGCACGGAAGTCGAGTGGCTCGGCTCACGGCGGGTGTCGGCCGACATCGCGGTGTTCCACGACTTCGAGCCGCCGCCGGCCGGTGGCGGCCACCAGTTCCTCCGAGCGCTCGTGGGAGAGCTCGAGGGCCGCGGTCTCGCCGTCGAGCACAATCGCATCTCCGGCGGTACGCGCGGCGTGCCTCTTCAACTCGTTCAACTTCGACTTCGCACGACTCCGGCGCTTCGCGCGCGACGATTGCAGGATGGTGCACCGGGTCGACGGCCCGATCGGCACGTACCGAGGTTTCGACGACGGGACGGATCGCGCGGATTGCCAGTCGATCAACGCCGAGCTTGCGGACACGACGGTGCTGCAGTCGCGCTACAGCCTCGAGAAGCACGTCGAGCTCGGGCATCGAGCTGCGCGATCCGGTCGTCATCTCGAACACGGTCGATCCGGCGATCTTCCATCCGCCGGACTCGTCCGGAGGACCGCTCGACGGACGGCCACTGCGCGTCATCGCGTCGAGCTGGTCGCAGAATCCCAGAAAGGGTGCTGGACATCGTTCGCGTGGCTCGATCGGAATCTCGACCCGGCGCGATTCGCGTCACGTTCTCGGGCAGTCGTCACAGCGGTTCGAGCGGATCCGGCACGTCGGCCCGCTCGACTCGTCACGGCGTCGCGCGGCTCCTGCGCGAGCACGACGTCTATCTCGCGGCGAGCAGCGACGATCCGTGCTCGAACGCGCTGCTCGAGGCGCTCGCATCCGGTCTGCCCGCTGCCTATCTCGACAGCGGAGGCCATCCCGAGCTTGTCGGAGACGGGGGGCTTCCGTACCGCGAGCCGGAGGATCTCCCGGACGTGTTCGCCCGACTCTCCGCGGGTCTGGACGCATTTCGCGCCGCGATCAGGGTTCCGTCGATCGCCGACGTGGCCGACGCGTACATGAGCGTGCTCGGCGTGGGCGACGAGCGGCGTCCCTAGAATCGCGACTCGTGCAGAACTACCTCCGCCGTGCGGCGACCTCCGTCCGCTTCCGGCTCAACCGCCGACTCGACCACGCAGCCGTGCAGCGTGCTCACGACGTCATCTACGAGTCCGACGCGTGGATCAAGGCCACGTGGCTGGGCACGCAAGCGCTGAAGAACCCGCTGGATCTCTGGGTCTACCAGGAGATCCTCTTCGAAACACGGCCTGAGGTGATCGTCGAGACGGGGACGTACCGGGGCGGCAGTGCGTTCTACCTGGCGTCCGTCTGCGACCTGATGGGTGTCGGTGAGGTGATCTCGATCGACATCGAGCCGCTTCGTGCGGACTATCCGGCCCATCCGCGGATCACCTATCTCGGAGGACGTTCGTCGACCGATCCGGACGTTGTCCGCGACGTTCGGGAGCGTGCCGGGGAGAGGCGGACGCTTGTCATCCTCGACTCGGACCACTCCCAAGGGCATGTCGAGGCCGAGCTCGCCGCGTACGCCTCGCTGGTCCCGGTCGGCAGCTACCTCATCGTCGAGGACTCGAACATCGGGAAGATCCGGAAGGACCTCATGCCGGGGCCGCTGCAGGCCGTCGAGACGTTCCTCGCGTCGACGGACGAGTTCGTGATCGATCGCGAGCGCGAGAAGTTCCTCATCACCTTCAATCCGAGCGGCTACTTGCGGCGCGTTCGCTAGGCGCAGTCGGCGGTCCGAACATCCTCGTTCGTACGGGCGTTGGTGACGGTCACGGGACCGTTCGTTCGCCAGAGGACGAGGTTCGCATTGGTTCCCGTCGCGACCTTCGTGCCGTTCAGTTCGATGCCCGGCTGCGTGAACACATACTCGGGCTCGAAGGCTTCTCCGGACTCGAGGATCAACGCTCCGTCCTCGAGGTCGACGCGCTTGATGGGAATCGTGTCGGGCCATGAGTCGCCGATCAACGCCGCTCGCTCGACCGTGTCGTTGAAGAACTCGGTCAAGAACAGTGCGTGTCGCGTGATCGTCGACGTCGGGCACCTTTCCGTTTCGAGGTAGAGCTTCCAGACCCGTGAGCCAGGAGCGACGGAGTCGTCGATCCACGCGCGGTCGAGACCGCCGGCGAACACGGCGTCTTCTGGCGCACCGATCATTCGGTTCCATGCGAGCACGGACGTCGCAACGAACACGACGAGGACTGCTGCAGGGAGCACAGGCCAGAAGCGGCGCGGGAGGAAAGCGGCGACCGCGAGCAGCCCGACGACGAACACTGCCAGCAGCGATCGACCGGATAACGGATTGGATCCGCTCGCCTGGTTCTCCAGCCATACCCAGAGGGAACCCGGGACCGTGTCCACACCGACCTCGTTGGCCAGCTGCCGGAACGGCAGGACTGCGGGAAGCACGAGCGCAACGACGACGCCGGTCGCGAGTGCGACGAGTGGGCGAGGCAGTCCTTCCGCGAGCCAGACGACGAAGACGATGATCCACAGCGGAACGACGTAGAAGAGGTACCGGTCGTGGAGCCGGTCGAAGCCGTACGGCAGGCTCGAGAACGCTCCGGCGACGAGCAGGAAGACGAGGTTCACGGTGACGAACGAAAGTGCGAAGGCGTGCTCGCGGCCTGCGCCTGGTCGCCCCCGGCTCAGCAGTCGCCACAGCACGATCGGCGCGACCGCGAATGGAATCACGGCGAGGTAGAGCTCGAGATCCGCAGCGTGGTAGAGCGTCCACTTCGCGACGCCGAGCACGTCGTACCCGCGCCAGAGGTCCCGATAAGGGCCGAGCGATTCGGACACGGATGACCCCATGAGCAGTGGTCGAGAGAGGAACGCAAGAACACCGAGGCCGAGTGCTGCCAGCGTCGGCCAGATCGTGCGAAGAGCTGCGCGTACCGCGGGGCGCGTAGGGTCGAGTGCCCACTGAACTGCGAGCGTCGCCAGGAACGCCCCGAACAGCACCCCGAACTGCGCGCGCGTCGCCGTGGCGACACCGATCGTGGCGATGACTCCGAGCTGGCGAGCGAGCGAAGGACGCTCGATGGCGAGGACGATTGCGAGGATCGCCCAGGTGACCGCGAAGAACGACAGACTCTCGGTCATCACGACCGAGACGTAGATGGCAGACGGGATCGTGAGCGAGAGAGCTGCAGCGCCGATGCTCCACCATCGTGTGAGGACTCGTCTGGCGAGGAGGAAGATCGGTATGGCTGTCAGTGCGAAGAGGAGCGCGTTCGCCGCTTTCCAGTACGGGTAGGCGCTCTCTCGATCTCCCGCGACGACCAGGACCGATGCGAGGAACGCGGCGTGAGCCGGGCCGAAGCCCGAGCGCACTCCGCGGTTCAAGACGCCGTCGCCGTCAGCGAGCGCGCTCCCGGCGAGTGCATAACGGAGCTCGTCGGGATGCACACGCGGGACCTCGACCCTCGACACGAGCCCGGTGTACAGCACGAAGGTACTGAGGACGATCGCCGCGAGGGCGAGCGCGGGTCCGCGACCAGGCGTCGTTGCGTCCGTTCCCACGCTGGCGTGATGCTAGATGGTCGACGTGACCGCGCCGTTCGGCTCCGGCAGCGCCGCTAAGGTCCGGCGCGACGCATGACGGCGAGACGCGCCCTCATCATCGGCATTGCCGGGCAGGACGGTTCGTTTCTCGCGGAGCTTCTGCTCGCCGAGGGATACGAGGTGTTCGGGGTGGTTCGGCAGCCCGTGTCGACTCCGTTCGAGAACATCGAATCGATCCGGCGAGACGTCGAGCTCACACAGGCGAACGTGCTCGACGAGCTGTCGCTCATGGACGTTCTCGCGGCGTGTCGCCCGCACGAGGTCTACAACCTCGCGTCGCCCTCGTTCGTGCCCATGTCGTGGCAGCAGCCGGTGCTCACCGCCGAGTTCGCTGCGGTCGGGTGTACGGCGCTGCTCGAGGCGATCCGGAGGGTCGACGACTCGATCCGGTTCTACCAGGCCTCGTCGAGCGAGATCTTCGGCGAGCCTCGCGAGGTGCCGCAGGCCGAGGAGACACCGCTTCGCCCCGTCACTCCGTACGGTGTCGCCAAGGCGTATGCGCACTTCATCACGCTGAGCTACCGCCGGCGGTACGGGCTCCACGCGTCGTCCGGGATCCTCTACAACCACGAATCGCCGCGGAGGCCGCTCGAGTTCGTCACACGCAAGGTCGCGAACGCCGCGGCGTCCGTGAGCCTCGGGCTCGAGACGCACGTCGCGCTCGGCTCGCTCGACGCGCGCCGCGACTGGGGGTACGCCGCCGACTACGTACGCGCCATGTGGCTGATGGTCCAGCAGGACGAGCCGGGCGACTACGTGATCGCGAGCGGTGTGACACACAGCGTGCGCGAGCTCGTCGAGCGCGCGTTCTCGCGGGTCGGGCTCGAGTGGGAAGAGCACGTGCACACCGACGACTCCCTCGTTCGTGGGAAGGCCGAGCTGCACGACCTCGTCGGCGACGCCTCGAAGGCTCGGGAGCGGCTCGGCTGGTCGCCGAGCCTCGACTTCGACGGGTTGGTGCGCCTCCTGGTCGACTCGGATCTCGAGCGCCTGAAGGCGGGGCTCGAGCTCGCCGAAGCACGCTGACGTGTCGGTGCGCGAGCGGGCACGCCGCCTCGCGGCACCGGTCGGACGGCCGGTTCGTCGCGCCGTCGTCGCGCGCCGGACCCGCGCCTGGCTTCCGCATTCGCACCTGTTCATCGGCCGGGAGGCGGCCGAGTGGGTGCTCTCCTACGAGGCGCGGCAGCTCGTGCGTACCGCCGAGACCCTTGGCGTGGAGCTCGGCCCGTCCGAGTGGGTCAACGCGATCGGCGGCCAGTCGATCTTCCACCAGAGCCAGTTCACGCTCCTCCTCAACGACTTCGAGCGCCACGGGAACAACCTCGGCTTCGCGTACTTCCACGGGCGTCCCGGCACGCCCGGGATGCCCGAGTTCGACGCCTGCTTCGACACGATGCGGCACCGTCATGCGGAGATCGACCGCGTGCAGGTCACGAATCGCGAGATGGAGGAGCTCGTCCTCGAGACCGGCATGGCCGCAGAGAAGGTGCACCGGATCCCGATCGGGATCGACGTCGAGACCTTCCCGCTGCGCTCTCACGACGACATGAATGCGGCGCGTCGCGCGTTCGACCTTCCGGACTCCGCCTTCGTGGTCGGGTCGTTCCAGAAGGACGGCGTCGGTTGGGACGAAGGGCTCGAGCCGAAGCTGATCAAGGGCCCTGACGTGCTCGTCGATGTCGCGGCGCGCGTTCACGCGAAGGTCTCCGACCTCGTCGTGTTGCTGACCGGGCCGTCGCGCGGTTACGTGAAGGACGGACTCGAGCGAGCCGGAGTGCCGTACCGCCACGTCCTGCTTCCCGATGTCGACGCCGTCGCCCGCGCCTACGAAGCGATCGACGTGTGCCTCGTCGCCTCGCGCGACGAGGGCGGGCCGCGCGCGGTGCTCGAGTCGATGGCGACGGGGGTTCCGCTCGTGACCACGCGCGTCGGCCAGGCGGCAGACCTCGTGCAGCACGACGTGAACGGCTGGATGGTCGAAGTCGAGGACGTCGAGGCGCTGACGGATGCCGTCGTCCACGTCGCGCATGCGCCTGTCGAAGAGCTCGAGCACATTCGCGCCGCTGGGCGAGCGACGGCAGAGATCAACTCGTACCCGGCGCTCCGACCGCGCTGGCACGCGCTCCTCGACGGCTTCGTCGCGATGCGCGAGGGGGAGTGACGCGATGGACCTGAGCCCGGCTCGCGCTGGCCGTTACTGGCGCGCGGCGAGCCGCTGGGGACGGCTCCTCGCGTCGGGTCGAGCGAAGCCCGGCATCCGCGTCTTCTACGGTCATGATCGCGTTCCGCTGCCGGGGGCGCGAGCTGCGGGAGGAACGGCGAAGGCGCAGAAGCTCGCCGAGCGCTTCCCGAACCATCCGACCGACTTTTCCATCGTCTATCTCGGAACCACCTGGTTGCCGCGCGATCTCGGCCCGCTCCTGCGCATTGCCCGCCGCCGGCACGCGCCGGTCGTCGTCAATCAAGACGGCGTCGCCTATCCGGGGTGGGCGGGCGATCGCACCGACGCGCTGAACGAGCCGCTTCGGCACGCCGTGCTCGCCGCCGATCACGTCGTCTATCAGAGCGAGTTCTCGAAGCGGTCGGCCGACGAGTTCCTGGGCGAGCCGCCCGGAACGTGGGAGATTCTCCACAACGCCGTCGACACGTCGCATTTCACGCCCGCGGACGAGTCGCCGACGGGCGGGCCTGTCCTGCTCCTGGGCGGTGACCAGACGCAGGAGTACCGACTCGAGCTCGCGCTGCGAACGCTCGCTGCGCTGCGGGCGCGGAAGCCCGCCGCGCAGCTCCTCGTCACCGGCCGACTCGTGAGCCCGATCGAGCCGCTGCTCGCCGCGCTCGGGCTCGATGGGTGCGTGCACCTCGTCGGTGAGTACGAGCAGCGCGACGCGCCTGCGATCTTCCGGCGTGCACACCTCCTGCTGCATACGAAGGTGCAGGACCCGTGCCCCACGCTCGTCGTCGAGGCGATGGCGTGCGGCCTTCCGGTCGTGCACCCGGCGAGCGGAGGGACGACCGAGCTCGTCGGCGACGTCGGGGGGATCGGCGTTCCGCATCCCGTGTCGTGGGAGCACGACGAGCCGCCGTCACCGGATGCGCTCGCGGAGGCGGTCGTGCGCGTGCTCGACGACCTGCCGCGCTACTCGGCCGCTGCGCGGGAGCGGGCGGTCGAGCGCTTCTCGCTCGAGCCGTGGCTCGATCGTCACGCCGAGATCTTCGAGCGCCTCGCTCCCACGTAGCCGCGCACTCGGCCGCGGAGCGTCGCGAGCTGGAACCGCGCTCGCGTCGTGTCGAGATGCGCGGCGGCGGCGAGCGGCGCCCCCGACCGGCCTGACGAGCATGCGGGCGACGATGCGCGGCGAGTAGGCGTGCTTGCGCAGCAGGTATCCGATGCTCGCACCGTCGCGGAGGCCGATCGCGGGAGTGTCCGCCCGCACGTCGTGCTCGACCACGAGGGACGGGTCGTACTCGATCCGGGCTCCGCGATCGACCGCGCGGATCAGGTAGTCGATCTCCTCGGCGGAATGCCATGGCGTTCCCGATCCGAGGCCCAGCTGCTCGTCGAAGTCTCCGACGCCCTCGACCGTCGCCCGGCGCAGGAAGATCGTGAACGAGATCGCCCGGTTCCAGAGATCGTCGCGACGGAGCACCGCCGGATCGTCGCGCCAGGAGGCCGAGGCGCTTCCGTCCGATGCCTCCGCGCGCCCGGTGAGGCCGTCCAGCTCCGGTGTGTCGGCGAAGCGCGAACCGATGCGCCGAAGAAGGTCCGGCGGGTAGACGCAGTCGTCGTCGGGGAAGGCGACGATGTCGGCCCCGATGCGAGCGAGTGCTGCGTTGCGGGCGCGAGACAGTCCCGGGCCGGAACGCAGGTGGACGACCTCGACGGGCGTGTCGGCGATGATCGAGTCGAGCCGATCGTCCTCGTTCTGGTCGACGAGCAGCACGCGCGTACGCGGGTAGGCCTGCGCGGCGAGGGAGTCGAGGAAGCGGTTGAGCTCGCCGGTTCGCTCCACCGTCGCGACGACGAGGTCGAACGACGGAAGCTCCCGCGGCACGGGCCGTAGGCTACGGGACGCCTGTGCCCACCGCGCCGCTCGTCTCCGTCCTCGTCGCCGTGCACGACGGGGAGCCGTTCGTCCGGATCGCTCTCGAGAGCATCCTCCGGCAGTCCGTCTCCGACCTCGAGGTGATCGTCGTCGACGACTGCTCGACGGACGGCACTTCGGTCACGCTTGCAGCATTCGTCGACGAGCGGCTGCGCGTCGTCCGCAATGACGCGCAGCAAGGCCTTGCGGCGTCGCTGAACCGCGCACTCGACGAGGCTCGGGGCCGGTATGTGGCGCGCATGGACGCCGACGATGCGGCGTTTCCCGACTGGCTCGAGCGAAGCCTGCAGCTGCTCGACTCCGGGGTCGATCTCGGGCTCGTCGGGTCGGGCGTTCTGGACATCGACGGCGACGGGCGGCCGGGTGAGCTCCACATCCACGACGCCGGCCGTGCGGCGCTGCGCTGGCGGGCGCTCTTCAGCGCTCCCGTCTTCCACAACACCGCGGTGCTGAAGCGCGACGTGCTCGAGGTGGGCGGCCTTCGCTACGACACGTCATACGGCGAATCCGAGGACTACGACCTCTGGACGCGCGTGCTCGACGTCTGCGACGGCGACTGCGTCGAGGAGCCTCTCGTGCTCCACCGTCTTCACCCGCACCAGGCGTCGCGGAGGCGCGGCGACCTGCAGCGAGCGCATGCAGAGGAAATCTCGCTCCGGCAGATCGCGGCCCTCGCACCGGGATTCTCCGAGCGCCGCGCCAGGCTTGCTCGGCAGGTCTGGCTCGGCGTTGCGACGGATACCGCCGATGTCGAAGATGCGGCCGCGGCTTTCGTCGAGCTCGAACGCGTCTTCGAGGCCGTCCACGTCGTGCTCGAGAACGAGCTTCCGGCAGTCCGCGCCTCTGCAGCGCGCGCGCTCGCCCGCCTCGCGCGCGGGGCGGGTGGGGCGACGGCCGGCGTGCTCGCCGAGGCGATGCGGCTCGATCCGCTCCTCCCTGCCCACGCCGCCGTGAGGCGGACTCGCCGACGAACCGTCGCGAGACGCTCGAGCGACCGAGCGGTCGACCTCCTCCGGGCACTCGCCGCAGCGCCGGAGGCGCCGCCGATCAGGGTGGCGGCCGTCTTCCCGGAGCCGACGCCGTACCGCGCTCCTCTCCTCGACCGCGTTGCCGCTCTCCCGGAGATCGATCTCACGGTCGTCTACGCGGCGGACACCGTTGCGCGCCGCACCTGGCGCGTGAAGCCGAAGCATCGGTCGGTCTTCCTTCGCGGCGTGCGGCTCCCCGGGGCCGAGCGCGTGCTCCATCACGATTACCCGGTTACGCCTGGCGTCGTGCCTGCGCTCAACGCCGCCCGCCCGGAAGTCGTCGTCATCTCGGGCTGGAGCACGTTCGCGGCGCAGAGTGCCATCGCGTGGTGTCGCCTTCGCGACATCCCGTACGTCCTCGTCGTCGAGAGCCACGACGAGGGTCCTCGCGCCGGTTGGCGCAGAGCAGTGAAGGACACGGTCGTTCCGTCGGTCGTCGCGAACGCCTCGAGTGCCCTCGTCACGGGAACGCTCGCGGGCAAGTCGATGGTCGCTCGCGGTGCTCCGGCCGACCGGGTGCGGGTGTTCGCGAACACGGTCGACGTCGAGGAGTTCGGTGCGAACGCGTCGCGGCTCGACGCGCGGCGGCCCGAACTACGGAGTGCGCTGGGCGCGACGGCCGACGACGTCGTCGTCCTGTCCGTGGCGCGCCTTGCACCCGAGAAGGGGCTCGACGTCTTGGTGCGAGGCGGTCGCCGAAGCGGACGATCGGCGGCTCCTCCTCGTCGTGGCGGGCGAAGGCGGAGAGCGAACGCGGCTCGAGCGGCTTGCGAGAGACGCTGGAGTGCGTGCCGTCCTCACCGGCGACGTCGAGTGGGAGCGGATCGTCGAGCTCTACGTCGCTGCCGACGTCTTCGCTCTCCTCTCGGAGCGCGAGCCGTGGGCCGTCGTGGTGAACGAGGCCGCGGCATGTGGCCTCCCGCTCGTTCTCTCCGATCGGGTCGGAGCAGCGCACGACCTGCTCCGCGACGGAGAGAACGGCACGCTCGTGCCGGCCGGCGACGTCGCCGGCGCGGCGGCGGCACTCCGAGAGCTCGCGGCCGATCCGGAACGTCGCCGCGCGCAGGGAGAGCGCTCGCGCGAGATCGCACGCGACTGGGGTTACGGGCCGAGCGTCCAGGGCTTCCTCGACGCCGTACGAGAAGCCGTACGCGATCGAAGCTAGCCTCTTCGCGTGCTCCGACCTCGGATTCTCGTCCTGAATCAGTACTACTGGCCCGGCGTCGAGGCGACCGCGCACTTGCTCACCGAGCTGTGCGAAGCGCTCGCGGAGGACTACGACGTCGAGGTCGTCACGGGCGTCCTCCACGGTCACGAAGACGAGCCGCGCCAGATCGAGCACAACGGCGTCGTCATCACACGCGTTGCGTCGACGTCCTACGAGCGCTCCGAGCTGGCGCGTCGGGCCGTGAACTACGTCTCATACCTCGCCTCGGCGCTGCGACACGCCTTGAGCGGAGCTCCGCCGGACCTCGTCCTCTGCATGACGGATCCGCCGATCATCGGCGATCTCGGCGTTCTCGTCGGGAAGCGCGTGGGTGCGCCGGTACTCGTCATCAGCCAGGACGTCTTCCCGGAAATCGCAACGGAGCTCGACCGCCTCCGGAACCCGGCGGTGATCGGTGTGCTCCGCGGCCTCGTGGGTGCATACCTGTGCCGGGCGGACCGGATCGTCGCGATCGGAGAGACGATGCGCGACCGGCTCGAGGCGAAGGGGGCGCCGCCCGAGCGCCTGCGCGTGATCCCGAACTGGGTCGACACGCGCGCGATCACCCCGCAGCCACGGGAGAATGCATGGGCCGAGAAGCACGACCTCGTAGGTCGCTTCGTGGTCATGCACTCGGGAAACGTCGGGCACGCGCAGGACCTCGACAGCCTCGTCCGCTCCGCGACCTTCCTGCGTGACCGTGCGGACGTCAGGATCGTCGTGGCGGGATTCGGAGCACGGCACGGTGAGATGGTCGCGCTCGCCGAGCGGCTGGAGGTCGAGGAGACCGTGCGCTTCCTGCCGTACCAGAAGCGCGAACGACTTCCGCTCTCGCTCTCCAGCGCCGACATCCACGTCGTCGGGCTTGCCAAAGGTCTCGCCGGGTACGTCGTTCCGAGCCGGCTGTACGGGATCCTCTCCGCGGGACGACCGGTGGTCGCAGCGGCGGACGACTCGAGCGAGACGGCACGGCTCGTTCGTGAGGTCGGCTGCGGCGTCGTCATCCCGCCCGCACGCCCCGACCTGCTCGCCCGGACGATCCGCGAGGCCGCCGACGGCGCCTTCGACCTCACGGAGATGGGGCGACTCGGCCGCGCGTACGTCGAGGAAGAGGCCGATCGCGTCGTTGCGATGGAGCGGTATCGCGCGCTGGTTCGCGAGATGCTGGCCGCGTGATCGCGAGGGGTCTCTTCTGGGGCTCGCTCGGAGCTCTGGCCTGGACGCACGTCGGCTATCCCGCAGCGATGGGCGCTCTTGCACGCATCCGTCCGCGACCGGTGCTCAAGGGAGAGCAGACCCCATCCGTCGCCCTCGTCGTCTCCGCGCACAACGAGGAGGCGGTGATCCGTCGTCGGATCGAGAACGCGCTCGCGCTCGACTACCCCGACGATCGGCTCGAGATCGTCGTCGCGTCGGACGGCTCGACCGACCTGACGGACGCCCTGGTCGGCGAGATCGCGGCAGAGAACTCTCGCGTCAAGCTCCTCCAGTGTCCGCGCGAAGGGAAGGTCGCGGCGCAGCATCGCTCGGTGCGTGAGACGACAAGCGACGTGCTCGCGTTCACGGACGCGAACAGCGAGTGGAGACCCGACGCGCTTCGCGCTCTGATGCGGAATCTCGCCGACCCGGAAGTCGGCTACGTCTGCGGGCAGCTCCGACTCGAGAGCCCGGACGGGGCGAACATGGAGGGGGTCTACTGGCGCTACGAGATGTGGGTGCGCGAGCAGGAGTCCACGGCGAGCTCCGTCACCGCGGGCAACGGTGCGATCTACGCCGTTCCGCGCGACGCGTACGTCGAGGACGATCCGAAATTCGGCCACGACTTCGGCTTCCCGTACCTCATGGAGCAGATGGGTCGTCGCGCCGTGTACGAACCCGACGCCGTCGCGGTCGAGAAGCCCGCCGCCGAGCCCGAGGACGAGTACGGCCGCAAGGTGCGGACGATCTCCCGCGCGCTCGGCCACATTCTCAGCGGTCGGGCCTTCCGAGGCCCGACGCGCCCGCTCTACATGGCCCAGCTCGTCTCGCACAGAGTGCTGCGCTACTCGACCGGGATCCTCCACATCGGTCTGCTCGTCTCGAATCTCATGCTCGTGGCACGTGGGCGGCGCTACCGCGCGTTCCTCGTGCTCCAGCTCGCCGGGCTCGGTCTCTCCGCCGCAGGAAAGGCACGGCTCCCCGTTCCGGGAGCACGGCTCGCGTACTACTACTTCGTCGTCACGAAGGCGACGGTCGCGGCGCTCGTGCGCTATCTCCGCACGGGTACCCCGCAGACGTGGGACAAGGCGAAGGGCACGCGATGAACCGAGCCGCTGACGTCGCCATCGCCGGCGTCGGGCTCGCGCTCACGAGCCCGTTTCTCGGACTCGCCGCACTGGCGATCAAGCTCGAGGATCGCGGGCCTGTGCTCTACCGCCAGACGCGCGTGGGCAAGGACGGGGTCGACTTCGAGGTGTTGAAGCTGCGGACGATGGTCGTCGGCGCGGAGGGCATCGGCGCCGGGTTCGCGGTCGACCAGGGTGACCGTCGCATCACGCGAGTGGGCCGTGTCCTGCGGCGGACGTCCGTCGACGAGCTGCCGCAGCTCTGGAACATCCTGCGCGGTGACATGAGCGTCATCGGCCCGCGCCCGACGCTTCGCTACCAGGTGGAGCAGTACGACGAGCAGCAGAGGCGTCGTCTCGACGTGCGACCCGGTCTCACCGGGTGGGCACAGGTGCACGGGCGCGCGTCTCTGCCGTGGGCCGAGCGCATCGAGCTCGACGTCTGGTACGTCGAGAACCGCTCGCCGGGCATCGATCTCGAGATCTTGCTCCGGACGCCGCTCGCGCTGTTCCGCGGGACCTATCGCGGCGCCACCGGCGGATGGCGCTAGCCGAGTCCCTTCGCGTCGAGTAGCGAGCGATAGAGCCGGTCGACGTCGTCGACGAGACGCTCGACCGAATAGCGCTCCCGTGCGCGCACACGTCCAGCCTCGCCGAGTCGTCTCCTCAGCTCCGGGTCGAGAGCGAGTGCAGCGAGGTGTTCGGCGGCGGCCTCCGTGTCTCCCGACTCGAAGAGAAAGCCGTCGACGCCGTCGGTCACGACGTCGGGTACGCCGCCGACGCGCGTCGCCACCACCGGCGTCGCCGAGGCGAGCGACTCGATCGCGCTGACGGGCGTTCCCTCGTTCACCGACGGGAGGAGGAAGGCGTCGAAGAGTCGGTAGTAGCCGGCGACGTCCGGCTGATAGCCGACGAAGTACGTCGAGCGGGCGATACCGAGATCCTGTGCGATCTGCTCGAGCCGCTCGCGATCAGGCCCGTCGCCGACCATGCAGAGGACTGCAGGAATGCCTCGCTGACGGGTCGCGCGAACGATCTCGAGGACGGCCTCGGTGTCCTTCACGCCGGTCATGCGTCCGACCCAGCCCACGACGAAGGCGTCCGGCGGGATCCCGTAGAGCGTGCGGTAGTCGAGATCCGCGGTCTCGTCGCCGAGCCGTTCGTCGAGTGGGATCCCGAGGCGTATCACCGTGAACTTGTGGGCGGGTGCGATCCGGTGCGCGACGAGCTCGTCACGCACCTCGGGGCTGACGGCGACGAGCACATCGGAGGTGCGCGCGAGGTTTCTCTCGACGTGCTTGAAGAACGCCGTCCGGCCGCGCCCGAAGTAGCCCTTCAGGACGTGGCCATGGAACGTGTGGACGACGATCGGCGGGCGTGCAGCTCCCGCAGCGAGAGCCGCGGCGCGCGCGAGCGCGCCTGCCTTCGCGGTGTGCGTGTGAAGGATGTGCGGACGTTCCGCTCGCATGATCGCCGTGAGGCGTCGGATCGACCGCAGGTCGTGAAGTGGGGCGACCTCACGCTGGATCTCGGGAACGCTCACGACCGAGACACCGAGCCGCTCGGCGACGAAGGCCATCGAGTCCTCGCCGCGTGCGAGGCTTCCCGCGACCAGCGTCGTGTGGTAGCCGCGCGTCTCGAGCCCGGCTGCGAGGTTGG
Source organism: uncultured Gaiellaceae bacterium (assembly GCA_963833725.1). GTDB lineage: Bacteria > Actinomycetota > Thermoleophilia > Gaiellales > Gaiellaceae > GMQP-bins7. The sequence continues at coordinate 28,667 of CAWHYV010000005.1, forward strand.
AGACGTGAATCGCCGGTCCGCCCATGTTGAGGCGCGCGATGACGCGGAGGATGCGGATCTTTCCGTCGGGCACGACCCCGTGGACGTTAGTCGGTGTCAGACACCGACTTCGACGAGGCAGAGCGCGCCCCGAGTTCACCTTCGGTGTCAGACACCGAATTCTGTCAAGGGCAACGTGTGCCGAGTTTGTGCGGATCCGTCCACGGTCTCCGAGTACGCTCTCGCGTCGTGATCGTGATGCTCACCTCGGTCGGTCAGCGCGTGGACATCGCGCGGGCGTTCGGCGCGGCCGGCGCGACGACGCTCGGCGTCGACGCCGATCCTCTCGCGCCGGCTCTCTACCACTGCGACAGCCATGTCATCGTCCCGCGGATCGCGGATCCCGCGTACGTCCCGACGCTCGCGGCGCTGCGCGACGAGCACGACGTTCGCCTCGTCGTCCCGCTGAACGACCTCGACTTCCCCGTGCTCGCACGCGCGCGTGAGCAGCTCGCTCCCGCACTCGTGTTGCTCCCCGACTACGAGGTCTCGGCTCGCATGTCGGACAAGCTCGAGGCGCATCGGTTCTTCGTCGCCAACGGCATTCCGTCGCCGCGGAGCTGGGCGCCCGACGATGTGCCGGAGGATGTGCGCTATCCCGTGCTCGTGAAGGCGCGCGAGGGCTTTGGCTCGCGGAACATCTTCCGCGCCGTCGACCGAGCCCAGCTCGACTTCTTTCTCGACTACTCCGACGTGCCGTCGTTCGTGCAGGAGCAGTGCCTCGGCGAAGAGTTCTCGATCGACGTCTTCTGCGACATGGACGTGCGCTGTCTCAACGCCATCCCGCGCACGATGCTCCTCTCGAAGGGCGGCGAGTCGATCAAGGGCGCGTCGATCCACGATGTCGAGCTCATCGAGCACGGCGCCCGCGTCGCGGAGGTCGTCGGGATCAAGGGGCCGGCGAACATCCAGTGCTTTCGCGAGCCGGACGGCTCGCTGCCGATAACGGACGTGAACACACGCTTCGGCGGCGGGTTCCCGGTGCCGCTCGCCGCAGGTGGCGGGTATCCCGAGCTCGCACTCGCTCTCGCGCGCGGGGAGCGGCCCGATCCGCGAGTGGGGGATTTCGAGGACGGCGTCGTGATGACGCGCTACTTCTCCGAAGTCTGTCTCGCGCCCGGAGACGACGGAGCGCTCGCGGTCGTCCATCGGCCGTAGCATTCCGGGCCATGCGGTACCTCGTCACCGGAGCGGCCGGGTTCATCGGCTCGCAACTCCTCCGCACGCTCATCGAGCGCGGGCACGAGGCGACCGGCTGGGACGCGTATACGGACTACTACGACCCGGCGCTGAAGGCGGAGAACGCGGCAGGACTGCCCGTCGAACGCCTCGATATCGGCGAGGACGCGCTGGACCTCGACGGGCTCGACGGGGTGTTCCACCTCGCCGGCCAGCCCGGCGTAGCGAGCTTCGGCGGCGTGTTCCCGGTGTACGTTCGGCAGAACGTCATCGCGGGTCAGCGACTGTTCGAAGCGGCCGCGAGTGCAGGAGTCCGCGTCGTCCTTGCGTCGTCGTCATCGGTCTACGGCGACGCGGCGGCGTACCCGACACCCGAGGACGCCGTTCCCGCTCCGCTCTCGCCCTACGGGATCACGAAGCTCGCCTGCGAACATCTCGCACGTGCGTACGCGTCCGAATTCGGGCTCGATGCCGTAATCGTCCGCTACTTCACGATCTACGGGCCGCGCCAGCGCCCGGACATGGCGTTCACGAAGATGGTCTCCTGCATCGTCGAGGGCCGGCCGTTCGAGCTCTACGGGGACGGTGCCCAGTCGCGCAGCTTCACGTTCGTGGACGACGCGGTCGAGGCCACGATCGCCGCGATGGAGCGCGGAGCGTCGGGTTCGACGCTCAACGTGGGCGGCGGAACCGAGGTGTCGATGTTGGAGGCGATCGAGGTGCTCGGTCGGATCGCGAAGCGCCGGCTCGAGGTCGTTCGGATGCCGCGGCGCGAGGGCGACGCCGTGCGCACTGCGGCGGATACGACACGTATTCGCGCGGCTCTCGGCTGGGAGCCGACCACGCCGTTCGAGGACGGCCTCGCGGCTCAGTTCCGCTGGGCCGCTGATAGGGTCGCGGCCGCATGAGCGCCCCCGCGGCTCCCGAGCTCGACGACGAGCAGGAAGTCGACCTCTCCTCGGCCTGGCAGCGCCTCAAGGTGCGCTGGTGGCTTCCGGTCGGCGGTCTCGTGGTGGGCGCCGTCGTCGGTATCGCGCTGGCGCTTGCCGGCGGCTCCGTCTGGCGCGCACAGACGATCGTCTACCTCGGCCAACCGTTCGCCCCGCTCGGCGGAGGCCAGATCCAGAGTCTTGCGACGAACCCGCGCACGGTCGGAGAGATCATCCGCTCCGAGGCGGCGTTGAAGAACGCCTCGGAGGCCAGCGGTGTCCCGATCTCGCGGCTCCGCTCGTCGATCTCGACGCGAGAGCTTCTCGCCGCCGGTCAGCTTCGCGGGATCAACCCGCTCATGGAGATCACCGTGAAAGGCAGTGGAAAGCGGAAGGTCGAGCTCGCCGCCGATGCGCTCGCGAAACGTGTCACGGAGCGTGTCTCCGTCTACGTGACCGAGAAGGTCGCGCTCCTCGAGTCAGAGGTCGAGACCGCCGAGCTTCAGCTGGACGAGGTGAACGAGCGCATCCGGCTCGCGCAGGTGCAGCAGGCAGCCATCATCGCCGACTCGTCGCTGCCGCTCGACCAGCGCCTTCTCGTCACGTCGAACCTCAACTCCGTCATCACGACCGCCGACGCCCGGCGCGCCGCCATCCAGGACGACCTCTCCGAGTCGAAGCAGCTGCTCAATCTGGCCGAGAGCGTGGAGTCCAGCCGGGTCGTCGAGCCTGCAGCCGCGAGCAAGACGACCGCGCGGTCGAGTCGCTCGTCGCTCCTCGTCGGTGCGTTGATCGGGCTCCTGCTCGGCGCGATCGCAGCGCTCGTCGTCGACCCGATCGCCGGTCGGCGCGGGGCGGCTGTCGACCCGGCCTGATGCTCGAGGGCAAGCGGGTCGCGGTCGTCGTGCCCGCGTTCGACGAGGAGCACCTCGTCGCCGAGACGATCCGCGGCATCCCCGAGTTCGTCGACCGGATCCTCGTGGTCGACGACGCGTCGCGCGACGCAACGGCGGCGGCCGCCGAGAGCGTCGGTGACGCGCGGGTGCAGATCGTCCGCCACGAGCGGAACTCCGGCGTCGGCGCCGCGATCGCGACCGGCTATCGCCGCGCGCTCGAGGAGGAGATGGACGTGACGTGCGTCATGGCCGCCGACAATCAGATGGACCCGGAAGAGCTCGAAGGTCTGGCCACACCGGTCGCGAGGGGCGAGGTCGAATACGCAAAGGCGAACCGCCTCGTCTCCGGCGAGGCCTGGAAGGTCATCCCGCGGACGCGCTACCTCGGGAACGCCGTGCTCTCGTTGCTCACGAAGATCGCCTCCGGCTACTGGCACGTCGCCGACTCGCAGGCCGGCTACACGGCGCTCTCGTTGAGTGCCCTGCGACGCCTCGACCTCGGGAGCCTGTATCCGCGCTACGGCTTCCCGAACGACATGCTCGTCCACCTGAACGTCCAGAACGCGCGCGTCCGGGACGTTGCGTCACGCCCGATCTACGACGTGGGCGAGCGGTCAGGGATCCGTCTGCGCTCCGTCGTGCCGCGCATCTCGTGGCTCCTCCTCAAGGGGTTCTGGTGGCGCATGGGGCAGAAGTACGTGATCCGTGACTTCCATCCGCTCGTGTTCTTCTACGTGTTCGGTGTCCTGATGCTGAGCGTGGGCTTCGCCCTCGGCGTCGTGGAAGTCCTCCTGCGGATCGCAGGCAACGCGATCACGCCCGCGTCGATCGTCCTGGTCGCCGTGCTCCTCATCGCGGGCCTCCAGATGACGCTGTTCGCCATGTGGTTCGACATGGAGGCGAACAAGGATCTCCGGTGAGTCGGGAGCGGTGGTGCGGCTTGTTCGGATGTTGTGAGGTACTCGATCGAGCCATTGCGCACGCCGACTCCGTTCGTACCATTGAGCGGGTGAAACGCCTCGTTCCCTTCATTGCGATCGTCTTTGCGCTCACCGTCGGCGTCGGGCTTGTCCCGGCGGCGGCGTCGACCTCGGCGAAGCAGCTCACGACCGCCTTCAAGAAGTCGACGGGGCAGAAGCTCGTCCTGAACAAGTCGTATTCGAGTCCGGGCTCGTACCTCGCCTACGACATCGGTACGCAGACATTCGCGACCAGATCGCAGTGGGGCACGTTCACCGTGTACCTCGTTACGGCAAGCGACGTCGAGGGGCAGGTCAATCGCCTCCTGGCCGACACGCGTACCGGCACGCTCGGCACGCCGACGGCTGCGAAGATCTACTGGGAGTCGGGTGCGACGCTCCGCGGGGACACGTACTGGCAGGCGAAGCGTCGGTATGGAACGAACGTCGTGCTTCATTGGATCGGGCCGAACAGCACCAAGAAGACCGACGCGACGTGGAAGCGTCTCCACGTAGCGCTCACTGCCGCGACGAAGTAGCCGCAGGAGCGCCTCGGCGCGCGTCGTAAGAGACCGGGCTAGCGCAAGAGCACGCGGCTAGCATCGACCACCATGACGACCTCACTCGTCACCGGCGGAGCCGGGTTTCTCGGCTCCCATCTCTGCGAGGCCCTCCTCCAGCGCGGCCACCGCGTGATCTGCGTCGACAACCTCGTTGTCTCGACGCTGGAGAACATCGATCACCTACGCGACGACGCATTCACGTTCTCGAACCACGACGTCATCGAGCCGATCGCGTGCGACGAGCCGGTCGACTTCGTCTACCACCTCGCTGCCCTCGCGAGTCCCGTCGACTACCTCCGGATGCCACTCCACTCGCTGAAGACCGGCTCGTACGGGACACACCACGCGCTCGGGCTCGCAAAGTGGAAGCGCGCGCGGTTCCTGCTCGCATCGACGAGCGAGGTGTACGGCGACCCCGAGGTGCACCCGCAGCCCGAGACGTACTGGGGCAACGTGAACCCGATCGGGCCGCGGGGCGTGTACGACGAGGCGAAGCGATATGCCGAGGCGCTCACCATGGCGTACCACCGCCAGCAGGGCGTGAACACCGCGATCGTCCGGATCTTCAACACGTACGGACCGCGAATGCGCGCGAACGACGGCCGCGCAATTCCGACCTTCCTCCGCCAGGCGCTCGACGGCAAGCCGGTGACCGTGTTCGGCGACGGCTCGCAGACGCGGAGCTTCTGCTTCGTCGACGATCTCATCCGCGGCATCGTCCTGCTCGCGGAGTCGAGCGAGCACCTACCGGTCAATCTCGGCAATCCCGACGAGAAGACGCTGCTCGAGCTCGCCGAGCTCATCCTCCGCCTCACGAGCTCGTCGAGCGAGATCGTCCACGCGGCACTGCCTGTCGACGACCCACAGGTGCGCCAGCCGGACATCACGCGCGCGAAGCAGATCCTGGGCTGGGAGCCCGAGGTCGCGCTGGAGGACGGCCTGCGCAAGACGATCGCCTCGCTCGGCCACGAGGCCGCCGTCGGCTCCGCGTGAGCGATCTCTCCGAGCGTTACGAAGAGCACCATCGCGAGCGCCGGGACGAGGGCGACTTCGTCTTCGTCCCCGAGCGCATCCCCTGGTTCGTCGAGGCGATCGGGCGCGACCGGCGTGTACTCGACCTCGGTTGCCGGTCGGGCGCGCTGACCCGGCACTTTCTCGAGGGGAACTCGGTGGTGGGGCTCGACGTCGATGCCGCCGCGCTCGAGAAGGCAGCCGCGCTGGGGATCGAGCCCGTGCAGGCCGACGTCGAGGAGCCGCTTCCGTTTGCCGAGGCGAGCTTCGACGCCGTCGTGGCCGGCGAGCTCTTCGAGCACCTGCAGTTCCCCGACGCGTTGGTCACGGAGATTCGGCGCGTGCTGCGGCCGGACGGCGTCCTCGTCGGCTCCGTGCCGAACGCGTTCCGCGTCCAGAGCCGCCTGCGCTTCCTTCGCGGCCGAGCGCCCGAGGACGACCCCACGCACCTGCGCATGTTCTCACCGGATGCGGTGCGCGCCCTTCTCGGGACGTTCAGGGACGTGAGAATCGACTTCGTCGGGGGCCGATACGTCGCGCTGAGCGCGCGGCTGTTCGCCCGCGACCTCGTGTTCAGAGCGACGAGGTAGCGCTCAGCTAGACGGTTCCGCGGGCGGCCCATGCACGAGCGGTGACCGTGAACGGAGCGGGCGGCTGCAGCTCGCGACAGCGGTCGCGCAGCAGCATCCGATCGTGGTCGTCGAGTCGCGCGACATGCGCACCCGCAGGCCCGACACCGAGCGTGAACGGCTCCCACCACTCGTCGAACGAGGTGTGCTCGACTTGGATCGAGACGGATCCGTCCTCGACGTGCCGAAGTCCGGCATCTCGGAACAGCTCTGCGAGATGACCCTGTCGTGCGCCTGCCAGCCGTGACTCGTCGACGACGTCCGGGTCGAGCCGACGGGCTGCCTCCCAAAACACACCGAGAGGTCCCTCGGTACCGGCGAGGTCCCAGGTGCACGCAGCGACCACACCGCCTACGCGTGTCACGCGCGCCATCTCCCGGATGCCCGCGACCGGGTCCGTCATGAAGTGGACGACGAGCTGGGCGAGCGTCGCCGCAAACTCGCCGTCGCCGAACGGCAGGTCCTCGGCGGCCGCGAGAAGGACGCGGACACCGGGATGGCGCTCGCGGACGGCACTGACGAACGACTCCGACGGATCGACCGCTGCCACCTCCGCAGCTCCGTATCGCTCGACGAGGACGGCCGTGAGCGCCCCCGGACCGCAACCGACGTCCAGGACGGGGCCTTCCTCGAGCCGGGCGAAATCGGCGAACCTCGGAGCGAGCGGCATCGAGTACCGGCCCATGAAGCGGTCGTAGGCTTCGGCTGCGACTGCGAAGGTCATCGCAACTCCGCCCGACTGGGCTAGGAGCCTTCGCTGCCGAATCCGGCTCGGCGGGCGATGTCCGCCTCGTCCACCATGTGTCCGTCGCGCTCGACATAGCCGTCCTTGCCGCCGACGACGAGCATCACGAGATCCTCCGTCTCGCTCGCGTTCGACACGCGCCGCGGGGTCGTCGACTCGACGTGGAAGACGCCGCCGGGGCCGAGCGTACGTTCCTCGCCCTCGACCTCGACCCGCGCCTGGCCCGAGTGGACGAAGTAGAGCTCGTCCTGGGTGTCGTGGTAGTGATGGAACCCCGCGTAGCCCGGCGGCATCACGACCGCGTTCACGCCGAACGCCGTCACGCCGAGCGGCTTGCGGATCTTGCGGAAGCCGTAGCCATCGCCGAGCTCGTCGAGCGATCCGAATGCGTGTCCCATGGTCAGTCCTTTCCGAGGAGATGAGTCGGCCGTCCGTCGCAGGCCGCTGTCGAAGTCGACCGTCGGTTCGTAGCCGAGGAGACTCTGCGCCTCGCTCACGTTGGCCCACGACGCGAGCACGTCAGCTTCGCGCGCCGGCTCGTACGACTTCTCGACCGGTCGACCGAGGAGCGCGCCGATCGCGTCGGCGAGCGCATTGACCGTCACCGACCCGCCCGTCGCGACGTTCAGGATCTCCCCGCCCACGCCTGCCGCGTCCGCCGCGAGGAGGTTCGCGGCGACGACGTTGTCGACGAACGTGAAGTCCCTCGATTGCTCGCCGTCGCCGTAGATCGTCACAGCCTCGCCGTCCGCGATCGCGCGGATGAAGCGCGGCACGACGGCGGCGTACTGCGAGCTCGGATCCTGGCGTGGGCCGAAGACGTTGAAGTAGCGCAGCGACACGATCTCCATCCCGTACACACGGCTGAAGCTCGTGCAGAAGCGCTCCGCGGCAAGCTTGGCGACGGCGTACGGCGAAATCGGATCGGGTGCCTGCGTTTCGACGCGAGGCAGCTCGCCCGTGTTCCCGTAGACGGACGAGGACGATGCGTTGACGATGCGCCGGACGCCCTCGTCGCGCGCGGTCAACAGCACGTTGAGCGTGCCTTCGATGTTCACGGCCGTCGTCGTCAGCGGGTCCTGGACGGAGCGGGGAACCGACGGCAGCGCGCCCTGGTGGAAGACGACCTCCGCACCGCGCACGGCTGCGTGAACCCGTTCGTACGAGCGAAGGTCGCCCTCGACGAGCTGCACGTCGTTCTCCAGTTCGGCGAGGTTCGCCCGACTGCCGGTGGAGAAGTTGTCGAGCACCCGCACGTCGTCGCCACGCGCGAGAAGCGCACGGACGACGTTCGAGCCGATGAACCCGCCACCACCGGTGACGAGCACCTTCATCGAGGCGCCTCGGCGACGACGTGGAAGTTCGCGAAGAGCCCGCCGGGCCCGGGCTCCCGCAGTCTCGCGGAGCGGTCGTCGATGCCGGTCGCAACCGTGTTGATCGCGGCGACGAGAGGCCGGGCTGCGAAGCCCAGCCCGACGCGGCGGAATCCGAGGTCGAGGTACATCGCGAAGAGCATTCCGAGGCAGGCGGTCGTGCCCGAAGCCGGCGTCACCCTAACCGACGCCCACGTGCCGTTGTCCGTGAACAGCTTCTCGAGACCGGCGTGGGTCCAGCGCCAGTAGTCGGTCGGCGAGGGGTGATACGGCATGACGCCGTGCGTGGTCACGAGAACGCGGCCGCCGGGCGCGGTGACGCGATGCAGTTCCGAGACGGCCTTCACCGGGTCGTCGCAATGCTCGAGTACCTGGTTGCAGAGGACGACGTCGAAGGTCGCGTCACCGACCGGGATCGCCTCGACCGAGCCCTTGAGCTCCGCTTTCGGATTGTCCACCGGATCGACGCCGACGTAGGACTCGGCATGCGGTGCGAACAGCGGCGCGTACGGTTTCGCACCGCACCCGACGTCGAGCACGCGGTAGCGCCCGATCGTGCGGTAGGCGTCGTCGGCCTGCTCGCGCAGCCAGCGCACGAGCGGCGCCCGCACCGCGTACGTCGGCATCGAGCGCGGCGGGTCGAGTCGCGGATCAGGCAAGGGCTTCCTCGGCTGCGGCGGCGCCGGCGGCGGCGAGTCCGAGGAGCAAGCAGGTTGCCGCTTGCAGTGGAATCCCGGCCACGATCCCGAGCGACGCCCATTCGCCGGCCAGTGTCAGCAGGGCGCACACGACGACGAGGCCAGTCCCTGCGGCCCACGGCGTCGGGGCACGTGCTGCAGCGCGCCATGCCAGCACGAGCCCCGCCGCTCCGACGAGGAGGAGCAGCGCGAGCCCGATCACTCCGGCGTCGGCCAGCATCTGGATGTAGAGGTTCTGGACGCCCCACTCGCGCCCTGCTGCGGGGAAGGCGAGATCGACGACGTCCGGGAACCGGTCGCGCGCGTCGTCGACGTACGGCTCGAAGACCTCGGGCCTGGACGAGCGCTGCCAGCCGACACCGACGATCGGATTGTCCTGCGCGATTCGCAGGCCGATGTACGCGAGCACGGTGCGCTGCGAGTAGGTCTCGACGCCGATCGGAGGCTCGTCTCCGCGGACGCCGACGAAGCGGAGGAAGTCCTCGAGCGCGTCGCCGCGAACGGCGGTCACCCCACCCGCGACGGTCACGACGACCGCGAAGAGTGCGAGCGTCCGACGCCAGCTCGGCCGGAACCTCCTGCGCGATGCGATCCAGAGCGCGATCGCACCGAGCGCGAGCCCACCTGCGGCGGCGACGGAGCCCGCGAGGACGAGCCCGAGCATGCCCGCGACGAGCGCGACGACGAAGAGACCCGCCGCTGGGATCGTGTGCCGTCGCGCGACGATCCCCGCCGCCGCGACCGCGAGGCTCATCGCCGCGAGGGCAGCGAGGTCGTGGTGTCCGAGGAAGGACGGTTGGCGCCAGCCCGCGTTCCACGCGCCGAAGATGTCGACGCCGAAGAACTGCAGAAGCGCGACACCCGCCGCCACGGCCGCCCAGAGGACGACGCCGCCGATCACGATCGTCAGGTCGTCTGCGCGCCGCACGAGCAGCGGCACCGCGACCGCGAGAAGCCCGTACTCGACGAGCTTCGCGTAGCTCACGAGATGGTCAGCAACGAGCGCGTCGTCGAGTGACACTGGGCGGAGCGCCTGGAACGCGAGCCAGGTCAGGAGTGCGACGCCGGAGATCCAGAGCATGCGTGCGGCTCCGAGGCGGGCGAGCCCGGTGCGAGACGCCGCGATCGCGGCTGCCGCGAGAACGACGACGACTGCGAGATCCGAGAGACGAACGTCCACCGTTGTCGAGCCGACTCCGACGCTGAGCTCAGGCTGGTAGCGCTCGTGGGAGAAGAGGAACGGAAGCGAAGCGACGAGGACGAGTGCTCCGAGCGAGTCACGGCCGACGAGATCCCGGCGAGCCGAAGCAGGCGAGCTCTCGAGCGCGCGGGTCGCCACGGCGCCACTATAGGCGCGGCCTCAACTCCTACACTCACGCGGATGTTCTCCCGGGTGCTTCGACGCCGGTCGGCGACGGCTGCGTGGATCTACGTCGCGGTGGCGTGCGGCATCGCCGGGACGATCGTCGCAGCTCGCGTTCTCGGGCTCGACGACTTCGGCGTGTTCGCAACTGCTCTCGCCGCCGTCGGCTTCTTCCAGGTGCTGCTCGACCTGACGGTCGAGGAGTCGCTCACGAAGTACGGCTTCCGCTACGTCGCCGCCGCGGACTGGGGCCGGCTCCGACGGCTGTTCCGCCAGATGCTCCTCCTCAAGCTGGTCGGAGGGGCTCTCGCAACGCTGATCATCGTTGCGCTCGCGCCGTTCGCCGACGAGCTCTTCGGTGCCAGCGGAGTCGAGCAGGCGCTGCTCGCCGCCGCCTTGCTCCCGCTCGTTCAGTCGTCCGAGAACGTCGCCGCTACCGCGCTCCTTCTTCACAGCCGCTACGACCTGCGCGGCGTGTATCAGGCCGGCTCCTCCGGGCTCCGCCTGCTTGCGATCGTGATTGCTGCGCCGCTCGGCGTCACGGAGACGCTCGTCGCCATCGTCGTCGCCCAGGCTGCCTCGACGGTCGTGATCTCGATCGTCGGCGTCGTCGCACTGCGGCGCTTCCCGGCGGCACCGGCGCGCGAGCTCGGGGAGGACACACGGGGAATCCGGTCGTTCGTGATCCAGTCGAGCATCGCGACCGGCGTGATCTCGCTTCGCACGACGCTCGTGCCTCTGGTCCTGGGCATCGTCTCGGGACCGACCCAGGTAGGTCTCTTCCGCATTGCGCAGACACCCCAGACCGGGCTTGCGGCGGCGAGCTCTCCGGCGCGGCTCGTCCTCATGACCGAGCAGACGCGCGACTGGGAGAAGGGGGAGCGCTCGCGCGTCCTCGCCGGCGTTCGCGCCTATTCGAAGTGGGCCGGAGCACTGATGCTGATCGCCGTTCCGGTGTTCCTCGTCGCGATGCCCTGGCTGGTCGACCTCGTCTTCGGGGAGCAGTACGACGATGCGGTGACCGCGGCCCGCGTGATCCTGATCGCCGCCGCCGTTCACTTCACGCTCGGATGGACGAAGTCGCTGCCGGTGACAATCGGCCGGCCACGCCTGCGGATCTTCACGCACGGCCTCGAGACGCTCGTCGCGATCCCGCTCGTCGCCGTCCTCGGAGCGGAGTGGGGGGCGACCGGGGCGGCGATCGCGGTTCTCGGCTCGACGCTCGTCTTCGCGGCCGCGTGGCTCGTCGTGATCCTCCGCCTCCGCGAAGAGGTGCGCGCGGCCGGGTCGGGCGAGGTCTCGCTCCAGTCGTGAGGGTCGTCGTCGTCTCGGGCATCTGGCCCCCCGATCCGGGCGGTCCCGCGAGCCACGCGCCGGCGCTGGCCGACTTCCTCGCGGGTCGCGGGCACGCGGTCGAGGTCGTGACGACCGCGGACGCAGCGCCGGCGACACGGTCGTACCCCGTGCTCTGGGCGGCGCGCGGCTCGTCGCTCCGGCATGTGCAGGCTGCGCGGCTCGTGCGCGAAGCGGCGCGTCGCGCGGACGTCGTGTACGCCACGAGCATGATCCGGCGCGCCGCGATCGGCTCGGGTATGGCGCGGCGTCCCCTCGTCGTGAAGCTCGTGTCCGACGAGGTGTTCGAGAGGGCGACGCGCACTGGCCGGTACGTCGGCACGCTCGACGCGTTCCAGCACGAGGGCGGTGCGCGCACGCGTTTCCTGCGAGCGACGCGAAACGCGGCCTTGAGACGGGCACGCCACGTCTTCTGCCCGAGCGCGTACCTCCGCGACATCGCCTGCCGTTGGGGGCTCGAGGCAGGCCGTGTATCGGTGCTCCCGAACCCTGCCCCGGAGATTCCCCCGATGCCGGCTCGCGACGAGCTCCGCGCGGAGTTGGGACTCGACGGGAACGCGCTCGTGTTCGCCGGCCGCCTCGGGCCGCAGAAGGCCCTCGGAACCGCATTCGAGGCTCTCGCCGCGGTTCCCGATGTGACGCTCGCAGTTGCCGGTGACGGGCCGGATCGTGGTGCGCTGGAGCGTCGAGCAGACGAGCTCGGGCTCGGCCGCCGCGTCTCGTTCCTCGGGAGCGTTTCCCGTGAGCAGGTGCTCCGTCTCTTCCGTGCCGCCGACGCGGCCGTGCTCCCGTCGGCGTGGGAGAACTTCCCGCACACGGTCGTCGAGGCGCTCGCCGTCGGCTGCCCCGTCATCGCCACCGCCGTCGGCGGCGTTCCGGAAGTCGTGCGGGACGGAGAGAACGGGCTCCTCGTCTCCCCCGGTGACCCATCCGCGCTGGCGGCAGCGATCGCGCGCTACTTCGGCGACGCACAGCTGCGCGTTCATCTGCGCGAGGCGGCGACGCGTTCGGTGGACGGCTATTCCGAGCGCGCCGTCTTCACGACGATCGAGGCCGAGCTCGAGCGGGCTGCGAGGTGAAGAAGCGACTGCTCATGGTCGGACGATCGCGCTACTCGCTGCCGCTGTCGCCCTCGCTCGACCAGAAGTTCGCTGCGCTCGCTGCGGAGCTCGACGTCCGCGTGCTCGCGAGCTCGGGAGGTGGGACCGGGACGGATCCGCGTTTCCGGCTGGTGCGACCCGTCCGTCCGCGCGCTCTCGACGGGGCCGCGTTCTACGCGCTGCTGCCCTTTCGCACGGCTCGTGAGCTGCGCGCGTTCCGCCCCGACGCGGTCCTGGCGCAAGGCGCACAGGAGGCTGCGTTCGCCATCCTGGGCCGGAAGCTCGCACGCGTGCCGACCCGCGTCATCGCGGACATCCACGGCGATCCGGCTGCGCCCACCCGGCTGTATGGCTCGTCGGGGCGCAGGGCGCTCGCGCCGCTCGCGGACGCGCTCGCCCGCTACGGGCTGCGGCACAGCGACGGGGTCAGGACGATCTCGGCGTACACGTCGGGCGTCGTCCGCCGTGCCGGAGTCGAGCCGACGGCCGAGTTCGCCGCGTTCATGGATCTCGAGCCCTTCGTCGAGACGCCTCCCACGCCGGTACCGGAGCCCCCCGTGGCGCTCTTCGTGGGCGTCCTCGAGCGGTACAAGGCGGTGGACGTGCTCGCCGAGGCTTGGCGTCGTGTCGCCGAGAGAGTTCCAGAGGCAACCCTTCGCATCGTGGGCCGCGGGACACTTCGTGACGTTCCGGAAGCACTCGTGCGCGACCTCCCGGCGCAGACGCGCTGGGACGAGTCGCTCTCCACCCGAGAGGTCGCGCGCGCGCTCGACGAGGCGACTCTTCTCGTCCTTCCCTCTCGCTCCGAAGGGCTCGGTCGCGTCGTCGTCGAGGCGTTCTGCCGTGGCCGCGGCGTGGTGGGGAGCCGCGTCGGGGGCATTCCGGACATCGTCGAGGACGGCGTGTCCGGCGTCCTCGTCCAGCCAGAGGACGCGAATGCGCTCGCGGAGGCGCTCGTCCGCGTGCTCTCCGACCGCGCCTATGCCGAGCGGCTCGGCGCAGCAGCGCACGAGGTGGTCCAGCCGTGGCTCGCGACGCCGGACGAGTACGGGCGCCGCATCCGGGAGCTCGTCGACGAGGTCACCGCCTAGCCCGCCTAGACTCAAGCGATGCGCGCGGATCGGGCCAAACAGATCCTGAAGAACGGTGTGTATCGCGCGATCGGCGAGACCGTCAGCGGCACCGGGAGTCTCGACGGTGAGGAGCAGCGCACGCTTCGCGTGCTCATGTACCACAAGATCAACGACCTCACGCCGAACCCCACGACGGTGCCGACCGCCGTCTTCGCCGAGCAGATGAGGCTGCTCGCGGATCTCGGCTACGTGCCCGTGTCGCTCGAGCAGGTGCGCGACCACTACCTGCATGCGAAGCCCCTCACTCCGGGCGCCGTGCTCATCACATTCGACGACGGCTACCGCGACAACCTCCGAAACGCGCTCCCGATCCTTCGGCGCCACGGCTACCCGGCGGTCATCTTCGTTCCCATCGGTTTTCTCGAGGGGGACCGTCCGCTGCCACATGAAGAGGCCCTGCGGACGATCGGCGTACGCAACGAGACGGTGGGCTGGGACGAGCTCGCCGAGCTCGAGGCGGGTGGGATTCGCGTCGAGTCGCACGGGATCGGGCACCGGCCGGTTTCTGAGCTCGAGCCGGCCGAGGCGGCGCGTGAGATCGCGCTCTCGAAGCTCCGCCTCGAGGAGCGCCTCGGCCGTCCCGTCGAGGCGTACGCGTTCGTAAAGGGCTCCCTCGCCGACTATCGCCCCGAGCACGTGAGCCTCGTCCAGCAGGCCGGATACACGTTGGGGTTCACGTCGGTGTCGGGCGCGAACGGGCCGTCGAGCGACCGCTTCCGGCTGCGCCGCTACAACGTCGAGCCATATCCGCCGCGGACCTTCGAGCTCGTCCTCGCGGGTGCGTGCGACCTCATCTCGGTCAAGGACACGGTTCCGGGGACGTACGCGCGGCGCGCGTTCAACAAGGTGCTCGGCACCGCGACCCGATGAGCTTCACCTCCGTGCGGTACACGCCGGAGTGGCGCCGTTCGCTCGTGTCCTTGCTCGCGCGCGTCGGCACGACGCAGCTCTCGGACGACGAGTTCGCCTGGTGGTTCGATCGAAACCCGGCGGGGGAGGGGATCGTCTCGCTCGCCGTCGACGACGGCGAGGTGGTCGGCGTCGCCGCGATGAGCTTCTTCAAGACGCGCCTGAACGGCGTCGAGACGCGTCTCGCGATCCCGGTGAACGTCGCGACGGACGCGCGCTATCGCGGGCAGGGGGTGTTCTCGACGCTGGAGGAAGCGAACGAGGAGGCCGCCGCCGCATCCGGCTCCCCGCTCACCGTGACGTTTCCCAACGCCAACTCGTACCCGATCTTCGTTCGCAGGCTCGGCTGGATCGATCTGCCGCGGCTCCGGCTCTGGGCGCGACCGCTGCGTGCGTCCGGCGTCGTTCGCTACGCGCTCGGTCGAGCCGGCGAGGAGGGAGGAATGCGCGCGCCGGACGCGACCCCGCGCGTACTGCACGGGCTCGAGGTGCGTGCGGTCGAGCGCTTCGAGTCCGACCTGGATGAGCTCGGCGCTCGCGCCGCGAAGGGCTACGGGAGCCACTTCTCCCGCGATGCGGCGTACTTCAACTGGCGGTACCTCGACTCGCCGCGCGACTACCGCTGCTTCGGCGCATACCGTGCGGGCGCGCTGGCGGGTGTGGCCGTGGTCGGTCACACCTTCAAGCACGGCGTCTCCGCAGGCTTCCTCGCCGATCTCGTCGCGGCTCCCGGGGACGGCACCGCGATTCGTGCGCTCGTGTCGCGCGCCGTCGCCGAGGTGAAGGGTGGCGCGGACGCGCTCGTGCTCTTGCCGCCGCCTGCGGGAGCGCAGCGGCAAGCGCTCGTCCGGGCAGGCTTCGCGCCGACGAACAAGAAGCTCCGTTTCATCGGTAAGCCGCTCCACGACGGTGTCCGGATCGACGAGCGCGCCGCCGCGTGGCACTTCACGCTCGGCGACTTCGACTTCTTCTGATGCGCAAGCCCGGACATCGCTAGCGCGGAATCTCCGGGCGCGCGAAGATCCCTGAAGGCGGCTGCTTCGCAGCCGCATCGCTGCTACTGAAACACCCTCACGTCATGACGAAAGTTCTCTTCATCACCCAGCAGGTCGATCCGCGCCATCCGGCGCTCGCGGCGACCGTGCCGAAGATCCGCGCGCTCGCCGAGCTCGTCGACGAGGTCGTCGTACTCGCCGACGGCGCCGCTCCGGGGGTGCTCCCCGAGAACTGCCGCGTCCACACCTTCCGCGCCAGCCATCGATCGGTCCGTGGGGCACGCTTCGAGGCAGCACTCGCCCGCGAGCTCCCGGGGTTGCGCGGCGGAGCGGTCGTCGCGCACATGTGCCCCATCTACGCGGTGCTCGCCGCTCCCCTCGTCCGCCCGCTCCGGATTCCGCTCGTCCTCTGGTTCACGCATTGGCGAGCAAGCGACCTCCTCAAGGCAGCCACTCGCGCGTCGACTGCGGTCACGAGCGTCGACTACCGGTCGTTCCCGTTGGCGTCGAGGAAGCTCCGAGCGATCGGGCACGGGATCGACCTCGAGGAGTTCCCCTGCTCGGCGCCGCGCGAAGGACCAGGTACACGCCTTCTCGCGCTCGGCCGCTACTCGACCGCGAAGGGGCTCGACGTCGCGGTCGCCGCCGTACCGCTCGCGGGCGACGACGTCGAGCTGCACGTCTTCGGTCCTTCTCTGTCCGACGAGGAGCGTGCGCACAGGGGTGAGCTCGAGCAGCTCGTGCACGAGCTCGAGCTCGACGGACGCGTCACCATCGGTGATCCCGTCCCACGGTCCGAGATCCCGGAGCTGTTCGCGACACACGACGCGCTCGTGAACAACATGCGCGCAGGCGCCCCGGACAAGGTCGTGTACGAGGCCGCCGCCGCGTGTCTTCCGGTTCTCGCCTCGAACCCGATCTTCGACGAGCTCCTGGCGCCCGAGCAGCGGTTCACGCGCTGGGATCCGGGCGCGCTCGCCGAACGGATTCGAACACTCGCGGCGCTGAGCACGTCGGAGAGGTCCACCCTCGGCCGCACGCTCCGCGAGCAGGTCGCTCAAAGCCACTCGGTGCAGTCGTGGGCGCGTGGCATCCTCGACGCCGCGAGGATCTCGTGACGGACGGCGTCGTACTCCACACCCAGAAGGTCGCAGGCATCTCCGGTTCGGAGGCGCACCTCCTGCAGCTTCTCCCGGACTTGCGCGAGCGCGGATGGGATGTTCGCTTCCTCATGCTCCACGAGAACGAGCCTGGTGCATGGGAGTTCGCGGACGAGCTGCGAGCGCGAGGCGTTCCGCTCGACGACATCCGGCTCCGCGCGGACGTCGACCCGATCGCCTTCGGCGAGGTGGCTGCGTACTTCGCGCGCGTTCGTCCTCGCATCCTCCACACGCACCTCGTGCACGCCGACGTCTACGGCCAGCTCGCCGGCTCGATGACGCGCGTCCCGTTGCGCCTGTCGACCAAGCACGGGTTCAACGAGTTCCGCGAGGGGCGCTGGTTCGGCGTTGCCGACCGCTCCGTCGGTTCCCTCGCGCACGTTCACATCGCGATCTCGCAGGGCCTCGCGCAGTACCTGGCCGAGACGGAGGGGTTCGAGGAGGAGGACTTCGAGATCGTCCACTACGGGATCTCGCCTGGCGGCGACGCGGAGCCGTATGGGGGCACGGTGCCGCGGCTGCTCTGCATCGGGCGCCTGATCCCGATCAAGGGTCACCTCGTCCTCCTTCGTGCGCTCGCGCAGGCTCGCGCGCGTGTGCCCGACGTGATGCTCGACATCGCGGGCCGCGGTCCGCTCGAGCCGGCCCTCAAGTCCTATGCACGTGAGCTCGGGCTCGCCGACGCGGTTCGCTTCCTCGGCTTCGTGTCGCCCGTGCAGCGCGCGATCGAGGACGCTGCCGTCGTCGTCGTGCCGTCGCTCGGCGAGGGATTCGGCATGGTCGCGCTCGAGGCGATGGAGCGGGCACGGCCCGTCATCGCGAGCGCCGTGGGCGGTCTTCCCGAGATCGTCGCCGACGGCGAGACGGGCCTGATCGTCCCATCGGCGGACGCAGACGCGCTCGCCGAGGCAATCGTGGTGCTCGCGAGTGACCTTTCCCAGGCCCGCGAGATGGGAGCGGCCGCGCGAAAACGCGCGCTCGAGGAGTTCACGCCGGAGCGGTGTGTCCAGGGCGTGGAGGAGCTCTACGACCGAGCGCTCGCGCCGGCGTAGGCTCGCCGCCGACGTCGCACGCGTTCCCAGACGGCTGCGAGGGCGAAGGCGGCGAGGAGCGCGAGGAGGAAGTCCCACGGCGTCCGGTAGCGCGCCGTCCCGGCGAAGACCATCGCGGCAAGCGTGTTGTACGCGAGCATGACCGCAGCGAGCCCGACGAAGTGGGGCGGCGCGACGAAGAAACCGACGAGCGCGAGTACGTAGAGGCCGATGACGAAAGCAGGCTCGATCGTCCTTCGGGCCAGGCGCGCCGTTCCGCTCCCGCTCTCGTCCGATTCCCGCGGCACCGGGTTCCAGAGCATCCGTGTGGCCTGGAGAGCGAGCAGCGCCTTCTCGCCGGGCTGCTCGCGCCAGAACTCGACGACCTCCTCGCGGTAGAGCCGCATCTGCGCGCACTCGTCGACCGACGTCGGCGTTCCGGCGAGCGTGAGGTCGGCGGCGAGCTCCGGCCACGGAGGCGCGCCCGGCAGCCCGGGCACGTCGTCGATCCAGCCGCCGTCGTCGAGCACCCCGCGCGTGTTCGGGTTGTTGGCCTTCCAGAGAGCACGCGCATCCGTCGTGATCGCATAGCACCCCATCTGCACCTTGTTCCGCGCGACCCACGGCGCGACGACGAGCGCGGCGACCCCGATCACGAGCGCGATCGCGGTCACGGTGCGCGACACCGGCACGATCCTCCACGCGACGTAGACGGCAATCGCCACCGGGAGGAGGACGAGGCGGGCGTTGCCCAGGATCGCGATTCCCGTCACGGCGCCGGTCGTCGCCGCGAGCGGGAGCGAGCGGCGCTCGTACGCAGCGAGAGCGCTCAGGGCAAGCACTGCGAGCACGAGCCCGTCGAGCACCTCTCGGTTGAGGTGCACGTCGTGCCAGACGACGTACGGGTGCAGTGTTGCAATGAGCGCTGCGACGAGGCCCACGCCCGTCGATCGCAATCGAGTGCCGATCTCGAAGACGACGAGCGCGGTTGCGACCGCGACGACGACCTGCGCGATCCCGACTGCGAACCACGAGCGGCCGAACGGGAGGTAGATCGCCGCGAGAAACCACCCGTAGAGCGGTTGCGTGTACGCGGAGGGCACGCCGGCGAGGAACCCGAAGGTCCCGTGGTCGACGAGTGTCGTGGCGAAGCGGTCGCTCTTGTCGACGAACTCCTCGAGGATCGTCTCGCGCTCGCGCATCAGCACCACGAGGCGCGGGAGCGCGGCCACGGCCGCCACGATCAGTGCGCCGGTCGACCGCTTCATCTAGCCAGCCAGGGATACTTCGCCGTCGATGGGCGCCACGTCGCCGGAACGGTACGCGGTCGTGTCCTGCCACGTAGAGCGACCGCTCGACGACGCGGTGTGGACACGGTTCGTCGCGCTGCAGCGTCTCCGTCCCGGCGGCTTCGCGATCGCGGCGCTGGTGCGCCCGGCCGACGCGGCGTTCGGTGAGGACGAGTCCGTATGGCTCGAGCGCGCGCGCGAAGCAGCGTCGCTCGGCCCGTTCGGGCACCACACGCACTGGACGGCGCCCGACCATGCGCGACCGACCGGCCCGGGACACGGGAGCGCGCGTGATCGCCGAAGGAGTGCGTATGCGCGAGCTCGCACTCGCGCCGACGCTCTTCTGCGGAGGTGGCTGGTACACGGATGCCGAGGTCGCCGATGCATGTGCGGAGCTGGGCTACACGGACTGCACCCCCCGTGCGCGCCGGCCGCCGTACCTCGCCGCGGGCGAGCGCTGGGCGACGCTGGCAGCTCCCGGGACCCTCGCGCTCGCATCCGGCCGCGAGCTCCGTGCGATCCCGACCACGCACTCGCTCGGTGATCTCGCGCGTGCGCTCACGCAGCGGAACCTTCCGGACCTCGTCCACGTGTACTTCCACGACACCGACCTTCTCGACCGTCGCCGCAGGGCGCTTCTACGCGCCGTGCTACCGGTTCTGGCGCGCCGCGCGAACGTCACGGATCTCGATGCGCTCGCGGCCCAGCTCGGTCCGGATTCGCCCCGCGTCACGTGGGACGACGTGGCGCGGCTCTAAGCTTCCAGGCGTGTCGAAGGCCGCTCCGCCGGCGGAGACGTCGCGTCCTGCGCCGACGCAACCCGCTTCGGGTCGTGACGTCCGCGCCTCCCGCCTCTACGTGCTCTCCCGGGGCCCGATCCTGTCCGTCGTCAGGCGTGCTCTCTCGGTGGCGGCTCTCATCGTCCTCGACGTCGCCGGCCTCGCGTTGGGGATCTACCTCGCGCTCGTCATTCGCCAGGTCGTCAGCGGTGACGGCGACATCCTCTGGAGCCTCCTCTGGCGCGACGGGCCTGCGGAGTGGCTCAAGTTCGTCGCGCCCGTCACGATCCTGGTGTTCGCGCAGTCCGGCCTCTACCGCCAGCGTGAGCTGAGACCGGGCGCCGGGCGTATCCTCGCCTGCCTCATCGTCGTTGCGCTCATCGTGCTGGCCTTCGGGATCGGGACCGGCTACGACTTCTCGACCTCGGGCCTCATCCCGACGTCCGTTCTCGCCTCGGCGGTGGCGATCGGTCTGCTGCGCGCTGCGTACGAGTCAGCGACGCTCGAGGTCATGCGCGCGGCGGGGATCCGACGCCGTGTCGTGCTCGTCGGCTCCGGCGAGAGTCTGGTGCGCCTGCGGGCGTCTCTCGAATCAGCGCGCAGCGGGCTCACCTACGAATTCGTCGGCGTCGTAGCGCCCGACGTCGTTCCCGGGTTTCGGCTGCTGGGGCCGCGGGCGGAGCTGCCCTCGGTCCTCGATCACGTGAAACCCGACGAGGTGATCCTCGCCGAGGCGGACTTCGACGAACGAACCGTGCTCGAGGTCGTCGAGCAGGCGCACCGGCAGGGGATCAAGGTCCGGCTCGCTCCGGACACCACGGAGCTTCTCGTCCAACGCGGTGAGTACGTCCCGGGTCAGGGAGCGCCACTGTTCGAGCTGCGGCCGCCGGTGCTCACGGGCTGGGACTGGGCGGTGAAGCGTGGCTTCGACCTTCTGGTCAGCGCGCTCGTCGTCGTCGTCGGGTTTCCGCTGTGGGCGCTCATCGCGCTCGCGATCAAACTCGACTCCCGCGGACCGATCTTCTTCGTCGATCGCCGCATCGGCGTCGGAGAGCGCGAGTTTCCGATGCTGAAGTTCCGGACGATGGTTGCGGACGCACCCGCGCTTCAGCCGGATCTCGAGGCCGAGAACGAGGCCGCGGGCGCCCTCTTCAAGATCCGCGACGATCCGCGCGTGACGCGTGTCGGACGATTCCTTCGCCGGTTCTCGCTCGACGAGATCCCGCAGGTCCTCGACGTGCTGAAGGGGCACATGAGCCTCGTCGGGCCTCGCCCGCTCCCGTTGCGCGACTACAAGCTCCTCGAGGACTGGCATCGCCGGCGCTACAGGGTCCTCCCAGGGATGACCGGCCTCTGGCAGATCTCCGGACGTTCGGGGCTCTCCTTCGACGACCTCGTGCGCCTCGACTTCACGTACCTCGAGAACTGGTCGATCTGGCTCGACATCTCGATCATCGTCAAGACGATCCCCGCGGTGATCACGCGGCGGGGTGCGTACTGATGCGCACTCCGAAGATCCTCGCGGCCGCGTCCGCCGTCGATCTCGACTTTCGGTACGGGTGCACGCCGGCCTGGTGGCAGCTCTGGAAAGGGATGTACGAGGCCGGCGTCGACCTCATCGTCACGCCGTATCGCGGCCGTCCGGTCGAGTCGCCGTGGTGGAGAACCGCGCCGAACCCGACGTATCGCGAGGGCGAGTCCTACCAGGCCGTCCGCGACGCGCTCGCGCGGGTCAAGGGCGATCGCTACCTCCGTCGTGCCGAGGCGAGCCCCGAGGAGTCGGCGCTCGACAAGCTGACGCGCGAGACGATCTCGCGCTGGGTGACGCCGCGCTGGAAGCGCCACCTCGAGCGCCTGATCGAGGCCGAGAAGCCCGATGCCGTCATCGTCTTCACGATCCCCATGGCGCATCTCCGCGGGATACCCGAGACGCTACGAGAGCGCTACGGCATCCCGATCGTCTTCTACGACGGCGACGTTCCGATGAGCTTGCCGGAGTACGGGGGGATGGACACCGGCTTCAACCCGTACCACGGTGCCGATCCGTGGGAGTACGACCTCGTGCTCTCGAACTCGGAGGGCGGGACGGGTCGTCTGCTCGAACTCGGTGCCCGGCGGGCAGAGGCGCTCTACTGGGGAGCGGACCCCGAGTTCTTCGCGCCGCACGCGGTCGACAAGGACGTCGACGTGTTCTTCTACGGCTACGGGGACAAGTTCCGGCGCGACTGGATGAAGGTGATGGTCGGCGAGTCGTCACGGCTCGCACCGGAGCTCGACTTCGCTCTGGGCGGTCTCGACTTCCAGGGCGACACGGGCTCGGCCCGAACGATCGGCGACATCCCATTCAATCTCTTCGCGCGGGCGATCTCCGCGGCGCGCGTGAACCTCAACATGACTCGTCGACCGCACGCGACCGTCGCCGGCTCGTCGACCGCGCGACCGTTCGAGCTCGCGTCGTCCGGGGCCGCGATCGTCTCGAACCCGCACGACGGGATCGAGCGCTGGTTCGAGCCCGGCGCCGAGCTCGTGGTCGTCGAGTCCACCGACGAGGCGGTCGCGGCCTATCGCGAGCTCGTCGGCGATCCCGCACAGGCCGAGGAGATGGGTCGTCGCGCGCGCGAGCGCGTGCTCGACGAGCACACGTATGCGCATCGAGCGCGCCGCCTGCTCGAGCTCATCGGGCTCGAGGCAGGAGTCGCGGCGTGACCGGACGCGGTCTCGTTGCGGTCGTTCCGGCATGGAACGAGGAGGGCGCGATCGGGAGGGTCGTCGACGAGATCAAGGCGTTCGATCCTGCGGTGATGGTGGTCGTCGTCGACGACGCGTCGACCGATGCGACGGCGAGTGCGGCCGAAGCGCAGGGAGCCACCGTGCTCCGACTCCCGTTCAACGTCGGCATCGGGGGAGCCGTCCAGACGGGGTTCAGGTACGCGCGCGACGAGGGATACGAGGTTGCGGTCAGGCTCGACGGCGACGGGCAGCACGACGCGTCCGAGCTCGGGAAGCTGCTCGCTCCGATCCGAGCCGGTACCGCAGACCTCGTGATCGGCTCTCGCTTCGTCGACCCGGACGGGACGTACAGGCCGCCGTTCGCGCGGCGCATGGGTATCCGCGTCTTCGCCCGTCTCGTCTCGCTTCTCGGCGGCCAGAAGGTCACGGATACGACCTCGGGATTCCTCGCGCTCGACCGCGCAGGGATCGAGCTCTTCGCCGTCGAGTACCCGCACGACTATCCCGAGGTCGAGGCGACCCTCGTCGCGCTCCGCAGCGGCTTGCGGCTCGTGCAGGTGCAGGTCGAGATGCGCGAGCGCCAGGCGGGCACGTCGTCGATCACGTTCGTCCGGTCGCTCTACTACATCCTCAAGGTCATGCTCGCGTTGTTCGTCGCAAGTCTCCGCCGCTATCGACGTCTCGAGACGGCCGGTCGATGACGCCGATCCGCGCGTCGATCGCGGGCGCGGTCGCCTCGATCATCCTCATCCTCGTCGTCGTCGAGCTGGTGCGCGGGCGGCGACTGAAGGAGCGTTACGCACTCCTGTGGCTCGCGACCGGCGTCGTCCTGCTCGTGCTCTCGATCTGGCGCGAAGGCCTCAACACGATCGCGGGCTGGCTCGGCGTCACGAGCTATCCGCCGGCCGTGCTCTTCGCCGTCGCGACGCTGTTCATCTTCCTCGTCCTGCTCCACTACTCGACCGTGATCTCGCGGCTCACCGACGAGAACGTCGATCTCGCACAGCGGATCGCGCTGCTCGAGGAGCGGCTCAGCCGGCCGCAGAGACCGGCGGACTGAACGCGAAGACGTCGCCGAACTCGGGGTCGTCGATCCAGTTCGTGCCGACACCGACGCGATACGTCGAGCCGGGCGGAGCGTCGGTGTCGAGGAACTCCCGCTCGCGGACGGTCGCGATCGGCGTCCCTCGCACGTAGCACGACTGCGCAGGGTGCCCGTCCGTGTTCTCGCACTCGACGTCCTCACCGTCGGCCCGATAGATGCGATAGAAGACGCTCGCGCGCCACGGGCCGTCGTTCCACGTCAGCCTGTTCCCTCCGGAGACACGCTCGACGCGCAGCATCACGCTTTCGTCGACGGACGTGAGGATGAAGTTGCCTGCGTCGTCCTGCGTCACCGCGAGCGCCGGGCCCTCGAGCGGCGACGAAACCACGATCGCCATGGCGGGGACGAGCACGGTCACTACTGCGACGATGACGACCCAACGACGCGCCGGCTCCACGGTCGACGGCCCGCGCAGCCGTTCCCCCAGACGTCGCGCGAGCGTGGGCACGAGGAGCGGGATCGAGGCGAAGAGCAGCAGGTACGCCGGCCACGCCGGCATCAGCAGACGCCAGAACGAGCCCGGACTCGATCGTCGCTCGCGGTGAGAACCCCTTGAAGACGAGGAACGCGGCGAGCCAGCCTCCGAGCAACGCGGCGATCGCGCCACGCCGGACGCGGAGAACCGCGATCAGCCCGGCGACCGGCGCCCACTGCGCCAGGCGGGCGCTCCAGAAGAACTCGCGCAGCTGATCCATCTGCATCCGCCAGTGGTCGAGGTCGATGTCCACGTAGCGGTCGACGTCGAACGACACCGCGGTGAGTCCTGAGCCGGCGGCGAGGCGTGCCTCCTCGAACGTGAGGACCGGGATGCTCCCGAGGCCGCGTTCCTTCCACAGCGCGACGACGAGTAGCGAAGGCACGATCGCGGCGCCGAACCAGAGCGCTGCGCGCCAGCGGCGTGCGACGAGGTAGGCGAGTGCGGCGCCGACGCCGAGCAGCAGGTTCGGAGGCTTCGTCGCCCCTGCGGCGCCGAGGAGCAGGCCGGCAATGAGCGCGTCGTTGACGCGTCCTCCCTCGAGCGAGCGGACGACGAACACTGCCGAGGCGAGGACGAGCACCATCGACGGGAAGTCGGCCATGGCCGTGAGGCCGAGCGCTTGGGGGAGGAACTGCTCTCCGAACCGCTCCTGGTAGCGATCGACGAACAGCGGAATCGACGCGAAGGGAACGATCGCCCAGAGAAACGAGGCCCAGTAGCCCAGCAGCCGCCCGCCGATGCGGCTCGCGAGGTCGTAGACGCAGAGGAGCGCGATGGGGCCGAGAACGAGGACCTGAAGAACGACGAGGGGTGGAAGCGCCTGGACGTACGTCGGTCCGGTGAGCCACATGATCGGCGCGAGGGCGTACGACCAGAGGTAGCCGAGCTCGGTCGGAGGGAGCTCGAGCTGACCGAGGAGCCAGCCCTGCGTGGCCAGCCAGATCTGATCTCCGCCCTGAAACCAGACCCAGCCGTTGTGGGCGGCTGTCAGCGCGAGCACGATCGTCGCGCCGATCTGGAGGCCGATCAGCGAGCCGAGTACCGCCCGCGGTCGCTCGAGGAGAAGGTCGACCGTTCGCCCGCTCCAGCGGGCAGCAGCCGCGGCGCTAGTGGCTGCCGACACCCGCGACCGCCGAGCGGTACCAGGCGACGGTGCGCTCGATCCCCTCGCGCAGCGGCGTGCGCGCCTCGAACCCGAAGAGCTCGCGTGCGCGTGAGCCGTCGACGCTCCGCCGCGGCTGCCCGTTCGGCTTCGTCGTGTCCCAGCTGATCGTGCCTTCGAAGCCGGTCACGTCGGCGATGAGCTCGTGCGAGGTCGCGGATCGAGATCTCGCGGGCGGCGCCGAGATTGACCGGGTCTCCGCCGTCGTAGCGCTCGGCAGCGAGCACGAGCCCCTCGACGCAGTCGTCGACGTAGAGGAACTCCCGTGTCGGCGAGCCGTCGCCCCAGAGCACGACCTCGTCGTCCGATTCGGCCATCTTCCGGATGAGCGCGGGTATGACGTGCGACGTCTCGAGGTCGAAGTTGTCGCGTGGCCCGTACAGATTCGTCGGCAGGAGGAAGATCGCGTCCAGCCCGTACTGCTCGCGGTACGCCTGCGCGCCGACGAGCACGGCCTTCTTGGCGACCCCGTAGGGCGCGTTCGTCTCCTCCGGGTAGCCGTTCCAGAGCTCGTCCTCGCTGAACGGAACGGGCGCGAACTTCGGGTACGAGCAGACGGTTCCGACGATGACGAGCTTCGGCGTCGAGTGGAGCCGAGCCTGCTCGAGGACGTTGGCGCCCATCGCGAGGTTGGCGAACCAGTAGCGGCCGGGGTTCGCACGGTTCGCGCCGATGCCGCCGACCTCGGCCGCGAGGTGGAACACGAGCTCGGCGTCGGCGGCGTCGAACATCCGCGCGGTGTCGTCCATCGACGTCAGGTCGTACTCGGCGCTTCGCGCGGCGACGACGTCGTGGCCGTCCGCTTCGAGGCGCTCGACGAGATGCGAGCCGAGGAACCCGCCGCCGCCGGTGACGAGCGCTCTCACGTCGGACTCGTGAGCGGTGCGCCGGTCGGCAGCCAGTCGACGCGCCCGATCCAGCGGTCGCGGTTGTCGGCGTACCAGCGGATCGTCTGTGCGACGCCTTCCTCCCACGAGACCTGCGGCTTCCAGCCCGTTTCGGCCGTGAGCTTCTCGTGCCCGACGCGCAGCGCCATGACCTCGCTCGCTCCCGGGCCGATGCCGGGATGCCGTCGATGACGACCTCGCGATCGCCGGGCCAGAAGCCCTCCGCCTCGCCCGACGCGAAGGATGAGGTCGACCCAGTCGCGCATCGAGATGTTCTCGCCCTGTCCGTAGACGTAGACGTCGCCGGGCGTTCCCTGCGCCGCGACGGTCAGGTGGCCGCGGACGCCGTCCGTGCAGAAGCAGAAGTCGCGCAGCGGCTCGAGGGCGCCGAGCTCGATCGTCTCGCGCGTGAGCGCCTGCGTGATGATCGTGCCCGTGACGTAGCGCGGATTCTGGCGCGGCCCGTAGTTGTTGAACATCCGCGTGACGACGCCCGGAACGCCGAACGCGTCGTGGTAGTTCATCGTCAGGAAGTCCGCGGCGACCTTCGCCGTCGCGTAGATCGACTTCGGGTTGATCGGCGAGCGCTCGTGGAGGATGAGGCCGCCGTCGTCGTCGAAGTCGTGGTGTTCCGAGACGGACTCGCGGACGTTCCCGTACTCCTCCGACGTGCCGGCCGTGTCGAACTTCTCGAGCTCGAGCCCGGCGTCGACGACCGCCTGCAGGAGGTTGAGCGTGCCGAGGACGTTGGCGGCCACGGTCTCGTACGGGCGATGCCACGACTCGCCCACGTGCGCCTGCGCGCCGAGATGGAAGACGTAGGGACGATCGGTCGCCGTGTCCTTCAGCTCGCGCACGAGGTAGTCGACGGACGTGCGGTCGGTGAGGTCGGCGAAGTGGATCTTGAGCCGGTGACGAAGGTGCCCGATGTTGTTGAGCGCGCCGCTCGAGGTGGCGCGTACGAAGGCGTGGACGGTCGCGCCGAGCTCGCACGAGCGCGTCGGTGAGATGCGAGCCCATGAACCCGTCGGCGCCGGTCACGAGGACGGTGCGACCCTCGTAGGCGTCTCCGAAGTCGTGGCGGAGGTCGTCGAGCGCGGTGCCTGTCCAGAGGGTGTCGTTCGGCATGGTCCGTACGCTTCCGCGTCGGTGAGCAAGCGTACAGACTCGTCCGGCGCGGGCTCCGCGGCGAGCGCCGCGCTCACGGCTGCCTCGACGCTCGTCGTCTCGGGGTTCGCGGCGTCGTCGGCGTTCGTCATCGCGCGCGAGTTCGGTCGTACGGACGAGACGGACGGATTCTTCGCTGCGTACGGCGTCTTCATCGTGATCATCGATCGCCGCGCAGGCGATCCGCGTCGCCGTCCTACCGACGCTCGCCCGCGCCCGCGAGGAACGGCGGCTGGCCGGCACGATCGCGGGGTTCGCGATCGCGCTCACCGTGATCGCGGCCCCGTGCTCGTACTGGGCGAGGTCGCCGGCAGGCCGCATCGCCGACCTTCTCACGGGCGTCGGGCTCGGTGCTCGCGCAGGACGCGTGCACCGATGCCCTCCGATGGCTGTTGCCGGCGGCTCTCGCGCATCTCTTCGCGGGACTGGCGGCGAGCGGGCTCGCCGCGCTCGACGACTACGCGACGGCTGCCGCCGGCTACGCGGCCGGAAGCACTGCCGGGCTCGCTCTCATCGTGTCGCAGGTCGACGACGCACGGCATCGTCGGCGGTCGCGTGGGGCATCACGCTCAACGCGACCATTGCGTTTCTCGTGCCCGCGGCGGGACTCGCGTGGCGAGCGTGCGGCATGCACGCATGCCCGTCCCGCGCTGTGCGACCCTCGGGCGCGCCGCTGCACCGCGCGTCTCGGTGTGTTCGCGATCGCTGCCGCGCTGCCGATTGCGCTTCAACTCCTCTACGTCGTCTGTCTGCCGTTCGCGGGCACGGCTCGGACCAGGGGCGGTGACGAGCTTCGGCTACGCGTATCTCGCTGCGGCGAGCCTCGTCACGATCACCGCATTCTCCATCGGCCTCGTCTCCTCGGTGCCCCTCGACTCGCATCGGGCCTCGGCGCGGGTGCGGTCGGTCGGCACGTGACCTCGTCGGCCTGGGTCGCGCTCCTGCCGATCGGCGCCGCGGTCGGCGCCTACTGCGGCCGGGGGCGCGCTGATCGTCGAGGGTGTGCTCGGAGGAGCGTACGGCGGTGACGTCGGTGACGAGGTCGAGCCGTCTCGTCGTCGTTCTCGCGCCGTGGATGGTCGTCTCCGTCGGCGTGAACGTCACGTTCCCGCTCGCGTTCGTCGCCGATCGGCTGCGCGCGCTTCCCGTGATCGGCGCCGCCGCGCTCGTCGGCGCAGGTGCTTCTCGCGTGGATCGGCGCGGAGCTCTTCGAGCTCGACGGTCTGGCGCTGTCGCTGGCAGTCGTCGACCGCTGCTCGTGCTCGTAGCCTTGCTCGCGCAGCTCGGCGCGCTGGAGAGCGGGCTGCGTGGGATCGCGGTCGCAGCGCTCGTCGGTTGCCGCGCTCGATCGTGCGTCGCGTTCGTTCCGGTCGGTCTGCTCGTCGGGAGGTGTCGTGAGCGCCCTCGTCCGGCATCGCCGCTCTACGTCGGCGCTCGTCGCGCTGATCCGACCTGCGCGGGCTCAGGGCGTCGTGGACGTACCTGCGGGCGCTTCGCTGACGGCAGCGCGGTAGACGTCGTCGTGGCGGCGCGCCGTCTCGTCCCACGTGAACGTCGCGGCTCGCGCGAGCCCGAGCTCGCGCAGCTCCTCGCGGCGGCTGTCGGCGTCGAGCATCGCAGCCGCCATCGCATCGACGTCGGTCGGGTCGAACAGAACGGCCGCGTCGCCGGCGACTTCCGGAATCGCTCCTGCATTCGACGCGGCGACGGGACAGCCGCACGCCATCGCCTCGAGGACGGGAAGCCCGAAGCCCTCGTAGAGACTCGGGTAGACCAGGCACGCCGCGCGGCGGTACAGCGATGCGAGATGCTCGGCCGACACCGAACCGAGGCTCTCGACGCCGTCCGGGAGCGGCTCGAGTCGCTCGAGTCCCCCACCGGTCAGGACGAGCCGGAGCTGCGGGCGCGTCTCGCGGAGCTTCGCGAATGCCTGCAGCAGACGTGGATGGTTCTTGTGAGGCCACGGGCGAGCGGGATAGAGGACGATGGGCTCGAGCTCCTCGTCGCCGGGCGCGAAGACCGAGTGGTCGATCGCGAGGGGCACGACATGGACGCGAGCGGGGTCGAGATCGAGCAGCTCGACCGCCCGTCCGCGGACGAACTCGCTCGTCACGACGACGGCCGCGGCGCTGCGTGCCGCGCGGTCGTACGCGATGCGCCGGAACGACCGCCTCGCCGGTCCGAAGAACTCCGGCAGGTCGCGATGCTGCGTGTCGTGGAGCGTCACGACCGTCGGAGCCTGCGTCCCCGGCGACGGGACCGTGAGCGGATAGTGGAGGACGTCGAACTCCGCGACGTGCGTCGTGACGGCCTTCGTGCGCCGCGCGGCGAGCGCCATCGTCGCGATCCGGAGCGGGCCCCGCCGGCCGACGGGCGGATCCTTGACCTCGACCGTGGGAAGGCCTTCGGCGGCGTCCTTGGCCCGCGCGGGGACGAGAACCATGTACTCGTGAGTCCCGACACGGCCGAGCGCGCGCAGGAGTTGACGCGAGTACGTCTCGGATCCGCCGAGGTCTCCGGGCGACAAGGTCAGCAGTGAGATCCCTACGCGCACCCTCTCAGCGTACTGACCGATCCAGCTGGCCAATCCTCTGGCCCGGCTAGAATCTCCCGATGCCCACTGGTGACGCCAAAAATGGCGATTCTGCAGGGGTTTCTTCTGCCGGGCCGCCAGTCGACGTCGACGAGCTGTTTCGCGCCCTGCGCGAAGAGGTCCGGCGTTCCGGCGCCGACCCAGGGGCAGGCGCCGGTGACGAGGACGATCGTCGCGTTGCACGTGCCGAAGCCGAGCGCCTCTGGCCGGTGTCGGCTGATCGGTCGCTGAGGCTCCGGCCGGGCGTCCGCGGTGGTATCGGAACCCCGGTGAAGGCGGTGCTGCGCAAGCTGATGCGGTGGTACGTGGAGCCGCTCGCGTACGACCAGCGTTCGTTCAACGCCGCGGCGCTGCGCCTCATCGACGACCTCCAGGAGCAGGTCGATCGTCTCGAGGCCGAGCTCGCCGCGACTCGCGCGCGACAGCCATGAGGATCGCAGTCTTGAGGCCGCAGGTGCCGTTCGCTCGCGGCGGCGCCGAGATCTTCACGGACCGGCTCGTCGACGAGCTTCGCGCGCGCGGGCACGAGGCCGATCTCGTCTCGGTTCCGTTCAAGTGGTACCCGGGAGCACGTGTGCTGACGCAGGCGTTTCTCTGGCGCATGCTCGACCTCGACGAGGCCGACGGGAGGACGATCGACATCGTCGTCGCGACGAAGTTCCCCTCGTACCTCGTGCGCCACGCCGACAAGCGCGTCTGGCTGGTGCACCAGTTCAGGCAGGCGTACGAGCTCGACGGCACGCCGCTCGGACAGTTCGGCGACTCACCCGAGAGCCGAGCGCTGCGGCGAAAGGTGCAAGAGCTCGATCGCGTCGCGTTGGCGGAGGCGTCTCGGCTGTTCACCACTTCGCGCAACGTCGCGACGAGACTCGAGGCTTCGACGGGGCTCTCGGCCGAGGTGCTGCCGCACCCGCCTCAGGAGCTGGACTACCGCTGTCAGGGCTACGGGGACTTCGTCCTCTCCGTCAACCGCCTCGATCGGGCCAAGCGGATCGACCTCCTCATCGAGGCCGCGGCTCGCGATTCGGGCCTCGAGATCGTGATCGCAGGCGACGGCCCCGACCGAGAGCGGCTCGAGGATCTCGCGCGGGATCGCGGCCTCGACGGCCGCGCGCGCTTCGCGGGTCGTGTCTCCGAGATCGAGCTCGCCGATCTCTACGCGCGCTGCCTTGCTGTCTACTACGCGCCGGTCGACGAGGACTACGGGATGGTGCCCCTCGAGGCGTTCCTCGCGGAGAAGCCCGTGCTCACCACGACCGACGCAGGCGGACCGCTCGAGGTCGTCTCCGACCACGCGACCGGCCTCGTCGTGGCGCCCGATGCAGAGGCGATCGCAGACGCCCTCGGGTGGCTGCGAGAGCATCGCGACGATGCCGCCGCGTTCGGCCGCGCCGGCAACGCCCTTGCACGCGAAGTCACCTGGGATCGCGCGATCGGAAGGTTGCTCGCATGAGGGTCGCGTGGTTCAGCCCCATGCCACCCGAGCAGACCGGGATCGCCGACTACAGCGCACTTCTCCTGCCGTCTCTCAGGGAGCGACTCGACGTCAGAGTCGTGCGCCGCGGCGCGAGAAAGCCCCCGCGCGGCACCGACGTCGCCCTCTACCACGTCGGCAACAACCCCGACGCGCACGCGTGGATCGTCGACGCGCTCCGGCGCGAGCCCGGCGTGGTGGTGCTCCACGACTTCGTCCTTCATCACCTCGTCGCGGGGATGACGGTCGGTCGTCGCGACGGTCACGGATACCTCGACCTCATGGAGCGCGAACACGGCGTCGTCGGCCGCCTCCTGGGGCACGGCGTGCTCGACAAGCGGATCCCGCCACTCTGGGAGTCGCGACCCGAGGACTTCCCGCTCGCGACGTTCGTGCTCGACCACGCGACCGCGCTGATCGTGCACTCCCGCTACGTCCACGACCGGGCTCGTGCGGCGGGATTCACAGGCCCGATCAGCGTCGTACCGCACCCGGCCTGGCGTCCGCCCGACGTCGCGCCGGTGCGCGTTGGTGGCGGAGTCGTCGTCGGCTGCTTCGGAGTGGTGAACTCGAGCAAGCGGATCCCGGAGCTGCTCGGTGCGACCGCCGATGTCCGGCGCGCACACCCCGAGTTCACGCTCCTGCTCGTCGGCTCGACATCCCCCGGATTCGACCTCGACCGCCGGATCCAGCGGCTCGGGATCGCCGACGAGGGGATCGTGCGCGAAGGCTGGGTCGACGAGACCCGGCTGTGGGCCCTCATGGCGGGGAGCGACGTGCTCGTCAACCTCCGGCATCCGACCATGGGCGAGACGTCGGGCAGCGTGATTCGCGGGCTCTCGCTCGGCAAGCCGCTCGTCGTGAGCGACGTCGGGTGGTTCTCGGAGCTGCCGGGCGACGTTGCGTTGAAGGTCGCACCCGACGAGGTCGAGGTCGAGACGCTGACGGCCGCGCTCGAGCTCCTCGTCTCGCGCGACGACGTTCGCGAGTCCATGGGCGTGTCAGCCTCCGAACTCGCGTGCCGCGAGCACGACGTCGATCGCGTGGGCGAGCTGTACGCCGCGGCGCTCGAGACGTGCCGCGGGCGGCGACGCGATTGCCGACGCGGTGCTCCACGAGGTGAGCGAGGCGGCGGCGGACGTCGGCATCTCGGCGGATTCGGCCGAGGCGAGAGAGATCGCCCGGCGCCTCGCCGAGGTCGAGCTTGGGTAGAGCGCTCCGAAGGATTCCGGCCTGGGCGTGGCTCGCGGCCATCGTGGTCGGCTCGACGCTGGTGCGCACGGTCCTCGGGAGAGACCTCGTCGCGCCGTTCATCATGGTCGACGAGATCATCTGGTCGGAGATCGCACGCGGGATCGCAGACGCCGGCGAGCCGCTTCTCCGAGACCAACCCGATCCGGGGTACAGCGTCGTCTACCCGCTGCTGATCAGCCCCGTCTACGCGTTCTTCGAGACTCTTCCCGATGCGTACGCCGGCGTGAAGGCGGTCAACGCGGCGCTGATGTCGCTCGCGGCGGTTCCCGCGTTCTTCCTCGCGCGGCGCGTCGCTCGTGACGGTCTCGCCCTGCTCGCGGCGCTGATGGCGGTCGCGCTGCCGTCCATGGCGTACACGGGAACGGTCATGACGGAGAACGCCTTCTACCCGCTCTTCCTCGTCGTGACGCTCATGCTCGTCGTCGTGCTCGAGCGGCCGACTCCGCTCCTCGTGTCTCTCCTCCTGCTGCTCGTCGGACTCTCGTTCGCGACCCGCGTCCAGGCGGTCGCGATCGCCCCGGCCGTTCTCCTCGCCCCGTTCGTGCTCGCCGTGTTCGAACGCCGCGGCGTCGTTGCGACGATCTCGCGGTTCCGCTGGCTGTACGGCATCGTGGCGGGGGCGGCCGTCGCCGTTCTCGCCGTCCAGCTCGCGTCGGGCAACCTGCTCGGCGCCTACGCGCCCGTGGGCGAGCGCTCGTACGACGATCGGCGAGGTCGCTGCGCTTTCTCTGGTGGCACCTCGCCGAGCTCTCCCTCTACGTGCTCGTCATCCCGCTGGCGGCGACGATCGTCCTCGTCGGCCGCGCGCGCTCCACGACGCAGCGGCTTCAGGCATTCCTCGCTGCCACGGTCAGCCTGACGGTCTGCATCGTCCCGGTCGTCGCGACGTTCGCCTCGGAGTTCTCCGACCGGATCGAGGAGCGCAACATGTTCTACGTCGCGCCGCTCTTCTGCATCGCGCTCGTCGCGTGGGTCGAGCGGGGCGCGCCGCGGCCTCGAGTGCTCGCGGCGAGTGGCGGCGGTCGTCTCCGGGTTGCTCGTCGTCGCGATCCCGTTCGATCGCTTCCTGACGACGTCTGCGATCACCGACACGCTCATGCTGCTCCCCCTCTGGTCGCTGCAGGACCGGATCGGGGAGGACTGGATCCGGTTCGCGGCCTTCGGGCTGGGCGCGGTGCTGGCAGCGGCGTTCCTCGTCGTTCCCCGCCGCTACGCGCTCGCACTGCCGCTGCTCGTCCTCGGGCTCTGGATCCTCGCTGTCAGGCCGATCTGGTGGGGGACACACGGGTTCGAGCGGTTCTCGCGCGGGGCGCTCTTCCAGGGAATCCGGACGGCCGATCGCGACTGGATCGATCAGGCGCTGGGTTCCGGTGAGCGAGCGGCCTTCCTGTGGACGGGTCGCACCGACCGGCTCACGGTGAATCAGAGCGAGTTCTTCAACCGTGCCGTCGGGCCTGTCTACTACGTCACCGACCCGACGCCCGGCGGCCTTCCGGAGACGCGCGTGCGGATCGACCGGAGAACGGGCGCGGTCACGCTCCCGAACGGCGACCCCGTGCGCGATCGATTCCTTCTCGCCGACTCGTCGTTCGAGCCGGACGGAAGGCGGATGGCGCAGGACAAGGGCTGGGGTGTCACGCTCTGGCGCGTGCGCACGCCGCTCGTGTCCGCCGTGCGAGTCGACGGGCTGTACCCCAACGACACGTGGTCGGGCGGCGAGGTCACGTACCTCCGTCGGCGGTGCCGGCCGGGGCGGCTGTCCGTCTCGCTGTCGAGCGACCCGAGCCTGTTCCTCGAACCGCAGACCGTCGTCGCGCGCTCGAACGGCGCGGTCGTCGGACGCGTTCGCCTGCGCCCGGAGGGTCGAGCGGTGCTGAGCGTCCCGGTCGCGCCCGAACCCGGAACGACGCGAGTGCCGCGTCGTCTACACGGTCTCGCCCACGGCAGTTCCCGAGGAGGTCACGGGCGGCGCGAATCCCGATCCGCGCGAGCTGGGCGCGCACTTCAACCTCTTCGTGTACCGGCCGACAGGATGAGGGTCGCGTTCGACGTGTCGCCGCTCTCGCACCCGCTGCTCGGGATCGGGAACTACATCCAGGGCTCGCTGGCCGGGCTCGTCGAGGCAGTCGGCCGGGCGAGCACGAGATCGTCGCGTTCGCACCCACGAGCATCCGCGGACCTGCGCGCATTCGCGCGGCGCTCGCGGAGATCGACGTCGAGGTGCGGACGTGGCCGCTTCCGCTCTCGCACGCCGTTCGCACGGCCTGGAGCGGTCTCGGTCGACCCGCCGCCGAGCGTCTTCTCGGTCGGTTCGACGTGCTCCACTTCTCGGACTGGATGTATCCGCCACAGCGATCCGGCGTGCGCGCGACGACGATTCACGATCTCGTGCCGCTCCACCATCCCGAATGGACGACCTCGCGGACGCGCTCGATGCACGGGCGCAAGTACCGGAACGCCGCGGCGACCTGTGACGTCGTCTTCGTGAACTCCGCGTACACGGGGCGTGACGTCACGCGGACGCTCGGCGTCCCCGCAGCGCGAATCCGGGTCGCGCATCCGGCGCCGAAGGCGGTCTATCGCCCGGATGGCCCGGCGGCCGATCTCGGAGCGCCCTACGTGCTGACGGTGGCGACGCTCGAGCCTCGCAAGAATCTCGAGGTGCTCGTCGAGGCTCATCGCCGGCTCGGCGGCGACGTCGAGCTCGCCGTGGTCGGCGCCGAGGGCTGGGGCGAGCAACCGCTCCTCGACGGTCCGGGGATCCGACGTCTCGGCTACGTCTCGGACGACGAGCTGGCACGTCTCTATCGCGGCGCGGAGGTCGTCGCGTATCCGTCGCGCTTCGAGGGTTTCGGCATCCCGGTCATCGAGGCGATGGCCTGCGGGGCTCCCGTCGTCGTCTCGGCGCACGAGTCGTTGGACGAGGCCTGCGGGGAGGCTGCGGTGCGCGCCGATCCCGAGGATGCAGGCTGCGTTCGCGGCCGGCATCGAGCAGGCCCGCGTCGAGCGCGAGAGCCTCGTAGCTCGCGGACTCGAGCATGTGAAGTCGTTCTCGTGGCGTGCCGTGGGAGAGATCTTTCTGCGCGGCTACGAGGAGGCTCGTCGGTGAGGGGGGATCAGGAGATCGTCGTCGTGGTGCGTCGCGGGTCCGAGTTCCTCGTGATGCGGCGCGCCCCCGAGCGCCTCGGCTACTGGAGCCTCGTCGCGGGCGGGGTCGAGCCCGACGAGACGCCGAGCGAAGCAGCCGGGCGCGAGCTCGTCGAGGAGACAGGCCTCGACGCGGAGGTGCGGTCCTTGCGGATCGCGCTTTCCTACTCGCTGCTCGACGATCCGCCTGCCATCCGAGCCCGGTACGCGCCGGGGGTCGAGACGGTCACCGTCCACGCATTCGTCGTCGACGTGCCCGCGAGCTGGGAGCCGACGCTCGACGCCGAGCACGACCTCTACGAGTGGCACGACCTGGGCGGAGCGCTCGAGCTGCTCGTCTACGACACCACCAAGGACGCCGTCCGCGCGGCCGCCAGAGTGAAGCCATGAGGGTCGGCGTCGACACGTCGCCTCTCGTGCAGACACGCGCGGGAACGGCGCGTCACGTGCGCGGCCTCCTGAGCGCGCTCCGAGATCGACCGGGCGTCGACCTCGAGCTGATGTCGTTCGGCGGGTCCGGACGCGCGTCGAGTGTGACTCGCGACGCGCTGTGGTACCCCGTGACCCTCGGACGCCGCGCTCGCGGGCTCGACGTCCTGCACTGCACGACGTTTCGCGGTCCTGTCCGTTCTCGAGTGCCGACCGTCGTGACCGTGCACGACCTCGCGATCCTCCGCGCGCCGGAGGTCTTTCCCCGGTGGCACCGGCTGTACGGGCGCGCTCGGGCTCGAGCGCGTTCTGCGGGCGGCCGACGCGATCGTCGCGGTTTCCGAGTTCAGTCGCACCGAGACCGTCGAGCTCGCGGGCGTGCCGGCCGAGCGGATCCGTGTCGTGCCGCACGGCGTCGACCCCGTCTTCTCCGCAGAAGGGCCGCACGCCGAGGGCGAGTACGTCCTCGCGGTCGCGACGCTCGAGCCGCGGAAGAACCTCGGTCGAGCGGTGTCGGCCGCCCGCGAAGCGGGGATCGAGCTCCGCGTCGTCGGCGCTCGCGGTTGGGGCGGGGTGGAGGTCGACGGCTGGGTCGGCGAGATCCCCGACGCAGAGCTTGCGTCGCTGTATCGCGGCGCGCGCTGTGTCATCTATCCCTCGCTCTACGAGGGCTTCGGACTGCCCGTGCTGGAGGCGATGGCATGCGGGACGCCCGTCGTGACATCGGCGGCGACCGCGATGGAGGAGGTTGCGGGTGGCGCCGCCGTCCTCGTCGATGCGGTCGACGTCTCGGCGATCGCCGAAGGGATTCGCGAAGCGCTGACCCGCCGCGACGAGCTCGTCTCGGCCGGGCTCGAGCGCGCGCGCGCGTTCACCTGGGCCCGCACGGCGGACAGCATCGTCGAGCTCTGGAGCGAGCTCGCGTGAAGGTCGTCGCATTCGACGCGGATGTGCTCGGGCGTCATCGCACGGGGGACGAGACGTATGCGCTCAATCTCCTCCGCGAGCTCGGGCAGCTCGCACCCGACGCCCGGCTCCGCCTGCTCGCGATCACCCGCCGCCCGGAGCTCGTCCCGGCCGGAATCGAGCCCGTCGAGCTGACCGTTCGCTCGCAGGAGCTCCGGATGGCGTGGTCGCTCCCCCGTCTCGCTGCGTCGGCTCGGCGCCGACCTGTGCCATACGCAGCACGCTCTTCCTCTGCGGCCTCCGTGCCCGACCGTCGTCACCGTCCACGACGTGTCCTTCGCACGCGACCCGAGCCTCATGGGAAGGAAGGACCGCGCGGTTTTCCGGCTCGTCGTGCCGCGTGCCGTCCGTGAAGCGGCCCGCGTTCTCACGGTCTCGGAACGCACCAAGCGCGACATCGTCGAGCTCTACGGCGTCTCGCCCGATCGCATCGTCGTGACGCCGAACGGCGTCGATCCGGCCTTCGGCCCGGCGGACGCCGGAACAATGAGCCCGAGTGACGCGGCGTCGGAACGCTCGTACGTCCTGAGCGTCGGGGCCGTTCAGGCACGCAAGAACCAGCTCGTCGCGCTCGCGGCTGCCGACGCGGTCGGGCTGCCGTTCGTCGTCGTCGGCCCCGAGAAGGACGCCGCACTGGCCGCCGAGCTTCGGAAGCGCGGCGCACGACTCGAGGGCTACGTCGAGACGGAGCGCCTCGTCGAGCTGTACCGCGGCGCGGCATGCCTCGTGCAGTCGAGCCGGTACGAGGGCTTCGGGCTCCCCGTGCTCGAGGCGATGGCGTCGGGTACGCCCGTCGTGGCCGTTCCGGATCGAGCGCTACGGGAGGTGGCAGGCGACGCCGCGATCTTCGTGGACGAGGCGGAGCTCGCCGACGGGATTCGGCGAGCCGTCGCGGAGCGCGAGCGGTTCGTCGCCGCCGGGCTCGAGCGTGCTCGCGCGTTCAGCTGGCGCTCTGCCGCCGAGCGGACGCTCGCCGTGTACCGGGAGATACTCGGAACGTGAAGGTCTCGGCGGTCGTCGTCTCCCACGGTCACGCCGACCAGCTCGAGCACTCCCTTCCTGCGCTCGTCGCGCAGGTCGACGAGACGCTCGTCATCGCAAACGTCTCGGATTCCGTCCGCGTCGTCCCGGATGGTGTCCGGGTCCTCGAGAACCCTCGACCGCTTCCGCTCGCGGCGAACGTCAATCTCGGGATCGCGTCGACGAGCGGGGAGTACGTCCTGAACGTCAATCCCGATGCGATCCCGGAGCCGCACGCCGTTGCCGCGCTCGTCGCGTTCGCGGACGAGCATCCGCGCTGCGGAATCGCGGGGCCGCAGATGCGCTGGCCCGACGGTGCGTGGCAGCCGTCGCGGCGCAGGTTTCCGACCGTGCGTGGGACGATCGTGCGGCGCACGCCGCTCCGCCGGTTACGGCCGCCGTACGAGACGCAGCGAGAGCACTACGCGCTCGACGAGCGTCCGACCGAGCCCGTTCAGGCCGACTGGATGCTCGGCGCGTGTCCTCCTCATGCGTCGGACGATGCTCGACGAGATCGGTGGCTGGGACGCCGGATATCGCCACTACTGCGAGGACATCGATCTCTGCTACCGCGCCGCGCAGGCCGGTTGGGAGCGCTGGTACGTGCCCGACGCGGTCGTGACGCACGCGTACGCGGCCGTGATCGACCAGCGCTTCCTCTCGCGACACACGCTCTGGCACGCGCGCGGGATGGCGCGCTTCGTTCGCAAGCATCCCGAGCGGCTCCTCGCGCTGTGAGCGACAAGGACGGCCAGTACGCGCGCCAGGCAACAGAGTGGACGGAGCGCGCATACGCGGACGTCGCGGCGTACCTCGCGCATCGCGCAGAGCTCGTCGCCACGCTCGGACCCCGGCTCGAACCGGGCGACGAGGTGCTCGATCTGGCGTGTGGCGACGGCGGCCTCGGCGAAGCCATCGTGGCGCTCGGACTCCGGTACCGAGGGGTCGATGCGACGCCGGAGATGGTCGAGTCCGCTCGTATGCGTCTCGGGAAACGTGCTCCGATCGAACTCGGCGATCTCAACGACTACGCACCGGAGAGCCCGGTCGCGGCGACCACCGTCTTCCGCGCGATCTACTACGCGCGCGATCGCCGTGCGTTCTTCCGACACGTCCGCAGCTACACGGAGAAGAAGCTCGTCTTCGACCTCAATCCGCGGCAGTACCGCGTCGACGACGTTCTCGGCGATCTTCGCGGCGCGGGCTTCGGGACGATCCACCTGCGTCCGTTCTTCGTTCCGCAGACCGTGTCGCTACCCGGACCGGCTCTCGCCGCCGCCAAGGCGCTCGAGCGGAGCGGCCCGCTGGCACGCCTCGCGCTCCGGGCGCGATTCACGTATCTCGTGTCGGCGTCGCGCTAGCTAGCCGAAGAGCGGCTGGAAGCCGGCGCGCTGGATCACCGCACCGAGCTGGCGCCGCTCGCTGTTCGACGGGTCGATCGCGTTCGGCGAGAACGTGGGTGCGACGGTGATCTCCATCCGCCACGGGACGTTCGGCGGGCTGAGCGTCGTCCCGTTCGCCTTGCAGTCCGGCAACGTCGAACGTCCGCGTCTCGGTGACGCGCTCGATCCGGGGCTGCTTGTCCGGGCCGATCCCGACGGGGCCGATCGTGACGGTCGCCTTGCCCGTCTGCGCGAAGCCCGGGCTTCGGGCACCAGCCGATTCGCGTGAGTCGCACGACGGCGAGGCCCGGCTCGTCGTCGGAGACGTCGTAGCGCGTGTACGACGCGCGCGCGACCGGATCCTCGCTCGAGCCGATCATCCAGCCGTCGGTCTCGCGCCCGACGAGCGCGTCCTTGAAGCTGGAGCGGCTTCCCGTCGATGCGGTAGAGAACGGCGTCCTTGCGCCGCTCGACGACGGGCGCCTGCAGCCTGACGCCGTTCACGGCGAGGGCGTACCTCGTTTCCGGCGACGGGCGTGAGCGTGCCGTCGACGGCGTTCAGGTCGGGAGTCAGGATCGGGCCGCCGACGTCGATCGCCGTGCCGTCGAGGCTCCACATCTTCTGCACCGACGGGTTGAAGAACTCGGTGAGCCAGATGTTCGTCGGGTCCGAGATCTGCTGCCCGATGACGACGACCGACTCGCCGCCCGTCGCCTCGTCGACCCAGTCGTACGGCTTCGGGAGGTTCCTGTCGATCCTCTCGGAGAAGTCCCGCTCTCCCTCGGCTGCGTACACCTGCCCGGTCAGTCCCCAGGCGACGACGACGAGCCGTCGCGACTCCCGCCACCGCCGCGAAGGCAGGCGGAACGTCGCGGTATGAGCCTCAGCGCGACGCACGACTGCGACCGCGACGACGCACGCGACGACGAGGACGGTCTCGATCGTCCTCTCCGACCAGCCGAGCTCCCGGTTGGCGAACGCTGCGATCGACAGCCCGTGCGCCTCGTAGTACGGGAACTTGTCGAGATTGAGCGGCGTCGACACGACGACGACGAGCGTGAAGACCCCCGCGCCCGCGATCGCCCAGCCGCGCCCGACGCCTCGCGCGAAAGCGAGCGCCGTGGCGCTGAACAGGATCGGGCAGAGGTAGATGAGGTTCCGCTCGACGACGTAGGTACCGAACACCGTCGAGATGTAGGCGCCCTTCACGCCCGCGTACGTGAGAAACACGACCAGCGCAGCCACGCTCGTGACGACGAACGCGCGGATCTCGGGGATCGCGGGCCTCTCCTCTTCGGGCGCGCGAGCGCAGATACGCCCGCCACGACGGGAAGCACGCCGAGCCCGATCGCGAGCGCGCCGATCGCCCACGCGGTGTGCTCGACGATCCGGTCCTTGTAGAGGAGCATCGTGTTGCGCCACGCGGTCGACGCGTGGCCCATCGCTGCGGCGAGGGCAAACGCGACACCGATCGCCAACGTGACGGCACCGACCCAGTCCCACCGCGTCCACCGGGTTCGCCACTGCTGTGCCGGCGCGGACTCCCAGGCAAGCCAGAGGAGCCCGAGCACCAGAACTGCGAGAAGAATGGCGAGCTGCGTCCGCGTGGCCGCGGCGACGACGCAGATGCCGGCTGCCGCGGCGACGCGCCACCAGGTCGGTCGCTCGAGCGTGCGGACGATGAGCCAGAGCGCGAGCGTCGACAGCGGATAGGCGAGAGGCTCTTCCACGAGGATCGGCGAGTAGGCGAGCGCGGGCACAGCTACCGCGGCACTGGCAGCAACGAGCGCGTACCACTTCGGAACCACCATCCGCGCGAGCCCGTAGGCGGGGAACAACGTCGCCGTCATCGCGAGGACGAGGATGAGCTTCGCGGCTGCCCACGATGCGGTCGACGAGCCGAGCCACCACACGGGTGCGAGCACGTAGGCGACGAGCGTCGCGAGCCCGTACGGCTCGCCGCGCCGCGCCGGCTCGCCGGTGTCGGCGATCGCGCGCGCGAGCTGGGTGAGCTCGAGCTCGTCCGTGAAGATCGTCGGCACCGGCCTCCGGGAGGCCTGCCACGCATAGAGCGCCGCCAACGCGAAGTAGACGACGAGGAGCGGCACCGCCGAGAGGAAGCGCGTGAGGAAGTCCGGGCGAGGCTCCCCGCCCGGACGCACCTGCGAGGTCATGTCCGACCCGCCTCGACCGGTTCGGGAGCGGTGAGCTCGACGTGTCGCCGGACGATCCGGCACGGCACGCCCGCGCTCTCGGCGGCCTGGAGAACGAGGTCGATTCGCTCGGAAGGCGCAGCGGGGATCGTCACGAGCACCTCGTCCGCGCGTGTCGACGCGATTGCCCGTGCGGTCTCGTCGAGGCTCCCGACGACGCTGACTCCGAGGATCCTTCGCCTGCGCACCCGCGGGTTGTCGTCGAGGAAGCCGACCACGCGTTGGTCCCGTCCCTCGCGTAGCTCCCGCGCAAGGCTCCGCCCGGCACGCCCCGCGCCGACGATGAGGACGCGCGACCGCTCGCCTCGTCGTCCCACCGTCTCCGGCAGAAGCCGCAGCGCGAGCCGCGAGGCGCCGACGAGCACGGTGCAGAGAATCGCGTCGATGACGAAGATCTGCACGGCCGGGAACGAGCCGATCGGTCGCAGCGCGATGAGGATGAAATACGCGACGATCGCGGAGCCGAAGCAGCCGACGACGAGAGGGACGACGTCGCGCGCGGTCGCGTATCGCCAGACTCGCCGGTAGACGCCGAGCGCGACGAAGAAGACGTAGCGCGTCGCGAGCACGATCGGCAGCGCCGAGAGGTAGACCGAGCGCTCGAAGTCCGTTCCGGTGCCTCCGACCGCGAGCAGGTAGGCGACGAGGAACGACGCGCAGATGAGCACGAAGTCCGCGAACACCTCGACCAGCCGCCTCGGCTCGAAGATCAGCGCGCGCCAGAGCGACGGCTCCGGCCCTTCGACGCCCCGCCGTGAGCGCTCTTCCAGGTCGCTCAGAAAGCTCCCGAACTGCACGAGCAGCACGAAGGTCACGAGGACGCCGACTGCGGTCAGGCGCCCGTTGTCGAGCACGTTGTACGCGAGCGCGGTCGCGCCGATCGCGGACGCGACGATGGCGAGGAGCAGCACGGCCTTCGTCTCCGAGAGCCCGTAGTAGACGAGCCGGTGCGACGTGTGATCGCGTCCGCCCTGCGTCACCGGGCGCTTCTCGACGAGCCGCGCGATGGTGACGAGCGTCGTGTCGAGGATCGGGATCGCGAGCACGAGGAGCGGGAGGAGGATCGTCGCGACCGTCGTTCCCGCGACCGTCCAGCTCGCGGCGAGAGCGAGCGATGCCAGGCCGAAGCCGATCAGCTGGCTCCCCGAGTCGCCCATGAACACGGCTGCGCCGCGCCGGGGCCGCAGGTTGAAGGGAAGAAAGCCGGCGCACGCGAGCCCGAGCGCCAGCGCGAGGGCGAGCACGGTGTCGTTCTCGTGCTCGGTCAGCGCGTCGATGGCGAAGTAGGCGCACGAGACGATCGCCAGCGTCGCCGCGAGGCCGTCCATGTTGTCGAGCAGGTTGAACGCGTTCGTGATCCCGACGAGCCAGAGGAGGCCGATCGCCCACGCGAGGATGTCGTTGCCGACGATCTCGACGTTCAGTCCACTTGCGAGCACGACGACGGCAGCAAGGATCTGCGCGCCGAGCTTCGCGACCGGGCTCAGGTGCCTCAGGTCGTCGACGAGCCCGGCGACGAAGACGATCGTGACGCCGGCGAGGATCCCGCCGAGCTCGCCCGACCACTCGACGGCACCCGTCGCCAGCGCGAGCAGGATCCCGGCCGAGAACCCCGCGAAGATGCCGACGCCGCCGAACGTCGGCGTCGGCTGCTCGTGCCAGCGCTCGTCCGACGGCACGGCGACGAGCCGCGCGCCGACCGGCGAGCGGAGGAGGAGCCAGAGGACCGCGAAGCAAACCGAGATCGCGGCGATCGACACGATCGCAATCACAACCGGGAAAGGGTAGTCGAGCACCCTGTCGCCCTAGACTGCTCGCCGTGTCCGTTTACGCCGACGTAATTCGGTATCGCGAGCTCTTCGGAAGCCTCTTTCGGCGCGATATCCGGGCGAAGTACCGCGGCTCCGTCCTCGGGCTCGGGTGGTCGCTTCTGCACCCGCTCGTCCTCATGCTCGTCTACCTGCTCGTCTTCTCGGTGCTCTGGCGCGTCGCGGAGGTCGGGAGCGACGACTACTGGCTGTTCCTCCTGTGCGGGCTCCCTGCGTGGGTCTTCTTTGCGACCGCGTCACAGGCGGCGTCGCGGAGCCTG
The DNA here is from genome assembly GCA_963833725.1 of uncultured Gaiellaceae bacterium. Classification (GTDB taxonomy): domain Bacteria; phylum Actinomycetota; class Thermoleophilia; order Gaiellales; family Gaiellaceae; genus GMQP-bins7. Next base: position 72,897 of record CAWHYV010000005.1, read on the forward strand.
CTCGAGAACGCAAACCTCATCCGCAAGGTGCGCTTCCCGCGGCAGCTCGTGCCGCTCTCGATCGTCGGGACGAACCTCGTGAGCTTCGCCGTGATGCTCGGCGTGGTCATCGTGCTGAGCCTCTGGCAGATCCCCGAAGCGCGCGACACGGTCTGGCTCGCGATTCCCCTCGGAGCGCTCTTCGCGTGCATCGTCGCCGGGTTCGCGCTCGCGGTCGCGTCGCTCAACGCGCTCTACCGCGACGTCGAGCACCTCCTGCAGGCGCTTCTTCTGCCGTGGTTCTTCCTGACGCCGATCCTCTACAGCCTCGACGACCTTCCCGGCGTCGACGAGTACCCGGCGGCGGACTTCTTCCTCCACTGGGTGAACTTCCTCACGCCGCCGATCGAGGCGATGCGCGCCGTGCTCTTCTACGGGGACGTGCCCGGGGCAGCGGACACGATCTACACGGTTGTGGCGGCTGTCGTCGCGCTCGTCGTCGGGGGCTGGGTCTTCAGCCGCTCGGACGACCGGATCGCGACCGAAGTCTGACGACGGCGCGGCCCTCGAAGAGGGCGTCATGGCCCTCGTACGAGGGCAGCTCCTCGTGGGTCGACGGCTCGAGGCCGTCGAGGAGCGAGGGTAGGAGGAGCGGCTCGTGGAAGCGGGGGTTTCGCCCGCCGCCCGACACCCATGCCGCGAACCGCTTCCTGTCAGCACGCGAGTCGGCCTCGATCGCCGGCCCGACCGCCCCGTAGCCCTCGGCGTGCGCGTCGAGGATCAGGCGTGACCAGTCGGGCGCGGGGACGACTCCGGAGACGAGGTGCGCGACCGCTACCGCGTCCTCCTGCACGATCGGCTCGTCCAGCGCTGCGAGTGCGGCGTCGAGCTCAGGGTCGGGTGGCCCGTGGACCCGGACGCCCAATCGCCGCTCGTCGATCCGCGGCTTCACCTCGACGGGGAGATCGAGCGGCGCCGACCCGAGTTCCTGAAACCAGAACCGGAACTCCTCGACGAGATCGAACGCGAGGCGATAGCTGCCGGGTGGCCGCGGTGCGACGACGGGTGATTCCAGCTCGACCGTCTCACCGGGATCCACCGCATCGGGAAACGAAGCACGCGTGCCGTCCCAGACGATCGCGTTACCGAGCGGATCGAGCCAGTGATACGCAAGCTGCACGCCCTCCCGTCCCGCGCGAGCGCCATGGCGCGGTACCCGCGTTCTCGAGCCGGACGCGCGCTTTCGTCGCCATGCCCGCCCGCTGCTCCGGGATCTCGTGCGCGAGCCAACGAACGGCGAGCGGCCCTGCGGGAATGGGGTGTTCGCCGACTCGCTCCATGCCGCGCTCTACTCTAGGCCGCATGGAAGTCGGCGAAATCTCCGTCGAAGGTGTCGCACGCAGCTTCCGCGTTCATGCGCGCGACGCGCGGACGCTGAAGGATCTCTTCGTCCAGCGCGGCGACACGCGGGCGACCGACGTGTGGGCGCTGCGGGACGTCTCCGCCGAGATCGGGCGCGGCGAGGCAGTCGGGCTCATCGGGCGGAACGGCTCGGGCAAGACGACGTTGCTCCGGGTCATCGCCGGGATCATCAAGCCGACAGCTGGCCGCGTTCGCAGCGAGGGCCGCATCGGCTCGCTCCTCGAGCTCGGCGCCGGCTTCCACTTGGACTTCACCGGCCGCGAGAACGTCTTCCTGAACGGCGCGATCCAGGGTCTGCGCCGTGCCGACATCAAGCAGCGCTTCGACGAGATCGTCGCGTTCGCCGAGCTCGAGAACGCGATCGACCGGCCAGTGCGCACGTACTCGTCGGGGATGACGATGCGCCTCGGATTCGCGATCGCGGCATTCCTCGACGCGGACATCCTGCTTCTCGACGAGGTCTTCGCCGTCGGTGACGAGGCGTTCCAGCGAAAGTGCTTCGGCCGCATCTTCGCGTTCAAGGAGAAGGGCGGCACGATCGTCTTCGTCTCACACGATGCCAGCGCAGTCGAGCGACTCTGCGAGCGGTCGGTGTTCCTCGAGGGTGGGCACGTCGCGTTCGACGGTCCGACGCGGGAAGCGGTGATCCGCTACCGCCGCGCGCTCGCCGACGACGCGAATCCCGCCGAGCGAGGAGCGGGCCTGCGAGAGTGGGGTTCCGGCGAAGCGTCCATCGCGTCTGCGGTGCTCGTCGGCCAGGAGGGCGCGGATCGACTGCAGTTCCTCTCGGGCGAGCCGTTCGAGCTCCGCGTGAGCATCGCCGCCGACGGCGTGCCGCCGCCGCGGCTCCAGCTCGAGCTGCGCGACGACGCCGGGATCCTCGTCGCCGGCCACGCCGTCGACCTGCGGTCGATCGGATGGACGAGCGGAAGCGCGGCGCGAGACGTGCGCTTCCAGATCGGCTCGCTCCCGCTCGCCGAAGGACGCTTTCACCTCCGACTCGGCCTCACCGACGAGGCAGGAGAGCACGTCTACCACTGGCTCGACGACGCGCTCGTGTTCGTGGTCTATCCGGGGGATGACGCGCGCGGCGTCGTCCGCTTTGAAGGGACGTGGATGCTCGAGGAGAACTCAGCCGTCCGATGAGCACCGCTCACCTCCGGTTCGCGGTCGCGGAGGAAACCATGTTTCCCCCGCGTGCCCCCTTCTTCTCGAGATCGTGGGGAACCTCCCGGTTCCCCACACCCCTCCACACTCATGACCCGGGAACCGGCTCATGAGTGCACGCACGTGCCCGGATTGGCCCGACCTGATGGAGCTCGATCCCGACCTGCAGTTCAAGCACTACAACGTCTCCGAGGCGCAGCTTCCCGCAGAGGCGCTCGCACGCATCTCACACGGATCGCTCGACGAGCTCGAGATCTGCTGCGACCTCGACCACCACGTCTTCAACCCCGGCCACACGGACACCGACGTGGCCGAGGCGCTGCGTGGCACGCACTGGTTCGACGTCCGCGAGTGGGCCACGTCAGGCCCGGGCGCGGACACCTCGTCGAACGCTGCGTAACCTTCGCCGCGTGCCGGTCATCGTCATTCCGTATCGCGGAGACGCGAAGCGCCGCCTGCCGTCGTCGCTCCGAGCCGCCGTCGCGATCGCGATGCTCGGAGACGTGGTCGAAGCGGCAGCACGGGTCGGCCGTGTCGTCGTCGTGACCGACGATCCCTCGGTCGTGTCCGCGTCGGCCGAAGTCGTCGGCGATCCCGGAGGAGGTCTGAGCTCCGCCGTCGCCGCGGGTCTCGCTTGCGTCGAGGGGCATGCCGTCGTGGTCAACGCCGACCTTCCGGCCGCAACTCCAGCGTCGATCCGGCGCCTCGCAGACGCCGGGCTCGCGCTCGTCGAAGCGTTCGACGGGACGACGAATGCGTTGTCCCTCCCCGATCCGGGGCTCTTCGCTCCGCTGTACGGCCCGGGAAGCGCGGCTCGTTTCCGCGCGCACGCGCCCTTTTCCACCGTGTCGATTCCCGAGCTCGAGGCCGACGTCGATGAAGACTCGGATCTCGAACGCCTCCCTCGAAATCTCGGGCCACGGACGCGCGCATTGCTCGCCGTTCCGGCGTGAGAATCGTCCTCCTGTCCGGAGGAGGCGGCGGTGCGCGGTTCGCCCGCGGGCTCGCAGGTGTGCTCGGTCACGGCGAGCTCACCGTGATCGGCAACGTCGGCGACGACGTCGAGATCCTCGGTCTCCACGTCTCTCCCGATCTCGACAGCCTGCTGTACACACTCGGAGGTCTCATCGACGTGACGCGCGGGTGGGGGCGGGCCGACGAGACCTGGGACGCTCTCGAGTCTGCGGCCGGGTGGGGCGGGGAGGACTGGTTTCGCCTCGGCGACCGTGACATCGGTCTCCACCTCGTTCGTACTCAGGCGCTCCGAGACGGCTCTGCGCTCTCGAGCGTCACGGCCGATCTCGCGCGCCGTGCGGGCGTGGCGGCGCAGCTCATTCCCGCGACGGACGATCGCCTGCGCACCCACGTGAGCACGCCCGCCGGACGGTTCCCGTTTCAGGAGTGGTTCGTCGGGCGACGCCACGAAGATGACGTGGACGCCGTCGACTACGAGGGTGCCGACGGCGCACGCGCGGCGCCGGGCGTTGTCGAGGCGCTCGAGGACGCCGACGCGATCCTCTTCGCGCCGAGCAACCCGTATCTGTCAATCGGGCCGATCGTGGCCGTGCGGGAGATCCGCGCGGCGATCGAGAGCCGCCGCGTCCGGTGTCTGGCCGTGAGCCCGTTGGTCGGCGGCGCGGCGGTCACCGGTCCGGCCGCCCGTATGCTCACGCGGATGGCAGGCGGCGCATCACCACGCCATGTGACGGGCTGTTACGAGGGCCTCGTCGACGGCCTCGTGATCGACGATTCCGATGCGCCTGCGGACGCCGACGTCGACCTCGTCGTCACCGGGACTCTCATGCTCGACCGGGCCGCCGAGCAGCGCCTCGCCGAAGTCGTGCTGGAGGCTGCGTGCGCATAGCGATCGTCGGAGGAACCGGGCCGTTCGGGAAGGCGCTCGCAGGACGCTTGCACGCGTCTGGCATCGATGTCGTCGTCGGCTCGCGCGACGCCGCTCGAGCTGCGGAAACCGCCCTCGAGCTCGATTGCGCCGGCGAGACCAATGGCGAGGCGTGCGCGGACGCCGACTTCGTCATCCTCGCGGTCAACGCCGACGGTGCTACTGGACACAGCCCGCGAGCTCCGGCAGGCGATCGGCACGACTCCGGTTCTCTCGGTCGCCTCGGAGCTTCGCTTTTCGAAGGACGGCGTGTTCCCGACCCCGGACGCCGTGTCGCTCGCGGAGCGGATCCAGGGAGAGCTCGACGCCCCCGTCGTCGCAGGGCTGCACTCGCTCGCAGCATCGAGCCTCGGGGCAGAGCATCCGCCCGACGAGGACGCGTTCGTCTGCGGCGACGATGCCGAGGCCAAGGCAGTGGCGCTCGGCCTCGTCGCACGACTCACCTCCGGGCGCGCGCTCGATGCCGGCCCGCTCGCGAGTGCTCGGGCCCTCGAGGGGCTTACGGCGGTCATCGTGAACATGAACCGTCGGTACAAGGGGCACGCGGGAATCCGGGTCACAGGGCTCGGTTGACCGGAGAGCTGCGCGTCATCGGCCTCCGGGGGCTGCCGGAGCTCGACGAGGGCGACGATCTCGCGGCGCTCCTCGCCGGCGCTGCCGCTGCTTCGGGTGGCTTCGAGGCGAACGACGTGCTCGTCGTCGCGCAGAAGGCCGTGTCGAAGGTCGAGGGGCGCATCGTCGATCTCGAGGGGATCGTGCCGTCCGACCGCGCGCGCGAGCTCGCCGGCGACACCGATCCACGCAGGGCCGAGGTGATCCTTCGAGAGTCGGTCGAGGTCGTGAGATCGCGACCCCCGCTCGTCATCGCCGAGACGCGACACGGCTTTGTCTGCGCATCGGCAGGCGTCGACGCCTCGAATGCGAAGGGCCGAGACACCCTCGTGCTGCTGCCGGTCGATCCCGACGCTTCCGCAGAGTCGCTCCGCCGAGCGATCCACGAATTCACGGGCGTCGAGATCGGCGTGATCGTGTCCGACTCGTTCGGCCGCGCCTGGCGTCGAGGGACGACCGACGTCGCCCTCGGCGTGTCCGGCACCGTAGCCCTCGTCGACCTCACGGGTCGACGGGATGCAGCGGGCTACGAGCTCCACGCGACGGAGATCGCCGTCGCCGACGAGATCGCAGGCGCCGCCCAGCTCGTGATGGGGAAGACGGACGGGATCCCGGCAGCGATCGTGCGCGGTCTCCGTCAACCCGGCGAGGGCCGCGGCAGCGATCTCGTCATGCCGCGTGAGCGCGATCTGTTCCGCTGACGCGGCTAGACTCGAACCGTGCGCAAGTACGCGATCTGGGGAACTGCCACGTCTCCGGAGCACGCGGAGTGGGTGCGTGCGATCGGTAAGCAGTTCGAAGCGGACGGTTTCGCCTACGTCGACGATATCGCCGACGCCGACTTCGTCCTCAACATGTTCGACGCCGAGGATCCCAAGGCGTTCCGCCGCGCGTCGCGCGGGACGTACTCGGCGGCCTTCTACGAGATGCCCGAGGCGCCTGACGACGCCCTGAAGGCGAGCTATCCGATGCTCGTTCGCACACTTTCCAACGTCGTGCTCATGCGCGTGCCGGAGAAGGGCGTCTGGTTCACGACGATGGAGCAGGGTTCGTACCACGTGTCCGAGGATCCGGCGGCGATCTACGAGCGCCTCGAGCCGCTCGCGACGTCACGACTCGTCATCGACAACGAGTGGATCCCCGACCTCGAGCCGGAGCTGTGGGACGGTGACGAGGTCACCGCCGACATCAGCGAGTCGGGTCGTCGCCTCGACGAGCTCGACCTCCTGCCGTCACCGTTTCCCGTCGAGGAGTACCTCTCGGGACGAGACCTCCGCCACGTCATGCGCCTCTATTCGGTCGGCGGTCTCTCGTACGGGAACCTCTCGGCACGGAAGGACGCGACGCGGTTCTGGATGAGTGCGAGCGGCGTCGACAAGTCGAAGCTCGAGTCGGTCGGTCGCGACATCCTCATGGTCAAGGACTTCGACGACGAGCGCGGCGTCATCGTGCTCAGCGTCCCGCCGGGGATCGAGCCGAGGCGCGTGTCCGTCGACGCGATCGAGCACTGGATGATCTACCAGGCGCATCCCGACGTCGGCGCGATCCTGCACATCCATGCATGGATGGACGGCATCGCCGCAACCGATGTGAACTACCCGTGCGGCACGCAACAGCTCGCTGTCGCCGTAGCCGATCTCGTCGCAGAGGAGCCCGACCCCGCACACGCGGTGATCGGCCTGCGGAACCACGGCCTCACATGCACGGGCGACAGTCTCGCGGAGATTCTCGACCGCGTCGCGCCGAAGGTTCTTCGCCAGGTCCCTATGACCTGAGTCGCAGCGCGGTGAGCACTGCGAGCAGCGGCGCGATCACGACGTCGTTGGCCATGCACCAGACGCATACGGCGTCGATCACGAACAGCTGAACCGCGAGCAGGTACATGCTGAAGAGGAGCCCGACGAGGGCCACCGTCGCTGCGCCGAGGCGCGCCTCCGGCGTGTCCCACGCGATGAGCCCGAGAACGAGCAGGTACGCGCCCAGCCCGAGCGCCGCGACCGGGATGCCTGCGATCTCCGCATACGCAGACTGCTGGACCGTCTCACAGCCGCCGCCCGCGACGCACACGAGCGCGGCGTCGTCGAAGTGCACCCACGTCAGGTAGCCGGCGACGACGACGCCTGCGGTGGCGACGACCGCCGCCGCGATGCGGAGCGTTCGGTCTGTCAACCGTCGAGCGCGTCGTCCAGGGCTGCCCGCAGCTGATCGACCGTAGCGACCTGGATCTGGTACGGCTCCGCGGCTCCGATCTTGAGCAGGAGCGTCGGCGTTCCCGGGATACCGGCGGCCTGACCTGCGGCGATCGCTCCGTTCGCCTCCGCGACGATGTCGGACCGTTCGGCGTCAGCGAAGAGCTGGTCGACGTCGAGGCCGTCGATCTGCGCTGCGAGCTCCCGGATCAGATCGTCCGTGAGCCAGCCGTCGTTCTCGCCGCCTTGGTTGCGATAGAGCGCCTCCTGAAGGTCCCACAGCTTGTTCTGCTCGGCCGCGGCCAGGAGGAAGCGGTACCCCTTCACGGAGTCGTCCCCGATGAAGGGAAGCCCATGGAACTCCGTGTTGACCTTCCCGGGCCGGACGTACTCGTCGACAAGGGTCGGGAAGAGCTCCTCCGTGTACGCACGACAGCCGGGGCACTGAGGGTCGGCCCACTCGATGAGTGTGACGCGCGCGTCTGGCGAGCCGAGCACACGACCTTCCTGGGGGATGCCGCTCAAATCAACGACCGGGTCGGGAGTAGGCGGAGCGCTCGAACTGTTGCGTCCGACGAGTGCGACGGCGACGAGGGCGAGTGCCGCAGCGATCGCAATCGCGAAAGCGATGACGACCGCTCGTCCCGACGGGCGGTTGCTCGAGTTCGGATTCATCGCTGCCACGCGCCGTGAAGTGTGCCGGTCGGGGCGTTCGGTAGGCCGTGGAACCGCGCGCACGTCCTGCCAGCGGTCTCCGACCGACGGTATCCGGCGCCGTCGGTTACACCGTGGCTTACACCTCCGAGTCGATGGCCATCCCTCGAACGGGGGAGTAGCGTCCAAGCCATGATCGAACTGGCCACGGAGAGGAAGACGGCTCCCATCACGTTGAGGCAACGTGAGGTCGTCGCGTTGATCGCAGCGGGCTGCTCGAACGACGAGGTCGGGATACGCCTCGGGATCTCCCCCAGGACGGCGAAGGCGCACTGTGACGTGCTTCGACAGAAGCTCGGCGTGCGTCGTCGTCGACAGATTCCGATGGCCTTCCGACTCCTGACGGGAGAGGATCCGCTGTCTGCGGGGCGCCGCTTCATGATTGCGGCCCGGCTTCCCCGCTGACCCCAGGTGCCCGCGGCGATCTCGCCGCGGGCACTCCCTCCTATCCACCGGAGTGTTAGGGTCGAAACGTCGATCCAGGTGACGTCGGTCAGGAGAGGGCGACGACGGCGACAGCCTCAGAAGTACGGATCCGCAAACGAAGGATCGTCGAGCGACCGCGGTTGTTCGCACTCCTCGACGAGTCGAAGGCGCGCGTGCGAATGCTCGTCGCGCCGGCGGGCTACGGCAAGACGACGCTGGCAGAGCAGTGGGTCGCTCGCGACGGCCGGTGCGCCTCATGGTTCACGGCGCGGTCGTCCTCGACGGACGTCGCGGCGCTTGCCCTCGGCGTCGCGCGCAGCGCGACCTCGATCGTCGAGGAGTGCGACGTCCGTCTGCGGGCGCACATGCGCGCACTTCCCGCGCCGGCAGACAACGTCGAGACACTCGCCGAGATCCTGGGCGAGGATCTCGCGGAGTGGCCCTCGAACGCGTGGCTCGTCCTCGACGACTACCACGAGGTCGCTCAAGAGCCGCGCGCCGAGCACTTCGTGCAGACCCTCGTGTCGGTGTCGCCCGTGCAGTTCCTCATCGCGAGTCGCGTGCGTCCCGCATGGGTGTCGACCAAGGAACTCATGTACGGCGATGCCTTCGAGGTGAATCAGACGGCGCTCGCCATGGACAACCGCGAGGCCGCCGACCTCCTCGTCGGGCGGAGTGCGCGTGCCGCCTCCGGGCTCGTGTTGCTGGCGAACGGCTGGCCGGCGGTCATCGGGCTAGCGAGCGTCTCGTCCGCCGAGATCCAGGACGACGTCGACCAGTTTCCCGAGTCTCTGTACACGTTCTTTGCGGACGAAGTCTTCGGCGCGCTCGGTCCGGACGTGCGACAGGGGTTGACGACGCTTGCGATCGCGCCACTCCTCGACCACGAGCTCGCCACCGCGCTGCTCGGCAGCGACATGGCGGACCTGGTCTGCTCGGCTGCGCTCGACGTCGGGCTCCTCGTCGAGCGTGAGCAGCGCCTCGACCTCCATCCGCTCGCGCGTGCGTTTCTGGAGGAGCGGAGCGCTCAGCTCGGACTCGCACCGGAAGACGGTGCCGGCATGACGTGTCTCGAGATGTATCGCGGGCGTCGCGAGTGGGACGCCGCCTTCGATCTCATCGATCGCCTGGGCGTGACTGCGGAGCTCGAGGATCTCATGCGCCGGGCGCTCGACGAGCTGCTCGACACGGCCCGACTGTCGACGTTGCAGAAGTGGTGCGATCTCGCCGCGGATGCGGCACTCGATGCCCCGATCTTCGCCATGGCACGAGCCGAGACGATGCTCCGCAACGGCAGACACGTCGAAGCCGTCGCTCATGCCGAGGCGGCCGCGGTCGGCGATCCTGCGCTGGAGTTCCGAGCCCTCTCGGTTGCCGGCCGTGCCGCGCATCTAGCGTCGCGAGAGGAGGACGCGCTGGCGCTCTATCGCCGTGCGGAGGCAGCCGCTGCGTCCGAGGCCGAGGTGCGTGACGCTAAGTGGGGTCAGCTCAGATGCTTCATCGACCTGGAGCTTCCTAGCTCAGAGGCAACACTGATGGAACTATCGGAGGGTGTGGGCTTCGGTGATGCGCGTGAGATGGTTCGGGCTGCTGGGCACCTCCTCTATCTCCAGTTGAGACAGGGCTCGCTGGATCTTGACGAAGCCGACACTGCCGTGCAGGTCTTGTCTGCTGTTGGCGACCCGCTCGTTGAGTCGTCCTTCCTGAGTGGATACGCGATTGCGCTAGCGCTCGTCGCGCGATATGACGATGCTCTCGAGGCGGCTGACGCACTTCACGAGGCTGCGGAGCAATATCGCTTCGACTTTGCGCTTCCGTACTCGCTGTGTGCGGCAGCAATGGCACACTCAGGCGCTCGGCGGTGGCGCGACGCAGAGCACGCAGCCTCAGAGGCGCTGGCGCGCGCACGGTCGTGCCGGGATGTACACGCCGACTTGCTCAGTTGTTCGGTACTCCTCCGACTCTTTGCACAACAGAGCCGATTCACGGAGGCATTGGACCTCCGGATCGGACCGATGCGTGGAGCGCTCAGGGCCTCGGTCGGCGAAGTGATGTGCTCGCGCGCGCTCGCGATGGCGTGCGTCGGCCGAACAGCCGAGGCTTGGGAGCTCGTCGACGAGGTCAGGGACACTACGACAGCCGTTGAGCCCGTGGTTTTGGTTCCAGCTGTTGAGGCTGTCTGCGCCATTCGCAACGGCGCGCGCGATGTAATCGAACGCGCTGTTGCCCTAGAGGATGCGGCGTTTCGTACAGGTGCCGTTGACCTCCTTGTCACGACGTATCGATCATGTCCAGAGTTACTCTCGGTTCTTCTTCGGTCGACCGAAGGACGCCGATTCCGAGAGCTCGTCGAGATGGTTGGAGATAGCGATCTCGCGACGACTGTCGGGCACCCCATCGCGCTTGGCGACAAGCGCCTGCTGCTCTCGCGGCGGGAGAAAGAGGTCTACGAGCTGCTGCGCACCGGACTGACCAACCGACAGATAGCCAAGCTGCTTTACATTGAGGAGTCGACGGTCAAGGCCCACACACACCACATTTACGACAAGCTCGGAGTTCGTTCACGCAATGCGTTGGCGGTTCAAGCAGTACTAGAGCGCTCGGACTACGCCACCTCGGCGACGGGTGCATCTTCAAGCGATGACGAGTCGTCGTAGGAGCTCTGAGAGAACTCTGTGAAGTCGCTGCGCGCTGCGAGCCGATACTCCTCGTCCGCACTCGCAAGTATGGCTTCGAACGCGGCGACCACGCTGGTGTCGAACTGACTGTCGACGGCCTGAGCGAGCCGCAGTCGTGCCACCCGGCTCGGCATGGCATCACGGTATGGCCTGTCTGATGTCATCGCGTTGTATGCGTCAGCAACCGCGATGATGCGTGATACGAGCGGGGTCTCCTCGAGAGTGAGTCCGTCCGGGTATCCCTGACCGTCACTACGTTCGTGATGGTGTCGAACCACTCTCGCGATCTCGGAGTACTCGTCGACATGAGCAAGAATCCGCTCGCCGATGGCCGAGTGCTCCTGCATCTGACGTCGTTCCTCCAGTGTTAGCGCTCCAGGCTTCTCAAGCAGCCCCGGAGGGAGCCCAATCTTTCCAATGTCGTGGACGAGTCCGCAGAGGTAAGCGTGATCTTGAACCTCCTGGGCCAATCCCATCCGCGTCGCAATGTCGCGCGAATAGATCGCGACCGCCGCCGAATGACCTGCCGTGTAGCGATCCCGTGCATCCAGCGTCGCAATCAACGCCCCGGCGAACTGCAGGTTCGCCCGTTCTAGCGTTTCGTTAGCTGTCGACAGGTCGGCTGCGAGGCGACGCTCCTGCTGATAGAGATCGTAGAGACGCTGTGCAGCCATCGCTGGCACCAGGAATAGCGCCAGTGTCCATGGGGAGACCTCGACGTACATGAAGGCGAGTAGGGCAACAATCGGTGCGTAGATCGGTGCCGTGATCAGCAACATCGGGGTCAACGTCTTGGCGACTTCGCGAGCAGATCCGCCACGTACAGCGGATGTGAGGACTGCGAACCCGACCTCGAGGATCTCGCCCACAAGCGCGCCTATTAGGGTTGCAGCGATTAGGCTGCCGAACTCCGAAGGCACCAGCCCCGCAGTCGCCTGAGCCGCGAGACCTGTGGCCGCACCCCCAATGAAACGAGTGCTCGTGTACGTAGCCCACTTCAGGCGCGGAGCTCGGTCGCGGTCGCGGCGTGATGTCAGCTCCGGGTCGCCGAGCATTGACGCGGCACCGACCAGTCCGGCTGCAAGCGGCCCGAAGAGGACAGCGGCGAACAGCGTCGGGAGCACCGAGATTGACTGTTCGGTATTCCGCGTTAGGCGTACGCTGCTCCGCTCGGCTATGGCGGCAGCAACAGCCAGGGCCAGCACGGTTAAGGGAGCATCGATTGTGTAGCCGGCTCCTACGAGTGCTGCCGCCACGGCGAGCGCCACGATCACCAGTGTCACGACGTACACAGCGGTACGTCGCTTTGGGCTCGGTCCGGCTCTAAGCCAGCCTTGAACTATCCCTCGAATGGGGTATACGATGCGGTTGCCGTCAGTTCCCAATCGAGGAGTCATCGCCTATGGCCAGGGGTTCGAAGGTCTGGTAGTTCCGTCGCATCCTCGGTTCTCCGCCGGGGGTGGGCATCCCTCTTTCGGGTGTAACCCGGGGGACTGGCCCGGTTCGGAGATATGGGATGCTGACGGACGTAGCTACGCAATGAGCCCACGCCGGAAGCCGACCGCTACGGCGTGGGCTCTACTTCTTGCTTGAAGCTTGGCGAGCAGATGTCGCACGTGCGACTTGACGGTCTCTTCGGAGAGGAAGAGGCGCTCGCCGATCTCGCGGTTCACGAGCCCGTCTGAGACGAGCTGCAGCACCTCGATCTCGCGCGCGGTCGGATCCTGACCGACCTCGCGTGACGAAGGCGGGGTGAACGGAATGACCGCACCTCGCCGGCTCGAGCTGCGCCGCGCCGCAGCCGCTTCGAATCGACGGCTGTGGTCGCGATAGCGGTTCAGGATCTCCTTGCGCTCAGCGGCGTCCACGAGTCCGATATCGGCGGCGCGACCGTACCCCTTTAGATCCTCGCGGGGCCACTAACTCGAACGGGGGAACCCGTTGTGTCGCGACTCGTGCTCCGGACTAGGCAGCCGGTCGATCTGCCGGCAGGATCTGGCCGGCCCTGATCTCCTCGACGAAGTGGCATGCGACCAGATGCCCGTCGACCTTGCGCAACACGGGTTCGTCCTCCGCGCACCGCGTCGGCTGAGCGAACGGACAGCGTGTGTGGAAGCGACACGCTTGAGGGGGATTCGCCGGACTCGGCAGGTCGCCGGTCACCCTGATGGCACTTCGGCGACGTTCGATGGCGGGATCCGGGATCGGGATCGCGGAAAGCAGGGTGATCGTGTACGGGTGCAGCGGGTTGTCGTACAGATCGTCAGACGAAGCGATCTCGACGATCTTGCCGAGGTACATCACCGCGATCCGATCCGAGATGTGACGGACAACGGCAAGGTCGTGCGCGATGAAGAGATATGTCAGCCCGAGCTCGGCTTGGAGTCGCTCGAGGAGGTTTACGATCTGCGCCTGGATCGAGACGTCGAGCGCGGACACCGGTTCGTCGCACACGACGAGCTCCGGGTTGAGCGCCAGAGCTCGAGCGAGGCCTATCCGCTGCCGCTGACCGCCGGAGAACTCGTGTGGATAGCGGTCCGCGGCATCGGCCGGCAAGCCGACGACCTCGAGCAGCTGTTGCACACGAGCTCCGATCTCTCCTCCAGATGCGACGCCGTGAACACGGAGCGGCTCGCCGACCATCCGACCCACCGAGTGTCGGGGGTTGAGGGATGCGTATGGATCCTGAAAGACCATTTGCATACGCCGACGTACGTCGCGCATCTCTCGGTCCTTCGCGGACGTGATGTCCTTGCCGTCGAAGACGATCCGTCCCGAGGTCGCGTCGTACAGCCGTATGAGAGTCCTGCCCAGCGTGGACTTGCCGCAGCCAGACTCGCCCACGAGTCCGAGTGTCTCGCCGCGTTCGATCGTCAGGGAGACACCGTCGACCGCCTTCACGTCTCCCACGTGCCGATCGAGCAGGATGCCGCTCCGGATCGGGAACCAGACGCGGAGGTCATCGAGTTCGACGAGCGTGCGACCTCCGGCCTCCATCGTCACGCCTCTTTCCCACTGGCACGGCTTCGCCTCCACTCGTCGGCTTCAACCGGGTTGAAGCACGCGGCCTTCTGCCCCGATCCCCGTTGCTGGAGCCCGGGCAGTTCCTGGTCGCAGATGTCGACGCGGTATCGGCAGCGGGGGGCGAACGGACATGCGGTCGGAGGGCTCAGCATGTTTCGTGGCTGACCTGGAATGGGGTGAAGCGCGAGCTGTCGACCCACGTCGAGTCGCGGGACGCTCTGGAGGAGCCCGAGCGTGTACGGGTGACGCGGCTGGGCGAAGACGTCATCGGCCGTCCCGGTCTCGACGATCGTTCCCGCATACATCACGTTGACCCGCTCGCACATCCCAGCGACGACGCCGAGATCGTGCGTGATCATGACGAGTGCGGTCCCGCGCTCGACCACCAGCGTCCGGAGGAGATCGAGAATCTGCGCCTGGATGGTCACGTCCAGTGCGGTCGTCGGCTCGTCGGCGATGAGGAGTTTCGGTTCGCATGCGAGCGCCATCGCGATCATCACGCGCTGGCGCATGCCACCGGAGAACTGATGCGGATAATCGCCGAACCGGGCTTTCGCGCTCGGGATTCCCACCTGATTCAGAAGCTCGACAACGCGAATGTTCGCGTCGCGGGTCGAGATGTCGAAGTGGGTCGTCAGCGCCTCGCGTATCTGCCCTCCGATCGTGTGCACGGGATTCAGGCTCGTCATCGGATCCTGGAAGATCATCCCGATCTCCTTGCCCCGGATCCTTCGAAGCTCCCGGTCCGACATCGTCAGGAGATTCGCTCCCGCGAACACCGCGGTACCGCCCGTCACACGGCCGGCTCGCGCGAGGATGCCCAGGAGCGCGAGCGACGTGACGCTCTTGCCGCAGCCGGACTCGCCGACGATGCCGATCGTCTCTCCTTCGGAGATCGTGAACGAGACATCGTTGACTGCATAGATCGTCCCACGTTCGGTGGTGAACTCGACGCGGAGACCGTCGACGGACAGCAGTGGCTCAGACACGTCCGCGCAGCTTCGGGTCGAGTGCCTCGCGCAGTCCGTCGCCGACGAGGTTGAAGCCCATGACGATGATCACGATCGCAAGACCCGGGAGAATCGCGAGCAGCGGCTGCGATTCGAGGTACTTGACGGTATCGGTCAGCATCGTGCCCCACTCCGGTGTTGCGGGATCCTGGGGGCCGAGGCCGAGGAAGCCGAGGCCCGCGGCGTCGATGATCGACGTCGCGAGCGCGAGCGTTCCGGCGACGATCACGGGTGAAACCGCATTGGGCATGATGTGCGACCCGAGGATGCGTCGGTTGGGTACCCCGATCGCACGAGCCGCGAGAACGTAGTCCGCTTCGCGTTGGCCGAGGATCGAGCCGCGCATCAGTCGCGCGAAGATCGGGACGTTCACGATCCCGATGGCGAGCATCACCTGAAGGAGACCACCGCTACCGAAGAGAGCGACGATCCCGATCGCCATCAGAGAAGCCCGGGATCGCGAGCATGACGTCCATGACGCGCATGATCGGGGTGTCGAGGCGGCGGAAGTACCCGGCCATCGAGCCGAGCAGAACGCCGAGTGTGAGCCCGACGGTGACCGCGACGATGCCGATCAGAAGCGAGTAGCGAGCGCCGTAGATGAGCCGCGAGAGCTCATCTCGACCGAGATCGTCGACGCCGAGTAGATGTTCCCTCGACGGCCCTGGGCAGCAGCCGTCCTCGATGAGCGTGAGATTCTGCTCCTGCGGGTCGTACGGAGCCAGCAGGGGGGCGAAGACGGCGACGAAGATGAAGAACCCGATCACGAAGAGCCCGAAGATCGCGCCCGGATTCCGCGTCATTCGACGAAGTGCGTCGCGCAAGAGCCCGGTCGGCGGGTTCTGCTCGAGCGACATCTCGGTGCTCTCGGCGATGGACATGTCGTCTACTTCCCCGCCAGACGGATGCGTGGGTCGAGAAACCCGTACGCAATGTCGACGATGAGATTCATGAGGACGACGATGATCGCGATGAAGAGGATCCCGCCCTGTAGCACGGGATAGTCGCGGTGCTTGATCGCCTCCTGCACCCAGGTACCCATCCCCGGAAAGGCGAACACCGTCTCCGTCAAGATCGCCCCCGACAGGAGGAGCCCGACTTGAAGGCCGATGACGGTGACGACGGGCAGCATCGCGTTTCGGAAGACGTGGCTTCGGTCGACGGTACGCGGTGGAAGTCCCTTCGCCCGCGCAGTGCGCACGTAGTCCTCGTTCTGGACGTCCAGGACCGAGGCTCTCGTGATGCGCGCGATGATCGCCAGTGGAATCGAGCCGAGAGCGATCGCAGGAAGGATCAGATGCTTGAAAGCGTCCCAGGAGGCGGTCCAATTGCGCGTGATGATGCCGTCCAGGACGTAGAAGTTGGTGGGGTGCTCGGCGGTGAGTAAGACGTCCTGCCGCCCGACGCTCGGTAGCCAGGCGAGCTTCACCGCGAATGCGTACTTGAGCAGGATCGCGAGGAAGAAGATCGGGATCGAGACGCCGATGAGGGAAGAGAACAAGCTGAAGTGGTCGAAGGCACCGCCGTGGCGCTTGGCCGCGTAGAAACCGAGAGGGACCCCGAAGGACACTGCGAAGACCATCGCCGCGAGCGCGAGCTCGACGGTCGCAGGAAAGCGCTCCCTGATCTCGTCGGTGACCAGTCGATGCGAGTAGACGCTCGCTCCGAGGTCGCCGTGGGCCAGCGTCTGAAGGTATCTCCAGTACTGGACATAGATCGGGTCGTCGAGGCCGAGCTGGTCGCGGACCTCCTGGATGGCCTCTTCGGTCGCTCGCTCGCCCAGGAGCGCCTGCGCTGGGGAACCCGGAAGGGCTCGAATCCAGATGAACAGCAGGATCGACAGCCCGAGGAGGATGGGAACGAGAAGAAGGAGCCGACGGACGGTGAACCTGAGCAAGCTAGGTCTCCGCCCGTCGGCTCCTCAGCACTCGCGCCCTACCCGCTGTACCGAACGCTCGAGAACTTGTCGTTCAGCACGGGGCTTGCCACGAAGCCCTGGACGTTCCGGGCGAACCCGAGGGCCGGCAGCGTGTGCACGTATGGCACGGCCAGAACGTTCTTCATGATGTAGTTCTGGATCGCCTTGTACATCGCCGACCGCTTCACGGGGTTCGGCTGGGCAAGCGCCTTGGTGAGCATTGCGAAGTACGCCTTGCCCACCGCGTTGTCGAGACCGAACTGGGTTGTCGAGAAGATGCCGTCGGTGAACGTCGACGGATCTCCGTAGTCACCGGTCCACCCGAGCAGGAACAACGCGCCGCCCTTGCCTGCCTGGATCGAACCCAGGTAGTCGGGGCTCCATGGTGCGCTCTTCGCCGTGACCTTGAATCCCGACTTCTCCAGACTCGCTGCGAACGCCTGGAAGTTCCGCTTCGGATCCGGCATGTACGGCCGAGTCACGTCCGTCGGATACCAGAACTCGACCGCGACCGGCAGCGTAAGACCTGCCGCCGTGAGTGCGGCCTTCGCCTTCGCGGGGCTGTAGGCGTAGGTCGGGACACTGTTCGAATAGCCGAACCGAAGGCTCGGTGGCTGCATCTCCTTGGCCACGGTGCCGCGACCTGCGTAGAACGAGCGGACGACCTGAGCTCGATCCAGCGCGTACGCGAGGGCTTTCCGGACAGCGAGCTGATCGAACGGCTCGACTGCCTGGTTGATACCCACATAGCCGACGTTGAACGGCGGCCGGTTCACGATCTTCAGCTTGCTGTTCTTCCTGATCGTGCTGATGTCGGAGGGCGCGACGTTGTCGAAGCCCTGGATCTCACCGGTCTGCAGTGCCTGCAGACGGGCAGTGTTGTCGGCGATCGCCCTGATGATCAGCCGGCTGAGGCCCGCCTTCTTGCCCCAGTAGGAGTCGTTCCGCGCGAGCTCGAGCTTGTCGCCGACTTTCCACGACACGAGCTTGAACGGGCCCGTTCCGACCGCGTAGCCCCCTGGCACTCCGTACTGACCGGTGGGCACGTACACACCGTCGGACGTGATCCGCCCCTTGTTCGCGCCGTACTTCGCCATCGCGGTCGGGCTCTGGATGCCGAATGCGCCGTTCGTCAGGACGTTGAGGAGAGCTCCGTAGACCCGCTTGATGCGGACGACGGCAACGTACTGACCGTTCGCCCTGCAGCTCTGATAGAGCGCCTTCGCTCGGTCCTTCGTCTTGAAGCCGGTGAAGATGACGTTGTAGTAGTACGAGGCCGAGGCGTTTGCTTGTGCGCCCTTGAAGTTGTACCAACGGTCGAAGTTCGCACAGACGGCCGCTGCGTTGAACGGAGTCCCGTCGTGGAACGTAACGCCCCTGCGCAGGGTGAACGTGTACGTCTTTCCGCTGCTTGACACCTTCCAAGCGGTCGCGAGGGCCGGCGCGAGCGTCGTCGTTCCTGGCACCTGGGCAACGAGGTTTTCGTTGATCTGGTACGAGGCACGGAGCGACTCGCCATCGGTGATGAAGGGCGAATCGAGTGTCGTCGGCTCCGCTGAAGCGCCGAAGACCAATGTGTCGCTCTGACCCGCCTTGTCGGCGGTTCCGGAGGCCGCCGCGACGACGAACAGTGAGAGCACGGCGAGCGCAACGCCGGCTCCGAGAACTTTTCTCATTCCTTCCGTTCCTTTCCCTCGGTGTGAGCGCGAATGGCGGCAGCTTACTGCCGCCAGACACTAAGACGACGAACGGCCCCGAATGTCGGGGCCGTTCGTCGTCGCTACATGTCTGTTGGGCGACTACGCAGCGAGGCCTGCGAGATCGCGCAGGGCCTCGAGGCGCTTGAGCGCCTGACCCTCGAGCTGGCGAACGCGCTCACGCGTGAGATCGAGCTCGTGGCCGATGGCCTCGAGCGTCCACGGCTCGCCCTCGAAGCCGAACCGCAGCTCGAGGATGCGTCGCTCACGCTCGGGGAGAGCGTCGAGTGCACGACGGATGCTCTGGCGGCGAAGCGACTCCTCGGCCTCGTCGAACGGATCGGCTGCCTCGCGGTCCGCGAAGAGGTCGCCGAGCTCACCCTCGTCGTCCGCGCCGACCGTCTGGTTCAGCGAGACCGACGCATGGGCTGCGCCGAGCGCCTCGTCGACGTGCTGGAGCGGGAGGCCCGTTGCCTCGGCGAGCTCCTCCTTCGTCGCCTCACGTCCGAGCTCGACCTCGAGCCGACGTGCGGCACGGGAGAGCTTCTGCTGACGCTCGACGACGTGGACGGGCACGCGAATCGTGCGGGCGTGGTTCGCTACGGCGCGCTGCACCGACTGGCGGATCCACCAGGTGGCATAGGTCGAGAACTTGAATCCGCGCCGCCAGTCGAACTTCTCGACTGCGCGGTTGAGCCCGAGCGTGCCCTCCTGGATGAGGTCGAGGAACGGAACGCCGAGCCCGCGATAGCCCTTCGCGATCGACACGACGAGTCGGAGGTTCGACTCGATCATGACGCGCTTGGCGACCGGGTCGCCGCGCTCGATGCGCTTTGCGAGGGCGACCTCCTCGGCAGCGGTGAGCAGCTTGTGACGGCCGACGTCGGCGAGGAACAGCTGGAGACTGTCGGCGGCGCCGGAGACCGGGCCGGCTTCGTACTGCTTCTCGGCTGCCTCCTCCTTCTCCGCGTCGGCATCCGGCTGCGTAATCTCGACGTTGTGGGCTTCGAGCTCGCGCTGGAGGAGCTCCGCATCCTCCTCGCCGATGTCGTGCTCGAGCACGAACGCCTCGAGCTCGGGCGCCTCGAGCTGGCCCCCGTGCTCCTCGGCACGCTCGATGAGGGCCTTCACATGTTCTGATTCAAAGAGTTCGATGAGCTGGTTCTGCGTCAACGTTCTGTTTCAGTCCTTTCGAAATCTCGCTCGCGAGTGCGACAAACTTACGGAGTCTACGACGGTTTTTTCGCGGTTTCCAGGGTTAACTCATTCGAGTCAGTGTCACAAGCTCGTAACGTTCGCGCCCTACTCTCGTATTCCGTCGCTGATGCTTCAGCGGTTCACGGCGGCGAACGTGCAGAGCCTGAGACGGCTCACTCCACCTGAGACGTTGCCGTCACGGGCAAGTTAGATCATGACGGCTCCGACGGACGGCGAAAACCCCCTGCGGAGACGCTTTACGCGCTCTTAGCGCGTCTTTCCGTGAGGAGTTCCACGGCCCGCTCGAGAGTGATGCCGTCGGGCGTGTCACCACGGCGAAGGCTGGCGTTCGTCTCGCCGTCGGTGACGTACGGCCCGAAGCGACCGTCCTTGACCACGAGCGGCTTGCCGCTGGCGGGATCTGCTCCGAGCTCTTTGAGCGGAGGCTTGGGGGCGCCGCGGCCGCGTCGTTGCTTCGGCTGGGCGAGGATCGCTTCCGCTTGCTCGACGGTGAGAGTGAGGAGCTGCTCCTCCGACTCGAGCGAGCGCGTCTCCGAACCCTTCTTGACGTACGGCCCGTAGCGCCCGTTCGAGACGACGATCTCCTCGCCGCCCGTGCCCTCGAGCGTGCGCGGCAAGGTCAGGAGCCGTACCGCGTCGTCGAGGGTGATGGTGTCGAGCGACATCGACGAGAAGAGCGAGGCAGTTCGCGGCTTGCCATCGTCACCCTCGGGGAGCACTTCGGTCACGTACGGCCCGTACCTGCCGTCCTTCGCGACGATCTGTCTGCCCGTGTCCGGGTGTGTTCCGAGCTCGCGCTCGGCCCCCGCCGGCTGGGCCAACAGCTCCTCCGCCCGCGTGTGGCGTGAGCTCGTCGGGAGCGAGGTCTTCCGGCAGGCTCGCCCGCTGCTCTCCACGCTCGAGGTATGGCCCGTAGCGGCCCACCCGCACGACGATGTCGGAACCGGGGATCGCGATCGAGTTCACATCGCGCGCGTCGATGCCCTCGAGGTGATCGGTCACGAGCGCATGGAGGCCTGGGCTGCCGTTGCCGAAGTAGAAGCGGCGGAGCCATGCGACACGCTCCTCGCTCCCCGAGGCGATCCGGTCGAGGTCGTCCTCGAGTCGGGCCGTGAAGTCGTAGTCGACGAGGCGATCGAAGTGTCTCTCGAGCAGTTGCGTCACCGAGAAGGCGACGAACGTCGGCACGAGGGCGGTTCCCTTCTTGTAGACGTAACCGCGGTCGAGGATCGTCCCCATGATCGAGGCGTAGGTCGACGGTCGGCCGATGCCGCGCTCCTCGAGCGCCTTCACGAGGCTTGCCTCCGTGTACCGCGCGGGCGGGCTCGTCTCGTGACCTTGCGGCTCGAGCGCCGACGCCTGCAGGGTCTGGCCGACCGTCAGTGCCGGCAGCCGGCGCTCCTCGTCTTCGTCGGTCGGCTCGTCACGGCCCGACTCGTACGCCTTCAGGAACCCCGGGAACGTGATCACCGTGCCGCTCGCGCGGAAGGTCGTGGCTTGGTCGTCCGGCGTCGTGGCTCCGAGCTCGATCGACACCGTTTGGCCGCCGGCGTCCTTCATCTGTGACGCGACCGTTCGCTTGAAGATGAGGTCGTAGAGGGCGTGCTCCTCGCGCGAGACCTCGCTGCGCAGCTCGTCCGGCGTCCTGAAGACGTCCCCTGCCGGTCGAATCGCCTCGTGCGCCTCTTGCGCGTTGGCAACCGCGCGCTCGTAGCGCCGCGGCTCGGCCGGCACCGTCTCCTCACCGTAGACGCGCGCGGCGTGGGCGCGCGCTGCGTTCAGCGCGGCGTCCGACAGCGTCACGGAGTCCGTGCGCATGTAGGTGATGTGGCCGTTCTCGTAGAGTCGCTGGGCGACGCGCATCGTCGTCTGGGACGAGAAGCGAAGCTTGCGGCTTGCCTCTTGCTGCAGCGTCGACGTCCGGAACGGTGCCGCGGGTCGCCGCGTGTACGGCTTCTCGTCGACGCTCTCGACGGTGAACGGCCGCCCAGCGAGTGCCTCGGTCAGGGATCGCGCGGCATCCTCCGTGAGCACGAGGACGTCGGCATTCGTCGGCGCTCCGCTCTCGCCGAAGTCCCGACCATGCGCGACTCGTCTTCCGTCGACCCTCGCGAGTCGCGCCTCGAACGAGCCCGGGTCGAAGGTGCCGAGGATGTCCCAGTAGCCGGCTGCGACGAAGCGCATCCGCTCGCGCTCGCGATCGACGACGAGCCGCGTGGCGACGGATTGCACCCGTCCGGCCGAAAGCTTCGGCATCACCTTCTTCCAGAGGACGGGCGACACCTCGTAGCCGTAGAGGCGATCGAGGATTCGCCGCGTCTCCTGCGCATCGACGAGTCGATCGTCGATGGCGCGCGTCTCCGACACGGCTCGTGTGATGGCGTCCTTCGTGATCTCGTGGAACACCATGCGCTTGACCGGCACCTTCGGTTTCAGGACCTGCACCAGATGCCAGGCGATCGCCTCGCCTTCGCGATCCTCGTCCGTTGCGAGCAGGAGCTCGTCGGCGTCGGCAAGGCGCTTCTTGAGATCGGCGATGATCTTCTTCTTGCCCGGGTCGACGACGTAGTAGGGCTCGAACCCGTCGTCGACGTCGACACCGAGCGCACCGAAGCGCTTTCGCTGAGCTTCGGGGACGTCTTTCGCGCGATCCGGGAGATCTCTGACATGGCCGACGCTCGACCCGACCGCGTACCCGCTTCCGAGGTAGCCCTCGATCGTCCGCGCCTTGGCGGGTGACTCGACGATGACGAGACTCTTGCCCATGGGCGCAACACGTTAGCGCCGCTGTCGACGGTCACCGGCGCGCGATACTCCTCGGCGTGCCTCCACTGCCCCGCCCGAGCTGGCTCTATCTCGTCGTCGGTGCCGTGAGTTGGCCGGTGCTCAAGGTCGTCTTTCGCCATCGGGCGGCTGGTGTCGAGCACGTGCCGCTCGTCGGCGGTTTCGTGCTCGCCGCGAATCACTCGTCGAATTTCGACCCGTGGCCGCTCGCGATGGCGTTCTTCCCACGCCGCTTCTTTCGCTTCATGGCCAAGGCCGAGCTCTTCTGGTTTCCGCTGAGCTCCTTGATCGAGGCAGCGGGGGGCTTTCGCGTCCGTCGCGGCGAGCAGGACGACGAGGCGATCGCGACCGCGGTCGGGCTCGCGCGCGGTGGTCACGCCGTCGTCATGTTCCCCGAAGGAACACGGCGGCGGAAAGGGCTTCGCAAGACGCGCGAGGCGCGTTGGCGCACGGGAGCAGCTCGCATCGCGCTCGAGGCGGGCGTTCCGCTCGTGCCCGCGGGAATCGCCGGTACCGATCGGCTCGCGCGGCTCGGGCCGTTGCGGGTGGCGTACGGGGCACCGATCCAGGTGCACGATCTCGAGGAGTTGCCGGTCGGCGAGGCTGCGCGCGTCGCGACCGACCGTCTCGCTGCTGCAGTTGGCGAATTGGAGCGACTGGTCGCATGAGACCGCTGCTCGTCGTGGACGGCGACTCGTTCACCCACCGCGCGTACCACGCCTTGCCGAAGTCGATGCGTCGACAGGATGGGCGACCGGGCAACGCGATCATCGGGTTCACGAACATGCTGCTGCGGCTGTGGCACGACGAGCGTCCGCGCACCGTGCTCGTCGCGTGGGACACGCTCGACGTTCCGACCTATCGCCACACGGCGCTCGAGGCGTATCAGAGCGGTCGCGTCTTCGAGGACGAGCTCCTCGAGCAGCTCGATCTTCTTCCCGACGTCGTACGCGCTGCCGGTTTCGCGTGCGCGAAGGAGGCGGGGTACGAGGCGGACGACTTCCTCGCCGCTGCAGCGACTCACGAGGAGGCGGCGGGTGGGACGGCGCTCGTCGCAACGTCGGATCGCGACGCGTTCCAGCTCGTCACGCCGAGGGTGACGGTGTTGCAGCCGAGCTCCGGGGCTCCGCCGGCGCGCATCGGGCCAGCGGAGGTTCGCGAGCGCTACGGCGTCGATCCCGAGCAGGTGCCGGACTTCATCGCGCTGCGCGGCGATCCCTCCGACAAGATCCCGGGCGCGCGGGGTATTGGACAGAAGCGGGCCGCCGACCTGCTCGGGCAGTACGGCTCGCTCGACGCGATGCTCGAAGAGGGCCGCCTTGCGACCGAGGCAGATGCTCTGCGCCTGTACCGGACGATCGCGACGATGGACCGCGAGGCGCCTCTGCCGCAACTGCCCGACGTCTCTCCGGACTGGAACGGCGCGGCGTCGCATGCGCGTGGCCTCGGTCTCGAACAGGTCGCACGGCGCTTCGAGGAGGCGCTCGCGTGGACGTGATCAGCCACCCGAGCTTCACCGAGCTCCACGTCTCCGAGAGCGGCTTGAGCCCCGAGCATGCAGGCCGGCTTCGCGTGCTACAGGAGAACTTCCAGGGATTCCTCCAGGCAGAGCCCGCGGCGGCCGAGCAGATCGAGCTCGTCCACTCCAAGCGGTACGTCGAGAGCATCGAGGCGATCGCCGAGGAAGTGTGGCTCGACCCCGATACGTACGCGGTCTCGACCACGTGGGACGCCGCGTCTCTCGCTGCCGGCTGCGCGATCCATGCCGTCGAGGTCGGCGGATTCGCGCTCGTCCGCCCCCCGGGACACCACGCGCTCGAGGCCGAAGCGATGGGCTTCTGCATCTTCGGGAACGTCGCGATCGCGGCGCGCCACGCGCAGCGCGAGCTCGGTCTCGAGCGCGTTGCGACCGTCGACTTCGACGTGCATCACGGCAACGGCACCGAAGCGCTGTTTCGCGACGACCCGAGCGTCCTCACCGTCTCACTCCATCAGTGGCCGTTCTGGCCGGGGACGGGAGGGCCGAGCTCCAGCTCGGAAGGCATTCTCAATGTTCCGCTTCCCGCCGGGTCGGCCGACGACGAGTACCGGCGTGCCTTCGTCGACGTGGTCGAGCCCGTGGTGCGGGCGTTCGAGCCGGACCTCGTGATCGTCGCCGCAGGGTTCGACGCGCATTTCGACGACCCGTTGGCGGAGATGGCGATGACGGCGGACGGCTTCCGCGACCTGGCACAGCGCTGTGCCGCTCTCGGTCCGCGCATCGCAGCAGTTCTCGAGGGCGGGTACAACCTGGACACGCTGCCCGGCCTGGTGGAGGCGGCGCTCGAGGGCTTCGAGAGCGAGCGTTAGGCCGCGCGCGCGACGTCGAGGCGCTCGAGCGCCTGGCGCCGGGAGGAGACGCCGAGCTTCTTCAGCAGGCTCTTCACGTGCGAGCGAACCGTGTGCTCGGAGATGAACAGTCTCTGCGCGATCTCGTCGGTCCCCAGATGCTCGTCGAGAAGGAGGAGCACCTCGACCTCGCGTGCGGAAAGGACGCGCGTGATCTCCTCCGGCACGCCGCTGAGCCGACCCCCGTCGCGCACGCGGTCGAGGAGACGACGTGCGACGCCTCCCGACAGCGCTGCCTCGCCGCGAGCCACACCACGAAGGAAGGCGGCTATTTGCTCGGGCGGCTCGGTCTTCAGGAGATACCCCGACGCACCCGAACGAATCGCCGCGAGAAGATTCTCCTCGGCGTCCGACGCGGTCAGGACGACAACCTCGGAGTCCGGGGCCGCCTCGCGGATCATCGGGAGTGCCGTGAGGCCGTCCATCCCCGGCATGGTCAGGTCGAGAAGCACGATGTCGGGCGCGAGCGATGCCGCCGCGACGATCGCGCTCTCCCCGTCCTCGGCCTCGCCGACGACGTCGAATCCCTGCTGCACGAGGAGCGCCGCAAGCGCGTCGCGCGTGAGTGGGTGGTCGTCGACGATGAGCACGCGCTCGGTCACGTCACTCTTATCGGCAGCTGACGCCGTGCCGACAAGGGAATCGTGGACCACGCACGCACCGAGAGGTATCGGTCATGGCTGCTCGGGGAGATTCTCCTCGTGTGCCTCCTCGCCGCCGGAACGACGCTGTTCGCCGCAAGTTCCTCGTTGAAGTCGGTCTACGAGCTCCAGGACGCTCGGCTGGTCTTCGACACGGCCGTCGCCGTCGTGGCCGCATTCGTCTGCGTGCTCACGAGCATTCGCTTTCTCGTCGAAGGACGGACGCTGGACCTCCTGCTGGCGGCCGGCTTCTGGAGCATCTCGCTCGGCACTGTCGCGTTCGGGGTCGTACCCGTCCTCGACGGCGGTTCGCTGACGTCGTCGGCGGCGTGGCAGTACATGGGCGCCCGGCTCCTCGGCGCAGGCCTGATCGCTGTAGCTCCGTACGCCGAAGGACGGCTAGCGCCGCGTCGGCGAGCACTCGTCGCGGTCGGAGTCGGTGTCGCCGTCCTACTCGGAAGTAGCGTCGTCGCGTCACGGATGTCCGGGGACGCGCTCTCGGCGAGTCCCGAGCTCGTCGAAGGTTCGTACGTGCGGCTGGCAGCCGCTCTTCTGGCTTTCCTCTGGCTCGTCGCACTCGTTGGATTCGGGGTTCGCTACCGCCGCTACGGGCGGGATCTCGACAGCTGGATCTGCCTCGCGGCAACGCTTGCGGTCTTCGCCGACCTTCAGCTCGTGCTGACGCCGATCCTCTCGAGCGACCTCCTGCTCCAGGGTGACTTCCTCCGGTTCCTCGCGTACGGAATCCTCGTCGTCGGCGTGTGGAGGGCGATCAGCCAGGCCGAGTTCGGCCGCGCGGTCGCCGACGAGCGCGCCCGTGTCGCGCGCGACATCCACGACGGGCTCGCCCAGTACCTGTTCGCGATCACGACCCAGGTGAGCATGCTCGAGTCCGGAGCATCGCTCGACGAGGTGCTTCCGCGCCTCAAGCGTGCGGCGACGTCGGCCCAGCAAGAGGCACGCTTCGCCGTGCTCGCATTGTCGTCGGCAGGCGGGTCGGCGCGTTTCGACTCGGCGCTGCGTCGCTACGTCGATGTCCTGACCGCCGACGGTGAGCTCGACGTCGAGGTCGACGTCGATCCCCAGGTTCGGCTGGCGCCGGACGAGCAGATCGAGGTGTTCCGGATCGTTCAGGAGGGTCTCGGCAACGCACGCCGGCACGCAGGAGCCCGTCACGTGGAGGTTTCGATCTCGCAGCGGACGGGTCGTCGAGTCGTGCTCGTCTCCGACGACGGGGTCGGGTTCGACGCGAGTTCCGGGGCCGACGGACAGGGAATCGCGAACATGCGTGTCCGCGCGAAGGCGATCGAGGGCGAGCTGACGCTTCGGTCACACCGGGCCGCGGAACGGCGATCGAGGTCGTGCTTCGCCCGGCCTGAGAGGGTCAGGCGGGCTCGCGGGCCTGCGAGACGCCGATCATCGAGTCGCGCGTGACGAGCGCGGTGAGCGCATCCTCGTCCAGGGACTCTGTGCCGGGTGGCCGGTGCGGCAGCACGAGATAGCGGATGTCGGCCGTCGAGTCGACGACGCGGAGCTCGACGTCGTCGTCGAGCGTCAGTCCGAACTCGTGTAGCACGCCTCGAGGATTCGAGACGGCGCGCGAGCGGTACGGCAGACTCTTGTACCAGTCAGGCGGAGGGCCAAGCAACGCTCTCGGATAGCACGAGCAGAGCGTGCAGACGACCATGTGGTGCACGGTCTCGGTGTTCTCGAGTGCGATGACGACGAGGCGACGGGCCGGGGTCCAGGTCGAGGTCGAGCGCCGCCTCCCGTGCGTCTGCGAGCAGCCGCCGCTTGAAGTCCTCGTCGAGCCACGCACGCGCAACGAGACGTGCGCCGTCGGACGGCGTTCGCGATACGAGCCAGTCGATTCGCTCTCGAAGCTCCTCGCGCTCGAGCACGCCCTTCTCGAGGAGGAGCTCCTCGAGCGCGCGCACGCGCGCCGCGACGGCAGGCTCGCCCGAGGTCGTGATCGCGTCGTGCGAGTGATCGTGACCGTGGTCGTCGTGGCTCATTCGGCTGGCTCCAACCAGTGTTCGAAGACGTCGGCGAGGACGCGATCTCCGACCCGGCCGTCGTACTCGGACCAGATGTCGCGAGGATCGAAGGCGACGAGGTAGAGCCGCTGCTCGGGTGTGCCGCCCGCACCGTAGGCGTTCGTCTCGGGGTTCGGGAACCGCTCGTGGACCCGCTCGACCATCCCCGTCTTGCCCTTGAGATACCCGGGCGTTCGATGGTGACCCCGATGTGCTCTTCGCGCGATGCGCACCTCGTCGCCGGTCGCGAAGCTCATGACACGAGCCGCTCGTCGAGCTCGCCGGGGGAGAGCACGCCCTTCTCCGCCAGGATCGTCTCGGCGGCGAAGAGCCAGCGCTCGTAGTACGAAGCAGTCTCGTACGCGGTCGGCTCCATGCTCTCGATGGCGCGACGGAGCTCGTCGGTGTTCATCACGCCGTGCCGGCCGAGCGTCCCGACGATCGCGTCCATGAGCAGCTCCCAGTCCGCGAGCTCGTGCTCGGTTCGGTCGATGGGCGTGTCGTTCGGCCACCCGCCCCGGTCGTGCACTGCGCGCTCCATGCTGTCGATCGTAACCGTCTTGACATATACCGATATGGACATACAATCGGGCGATGGCAAGAGCTGCGACGACGACCGACGCATTCAACGCCGTGGCCGAGCCTCGGCGGCGGCAGATCCTCGACGTCCTCGCGAGCGGCGAGCGGCCCGTCAACGATCTCGTCGGCGTGCTGGGGCTCGCACAGCCGCAGGTGTCGAAGCATCTGCGCGTCCTCCGTGAGGTCGGCGCTGTCGAGGTGCGCGAAGCGGGACGGCAGCGGCTCTACCGACTGAACGGCACTGCGCTCAAGCCCATCCACGACTGGGTGAAGGCGTACGAGCGCTCGTGGTCGGAGCGGTTCGACGAGCTCGACGTCGTACTCGCGGAACTCAAGGAAAGGAGGCAGGAGATGGCAGCAGTGAGTAGCGGGACGGCGACGGTCACGCTCCCGACCGACGAGCAGATCCTGATCACGCGGGAGTTCGATGCACCGAGGCATCTCGTGTACAAGGCGTGGACGACGCCGGAGCTCGTCAGGCGCTGGTGGCACGCGAAACGCGGCGAGATGACGATCTGCGAGATCGACCTCCGGGTCGGCGGCACGTGGCGGTACGTGATGGTGACCCCGGATGGCCTCGAGGTCGGCTTCCACGGCGAGTACCGGGAGATCGTTCCGAACGAGCGCCTCGTCTCGACGGAGGTCTACGAGGGCATTCCCGACGCCGAGGAGCAGGCCGCGGTGGACACCTTGACGCTGACGGAGGCGAACGGACGGACGACGCTCGCGGTCCTCGTCGAGCATCCGACCAAGGAAGGTCGCGACATGCACATCAACTCCGGCATGGAGGACGGCATGCAGGATGCGATGGATCTGCTCGAGGAGGTCGCGGTCTCGCTCGTCTGACGGACAGCATCGAGGGATTCGAAGGGAGCCGCGCAGACTGCGCGGCTCCCTTCGTCTAAAGAAATCCACCATCCTCCGCGTCAGACAGTTGTGATCGCACGCCGTGGAGCGAGGCTGGATGAGCTCGAAGGGCTGTACCGCAGTCGCTTCGAGGTCTTCACGCGCGTCGCGGCGAGCGTGACCGGCGACTCGGACCAAGCACGGGACGCGGTGCAAGAGGCCTTCGCAACCGCGGTGCGCAAGCGGCGCTCATTCCGTGCCGACGGCCCGCTCGAAGCCTGGGTCTGGCGCATCGTGCTCAACGCGGCACGCTCGGATGTCCGTCGAGTCGCTCCGGCGGTCGAGTACGCCGAGCCGTTCGCGACGAATGGCCATCCGGAAGACGATGCCGCGCTTCGTGTGGCGCTGTCCCGCCTGCCCGAGCGGCAGCGGACGGCCGTCTTCCTTCGCTACTACGCAGATCTCGACTACGCGGCGATAAGCGAGGCGCTGGGGATCAGCGCTGGAACTGTCGCCGCGACTCTCAACGCAGCGCACACGGCGCTTCGCACCCGACTGGAGGAGGCACGAACATGACCGATTTCGACCGCGCCAGCCTCGATCGCCTCCTTCCTGGCACGTCCGGCTCGGCTGACTGGGAGGACGTACTGCGGCGTTCGGGTGCGAGCCACGGTAGTCGCCGCCGCCGCGTCGTCGCGCTTTCTGTCGCTGTGCTCGTCGTCTTGGTGGGGACCGCCTCTGCGATCGGCGGCGTTCGCTCCTTCATCCTCGACAAGGGCTTCATCGGCCTTCCTCCCGAGGGAGCGACGCCGAGCAGCCCGGCCAGCGGAGAGCTCGAGATCTGGTATTGGGCCGGATGGGCTGCGAACGGGAAGGAAGGGAGAACCCGCGCTTGGGTGTACGCCGACGGGCGACTGATCTCGGTTGGGGGACCCGACCGTCCCGGGAGCGCGAACCCGCTGTCCACCGGATTCCTCGAGCAGCGGCTCACGCCCGAAGGCGTCGAGCGCCTTCGCTCCGAGATCGTGGCGACCGGCGACTTCGGCGATCTGGACGAGCTCGCGCCGCCGGGCAAGCCACCCTGCCCCGAGGGCGTGAGCCCGAGCGAAGGCGACTGCCAGCTCCCGACGCCGGAGCCGGCGCCCGACGCACCGGTCACGGTTGGGTTCGGCACACCGATAGTCGTGGCGGACCTCGGCGCGCTCGTTCACGTCGACCATGCGCGCGATCTCACCCGACTGTACGCGCACCTCTCGGATCCGGGATCGTGGCTCCCTGAAAGCGCGTGGGTGGAGAGAGACGTCAGGGCGTACGTGGCGTCGAAGTACGCGGTCTGTTACAACGGGTGGCCGCCTGACCAGCAGGTCGAACGGTCGCGCCTCCTGGCGCTAATGCCACCAGCGGTCAGAGACCTGCTCGGGGACGCCCCGCTGAGGCAAGGCCCGCTCTTCGGTGAGCCCG
The DNA here is from genome assembly GCA_963833725.1 of uncultured Gaiellaceae bacterium. Classification (GTDB taxonomy): domain Bacteria; phylum Actinomycetota; class Thermoleophilia; order Gaiellales; family Gaiellaceae; genus GMQP-bins7. Next base: position 103,589 of record CAWHYV010000005.1, read on the forward strand.
GCAACTTCCGTCCCTCGTACGAGTACTGCGCGGACATGACGACGGATGAGGCGCGCGCGGTCGCGGTCGGACTCGACGATGCGGGGTTCCCTGAATCGGGTGCAAGCCGCCTGAACTACCGGATCGAAGTTCCGGGCTCGAACCCGGGCGAGGCTCACGTGTGGTTCGAGCCGTACCTCCCGCACGGCGAGATCACGTGCTCGGTGTGCGGCTGAGCAACCGAGTTCTTCTGAAGGGAGAACGAATGAAAGCTCGAGTGGTGGCCCTCGTCGCGCTTGCACTTGCGGTAACGCTGGCATCCGCTGCGGCGGCGGGGCCTAACGCAGCGAAACAGCGCGTGGCGATCGACATGAAGATCTACCCACAGGGGACGTTCGTACTCACGCCGTTGCAGACCGGATCCCTGAAGACCGACTCGGGCACGATCAGCAGCAACTGGACGAGCATCCCCGGACGCAAGGTGATGCGCGATGGACAGAAAGTCACGATCTACGACGGTGCCGTGACGACACTGACCGGGAAGCGAGGAACCCTCACCGTCCGAGACCGGAACGAGTGGGTCTATCTCGGGCGCGACGGGAATGGCGACGGTGAGGAGGACGGCATCGGCATCGGGACCTGGAAGGTCGTGCGCGGGACCGGCCAGTAGGCCGGCATCGCCGGGAAGGGGCGGAATGCCTACGTAGGCCTCGGTAGCCCGTGGTACGCGCGATACGAGGGCTTGCTGAGCTCTCCGTAGGGACTTTCCCCTGCGTGACGAGAAGATGGAAGAGCCCCGCTTTCGCGGGGCTCTTCGGATCCTCACTCGCCCTAGCGCCGAATGGAGAAGCCCCGCTCTCGCGGGGCTTCTCTGTAGCAGGCCTGTAAGCCGGATTCTGTCGAGGGTGACCATCTCTCTAGGCGGTGTACCCGGCTCCTCGGCGGGCCGCGTCAACGGAGCCTGCTTCACCTTGCACCGGACGGGGTTTGGCTAGCCGGTCATGTCGCCACGACCGCTGGTGGGCTCTTACCCCACCGTTTCACCCTTACCGACCGTGGTTGCCCTCGGCCGGCGGTCTCCTTTCTGTTCCACTTTCCGTCGGCTTTCGCCGCCTGAGGTGGCCCGTTGGGTGAACCCAACGAAGCTGCCACAGCGTCCTGCCCTGCGGTGTCCGGACTTTCCTCGAACCTCCGGAGAGGCCCGCGGTCACCCGGCCTGCACGACGGATGGTAACGCGATCTCGGCGATCCGCTCCTCGCTCTCCGCCAGGATCGATCGGCACTCGGGACAGGCCAGCACTCCGCGCACGTGCAGGACGAACTCGCCGCACACGAGGCATTCGAGGCTGGCGCCGCGTAGGAACGCCATCAGCTCCTGGTCGAGAGAGCGATTCAGCGGGGCAACGTTCACGTCAGGCTCCTGAAGACACCGGTGACCTTCCCGATGATCTCGACGTGGTCCGGATACAGCGGCTCGAGCGCGGCGTTCTCGGGCTGGAGGCGGATGCGGCCGTCGCGCTCGCGGTGGAACGTCTTCACGGTCGCCTCGTCCGCCGACTCGTCGTCGCCGACGAGCGCCACGACGATCTCGCCTGCGCGAGCGTCGGCCTGCTTGCGGACGACGACGATGTCGCCGTCGAGGATTCCGGCCTCGACCATCGAGTCGCCCTTCACGCGCAGGAGGAAGTCGGCGTTGCGGCCGAGCGGCTCGGGCACTGCGATTTCGTCCTCGATCGCCTCGTCGGCAAGGAGTGGTCCACCAGCAGCGATCCGGCCGAGGAGCGGCAGCGTCGGGACCTGCGCCGCTCGACCTGGCGCTTCCTCACCCTTTCGTCCGACAAGCTCGATCGCTCGTGGTTTGGTGGGATCGCGGCGCAGAAGGCCTGCGCGCTCGAGGTTGGCGAGGTGCGCATGCACGGTTGAAGGTGAGGCGAGACCGACCGCCTCGCCGATCTCCCGAACGGTGGGCGGATAGCCGTGCGCGTCCACGTACTCAGCGAGGAACTGCCAGATCTCCTGTTGTCGAGTCGTCAGCATCGGGCTCTCCAGAGGTCGAGGGACGAACGTATGTTCGCCAGGGAGCGTAGAGATCCTTCCGGATGTCGTCAAGCGGTCGGACGCCGCGCGACGAACGCGGCCTGCTCGAGCTCGTATGGGTTCTCCACGGTCGTATCCACGAGCTCGAGGCCTGACTCGGCGATGAGGCGCTTCCACGTCTCTTCGGAGAACAACCCGAGCGTGTGCCGATCGTGGACGAGTCGCAGCTCCTCGCCCGGGCCGCGAGCGACGATCGCGTAGTCGGTGACGTACGTGGACGTGCCCGGCTCGGGCACGTGCGTCCATTCGAGGTAGCGCAGGCTGCGGCCGTCCTCGCCGTCATGACCCCCGTGGTCGGTTGCCGGCCGGAAGATCTCCGTCGTCGCGTCCGGGGTCAGGATGACGACGCCGCCGGGGCGCACGTGCGCAGCCGCCGTCTCGATTGCTGCGCGGAGATCGTCCACCGTCGTCAAGTACGAGATCGCGTCGTGGATGAACACGACGTCGAACGTCCGACCGAGGCGGAGTGTGCGCATATCGCCCTCGAGGTGCTCGCACTCGGGATTGAGGGTCAGGCTCAGCGCGAGCATCTCCGGCGACAGGTCCGTGAGCGTGCACTCGAATCGCGCTTTCAGGTGCGACGCGTTGTTGCCGCCCCCCGAGCCGAGCTCGAGGAGTGTTCGCGCGTCTCCGAGACAGACGTCGTCGACGACACGTGACACGAAGCCTGCCTCGTCTGCGTAGTCGCCCGGGTGCGTCAGCAGGTGGAACCACGGCGCGAGGTCCGAATACATGTGCATCGGGCGAGAATGCACGAAGGCGGCCGAAGCCGCCTTCTCGTCTCATGCGCTGGAGAGGACTTGAACCTCCACGGCCTAAATGGCCACTAGGCCCTCAACCTAGCGCGTCTACCAATTCCGCCACCAGCGCGCGCTTCGACGATTCTAGAGGAGGTGGAACATCAGCACGGTGTTCAGGGCGAACACGGAGGCGACGACCACCGTGAGGCGGGTGAGGTTCCGCTCCACGACATGCGTGCCGCCCTGCGAATGGGGCGTAAAGCCGAGCCCGCCCATGCCGGCGTCGCGCCCCGAGTGCATGAGGACGAGAGTGATCACCGCGGCGCTGAGGAGCACCTGGATGACGGCGGAGATCTGGAGCCAGGGCATGGGCGGGCCAGGGTACCAGCAGCGTGGAGCAGCGTCGATACGCTCCCTCCGTGGCCGAGGACGCACGGATGCGCATCCAGAAGTTGCTCGTGACGGGCGACAACCGCCTGAAGCAGGGCGTCGCGCCGGAGAAGGTGCGCGTGACCTACGAAGAGGCGCTCGCGGTCGCGCGCGAGGCGGGGCTCGAGGAGTCCGTGCGGCCGCTCGTCGAGGTCAGGCTCGCTGATCTCGAACGGCTCGCAGGAGGATCTCCTCCACCCGCACCGCCTGCAGCTTGAGGTCGTGATCGCCGGCGGCGTCGCGCCCGGCGAGATTCGGCCGCGGAAGCGCTGCGGCCTGCGCCAGAGCCGAGACGAGACCGCCCTCGTCGAGCGGATCGACGAGGACACCCGACTCCGGTGTGACGAACTCGGGCGGGCCTCCGATCGTCGTCGCGACGACGGAGCGGGCCGAGGCCATGGCTTCGAGCGTTGCCAGGCCGAACGGCTCGACCAGGCTCGGCTGGCAGACGACGTCGGCGGCGGAGATCCACGCGGGCACGTCGTCGTGGCCGACACGGCCGACCACACGGATCCCAGCACGACCCTCGAGGGCGCCGCGGAGCGGTCCGTCCCCGACGAAGGCAAGCGTGCCCTCGCCGTGCCGCTCGAACGCGCGTGCGAGGCGCAGGACGTTCTTGCGCTCGGTGAGCCCGCCGAGGCAGAGGAACGCCGTGCCGTCGCTCGTCCAGCCCAGCTCGTGCCGCGCTGCTTCGCCGTCGCGTGGGGCGAAGCGCTCGAGGTCGACGCCGCAGTCGATCACCTCGGTCTTCCCGCGCGCGTCTGGTAGCGCCGCCTCGAGCCGATCACGCAGCCAGGCGGAGACCGCGATCACCGTGCTCGCTCGGCGGACGACGTGGCGCGTGGCGGCCCGCACGCCGGGCTTCGAGCCGATGTTGGCGACGTCTTGACCGTGCGCCGTGACGACGAGCGGCGCGCGGGTTGCCAGCGCGGCCGCGAGGCCGGCAGGCACGAGGAAGTGCGCGTATGCGACGTCCGGGCGGAAACGCCGTGCTACGCGTCGTGCGTCGAGGAAGAGCGCAGCGTGACGCTGCTTGCCTCCGCCGCGGTCGTCGACGACCGCCCGCTCGATCTCGTGCCCGCGCGCGAGGAGCTCCCGCTCGAGGTTCGCGACGAACACGCCCAGATCGGGGTCGTGCGGCCCCGGGTACATCTGCGACACGAGAAGGATGCGCATGTCGATCGTGAATCGTGACTGTTCCGGCGTCCTCTCGTGAGTACGCCGATGCGCGGTGTCGGAGTGCGAGCTACCCGCGCGTGACCTGGAGGATGCCGAGGCACATCTCGTCGGTCGTTCCCTCGCCCCAGAGGACGTAGCGCGGCGTCTTCGGGACTCCGGGCGCACCCGACGTCCGCTTGCTCACGTCGTGGCGGCACGTGACCCGGACGACGTCGCCCGGCTGTGCCTTGACGGAGCGCGCGAGCGTGTAGGCGTTCTGCCAGTGGAAGTCCCAGCGCGGGATGTCCAGGAGCACCTTCGCACGCGGCGTACCGGGATTGAGCTCGAGTCGGATCGTCGAACCGAGGAGGTGCATGTGCCCCGCGGCGACGTGGATCGTGGTCGGCGTCGTGATCCGACGGTCGCAGGTCGAGACCGCTGTCGCCGGCGGTGTGGCTGCGTTTCCCCGGCAGAGGATGAGCAGGCCCGCCGGCGTGTAGGCGGCTCCGGTCCCGTACTTGCGTGCGAGGGCGAAGAGCGCCTCGTTGCGGTCGCACAGCGCACCGTGCTCGCCTTTCGCGCAGGCGAGCTCGACCGGACCCGGCAGGAGCATGGTCTGCAGCGGCACGAGCCCCGCCGACGCGGGCGCAACGGTGAGGACGGCGCGCGAGCGATCCAGTCCGTTCCCGTTCAGCAGGTTGTAGTGCACCTGCATCACGATCTGGCTTCCGGCCGGCAGCTCGACGCCTGTGCCCTCGGGAAGGCGGTTCCCGCCCCAGCCCGGTGCCCAGGCGGCGATCCAGTTGGCGTCGTTGAGCGAGTCGGCGAGCCCCGCGCCGTTGCCCGCCGACAGCCCCGTTCCGCCGAAGCACGACCACCCCGCGCCTGCATCCTCTCGATCGAGACCCTTGGCGGATGCGACTTCCGTCTGCGGAACGCGAAACAGGATCACGTGGTGGACGACCTTGGGCTGGCCGGGCTCGATGCGTACGGAAGTGACCGACCTATCGCCGGTCTGCTTCGGGTCGAGGAGGAAGCACCGGTAGTCGTCGGTGACCCCTGTAGGAGCCGACGGCTTGTACGCCGCCTGCATGCGCAGGTCGAGCAACACCTCGCCGGATCGCACCTCGGGGCCTTTCGGCGCGGCGGGCTTGCGCGCCGGACCGTCGACCTTCCCGCCTCTGGCGGCCCACGCGACGATCGTCGCGCGCTGCTGCGCGGTCAGCGTCCGCGTGACCTGTCCCGCATACGCGGGTGAGCTCTTGCCGGGTGGCCATGGGGGCATCACCCGCGCCTGGACGGCCGCTCCGATGAGAGATGCGCGCGACGAGATCTGCTTCGCCGTCTCGAGCGGGAACGGAGCGATACCGCCCGACCGATGACAGCCCGCGCACTTGTCGGCGATGATCGGTGCAACGTTCCGCGTGAAGCTCGGCGTCCCACCGGACATCGCGACCGCTGCGAACGGGATCGCGACAGCCGGGAAGAGCGCCAGCCCGAGCGCGATCCATGTTCGGCGACTACGCATGCTGGGCGTCATATGTACCCCAAAGCTCGCGCAACACGCCACAGATCTCGCCGATCGTGCAGCCGACACGGAGTGCCTCGCGCATCGGAGGCAGGAGATTCTCGTCTCCCGAGGCAACTCTGCGCACCTCCTCGAGTGCCGCAGCGGGGGCAGCGGCGTCGCGCTTGGAACGCCACGTCCGCGTGCGGCTCGCGCTGGCGGTCCTCGATCTCGGGATCCATGTGGAGTAGCTCGACTCGCTCGGGCGCCTCGTCTGTGAACGCGTTGACGCCGACGACGACCCGGTCGCCGGACTCGACGTCGCGCTGGTGGCGGAAAGCCGACGACTCGATCTCCGCCTGTACGAACCCCTGCTCGATGGCTACGACCGCGCCGCCGAGGTCGTCGATGCGGGCGATGAGCGCGCGCGCCCCTTCCTCGAGCTCGTCGGTGAGCGCCTCGATGAAGTACGACCCGCCGAGAGGGTCCGCCGTATCCGTCGTTCCGGCCTCGGCGGCCAGGATCTGCTGCGTACGGAGCGCGATCGTCGCCGCCCGCTCGGTCGGAAGGGCGAGCGCCTCGTCGAAGGAGTTCGTGTGGAGCGACTGCGCGCCCCCGCAGATCGCGGAGAGCGCCTGGATGGCGACCCGCGTGATGTTGTTCTCGGGCTGCTGCGCCGTGAGCGTCGAGCCGCCGGTCTGTGCGTGGAAGCGGAGGGCGAGCGCCTTCGGATTCGTGACGCCGAAGCGTTCGCGCATGAGCTCCGCCCACAGCCGTCGTGCGGCGCGGAACTTCGCGACCTCCTGGAAGAAGTGGTTGTGGGCGTTGAAGAAGAACGACACGCGCTCGCCGAAGGCGTCGGGTGAGAGCCCCGCCGCCTGCGCGGCCTCGCAGTAGGCGATGCCGTTCGCGAGGGTGAACGCGAGCTCCTGTACCGCACTCGCTCCCGCCTCTCGGATGTGGTATCCCGAGACCGAGATCGTGTTGAAGCTCGGCAGCCGCTCGGCGCAGTAGGCGAAGAGGTCGGTCGCGAGGCGCATCGACGGGCGTGGCGGGAAGATGTAGTTGCCCCGCGCGACGTACTCCTTGAGCACGTCGTTCTGCACGGTGCCGCGAAGTTGGTTTCCCGTGAGACCCTGTTTCTCGGCGACGAGCTCGTAGAGAAGCAGCAGCAGCGCCGCGGGCGCGTTGATGGTCATCGAGGTCGAGACCTGGTCGAGTGGGATCCCGTCGAGCAGGACCTCCATGTCCGGGAGCGCATCGATCGCGACTCCCGTGCGCCCGACCTCGCCTTCCGCGAGAGGGTCGTCGGAGTCGTAGCCCAGCTGGGTCGGGAGGTCGAAAGCCACGGAGAGACCCGTCTGGCCGCGCTCGAGCAGGTAGCGGAAGCGCGCGTTCGTCTCCTCCGCCGAGCCGTAGCCCGCGTACTGGCGGATCGTCCACGGGCGGCCGCGGTACATGGTCGGGTGCGGGCCGCGGGTGAACGGGAAGTCACCGGGGAGCTCGAGCTCGTCGCCCGCGTCGGCAGCCGTGTAGACCGGCTTGACCTCGATGCCGGAGTCGGTCAGCCGGCGGTCGCTCGTAGCCACCGGCGCATCCTAGGGCGGTGGGGGTGCACCTCGTTGGAAGCCGGGCTCGCTCAGCGCCTGAAAGGCAACGCGGACGCGGCGAACGGCCTCCTCGTGGTCATGCAAGGTGCCGTCGAGCGCGGTGTCGAGGGCGACCAGGACGCGGCGGAACGCCGGCATCCCGCGATCGAAGATGGCTTGCCCGGCGGGTGTGAGGACCAGCAGCGTCGAGCGTCCATCCCGCGGATTCGGTTGCTCCTCGACGTGGCCGCGGGCGATCAGTCGAGCGACGGCGTCTCGCAGCGTCGTCCGGCGTATTCCCATCGCCTGCGCCAACGTCGTCCTACTCACCGGCTGCAGCGTGCCCACGAAGGTAAGCGACCCGTACTCCCGCGCGTCGACCCCAACAGCACGCAGCTCTCGCTCGGAGAGCTCGAGGCCGTAGCGGGCCGCTGCCCAGAGCTCCTGCAGGATTGCGCCGTAGACGAGAGGCTCGGTCGCCGCCATCCGCCCGATGATAGGAGCGCTATCCGCGGGCCACCGTCTCCGCTCGTCGTGCCTGCGGATCGAGCCGCATGATGCGCTTCGTCTGGTTGCTGTTCACGTACAGCGTCCCGTCGGGTGCGAGAGCGATGTTGCTCGCGTCGCCGCTGTAGAGGCGAGTGACGACCCCGTTCGGCGATGTCGATGTGACCCCGCCGCCGGTGCCTCCTCGCGGGACATCCGCTGCGTACAGCGTCCCATCAGCGGCCGCGGCGACCGAGACCACGACACCCGGCTCCGAGATCGTCGAGATACGGCCGGTGCTCAGATCGATACGGCGAATGCGTCCATTCAACGTGTCTCCGACGTACAGCGCTCCGTCGGGTCCGATCGCGAGCCCGTGCGGCCGATTGAGCGCCGCGTCGAGCGCGGGCCCTCCGTCGCCCGAGTAGCCCTCCTCGCCGGTGCCGGCAATCGTCGTGATCGTCCCGTCCGTCGCGACCTTGCGAATCCAGCTCTCGTACTCTGCAACGTAGACGTTGCCCGCTGCGTCCACAGCGGCGCTCGTCACGCCGGCGAACGACGCCGCGAGCGCAGGTCCGCCGTCGCCTGCATGCGCCGACCCGTCGGTGCCGCCGGCAATCCGGATCAGCGACCCCCCGTCGAGGCGGAAGAGCGCTTCGTCGGCGAGTGCGTAGACATCCCCTCGTGGGGAGACGGTGAGGTTGCCGATGGTCCTGTTCACGACCGTGGCCGCTCGGCCTCCGGGAGACAGTCGCACGAGGGTGCCCCGCCGTAATTGTCCGACGAGGAGCGTTCCCTCACGTTCGACCGCGATGGTGAATGGATCGAGCAGCAGCGGGTCACGACCGAGGTCGACGCGGACCGATCCCAGACTGCTGCTCCGGGTTCCGATCGTCGTGCTCAACGCGAAGCGTCCGGCGCTCGGAAAGCGGAGCGTGGCCGCATACACACCTGTCTTCGCGGTGTGCATGAACTGCGTCCGCACCGTCGTTTCCGGACCGCGGGCTACAAGCGTCGCCTTGCCGGGTCGGTGCATCGACACCACGGCCCGCCAGGGCGTTCCCACGGTGGCGGTCCGCGGAACGGAGACCGGGTGAACTCGTGGCGGCGCCGCTCCCGCAGCGGCCGTTGTCGTGATCGTGATCGCGAACGCAAGGACGAAAGCGAAGCGCATCGGTTCCTCCAAGTAGGGCGATATCGCCGTAGTTATGGCGATATCGCCCTACTGTGTCAAGTCAGAGGTGACCGCCGGCCCTTGTGATCGCGTCGAGGGCGATGCGGCGCCCGGTTTCGATGTGCCCCCGGATCGCCTGCTGGGCGGCTGCCAGGTCCGCTGCGGTCAACGCGTCCACGATGCGGCGATGCTCCGTGACGAGGTTCGCGTGACCCTCCACGTGCCCGCCGCGGATGACCTGCATCATGAGATTCACGGACAGCTCGCGGTAGAAACGCGACAGGAGCGCGTTGCCTGCGAGGTCGATCTGCAGCTCGTGGAATGCGGCGTTTGCCGTGTCCCACTCCTCGTGCGAGATCGCGGCATCGGTCCTGTCGAGCAACTCCGCGAAGTGGACGAGCCCGACCTCGTCGGGATGCGCGACGGCGAGCTCCGCCGCGACGAGCTCGAGCGCGAGCCGCACGTCGTACCCCTCGGCGACTGCGCGCGCGGTGACGGGCGAGACGTAGTAGCCGCGCCGCGGTTTCACCGAGAGGAGGCCCTCGGAGACGAGTCGCGTCAGCGCATGGTGCACCGGACTGCGGGAGACTCCGAGCTCCTCGGCGAGCGCGTGGAGGCTGAGCTTCGCGCCGGCCGGCTCGTGGCGCGTGAGGATGCGCGTCCGAAGCTCGTCGTACACACCCTCGTTGAGGTTCGCACCGGTGAGCAGGACAGACATCGTGCGGGACCTAACATGTCACGGGCCGTGAAGCAACCTGCGGATACCGTTCGACGGATGAAGGTTCGCGTCAGGTTGTTCGCCGGGCTCCGCGAGCGAGCCGGCACCGGCGCCCTCGAGCTGGAGCTGGCCGACGACGCCACGGTGGGAGACGTGTGGGCGAAGCTCGGGCTCGGCGACGAGCCGTCGGGGCTCCTCTATGCGCGAAATCGCGCGTACGTCGAGCGCAGCGAGACGCTGGCCGCCGAGGACGAGGTAGCGGTCATCCCGCCCGTCTCGGGCGGCGATTTCCGGCTCTCGGCCGAGCCGCTCTCCGTCGACGCCGCGGTTGCGGAGGTCAGAGACGACGGCGCGGGCGCGATCGCGACGTTCATCGGGACGACGCGTGCCCATTCCCGCGGACGAGAGGTCGTCCACCTCGAATACGAGGCCTACGAGGGCATGGCCGAGCAGGTCATGGCCGACCTCGCCGCTCGGCTCGCGGATCGCCACGAGCTGTGCAAGGTTGCGATCCACCACCGAGTCGGTCGAGTCGACATCGGCGGGACGAGCGTGGTGATCGCCGTCTCGGCGCCACATCGCGCTGCTGCGCTCGCCGCATGCAAGGACGCGATCGACGAGTTGAAGGTGTCGGTCCCACTCTGGAAGAAAGAGACGTACGTGGGTGGAGAAGAGTGGATCGGTCAGGGTTCGTGACGCGGGTCAGTCGCGGGCTCCGAGGCGCGGAGGCGGATTCATTCCGCCGCAGCGCACGGGAGCGCTGAGCAGTTGCGCGGCGTAGAGGAGGGGGCTCGCGGGGGAACCAGTGGTTCCCCCGCGCAAGAGCCGCGGTACGAGCCGGTCGACGCCCCCGAGGCGCCGTCGTTCCCGGTACCCGATCCATACGCCCACGGGGAACGCGGGTACGAGCCGATCAAGCCGCGTTCGGGTTTCGGCGACCTCCTTCGCAAGCTCGCCGCTCCGCTCGTCGGGCTCGGCTTGCTGATCGTCAAGTTCGGCGGGTTCCTCCTGAAGTTCAAGGTCCTCGTGACGGGTCTCTCGATGTTCGTCTCGATCGGCGCCTACGCGCTGCTGTGGGGCCTGCCGTTCGCGATCGGCTTCGTGCTTCTGATCTTCATTCACGAGCTGGGACACGTGATCGAGCTCCGGCGTCAGGGCGTCCCGGCGAGCGCGCCGCTCTTCATCCCGTTCCTCGGCGCGGTGATCGGCATGAAGGAGCTGCCCGACGACGCCTGGGCTGAGGCGAAGGTGGCGCTCGCAGGCCCGCTCCTCGGGTCGGTCGGCGCCGCGGTGTGCTGGGTGGCAGCGGAGGCAACCGGCTCGGAGATGCTGATGGGTCTCGCCTTCGTCGGCTTCTTCCTGAATCTCTTCAACCTCATCCCGATCACCCCGCTCGACGGCGGCCGGGCGGCCGGCGCGCTGCATCCGGCGCTGTGGTTCGTCGGCCTCCTGATGATGATCGGGCTCGTCGTCGTCAATCCGAACCCGCTCCTCATCATCATCGTGCTCCTCGGTGGCCTCGACCTCTGGCGGCGCTGGCGCGAGCGTGGCGAAGCCGGCGACTACTACAAGCTCACGGTCCGACAGCGGGTCGCCGTGGGCGTGGTCTACCTCGGTCTCGTCGCTGTCCTCGCACTCGCGATGTCGGCGACGTATGTCGAGCGCGACATCTGATGCCCGACGGTGTCGAAGTACCGCGCCGGATCTTTCGGCGGAGTCAGGAGCCGTTGGCCGCGGATGTCTCGCTCATCGCGGCAGAGTTCCTCGCAGGCTTCCAGCTCATCCAGAAGATCGACAGACCCGCGGTGTCGATCTTCGGGTCTGCGCGAGTCGTCGAGGGATCGACCCCGTATGAGCAGGCACGGGCGACCGGCCGCGCGTTCGCGGAGGCGGGCTTCGCGGTCGTCACCGGGGGCGGGCCGGGTGTCATGGAGGCCGCGAACCGCGGGTGCAAGGAGGGCGGCGGGCTCTCGGTCGGCTTCAACATCGCCCTCCCCTTCGAGCAGGGGTTGAACCCGTGGTGCGACCTCTCGCTCACGTTCGACCACTTCCACGTGCGGAAGGTCATGTTCGTGAAAGCCGCCGAGGGTTTCGTCATCTTCCCGGGCGGCTTCGGGACACAGGACGAGCTGTGGGAGGCGCTGACGCTTCGTCAGACGAAGAAGATCGGAGACTTCCCGATCGTGCTCTTCGACTCCGACTACTGGGACGAGATGCTCGACTGGGTACGCGACGAGATGCTCGACGACGGCCTCATCTCTCCCGAGGACTACCAAGGGTTGGTGCGCTGCGACGAGCCGGCGCATGCCGTCGAGCTCGTCGTCTCGCACTACGACAACCGTGTCGCCGAGGGCTCGGCGTGAGCCTCGAAGACGCGGTCCGGCGGATTCGGGAGGAGACCGACGTCGCGCCGCGCGTCGGCTTCGTGCTGGGGAGCGGTCTCGGAGGGCTCGCGGACGAGCTCGCCGCGCCGGTGGAGATCCCGTATTCCGAGATTCCGGGCTGGCCCGTCTCAACCGCTGTCGGGCACGCCGGGAAGCTGGCGCTGGGGACCCTCGGCGGGGAACCGATCGCCGTCATGTGCGGTCGCGCGCACCTCTACGAAGGGGTCTCGGCGGATCGTGTCGCGTTCGGCGTGCGGGTGCTGGGCCGGCTCGGTATCCGCACGCTCGTCGTGACGAACGCCGCGGGCGGGATCAACACCGACTACAGGCCCGGGCTGCTCGTCCTCATCTCCGACCACGTGAACCTCCAGGGCGCCTCTGCGCTCGTCGGCCCGAACGACGACGCGCTCGGGCCGCGCTTCCCCGACATGAGCGACGCGTACGACCCGGAGCTGCGCCGGCATGCACGCGCCGCGGCGGCACGGCTCGGGATCGACGTCGGCGAGGGCGTCTATGCGGCATGGCTCGGGCCGCAGTTCGAGACACCCGCGGAGATCCGCTTCATGCGCGCGGTCGGTGGCGACCTCGCAGGGATGTCGACGGTGCAGGAGGTGATCGCGGCGCGGCACATGGGCATCCGCGTCCTCGGCATCTCCGTCGTCACGAACATGGCCGCCGGTGTACTTCCCGAGAAGATCCACCACGAGGTCGTGCTCGAAGTCGGCGCCGCTGCGTCCGGTTCGCTGACCGCCCTCCTGCGCGAGTTGGTTCCTACACTCTCGGCGTGAACCTCCGAGACCTTCCCTCGGTCGACGAGCTCGCTCGCGACGACCGGCTCGCCGACGCACCGCGGGAGCTCGTCGTGGCCGCGGCGCGTTCGGCGCTCGACCACGCGCGCGACGAGATCAAGGCCGGAGGCGAGCCGCGTCCGCTCGTCGACGCCGTACTCGCGGAGCTCGATCGCGCGCGGGAACCCTCGCTCAAGCGCGTGCTGAATGCGACCGGCGTTCTCGTCCACACGAACCTCGGTCGCGCACCCCTCGCGCCGGCCGCGCTCGCGCGGGTCGTCGAGGTCGGCGGCGGCTACTCGAACCTCGAGTACGACCTCGAGCGAGGCGAGCGGGGATCGCGTCAGGATCATCTCGTCGCGCTCGTGAGGCGACTCACCGGCGCCGAGGCGGCGCTCGTCGTCAACAACAACGCCGCCGCGGTGCTGCTCGCGCTCGCCGCGCTCGCCGAGGGGCGCGAGGTCATCGTCTCGCGCGGCGAGCTCATCGAGATCGGCGACGGCTTTCGCATCCCCGACGTGCTCGCTCGCTCCGGCGCACGACTCGTGGAGGTGGGAACGACGAATCGCACGCGGGCGGCCGACTACGAGAGGGCGATCGGTCCCGATACAGCAGTTCTCCTTCGCGTGCACCAGTCGAACTTCCGCGTCGTGGGGTTTGCCGAGCTCCCCCGGCTGGCCGAGCTGGCCGCCGTCGCCCGGGCTCACGAGCTGCCGCTGGTGGACGACCTCGGCTCGGGCGCGCTCGGGCGTGTGGGAGACGAGCCGACTCCGGCGGAGAGCCTCCGAGCCGGTGCCGACCTCGTCTGCTTCTCCGGGGACAAGCTCCTCGGAGGCCCGCAGGCGGGCATCGTCGTGGGTCGTGCCGACCTCGTCGAGCGGCTGCGACGCCATCCGCTGCAGCGCGCCCTCCGCGCGGACAAGCTCACGCTCGCCGCACTCGAGGGGACGCTCGTGCTCGCGCTCGACCCGGCGACGCGCGACGAGATCCCCGTCCTGCGGATGCTCCACGAGCCGGTCGAATCCGTGCGTGCTCGAGCGACCCGACTCGCGGGCCTCGTGGGCGGCGAGGTGGAGGAGACCGTCGCACGCGTCGGTGGCGGCGCGCTCCCGCTCGCGGAGCTCCCGAGCGCGGCGTGCGCGGTCGAGGAGGAGCTCGCGGTGCCGCTTCGCCTCGCCGATCCGCCGGTGATCGCCGTCGTCCGCGACGGGCGAACGCTTCTCGACTGCCGCACGCTGACGGACGCCGAGATCGACGTCGTCGCGAGCGCGGTCATCGCCGCACGCGGTTGACGATGCCGCTGACCGTCGGCACTGCGGGGCACATCGACCACGGCAAGACCTGGCTCGTCCGCGCGCTGACGGGGAAGGACACGGATCGCCTTCCGGAGGAGCAACGGCGCGGGATCTCGATCGACCTCGGCTACGCGCCCCTCGAGCTACCCGACGGGCGCCGTCTCTCCGTGGTCGACGTTCCAGGCCACGAGCGGTTCGTCCGCACGATGGTGGCGGGCGCGACGGGGATCGACCTCTTCCTGCTCGTGATCGACGCCGGTGAGGGTGCGCGGCCGCAGACGCACGAGCATCTTGCGATCCTGCGACTTCTCGGCATCGAGAGCGGCGTCGTGGCACTGACGAAGATCGACGCCGTCGACGCGGCGACTGCCGACCTTGCCGAGGGGGAGGCACGCGAGCTCGTGCCCGGCGTCGAGGTCGTCCGTGTGAGCGCTCGTACGGGCGAAGGGCTCGACGAGCTCCGCTCGGCCCTGGCGCGGCTCACCGATTCGGTCGAGACCGGGCGCGCCGCCGGGCCGACGCGGCTGTACGTCGACCGCTCGTTCTCGGTTTCCGGTTTCGGGACCGTCGTGACGGGGACGCTCTGGTCGGGCTCGATCGGGACCGGGGATCAGCTGCGGTTGGAGCCTTCGGGGCGCGACGTTCGAGTGCGGAGCGTCCAGGTGCACGACCGTGACGTCGATCGCGCAGAGGCGGGCCAGCGGGTGGCCGTCAGTCTCCCGGGCGTCGAACGCCGCGATGTCGCGAGAGGGGAGGCGCTCGTCGCGCCGGGCGAGTATCGCGACGTCGTACCGCCTCGACGTCGCGCTCGAGGAAATCGCTCCGATCGAGGACGGCGCACACGTCACGGTGCACCTCGGCACGGCCCGCTCGCTGGCACGCGTGGTGCGGCTCGGCCCGCAGTTCGCCCAGCTTCGTCTCTCCTCGCCGGTCGTCGCGGCTCGGTCGGATCGCGTGATCCTTCGTGGCGAGACGACGCTCGGCGGCGGAACCGTCGTCGATCCGCTGCCTCCGCGGCATCGCGACGAGGCACGCGTCTCGCGTCTCGCACGCGGAGACGTCTCCTCGACGATCGACGCGCCCGTGCGCGTCGACGCGCTGCGCCACGTCCTCGACGGCGAGCTCCGCGGAGTGGAGCGCGCAGGCCCCTGGGCGCTCTCGTCTGCATGGCTCGCCTCCTACGAGACCGAGCTGCGCGCGCGCATCGCGGCGTCCGATCCGATCGATCCGGGCGTTCCGCTCCCGGCGGATGCGTGGGCTGTCGACGTCCTCACGCTCCTGCCGTTCGAGCGACGCGGGTCGCGTCTCTACCTGCCCGGAGCAGTGGCGACCCTGGACGGCCGCGACGCGGAGGCTGCTGCGCTCGAGTCCGAGCTCGCGGGCGCTGGGATCCGGGCGACGAAGGTGGCCGACGACGAGCTCGCGCGCTTCCTCGAGGCGAACGGGCGACTCGTGCGTCTCGGAGACGGCTTCGCAATCGCCGCGGACGCGTTCGAGGTGGCGAAGGACGTCCTGACGACGGAATGTCGAGCGGAGGGCGAGATCTCGCTCGCGCGCTTCCGCGATCTCGTCGGGACGGGACGGCGTGACGCCCAGCTCCTCCTCGAGCGGTTCGACGCGGACGGCGTCACGCGGCGCGTCGGTGAGATGCGGGTCCTGAGGCGATCGGGCGGATCGCCAGTCAGTCATCAGGCGTCTGACGCATCCCGGCCCACTCCGGCTCGTCCTCGATCCCGACCCCGTCCGCAACCCGCGTCACGTAGTTGAAGTAGCCGATGACCTGGATGGCGTCCGAGATCGTCGGGTCGTCGAGGCCCTGGGCTCGAAGCGCGTCGATGTCGTTCTCGTCCACCTCGGCCGCGAGGTGCGTCAGCTTCACCGCGAAGTCGCAGAGCGCCCGCTCGCGCGGCGTGAGGTCGGCCTTGCGGTAGTCGTGCGCTGCGTGGTCGGCGGTCTCGTCGTCTGCGCCCTCTGCACGGAGGTCGTCGGCATGTGCCGTCGTTCAGTAGTGGCAGCTCTGCTCGGCCGACGTCACCGTCGCGAGCAGCTCACGCTCGCGACGGGAGAGCCCCGACTCGCCGAACATGATCGCCTTGTAGAGCTCCATCGACGCCCGCAGCACGTGCGGGTTCAGGCTCATCGCCTTGAGGATGTTGAACACCTTCCCCGCGCGCCCGATCGCGGCCTCGTACTCCTCCTTCAGAACGCCGTCCGCGTCGTCCTCCGAGGTGAGCCGGAGGTGTGCCACTACCGCGTCTGTGGGAAGCCGAGGTCGACCCTGCTCGTCGCCGGGTCGGGCCAGCGGCTCGTGACGGCCTTCGTCCGCGTGTAGAAGTCGATGCCCTCAGGGCCGTAGATGTGCCGGTCGCCGAAGAGTGAGTTCTTCCAGCCGCCGAACGAGTAGTAGGCGACGGGGACGGGGATCGGGACGTTGATCCCGACCATTCCGACGTTGACGTCGAACTGGAACTGCCGCGCGACGCCGCCGTCGCGCGTGAAGAGCGCGACGCCGTTCCCGTACTGGTTGCCGTTCACGAGGCCGAGCGCCTCGTCGTACGTCGGGACGCGGACGACGGAGAGCACGGGGCCGAAGATCTCGTCGCGATAGGCGTCCATCTCGGGCGTCACGTCGTCGAGGAGCGACACGCCGAGGAAGAATCCGCCGTTGTCCGGCGCCGTCTCGCGGCCGTCGGCGACGAGCGTCGCGCCTTGTGCAGGCCCGGACTCGAGGTACGAGGCGACCTTGTCGCGGTGCTCGCGCGTCACGAGCGGCCCCATCTCGGACGATGGATCGAGCCCGTCGCCGACCTTGACGTTCGGGAGCCGATCCTTGATCGCGCTCACCAGCGGGTCGGCTGCATCGCCGACGGCGACGACGACCGAGATCGCCATGCACCGCTCGCCCGCCGAGCCGTACCCGGCGCTCACGGCCGCGTCCGCCGCCATGTCGATGTCGGCGTCGGGGAGGACGATCATGTGGTTCTTCGCGCCGCCCAGCGCCTGCACGCGCTTCCCCGCCTTCGTCCCGTTCTCGTAGACGTAGCGCGCGATAGGCGTCGACCCGACGAAGGAGACAGCGGCGATGCCCGGGTGCTGGAGGATCGCGTCGACCGCGACCTTGTCGCCCTGGACGACGTTGAAGACGCCGTCGGGGAGCCCCGCTTCCTTGAGGAGCTCCGCGGTCAGGATCGAGGCGGACGGGTCCTTCTCGGAAGGTTTGAGGATGAACGTGTTCCCGCACGCGATCGCGGGCGCCCACATCCACATGGGCACCATCGCGGGGAAGTTGAACGGCGTGATGCCCGCCACGACGCCGAGCGGCTGGCGGATCGAGTACACGTCGATCCCGGTCGAGGCCTGCTCGGAGTAGGCGCCCTTCAGCAGCTCGGGGATCCCGCAGACGTACTCGATGACCTCGATGCCGCGCTGCACCTCGCCGAGCGCGTCCGACAGGACCTTGCCGTGCTCGGCGGTGAGCAGGCGTGCGAGATCCTCGCGATGCTCGTCGACGAGCTGGTAGATGCGGAAGAAGAGCTCCGCGCGCTTCGAGAGCGACCACTGGCGCCACGTGCCGAACGCGGTCGTTGCGGTCGCGACGGCGCGGTCGATGTCCTCGGCCGATGCGAACGCGACCTCGCCCGTCTGCTCGCCCGTGGCCGGGTTGTAGACGGGTCCCGTGCGTCCGGACTCGCCGCGGATGTCTTCCCCGCCGATCCAGTGCCCGATCGTCGTCAGTTCCGTCGTAACCGCTGCGTTCATGTTCGCCTCCTGGCGCCGCCTGCTCGTCGTCCAAGCGTACCGCGGTCGTCAGTGCCGGGAACCGAGTCCGGCCGCGGCTCGGTCTACATTCAGGACATGAGCAGGTTCTTGATCGCCGCACTCGTGGTCGCGATCATGGCGCTCGTTCTCCTGGTTGCGGGCACGGCCCAGAACAAGGGATGCCTACCGTGGAAGACCGCGATCTCCACGGGAGGCGGGACGTTCTCGGAGGGCGACCGGGGCCGCACCGTCTGCCGGTGAGGCAGGTGAAGCGGAGCGGCGCCGGAGTCGAACCGACCGAGCCGTGGGTTGCACGACCGCACGGGTTTTGAAGACCCGCTGGGCCACCGGGCCCATGCCGCTCCGTCGCGCACGCTAGTCGACCTGCGCTCGCGGAGCGAGCCGCGGTGGCTCATCATCTCGCGGCATGCATTCGAGCGCGAAACGGACATGACGCGGTTCTCCGTTCGTCGCGAGCTCACCCTCGGGCTCGTCGTCTACGCGCTCTATCTCCTCGTCGCCCGGCTGGTGCTTCGGCGGAACGGTCGCGCGCGGGCACTGCGAAATGCCGAGCGTGTCGTCGCTCTCGAACAGCGGACCGCGTTGCACGTCGAGCCGTCTCTCCAACGCGCGCTGCTCGGCCACCCCGGGCTCGTCCGCGGGCTCAACGTCGGCTACGGGCTCTTCAACGTGACGCTGACCCTGGGTTGGCTCGTCTTTCTCTACCGACGACGCGATCCGAGCTACCACCGCTTCAGGCGCACGTGCCTGCTGACGCACCTCGCCGCGCAGCCCGCCTTCGCCGCGTTCCCGACAGCGCCGCCACGTGTGCTCGACGGGTTCGTGGACACGATGTCCGAGGTGAGCGGGCTCGACCTCGAGCACCCGCTCCTCGTCCGGTTCTACAACCCCGTCGCCGCGATGCCGAGCCTGCACGTGGCGTTCGCCGTGATCACCGGCGCGGAGATCGCGGAACGCACCGACTCCAGGCTCGCGAAGTCCGTCGCACACGCGTATGCGCCACTCGTGGCGGTCGTCGTCGCGGGAACGGGGAACCACTACGTCCTCGACGCGCTCGCCGGCGCCGCGTTGGGGCGTGTGACCAGGCGGATCGCGTAGGAGGTCGCGAACGACGCGCCGCGAACGCCCGCGTTGGTCCCTACCATGACCGCGATGCGGCCCCTGCTGTTCCTGTGCGCTGCGATGCTCGTTCTCGCCGCCTCCGCAACCGCTGCCGACCCCGTCCGAGCGACGATGTCGACGAGCTCGACGGCGCCAGTCGTGGACACGACGTGGCGCTACACCATCGCGGTGAGAGATAGCAGCGGACGGCCGCTCGCCGCCAAGGTGCGGCTACAGGTCCTCCTCGACGACGTTGTCGTCGGGTGCTGGAGAGGTGGCGCGATGGAGCCGTGCTCGGGCGCGAGCGCGGGCACGTGGATCGCGTTCGAGGGAACGCGCACCGGGACGCTCACGTGGCGGGCGAGCGCGGTCGGAGCCAGGCGAACCTTTCTTGCGACCGTTGTCGCGCGTGCGCGCTCCCTGAAGCTGCGCGCTCCCGTCACCGTCCGGCTGCCCTGAGCCGACAGGACGCGGCGACTCGGATCGCCGCTCCGGCCGTCAGCGCGTGCGCCAGGACGTGAAGTCGTAGCGCTCCGCGAGGCGCTCGAGAACCTTCGCGGCGATGAGGTCGCCGGCGGGGCGCTCGAAGTGGATGCCGTCGTCGGCGCGCATCTTCACGAGCTTCCCGGTGCTGTCCTCGATGTACTGGGCGTAGCCGCCGTCGTCGCCGGCGAAGAAGAAGTACGTGTCGAGGTACGAGACGCGCCCTTTCCGCTTCGCCGCCTCCTTCTGCACGATCGAGTTGATGACGTCGAAGCGCAGCGTCTGCTCGGCGTCGCGCGAGATCGGAAGACCGACCCATACGAGGTAACCGCCGCGACCCGTGACCGTGTCCATCACGGTCGCGACTCGCCGGCGGTACTCGGCCCGCCACGTCGGGCTGCCGAACGTCCCGACGTCGCGTCCTTCCGGGATGCCGGTCATGAATCCGTGGTCGTCGTTCCCGCCGAACATGAGGACGACTCCCCGCGGCTTGCGCGACGCCATGACGTCGCGGACGTGGGTGAACCAGTTGAAGACATCGGGACGCTCGAGGCCGCTGGCGATGCGCCCGTCGATCGCGTCGCCCGCATCGAAAGCGCGGTTGCCGGCGGTCTCACGAAGGACCGATTCGCCCGGGACGACGACGAGCGAGTCGCCGGCGATCCACAGCCGCAGCTTCTTCGTCGGGGAGAATCTCACGCGCTCGGCAGGCAGGGGCGTCGAGATCGGAGCCGTCGGCTTCGGTTGCGGCGCCGCGACTGCGGTGTCGATCTCGTCGTCGTCGGAACGACCGAGGGCTGCCTTGAGCGCCTCTCGCGGCCGGTCGAGGAGGAGCGCTCCGCTCACGGCCTCGAGAGGGCCGGTGACGCCGAGTGCGACGTCACGCTTCCAGCCCTCGGGTTGGATGGTGGCCGACTTGTGAACTCCCGGGGCGTTGAGGAGCAAGGCGACGAGGAGGCCGACGAGCGCCACGACGATCGCCGAACCCGCTGAGTGCAGACGCCGTCCGCCCTCCGCCATGCGCGCGCGGGGCCGTCGTCGTCGGCGGAGTGTCTCGTTCGTCGCCATCAGAACTGGAAGTAGATGAACGGTGCCACGCCCTCCGGCCCCATCGCGTGGATCACGAGGAGTGCGAAGGACAGCACAACAGCCTGCGCGGGGATGGGGAGTCGCGAGAACCCGGCCATGATCCGCAGGGGGAGACGGCGCGGGAGGTACTGCGAACCGAGACCGACCGCGATCGCCGCGACGACGCCACCGGTGACGAGCGGCGACGGCTCGCCCCAGGCCGTGAACAGCCGGGCGATCAGGTCCCACGCGTCGGCGAAGGAGTCCGAGCGAAAGAAGATCCACGCGAAGCAGACGACCTGGAACGTCACGAAGCGATGCCAAGCGCGTCTGCCCGTCGTCCACGGCCGCTCGACGAACCCCGGTCGTCCGCGCCACCAGCGCTCGGCGACGAGAGCGGTGCCGTGGATCCCGCCCCAGACGACGAACGTCCAGCCGGCGCCGTGCCAGAGGCCGCCGATGAGCATCGTGAGCATGAGATTGCGGTAGGTGAGCAGTGTCCCGCCGCGGTTTCCGCCGAGCGGGATGTAGAGGTAGTCGCGCAACCAGCGCGAGAGCGTCATGTGCCAGCGTCGCCAGAAGTCGGTGATCGAGGTCGCCGTGTACGGCGCGTCGAAGTTCTGGGGGAAGGTGAATCCGAGGAGAAGCGCGATCCCGATGGCGATGTTCGTGTATCCGAAGAAGTCGGCATAGATCTGGACCGCGTACGCGTAGATCCCGACGAGCACCTCGAGCGACGAGTGCTGACTGGGCGCGCCGAACACCTCGTCCACGATGTTCGCCGCGAGGTAGTTGGCGACGACGACCTTCATGAAGAGCCCGGTCCCGATGAGGAAGAACGCCCGCGAGGTGTCGACGTAGCGCGGGTCACGCGGTGTCTGGAGCTGCGGGATCAGCTCACCCGGCCGGACGATCGGGCCGGCCACGAGGTGCGGGAAGAAGGAGAGGTACGCGGCGAACGAGCCGATCCCGACCGGCGCGAAGTCACCGCGGTACACGTCGACGACGTAGCTGATCGCCATGAACGTGAAGAAGGAGATGCCGACGGGGAGGAGGATCGAGCGCGCTTCGAGCGGGACGTCGATTCCGACGGAGGCGAACAGGTTGTTCGTGGACGTGACGAAGAAGTCGTAGTACTTGAAGTAGCCGAGGAGTCCGAGGTTGCCGACGAGCGAGACGGCGAGGAGCCGCTTCCGCATCCGTCGCTCGGAGCGGCGATGGATCGCAACGGCGAACGCCTGGTTCCAGGCGATCGAGAAGGCGAGCAGGAAGCAGAAGCGCCAGTCCCAGCCGGCGTAGAACACGAAGCTCGCCGCGACGATGAACGGCCGCCAGCGCTCCCCGTTGCGCATGAGCGCCCACGAGAGCGGGAGCACGATCATGAAGAAGATCGCGAAGGTTGCGGTCGGAAAGAGCATGCGCTCCTCGGCGTCAGCCGCGAGAGTCGGCCGGGCTACTCCGGGGGCGGGAGGCGAGCCGGGGGCCGCTCCGACGAAGGAGCGTCCAGCATGGTGTCGTCACCGTTCGAGGTGAACCAGGCGCGATCGTCCGGGGCCTTCGCAGCAACCGGAACACCGCCGTAGACGAACGCGCGACGCTGCCTGTCCGCCCGCGACGCGAACCACTCGCCGACCGCCACGAGCGCCCAGGCCGCGACCATGACGCCCACGATCGCGGCGAGGTCGAGACCGGCGACCGCGCAGAGCACCGCGACCGCAACGAGGAACAGGATCTCGAGGAGCAGCCACGGGATCGCGATTCCCCGCGGCCGCGGGGAATCCACGGATCGCAGCCACGCCGGCCCGTCGCGGACGATGGGCGTGGCCGCACCTTCGTCCCAGCCGGGTCGATCGACCTCGCCGGACGGCAGCAGGTGCGCTTCGGCCCGAAGCGCATGGACGTCCTCCTGCAGGCTGCCCACCTGAGTGGCGAGGGCTCGCACGGCCTCGACCAGCTCGTCCTGCTCGATCGGCTCGCGTGAGACCTGCGTCGTCTCGGACGGGTCCGCCATTGCGATCGGGTCAGCCCTCGTCGGAGGACTTCATCTCGTCGAGCGCTGCCCGGCCGTGCTCGTGCACCTCGGTGCGGCGCTCGACCACCGACGCGGCGGGTGGCTCGTCGT
Organism: uncultured Gaiellaceae bacterium; assembly: GCA_963833725.1. GTDB lineage: Bacteria > Actinomycetota > Thermoleophilia > Gaiellales > Gaiellaceae > GMQP-bins7. Next base: position 126,487 of record CAWHYV010000005.1, read on the forward strand.
CGTCGGCCGCCTCGTCCTCGCGCGACTCCGCGAGCTTGCGCCGGAGTTCGTCGGCGGGATCGTCCGCGGGAGTCACCGCAGACGTTTCCGGTTGCACCTGCCGGCTCTTCCGCCAGTGCAGGAACGCGCGGATCCCGAGGATGATCAGCCCGATCTTGATGAGCTTGCGCACGGGTCGATGGTACCGCCCCTGTCAGATCGCGGTCTGACGCAGCCGACCGACTGCTACCATCCCGCGGCTTCCTGCCTCGCCATGGCTCCGTCCGTTCCCGGCGGCGCCCTCTCCGGTGAGGCCGATTCAGACCGAGGGAAGGAGAACGGGAACGTGAACGAATACGAGATCTTGCTGCTGCTCGACCCGGATCTGGACGACGATCGCCAGGCCGAGATCGTCGCGCGCACGCGCGAGCAGGTCGAGTCCGGCGGCGGCACCTGGGACGTGCACGACGTCTGGGGCAAGCGAAAGCTCGCCTACGAGATCCGCCACAAGGGCGACGGGAGCTATCACCTCCTGCAGTTCACGTGCGACGCGGGGACACTCGACGAGGTGTCGCGCGTGCTGCGCATCGACGATGGCGTCATGCGCCACATGGCGACACGTCGGATCGAGGGGAGTCCCGTACGGCCCGTAGCGGTCGGCGCGCCGGCGCGCGAGGATGCAGTTGTCGTGTCCGACGCCGAGGAAGAGGAGGAATAGAGATGGCAGGCAACATCAACCGCGTCGTTCTGGTCGGCAACCTCACGCGGGATCCCGAGCTCCGGCACACGCCTTCGGGCACGCCCGTGTGCTCGCTGCGGCTCGCCGTGAACACGCGCCGCAAGGACGAGTCGGGCCAGTGGACGGACAAGCCGAACTACTTCGACATCACGGTCTGGGGGCAGCAGGGCGAGAACTGCGCGCAGTACCTCTCGAAGGGTCGCCCCGTCGCGATCGACGGTCGCCTCGAGTGGCGTGAGTGGGAGGCTCAGGACGGCGCGAAGCGCCAGGCCGTCGAGGTCGTCGCCGAGAGCGTCCAGTTCCTCGGCGGACGCCAGGACGGCGAGTCGTCATACGTGCCGGCGGGTGCAACCGCGAGCACGGGCGGCGGTGGCGACGACTTCCCGTCTTCACCCACCGACGACGACATTCCTTTCTAGGAGCGAGCGAATGGCACCGAAGAAACAGCAACCACGTCGGCGTACCGGGCCGGCGACGGCTCCCGGCAAGCGCAAGAGCTGCCACTTCTGTCGGGACAAGGTGGCAGAGGTCGACTACAAGAACCTCGCCCAGCTCCGCCGCTACATCTCGGAGAAGGGGAAGATCCGCTCACGCCGGATCACGGGTGCCTGCCGTCGCCACCAGATCCAGGTCGCGGCAGCGGTGAAGCGCGCGCGAGAGATGGCCCTCCTCCCGTACGTGGGCTAGGCGATGGAGGTCATCCTTCTCCAGGACGTCGAGAAGCTGGGCCTCCGGGGCGAGGTCGTCGATGTCGCGCGAGGCTACGCGCGCAACTATCTCCTCCCCCGCCGCCTCGCGGAGAACGCGACACCGGCTCGCGTGGCCGAGCTTCGCAAGGTCGACGCCGCGCGTGCGAAGCACGAGGCGAGAACTGCCGAGCAGGCGCACGAGATCGCCGAGGTCCTCGGCAAGACCGTGCTTCGCTTCGAAGTCAAGGCCGGGCCTACGGGCTCGCTCTTCGGCTCGGTGACGCCGTCCGACATCGCCGACGAGATCTGGCGGACGCGCAAGATCAGGGTCGACCGGCGGAAGATCACGACGGATCCGCTCAAGCGCATCGGCCGGTTCTCGATCCCGATCGAGCTCTTCACCGAGGTCCGGGTCGAGGTGAAGACGCTGGTCGTGCCCGAGGGCGGGGAGCTGCCTCCCGAGGAGGAGCTCGCTGCGATCGAGGCGGCCGAGGCGGAGGCCGCAGCTGCAGCCGAGGCGGCGGTCGCCGAGGCAGCGGCCGAGCACAGGGAGGCCGAAGCAGCTATCGCAGACGTCCTCGCCGAGGCGGACGAGGACGAGGATGAGGACGAGGGGGATTCAGCCACGGACGTCGAAGGAGACGGACAGGAGGATGACCTCCAGCCCGATGCACCCGAGCTCGAGCCCCCCGGGGCCGACGAGCATCCCTCGCCGACCGCTGCCTGAGCTTCGTCGCGCTCGCCGAGCTGTCTGCTGGCTCGTCGTCGCCATGGCGCTCGTCGTCGTGGCGGCGGCGCCTGCGGCGACGTCGACGAAAGCCCGCGTCACCGTCATCGGGGACTCGATCACAGCGTCGTTCGACTACGTGCCGGAGGCGCGTCGCCTTCTCGGCCACGGCCTCGACCTGCACTCGGACGCCGTCGTCTGTCGACGCCTCGTCGCCTCGAGCTGCGCATTCCAGGGGTCGACCCCGCCGACTGCGCTCCAGGTGATCGGCGCTCAGGGTCGTGCGCTCGGGCCGGTCGTCGTGATCAACGTGGGGTACAACGACTGGACCGCGGTCTACGACGTCGACCGCGTGATGCGCGCGCTGAAGGCAGCCGGTGTCCGCACTGCGATCTGGGTGACCCTGCGCGAGACGACGTCGAACTACGCGCGCTCGAACGCACGCATTCGGACAGCGGCCCGAAGGTGGAAGAAGAGCCTCGTGGTGGCCGACTGGAATGCGTACAGCCATGCCAAGCCGTGGTTCCGCGAGGACGGTTTGCACCTCACGTCCGCAGGAGCGATTGGTCTTGCACGGCTCCTTCGGCCGCTCGTCGTCGCGGGCACGGCTGCGTCATAGGCCTGTCCACACGCCGTGTGGAGAACGTGTCGAAGTTCCCGCACGCTGCGCGTGTTTCCGGCTGGACAACTTCGGTCGATCTGTCGACAGGTCGTCCGCAAGCGGGGATAACCTCGGAACGTATGTTCTGTTCTCCCTGCAGCGGGAGGGTCGTGTCGTCCCTCCCGTCCCCGCTGGACGCGGCCGCACATGACGGATTGACTCCCACGTCGTGAGTCAAGCGATGCCTTCACGAGCGGACCTGGAGCGGGTCGGGGAGCGCCTGAGCTCTGTCGTGCCGCCGCAGAACCTCGAGGCCGAGGAGTCGGTTCTCGGCGCGATGCTCCTCTCTCCCGTCGCGGTGGGCACGGTCAGCGAGATCCTCGACGCCTCCGACTTCTACCGCGAGAGCCATGCGAAGGTCTACCGTGCCGCGCTCGCGCTCTGGTCGAAGGGCGAGCCGGTCGACGCGATCACGCTCGTCAACGAGCTGGAGGAGCGCGCCGAGCTCGACGCCGCAGGAGGCCAGTCGCGGGTGGCCGAGCTCGCGGCGCTCGTCCCTGCAGCGTCGAACGTCGAGCACTACGCGCGCATCGTCAAGGAGATGTCGACCCTCCGCGGGCTCATCCGCGCCGGCCAGGAGATCGTCCGTCTCGGTCAGGAGCGCGAGGGCGAGGTGGCGGACCTCGTCGATCGTGCGGAGCAGATCGTCTTCGAGCTCGGGAACCAGCGCTCGACGAGTGACTTCGCGCACATCGAGGTGCTGCTGAAGGAGAGCTTCGAGCGCATCACGCACCTCTACGAAGCCGGCGCGGAGATCACAGGTGTCCCCGCCGGGTTCAAGGAGCTCGACCTCCTCACATCCGGCTTCCAGCCAGGGAATCTCGTGATCCTCGCGGCACGTCCGTCGATGGGGAAGTCCGGGCTCGGCCTCTGCATGGCCGCGAATCTGGGCGTACGGCACCAGATCCCGGTCGCGCTCTTCACTCTCGAGATGTCGAAGTCCGAGGTGACGCAGCGGATGATGTGCAGCGAGGCCAAGGTCGAATCGCAGCGCCTGCGTACAGGCCGTCTGGCCCCGGACGACTGGCCCCGGCTGACCGCGGCGTGCGACCGGCTCATGAAAGCCCCGATCTACGTCGACGACACCGGCTCGACGTCGATCATGGAGCTCCGCTCGAAGGCGCGGAGGCTGAAGTCCCGCGAGCCGAACCTCGGTCTGGTCATCGTCGACTACCTCCAGCTCATGGTCTCGGACCGCAACGTCGAGAGCCGCGTGCAGGAGGTCTCTCAGATCTCCCGTGCGCTCAAGGTGCTCGCGCGCGAGCTCGAGCTGCCGATCCTCGCCATGTCCCAGCTCTCGCGCGCGGTCGAGCAGCGCCACGACAAGCGGCCGATCCTCTCCGACCTGCGCGATTCCGGCTCGATCGAGCAGGACGCGGACCTCGTCATGTTCATCTATCGCGACGAGTACTACCTCGGAGAGGAATCCGACCAGCAGGGAATCGCGGAGGTCATCCTCGCGAAGCACCGCAACGGACCGACGGGCGCGATCAAGCTCTCCTGGCTCCGGCGCTATGCGAAGTTCGCCGACCTCGCGGCCGCGTAGCCTCGTAGCGCGTACCTAGGCTTCGCAGATGTCCGAAGCCGTCGCGCCGGCGCCTGCGAGCCGCCGCATCCTCGCGGGCTACTTCACGCTCGCCGGGCTGTACACGCTCTCCGCGGCGCTCATCTGGGGCGTCAACACGCTCTTCCTGCTCGCTGCCGGCCTGAGCTTCTTCGAGGTGTTCGTCGCGAATGCGGCCTTCTCGGCCGGGATGGTGCTCTTCGAGGTGCCGACGGGTGTCGTCGCCGACACGCTCGGCCGCCGCGTCTCGTTCCTGCTGTCCGTCAGCGTCCTCGCCGCGACGACCCTGCTGTACGTCGGATTGGCGGAGGTCGGAGCGGGCGTTGTGCCGTTCGCGATCGTCTCGGTCGGGATCGGCCTCGGCTACACGTTCTACTCGGGTGCGATGGAGGCGTGGCTCGTCGACGCGCTCGACGCGACGGGATACCACGGCCTGCTCGACCGCGTGTTCGCCCGAGGGCAGCAGGTCACGGGCGCCGCCATGATCGTCGGCACCGTGGGCGGCGGGCTCCTCGGGCAGATCGACTTGTCGTTGCCGTACCTCGTGCGCACGGTGCTCCTCCTTGCCGTCTTCGCCGTCGCGTACGTCGTGATGCACGACCTCGGCTTCGAGCCGCGGCGGGTGACGCGGCGCGAGTTGCCGGCCGAGATGTCGCGGAGTGCGAGGGCGGGAGTCGAGTTCGGCTGGCGGCAGCGCAATCTCCGTCTGCTCATCCTCGCGTCGGCGGTGCAGATGGGGTTCTTCTCGTGGGCGTTCTACGCGTCGCAGCCGTACCTGCTCGGGCTCCTCGACAGCGATGCCGTCTGGATCTCCGGCCTCGTTGCCGCTGCGATCGCTCTCTCGACGATCATGGGGAACCAGGTCGTCACGTTCGCGTCGCGCTACTGCGGGCGGCGCACGACGTTGTTGATCGCGGCCGCTTCGGTGCAGACGGCCGCCGCCGTCGTCATCGGACTTGCGGGCTCGTTCTGGCCCGCGCTCGCGGCGCTCCTCGTCGTGACGGCCACGATGGGGGTCACCAGCCCGGTGCGCTCCGCCTATCTCCACCAGGTCGTCTCGAGCGAGCAGCGCGCGACCGTCGTCTCGTTCGACTCGATGGTCTCGAATGCCGGCGGCATCGGCGGACAGGTCGGGCTCGGCGCGCTCGGTGAGGCGCGTTCGGTCGCATCGGCCTTCGTCGTCGGGGGGATGGCAACGGCCGCGGCGCTCCCGCTCCTCGCACGACTCCGTCGGCTCGGCGGCTCGGCCGACGTCATCGTCGGCGCGCGAGGCGGCGTCGAAGGGCCGTGCGCTGCATCGGGGCTTCCGGCCGTATCGGCCGTCGATCCGGTTCCGCTGGAAGAGCGCGACCTCGCCGCGTCGCCGGTCTGAGGACGCCCACGACCTGCAAGACTGGCCGCGCGTGCCCGCGACCGTCATCGTCGGCGCGCAGTGGGGCGACGAAGGGAAGGGAAAGATCGTCGACCTCCTCGCGCTGGACTCCGATCTCGTCTGCCGCTACCAGGGCGGCCCGAACGCCGGTCACACGGTCGTCGTCGGCGACGAGACCTACAAGATCCGGCAGATCCCGACGGGTGTCATCGCCGGGAAGCGGTGCGCGATCGGCGCCGGCTGCGTCGTCGATCCGGCGGTGCTGATCGCGGAGCTCGACGAGCTCGAAGCGAGGGGCCACGAGACGAAGGGGCTGCTCTTCGTCTCGGGGAACGCCCACCTCATCATGCCCTGGCACGTCGCGCTCGACGGCGCGCGGGAGCGGCGCCTGGGTCGACTCCAGATCGGCACGACGCGCCGTGGGATCGGCCCGGCGTACGCCGACAAGGCGACGAGGATCGGGATCCGGGTCCAGGATCTCCTCGACCCCAAGATCCTCAGGCAGAAGCTCGAGCTCGCCGTCGCCGAGAAGAACGTGTGGCTCCAGCGCGTCTACGAGCTCGCGCCGTTCGACGTCGAGGAGATCGTCGCGACGCAGCTCGTGCTCGCCGAGCGTCTCGCGCCCTACGTCGCCGACACGTCGCTGCTCGTCGATCGCGCGCTGCGCGATCGCGAGCGGGTGCTCTTCGAGGGGGCGCAGGGGACGCTGCTCGACCTCGATCACGGGACGTACCCGTTCGTGACGTCGTCGAGCCCGATCGCGGCCGGTGCAGCTGTGAGCTTCGGCATCGGGCCGAATCGCATCGACGAGGTGCTCGGCGTGGCGAAGGCGTACGTGACGCGGGTCGGCGAGGGGCCGTTCCCGAGCGAGATCGTCGGTCCCGATCACGAGCGGGTGCAGTCGCTCGGGCACGAGTTCGGAACCGTCACCGGGCGGGAGCGTCGATGTGGCTGGCTCGATCTCGTCGCGCTGCGGTTCGCCGTTCGCGTGAACGGCATCACGTCGCTCGCGCTCACGAAGCTCGACGTCCTGTCGGAATTCGCCGAGCTCCCCGTGTGCGTTCGCTATCGCCTACCGGACGACTCCGAGACCGAGGACTTCCCGGCACATCAGAGTGACTTCCACCACTGTCGTCCCGTCTTCGACGTCCTGCCCGGGTGGGGCGTGCACATCGAGGACGAGCTCCCGGACGCCGCGCGCGGCTACGTGTCGTTCGTGGAGCAGGCGCTCGACGTCCCTGTGACCTTGGTCGGGACGGGAGCAGCGCGCGAGCACGTGCTCTCGCTCGGCTGACCGCGCGCCGCGATACGCTCGGGACCACGGGCGATGGGGCTCGCCTACCGAACCGCCGACTCGGCTGATGGCTCCTACGTCACGAAGGGAGCTCTCGATGTTCGTGGTCATGGGCATTGCGGTCGGCGGAGCGTTCGGAGCGCTCTCGCGCTATGGAGTCGACCGTGTCATCGAGCAACGCAGCGAGTCGGCCTTTCCGTGGAGCACGTTCGCGATCAACGTCTCCGGCTGTCTGCTCGTCGGATTCGTCATCGCCGCGCTCGTCGATCGTCGCGCGGCGCCGGAGTGGCTGCGCGCGGCGCTCGTCGTCGGCTTCTGTGGCGGGTACACGACCTTCTCCACCTTCGCGCAGGAGACGGTCGATCTGCTGGAGTCGAGAGCCGCCGCCGTCGCCCTTGCCAGCGTTGCGGCGAACGTCGTCCTCGGAGTCCTTGCGGTGCTTGCGGGAGCGCGCCTCGGGCGGCTCGTGTAGCTCGCACGGCCGCTCCCTAGACTCTCGCGAGTGCGAGTCCTCGTCGTCGGATCGGGTGGTCGCGAGCACGCGCTCGCCTGGAAGCTCGCGCAGTCGCCGCTGCTGACCGAGCTCCATGCGGCGCCGGGAAATCCCGGGATCTCGTCCGTGGCCGAGTGTCATCCGATTCGAGCCGACGACGCGGAGGGGCTTCTCGGGCTCTCGCGCTCGCTCGAGATCGACCTGGTGGTGGTCGGCCCGGAAGGCCCGCTCGTGCTCGGGCTCGCCGACGCATTGCGCCGCTTCGGGCTCCTCGTCTTCGGTCCGAGCGCCGCTGCGGCGCGGATCGAGGGATCGAAGGCGTTCGCGAAGGAGGTCATGGCGGCCGCGGGCGTTCCGTGCGCGGCGCGGCTCGCGATCGCGCGTCCGCCGTGCGTCGTGAAGGCGGACGGGCTCGCTGCGGGGAAGGGCGTCTTCGTGTGTCGAACGCAGGCGGACGTCGACGACGCGTTGCGGGCGTTGAGCAGCAGCGGCGATGTCGTCGTCGAGGAGCTGCTCGAAGGCCCCGAGGTGTCGCTCTTCGCGATCTGCGACGGACGTCATGCTCGACCGCTCGTGTCGGCGCAGGACTTCAAGCGCGCGCACGATGGCGACGAGGGCCCGAACACGGGCGGCATGGGTGCGTACGCGCCGGTCCCGGGAGTGGACGCGACCGAGGCCAGGGCGCTCGTCGACGCGGTCCACGTCCCCGTTCTCGCCGAGCTCGCGACTCGTGGCGCGCCGTTCGTCGGGTTGCTCTACGCGGGCCTGATGCTGACCCCCGACGGGCCGCGGGTGCTCGAGTTCAACTGCCGCTTCGGCGATCCCGAGACGCAGGCCGTCGTCCCACTGCTGGACGGAGATCTCCTCGAGGCGCTCGCCGCGGCCGCGGGAGGCGACGTTTCGAGTGTCACCGTCGGCGGTTCAGGCGATGCCGCGGTCACGATCGTGCTCGCGACGGAGAACTACCCGGCGTCCGGCGATCGAGGTGGCGCAATCAGCGGGGTCGACGCCGCTGAAGCCATGGGCGCGCACGTGTTCCATGCAGGAACTGCGCTTCACGGCGACCGGCTCGTCACGAACGGCGGTCGCATCCTCGGTGTCACCGGATGTGGATCGACGATCGCCGGCGCGCGTGCGTTGGCCTACGAGGCGGCGGGAGCCATCGCCTTCCCGGGCGTGCGCTACCGCGCGGACATCGCTGCATCGGCGGCCACGGGAGCCGCGGTGAACGTCCGGCCGGGCTCGTGAGCTCGCGATCAACCCGGGGCCACCCCTCGCCTCCACCCACTTTCGAGTCTAGTCGGGAGAGTCGTACGAGTGGTGGTCGCGACTGTGCCGAGACAGTCGCAATCTGTGCCGGCGGGAACGCGGACTAGAATCGCGACGGTGATCGCCCGTTACGCCAGGCCCGAGATGTCGAGGGTCTGGTCGGAGGAGGCGAAGCTCGAGCATTGGCTCGCCGTGGAGCTCGCCGCGCTCGACGCCTGGGTCGAGGTCGGGACCGTGCCGGCATCGAGCGCCCGCGCGGTCCGCGAGCGTGTCGCGCGTTCCCAGTCCTGCTCGCGTCGCCGAGGTCGAACGGCAGACGAACCACGACGTCGCGGCATTCGTCGACGTCGTCACGGCCGAGCTCGGTGTGGACGGACGGTGGTTTCACTACGGGCTCACCTCGTCCGATGTCCTCGACACGGCGCTCTCGCTGACGATCCAGCGCGCCGGCGCGCTCATTCGCGACGGTGTCGAGCAGGCTTCGACCGCTGTGCTCGCCCGTGCGGAGCAGCACCGCGAGACGGTCACGATCGGGCGCACACACGGGGTGCACGCGGAGCCCACCACCTTCGGTCTCAAGCTCCTCGGCTGGGTGTTCCAGCTCGGCCGCGATCGGGTCCGACTCGAGCACGCGCTCGAAGGGTTGCGAGTCGGAAAGCTCTCGGGCGCGGTCGGGACGTACGCGACCACGACGCCAGAGGTGGAGCGCCTCGCATGCAAGGCGCTCGGGCTCGATCCGGCGCCGACCTCGACACAGATCCTCCAGCGCGACCGGCATGCAGAGCTCCTCGCTGCGTTGGCGATCGTCGCGTCGTCGCTCGACAGGTTCGCGCTCGAGATCCGCCATCTCGCGCGCACGGAGGTGCGTGAGGTCGAGGAGCCGTTCGCTGTGGGACAGAAGGGCTCGTCGGCCATGCCGCACAAGCGCAATCCGATCGTGTCCGAACGCATCTGCGGTCTCGCGCGCGTCGTGCGCGGGCACGCGCTCGTCGGGTTCGAGAACGTCGCGCTCTGGCACGAGCGAGACATTTCGCACTCCTCGGCCGAGCGGGTGGTGCTTCCCGACGCGTTCCTCGCGGTCGACTACATGCTCGACAGGTTCACGTGGCTCATGGAAGGCCTCGTCGTGCGTCCGGAGCGGATGCGCGCGAACCTCGAGGCGACGGGCGGGCTCTTCTTCAGCCAGCGCCTCCTGCTCGCTCTCGTCGAGTCAGGTCTCGTGCGAGACGAGGCCTACCGAGCTGTCCAGCGTCATGCGATGCGTGCGTGGGACGAAGGCCTCGACTTCCGGGGTCTCGTGCGGTCGGATCCCGAGATCGCGTCGCGTGTCGACCTTGATGAGGTATTCGATCTCAGCGTGTACACACGGCATGTCGAGGCCGTCTTCGAGAGGCTTCCAGGACGGGACGTACCCGAGGGGGCGCACGCGTGAGCCGCGACGCCACGCACGTGGGGAGCGGGAAGGTGCGCGAGATCTACGCGCTGCGCGACGGGTCGCTCGCGCTCACCGCGAGCGACCGGATCTCGACATTCGACGTCGTCCTCCCGACGCCGATTCCGGACAAGGGTCGCGTGTTGACCGGGTTGTCGGCGTTCTGGTTCGCACGGACCCGCGACCTCGTCTCGAACCATCTGCTGCGGCTCGGCGACGACGGCCGGACGATGGTCTGTCTCAGGCTCGAGATGCTTCCCATCGAGTGCGTCGTGCGCGGGTACCTCGCAGGCTCCGGGTGGCGGGACTACCGAGAGAGCGGCACGGTCTGTGGGCACGTCGCTACCTGGCGGACTCGAGGAGTCGGCCCGGCTTCCGGAGCCGATCGTCACGCCGGCGACGAAGGCAACCGACGGCCACGACGAGAACATCGACGAGGAGCAGGCGGCGGCGCTCTGCGGCGAGGAGCGCTACCGCGCGGCGAAGGACGCGTCGCTGGCCCTGTACCGGTTCGCCTCCGAACATGCAGAGGCACGCGGGATCATCGTCGCCGACACGAAGTTCGAGTTCGGGGTGACCCCAGACGGGACGGTCGTCCTCGGCGACGAGGCCCTGACGCCCGACTCGTCCCGCTTCTGGCCCTCGTCGGAGTACGCACCCGGCGGCCCGCAGCCGTCGTTCGACAAGCAGTTCGTCCGCGACTGGTGTGTGGAGACCGGTTGGGACAAGGAGCCGCCAGGCCCCGATCTGCCGGACGACGTCGTCGCGGGAACGCGTGCCCGGTACGTCGAGGCATTCGAGCGGCTGACCGAGATCCCGTTCGACTCGTATCTCGCCAACCCGGAGGTGGTGCTGTGAAGGCGGTGGTGATCGTCCGGCCGAAGGACGGCATCCTCGATCCGCAGGGTGACGCCGTCCGCCATTCGCTGCGCAAGCTCGGGTTCGACGTGTCGGCCGCGCGCGTCGGACGGGTCGTCGACCTCGAGCTGGCGACCGAGGATCGCGCCGAAGCACAGGAGCAGGCACAGCGCATGTGCTCAGAGCTCCTCGCCAATCCGCTCATCGAGAGCTTCGAGATCAGGCTCGACGACGCGTGACGGACAAGCCGCGCGTCGCCGTCGTCACGTTTCCGGGATCGAACGACGACCACGATGCTGCGTGGGCGCTCGGAGCGGTCGGCGCCGACGCCGTCCTCGTATGGCACCAGGACGGCGAGCTGCCGCCGGACACGTGCGCGGTGGTGCTTCCGGGGGGGTTCTCGTACGGCGACTACCTGCGCACGGGGGCGATCGCGAGCGTCGCGCCGATCATGGACGCCGTCCGCTCATTCGCCGCCGGCGGCGGACCCGTTCTCGGTATCTGCAACGGCTTTCAGATCCTCTGCGAGTCGCGCTTGCTTCCGGGGGTCCTCCGCCCGAACCGCCAGCTCGAGTTCGTGTGTCGAGACGCAACCCTCCGCGTCGAGACCGCCGATGCCCCCTTCATGCGTCGATGCTCGGTCGGCCAGGAGATCGTGATCCCCGTCAAGCACGGCGATGGTGCCTGGTACGCGGACCAGGGCACGTTCGTCCAGCTCGCCGCGCGTGGACAGATCGTGCTCCGCTACACCGAGGACGTGAACGGCGCCCTCGGCAACGTCGCGGGCATCACCAACGAGGCCGGGAACGTGATGGGTCTGATGCCCCATCCGGAGCACGCGGTCGATTCGCTGCTGGGCTCCGGTGACGGAGGGCTCCTGCTGGCGGCGTTCGTCGACGCGGCTTCCGCGTATCGCACGGCGCTGGCGCCGGCGTAGCGCCGGCATCGCGCCGTAGGGAAACCACGGCTAGAGCCCAAGCACGTCCTTGAGAACGGGCGCGCGTTCGAGCGCCGCCCGCAGTCGCTCGAGGTCGCGCGCCCGCATGGTGACGGGGCCTCGTCTGGCGGTCCCGTCGGTCGTGTACGCGAAGCGGATGAGACGTTCCCCACCGGACGCCTCGAGGAGTTGGACGACGACGGAGAAGCGCTTCTCGCCGACGCGTTGAGGAACGGCGACCTCCTCGAGCAGCGACGCCGCGCCCCATGGCGTTGCCGCAGACGTGGGCTGGCGCGCGCGCTTCGGGGATGCGGTCGTCATGGAACGAGAGTAGGTGCGGGGTCGTCACACGTGGGACACGCCTTCGTGCCGAGAGTGTCACGACCTATCCTCGTGCGGTGCACGACGTCGTGATCGTCGGAGGTGGGACGGCCGGCTGCGTCCTCGCCGCCCGCCTCACCGAGAACCCGGACGTCTCCGTGCTGTTGATCGAGGCCGGGCCGCGCTCGCGGAAGCTCCACATCAAGATTCCGGCGGCGTTCTCGAAGCTCTATCGCACCGACGTCGACTGGGGTGACTCGACGACGCCGCAGCCGGCGCTCGACGGCCGCGAGGTGGTCTTTCCGCGGGGACGGATGCTGGGCGGATCGGCCGCGATGAACGCGATGATGGTCCTTCGCGGGCATCCCGTCGACTACGACGGCTGGGCTGCGGACGGATGCAGCGGGTGGTCGTGGGCGGACGTCGAGCCGGCATTCGCACGCAGCGCAGCCGGGCCATTTCCGCTCGTGGAGCTTCCCGACCGCAACGTCCTCGCCGACGCCTTCGTCCATGCAGCGCAGGCCGTTGGAATCCCGACCTCGCCGGATCTCAACGGAGAGAACAACGAGGGCGCCGGTTTCGTGCCCGTATCGCAGCGGCGCGGCCGCCGCTTCAGCGTCGTGAACGGCTACCTGCAGCCCGCGCGACGCCGACCGAACCTCACGATCGTCACGGGCGCGCTCGCGACCCGGGTCCTCATCGAGGGCGATCGAGCTGTCGGCGTGGCCTACCGCGCAGCCGGCGATGGTCCCACCGACGAGGACGAGGCGCGCGCGGCGCGTGAGGTCGTCCTCTGCGCCGGTGCGATCGGCACGCCCCACCTGCTCCAGCTCTCCGGCGTCGGCCCGCCCGGCGCGCTCGAGGATGCTGGAGTCGAGGTCGTGCGCGAGCACCCGTCCGTGGGGGCACACCTTCTCGACCATCTCGCGAACGGCCTGCTCGTGCGCACGAAGGGTGTCGAGACGCTTGCGTCGGCCGAGTCACTCCCCAATCTCGCGCGCTGGGCGCTGCGGGGACGCGGTCCTCTGACGTCGAATCTCGGCGAGGCTGTCGCGTTCGTTCGCTCCACGCCCGATCTCGGTGCGCCCGATCTCGAGCTCCTCCTCGCACCCGTCCTGTTCGAGGAGGAGGGCCTGAAGCCGCCGAGCGAGCACGGGCTCACGCTCGCGGTCGTACTGCTCACGCCGATGAGCTCGGGCACCGTTCTGCTTCGATCCTCGGACCCCCGCGTCCCTCCGGCGATCGATCCGCAGTACCTGACCGACCCGGAAGGGCGCGACGTCGCAACGATGCTCCGAGGTCTTCGCCTCGCGCGTCGGGTGCTCGCGCAGGAGCCGCTCGCAGCGTTCGTCGACGGTGAGATCCTCCCTGGCGACGACGCACGCACCGACGACGAGCTCCTCGCCCACATCCGGGCGCTCTCGCAGACGCTGTACCACCCGGCAGGCACGTGCCGCATGGGCGCCGACGACGGATCGGTCGTCGATCCGCACCTTCGCGTCCGCGGAATCGACGGACTCCGTGTCGCGGACGCCTCCGTCATGCCGAAGCTCCCGCGCGGCCACACGAACTGGCCGACCGTCATGATCGCCGAGCGCGCGTCGGAGCTCGTCGCAGCAGCTGTCTAGCGCGGCGGCTGCTCGACGAACCGGGCGGAGAGGACTCGGTCGACGTCGACGTCGAGGATCCACGAGCTCGCGACGGGTGCGTCATGCGGCCCGTCGAGCGTGACGCCGGAACGCGCGATGCTGTCGGCCACCTCGGACAGGACGTCTCCGTGCGTGCAGCACGCGATCGCGTGGCCGCCGTTCCCCAGCGAGAGGAGCAGATCGTGCGCGCGCGTGCCGTCAGCGCCCTCCGCGAGGAGGTCGGTCGTCTCGATCGGCAGGTCGAGCGCGACGGCGAGCGGCTCGAGTGTCTGCACGCAGCGCACGAACGGGCTCGAGACGAGGCGGGCGATCGGCTCCCGGCCGAGTCGCTCGGCGATCGCGTCCGCCTCGCGCCGCCCACGCTTCGTGAGGGGGCGGAGGTGGTCCGGCTCCTCCCACGTCAGGCGGTTCTTCGCCTTCGCGTGCCTGATGAGGTGAACCGTGCTCAGGCGCCCCGCTCCACCGCAGCGAGCAGCTCGCGATCGCGCCGATACGTGAGGAGGGCGGCCGCGTCCGAGAGGGAGACGAACCGCGCCTCGTCGATCTCGTTCGCGGCTTCGAGCCGGCCGCCGATCGGCGTCATGAGCCAGTAGCGGACCGTCTTCGGGCGTCCGCGCGCATCGCGATAGCGCGTCGTCGTGACCTCGCGGTCGAGGCGGCAGCGAAGGCCGGTCTCCTCCTCGACCTCGCGTATCGCCGCGTCCTCCTCGCCCTCGCCGGTCTCGAGCTTCCCCTTCGGAAACGACCAGTCGTCGTAGGCGGGTCGGTGCACGACGAGGATCTCGACGGCCCCGTCTGCCGTGGTACGGCAGATGAGACCGCCGGCTGCGCGAATCGCGTCGGTCACATCCAGGAGCGCAGCTCCGGCGCCGAGAGCTTCTCCCAGGCGGTGTGCCAGCCTGCCCGCAGACGGGCTGCCTCTGCGTGCTCGGAATCCGCCAGCACTCCGGCCGTTCGCGCCTCGTCGGGCGACCGCCCGCCCGCGCGCCAGTCGTCGAGCCAGCGTGCGGCGACGACCGCATCGTTGAGGTCTCCGAGAACCTCCTGGAGACCGGCGGCTGCCCGCGCGAAGCTGCGCGCCGGCTTCCCGGCGATCGGCGCGACCGCATCGGCTGCGTAGCGGACGCGCTTCGTGCGGATGCGGATCTCATGGAGCTGCCCGTCGGACGGGCTCGCATCGAGCTTCGAGACGCGCTTGGCGAGCGCGTGCCACGGGCGGCGGACGAGGCCCGGTACTACACCGACGGCCGGGGACTGCGAGTCCGCCGCGAGCGCAGGCGCGTTCGCCGCTTCGACGAGCCGTTCGAGGAGATCGACGTACCGCGAGCTGCGGAGAGCTTCCAGAAGGAGCGTATGAGCGGCGTTGCGGTCGCGCTCGAGCGTTCCGAGAAGACTCGCCGCACCGTCGCGCAGCTCGTCCGGTAGCGCGGCGGCGCGGTTGCGCAGCCGCTCGTTCAGCACGTCTCCGTCACGTACGTCCCCGAGGATCGCGGCGAGCCAGCCGAGCTCGGTGCGTGTCTCCGTCGCGAACGTCGGCTCGACCAGCGACCGGAACGTGCGGAGATCCGAGCGCAGGCGTCGCGTTGCGACGCGCGCTTGATGAACGCCTTCCGGGTCGAGATCGAGGCGGACGACGGCGTCGTGCTTGATCAAGCGGATCACGGAGAGTGCGATGGCGCGGCGCACGACGTCGCCTGCCGATGCGTCGGCTGCGAGGTCGGAGACGGGCACCTCCGGCACGAGCGGCCCGTGGTCGGCCAGCGCGCGGATGTACTTCGCCGTCTGGTCGGGTGTGCCGGCTCCTGCCTGGCGCAGGCGCTCGACGAGCGCGTCGAGGAGCGTCGGCGTCATCTCGTCGCCGATCTCGACCTCCAGCTCGCGGAAGCTCGACGCCGAGGCGCCGTCTTCGTGCACGGACACCGCATCGTCGACGACGCCGCCCATGAGCCGTCCGACCGAGTCGTGGATGCCCGTGCGGCGGCGGATCGTCGTCATTCGCACGCGCACACGGAGCTCCTTGCCGCGGACGAACCCGCGGACGAGCTCGACCGCCTCGCTCGGAGGCCGGCCGCCGTTTCCTTCGAAGACGATCTCGGGGCGAACGAGAAACGGTGCGTCGCGCTCCGCCGGAAGCTTGACCGTCCATCCCTCACCCGGCCGGTGCCGCAGGCTCGCACCCCAGCGGGCGAGCCGCAGGTCGTCGGTGTCGTAGTACGTCGTCGCGTTCCGTTCGGGCGGCGCCGACCGCATCGTTGCCCCGCCCAGGCCGTAGATGCTCGGCATGCGGAACTCGGCGCCGGCGGTCAGCTTGAGCTCGCGTTCGGGGCTGTGATCCACGGTCGTCTCAGGGTACCGTCCACCCCGATGAGCTTCGACAGCGAGAAGAGGCTGGCGGCCGAGGCTGCGGCGGAGCTCGTCGAGGACGGCATGGTCCTCGGTCTCGGTACCGGCTCGACGGTCGCATACCTTCTGTCGGCTCTCGCGACGCGCAAGCTCGACCTGCGGTGCGTCGCGACGTCGCCTGCGACGGAGAGCGCGGCGCGCGCTCTCGGGCTCCGGGTGGAGACGTTCGCCGGTGCGGGTGCGCCTTCGCGACTCGACCTCGCGATCGACGGCGCCGACCAGGTCGATCCGCACGGCTGGGTTGTCAAGGGAGGCGGCGCAGCTCACACGCGCGAGAAGGGCGTCGCGGCAGCGGCGGATCGCTTCGTCGTGATCGTCTCCTCGGACAAGCTCGTCGAACGACTCGCACCGCCGGTTCCACTCGAACTCCTCGAGTTCGGCCTGGCCGCGACCATGCGACGGCTCGGCTCCGTCGTCCTGCGCGACGCTCCGCGGAGCCCGGACGGCGGCCTGATCGCCGACTACACGGCATCGTTCGACGATCCGCGTGACCTGGCGGACCGTCTGTCGGCGGAGCCGGGCGTCGTCGAGCACGGTCTCTTTCCGCCCGATCTCGTCTCGGATGTCGTCGTTGGTTCGGGCGAGCGCGTCGAGGTGCGAGCCGTGTAGCCCTCCGCCCGACGGTTGCCGAGCCAGAGCACCGCAGCGCCCGCGAGGGCGAAGCCGATCGACAGCCCGACGGAACGGCCGAGTACGCCGACGTATCCCAGCTGCGACACGTCGACGAACGGGTACGGGTACCAGTCGACGACTGCGCCGCGCACGAGCGTGTACGTGAACCACGCGAGTGGATAGACGAGCCAGGCGAGCACCGTCCAGCGCGGTAGGCGGTGCCGGGGTGGATCGACCAGCCAGTCGGCGACGAGCACGACGGGCATGAGCTTGTGCACGACGAAGTCGACCCACGGGATCGTCGTCTGCAGCTCCTCCTGCAGTCCCGCGAGGAGCACTGCGAAGACGACGCCGGTGATCGCGACGTAGAGGACCGCAGCCGAGCGCGCGCCCTCGAGAAGCGGCGTCCGACGTTCGCGTCGAACGAGGACGAGCGCGAAGAGCGCGGCGACTGCGAGGATGTTCGACTGGATCGTGAAGAAGCTGAAGAAGTTCGCCTTCGCGTATCCCGGCGCGCTGTTGAGCGTCGCGAACTGGTACGTCATCGCCTGCGCTGAGGGAGAAGCTCCCCATGAGCCTGTTGACGCCACCAGAGCCGGTGACGCGAGACTCCTCGAGATCGAGCACGAGGTGCGGGACGCCTTCACCTCGAGCCACGTCGACGGGCTCGCCGTCGAGCTCGACGAGCGTCCACTCCGTATCGCCGAGTGCCGGTGGCTGCTGGGCGGACCTGCGCGGTCACGCCGTGGACTGTAGTGCCGTCGGTCGACTAGGTTCCACGCATGCCGAGCCCCGCCGCCGCGCTCGCCGCGAAGTACGAGGCGACTGCCGCCGCCTTCGTGAAGGAGAACCGCCTGCCCGGCGCGGCGGTCGGGGTGGTTCACGACGGCGAGCTTGCGTGGGCGGGAGGAGTCGGTTTCGCCGATCGCGCGACTCGTCGCCCCTCCGATCCGAAGGCGCTCTACCGCGTCGCCTCGATCACGAAGACCTTCACGGCCACCGCGATCATGCAGCTGCGCGACGCGGGCAAGCTCGCCCTCGACGATCCTGCGGTCGCGCACCTCCCCGAGCTCGAGGCCGCGCAGAGCCCGCTCGGTCCCATCGAGGGGCTCACGATCAGACGGATGCTCTCGCACGAGTCCGGCCTCCAGAGCGAGCCCCCCGGCACGAACTGGTCGGACGTCGTGTACGAGGACGACCCCGCCCGGACGCTCGCGCGCGTGGCGGAGATCGCGACGCGGGTTCCGGTCCACACGCAATGGAAGTACTCGAACCTCGCCTACCAGCTCCTCGGCGAGGTCGTCTCTCGCGTGTCGGGCACCCCGTACCCGGCATACATCCGCTCGAAGATCTTGCGGCCGCTCGGGATGACGTCGACGTCGCTCGACCCACTCTCCGCTCGACTCCGCGCGCGGCGTGCGACGGGGTACGAGCCGCGCTTTCTCTCCGACGAGCTCGACCTTGCACCGCACGAGGTGAACGTCTTCGGCGCGGAGGGCGGCCTCTGGTCGTGCGTCGAGGACCTCGCGCGCTGGCTCGCGTGTCAGACGGCGGACGAGCCCGGGATCATCGCGAAGGACACGCTGAAGGAGATGCACAAGGCTCGCTATCTCACCGACGACGAGTGGACGAATGCGTGGTGCATCGGCTGGTACGCGCGGCGACTGCGACGACGTGATCTGGGTCATGCACTCGGGCGGCCACTACGGCTTCATCACGAACGCGTGCTTCGAGCCGAAGGAGAAGGTCGGGGCGATCGCGCTCGTCAACGGCATCGGGAACGCGACGGAGCTCGCGCTCCAGCTCGGGACGATCGCGCGCGAGGCGGTGCGCGAAGCGGCTCCCGCAATCGACGTACCGGAGGCGCTGCCGACCGAGTGGCGCCCGTTCGTCGGTCTCTACCTGGGTCAGCACTTCGGCACGGTCATGCGGGTCGAGTGGCTCGACGGCAAGCTGACGGTGCTCGACCCCGACGCACCGACTTGGAAGCCGACTCTCGCTCCGACGGACGATCCGGACGTGTTCCGCATCGAGCCGGGATTCCGCGAGTCGGGCGAGCTCGCCCGCTTCGAGCGAGGAGCGGACGGGCGCGTGGTCTCGCTGTTCTTCGCGGTGGCGCGGCTCCAGCGTCTCGAGCCGGTCGTATGAGCTCGGTGACGCGGCGCCGAGCCCGGATCGGCTGAGCTCGTGTGCCGACGCTAGCCTCGGGACGGCGCACGGGATGCGTGGTGCCGGCTCGGGATCGCCTGACCGGCGACGCTCGCCGCATCCTCGCCGTCCAGGCGCTTCGTGCGTTCGCGTACGGACTCGGGAGCATCGTCATCGGGGTCACGCTCGCCCGGCGCGGGCTGTCCGGCTTCGAGGTGGGGCTCGTCCTCGCTGCGCTGCTCGCCGGTGTGGCCGTCGCGTCGATCGCGATCGCGCGCACGGGCGACCGCGTCGGTCGTCGGCGCTGGTACACGGCGCTCTTTCTCGTCATGGGACTGGCCGGCACCGCGTTCGCGCTCACGGACGAGACGTGGCTCCTCGTGCTGGCGGCTCTCACGGGCACGGTGTCGACCGAGGTCGTCGAGTCGGGCCCGTTCACGTCGCTCGAGCAGGCGATGCTCCCGAGCGCAGCCGGCGATCGCGACGCGACACGGCTCTTCGGCACGTACAACACCGTCGCGACGCTCGCCGGGTCGGCGGGCGCACTCGCCGCCGGACTCGTCGCCTTCCTCGACGTCGAGCCGCAGCGTTTGCTGCTCGTCTACGTCGTGGTTGCAGTCGTCGGGGCGGTGCTCACGCTCGGGCTCTCGGACGCCGTGGAGCCTGTCGCACGAAGCGCGCGTGCGCCACTGGAGCGCTCACGGGGAATCGTGCGACGCCTCTCCGGCCTCTTCGCACTCGACTCCTTCGGCGGAGGCTTCGTCACCCAGGCCTTCATCGCGTACTGGTTCACCGAGACGTACGGCACGTCGCCCGAGGTTCTGGGTGCCGCCTTCTTCGTCGTCGGGATCCTGCAGGCGCTCTCGTTCCAGGGCGCGGTCCGGCTGGCCGGCCGCTTCGGACTTCTCAACACGATGGTCTTCACGCATCTCCCGTCCAACGTGCTCCTGGCGCTCATCCCGTTCGCTCCCACCGAGATCGCGGCGTTCGCGCTCCTCTTCGCCCGCTACGCGTTGAGCCAGATGGACGTCCCGACGCGGCAGGCGTACGTCGTCGGCGTCGTCGACCCGGACGAGAGGACGGCCGCGGCCGCGTACACGAATACGGCCCGCTACGTGACGCGTCCGCTCGGGCCGCTCGTCGCTGCACCGATCCTGCAGGTGTCTCTGGGCGCGCCGTTCGTGATCGCAGGCGTGCTCAAGAGCGCGTACGACCTCAGCCTGTACGCGTTGTTCAAGCGCATACCGCCGCGGGGGATCGACTAGCGACGCTCGATGAGCTCGATCCGGTAGTCGTCCGGATCTCTGACGAAACAGATGCGCGAGCCGCCTTCGGTGACCTGATACGGCGGACGCTCGGGCTCGATGCCGTGACCGTCCTTGAGTGCGTCGAGCGTCCCGTCGAGGTCGTCGACGGCGATCGCGATGTGGCCGTAGCCGGTACCGAGGTCGTAGGTGCGCCCGTCGTGGTTGTAGGTCAGCTCGAGGACGTTCTCGGCGTCTCCGAGCGAGAAGAAGTAGTTCGTCGCCTCGAGCTCGCCGTTTCTGACGATGTCCATGTCGCGCGAGAAGCGGAAGCCGAGCGCTTCGTAGAAGCCGCGGCTTCGCTCGGGGTCGGTGATGCGAACCATGGTGTGCAGGAAGGTGGCCATACGCTCGAGCCTATCGACGGAGCCGTCCGTGAGCGGCGAGGAGCTCGAGCACGTCGTCATGCGGGAGAGCCTGGCCGACCCGACCCTCTCGCCCGACGACCTCCGGGGCCGCCCAGAGAGCGTTGAGGACTGCCTCTTCGGTCGCATCGACGACCGCTTCGAAGACGTCGTTCAGGTCGCCGTCGGGCACCGTCGCCATAGGCGCCTCGCCGCGGGGTCGCCGACCCGGTGGCGCGAAGGCGACGAAGATCTCGCCACTGCCGTGATGAGCGACAGAGCCGCAGCGCGCCAGCCCGAGCCCGGCGCGACGCGCAACCCGCTCCAGCTGTTGCGCTGACAACGGTGCATCGACCGCGACGACTGCGATGCAGCTTCCGGCCTTCGAACGCCTCGTCTCCTCGGGATCGCCGAGGAGCTCTCCGACCGGAACGCCGTCCATGACGAGCAGCGGCGGGGGATAGAAGTTCGACAGGACGAGCACGCCGACGGCGCCGTCGATCGAAGGCGCAATTCGGCTCGCCGTTCCGATCCCGGCCTTGTAGCCCTTCGTCATCATCCCGGTCCCGGCGCCGACCGCTCCCTCGGCGACCGCGCCGCCCGCTGACGCGGCGACTGCTCGACCTACGTCCTCCGCCTCGACCTGGACGATCCGGCCCTCCGAGAGCCAGCTGTCGTCGCATTCGCCGACGACGGGAATGACGAAGTCCTCGGTGCCGACACGCGGCTCGACCTCGACGGCAACGCGGACAGCCCCGTCGTACACGCGTCCCACGGCGTGAGTGGAGGTGAGGTAGATCGGCGTCTCGACGCAGCCCCAGTCCGCGATCTGGAGCGAGCCTGTGAGCTCGCCGGCGCCGTTCAGGACAGCCGCACCCGCGGGAACCGGCGCAGCGTGCAGCGTCTCGACGGGCCCGGGTAGCACCGCCGTCACTCCGGTGCGCGCGATCCCGCGACCCTCCGGCGGCTCGGGCTCGTCGCGCCAGACCGTGACGTGGCCGACGGTGACGCCGCTCACATCGGTGATCGCGTTGGACGGGCCGGCGTCGAATCTGCCTATCTGGAGGCCGAGATCGCGCAGCCGCGGACCGCGTGGCGAAGGGGCGCTCATCGAACGAGCGTACAAACCTCGAGAGCACCTTCGACGTCCCACCACTGGAACGCGCTTCACCGGGGGGTGATAATCGCCCAGAACCGCGACCCCCGGAGGGAGATCGTCCTTGAAACTCTTGAAGCATTTCGTCGTCCTCGCGCTCGTCGCCTTCGCCGCGCTCGGCGTCACAGCCGCGGCCACCGCCCAGTCCGATGACGACGAGAGGGTCGTCCTCACCGTCGGCGTCACGTCGAACTCGTTCGACACGCTCAACCCGCTCGTCGGCTACACCGTGCTCGACTACGACCCCTGGATCCAGCAGTACGACACGCTCACGCGCAAGGCGGCGGCCGACTTCGAGACGATCCCCGGGCTCGCCGAGTCGTGGGAAAAGTCGAACGGCGGCAAGACCTACACCTACACACTCCGAGAAGGTCTCGAGTGGTCCGACGGCGAGCCGCTGACGGCAAATGACGTTGCGTTCACTATCAATCGCTCGCGCGAGGAGGCGTGGCAGAACTTCAGCGCGTACACGCAGAACCTCACCGCGAAGGTGATCGACGACCGGACGGTCGAGGTCACGTCGAGCAGGCCCGACCCGAAGCTGCCCGGTCTCGGCGATACCTACATCCTCCCCGAGCACATCTGGGGCAAGTTCGACGCGAAGGAGATCACGAAGTACAACGGCGAGGACGGGGTCGGATCGGGCCCGTTCACGCTCGACGAGTTCAAGCGCGGCCAGTACGTGCGGATGAAGGTGAACCCGACGTACTGGGAGGGCGAGCGACCGATCGACGAGGTCGTGTTCCGACTCTTCAACAACCCGGATGCGATGGTCGCCGCGCTCGAGAAGGGCGAGATCGACGCTGCACACAATGTTCCGACGCAGGCGTTCGGACGGGTTGGGACGACGGAGGGAATCGTTGCGGTTCAAGGGAACCAGGGCGGCTTCGACGAGATCGCCATCAACGGCGGTGCCGGGCTGAAGAAGCCGCATCCGGCGCTCCTCGACAAGCGCGTTCGCGTCGCGATCGCGCACGCGATCGACAAGCAGACGTTGATCGATCGCGTGTACGAGGGGATCGGGACCGTTGCCGAGACCGTCAGCCCGTCGCCCGATCCGGTCTGGATGCCGGAGATCCCGGAGGCCGAGCAGTTCACGTACGACCCGGAGGCCTCGAAGCAGATCCTGGACGACGCCGGGTACGTCGACACGGACAACGACGGCGTGCGCGAGATGCCGGGCGGCGGCGAGCCGCTCGAGTTCACGTACTACGTGCGCTCGAACTCCGAGGTTGCCCCGCCGGTCTCCGAGTTCGTCTCAGGCTGGCTGAAGGACATCGGTATCAAGCTCGATCTGAAGTTCGTCGACTCGGATCAGCTCGGGCCGATCATCGGGAAGGGCGACTACGACATGTTCCACTGGTCGTGGACGCCGTACGTCGATCCCGAGTCGCAGATCTCGTACTTCCAGTGCGACCAGATTGCGACCGCCGACGATCCGACGCTCTACAACAACGACGCCAACTGGTGCAACGCCGATTACGACAAGCTGTTCAAGCAGCAGAGCGTCGAGCTCGACCGGACGAAACGGATCGACATCGTCCATCAGATGCTCAAGATCTTCCACGACGACGCCACGTACCAGGTGTTCGCGTTGACACCCGATCTGCAGGCGTACCGCACGGATCGCTTCGAGGGGTGGACGAAACAGCCGGCAGAGGTCGGGCCGGTGATCTTCTCGAATACGTCGCCGACGTACTTCAACCTCACGCCGCTCGCGTCGTCCTCCTCCGGCGGCGGGGGGATGTCGACCGGGGCATGGGTCGGGATCGCGGTTGTGGCGATCGCAGGCGCGGCACTGATCTTCTACTTCGTGCGCCGCCGCCAGACGGCCGAGGAGCGAGAGTAGCGACAGGGCGAACGGGCGTCGCGGGGGGCGGATGAGCTTCCGATTCGTCATCGGGAAGGTGCTGGCCGCGCTCGCGACGCTCGCGTTCGTCGTCTGCTTCAACTTCTTCCTCTTCCGCGTCGTCGAGTCCGATCCGGTCGCGAATCTCTATCGCGGCAAGAACCTGACGACGGAGCAGCGGCTCGAGCTGCGTCGCGAGTTCGGCCTCGACGGCTCCACCGGCAAGCAGTTCGTCCGTTACATCCAGCAGACGGCCCAGCTCAACTTCGGGCGGTCGTATTCCACCAATCGGCCTGTCCGCGAGGACATCTGGGAACGGGCCTGGCCGACGATCGCGCTCGTCGGCGTCTCGACGATCTTCTCGGCCTTCTTCGGCATCCTCATTGGGATCGTGGCGGCGTGGCGCCGCCGATCGAAGGTCGACTACGGCTGGACCGGCTTCACCATGGCGACGTACTCGATGCCCGACTTCTGGCTCGGGATGCTCCTCCTCGTGACGTTCGCGGTGACGCTCGGGTGGTTCCCGGTCGGCGGCATCACCGACACGAGCTCCGATGCCACGGGTGTGGCGAAGCTCGCGGACCAGGCGCACCACATGTTCCTCCCCGCCTTGACGCTCACCCTGGCGTATCTCGGCGAGTACGCGCTCGTGATGCGTTCGTCGCTCCTCGAGACGATGCGGGAGGACTACCTCACGCTTGCTCGTGCGAAGGGTCTGCGCGACGTCGTCGTACGAAACCACCACGCAGTTCCGAACGCGTTGCTCCCCGTCGTCACGCTCATCTCGATCAACTTCGGATTCGTGCTCTCGGGTGCGATCGCGGTCGAGGCGATCTTCTCCTGGCCCGGCCTCGGGCTCCTCTCATACGAGGCGCTGCGCGGCCCGGACCTGCCGATGCTGCAGGGCCTGTTCCTCTGCTTCAGCGCCGCGGTGATCTTCTTCAACCTCGTCGCCGATCTCCTCTACGGGTACCTCGACCCGCGGGTGCGGACGCAATGAGCACTGTCGCCACGTCGACGCGATCTGTCGCCTGGCAGCGGCGTAGGCGCTCGCTCGCGCAGGGATGGGCGCAGTACCGTCGGCACACACCGGGGATGATCGGCCTCGGCATCCTGCTCGCCATCGTCGCGATGGCGCTGCTCGCGCCGGTGATCGCCAACGCGGACGAGCTCGACGTCGTCAACACGATCGACAACCCGCGCTGGGCGACGCCGTCCGAGTTCCCCCCGCTCGGCACGGACAACTTCGGGCGGAGCGTGTGGGCGCAGTTCGTCTGGGGCGCCCGGATCAGCCTCATCGTCGGACTCGCGGCGACCCTCGTGGCGATCGTGATCGGCTCGGTCGTCGGGATCCTCGCCGGCTTCTACCGCGGAATCGGCAGCGCGATCCTGCAGCGACTGACCGAATGGTTCCTGGTGATCCCGTTCCTCCCGCTCGCAATCGTGCTCGCGGCGATCCTGGGACCATCGGTCCAGAACCTCATTCTCGTCATCGGGATCACCTCGTGGCCGAGCACCGCTCGGCTCGTGCGCGCCCAGGTGCTGACGCTCAAGGAGCGGCCATACGTCGAGCGAAGCCGCGCGCTGGGAGCATCGAACCGCCACCTCATGGGGCGCCACATCTTCCCGAACGTCTCGCCGATCATCCTGGCCAATCTGACGCTGACCGTCCCGGTCGCGATCCTGTCCGAGACGACACTCGCATTCCTCGGCCTCGGCGATCCGACGCGTGCGTCGTGGGGCAAGATGCTCGAAGAGGCGTTCAAGTCCGGCGCGCTCGGCCGCAACGCCTGGTGGTACTACCTCCCACCGGGGCTCGGGATCGTGGCCGTCGTGCTTGCCTTCACGCTCATCGGCACGGCGCTCGAGGAGATCCTCGATCCGCGTCTTCGGGAGGGGCGGCGGTGACCGCACCCCTGCTCTCCGTTCGAGATCTGCACGTCACCTATCCATCCGAAGGAGGCGACGTGCCTGCCGTTCGCGGCGTCTCGTTCGACCTCGCACCCGGAGAGACGCTCGGGCTCGCGGGCGAGTCGGGCTGTGGCAAGTCGACGATCGCGGGCGCTCTGCTCCGTGTGCTCCCGCCGGGCACGAAGGTCGAGGGCGAGGTGCTGCTCGACGGCGAGGACGTCCTCCAGATGAAACCGGGCCGGCTGCGCGCCGTGCGCTGGACGGAGATGTCGATCGTGTTCCAGGGCGCCCTGCACGCGCTCAATCCTGTCCAGCGCGTCGGGGATCAGATCGTCGAGGCGGTCGAGACACACCGGACGGCATCGAATCCCCGGCCCCGCGTCGACGAGCTCCTCGAGACCGTCGGCATCCCTGCTCGTCGGTCGAAGGACTATCCGCACCAGCTCTCGGGAGGCCAGCGTCAGCGGGTGCTCATCGCGCTCGCGCTCGCATGCAACCCGCGCATCCTCATCGCCGACGAGCCGACGACGGCACTCGACGTCATGGTGCAGGCGCAGGTGCTCGAGCTGCTCGAGCGGCTTCAGCGCGAGCTGGCTCTCTCGATGATCTTCATCACGCACGACCTCTCGACCCTCTCGTTCGTCTGTCAGCGGACGGCGGTGATGTACGCCGGTCGGATCGTCGAGGAGGGCGGCGCGCTCGACGTCTTCGATCACCCACGTCACCCGTACACGACCGCGCTCGCCGCTGCCTTTCCCCGGATCGGCGATCACACGCATCGCATGAGGCCGTCCGGGCTGGGCGGCGACCCTCCGGACCCGCGGGCGATTCCGTCAGGCTGCCCGTTCCATCCGAGGTGTGCTGTCGCCGTCGATGAGTGCCCGTCGACCGACATCGAGCTGTGGCCCGCCGGCGACGGCCGGCGAGCCGCATGCGTGCACGTGCGCGAGCGGGCGCCGACGTGAGCGAGGTCCTTCTCGAGACGCGCGGCTTGCATGTCCGCTTCCCGGCGAGGTCGGGCCAGATCGCTCGTGCCGTCGATGGTGTCGACCTGGTCGTGCGTCGGGGTGAGGTGCTCGCGCTCGTCGGGGAGTCGGGCTGCGGCAAGACGACGCTCGCGCGAACGATCATGGGTCTCGAGCGAGCGGCCGAGGGCGACCTCGTGTATGAGGGCGAGCCGCTGCGCTACGACGCGAGCTTCCTGCGCTCGTACCGCGGCAAGGTGCAGATGATCTTCCAGGACCCGATGGGAGCTCTCAATCCGCGCCAGACCGTCTACGAGGCGGTCGCCGAGGGCCTACGCATCCAGAAGGTTCCGGGCAACGAGGCCGCGCGTGTTGCGGACGCGCTCTCGCGAGCCGGCCTGCGGCCCCCCGAGCGCTTCGTGGAGCGGTACCCGTACGAGCTCTCCGGTGGCCAGCGTCAGCGTGTCGTGATCGCCGGCGCGATGGTGCTCAATCCGTCGCTGCTCGTCGCGGACGAGCCGGTCTCGAGTCTCGATGCATCGGTGCGCGGCGAGATCCTCAAGCTCATGCTCGACCTCGTCCACGACGCGGGCGTCACGATCCTCGTCGTCACGCACGATCTCGGCCTCGCGTGGAACATCGCGGATCGGATCGCGGTCATGTACCTCGGTCGGATCGTGGAGGAGGGGCCTGCCGAGGAGCTGCTCTCGAATCCGAGACACCCGTACACGCGAGCGCTCCTCTCGGTCGTTCCCGAGGTGGAGGAGATGGAGCAGCTCATCCTTCAGGGAGAAGCGCCCGACCCGACGCGCATCCCGTCTGGGTGCCGGTTCCATCCGCGCTGTCCGCTCGTCGCGTCGGGCGAAGCTGCGCGTCTGGGGATCGCGGAGCGCTGTGGCTCGGAGGACCTCGCGTTGCACGACGTCGCGCGCGAGCACCGCGCGGCCTGTCACGCGCTGTAGGGCTCGTCCTACGCGCGGCCGAGCAGGCCGAATGTCAGCTTGCGGAGGCGCTCGCGGCGACGCTCCTCCCGCTCGTCGGCGCGCCGATACCGCTCCTGCATCCGGGCGAAGATCTCCTCGATCTGCCTGCGTCTCGCAGCATCTCGCGCCCAGTACTGTGCATCACTCTCTCGCTTCGCCATATCCGTTCTCCGCGGCACGTACGAGCCGCCGTAGCTGTTCATCGATGCTCATCAGCAGCAGGATCACTCCGTTCACTTCCTCGCGACTCAAGAGCTGCTCGCGCTTTCGGAACACCACCTCATGATGCCGCTCATGCGTCGAAGAGCGCAAGACGGCCGGAGCGGCCGTGGCTACTGCAAACGCCGCGGGATGGTGCGCTCGAAGCGACGTTCGACATGGCCGATCCCTTCGGGCGCGTCCTCCGAGGCGATGACCTCGACCACCACGTGGTACGCGGTCGCGGTCGAGCGGAAGCGCAGGTGTGCTTCGGTCGTGACGGCGGCCTCGGGCCATTCGATCGTATAGCGGGTTCGCGCACTCGCCCACGCGCGTCCTGGGTTACCCGCCGAGACCCCGACGAGCCCGTCGTACGTCTCTTCGATCTTCGCCTCGTGTGGGCCGTCGTAGCGCGAGCCGTAGCTCGTCGTGATCCGCGTCTGCCGCCCCACGGTGTCCTGCTCGATGCGGCGCACCAGAGGCGGCTGGTCGCCGCCCGAGTCGTCGTCGGCCAGGGTCGCACGTCGCGGCGCCTTGAAGTCCGGTGGCGGGGCAGGCGACGGCCCGTCGAGGACAGGGAGCTCGAGCTCGACGCTCGCTCGATCGACGACGAGCGTTCCTGCCTGCGGCGGTGGCCACGTGTTGGGCCAGTCCGAGCCGGCGAGTGCGAGACGGACGCGGTGCCCGGGCTCGAAGATCCACGACGTGAGCTCGAGCTCGATCTCCACCGGCGTCGGAACGCCGGGCTCGAGTGGCTCGGGTGCGGTGTGCCCGCCTCGGTGAGTGAGGTTCAGCACGCCGCGGGTGACCAGTGCCGACGTGCCGTCCGGGAACACGTCGCAGAGGCGCACGGAGAGGAACGCGACGGGATCTGGCGACGTCACGGTGAGCCGGAGTCGTGAGTGCCCGAGGATCTCGAGCTCGTCGTCGAGCGGCGCCCAGTCGTACGTGAGCGAGCGCGCGTCGTCGTCGCGCTGATCGTCGGGGAGCGTCCAGGGCGGCTTTCCTGCGCACGAGATCCACGCCGTCGTTCCGACGTCGCCGCGTACGGAGATCCGATCCTGTCCGTCGCCCTCGGGCCGCCAGGTCTGTGGGGAGAGACGTTCGGCCGGCCACGTCGGCTCCGAGCGCCACTCGCCTCGCATCTCGGGAAGATGGGGCGCGGGGCGCGTCGAGCGCCGCGCGAAGACGGCGATCGGAGGCTCTTCGTCGATCCCGTTTGGCTCGTCGCGGAGCCACCGCGAGAACCAGCGGATGAGCTCGGGCACGAGGTCGATGTGGGGGCCCGGGATCGCCGTTGCCGTCGACATGTGGCTCCACGGACCGATGATCACGCGCCGCGGGCACGACATCGCCTCGTAGGCGCGAAGTGCGATGTTCGTGTACCCGTCGGCCCAGCCGGCGACGATCATGGTCGGACACGTGATCCGGTCGTAGCCGGGGCGGAGCGATCCGTGGCGCCAGTACGGCCCGTCGTCCTGCTCCTCGAGCCAGCGGAGGAGCCACGGCTCGGTGCCGTCGATTCGACGACGCCATTCGTCGCGCCAGCCGTCGCCGTACACCGCGGGAACGGGTGGAAGGATGTTGCAGGCGGCCATGTAGATCACCCAGTCGACGAGGTCGAGCGCCTTGAGGACGCCGCCCATGTAGTGGACGTCGTCGGTGTAGCGGTCGTCCGAGGCGTAGATGGGCACGATCGCGTGGAGCGCCGGCGGGCGCTCCATCGCGACCTGCAGGGAGTTGAAGCCACCCCAGGACGTGCCGTACATCCCGACCTTCCCGGTGCACCAGTCCTGCTCGGCGAGCCATGCGATCACCTCGCAGACGTCGGCTTGCTCCTGCGCGTGGTACTCGTCGATCGCGATTCCCTCCGACGACCCCGTCCCGCGGAGGTCGAGGCGGCAGACGGCGAAGCCGCCCTCCTCGCAGAGCCGCTCGTACTCCTTCGCGTACGAGGCGGTGAGGTCGTCCATGCGGTACGGAATCGCGTCGAGGATGACCGCCGCGGGCAGCTCGTCCGGAAGGAAGAGGCGCGCGGCGAGCCGCGTCCCGTCTTCCATCGTGATCCAGACGTGTCGGTGCTCCACGCGCGAGGGATCCTAGAACGCCCGCACTACGCAGGACCGGAGACCGCTAGCGCGGAGTCCCCGATCGCGCGGTAAATCCCCGAAGGCGTCCGCTTCGCGGCCGCGGCGCTGCGACTGAAGATGCGACGCGTCTACGATCGCCGCGCGTGGATCTGCGACTGACAGAGGAGCAACTCGGGCTGCGCGAGGAGGCGTCGGCCTTCGCGGCGGGCCTGCGTCCGACCCTGTCGGCCGACCCGGAGTGGCGACGTCAGGGGATGCTCTCCGACGGAGACTCTCGCGAGGTCACGCGCGCGCTGGGCGACGCGGGATGGATCGGCATGACCTGGCCGGAGGAGATGGGCGGCCGCGGCCTGACGCATATCGATGCCGCGCTCGCCGAGGACGTCTTCGGCTACCACTGGCTGCCGCTCTCTCTCTACCTCCTCTCCTACAAGACGATCGGCTGCGCCCTCGAGCGCTTCGCTTCGCCTGCGCTCCGAGAGCGGCTGCTCGGCCCGATTGCGCGCGGCGAGCTCACGTTCTGCCAGGGCTTCTCGGAGCCCGGGGCGGGGAGCGACCTCGCATCGCTCACGACGCGTGCCGTGCTCCGGGGAGATCGCTGGGTCGTCGACGGCCACAAGATCTGGACGTCGAGCGCGTGGATCGCCGACTGGATCTACCTCGCCGTTCGCACGAACCCCGACGAGCCGCGACATCGCGGTATCTCGGTCCTCGTCGCGCCGATCGACACGCCCGGTATCGAGGTGCGACGTTTCCCGGTGCTCGGCGGGGGCTACCTGTGCGAGGTCTTTCTCGACGGCGTCGAGATCCCCGTGGAGAACCTCGTGGGCGACGTCGACCGCGGCTGGGACGTTCTCATGCACACGCTCGACTTCGAGCGCATCACCGCCGAGAAGCTCGGCGGGCTTGCATGGGTCCTCGACGCGCTGGAGGATCGGCTTGCGGAGACCGACAAGCTCGAGCCGGCACGGCCGCGGGTGGCGGCGCTCCGCGGTGAGCTGGCCGGGGCGCGGCTCCTCTCACTCCGCGCTGCGGATCTCCTCGATCGCGGGGAGCCGGCGAGCGCCGCATCCGCGATGGCCAAGCTCGCGGGCGCGCGGCTCGCGCAGCGGCTCGCGCGTGAAGGTGGCGACCTTCTCGGGCTCGAAGGACTCGCGGACGCGCATCCGTCAGCTCCGCTCGAGGGCCGGATCGCCGGTCTCTACCGCGCGTCGGTCGGCTCGACGATCTCCGGCGGCTCGGCCGAGATCCTGCAGGTCGTCATCGCGCGTCGCGGGTTGGGTCTGGAGAGCCGGTGAGCCTTCCCCTCGAAGGCATACGCGTCGTCGAGTACGCCCAGTACGTCGCCGGCCCCCTGTGCGGCGTGCTCCTGGCCGACCTCGGTGCGGACGTCGTGAAGGTCGAGCCCCCCGGCGGAGACGCGTACCGCTACGTGATGCCGGCCGCACCCGGAGTCGGTCGCTACTTCGTGCCGCTGAACCGTGGAAAGCGCTCGGTCGTCGTCGACCTCAAGACGGCGGACGGGCTCGCGACGAGTGAGCGACTCCTGCGAGGGGCCGACATCGCGCTGCACAACTTCCCGCGTGAACGGGCAGCCCGGTTCGCGCTCGACTGGGAGGACGTCCATGCGGCGCACCCCGTCCTCGTCGTCGGACGCGTCAGCTCGTTCGGCACTTCCGGCCCGCTCGCAGACGCACCCGCATACGACCTCGTCGCTCAGGCGCGGGCAGGGCTCCTCACCGCACATGCGTCTCGCGGCGATGCCGTCCCGGTTCGGGCGGGCGGGATTCCGATGGCCGATCTCACCGCCGGCTTTCTGCTCGCGACCGGCGTCCTCGCGGCGCTCGTACGCGCGCGGGACACGGGGGAGGGCGAGCTCGTGGATGTCTCACTCCTCGCGGCGGCGATGGCGGTGCAGCTCCAGGACCTCGTGTGGCTGTCCGGCGAGGCCGAGGCCGACGACGCTCAGCCCGCGGACCGCGCGCACCTTGCACGGCGCGCGGACGAGATCGCGGGCGGAGTCGCGATGAACCCGTACTACCGCTGCTTCGAGGCGTCGGACGGCTTTCTCGCGGTCGCGTGCCTCAATCTCGCGCAGCGGCGTGCGCTCCTCGCCGTGTTCGACGTCGACGACCCGACCGTCGACGCGCCGGACGTCGTGCCCGCCGTCCCGGGGGTCCTCGCGACGAAGGAAGAGCTGACGCGGACGATCGCACGCCGGTTCGCCGGGGCGTCGGTCGCCGACTGGATCGAGCGGCTCGAGGCGGCCGGGGTGCCATGCGGGCCCGTGCGGTCGCGGGAGTCGGTGTATGCCGACCCGCAGGTCGTCGCGGAACGTCTGATCGGCCGGGTCGCGCAGCCCGGCCTCGGCGACGTCGACCTCCTCGCTCCATTCGTTCGGGCCGGAGGAGCCAGGCCGGGTCCGTCCGCCGCGCCCGAGCTCGGTGCGGATACGGAGGCTGTTCTCGGGAGCCTCGCGTGAAGTTCGACGTCTCGGACGAGCACGGACTCTTCGCCGAGTCGGTACGCGCGGCGATCGGCGACTGGAGCGCAGCTCGAGAGCCCGAGCTCGGAAGCTGGCAGGACGATCGCGACGACGAGCTCGCCGCACGCGTCGCCGACGCGGGCTGGGCCGATCTATGGGCCGGTGAGGCGTTACTCGGTGCGGTGGTTTCCGGAGGCATCGAGCTCGGGCGCGTCGCGGCGCCCGTCTGCCTTATCGACGAGGCGACGCTCGGAGCTCCGCTCTGGGTCGACGGCAGGTCGCGACATGCACGGGACGCCACTGCGGTCGCCGTTCCGCTGCGTGGTGGTGGCCTCGGCCTCGGGCCGCCGGCGGAGTCTCGGGCCGAGATCACCCTCGACGGAAGCGGAACGGTTCGCGGCGAGGTCGACAGGCTCCGTGGGCTCGAGCCCGTCGCAGCCGCCGCGTGCTGGCGCGCATGGAACGCCGCGACACTGGCGTACCTCGCCGGGCTCGCAGATCGTGCGCTCGGTCTCGCGGTCGAGCACGCGAGCAGTCGCGAGCAGTTCGGATCTCCGCTCTCGGCGCTTCCCGCCGTCCAGGCTCGCCTCGCCGATGCCGCGCTTGCGAGGGATGCGATGACGCTCATCGCGTGGGCCGCTGCAGCGAACGACGGTGCGCTCCAGGAGCCGGAGCTGCGCTGGGCCAGCGCTGCCTGCTGCGACGTCACCGCTGCGGCGCACCAGGTGCACGGCGCGGTCGGCTTCGCGCTCGAGACGGGGCTGCACGTGTACCACCGCCGCGCGCGCTCGGTGCACGCGTGGGCCTGCGCCGTCTGTGCGGCGGCGCGCTGACCTCAGCCCGGATCGAGCTTCGCCCACTCGTCGGAACGGATCTCCGCGATCGCCCAGTCGAGCCACGTGAGTCGTGCCTCGGCTCCTCGAATGCCGCCTTCGAGAGCGATGCGGAACGTTCGCGCCTTCCTGTTGCGACCGGTCGGCTCGGCCCGGATGCGGAGGTACTCGTCGAGAACGCTCTGCCAGTACGAACGCTCCTCCTCGAGCTGCGCCTCCGCTTCCGTCGGATCGAGGAGCCAGAGGAAGAAGGTTCGCAGCGCCGCGTCGCTGCGCACACGACGATCCGGCTCGGTCTCGCGTAGCCACCGGCGGACTTCGGCGAGGCCGGCCTCCGTGAGGGCGTACGTCTTCGAGTTTCGCGCGCCCGACCCGGTCTGCTCGATCAGGCCGTCCGCGAGGAGCCGGGCGAGCTCCGGGTAGATCTGGCTGTGGCTCGCAGGCCAGGCGTACGCGAGCGACTGCTCGAAGTGCTTGAGGAGGGCATAGCCGGTGCGTGGTTGGTCGGCGAGCGCGCCGAGGAGGGCGTACCTGAGCGCCATCAGGAGGGCTCCTCCAAACCGGTGTCTGACACCGCCCCACGGAACCATGCGGGTTTGCGGCTTCTAGGTGTCAGACACATATGTAAATCTTGACATGTAAGAAACGATAGGACATCATCCCAGGCCATGCGGATGTCGAGCCTGCTCCTCGTGCCACTCGCCATGGTCGCGATCGTCGCGGGGGCGCAGGCTCGTCCGTCCGCGTCAGCGACCGCGGCGGACGACGTCCGCGAGCTCGGCAAGCAGATCGAGCAGATCCACCCCGATCCGTTCCGCAGCGTCTCGCGGCAGCGGTTCGAGTCCGAGGTGAGCGGCCTGGCCCAGCAGGCGCCGAGCCTGTCACGGAACGAGCTTCTCGTCGGGATGCTCCGGCTGATCGCGCTGCTCGGCCCACGGAACGGCCACACGGGCCTGTTCCCCGGCGATCCGGCGCACACGCGTGAGCTCCACTTCTATCCGCTGCGTCTCTACCAGTTCTCGGACGGCATGTTCGTCGTGGATGCGCAGGACAAGAACCTTGTCCGCGGTCGCCTCGTCGCGATCGAGGGGACCCCGATCGACCGGGTGCTCGAGCTCGTGCGGCCTCTCACGCCCGGCGACAACGCCTCGAACATCCTCGGGCTCGCGCCGCACTTCATGCTCACGGCCGAGGTTCTCGCCGGGCTCGGAGTCACCGCAGAGACCGGTCCCGCGCGGTTCACGCTCGAGCAGCCCGACGGTCGCCGTGCAGATGTCGCGCTGACGGCGATCCCGGCGAGGAGATACATCGCGTCGTTCGCCGACGCGCTCTACGGGCACTACCCGTCGATCCTCCCGCATGCGTCCCGACCGCTCTACCTCTCCGGGAGCGCGAAGCCGCTGTGGGCACGAGGGCTCGCAAGTGGCCGGGCGGTCTACGTCGGATACAACGCGGTGCGGTCGCCGACGCCATCCGTGCTTCGACGGATCGAGAAGCTCGCGCGAGGGACTGCTGTGCGGCGCGTGATCGTGGACGTCCGCCTCAACGGCGGCGGAGACAACACGACGTACGGCTCGCTCACGTCGCTCTTCGGGTCGCCGGCGGTGAACAGGCGCGGGAAGCTCTATCTCCTCATCGGCCGAGCCACGTTCTCCGCGGCCGCGAACTTCGCCGCCGAGATCGACCGAGACACGCGTGCCGTCGTCGTCGGCGAGCCGACGGGTGGCGGCGTCGAGACGTACGGCGACACGTTCCCCGTGCTCCTACCGACCGTCGGCTGGACCGTGCACATCGCCGCGAGGTACCACGAGCGCAAGAAAGGCCCGAACGATCGCCGGCTCGCCGTCGGGCCAGATGTCCGCGTCGATCTGAGCTCCAAGGACTACTTCGCCGGCAAGGATCCCGTGCTGGAGCGCGCGCTGCGCGGCCTCTGATCCCCCTTTCGGGGGAGGATCCCTCGAACGAGGGATTGAACTGCCAGTCGGCGGCCGTAGCGTCAGCAAGGAGGTAGACCGACCGACGCTCACCCTGGGGAGGGGGGCCGACGTGCCTGAATCGAACGGATCTGTACGGATCGAGCTCTTCGCGCGCGAGGACTGCCCGAATCGGGGCATGGCCCTGGTCGTGGTCGAGCGGGTCGCGGATGAGACCGGGATCCCGGTCGAGATCGAGGTCGTCGAGGTCGAATCGGACGACGACGCCGAGGCGTATCGCGTCCTCGGGTCACCGACCGTGCTCGTCGACGGCCGTGACGTGGATCCCGAACCGAGCGGGTACGGCTACTACACGGCCGACGATCGCATCTATCGCACCGACCGCGGCCCGTGCGGCTGGCCCGAGGCCGATTGGATCCGCGATGCGCTCCTACGCGCGGTCGCGCAGACGACCTCGAACGGTCGTCACTGAGCCAGGTCCTCGGCGACGAGCCCGTACAGCACGCCGTCGACCCACTCGTCGTTCCGCCAGTACGCCTTCCTCCGAACGCCTTCGCGCGTGAACCCGGATCGCTCGGCGTGCCGCATCGCGCGCTCGTTGAAACCGTAGATCTCGAGCTGGACGCGGTGGAAGCCGAGGTCGTCGAAGAGATGCCGCTGGAAGAGGCGCGCCGCCGTGTCTGCGACCTTGCCGCCTCGAAACGAGGGGTGCACGGCGAGTCCGCCGAGGTCGGCGATCCGGCTTCGCTCGTTCGCCCGCGCGAAGCGCATCGTGCCGGCGCGCTCGCCGTCCGCCTCGATGACGAAGAGCCCGAAGGCGTCCAGATCGGACTCGGATCGCGTGATCTCCGCGAGAATCTCGTCGCGTCCCTTCGCACGGATGGCGGCGAGGAACGGCTCGACGTCCTCGTGCGTCACGAGCTCGACGAGGAAGTCGGCGTCGTCGACGCGGGCGCGGCGGATCGCGACGTTCACGCCGCCGACTCCTGAACCTTCACGCCGAAGAGCCGCTGCCCCGACGCGAGCGCGGCGCCGACGAGGATGAGGAGGAAGCCGGCGACGATCGCGGTCGTCACCGGCTCGTCGAGCAGCACGGCGCCGTAGACGACCGCGAACGCGGGCATGAGGTACGTGACGATCGAGAGCTTGCGGCTTCCGTACAGGTGGAGGACACGGAACAGCAGCAGCTGTCCGGCGAACGTGGGAATGAGGATGAGCCCGAGCAGGCCGGCGAGCGCGGTCGGCCCCGGGACGGTGGTCGGCGGGTCGACGATCGCAAGCGGGGCGAGCACGATCGCCGCGGCGAGCATGTTCCCCGTTGCCAGCACCGGCCCTGGGATGTCGCGAACCTGCAGCTGCCCGTAGACCCCTCCGCTCGCGTACGAGAGCGACGAGAGCACGACGGCGAGCGTGCCGGCGATGGCCCACCATCCCGTCTCCGTGTCGAATCCCGCGAGGACGGCGACTCCCAGGAAGCCGAGGGCGACGCCTGCGATGCGGAGCGGCCCGACGCGTTCGTGCGGCAGGTAGCGCGCGGCGAGGAGGAACGTGAAGATCGGCACCGTCGACTGCGCGATCCCCGCGACGCTCGAGTCGATGTGCGTCTCGCCCCACGCCACCAGACCCATCGGCACGGCGGCATTGATCACCCCGAGGACGAGGCACGGGCGCCACGCGGCGCGCAGCTCGGCGACGGCCCGCGATCGTCCCATGCGCCATACGAGGTACGCGAACAGCAGCAAGCCTGCGACGAGGACACGGAGCTCCGTCATCGCGGCGGGCGGGATGTCGTCGACGGCGACCTTGATGAAGAGATACGACGCGCCCCACATCGCCGCGAGCAGCAGCATGAGAGGCCAGTACGACCGCATGCGTCGAGGCTACCGGTGGTCGCGCCGTCGACTCCATGCGAGGTCGGACGCCGTCGATAAGCTGGTCTTCTGAGTACCGCGGCGGATCCGGCGCTCCATCGCGCACTTGGCCTCACGGACGGGGAGTTCGAGCAGATCTGCTCGCTCCTCGGGCGCGACCCCAACGACTTCGAGCTGGCGGTCTTCTCGCTCCTCTGGTCGGAGCACTGCGGCTACAAGCACTCGGCGCTCCTGCTGAAGCGGCTCCCGTCGACCGGGACGCGGGTGCTGCAAGGCCCGGGCGAGAACGCCGGCGTACTCGATCTCGGGGACGGTCTCGCGGTTGCGTTCAAGGTCGAGAGCCACAACCATCCGTCCGCCGTCGAGCCGTTCCAGGGCGCCGCGACCGGAGTCGGCGGGATCCTGCGCGACATCGTGGCGATGGGCGCGCGGCCGGTTGCGCTCCTCGACGGCCTGCGCTTCGCCGAGCCCGACTGGCACTTCTCGCGTGCGGTCGGAGGGATCGGTCACTACGGCAACTGCGTCGGCGTGCCGACGGTCGGAGGCGAGGCGGTGTTCGACGAGGCCTACCGCGACAACTGCCTCGTGAACGCGATGTGCGTCGGCCTGCTCCCGGTCGAGCGGCTCATGCGGGCGAAGGCAACGGCCGCGGGGCACCTCGTCGTCCTCTACGGCGCGACGACCGGTCGCGACGGGATCGGCGGCGCGTCCGTCCTCGCGAGCCAGCAGCTCGACGACGCGGCCGCCGAGAAGCGCCCGTCGGTCCAGATCGGCGATCCGTTCACCGGGAAGAAGCTGATCGAGTCGTCAGTCGAGCTCGTCTCCTCCGGGCTCGTCGAGTCGCTACAGGACTGTGGCGCGGCGGGCATCGCCTCGTCGCTGTCCGAGATGGCGGCTGACCTCGGGATCGACGTGTACCTCGACCGCGTGCCACTGCGGGAGGAGGGGATGGAGCCGTGGGAGGTCATGATCTCCGAGAGCCAGGAGCGGATGATCGCGATCGTTCGCCCGCAGATGCTCGACGCCGTCGACGCCGTTCTCGATCGCTGGGAGCTCGAGCACGCGGTCATCGGCGAGGTGACGGACACCGGCGAGCTGCGCACGTACTGGGGAGACGAGGTCGTCGGCGAGATCCCTGCGCGGCTGCTCACGGACGAGTGCCCGCGCTACGAGGTCGGGCAGTCGCGACGCGCGGCGACTCCCGCAATCGAGATCGTCGACGCGCCACCCGCGCACGAGGCGCTCCTCGAGCTGCTGGGTTCGCCTGCGCTTCGCAGCCGCGAGTTCGTGTTCCGGCGCTACGACCAGCTCGTGGGATCCCGAACGGTCCGTCGCCCGGGGCTCGACGCCGCCGTGCTCCGGCTGCGACCGTCGATGCGCGGGCTCGCGCTCTCGCTCGACGGCCAGGGTCGCATCGCGCGTCTCGACCCGTTCACGGGCGGCGCGCTCGCCGTCCTCGAGTCCGCACGGAACGTTGCCTGTGTCGGCGGGGAGCCGATCGGCTTCACGGACTGCCTCAACTTCGGAAACCCCGAGAAGCCCGAGATCGGATGGGAGCTCGCCGAGGCGATCGACGGCATCGCTGCCGCGTGCGAGGCGATCGGTGCGCCGGTCGTCTCCGGCAACGTCTCGCTCTACAACGAGACGAACGGCCGCGCGATCCATCCGTCGCCGGTCGTCGGGGCCGTCGGCCTCGTCGAGGACGTACGGCGCGTGCCGAAGGGCTGGCGCGAAGGGGACGTCCTCTTCGCCGCGTTCGCGTCTCCGCTCTCACTCGCGGGCTCGGAGTACCAGGCGCGCTACGGCGAGCTCGGCGGGACGCCCGCGCCGCTCGACCTCGAGGCGGAGGCGCGGCTCGTCTCGTTCCTCTGGCACGTCGCTCCCGAGGCGACGCTCGTCCACGATGCGGCCGAAGGCGGTCTGGCGGTGTGCCTCGCGGAGGCTGCGATCTTCTCGGGCTGCGGCGCGTCGCTCGACCTCCGCGACGATGCGGTCGAGCTCTTCGGCGAGGTCGGTGGCCGCGCAGTCGTCGCCTGCGCTCCGGATGTCTGCGAAGAGATCGAGTCTGTTGCGGACGAGTTGAGCGTTCCTCTCCGCCGGATCGGGGAGGCTGGCGGGGGTACCCTGCTCGGAGTGGAGCTGTCGCAGCTTCGAGCGGCGTACGAGGGCGACGGCTGATGTGCGGGGTGTTCGGTATCCGCTCGGAAGAGCGGGACGTCGCGCGACTCGCCTACTTCGGCCTCTTCGCGCTCCAGCACCGCGGCCAGGAGGCCGCGGGGATCGCTGTGTCCGATGCGAGGAAATCTGACGGTCGTGCGGGAGATGGGGCTCGTCGCGCACGTGTTCGACGAGCAGCAGCTCCAGGCGCTGCCGGGCGAGGTCGCGATCGGGCACACGCGCTACTCCACGACCGGTGCGAACAAGTGGGCGAACGCGCAGCCGCTGATCCATCACGGCGCCTCGCGCACCGTCGCGCTCGGTCACAACGGCAACCTCGTCAATGTGGAAGAGCTGCGGGCTGAGCTGATCTCCGACGGCACGCGTCTCGGATCGGGCTCGGACTCGGAGATCATCGCGGCGCTCATCGCACGCGATCCGGCTCCGCTGGTCGAGGCGGTCGGGAACACGATGCGCCGACTCGAGGGTGCCTACTCGGTGACCGCGCTCGTGGACGGAACGCTCGTTGCCTTCCGCGACCCGATGGGCTTCCGGCCGCTGACGCTCGGCCAGCTCGGTGAGGACTGGGTCGTCGCGTCGGAAACCTGTGCGCTCGACCTCATCGGCGCCGAGGTCGTGCGCGACGTGCGACCCGGCGAAGTGGTCTGGGTCGACGACGAAGGCTTGCACGCGGCGCAGGCGGTTCCCGCCGGTCGGCACGCGCTCTGCATCTTCGAGCACGTCTACTTCGCGCGGCCGGACTCGAACCTGGGCGGCGTCGAGGTGCATGGCGCGCGCGTGCGCATGGGCGAGCGGCTCGCAGGCG
The DNA here is from genome assembly GCA_963833725.1 of uncultured Gaiellaceae bacterium. Taxonomy (GTDB): domain Bacteria; phylum Actinomycetota; class Thermoleophilia; order Gaiellales; family Gaiellaceae; genus GMQP-bins7. The sequence continues at coordinate 166,540 of CAWHYV010000005.1, forward strand.
AGGCGCCTGTCGAGGCCGACCTCGTCATCGGGGTCGCCGACGGCGGGACGCCGGCCGCGATCGGCTTCTCGAAGGCGTCCGGAATTCCGTTCAACGAGGGCTTCGTCAAGAATCGCTACGTCGCGCGGACGTTCATCCAGCCCGAGCAGGGCATGCGCGAGCAGGGGATCCGCATGAAGTTCAACCCGCTCACCGAGGTCGAGGGAAAGCGGATCGTCCTCGTCGACGACTCCATCGTGCGCGGAACGACGACACGCCAGCTCGTGCAGATGCTCTTCGACGCCGGAGCGGCCGAGGTGCACGTCCGCGTCTCCTCTCCGCCGATCGTCTCGCCCTGCTTCTACGGGATCGACACGGCCGACGAGGACGAGCTCGCTGCCGCGCATCGCTCCGTCGAGGAGATGCGCGCGCTGATCGGCGCGACCTCGCTGTACTACCTCTCGCTCGACGGCATGCAGGCCGCGACCGAGCTCCCCGAGGACTCGGTCTGCCGCGCGTGCTTCACCCGCGAGTACCCGACGCGCATCCCACCGAGGCCCGAGAAGCTCCGCTTCGAGCCTGCGCCGGCCTGAGGCGACACGGCCCGAGTGGCGTCTTGCGGTCATCTGGCTAGTTCGGCACCATTCGGACGGTGGGCGACGAGGACACGACGCTGATGTTCGAGGCGCTCTTCGACATCAGGACGATGGTCTCCGACATCCACGAGCTCGTGATGCGGATCGGGGAGGACGACGATGGCGAAGAAGAGGAAGAAGAAGACACCTGAGGAGCGCGCCGCCGAGCGTGCCTACCGCGAGGATCTCGATCGCCGCCTCCTCGAGATGATCGAGCGCTACAAGGCGATCATCGCCGAGAAGCGCGCCGCCGCCGAAGGCGGCTGAGAACGAGCCGGCACCGGGTCTACTTCACCCAGAGCTGGCTGAGCAGGACGCCCCACTGCGGGTTGTACTGGTAGTTGCCGACGCGTTCCGAGAGGAAGTCGACGAAGCGCCTGTTAACGGTCGGCACGACGGGTGCCTGCGCGAGCAGCTCGCTCTCGATCTGCTGCCACTCCAGCGCCGCAGCGGGAGGATCCTGCGCCTGCAGGGTCCTGGCCCGAGCCATCTGTGCGTCGATCGACGGATCGCAGAACCGTGAGAGGTTCGAGCTCACGCCTGGAGCGGTCGCTGCGCAGCTGAGCAGCGGAGGGATGACGCTGGCTGCGGACGGGATCTCGGCAACCCAGGCGCCGAAGCCCATCTGGGCCCGCGTACGGGGGTCGGCAACCTTGCCGAAGTACGCGCCGATATCCGGCATGACCCTCACGCCGGCGCGTAGACCGAGCGAGTTGAGGAGGGAGGCCATGTATTTCCCCTGCTCGGTGAGCAGGAAGGGAACCCACACCAGGACCCTCTCGCCCTGTGCGCCGGCAGCCCGAATGAGCTGGCGCCCCCGGTCGAGGCCCGTCACTCCCCCTCCGGCATAAGGACACGTCGGCTGGAATCCTGGAACGTTCGGGGGCAGGATCCGGCACGTCGGTGCGGATGCTCGGCCTTCGATCGCCGCGTACTCCTCCGGGTCGAATGCGTTGCTGATAGCGCGACGCACGCGGACGTCGTCAAAGGGCGCGATCCGGGTGTTGAGGAAGAAGTGCAACGTGGTGAAACTCGCATTCGTGCGCAGCCGGCTCGGGTAGCGCGCGGCGAGCCGGTCGAGCTCGTCCCTCGGCAGCTGCGGTCCGACGTTCCCGGGCGCGATGTCGCCGCGGCCGCGCTCGACCGCACGCACTCGGGCGGACGGATCGTCGAATGCGGTCCGCCAGGTGTACGAGATCGAGTCGGGGAAGCCCTGAGGCTGCGCGTCCGACGACCACTCGCGAAAACGCGGGTTCCGCTCGAGCCGGATCGCCTTCGTCGTCTTCCGGTACGCGGCGATCCGATATGGCCCGGTGGCAGGTACAGGCCGAGCGCCGACCGCACGGGAGGGCGTCGATTCGGGTACGGCGAACGCGAACGGCAGCGCGAGCTTCGAGAGAAAGTCGCCGTCGGGGGATGCGAGAGTGAACGTCACGGTTCGCGCGACGCGGTCGGTGACGATGCCGCGCGAGAGATCGCAGGGCTTCCCCTTCTGGCAGCGGTCGGCACCGGCGAGCGCCGTGTATAGGTATGCGCCCCCCGATCCGAGCTCGAACACCCGCTCGAGCGCCCGACGGAAGTCGGCCGGCTGCACGAGCGTCCCGCTCGAGTAGCGAATTCCCGGACGGACCTGGAAGGTGTACGTCCTGTTGCCGTTGGTCGGGGTCGGGATCGACTCGGCGAGATCCGCGACGAGCTGGACACCCTGTCCGCCTCCGACCTTCCGGAAGCCGACGAGCCCGTCGTTCGTCATCGTCAAGATCGCCCAGCTCGACCCGGAGTACGCGAGCGCCGGGTCGATGAAGTCCAACTCGTCGCCGACGACGTCGAGCACGCCTCCTCGGTGCTCGGCGCCGGTGGATCCGACGGTCGACGTACACGCCGTCCGGCGTCGAGACGACGTCCCTCGGCGGATTGCCGAGCGGAATCGACTTCACCACCGTGACGGAGGTCGGATCGACCTTCGACAGCGTCGCGTCGACGCCATTTGCCACCCACACGGCATCCGGGCTCGCCGAGATACCCGAAGGCGCTCGACCGACCCCGATCGTGCCGATGACCGCGCCGGTCCGGGGTTCGATCTTCGAGACGGTTCCGTCTGCGCGGTTCGTGACCCAGACCGCGTCGGATCCGATGGCGATCGCGGACGGGTCGTCGCCGACCCCGATCTCGTCGACGATCCGGCCAGAGCGTGGCTCGAGCGCCACCACGCGGTTGGAGGGAGGGGAGGCGACCCAGACGCGACCGAACCCGACCGCCAATCCGGACGCACCGACCGCCGCGGGGAGCGTCTGCCCGACGCGACCGGACGTCGGGTCGATCCGGGACACCGTGCCGTCCGTGGAGTTTGTCACCCAGATCGCGCCTTCTCCTGCCGCGACGTCGCTCGGGCCGTTTCCGACGACGATGGTCTGCGAGACCTGGTTCGTCTCGGAGTCGACGCGCGACACCGTGCCATCGAGGCTGTTGGCGACCCATACGGCACTCGCGCTGGTCGCCATGCCCTCCGGCGCACCGCCGACCTCGATCGTCTGCAGGACCTGGCTCGTCTGCGCGTCGATCCGCGACACGGAGTTGTCGCCGGTGTTCGCGACCCAGATCGCGTCGTCTCCGGCCGAGATCCCACCGGGCGCAACGCCAACCGGGATCTCGCCGGCGATCGCGCCTTCGTCCGAGTCGATCATCCCGACGGCGTTGGCGCTCACAGAGGCGTTGGCCGTCGACCCGCCGCCCTGCGTCAGGAGCACGCCGAGGGCGACGCCGACGAGCGCGGCGGCGAAGGTCGCGCCGATCAGGACCCGGCGCCCGGGCCGGCGCCAGCGCTTCGCCATCTCCTGGGCAGCGGCTTCGGCCAGCTCGCCTTCGCGCCCCTCGAAGGGAGTCGAGGCTGCCGTCTTCAGCTCGGGGAAGTCGTCCTGGAGCCCCGGCGCGACGAGCTGGTAGATGCGCTCCGGCTCGTCCATGTCCTTGAGCTGGTGCTCACCGAGGTCACGAAGGGAGACGTCCGGGACGGGATCGTCGCGGAGCAGTTCGCGCGTCGTCTGGGACACGAGCACCTGGCCGCCGTGCCCTGCCGCGGCGATCCGCGCCCCGCGGTTGACACCGAGTCCGACATAGCGCTGACCGCCCATCGCCGGCTCGCCCGTGTGGATGCCCATGCGGACACGCAGTTGAGTGTCGTCGGGCCACGAATGCTCGGCGAGGCGGAGCTGGCACGCGATCGCGCAGGAGACGGCGTCCTTGGCGCGCCCGAAGGCGACGAAGAACGAGTCTCCCTGCGTGTCGATCTCGTGGCCGCCGTGCTCGGCGAACGCCTCGCGGAGGATCCGCTGGTGGTCGGCGAGCGCCCCACCGTAGACGTCGCCTCCCAGCTGTTTGAGCAGCTGCGTGGATCCTTCGATGTCTGTGAACAGGAAGGTGACGGTGCCGATGGGCAGTTCGTCGACCGAGCTCACGCTGACGAGTCTCTCATCGCCGCAGCGGATGTTTCAACCCGCGCACTCTCGCCCCGCTCGGAGTAAGGCCGCCGCGGCTCGTTGGTAGACGCCCGCTAGGAGCGCGCGTCGAGGAGCTCGAGAAGCGCAGCTGCGATCGCGTCCGGCGAAGGTGGGCAGCCGGGAATCCGGAGGTCGACCGGGAGCACGTCCTCCACCGGGCCGACGATCTCGTCGGGCGACCCCAGGACGCCGCGCCCGAGCGCGCAGTCGCCCAGCGCGACGACGCGACGCGGCTCCGGCATCGCTGCGTAGGCGGTGAGCAAGGGTGTGCGCATCCGCGTCGTCACCGGGCCGGTCACCAGCAGCACGTCCGCGTGCCTCGGCGAGGCGACGATCCCGATGCCGAACCGCTGCAGATCCGTGTACGGGCTCGAGGCGAGGATCAGCTCGTGCTCGCACCCGTTGCACGAGCCGCAGTCGACGTGCCGAACGGCGAGGCTGCGGCCGCGATCCGGCTTCGGCAGGGCGATCTCTCTGCGAAGTCGGCGGAGGTCTCTGAGGAGTGTCAGCATCAGCGGTCGGCGCAGGCGTAACAGAGCTCGAAGCTCTTGTTGATGAGGGGGAAGTCCGGAAGCATGTTCCCGGCCGCGGCGAACGCGACGACCGGCCAGTTGGCGTACGAGCCCGTCCGCAGATGGACGCGTGTGAGCCGGTCGCCGTCGCGCTCGACGACGCAGAGGGTCGCTCCGCGCGGGCTCTCCACACGTGCCGCTGCGATGTCCCGCTCGGGGGCACCGCGTTCGGCCGAGCACGCTCCGATCGGATCGGCGAGGAGTGCCTCGAGAAGGTCGAAGGACTGGACGAGCTCGAGATGTCGTTGCTCGAGCCGGGACTTGACGTCGCCGACCGTCCGGCTCGGCACGACGGGAGCGAACCCGTCGTACGCAAGCCTCGGGCTGACGGCCCTCACGTCGACAGCTATCCCGGAGGCCCGGGCCGCCGGGCCGGTGGCACCGAGCCGACGCGCCTCCTTCGCACGCACGACGCCGACGTCGAGCAGCCGGTCGTCGAAGGATCGATTGAAGACGAGCTCTCGCCAGCCCGACGCCGCGGCGACGCGCAGTGCTCCGAGCTCCTCCCGCGCGACCGAGATCGCCTCCGTGTCGAGGACGAGGTCGCTGCCGCCGACGCGGACGGCGCCGAACAGGAACCGGTGGCCCGTGAGGCGTTCGTTGAGCCGCCGAGCACGCTCGGTCAGGCCTGCGAAGCGCTGCGCGCCGGCGGCAAGGCCTGTCCCGGCGCAGACGGCCGAGATGTCGTTCAGGTGGCTCCAGACCCGCTCGAGCTCGAGCAGGACCGTGCGTACGCGGGCGAGCTCGGCGGAAGGCCGCAGGCCGGTCGCTTCCTCGACCGCGTGCGCATAGGCCACGCCGTTCGTGACGGCGCACGCCGCGCACGCTCGTGCGACGTACCGGAGGCCGTCGGCGAGGCTCGAGCCCTCGGCCGCGCGCTCGAGGCCGCGGTGCTTGTAGAAGAGCCGCGCGTCGAGGTGGAGGATCTTCTCGCCCACGAGGTGGAAGCGGAAGTGCCCCGACTCGATCACGCCGGCGTGGATCGGCCCCACCGCGACCTGGTAAGGATCGCGGCCCTGGATCGGAACCGTCCAGTGCGCGACGTCGAGGTCGTGCTCGACGAGTGGGCGCATCGGCTCGTGCCCTTCGAAGCGAACGCCGTAGAGGTCGTGCGCCTCACGTTCGTCCCAGTTCGCCGCCGGGACGAGGTCGACGATCGACGGCACCGCTCCGGCGACGCACTCGGCCGTCTCGATGCGGATGCCACCGGCGTCGTTCGCGAGAACGAGGCGCACCGGGCCGCCGGCGGCGACCGAGTAGAGCCCGGCGAACGACCACCCGTTCTCGAGCGCATCGACAAGAGCTTCGCGATGTGCCGTCACACCGCTCCCAGCATGGCCTCGACGAGCTCGGAGCCGGGCAGCCACGGGGCGAGTGCGGTGAGCGTGAGCAGGGCGGCCGTGGCGACGACGGTGAGCCCGACGACAGTGCGCAGTCCGGGAGGCGATCCCGGCGCGCGGCGGCGAGCCTTCCCGACGATCGTCTCCAGCAGTGCGTGTGCGAGCCCGAGGAAGCCGAGTGCGAGAAGCACCGCTGCGGCAGCCGCCTCCCACGTCCTTCCGGCGGCGAAGCCTCCCGCCACGATCAGCACCTCGCTCGCGAAGAGCGGCGACGGCGGCAGGCCGGCGAGCGTTCCGAGCGAGATCCCCATCGACGTCCCGAGCGCAGGCGACGTGCGGCCGACCCCGGTCGCGGCCCTGCCTCCGGCTGCCGGGACATGTTCGAGCAGCGGTGTCGCTGCATAGAAGCCGAGAGCCTTGGCAATCGCGTGGCCGGTCACGTGCACCACGACACCTGCCATCGCCAGCGGGTTCGCGAATGCGAAGCCGAGGGCGAGCACGCCCATGTGCTCGAGGCTGGAGTAGGCGAGCAGCCGCTTCCAGGCGAGCGCGCGCCAGAGGAAGGGAACTGCGACTGCGAGCGAGACGAGCCCGAAGCCGACGAGGACGCCCCGGGCCATGCTCTCGCCGACGGCGGGCGTCAGCGCCTGCGTGGAGCGCCACGCAACGACGAGCACGGCCGGAAGGAGCGCGCTCGAAAGGAGAGCGGACACGGGCGGAGGCGCTTCGGAGTGCGCGTCCGGGAGCCAGTTGTGCACCGGCGCCCAGCCGATCTTCGCCGCCAGGCCCGCAAGGAGGAGCACGAACGCCACGGAGAGCTGGTCCGACGCCGTGTCGATCGAGGCAAGCGAGCTCCACGAGAGCCCGCCGAGCCCGCCCTCCACGTTGGGTGCGATGAGCACGATCCCGAGCAGCGCGAACCCCAGCCCGAGCGTCGTGAGGACGAGGTACTTCCAGCCCGCTTCGAGAGCCGAGGCCCGACCGCTGAACCCGACGAGGAGCGCCGACGCGGCCGTCGTGGCCTCGATCAGCAGCCAGGCGATACCGAGATTCCCGGCGAGTGGCACCGCCACGAGCACGGCCCAGAAGGCGAGAAAGGTGCCGTAGTACAGGCGCGGCCCGCGCTCCGGCCGGACGAGCTCGCTGCGGGAGAGCCTCAGGTACACCGGTGACGAGAGCGCGCTCGCGAGACCGACGGCGCCGATCACGCCGACGAAGACGCCGGCAGTCGCGTCGACGACGAGCCAGTCGCCCACGATCGGGTCGTCGGCCGCGATGATCGTGACGGCGGCGAGCACGAGTGCGAGGAGCCCCGAGAGTCCCGCGGCGAAGAGTCCGATCGCGGCGATCGCGCGACGAGGAGCCACGCCGACGATCACCGCGGCGACGGCAGGCACCGCCGGCACGGCCAGGGCGAGCCACTCGCGGCTAGTCACGGAGGCTCCTGAGCTCGGCCGTGTCCCCGGCCCCGAAGAGGCCGAAGATCCGCCGGTGGAAGACGATCGCGACGATCGAGATGAGCACCAGGTCGACCGCCACGCCGAGCTCGATCGCCGCGGCCGACTCCTCTCCGGGGAGCTCGAGCGCTGCCAGCGCCAGGCCGTTCTCGACGAGGACGATTCCCAGCACCTGCAGCACCGTGGCCCGACGCAAGCCGGCTGTTGCGACGCCGAATGCGATCAACGTCAGCACGGCTCGCTCGGCGTCGCGCGACTCGAGCCCGATCACGGGCACGAGCCAGACGAGCGTGAGTGCCAGCAGCACGGCGACACCGCCGCGCAGGAGTGGCGGGACCCGCGCGTGAACCGGCAGTCGTTCGCGCGTCTGCGCAACGGCTCCTGCGAAGAGCACAGCCAGGAGAACGGCGCGCAGGGCGAGCGCTCCGCTCGCCACGACGTCGTCGGTCGTCTCCGCTTCGACGAGCGCCGCGAGCGCGAGCGCCAGGGCCTGCGCCGTGACGATGCCGACGACGACCGAGCGGCGTCGCACGACGACGACGGCGAGCCCCGAGGCGACGAGCATCCAGGCGACGATCCCCGTCACGTCGTCTCGATCAGCCAGGTCAGGATGCCGAGGAGCGCGGCTGCGGCGCCCACGCCCACGAGGCGGGGGGCGAGGAGGATGCGCATCTTCGCGACCAGCGTCTCCACGAGCGCGAGCGCACCGCAGAGCACCACGAGCACGACGGGCAGCAGGGCGAGCTGTAGCCACACGCTCTCCGCATGCGGAACGAAGATCTGTGCGGCGAGCACGAGCACGACCCAGTGGCGAGCAGCCGCGCTCCACTGCAGGAGCGCGAGATCGCGTCCGCCGAACTCGAGCACCGGCCCCTCGTGGATCATCGTCAGCTCGAGGTGCGTGTCGGGGTTGTCGAACGGCTGACGGCCGGTCTCGGCCAGGACGACGAGCGCGAAGCCGACGGCGCCGAGCGCCAGGCCCGGTGACGTCCAGGAGTCGCTCCCCGCGGTCCCGGCGACGATGCCCGTGAGGTCGGTCGTGCCCGCCACGAGCGCCGCGACGGCGAGGGAGAGCACGAGCGCCGCTTCCGTGAAGACGCTCACGGTCAGGTCGCGGCTCGCGCCCATGAGGGCGAAGCCGTTCTCCGTGTCCCACGCTGCCGCGCACACGGTGAACCGGGCGAGCGCGAGCAGGCCCCCGAGCGCGAGCATGCTGTGACCGACGCCGAGATTCGGTGCGTCCGCCGCGACCGGGACGAGGAGGACGGCGGCGACCAGAGCTGCTGCGACCACGGGCGGCGCGAGCCTGTAGACGAGCGTCGTCCCCTCGACGTCGATGCTCGAGCGCGACCAGAGCCGCGCGAGCTCGCGGTACGGCTGCAGCGGAGACGGTCCACGCCTGCCTTGCAGCCGTGCCTTCCAGTGCTGGATCAGGCCGGGGATCAGGGGTGCGAGCACGAGCCCGCCCACGAGCTGGGCACCGGCCGCCGCGACGGACTCGCCGCTCACCCGATCACGCCGATCCGCACCGCTGCGAGCAGGACGATCACGAGCGCCACCAGGTACGCGACGTACGCGGTCAGGCTCCCGCTCTGCACGCGGCGCGCGCGTGCTGCGGCCCAGAGCCCGACCCGTGTGATCGGGCGGTTGAGATGGGTTTCGAAGAGATGCGGGACGTGTCCCTCGTAGCGCACCTCCTGGAGGACGCCGCCGCGTACCGACTGCGAGATGTCGCGGGTGGGACGGAGCGCCGCCTCGAGCACGAGTCGCAGCGGCTTCGTGAACCCTGCACTCGTCCAGGCGAGCTCGGGCCCCACCTGCTGCCCGCAGGCCCAGCTGGGCGCGGGTGCCGCACGCCGCCTGCCCCGCGCTGCGACCAGAAGCGCCGTCCCGACGAGGAGGACGAGCGCGATCCCCGGCGCCGGAAGCGCGTCGCCCCACGGCACCTCGACAGCTGCGCTCGGCGCGTCGTCGGTCGGCCAGGGCGCGAGGCCGGCGAGCGGCCCTGCGAGCACCCCGGGGATGACCCCGAGCACGATGCAGGCGGCCGCGAGAGCAACCACCGCCGCTCGCATCGGAAACGGTGCGTCGGTCGCTTCCGCGATCCGGGCACGCCGTGGCTGTCCGAGCAGCACGAGCCCGACCACCTTCACGAAGCAGAGCACGGCCAGGGCGGCGGTCGCCGCGAGCGCTCCGAGCGCGACCGCACCGGCGAGGCCCTCGGCCACGCCTCCGCTCGCCGGGACGGCGAACAACGACTGGAGGGTGAGCCACTCCGACGCGAATCCGTTCAGCGGCGGGAGCCCCGCGATCGCCATCGCACCCACGAGGAACGCGCCGCCCGTCCACGGCATCCGCTGCAGGAGGCCGCCCAGGCGGTCGATCTCGAGCGAGCCCGCAGCCCTCTCGAAGGCACCGGCGCCGAGGAAGAGGAGACCCTTGAAGACGGCGTGGTTGAGCGTGTGCAGCAGCGCTGCCGCGAGCGCGACTCCCGCCGCCGTGTCCGCACCGCGAGCGTGCAGGAGAAGGCAGGCGCCGAGGCCGAGGACGATGATCCCGACGTTCTCGATCGAGTGGAACGCGAGCAGCCGCTTCAGCTCGTGCTGGAAGATCGCGTAGACGACGCCGATCACGGCCGAGGCGCCGCCGACGGCGAGGACGACCACGCCGTACCACGCCGGCAGCTCGCCGAGCCACTCGACGAGGACGCGAACGAGCCCGTACACGGCCAGCTTGATCATCACGCCGCTCATCAGCGCCGAGATGTGCGCGGGAGCGATCGGGTGTGCGCGTGGCAGCCACGTGTGCAGCGGCACGAGTCCGGCTTTCGTCCCCATGCCGACGAGCGCGGCGACCGCGATCGCGATCTGCGTCCCGGAGCCCGCCTCGATCGCGTCGCCCCCGCCGAACGCGCCGGCGTCGGCGAGCAGCAGCACCGCGATCCAGGTGCCCGCGCCCATCAGGTGCGTGAGCCCGATGTAGGCGTACACCGAGCTTCGCGCCTCCCGGTCGTGCCTCCCCACGAGGATGATCCCCGCCGGGACGAGAGTCATCAGCTCCCAGGCTGCGAGGAAGGTCAGCGGGTCGCGTGCGCAGAGGACGAGTGCGAGAACGAGCAGGAAGACCCCCGTGAGCGCCGCGGTGATCCGTCCGCGTGCGTCGGGTGCGAGGTAGCGCGAGGCGAAGAAGGCGGCCGGCGCCCCGACCACTCCGAGCACGAAGAGGAAGTAGCCGCTCAGGGGATCGACGCCGAGGCGTGGCTCCAGCTCGCTCGTGAACGACGCACCGAGCTCCTCCCCGGACGCGAACACCGCGAGGCCGGCCAGCCCCACGAGGGCGATGCCGAGCGCCTGAGCGGTGAGTCCGACCCCGAACGCTCGCGGCGCGAACGACAGTGCGCCCCCTGCTCCCACCACGATGAGCCCCGTGGCGAGAAGCATCCAGATCATGCGGCTCCAACCCTATCCCCGGGCGCGGATCCCACCCGCGCCTGGTGCTGTGCGGGGCGATGCTTGCTTCGCCCCCGTCCTGCGCGAGTTCGGCCGTGGGTCCTCCTGTCACGCCTTATAGGCGTTCGCGGAAGTTATGAACGCTTTGCTTATAAACGCAGTGCGCTCGACGGCACGAGGCCGAGATCCATAGGTGTTTCGGACGCTTATATGAGGATCTGCTATTAACGCGAGAACGTCTCATGGACGCTCTCCGGAACCCCTATACACCCGGAGCCGATCACGTGAGCTCACTCCAGCGCCGGTAGCGAACGGCACGCCGTGCGGTGCGCTCGTCGACGCCCTTCTCCATGAGCTCCTGGCGCACCTCTCCCTCTTGCGCCATGCGGAGGAACAACCAGGCGAGCGCGACGATCGTGACGAGCGAGCCTTCGAGCATCATCAGCGACCCTGCGAGGCTCTGGTCGGCGTCGGGCGACAGCCCGAGGAAGTCGTCTCCGGTCTCGTAAACGTCGTAGAACGGCGAGCCGCCCCAGATGAAGACGTTGCCGATCACGGTGGCCACGAGCCGGACGCCGACGATGTACCCGAGCTTCGCTCCCGTGCCGAACCACTCCGGCGCCGGCAGCGTCTCGAGGACGGGGAGCCAGAGGATGATCCCTGCGGAGAAGAAGCAGATGTGCTCGAGCGCGTGCAGCGCGCTCGACTCGACCGCTCCCTCGTAGAGCACGGGGAGGTGCCAGAGCACGAGGTTGGCGGTCCAGATCGGAAAGGCGATCAGCGGGTTGGCCAGGACGCGAAGGTGCATGACGCCGGGCAACGACAGGATCGGCCGGAGGAGCGGGCCGGTGAGCCCGGCGAGCAGGCAGAGCGGGGCGAGGTCTCCCAGCAAGAGGTGCTGCGTCATGTGGAACGAGAAGAGCTCCTGCTCGCCGACGGCCGCGATCGGCGATGCGACGGCGATGACGAGGAGCGCGATCCCGAGAGCGAAGAGCGCGATGCGCCAGCCGGGGACCGGCTGCCCGCGGCGTGCAAGCGTGTGCGCGCGGACGGCGTACGCAATGCCGATGAGGGCGATCGGCGCGAGCTGCAGGGGGTCGAACGTCCAGCTCGTCAGGAGCGAAAGCCCGGTGTCAGACACCGGGCTTTCGCCTTTGCGGTGGGCGCTGTCCCGGGTAGACCGGTCCGCACCCTCGGGACGCGTGAACTACCGGGTGTCCGCCTTGTGAACACCACTCCCACCGGCTGTGCGCAACTCGGCACTGTCTTGCTGCGAAGCCCTCTTGACACGTTTCGGTGTCTGACACCGGCGTACTGTAGGGACCGTAGACTCGAGTCGTGGACGCCGGCGAGCAGACCTACGAGGCTGCCGGCGTCTCGATCGCGAAGGCCGACGCAGTTGTCGAGCGGTTGCGCGCAGCGGTCGAGTCCACCGGTGCGACCGGGTTCGGCGCGTTCGCCGGCCTCCATCCGCTCGACGGCGAGCGCTTCCTCGCCGCGTCCACCGACTCGGTCGGAACGAAGCTCATCCTCGCCCGAGAGCGTGGCGCGCTTCGCGCGTGCGGCGCGGACCTCGCGGCCCATTGCATCAACGACGTGCTCACGTGCGGCGCGGATCCGCTCTTCTTCCTCGACTACGTCGCGGCGAACCGGATCGATCTCGAGACGGTCGCCGACCTCGTCGAAGGCGCCGCCGAGATCTGTCGCGAAGCCGGTGTCGCTCTGATCGGAGGCGAGACCGCGGAGCTCCCCGGCATCTATCGCGACGACGAGCTCGACTTCGCGGGGACGTGCGTCGGGCTCGTCGAGCGCGACCGGCTGATCGACGGCTCGCGCGTCGAGGAAGGCGACGCTGTGGTCGGGTTTGCATCCGCGGGAGTCCATGCGAACGGCTTCACGCTCGCCCGGCGGGTGCTCGAGGACGAGGACTACACCGGCGCCGACCTCCTCGCGCCGACGCGGCTCTACCTGGACGACGTGCGGCGCCTGCGCGACCGGGCGCACGCGTTCGCACACGTGACGGGTGGCGGGATACTCGGCAATCTCCGGCGCGTCGTTCCGGACGGGCTGCGCGCCGAGATCGACTGGGGTGCCTGGGAGCGTCCACCCGTCTTTGCGTGGCTCGGGCGGCACGTCGCCGAGGACGAGCTCCGGCGCGTGTTCAACCTCGGGATCGGCTATGTCGCGGTCGTGAGCGACCCGGGCGACGAGCTCGAGGTCGGGAGAATCGTCCGCGCGTGATCGGAGTACTCGTCAGCGGCGAGGGGACGAACCTGCAGGCACTCCTCGACGCGAACCTCCCGGTCGTCGCGGTCGCGTCGAATGTCGCCGGGGCGCGCGGCCTCGACCGTGCTCAAGCGGTCGGCGTGGCGACCGCCGTGTTCGCGCTCGACGAGTTCTCCGACCGCGAGGCGCGGGACGGGGCCATGGCCGACTGGCTCGCCGGGCACGATGTCGAGCTCGTGGTCTGCGCCGGATACATGCACCTGCTTCGACCCGCGTTCCTCGATCGCTTTCCGCAGCGCGTCCTGAATGTGCACCCCGCGCCGCTGCCAGGCTTTCCCGGGGCTCATCCGCTCGAGGACGTGCTCGCTGCCGGCGCTCCCGCGGCGGCAGCGACCGTCCACTACGTGGACGAGGGTGTCGATACCGGCCCCGTCATCGCGTCCGAGCCCGTGCCGGTGCTCGAGGGCGACACCCTCGAGTCCCTCCGCGAGCGCGTGCACGAGGCGGAACATCGTCTGCTTCCGAAGGTGGTGAGTGAGCTGTGCGCGCGCTGATCTCCGTCTACGACAAGGCGGGTCTCGTGCCGTTCGCGAAGGGGCTCGTGGATCTCGGCTACGAGCTCGTCGCGAGCGGGGGCACGGCGGAGGCACTCGAGGAGGCTGGGCTTTCCGTGACGCAGGTCGAGGACGTCACGGGCTTTCCCGAGATGCTCGGCGGACGCGTGAAGACGCTCCACCCGCGAATCCATGCGGGAATCCTCGCCCGGCGGGGGCTTCCGGAGGATCTCGCGGTGCTCGAGGAGCATGGCATCGAGCCGTTCGACCTCGTGTGCGTCAACCTGTACCCGTTCGAGCTCGCAGTCGATCGTCCCGAGCTCGACGAAGCCGGTCTCATCGAGATGATCGACATCGGGGGTCCGGCGCTCGTGCGCGCGGCGGCGAAGAGCTTCGCCTCGGTCGCAGTTGTCGCCCGCACCCAGGACTACGACCGGGTTCTCGACGAGCTTCGGGCCGGCGAGGGAACGCTCACGGTGGAGCAGCGTCGACGCCTTGCGGCGATCGCGTTCGCGCGCACGGCCGCATACGAAGCGGCGATCGCGCGGTGGTTCCAGCGCGACGAACCGCTCCCGCAGACGCTCGTTCCGGCGTTCGAACGGACCCTCGACCTCTCGTACGGTGAGAACCCCCACCAGCGCGCGGCGTTCTACACGGAGCGTGGAGCACGGACACACCTGCTGTCGTTCGTCGACCAGCTGCAGGGCAAGCCGCTCTCGTTCAACAACCTGAACGATCTCTCGGCGGCGCGCCTCCTCGCGTACGAGCTCGCAGGACCGGCGTGCGTCATCGTCAAGCACGCGAATCCCTGCGGTGTCGCCGTCGCCGACACGATCGAGGACGCGTACGCGAAGGCAGTTGCCGCAGATCCCGTCTCGGCATACGGAGGAGTGGTCGTGCTGAATCGAGCCGTTCTGACCGGCGCGCTGGCGGACGCGCTCGCCGAGCAGTTCATCGAGGTGTTGTTCGCTCCCGGCTTCGACCCGCAAGCGGTCGACGTGCTCGCACGCAAGCCGTCGATGCGCGTGCTCGAGCACACCGAGCAGCGCGCGCCCGACGATGTCGAGCGCGACTATCGCCGTGTCATGGGAGGGCTCCTCGTTCAGGACCGTGACTGGGTTAACGGGGACCGCGAGAGCATGAAGGTCGTCTGCGGCGCGCTTCTCGACGAGCAGTGGCACGACCTCCTGTTCTCCTGGCGGGTCGTGAAACACGTGACGTCGAACGCGATCGTGCTCGCGCGCGGAGGACAGACGCTGGGGATCGGCGCGGGGCAAATGAGCCGCGTCGACGCCGTTCGACTCGCCGTTGCGAAGGCGCGTGAGCTCGGCCACTCCCTCGAGGGCGCGGTCCTCGCGTCGGACGCGTTCTTCCCGTTCGCCGACGGACCGCAGCTCGCGCTCGACGCGGGGATCACGGCGATCGTCCAGCCGGGCGGGTCGAAGCGCGACGCCGAGGTGATCGAAGCCGTCTCGGCGGCCGGCGCCGCGATGGTGTTCACCGGCCGCCGCCATTTCAGACACTAGAGACGCCGCACGCTCTGTAGTCGGCGCACGAATCGGGGTCAGATCCGAGGTCAGACCCTCGCGAGTAGGCTTCTCGCCGGATGGCGCGCCGCGAGTTCCCCACCGTCCTCGAGCTCGTCGGGCACACGCCGATCGTTCGGCTCGAGAGGCTCGGTCGCGACGTCCCGGGGGAGCTCCTCGCGAAGCTGGAGTACCTGAACCCCGGCGGCTCGGTGAAGGATCGCATCGGCCTCGCGATGATCGCCGCGGCGGAGAAGGACGGACGGCTACGACCGGGAGGGACGATCGTCGAGCCGACGTCGGGCAACACGGGTGTGGGCCTCGCGATCGCGGCTGCCCTCCGCGGCTACCGCTGCATCTTCGTCATGCCCGACAAGATGAGCCAGGAGAAGATCTCGATGCTGCGGGCGTACGGGGCGGAGGTCGTGATCACGCCGACCGCCGTCGATCCGCACTCGCCGGAGAGCTACTACGCCGTGTCGGACCGTCTCGCGGAGGAGATCCCTGGCGGCTTCAAGCCCGACCAGTACTCGAATCCGGCGAACCCCGAAGCGCACTATGCGACGACCGGGCCGGAGCTCTGGGAGCAGACCGACGGAGGCCAAGTCGACGCGATCGTCATCTCGGTGGGAACCGGGGGAACGATCACCGGCGTCGGCCGCTACTTCAAGGAGCAGGGTTCGAGGGCGCGCATCGTCGCCGTCGATCCCGAGGGCTCGGTCTTCACCGCCGACGAGGAGCATCCCGAGGGGCCGTATCTCGTCGAGGGCATCGGGAAGGAGTGCTGGCCGGACACACTCGATGCGTCGGTCGTGGACGAGTGGGTGCGTGTGTCCGACCGCGACTCGTTCCTCACCGCGCGGCGTCTTGCACGCGAGGAAGGTCTGCTCGTCGGCGGCTCGACCGGTTCGACCGCCTGGGCCGGGATCCAGGTGGCGAAGAAGCTCGGGCCGGACTCGCGGGTTCTCATGATGTTCCCCGACTCGGGCCGCTCGTACCTCTCGAAGTTCTACGACGACAACTGGATGATCCAGTACGGCTTCCTCGAGCGGACGACGCCGCCACCTGCCATCGAGGAGGTGCTGCGCTTCAGGCGCGCTGGACACGAGGTGCCGGATCTCGTCACGATCGGGTCGCACGAGAAGGTCGGAGCGGCGATCGACGTGATGCAGCGCTACGGGATCTCGCAGCTCCCCGTCGTTCGTGGCGACGACGTCGACTCACTCGCCGACGTCGTCGGCTCGCTACAGGAGCGCGAGCTCCTGGATCGCGTCTTCAAGAACGCCGACGCGCTGAACGAGAACGTCGCCGTGGCGATGCAGCCGCCGCTGCCCGCCGTCGACGGCGACGCGTCGGTCGACCAGGTCTACGAAGGGCTGTCGGGCGGTAGCGGCGCGGTCGTCGTCGTGACCGACGGCCGGCCGGCCGGCATCCTCACGCGGTCTGATCTGCTGGAGTTCCTCGCGGCGCGACGCTCGCAGGTCGAGCCCTCCGCGGGAACTCGCTCTGATCGCGATGTAGACCGCTCCGATGATGAGCGCGGCGCCGACGAGCGTCCAGGGGCTCGGGCGCTCGCCGAGGAACACGACCCCGAGAGCGATCGCGACGAGCGGGTTCACGTACTGGTGCGTGACGACGAGCGAGATCGGCGCGACGCGCAGGAGCCAGGCGTACGCCGAGAAGCCGACGAGCGATCCCATGATCACGAGGTACGCCCATGCGAGCATCGAGTCGAGCGCGAACGTGTCGGAGCTCAACTGGCCGTACTCGCCGAACACCGCAGCTCCGAGCATGAGGAACGTGCCGCCGAGCGCCATCTCCCAGGCCGTCGCGACGAACGGGTTGCGCGGGAGCGCGAGCTTCTTCGACAGGAACGAGCCCGTCGACCACGAGATCGTCGACGCGAGCATCACGGTGAGTCCGAGCGCAGTCGATCCGGCGCCGAGGCCAGGGGCGACGACGAGGAGCAGCCCGAAGAGGCCGGCGAGGGTGCTGAGGCGGGTCGCCCGCGCGGGATTCTCGGCCGCGACGAGCCTGAAGAGGATGATCTGGAGCGGAACCGTCCCGGCGATCATCGCGGCGACGCTCGAGTCGATCCGCGTCTCCGCGACGTGAACCATGCCCACCCCGAGCCCGAGGAGGAGGCCGCCGACGATCGCGCTCGCTCCGAGCTCGGCGCGCGTGATGCGAAGCGACGTGCCACGCCAGGCGAGGATTCCCGCGAGGAGGATCGCGGCCGTGAGGAACCGTGACCCCGCGGCGAGGAGCGGCGGGATCGTGTCCACCGCGATCTTGATGCCGAAGTACGTCGAGCCCCACACGACGTAGACGACGGCGAGCGCGATCCACACGTGCTTGACGGGAGCGGTCACGAAGAGAGGAACGCGGTGGGGGCCATGTTCGTGAGAACGCTCAGCGTCGCCCGACCACTCCGAGATGGCCATTCGAGCTGCTGCTCGAGTGAACCGCTGCGGCTAATGCGGCAGATCGGCTCGGCCGCGGGACACGTCGGGTCAGTCCCAGCGGCGCGACAGCCGGAACGCCGCGTTGATCAGGCCGACGTGGCTGTACGTCTGCGGGAAGTTCCCGCTCTGCTCGAGCGTGTCCGGGAGGATGTCCTCGGAGTAGAGCCCGAGGCCGTTGTCGAGGCTCAAGAGGCGGTCGAAGAGATCGCGTGCCTCGTCGGTGCGTCCGATGAGCGCGAGCGCCTCGACGAGCCAGAACGTGCAGACCGTGAACGCGGCCTCCATGTGGCCGAAGTCGTCCTGGACGGCGTAGCGACGGAGCAGACCGCCGTCGACGGACAGCGCCGCGCGAATCGCATCGACATGGCGTGATGCACGCGGGTCGTCCGGCGCGAAGTAGCCGAGGTGGACCGCGAGCAGCATCGACGCGTCGACCTGCGGCTCGCCCGCGACCTGCGTGAGCGCGCCGATCTCCTCGTTCCAGCACTGCGTCTCGAGGACGTTCGCGCGCGCGAGCCTCGACCGCACGTGCGCGCTCCGCGAGCTCCGGCGCGTCGAGCGCGTCGAAGACCTCGGCGGCGCGCTGCGCTCCGGCCCAGTGCATCAGGACGGAGAAGCTGTGCAGGCGCGTCTTCCCGCGGAACTCCCAGAGGCCGGCGTCCGGTTCTTCGAGTCTCTCGTCCATCTGGTCGAGGAGGCCGCCGATCATCTCGACCGCGGTGTGCCGCGGCACCTCGCCGACGAAGCGCGCGTCGAGGAAGAGACGGCTGACCGCGAGCACCATCTCGCCGTAGACGTCGTTCTGGACGTGCTCGAACGCCTGGTTGCCGATGCGAACCGGCCCGTCGCCGTTGTAGCCGGAGAGGTGCGTCGAGCTCGCGCTCCGTCCGCCTCGCGAGTCGCCGTTGATCCGGTAGGCCGGCTGCAACACGCCGTCGCGCTCCTCGCAGAGGTTGCGGAGGTACTCGAGGAAGCGCTCCATCTCCTCCGAGTGCCCGAGTCGTTCGAGCGCGTTCAGCGTGAAGTACGCGTCGCGCAGCCAGCAGAAGCGGTAGTCCCACGTGCGGCCCGAGCCCGGGTGCTCCGGGAGGCTCGTCGTGGTCGCGGCGAGGAGCGCGCCCGTGTCCTCGTACTGGTGGAGCTTCAGCACGAGCGCCGAGCGGACGACCTCGTTCTGGTAGTCGCGCGGCACGCGCGTCCCCTTCACCCAGCGGCGCCAGTAGTCGAGCGTTCGCTCGAGGAAGCGCTCGGCGGTCTCCTCGAGCCCCGCCTCGAGCGGCTCGCCCCACGTGAGGACGAGGTGCCGGTCGTGCTCGAGGAGGAACGGGCGCTCGTCCTCGACGTACGTCAGCGGGACGTTCGTCGTGAGGCGCACCGGCGTCGGGAAGCCCGTGAACTCGATGTGGTTCGACGCGCGCCAGCGGCCGATCTCGTCGAGGCCGTACTCGTACGTCGGCCGGCAGCGGACGCGTGCGCGCGGCTCACCCGAGATCGGACGCAGGATCCGGATGAGCATCGACGGCTTGAAGAAGCGGTCGTAGAGATGGAAGCGCGGCGCGAAGTCGATGAGCTCGAACGCACCCGTCTCGCCGCGGAAGACCGTGCGCAGCACGTTGGTGTTCTCGAAGTACGACTGCTCGATCTCGGTTGCGTCGACGCCCTCGATCGTGAACGCGCCGCCCTTCTCGCGGTCGAGCAGCGGACCGACGACGAAGCTCGAGTCGGGACGCGGCCAGCACAGCCACTCGACAGAGCCCTCCTTGAGGAGCGCGCTGTACGAGCAGTTACCGATGATGGCGAGGCCTTGGCTCATGGGTCTAGGGGCGTAGGACGAGATATATCTCGCCCCTACGTTCGAGGACGCATAGGTTGTACCTACCTCGAATGGCCCGGCACAGCGGACAGCACTCGCTCGTCATCGCGAGCAACCGCTTGCCGATTCGCCTGACGATCTCGGGTGACGAGATCGAGGTCACGCGCAGCTCGGGCGGGCTCGCCACTGCGCTCCAGGCTGTCCGTGGCGACGCGACGTGGATCGGCTGGCCGGGAACGGTCGTGCCGCCGGCGCTCGAGAAGCGTGTCGCACAGCGACTCGCGCGAAGCAACCTGCACCCCGTCCTGCTCACGCCCGACGAGGAGGAGGGCTTCTACAACAAGGTCTGCAACGACACGCTCTGGCCGCTCTTCCACTACTTCTCCGACAAGCTGCGGATCACGCCCGAGGCCTGGCAGCGCTACGTCGAGGTGAACGAGCGCTTCGCGGAGACGATCCTCGCCCACTGCGAGCCGGAGAGCCGCGTCTGGATCCACGACTTCCACCTCATGCTCGTGCCGGCGATGCTCCGGCGGCGCGAGCCGCGGCTGTCGATCGGCTTCTTCCTGCACACGCCGTTTCCGTCGTCCGAGGTGTACCGCCTGCTGCCCGCGCGCGAGCAGCTCCTGCGCGGCGTGCTCGGCGCCGACTACGTGAGCTTCCAGATCGGCGACTACGCCCGCCACTTCCGCTCGTCGTGCCTGCGGATCCTCGGCATCGACTCGGAGCCCGACTGGCTCGAGCTCGACGGCCGCCGTGTCGGCATCGGAGTCGATCCGATCGGGATCGACGTCGAGGGCTTCCGCGCGACGCTGCGGCACTCCGAGACGGCACGGCTCCTCGCCGAGCTCGAGGGCCAGTACGAGGGGCGCAGCCTCGTGCTCGGCGTCGAGCGGCTCGACTACACGAAGGGGATCCCGCACAAGCTCCACGCCTACGAGCGCTTCCTCGAGCGCGACCCGAGCCGCGCGCGGACGACCACGATGATTCAGGTGCTCGTCCCGTCGCGGCTCGAAAGCCCGGAGTATCGGGCGCAGCGCGACGAGATCGAGCTCCTCATCTCGCGTATCAACGGTCAGTTCGGCCAACCCGGATCGACCCCCGTCGAGTACATCCACCGCGACATCTCGAAGCCGGCGCTCGTCGCGCTCTACCGGCGCGCGGACGTGATGATGGTCACGGCGCTGCGCGACGGGATGAACCTCGTCGCACACGAGTTCGTCATCTGTCAGTCGGAGCCGGGCCTGCCAGGCCGCTGGCGTGGTGCGCTCCTTCTCTCCGAGCTGGCAGGCGCGGCCCAGGTGCTTCCAGGGGCGCTCCTCGTCAATCCGTGGGATGTCGACGGAGTGGTCGATCATCTGGCGACGGCGCTCGGGCTACCCGCGCGTCAGCGGCAGCGCCGGCTCGAGACGATGGCGAAGCGCGTCGAGGACCTCGACACGCGCCGGTGGGCCGAAGGGTTCCTCACCCGCCTCGGTCGCTACTCCCGCCGCGATCGGGCCACCAAGCGCCCGCCGACCGTCGACGCCGCGGTCGAGGAGCGGCTCGGCCGCAGGTTCGCCCGCGCGCGCCGGCGCACGATCGTCCTCGACTACGACGGAACGCTTCGCGAGTTCGAGGTGCATCCCGACCTCGCGCAACCGACCCCCGAGATCCGCGCGCTCCTCCGATCGCTCGCGAAACTGCCCGGCACCGACGTCCACATCGTCAGCGGCCGTCGGCGGCGCAACCTCGAGCAGTGGTTCGGGCGCCTCCCCGTGCACCTGTGCGCCGAGCACGGCTACCTCGCCCGCGCACCCGGGGAGGAGTGGCGCACGCTCGTCGATCTCGACCTGAGCTGGCTCCGCCCGATCGAGCGGCTCCTCCGTCGTGTGGCCGCCGACGTGCCGGGGGCGCACGTCGAACGGAAGTCGTGCAGCGTCGCCTGGCACTACCGCCAGGCCGAGCGGGAGTACGGATCGTGGCGCGCGCGGGAGCTCCTGAACGATCTCCACCAGCATCTTCAGGGCGCGCCCGCGGAGATCCTGCAAGGGCATCAGGTCATCGAGGTGCGAGCGCAGGGCGTCGACAAGGGGCTCTACGTGCGCAGCCTGTTCCCGGACGGGAAGGAGTCGACGCACTTCGTGCTCGGGCTCGGGGACGACCGGACGGATCACGATCTTCTCGACGCGCTGCCGTCGGGCTCCATCGCGGGCCACGTCGGCAGCCTTCTCCCCAGCACGAAGCGAACCGACGGTCGGCGCGACGACATCCACCTCGTCGGGCCGGGCGAGGTGCGTGCTTTCCTGCGCGCGCTCGTCGACAGCGTCTAGCCGCGAAACTCGCGGAGGAGCGCGAAGCTCCACCAGCGCCAGGCGGCAAAGGCGAAGAAGGCGGATGCGGTGACTACCGCGGCCGTCGTTCCGAAGATGCGGTCGGTCACGATGTATAGGACGCCCGTGAACGACAAGGCGCTTGCGACGGTGCCCGCAATCGCCTCCCGATTCCCCTTCCGCAGCATGTGATCCTTGTCCCCCTCGCGGAAGCGCAGACGATGGTGAGCTGCGGGTGCGAGGTAGAGGACGAGGGCGACCGCCGTGCTCACGAGCGTGACGTAGTAGACGTACTTCTCCGAGGTCGTGAGGTCCGCGAACTCCAACGTGAAGCTCCCGGCGAGCAGGAAGCCGAAGAGCACCGTCGCGCCGGGGATGAGCGCCCTGAGTTCTTGCAGGAGCTCGCCGTGCTCGCGCTCGAGCCGCTTCTTGTGGTCCTCCTCGCTTTCGGCGAGGCGTAGTTCTGCCTCGAACGGATCGGTCACGCGGGTACACCGACTCTGCGCCGAAACGCCGCCGCGTGCCCGCGCGCGTTCGCCTCACGCAGCCCGGCTTCGTCGAGGGCGCCGATCCGGAGCAGGAGCTCGAGCTCGTCTCGCAGGTGCGTGCGCATCATCTCGGGCCCGTCCGTCGCGATCGTGAACGGCACGTCGTGCTCGACGAAGGAGCGGATCGTCTCCCGCACGGCGTCGTCGTCGGCAAGGGCCTTCGTCAGGAGATTCGAGGTCGGGCAGATCTCGAGCGTGATGCCGAGATCGCGGATCATCGCCATCAGCTCCGAGTTCGTCGGCTGCGAGGATTCCGTGCCCGATGCGGTCGGGCCGCAGGCGCTCGACCACCTCGCCGATCTCCTCGCGGCCCATGTCGCCGCCCTCTTCGCCGACGTGGATCGTCACGCCGAGCCCGGCCTCGCGGGCGGTCTCGACGACGGACTCGATCTGCGTGTAGTCGTAGCGGCCGCCGCCGGGGCGCGGCCCGGCGATGTCGACGCCGACGACGCCTCGTCCGGACCAGCGAGATCGCCTTGTCGACGATGATCTCGTTGAGGCGCAGGTCGAAGGTGCGATCCATCATCAGGATCAGCCCCGCGCTGCACCTGCGGGTACTCGATGCTCGCGCGATCGACGCCTCGGATCGCGGCGAGGATGATGTGGTCGAGGTCGCGCTCGCCGCCGCGGTTCCGCTTCATCGGGTTGAACCGCAGCTCGAGCGTCGTGATCCGCTGCGAGCGGTAGGCGCCGCCGATCGCGCCGTGCACCGACCGCTCGACCGCGAGCGGCGACGACTGGATGACCTCCGTCCAGTGGTAGATCTGGTCGAGCTCGTCGAGACCCTGGACGCCGTGCGGGTCGGACACGGTGACGAGCGCGTCGAACTCCCAGAAGTCCTTCACCGGCAGGGCGATCCCCTGCTCGTGCGCGATCGACCAGAGGATGTCGGAGGCGACCGAGCCGCCGAGGTGGGTGTGCAGCTCGGCGAGCCCTTCGCCCTCGAGGATCATTGCGGCACTCTACGCCGTCGCTCTTCTGCCAGCGTGGCGTTGAGGGCGGCCGCCAGCTCCATCGTCCGACCGACGAGGAAGAAGCCGAAGAGCAGGCCTGCGGCGACGCCGAGCACGCCGTACGTCTCCTCCCGCTCGGTGAGCCAGGGGAACAGGACGAGCGAGTTGAACAGTCCGATCGCCCCGACGCCGATCCCGACGACGAGAGCTCCGGGCACGAGCTCGTGCCAGTGGGCAGCGCGATGCGGAAGGAGGAACCAGGAGAGGAGGAACCACAGCAGTGGAAGTCCCGCGGTATACGCGACGAGGTTCACGACCAGGTCGAGCGGGAACGGAAGTGCGTGACGGATCGGAGCGGTGGACGACGCAACGACCACGAACGCGACGAGCCACGCAAGAAAGAGGAACGACGAACGGGTCGGGGCCGGAACTCGGCTGACGCGAAGGCCCCACGCAAGCGCGGTGACTGCCCGTATCGATCGCAGCAGAACCGACGACTGGTAGACGAGAACGAAGAGCGTTACGACGAGTGCCGAGACGACCGCCCAGCCCGCTGTGCCTTCGGCTGCGCCTGCGACCGACTGGGCGACGAACCCCGTGAGACCTGCGTTGTCGACGAGTTCGGCGATGTTGCCCTGGTCCTGCCCGGCGACGAGCGCGAGGGTGAGGATGAGCGCCAGCGCGAAGGGGAGGAGCCAGACGAAGATGCGATACGCGAGGGCGGCGCCGAGCACGCTCCCTCCGATCGACGCATCGCGGCGCAGCGTGCGCCAGCCGATCTCGGCCACGGGCTCGAACGGCCCCCACGTCGTCGCGCGATGCGCGAGTGCGATCGCCTTCGCGCGGGTCCTGTCGACGCGGCCGTCGCCTACCGGGCGACTCGACAGCTCGGCGAGCTGGTCGACCAGCGAGCTCGTCTCGAGTGAGCGCTCGTCGGAGGCCATGTGGCCTCCAGGTTAGTCTCGGCCTCGTGGGCGTGATCGGCTCGCGGCGGCGCACGGCCTCTAGGGCTGTATGGGCAGGTCTTGTTGCAGCGGAATCGTGCCGCGCAACATGCGCCCGATCTCGCCCGTGACCCGCAGGTACCAGTCGGACGGCACCTTCTCTCCGTCAGCGTCGAGCGAGAGGAAGTTGCCTTGGGCGGGGACGGCGTCCTGCGTCTCGGCAGCCTTGAAGATCGCCGTCCCCTCGTCGACCTCGTCGAACATCGCGACGTAGATCGTCGTCGCTCCGGCGTCGACGGCATTGAAGCCCTGATGCCAGAGGAACCGGCCGCCGCGTCTCGGAACCTGGTTCAGCGGCCACGCCTCGCCTCGATTGCGCCACAGGTTCTGCCATGAGAAGCCCGGGAAGACGACGGCGAAGTAGTCCTGGCCGCGGGAACGCGTCAGCTCCAGATCGGGAGCGAGACCTTCGGCTCGGTAGACGTCGTTCGACGCGTCGTCCCAGTAGCGCCCGAGCGGCCAGGGGTGGATCGCGTCGAACGCCGCGTATGCGCTCGTCCATTCGGGCTCGGGGCGCGAGTCGCCTACGAGGTCGCGCCAGTAGGACGGCACGCCGCCCACCACGCGCGCCGCGAACCGGGGCGCGATCGGCTGGTGAAAATCGCGAACCACCGTTTCGGCCGTGGACGGGATCGCACCGATGTGCGTGAAGCCGAGCCCCCAGATCTCCACGAGGGGCCGACCGTGGTCGTACAGGTACGCCGGGTTGCTCGTGACGTGGAGATCGTCGACCAGGTGTCGCCAGTCTCGTGCGATTACGGTGCGTATCGGCTCCTGGAACTGGCCCGAGACGTCCCACGCGACAGCCACCTTGCGTCCGTGCCGTGCCGCGCTCTTCAGGAGGTTCATCAACACGAGGTCACGGTTGGCGGTGAGCGCCGGATTCGAGAGCGTCGACGTGAAGCGCTGGAAGACGACGCCGTCGATCCCGTACACCTCCATCCATTTCACGTGGCGTTCGACCGTGTTCGGGTTCGCGGAGGAGTAGAGAACCGCGTTTGAACCATCAGGGAGGGTCATCGCCGTCGGGCAGCGCTCACCCGCGGTGAGCTCGGATGTGTCCGGCCAGACGTCGAAGGTCGCGTGCTCGGCATCCGGGACTGGCCCGTTGAACCAGTGCACCCAGTTCCCCGGCGGCGCACCGTCGTTCGGGCACGAGAACCAGCCCTGGTAGCCGGCAAGGACCTTGCGGTCGATGCCCGAGCCGGCGTCGCAGTAGATCTGGACGGGACCGGTGACGGCGATCCTCGTCCAGGTCGTGCCTCGCTTCAGCCGCCATGCCGGCCAGAGCAGCGTCGGGGCCGCAGTTGCGGTGAGGCGGACCCGGAACGAAGCGGACTGCCCGGGCCGAATCGGCCCGGAGCCTGTGCGCTGGACGACCTCGGGGCTTCCGAGAGCGGATGCGTCAGCGTTCGCGCGGAGTGAGAGTGGTGTTACTACGGGCCAGACCCTGCGCGTCTCGTTCCGCACACGCAGCGTCACATTCGCCGATGCGTTGCAGTCGAGGTGAGTTGGGAGGCCGACGGCGGCGGAGTACGAGCTCAGCGATCCGCTTGCGGCTACGCCTCCGGCCAGCGTGGCCAGAGCACCCACGAGAACTGCGCGGCGCCTCAGGGATGTGTACCCCAGCTCGGATGCACGGACTCGAGAGGCCACGGGAACTGCCTCACATGGGTTCCGTCGGCCCGCGACGTACACAGCTTGAAGTGGGTGCCTGCTACGAGAGCGGGGGCGTGGCAGCGGAAGGCGATCTGCGTTCCCGAAGGCGACCAGGATCCGCTGTCTGCTCGGAGCTTGATGGGGAGGATCTCGAGGTCTCGGCCGTCGGGACGAATCGTCGCGAGGCGGGAGTTGCGCATCGCGTATGCGTTCGCGGGGCACTGGTCGCCGAAGCCACACCAGAACCCGAAGAGAATTCGCTTTCCGTCGGGGGAGAAGCTTGCGCCTGCGCCGGCGCCGGGTGCCCACCGCGGCAGCTTGTAGACGAGCCGCTCCGTCCTGCTTGCCACATCTACCGCCATGAGCGAGGTCGGCATCGCGACGGTTCCGCTCTGCATGCGCATGAAGACGACCGTCCGGCCGTCCGAACTCCAGCTCGGCTCATGATCCTCGTAGCCCTTCGGGGGCCTGGAGAGCTGGCGGATGCCGGTGCCGTCCGCGTCCATGACGTGGACCGCGACCTTCATCGGCGCCGGTCGGGATCGAGGACCGGACGCGCGGGTAAAGGCGATTCGGCCGTCAGCCGCATAGCGTCCCTCGCCGTCACCCCAGCAGTCCGCGATGCGTGCGCAACCCGCCGTCAACGTCTCGACTGCAGCACCTCGAGCCGAGACGATTCGCATCTCCTCGGGGAGGCTGCCGCCGCGGCGCTCGAAGAGGACGGTTGAACCGTCCGGCGACCACTTCGGGCTGTAGTCGGACTGGTTGCGCGGTGAGGCCGTCAGGCGCCGCAGTGCTGAGCCGTCGGGACGAACGACCCAGATGTCGTACTCGCCGACCTTCCCCGGCCGCATGAACGCGATCAGGCCGTCGCGAGCCGCGACGGCGGTCGCACCGCTCGTGCTCGAGCCGAGCGCGGCCGCCAGCGCCATCAGCATGACGCACGCGACAAGCAGGCCCAGCCCTTTCATCGAAGCCTCCTTCTGTCTTCGGGACGCCGAATCATCTCACCTCGACGCAGCGGGGCGAACCTCAAGCAGCGCGAGATTCTCAGCCGGTCTTCGCCCAGGGACGCGGATCCGGGATCGGCGTCAGAACCGGCTCGACCTGGGCGCGCAGGTGCTCGAACGCAGGCGGGAGGATGAGCGACTCGCCGAGGTGCTCGGCGTCCTCGTCGACCGAGAAGCCCGGGCCGAGGGTCGCGATCTCGAAGAGGACGCCACTCGGCTCGCGGAAGTAGATCGAGCGGAACCAGAAGCGGTCGATGATCGGCGACGGGCGCATGCCCGCGGCTGCGACTCGCGCGTGCCACGCCCCGTGCTCCTCGAGCGACGACGACCAGGCGACGTGGTGCACGGTTCCGGCCCCGCCGAGCCCGCGCTCGGTCGGTGGCTCGTCATACGCATAGACGCCGCCGCGCGTCGGCCCACGCGCCTCCCACGTGTCGGTGCCCGTGGACACGAACCCCAGTGTCTCCTCGAGCAGCGCCCGGCTCGAGTCGGGCGCTGCAGAGAACGCGCGCACCGCGTCGAAGCCCTGTAGCGCGTGCTCGGACGGGACCTCCGGGTGTTCGGCGAGGAGGGGCGCGTCGTCGACCGACGAGACCACGAGGCGGTGGCGGAGCCCCTCGGGGTCGTGGAAGACCACAGCCCGAATCGTCTCGGGTGACTTCGGACTCGGCAGAGAGGCGACGCTCCCAGAAGTCGAGCGATTCCTCCGAGGCGACGCGCCAATCGACGGTGTGCACCATCCCGGCACCCGGCCTGGCCGCGACGCACGCCCGGGTACTCGAAGAACGTGATGTCGCTGCCGGGTGTCCCGGTCTCGTCGGCGTAGAAGAGGTGGTAGACGGTCGGGTCGTCCTGGTTGACCGTCTTCTTCACGAGTCGGAGGCCGAGGACACGCGTGTAGAAGTCGACGTTGCGAGGCGCGTCGCCGGTGATGCACGTGACGTGGTGGATTCCGTCCAGCCTGATCGCGCCAGCGTAGCGACCGACCGTTAGGCTCCCGCGGATGAAGATCGGGATCGTCGTCCCGTTCTCGTGGTCGTTCTGGGGCGCGGTCGTCGAGCACGCGGAGTTGCAGGCGGCGGCACTCGAGGAGCGTGGCCACGACGTGCGCCTGATCATGGGCAACGACCCGCCGGGTCAGTTCACGCGCGTCCTGCATCCGAGGGTAGGGCGCCACGGCGACCCGCCGCCGAACGTCATTGCGGTCGGGCGTTCCGTGATCGTGCCCGCGAACGGCTCGCTGCCGAACATCGTGCTCTCGCCGCGCTCCCTCCTCCGGATCCGCACCGCGCTCGAGCGGGAGCGGTTCGACGTCCTCCATCTGCACGAGCCGATGACGCCGACGATCTGCCTCACGACGCTGATCCTCGCGCGCTGCCCAATGGTCGCCACCTTCCACGCATCGGGGGATCTCGGGTGGATGAAGCGCGGTCGCCAGCTCTGGGGATTCATGATCGACCGCATCGACCACCGCATCGCCGTGTCCGATCGCGCGAAGGAGTCGCAGAGCCGATGGCTCCCCGGCGCGTACGAGGTCATCCCGAACGGCGTGCTCGTTCCGCCGTCGGCGCCGGCCGGTGACCGGGAGCATCGAATCGTCTTCGCCGGCAGGCAGGAACCGCGGAAGGGACTGCAGGTGCTCCTTCGCGCCTGGCCCGAGATCCACCGTCGAACGGGGCTTCGGCTGACGGTTGCGGGTGCCGATCCGCTCGCAGTACGTCTGCTGCTCACGCGGCTTCGCGTCTCCGACGAAGGGATCGACGTCGTCGGATTCCTCGGTCAGGACGATCTGACGCAGACGCTTCTTCGCGCGAAGGCGCTCGTCGCACCGTCGATCGGGCAGGAGAGCTTCGGCATGGTGCTCACGCGGGCGTTCGCGTGCGGGCTTCCGGCCGTCGCGTCGGACATCCCCGGCTACCGCGAGGTGCTGACACCCGATGCTGCCGTCGCGGTCACGCCGAACGATCCGACGGCACTCGCCGATGCGGTTTGCGGGCTCGTCGAGGACGAGCCGCGCCGGGCCGGCATGGGAGAGGCAGCGCGAGCGCTCGCCGTCGAGCGGTACGCGTGGCCGGCGATCGCCGAGCGACTCGAGGCCGTGTACGCGAACGTGACGGGCCTCGAGCTCGGGAAGGCGCGCGCAGCGTGACAGCTGCAGGGCGGATCTGGAAGAGCGGCTGGGCACAGGCTGCGGTGGCGGTCGTGGCGTTCGTCGTCGCCGCAACGCTGATCTGGTGGCGCGGCCCCGAGTGGGGAAGCGTTCTCGACGCCTTCAAGCTCGTCATCTGGAGCTGGATCGTGCTCGCGTACCTGCTCAACGTCGTGTCCACGCTGTTCCGGGCGCTGTCATGGCGGCTGACGGTGGGGCAGGCCCTGCCGCCGGAGCATCAGCCGAGGCTCGTTCACGTCCTGTCGTCCTTCGGCGTCGGCCTGCTCGCGAACGCGATCGTCCCGGGCAGGCTCGGCGAGCTCGCGCGCGTGGCGACTCTTCGGCGCCACCTTCCCGATGCGCCGCCGGGCACCAGCGCGACTCTCGTGGGGACGGTGTTCGCACACCGTCTCTTCGACCTGGTGCCGGCCACGATCCTCGTCGTCTGGGTGCTCCTCACGGCCGAGGTTCCGCACTGGGCCGTGGTCTCGATCACGATCGCCGCCGCCGTCGGCTTCGCGCTCTTCACCATCGCGTGGCTCGGCGCGAAGCGGCACGACCGACCGCGCGTGAGCGAGGGCATGGGCTCGATGCGCCAGTTCGTGACCATGGCTCGTCAGGGGCTCTCGGTGCTCAAGGCGCCGATCCCGCTCGCCGCAGCCATCCTCCTCCAGTGCCTCGGGTGGCTCATGCAGCTCCTCGCGGTGTACGTCGCGATGCAGGCATTCGACATCGACGCACCGCTGCCGGCGGCCGGGCTCGTCCTCGTCCTCATGAACATCGCGACGATCGTGCCGTTGTGGCCGGGGAACATCGGCCTCGTGCAGGCGGCAGTGGCAATTCCGCTGCGCAACTACGGCGTTCCGTATGCCGTCGGCTTCGCGTACGGCATCGTGTTGCAGGCGATCGAGATCGCGTGCGGTGTCTCGCTCGGCCTGATCGCGATCGCCCGCGAGGGCATCTCCTTCGCGATGCTCCGGCGCATGGAGGACGACGAGCAGTCGGCCGAGGATGCGCTCGACGGGGTGCACGAGATGATCGACGAGCTCGACGGCGAGGCCGAGCACGAGGCTGAGGCGGCCCGTGAGGGCGCTGCTGTGCCCCGCTAGCCTCAAAGGCGTGCTCTCGGCGCGAGCTGCGGCCGCCGCGCTGGGCCGCGGCGTTCGAGCAGCGGGTGGAGTGGCCGTCGAGCTGCCGATCGCAGACGGCGGCGAGGGAACGCTCGATGCGCTCGCGGCGTCCTTAGGCGGCGAATGGCACGAGGCCGTCGTCTCGGATCCGCTCGGACGGCCGCATCCTGCGCGCTGGCTCACGCTCCCGGACGGGCGGGCCGCCGTCGAGGCTGCCGCTGCGATCGGGTTGCCGCTCCTCGCGCCGAGCGAGCGCGATCCGCTGCGCGCTTCCTCGAGAGGTCTTGGCGAGCTGCTGCAAGCGGTGCTCGCCACGTCGCCGACCGCGATCCTCGTCGGGCTCGGTGGAAGCGCCACCGTGGACGGCGGCGCCGGGCTTCGCGAGACGTTGCGAGAGCTTCCCGTTCCGACGACCGTTCTCTGCGACGTCCATACGACGCTCGCCGATGCGGCACGTCTCTTCGGTCCGCAGAAGGGGGCGACGGCCGAGACCGTGCCGGTGCTCGAGCGGCGGCTTGCGGCGATGGACGAGCTCGCACCGTACGCAGGGCTCCCCGGCGCCGGCGCAGCCGGAGGGCTCGGGGCGGCACTCGCGGCACTCGGCGCCGAGCTCGTCGCGGGAGCGCCGGCGGTCCTCGACCTCGTCGGCTTCGACGCGCAGCTCTCAGGGTGCGACCTCGCCGTGACGGGCGAGGGTCAGGTCGACCTGACGACGGCGGAGGGAAAGGCGCCTGGTGTCGTCGCAGCGCGCTGCGCCGCCGCGGGCGTGCGCTGCGTCGTGTTCGGCGGCCGTGTCCTCGAAGCCGTCGCCGGGGCGGAGACGGTCAGTCTCTCGGGCGACCGGAGCCGAGCGGAGAGCGATCTCGAAGAGCTCGGAAGGCAGCTACAAGGGCTGTCGGAGTAGCTGCGACGCGGCCGCGAAGCGGACGCCTTCAGGGATTTTCTTGCGGGGAGACTCAGCGCGCTTCGGCGATGGCGAGCCGGTCGGCCATCGCTTCGAGCATCTTCCAGGCGACTTGCGGCCGCGCCTCGACGAACGGTCGGAAGACGAACACGGGGAGGCCGTACGCCGTCACGTCCGTGGCCGCCGTCACCGTCGCGGTGCGTGGGCGCCGGTCGATGAGCGCGATCTCGCCGAATGCGGCACCGGGACCCATCCTCGAGACGGGCTCACCGTGCACCTCGACCGACAGCTCGCCGCTCTCGACGACGAAGAACATGAGGCCGCCCTCGCCTTCGAGCGCGATCTTGTCGCCTGCTGCGAACCGCCGTTCGTTGAACTCGTCGGCGAGACTCTCGAGGTCGCGCTCGTCGAGGTCGGAGAACAGGCGGACGTTACGGAGAAGGGCTGGCGTCGGCTTCGACATGGGGCGATTCATACACCAACAGAGGGCTCCGTGTCACGCTCCCGGCTCGCCGGAGCCGAGCTCCTCGATCCGCAGCTCGGCGCCCTGGAGTCGTGCGACGCACTCCTTGTACAGCTCTTCGCCTCGCCGAAAGAGCGCGATCGCGTCGTCGACGGGCACGTCGCCACGCTCGAGCCGCGTCACGATCTCCTCGAGCTCCCGCTGAAGCTGCTCGAAGGTCGGTGTGGTGTCGGTCATGGCCGCACCTCGTCCACCGTCGCCGCGAGCGCGCCCGCAGCGAGCTGAATGTCGATCGTGTCCCCGGCGCCGACCTGAGTCGCGGAACGAAGCGCGCTCCCTCCTCCGCGAACGATCGCGTAGCCACGACCCAGGGTTGCGAGCGGCGAGAGTGCCTGCAGCCGCGCGCCCGTGTGGTCGACGGCGGCGCGCCGGCGCTCGAGGAGCAGGCGCGGCGCCGCGCGCAGGCGCTCGCCCTGACGCGCGAGTCGGCTTCGATCGCGCTCGAGTTGTGCGCGCACCGCGAGGCCCAGCCGACGGCGGGTGGCGTCGAGTACCGCCTCGAGGTCGGCGAGATTCGGGACGACCAGCGCGCCGGCCGCGGTCGGCGTCGCAGCGCGGGCATCGGCTGCGAGATCGCACAGAGGCGTGTCCTGCTCGTGACCGACGGCGGAGACGATCGGGACTCGCGACGCGGCGACCGCGCGAACGACCGCCTCATCGCTGAAGGGCAGGAGGTCCTCGAAGCTCCCACCCCCGCGGGCAAGCACGACGACGTCGACCTCGGGATGCGCTGCGAGCGTCGTCGAGCGCCGCGACGATCGCGGTCGCAGCACCCTTTCCCTGGACGCGCGTCTCGCGGATGACGACCTTCACAGCCGGGAAGCGGTTGCCGATCGTCGCGACGAGATCGCCACGCGCGGCAGCGTCCGCGCCGGTGAGGATCCCGACCGCGCGGGGAACCCGCGGCAGCCGTCGCTTCCGCTCAGCTGCGAAGAGCCCCTCGGCTGCAAGCTTGCGTTTCAGCTGCTCGAGTGCGAGCAGGTGGTCGCCGAGGCCGATCCGCTCGATCGCCGTCGCCCGGAGCCCGAGCTCTCCCTTGAGCTCGTAGATCTCCGCGCGCCCCGCGACGTGAACCGTCTCGCCCTCGACGAGCTCGAGCTCGAGGCGATCGTAGGCGCGCCGCGCGATCGTGACGCTCAACGTCGCGCCCGTCTTCGGATCCTTCAGCGTGAGGAAGACATTCGCCCAGGCGTCGTTGCGCTTGAGCTCCGTGACCTCGCCCTCGACCCACACTGCCGGAAGCCGACCGAGGTGCATCCCGATTCCGCGGTTGAACGCGGAGACGGTGAAGACCTTGCGGTCGCCGTAGACGAGATGCTCGACCTTCGGCACCCAGCCAGGTTACGGGACCGCCGCGTGGAAGTGTTCCGGCGTCAGGCGAGCGCGCGCTCGAGTGCGGCTCGATCGGTGGGCGCCCCGTGCGTTGGAAGCACGAGCTCGATCGGAAGCTCGAGCAGCGGCTGCAGCCCTTCGAGGATCTGCTCGGGCGGCACGCCTTTGTCCGCCCAGTCCGTCGGGAACTCGAGGCCGTCGCCGCGGTCGATGAGCGTGTCGCCGGCGACCAGCGCCCGGCGGCTCTCGATCCAGAGCATGAGGTCATTCGCCTCCATTCCAGGGAACGCCTCGACTCCGACCGGCAGGCGGTCACCCGCCACGAATACATGCCCCTCGACCGGGTTCGGGTCACCCTCGTCCGGTGGCGGAACGTAGAGCGGCACGCCGAGACGCGCCGCCAGGCTCTGAGCGTCGCGGGCATGCCACGGCGTCGTCAGCACGATCGCCGTCTCGCGCTCGGCTGCGAGCTTCTCGATCTCGGTCGGCGGGGCGAGCGGGTCGATCAGCAGCAGGCGCTCGCCGTCGTCGATCGCATAGGACGAGACGAGCTGCCCCCACTCCTCCCCTGGCTTCCAGTCCGGGTGGGGTGCCTCCCAGTGCCACAGGCCTGTCTGCACCTCGCGCACGGCGGCGATCCTAGACGCGTGTCCGTGCCACGCTCGTCCCCGTGGCAGCAGTCGGCGGGTCGCCCGTCGCGAAGTAGTCTCCCTGGATGGTCGCAGGACGTATCCGGCACACCGTTGCGTTCACACTCGTCCACCGGGAGGGATCGGCGGAAGAGCGCGACTTCCTCGACGCGGCCGAGCATCTCGCGACCATTCCGGGGGTCGAGGCATTCGAGCTACTGGCCGAGGTCAGCCCGAAGAACGGCTACCGCTTCGGACTGTCGATGGAGTTCGCAGATCGTGCCGCGTACGAGGGCTACAACGAGCACCCCGATCACGTCGGCTTCGTGCAGGAGCGCTGGCTCTCCGAGGTGAGCGAGTTTCTCGAGCTCGACTACGCAGCGCGCTAGACCCGCATCGCCACGTCAGACCGGGAGCGTCAGGCTCTCGATGTCGCTCGGGTAGTCGGTGAGGACGTCCATCCCGTCCTCGGTCACGACGACGGTGTCCGAGTGACGGAAGCCGCCGATCGCCGAGTCGTAGAGACCCGGCTCGACGGTGAAGACCATGCCCGGCTCGAGCGTTGTGTGGTCCCCGACGTCGAGGAAGGGAGCCTCGTGGTTGCGAAGGCCGATCCCGTGGCCGGTGTGCTGGCGCCAGTACGGAACCAGGTCGTTCTGCTCGAAGTAGCGCATGACGGCGCCGTCTACGTCGGCGCAGGTCGCGCCCGGGCGAATCGCGTCGAAGGCGACCCGTTGCGCCGCGACGGTGTGGTCGAAGAGCCGCCGCATCTCGTCGTTCGGCTCGCCGATGATCAGCGCCCGCTCGAGCTCTGCGTTGTAGCCCCAGATCGGTGCGCTCGTCTCAGTCACGAGCACGTCGCCTGCGCGGAACTCGATGTTATGCGCGACCGCATGCGCCCAAGAGCTACGCAGCCCGATCTGACCCCGGTACCCGGCGGACGCGCCCGAGGAGGACGAGAGCCCGCCTCCGTACGAGTCGCCGAGCGCTTCCAGCATCGCGAGCGTCGTCTCCTGGCCGGCACGGAGGCTGGCCTCGGCCTCCGTGGCGCCGGGGCGGGAGTACTCCTGCAGCAGCCGATGCGCATGAGCACACCAGCGCCCGCTCTCACGGATGAGCTCGACCTCGGCCTCGCTCTTGCGGGCCATCATTCCCTCGATGAGGTCGCCCAGCGGAGCGACCGAGGCACCGGCAGCGTCGCTGAGCGCCGGCCCTTTGTACCCCAGGATGCCCGGGTAGCCGTCCTGGTCGGCGCCGATCGTGTCCCTGATCCCGAGGTCGGCGAGGACGCGGGCGAAGATCGACATCGGGTGTTCGATCCCCGGGTACTCCGGATAGGACTCGATCCGGCTGAAGGCGGTCTCGGCCCGCGTGCGCTCCACCTCGAACTCAGGCACGAATACCGCCGACTCGCCGCCGACGCTCTCCGCGTAGATCACCGGCCGCTCGTTCGAGAGGAACCAGAAGCCGGTGAAGTACTGGATGTAGTCCGCGTCGAAGAGGACGTAGCCCGACAGGCCGGCACGCCGGACGTGGTCGAGCAGCCGTTCTCGTCGCTCTTGCAGCTCGGCGGCGGGGATGCCGGTGCGGGGCTGGGTGCGCTGTTCCACCTCTCGTCCTCCGTCGTCGTGGGGTCGGTGCCTCTCGTCGAAGCCGCCCGAGCCTAGCTCGCGAGCCTCGCTTGCAACCACGGTGGCGTTTCGGAGAAGATCGCCCTGTTCCAGTTAATCGAGGGAGGTCGAATCATGAGCTGGTACGAGTTCCTGCTCTTCGTACACATCGCGGCGGCCATGATCTGGCTCGGCGGCGCATTCACATTCCAGATGTACGGCGCAGTCGTGCGCCGCGGGGGAGACCCGGCAGAGCTCGCGCGGTTCGCGGGACGCGCCGGCGTGCTCGGTGAGCGGATGTTCGTCCCGGCCTCGCTCGTGGTCGTCCTCGCCGGTGTCGGATTGATCATCGACGGGAACTGGGACTGGGATCAGCTGTGGGTGATCTTCGCCCTCGTCACCTTCGCGGCATCGTTCGCGACCGGTCTCTTCGTCATCACGCCGATGGCGAAGGGGATCCCTGTCGTCGGTCCGACCACTCCGGCCGGGCAGGCACTGATCCAGCGCCTCTTCACGGTCCTGCGGATCGATCTCGTATTCATGTACGCGATCGTCTTCGCCATGGTGGTCAAGCCGACCGCGGACGACGGCTGGACGATCGTGATCGCGGTCGTCGTGCTTCTGGCGTTGACGGCGTTGTTCCTCGCACCCTTGCGCTCGAGCGGCGCTCAGCCACCACCCGCGGCGGCGACCGACTGAACGATCACCGGCACTACTGGAACGAGGACTGGAAAGGATTCCTCGAGTTCTTCTCCGCCAAGTGCTTCAGTGAGCCGGATTCGGCCGACCAGATAGCTCACTGGGTCGAGATGGGCCTCGAGACGTCCCCCGAGGTCATCCTCGCGACGCTCGAGGCCGACGGGACGAGCGAGGAGGAAGAGCGACATCTGGCCGCCACGCTGACGACGCCTGTGCTCGTGATCCACGGAACGGACGACCAGGTGATCCCGCTCGCGCGGAGCGAGGAGCTTGCTCGTCTCACCGGTGGAACGCTCGCGATCGTCGAGGCGTCCGGTCACGAGCCCCAGTACCGGCACCCGGACCAGGTCAACGCGTTGCTCGACGGCTTCCTCGAGGAGCACTATCCGCCGAGTGTCGATCCAGGCTGATCCGGGACTCGTCGCTCGCTCGGAGCGCTAGTCGCTGAGTCGGAACACGTTCTCCCGGCTTCGTTCTAGAAGTCGATGCGCATCACGACGCGGCGCGGAGTCGGATGGCTCACCTCGGCAAACCCGGCGGCGGCGAAGATGCTGCGACTGCCGACGTGGAGCTCACCCCACGTGACCTCCGTGCCCGGCTGCGTGATCATCGGGAAGCCCTCCAGCGCACGGGCGCCGCGCTCCCGCGCGAAGTCGACGGTGGCGCGCGCGAGCGCGCGGCTGATCCCTCGGCGACGGAAGCCCGCGCGCACGACGAAACAGGTCACGGCCCAGACGGTGTCGTCTTCCTTGTCCTCGTTCCGACCCTGCCAGTGCACCTTGAAGTTGCGCATCAGGCCGAAGTACGCCGTGCGCGGCTCCACGGCGCACCAGCCGACGGGCTCGCCGTCGAGGTAGGCGACGAGACCGCTCGTCGTCCTCGACTTCGGGTTCCCGCACTCCGTCTGCGTGCGGAGGCGGTGCGCGCGCTCCTCGACGGGAACCTTCTTGAAGGCCTCTCCGGGCTGCAGCTTGTACCGCTGGCACTGGCAGATGTACGCCTCGCCGCTCGTGCCGAACACGGCCTGGATGTCCTCGGGGCTCGCCTGGTTGGCGGGAACGACCGTGATCGCGGGAGTCGTCGCCGCGACGGTCATGCAGAGACCGTGCTCCACCCTAGGAGGGGGACAACGCGCGCTCGAGGGCGGCGCGGTCGAACGGTCCGCCATGCGTCGCAAGGACGTGCTCGACCGGCAGTGCGAGTAGCGAGCGCAGCGGCTCGGCGATCTCCTCGCGCGTCACGCCGGGGCGCAGCCACCGCTCGTTGATCTCGAGGCCCTGGCCGAAGTCGACCAGCGTGTCGCCGGAGATCACCGCACGCTTGCTCTCGATCCAGAGCACCGTGTCGTTCGGCTTGTGCCCGGCGAGCACGTCGGCACCGAACGGCAGTCGGTCGCCAGACGTGTACGGGCGTGCCTCGCCTTTCCCCTCGCGGAGCAGCCAGACGACGTCAGGACTGCCGTCGCCCGCCTGCTCGGCGGTGATGCCGTACGTGTCCATGAGGTACTGCGCGGTGTCGGGCAGCGGGGTGTAGACCGGCACTCCGAGCCGTTCGACCAGGCTCTGCGCGTCGCGCTCGTGCCACGGCGCGGTGAGCACGATCGCCGTCTCGCGCTCGGCCGCGAGCGCTCTCGATCTCGTCCGGCACGCCCAGCGGGTCGAACAGCAGCAGGCGTTCGTCGTCGTCGATCGCGTAGGACGAGACGTTCTGGTCCCACGGCTCGCCCGGGTCCCAGCCGGGATGCGGTGCCTGCCAGTGCCAGAGGCCAGGTTGCAGCTCGCGCACGGCGCGATGCTACTGAACGCTGTCGCGGACCTCGGACTCGGGTATCGCGACCTCGGGGATGAGTAGCGTGATCGCGATCGCCATCGGCGCTCCGTCCGCTGTGCGATCTCAGCGCCGGCTGTGTGCTGATGCGTTGTTGAGCGTCACTGCGGCCTGGATCAGAGTCACGAAGGCCTTCTCATCGAGTCTGTCCCGCTCGTGAAGGTCGATCGCACGCCTGGTGTTGCCCTCGAGGCTGGAGTTGAAGAGCCCTGACGGGTCCTCCAGAGAAGCGCCCTTGGCGAATGTCAGCTTCACGACAGACTTGTAGGTCTCGCCGGTGCAGATCATTCCGTCGTGATACCAGACCGGCACTCCTCTCCACTTCCACTCCTCGACCACGTCGGGGTCGGCTCGCTTGATGAGAGCACGAACCCGGGCCAGGGTCTCTCCTCGCCAATCTCCTAATTCCCTGATCCTCGCATCGATGAGCTGAGAGGGAGACTCGCCCTCCGGCGAGGTGCTGGTCTTCGTCATGCAGGCTCGCGCCACGTCACACCGGCGCGGATCGTAGCGGTGTGTGCTCTGGAGCTCGTCGGAGCGCTGACGCCAAAACCTGATCGTGCGGTTCGAGTCCGGTGCGACGGGTCGACCCGTCGGTGGCGTCCCAACTCTGTTCAACACGCGGACATCGGAGTAGGGTCTTCGCGATGTTCGGCTTTGCCGCCCGTACGAAGGCCGTCACTCGGCGGATCCAATCTCTCGCTCAGCTCAACATCGAGCTTGCGAAAGCCGAGGGGAAGCAAAAGGCGACTGCGCTCGGGATGGCCGGTGCGCTTGGTGCGCTGGCCGCAGTCCTGGTCGTCTACGGGATCGGGTTCGCCTTTGCGACGGCCGCAGCGGGGCTCAGCGAGGCCCTTCCTTTGTGGCTGTCGCTCCTCATCGTCACGGCGGTGATCCTGGCGCTCGCTGCGGTCGCGGGACTCCTCGCCCGACGATCAGCGCGCAAAGCGTCGCCACCGAAGCCGTCTCAGGCGATCGAGGAAGCGCAGCAGACCGTCGAGGCATTGCGTAGCCATGTCTGAACGGACGCCCGAACAGATCCGCCTGGAGATCGCGGCCGAGCGTCAAGCCCTCGACGAGGACCTGTCGAATTTGCAGTCCGAGATCCGCTCACTGGCTGTCTTCGTCACAGCCGGCCTCGTCGTGGTCGGGCTGGTCTCCTGGCGCAGGGGCAAGCGCAAGGGCGCCGAGACCGTCTGGAAGCTCGTGAAGTAGTTCGCTTACCTGCGCGCGTGCGGGAAGGTCTCTCGAGGGATCAATGACGAGACATAGGAGGTTCAGGTGCCGATCACGGGTTCGGATCGGGAGTTCGCGGTAGTCGGACGCGGAACGGTCTTCGACGGCATCGCGTACTGGGTGACGCTCGCCGGCATCTACCTGATGGTCGGCGGGCTGATGTTCTACTCCGGCAAAGGCAAGCTCTTCGACAGCAACGGGGACGCTCCACAAGGGATCAAGGATCAGTTCAAGGGCACATTCCTCGACACGTTCCCCGGTGTCGATACCGCGTGGTTCATTCTCGGTATCTTCGAGTTCGGCGTGTTCGTGCTCTTGCTCGCGAGCCTGATCCGCCTCGAGTTCCTTCCCCACCGCGACAAGTCGATCCTGCAGGTCGGGCTCTCACTGGCGCTGCTGACGTTCGCATGTCTCGCGTTCGGTCAGACCGCGACGAACCAGTTCTCCGGCACCGCAGAGCTCTACACGTACTTCGGCTCCACTGCGGTCATCCTGATT
Source organism: uncultured Gaiellaceae bacterium (assembly GCA_963833725.1). Taxonomy (GTDB): domain Bacteria; phylum Actinomycetota; class Thermoleophilia; order Gaiellales; family Gaiellaceae; genus GMQP-bins7. The sequence continues at coordinate 206,076 of CAWHYV010000005.1, forward strand.
CTGGTGAGTCTCATGCCTCCGAACCGCCCCGACAGATGGCTTGGCGGTAGGAGCGGAGGGACCTCGGCAGGCACGTAAGGGCGCGCGACTCTCAACGAACAAGCCGTGGTCAGAGAAGCGGGGAGATGGTCGCGAACGCTCGTGCCCTAACCTTTTCGCGTGTGCCTACCAGGGCACGACCCGGCCTCGAAACGACCTCGGCCGGTGCCGAGAACCGCTCGTCGAACTGCCTTGCGAGCTCGGGTGAGCGCACGAGCACGTCGATCTCGAAGAAGCGCTTCAGGCTCCAGGCTTCGAGGTTGCACGTCCCGGCCAGAACGTCTTCGCCGTCACGCACGAACGCCTTCGCGTGGAGCATGGTCGGGTACTCGAGGATGCGAACGCCTGCTCGGAGCAGCGCCCCGTGGTGGTGGTGCTGCGCGGCTGCGCAGGCCCAGTTGTTCGCAGTTGCCGGTACGAAGAGACGCACTCGAACACCGCGCTGAGCGGCGTCCGCGATCCGCCGGATCATCCGCCCATCCGTGACGTAGGGATTCACGACGTCGAGGCTCTCACGCGCACCGTCCATGAGGTCGGCGATCGCTCTGGTGATCGGGCGATCGCCGCCCGGTGCGTTGTGCAAGACGGTCGCAGGCACCGCGGTGGGTCCGACCTCTTGCTCCGGAAAGAGTCCATCGAGCTCCTTCTGGAGAATTACGCCGTCCAACCAGCGAAATGTCGCGACGAAGACGAGTTGCAGCTGCGACGTGACGGGACCCGTGACGCGAAGGAACAAATCGTGGAACCGCCCGTCGAGGAAGTGGTCCTCGACTCCTGCGCCGCCGACCCAGCCGACGCGACCGTCGACGACGACGAGCTTGCGGTGGTCGATGTTCCCGAGTCGGTCGAAGTTCCACCGAGTGGGACCGCCGGCCACGACGGGCCGGACTGGAGCCCGCAGCTGGACTGCCCGTACGACCCGGACGTCGACGCCGGCGGCAAGGAGCCGCTCGTAGAACGCGCGGCTACCTCGGTCAGGATCCGACCCCTGGCGATCGACGACGACTCGGACCGAAACCCCGTCGGAGGCTTTCGCAATCAGCACCTCCGCGAACTCGTCTCCGATGGAACCGGGCCGGAAACCGAACTGGTTGACGTGAATCGACGCGGCGGCCGACGCGATGTCCGCCAGCATCGGTGGATAGAAGTTCCGGCCCTCGACATGAACCTCAGCCGACGAGGCGAGGGTCTCGTCGAAGACGAGCCCGAGATCTCTCTTCTGTATGGGCGCACGAAGCAGCTGTTCGGCGCGCTTGCGTTCAGAGACCCCCATGCGTTGAGGCTATCGCTCTGCGGGAATGCCGCTCGCGCTACCCGCGCCGAGGAACGGAAACGGGTGTCCCTTCTCGCTACTCGGGAAGTGCGTTCATCACTCCTAGCTGTCGGAGCTCATCGTCGGAGAGCGCGGCGAGCTTCTTCGGCACGACCATGCGCCAGGCGTCGAAGACGAGCTCGCGGAGCTCGTCCTCGTCGATGGCCTCCAGGCGAACGACCAGCCATTGGTAGCGCATGTCGGACGGCTTCGGGCGCAGAAACTTGTCCGGGTACGTCTCGAGCGCAGCTTCGCGCTCCTCCTTCGGAAAGGCGAAGCCCATGAGCGTCTCGTCACGCGAGAAGGCCAGATACACGATGCGTCCGACGCGGAACTTGATCCGGCGCCCGACGAAGACCTCGTACGACCGCGGCAGCCCCGCCGTCAGATCGCGCACGTCGTCGATCCTCACGGCCATCTCGCGACGAGGTTAGGTCATGCGCGCGGCTGCTACGCCGGCCGTTGCGCTACCGGCAGGCGCGAAGGCCTCAATCCGAAGGGCCCGGCGACGGGCCCTTCGGCTGGGACAGTGTGCGGGAATGTCGCAGGAGGGAGGCTCCTCGACCACACGGTGTCACGGTGAACTCAATCTCGGCGAGTGAGATACTCCTCGCTCACCCTCGAAAAGGAGTTCCGGTGCCAGCAGAAGAGAACACGCGCCTCGCCCAGAGTGGATACGAGGCTTTCGGTCGGGGCGACATTGCGGCGCTTGCCGAGATGATGGCGGACGACATCGAGTGGGTGACTCCCGGCGATCCCGAAGACGACCCGAACGCCGGAACGTTCAAAGGCAAGGAAGCAGTCCTTGGCTGGTTTGGTGGTCTTGCATCGACTCTCGACTTCACGACGTTCGAGCCGCGAGAGTTCATCGCCCAGAACGACAAGGTGGTATCCCTGGTGTACGCCGAGGCATCGGCTCGGAACACCGGCCGCGCGTTTGTAAATCATGAGGCGCACGTGTGGACGTTCCGAGATGGGAAGGTCGCCCGATTCCAGGTCTATCTCGACACCGCAGCGACGGCTGCTGCCCACCGCGTGGAGTAGCCCCGGTCCCGATCGTCACGCACGCAGTGTTCGGGAACGTCGATGACGCATGGCCGCGCGTTCTCGCACGATGCCGGGCATCCGCCTAGAGATCGACCCAACAGACCGAGCGCGAGGTCTGGGCGCCGGTCCATAGGATTGCGCCGTGCCGTTCACGCTCCGGAACATCAAGGAGGATCTGGAGGACATCGGCCCCAGGTTCGACGGCGCACCGGACCTGGAGTTCCGAGCGGCGACCAAGGCGCTCGAGCTCGAGAAAGCCGCCCTGAGCTACCAGCGCGTCCCGCCCGGCTATCGCTTTCCGTACGGCCACACGCACGAGACGCAAGAGGAGGTGTACGTGGTCCTGCGCGGGAGCGGGCGGATGAAAGTCGACGACGAGATCGTCGAGCTCAAGGAATGGGACGCGGTGCGCGTCCCACCCGGCACGTGGCGAGGCTACGAGGCCGGGCCGGAGGGTCTCGAGATCCTCGTCATCGGCGCGCCCAATCTCGGCGAGGATCCGCGCGAAGATGTCGATGGCCAGCGCGACTGGTGGGCTGACTAGTCGAGCTGTCCTGAAATCTTGATCGTGGCGAGTCGAACTCGGGCTCGCGGTCGGCGATCTCCGCGAGGACTGGTGAGGCGTTGCCGGTGAAGGTCCTCGACCGGGAGTAACGCGAACGCAGCCTGCGCGATGTGCGGTCGCGTGAAGCGGGATGCCCCGGATCGTACCAGACGCGCGGCGAGGCGTCGAGGTGGCGGTGGCGAAGACGCGCGAGTCTCGTTCAGAAGCGCTTCCTCGTGTGGAACTCGCCGGACGAAGCCGATCGCAGGCACAAGAGGCATGCTGCGAGGCCCAAGGCGTTCCCCAGCCCGATTCCGACGCCAGCGAACATGAGGATCGCTCCCGTGTACGAGGGATGCCGGAGATGTGCATAGGGGCCATCGACGACGACGGCTTGTCCTGCCGCAACCTGGAGGTTGCGCGTGAAGTGAACGCCGAGGGTCCGGATCGCCACCAGCGAGGGCCACGCCGAAGAAGCACTGGCTGGACGGGTATCTCGACCTCCAACGACAGCTCACGGATCCTCGGATCCGGTCAGCCTCTCCTTACACGAAGCGCCTTTTCGTACACCAGTTCCGCGTCAGAGCACTCGATCAGCTCGACGAAGACTTTGCCGGCTGGGTACGAGAGGCCTATGACGTCGGACAGGGACTCCATCTCGAATCCACCTAGAGCGTCCAAGCATCGCCGAGCCGTCAGTCGGGGAGTTGCTCCAGGTCCGCGAGTGTGAGGCATCCGCCGGCCGTGACCGGACGTCCAGGCCGGGGCGGCTCTGGTGGATCGCGGGCTGCGCGAGTGTGCGGGAATGTCCCTCGAGACGCAGAGCTAGTGTCGCCGAAGACTCGCGGTGGCGGCTCATCTCCGGGACTGTGACGGGGCAGTCATTCGACTCGAAGAGCGGTTCGTCGACCTCAGCCCATGCGATGAGCTGCGGCCGGGTGTGTGGCGTTGGCAATCGCCGCATCCCGGCTGGAACGAGGAGGAGTGGTGGCCCGAGCTCGTGTCGTCCTACGCGATCGAGCTCGGTGACGACCTCCTATTGTTCGACCCGCTCTCCGTTCCCGACGAGCTGCGCCAGCGCGCGACCGCCGTCGTCCTCACGGCGCCCTACCACGAGCGTGATGCACACCGGCTGGGCCTCCCGGTGCATACGCCGCCCGCGGACACGTGGGAGGACTGGGTCGAGAAGTTCGGCATCGATCCCGACCGCGTGCGCGGCATGGAGAGCGAAGATCTCGCGTGGCTGCGCGCGGGTGAAGGCGAAGGCCACTTCCACAGTCCTGGAGCATGGCCGTTCGGTATCACCGCATACGCGGGCCGCGAGGACAACGACCTCGTCCTCTGGCTGCCGTCGATCAACGCGATCGTGACCGGCGACTCGCTCTCCGACTTCGGCGACGGACTGGACATCCAGCTCGGCGGTCGCAAGCACGTGACGCGCGATGATGTCGTCCAACGCCTCCGTCCGCTGCTCGACCTGCCGGTCGAGCTCGTACTGCCCGCGCACGGCGAGCCGGCCGATCGCGCAGCGCTCGAGCGCGTTCTTTCCTGAGCGGCACTGGCAAGAACACGAGGCTCAAGAGACGTGGCGCCCTCCTGCCCGAGTGTGCAGGAATGTCCCTTGACGGTTGATCTGTCGGAACGCGACGCGTCCGCGCGCGAGGAGCGATTCGACCGCCTCGACGCTCTTCCCGAGAGCCTCGGCGATCTCGGGCACGGAGAAGCCTTCGAGGTGACGCAGCACGAGCGCTGCGCGTTGGGACGGCGGCACGGCGGCGAGCGCCGCGATCGCGTCTCACGAGCGAACGCGGCATCCTCGTCGGGCAGCTCGTCCGGGGGCGCTTCATCCGCGCGAAGCGGCAGGGGTCGCGCTCGTGGCGGCGATAGTGGTGGATGAGTTTGTGCCAGGGCGATCCCGTAGATCCAGGGAATCGGCGTCTCCACACGACGACCCTTCTTCAGCTCCGAGACCGCGGCGAAGAAGGTCTCCTGCGTCAGGTCCTCGGCGACGTGTACCGAGCCTCCGGTGCGATGGAGGAAGTAGCCGTATACGCGCGGCAGCGCTTCGTCGTAGAAGCTGCGGAACGCCGCCGGGTCGAGGCCGAGCCGCTCGACCTCCTGCGCGACGATCTCCATGAGCGGGATCACCAACATCGTTCGCCCGTAAGTGGCGAGGCGGGTTCCGTCGGTCGGGCGCCTGGTGGGAGGTCCGCGAGTGTGAGCATCCGCCGGCCGTGACCGGACGTCCAGGCCGGGGCGGCTCTGGTGGATCGCGGGCTGCGCGAGTGTGCGGGAATGTCCCTTGAGACGCAGAGCTAGTGTTCGCCGAATGAAGACCTTCAACCTGAATAGCGACGAGTGGGACGCGACGAGGGATCGCGAGGGCTGGCGCTGCAGCGGCACCGGTGTTGGCGAACGGATCGGCGGTGAGCTACTGGGCGCGACCATGTCGCAGATCGAGCCCGGCAGCAGGCTCTGGCCCTACCACACGCATTACCTCAACGAGGAATGGGTGATCGTGCTCCGCGGCGAGCCGACGTTGCGTACGCCCGAAGGCGAGCAGGTGTTGAAGGAGGGCGATGTTGTCTGTTTTCCACGCGGCAAGGCGGGTGCGCACCAGATCAGCAACCGAACGGACTCGCCTGTCCGCGTGCTCATGCTCTCCTCGATGATCCGGGGCGAGATCATCGAGTACCTCGACACCGGCAAGGTTCTCGCAAAGGACGTCGACGACGAAGACGTCATGTTCGCTAGGCCCGGACCCGCGGTCGAGTACTGGGAAGGCGAGGACTAGGCCGGCGCGACGCTCTCGTGTACCGGCGAGCAGGCCTCGCTTTCGAGAGTGAGGTCGTTCGAGTGGGCGAGTGATACCTCGCTCGAGTTGGCCGCTAGAGCAGGATCTCGGTGGCTGTGACGGGGTCGCAGCCGCGCGTCAGGAGCTCGACGGCGTCGTGGAGATCGACCTCGCTCACGGCGATGCGCTCGGCCAGAGGGACCGGATATCCGGCCTCGAGGAGGATGTGGAGCCGCCAGCTCTCGACCTTCGCCGGCTCGTTCTCGTTCCAGAGAGGGACTTCGGTCGTCTCGGCCATGCGCGCGAGATTCGCGCTCACGGCGTGGTTCCCTTCCGGCGAATCAGCCCATTCGCTCGCCGTCGGACGGAGCGCTGGCGGCCGCCTGCTCGCGGGCGAGCTCGACGATGCGCTCGTCCAGACGCTTCGTCGCCGCGCTCACCGCGGTCTGGAGCTCGGCGGCGATGAGACCGTCCGCGCGCCGGAGGAATGACTCCGCCGTGCGGTCGAGCTCCTCGCGAAGCCGGTCCGCCGCCTCCTCGCGGATGGCGCGCATTCGGTTCTCGAACTCTGTCGCTCCCGCCTCGCTGCGTGCGTCGATCTCGCGCGCGATCGCACGCTCGAGCTGCTCGACCTGGCGGCGTTCGAGGTCGGAGAACGCGAGCTCGATCCGCGTGCGCGCATCGCTCTCGGCCCCGTCGACCTGCTCGGCGACGGCGTGCTCATGCTGGCGCAGCCGGTCGTTGAGCTCGTCGATCGTCCGGCGGCGGTCGTCCGCCTGAAGCTGGAGCTCCTCGAGCGCACGCGCGAGCGCATCGCGCGCGCTCGTCTCGAGCTCCTCGCGGAGCCGGATCGCCGCCGTTCGCTGCGTGTCGATGGTGGAGTCGAGCTCATCGGATTCGGCGACGACCTTCGATTCGACGTCGGCGATGCGCTGGCGCATCCGCTGCTCCAACGTCGAGACGGCGCCCTGGAGCGCGTTCTGCGCGCGCTCGAGATCCGCCTCCCACGACCGCAGGCGCTCCTCGACGCGCTGCTCGACCGCCGCCACGAGCTCGGCCATGCGCTCTGACAGCTCGCGCTCGCGGACGGCGAGCTCTCCTCGTCGCTGGTCGGAGAGCCTGCGCTCCTCGGCGACGTACGTCGACACGCCGTCCGCCTGTGCCCGAGCGATCGCGACGCGGAGCTGTTCGGCCTGAACGGCCGACTCCTCCTCGGCAGCCGCGCGGACAGCGCGCCTCGCTTCGGTCACGAGCTGCTCGGTGCGTGCGGCGCGCGCGCGCGAGCGCCGAAGCGAGAGCACGAGGCTCGCGCAGAGAAGGAGCGCGACGATGAGCGCTCCGACGAGGATCCAGGCCGCGGTTGTCACGCCACGACTCTAGAGTCGGAACGCGACGAGAGCCGCGGCGAGGACGACCGAGGCGGCGGCGAGGAGGCGAAGCCCGCGCTCCTCGGCGACGATCAGGCGGCCGGCATCGAGCCGTTCACGCGAGCCGTCCGTGAGCTCGAGCGCGCCGTCCACCGAAGCGACACGTCGCCGCACGTAGCGCACGTGGTTCGAGAGCGCGCGCTGGGCGAGTGAGAGAAGAACGGCAAAGGCGGCTGCAAGCAGTGCCACGCCGCTGAGATCGCCGGCGACCGCGGCGTAGCCGCATATGACGGGAAAGCCGCCCCAGGCGAGTCCGAACCACAGATCCGAGTGGAACCGGCCCGCCATCAGCTCGAGGTTGTAGGCGACGACGAGGAAGAGGCCGACCGGAACGAGCAGTGCGAGCCATGGCTCGAAGGTCACGGCACCGACGATCCCGATCACGCACGCGCCCCCGATCGAGACGACGGCAAGTCCGGTGAGGATGGAGCTCGGGATGCTGGTACGCAGCGGCCGGCCGCTCAGCTCGTCGAGTGCGTGCGCTCCGATCCCCACCGCGAGCCCGAACGCCGCGACTGCGGCCCCGAGCCGGTCCCACGCCACGATCGGGGCGAGGCAGCCTCCGACGACGACGTACGACAAGTGCCACGCCGTATACGGGAGGTGGAGGAGGGTGACGTAGTCGCGCCAGCCACCGGTGTCGAGGGCGTACCACGACGGTCTCGCCGAGGGTGCGCTCATTCGCGCCGTCCCCACATGACGACTCCGCCGCCGAGGCTCAAGCGCCGAACCTCGACATCGCGGATGCCCGCCGCATTCCAGAGGTCGAGCTGGTGCTCGATGGGATACGTCTCCCAGTACGTGCGGATCGAGCCCCCGAGGAAGTCGCCGACCTCGCGCCAGCCGCTCCGAAGCGCGCGTCCGGCGAGCGGAAGTCCCGCGCCGACGTACAGCTCCCACGCCGGACGCGCGAGTCCACCCGGGACGCCGAACTCGAGGGACACGACCGTTCCGCCGGAACGAACGACGCGTGACAGCTCGCGCAGCGTCCTCCCCGGATCGTCGACGTACCGCAGGAGGTACGTGAACGTGAGGTGGTCGAAGCTCGCATCGGCGAACGGCAAGGAGTCCGCCGAGGCTTCGACGAGCTCGACGGTGTCGCCGAATCTCCGACGTGCCCGCGCGAGCATCTCCGCGCTCTGGTCGACTCCAGTAACCGAGAATCCGCGGCGGTCGAGCTCCGCCGCGACCAATCCGGTTCCCGTGGCGACGTCGAGGACGTGGCCGCCATCTGGTGGGAGTCGCGAAGCGAGGAACCTCCGCCAGAGCGGATCCTGACCGAACGACAGCACCGCACCGACGCGGTCGTACGACGGGCCGAGTGGCGCGAACAGCTCCCTGGCATCGACCGACGGCATGCCGCCTATTGTGGGCGACATGGCGTTGAGCGACGAGCTCGAGCGCGCCGCCGAGCTTGCGGTCGCGCACGCAGAAGCCGGCGACGTCGTCTCGGGTGTGCTCGCGACCGAGCCCGAACCGGGCCAACGTGTCTACCTCTGCTCGATCGATGGAGTGGATGGAACGCGTGGATGGCTCGGTGTCCGCGAGGACGGCTCGGCCGTGACGAGCCGAGCAGACGTGCGCGCCGCGGTGTCGATCGCGGCGCTGTGCGAGGTCGCCTTCGACAGCGCCGGAGGGGGCGATCTCGACGCTCTGATCGCAAGCCTCGCCGATCTGCGCATGCGCGAGGCGCCTGAGGGGATCGAGGATGCCGAGGCGGCTGCGGAGGCACTCCGCGTCGTGCTCGGCGAGCCGCCGCAGCTCGCCTCGCCTGCCAGGCTCGACGAGATCGGCACGTCGACACGCCGTCTCGAGCGCGAGCTCGACCCGGGCGGCGCGTCTCCGTTCGCCGCCGCGCTCAAGAACGCGCAGGGCGCGGTGCAGGAGCTCCAGCGCGAGGTCGAGGCCGGCTACCTCGTCGAGCTCACGTAATCTCTCGGCGATGGAAGGCAGCGGCGGTTTCTTCCCGTTCGGCGGGGGCGATCCCGAGGATCTCCTCGGTGCACTCCGCGAGTTCGCCGAGAAGCAGGCGGATTCCGTGCAGGAAGCGCAACGCGAGCAGTTCGCGACCCTGACGCTCTCGACAGCGGTCGAGCTCACTGCGGCGGCGCTCGGGCAGATGCAGGTCGAAGGCCCGTCGGACGCGCAGGCGATCGCGCTCCGCGATGCGATGCGTGTGCTGTTCCCCGAGGCGGTGGCGCTCGTCTCGGCAGCCCGTCAGGGCTTCATGCGCTAGTAGCGCGCAGCCTCGCGCGCGCTCGGTGCGACGCCTGGCCCGATGGTGAAGCCGACGACTGCGACGACCGCGACGGCGATGATGGGTAGCAACGCCTCTGCGGCCACTCCCACCCGTATCCGGCCGCGAAGGCAAATGTCGCGGGAACGGCCAACCCATACCAGCCCGCATAGCGCCCTCCCGCGAATCCGGTTGCGAGCAGACCTGCCATGCAACCGAGCGCAACGAGCGGAAGCACCGCTTCGTCGAGGTCCACCGTCCCAGCGTACGAGTCGACGAACGCTACACCGACGGGATGTTCGTCAGGAGGCTCCAGCCTCCGTCGACCACGACCGTCTGGCCGCGGATCATCTCGGCGTCTGGCGAGCAGAGAAACGTGACGAGTCGGGCGACGTCGTCGGGAGACACGAGCCGGCCGACGGGGTTGTTCACGCCCATCTCGAGCATGGCCTCCTTGTGCGGGAAGTGCTCGAGCGCTCCTGTCTCGACCACTCCGGCAGAGACGGCGTTCACACGGATCCCCCGCGGCGCGAGCTCGACAGCGAGGTAGCGGACGAGAGCCTCGAGCGCCGCCTTCGACGCGCCGACGAGCGTGTAGCCGTCGAGCACGCGTACCGAGCCGAGGCTCGAGATCCCGAGGATCGAGGAGCCGCTCGGCATCGCGGGTGCGGCCGCACGCGTCAGTGAGAGGAGGGCGCGCGCGTTTGCCGAGAGCGTCCAGTCCCAGTGCTTGTCCTCCGTCTCCAGCGCCGGGCGGATGACACCCGTCGCGGCCGCGTGGATCAGGACATCGAGAGGGCCGAGCTCGGCGACCTCCTCGGCGACGCGCGTCGAAGCGACGTTACCGCGGACGAGGATCGGCTCGGCGCCGAGCGCCCGAAGCTCCGATGCCGTCTCCTCGGCCGGCCGGTCGCCCCGCATGTAGCCGATGGCGATCCGGCTTGCGCCGAGCGAGGCGAAGCGGAGCGCGACGCCTTGCCGATGCCGCGCGACCCTCCTGTGACGAGGACGGACTTGCCGTCGAACGTCATTCGGCCTTCGGAAGCGGGTCGTACGCGGGCGCCGACGACGGGATCGTCTCCCACCCGATCCGGCTCAGCGGCTCGCGGTCACCGCTCTCGGCGAGCGACGACGCATGCCCGAGGCTGTCCAGCAATTCCATCTTCTCCTCGCCGTACTTGCGCACCGGATGGTCGTCGGGGAGGTCGGCCACGAGCTCACGCACACGGGCTCGGAGCTGGTACGCGAAGTGCGGCGTCGCGGGGCCGACGAGGGCGTCGATGTCGTCGCGAGTCGGCTCGACCATGACCGCGAGAGCCTACCCCGGTGTCAGACACCGAAGTGTGTCAAGAGTAAGTGTTCCGATTGCGTGCCAATCGTTCCACCGTCGGATCTGAGCATCTGCCACGCCGCACGTAGCGCTCGCTCGCGATTATCCACAGCCAAGCGATGACACCTTGCTTTGCGGTGTCTGACACCGGCCTCGTGGCGGGTCGCGATACGGTCGCGTGATGCGGAGGCCCACGTCCGTCGAGCTGATGCTGCTCGCGACGGTCGTGCTGTGGGCGCTCAACCTCAGCATCACGAAGTACATCCTCGAGGAGGGGGTCGCGCCGCTCTCGTACGCCTTCGTGCGCTACGCGCTCGCCGGCGCGATCTTCGTCGTGCTCACGATCCTCGTCGAGCGGACGTTGCGAATCGAGCGGCGACACCTTCCCGGTGCTCGCCTTCGCGGCTGTCGTGCTCTGCGTGAACCAGCTGTGCTTCGTCTTCGCGCTCGACAAGACGACGGCGTCGACGATCGGCCTGATCCTCGGCGCGATCCCGATCTTCGCTGCACTCTTCGGTCTCGCTCTCGGACGCGAGCGCTTGAGTCGCCGCTTCTGGCTCGGCGCGGCGGTCTCGTTCGTCGGCGTGGGGCTCGTGGCGGTCGGCTCCGGAAGCGAGGTCTCGGGCGGATATATCGGGATTCTCCTCGGCCTCGGGATCTGCGCGACCTGGGCGGCGTACTCCGTCGCCGTGGCACCTCTGATGACGGTCTACTCACCCTCGCGCGTCAGCGCCGTGGTCATCCCGACCACGTGGGCGCTGATCGCACTCACCGCGACATGGAAGAGACCCGAACAGGACTGGGACGTCGGGTGGGAGATCTGGGTGCTTCTCGTGTTCGCGACCATCGGGCCGCTCGTTCTCACGAACGTCCTCTGGTTCCGCTCGATCTCGCGGATCGGGCCTGCCCGCGCGACCCTCGCGGCGAATCTGCAGCCCTTCGTTGCGGCGGTGCTCGCCGTCATCCTCCTCTCCGAGCCGCTGGGCCTGCTGCAGGTCATCGGAGGCGTGCTGATCGCCGCCGGCATTCTCGTCGCCCGCCGGCGGACGGCTCCGGCACGAGCCGCCTAGAATCGGAAATGTGAAACGAGTGATCACCGCTCGATCCACATTTCTGCGACGCGCCGGCCGCGCAAGCGGCCGCTTCAGGGATTGTCGCGATCCCGAACCTGCATTCGCAGGTTCGGGATCTGCGGGGGAGAGATGAGCGAACACGACTTCATGCCGATCGACGGCTGGGACCACCTCGAGATCTGGGTCGGGAACGCGAAGCAGGCGGCGTACTTCTACGAGAGCGCCTACGGCTTCACGCGCACGGCCTACGCAGGCCCCGAGACGGGGGTCCGCGACCGGGCCTCGTACGTCCTCGAGCAGGGCGAGATCCGGTTCGTGATCACGAGCGGACTGCGCGGCGACAGCGAGATCTGCCGGTGGGCGGCGACGAAGGGAGACAGCGTGCGCGACGTCGCGCTCGCCGTCCCGGACGCGACGAACGCCTACCGCCAGGCCGTCCAGCGTGGCGCCCGTGGTGTCGTCGAGCCGCACTGGGTCGAGGACGACTCGGGACGTGTCGAGCTCGCTGCGATCGCGACCTACGGGGACAACATCCACTCGTTCGTCAATCGCTCGGAGTACTCGGGCCCGTACCTGCCCGGGTACGTGTCCGTCTCCCCGAACGGCGGGCCGGCGCGTGGTGTCGGCCTCATCGCTGTCGACCACGTCGTCGGCAACGTCGAGCTCGGCCGCATGGACGAATGGGTCGACTTCTACGCACGCGTCCTCGGCTTCACGCAGCTCACGCACTTCTCGGACGAGGACATCTCGACCGAGTACTCCGCGCTCATGTCGAAGGTCATGACGGACGGCGAGGGGAAGATCAAGTTCCCGATCAACGAGCCGGCCGAGGGGAAGCGGAAGAGTCAGATCGAGGAGTACCTCGAGTTCCACGGCGGTCCCGGCGTGCAGCACGTGGCGATGCAGAGCGAGGACATCGTGCGCACCGTCGCGGCTCTGCGCGAGCATGGCGTCCTCTTCATCGCCACGCCAGACACGTACTACGACATCGTCCAGGAGCGCGTAGGCGAGATCGAGGAAAGCTGGGACGACCTGCGCTCGATGGGGATCCTCGCCGACCGCGACGAGGAGGGCTACCTGCTGCAGCTCTTCACGAAGATCGTCCAGGACCGCCCGACGCTCTTCTTCGAGGTGATCGAACGCCACGGCTCGCGCGGCTTCGGGATCGGCAACTTCAAGTCGCTGTTCGAGGCGATCGAGCGCGAGCAGGCGCTCCGCGGCAACCTCT
>CAWHYV010000006.1:0-101197 GCA_963833725.1 uncultured Gaiellaceae bacterium
GAGCCCGCCGTGCGGCCAGAGGCTACGCATGCCCGACCGGAGGCGGAGGGAGCGGAGTTGGTGCTCGGAAAAGAGCGTACGCGAGCGCGTGGCTCGTGCCGTCCGGGTCGTCCGCGCGCTGGAGGTCCGCGATCAGGCGGTTCATTCGCTGCTCGAACCGACGCTGCGTCTCCGGAGTGAGCCGGACGTGGACGAGCCCCGACGTGTCCTTCTCGTCGCCCGCGGCGATGAGCTCGTCGGCCGCCTGCCGCAGCATCATGGCCGCGAGGACGCCTCCGCGCAGCTCGTCCGGCATCGACTCGTCGCCCTTCAACACGAAGAGCCGCGCGACCCGTCCGTAGTAGCGCTCCGTCAGCGCCCGCACCTTGCGCGTGCGGACGACACGGATGAGACCGGCCGCCTCGAGCACCTTCAAGTGATGACCGACGGTGCCCTTCGGCGTCTCGAGCGTCGCAGCGAGCTCGCTCGTGCTCGCCGCCCGCTCTCGGAGCGTCATCACGATGCGCGCGCGAAACGTGTCGCCGAGCGCGCGGAGCTGCTTCGGGTCTTCGACGACCAGGACGTCGTCGAGATCGTAGTCCGGGTAACGGTCGATGATCGCGGAACATACGGAAAATCCCGACCATTCGCAAGCGTGAACTGCGAGAGACCCGGAGCGCCTGTCTGGCGCCTCGGGGTCTCTCAATAACGCGTTAGCGGATGTACGTCCAGATAGCCCCGTTCGTCTTGAACTTCAGGGTCTCGCTTCCCGCGTCGTCTCCGATCTTGAGCCCGACCTCGACGGGGTTGGTGAGCTTCTCGAGGTCCTTGCGGATGACCTGCGCGTTCCACGTTCCCTTGGCAAAGTCGAGCTCGAGGCGGCCGATGCCGTTCTCGGTCTTCGCGACGAAGACGCAGCGATTGCCCGACTGGCGCGTGAACTTCGTGCCGGGCACCTTCTGCGCGACGGCGTTGCCGCCCAGGCTCAGGGTGACGTCCTCGCCGCAGGCGAGATTGCGACCCTGGACGGCACGCAGGCGGCCAGTCAAGACCGCGAGATCCGGCAGCTTGGACGAGCGGGTGATCACGGCCTTGTCGACCGAGACGAACAGCGTGTCGGCGAGTGCAACCACTGGCTCGTCCTTGGCGTGCGCGAACCGCGTGGGTCGGGCGAGGATCAGTGATCCGGCTGCGGCGACGCTTGAGGCGCGCGCTCGCATCAGCGGCGCCGTGCCGCTGCCGAAGTTCAGCTCGAACGTGGGTCCGGAGCCCAGCGCGACGACCTTGCCGACGAGGCTGTCGGGCGAGTTGACTGCGAGCTGCGTCGATCCGGCCGGCGCCTGTGCCGTAAGCACCGCGCCTTGGCTGACCGCGGTCGCGTCGAGGCAGCTCGAGAACTCCGAGGTCGATCCGTCGGGTGCTGTCGCCGTCGCCGTCAGGAAGCGGTCGCTCAGGATCCCCGGCGGAATGTCGAGGTTGAAGCTGCCTTCGTCGAAGTCCGTCGTCGTGAGCGTCGTGTACGGGACTTGCCCCTCTCCGTGGAACAGCGGGTCGCATTCGTCGCTGACGTACAGATCGACGATGTACGTGCCCTGCACGGTCGCGTGGATCGGGATACGCCCGTAGATACGAAGCTGTCCGTCGAACAGATCCGCGTCGACCCACTCGGGGAAGTTCTGCAGGTCGTTCGTGCCGCTGTCGGCGTCCGCGAAGTCGTTCGGGGACACGCCGTTTGCGTCGAGATCGATGCCGAGTTGACCGTTCGCGAAAATCCGGTTGCCGCGGATCGTGATCCCGACGTTGTCCTGCCCGCGATTGCTGGTTTGCACCGCGACCCCGTAGGCGGTGTTGCCCGCGATCACGTTGCCCTCGCCGGGGCCACCGCCTCCGATCAGGACCTTCTGCCCGACAATCACGTCGACGCCGCTCTCCCGGTTCGGCAGGGGTGTCGACCCGTCGGGTGTCGTTCCGATCATGTTGCCCTGGATCTTGACCGGGGGGACCGCTCCGAGCAGACCGAGGTCCTCGAAGACAACGACCCCATCGTGCGTGTTGCCGGAGATGACGTTGCACGGTGTCGCGCACCCCGCGGCGGTGCTCACGCCTCCGATTACCGCGGGACCGTTGACCTCGACCCCGATCTCGTTGGGCGCAGCGGCAGTCCCGTCCGCACTGGTCCCGATCCGATTCCCTTCAATCCGTGTGCCCGTCGAATTGGGCGAGACGTCGATACCGAAGCCGTTGTTCGAGATCGTGTTGCCCACGATGAGGGTGTTGACCGACGGCGGGTCGTGGCCCTGGCACTCCTGCGGCCCCGATCCGCCGACGTCGATACCTGTTCCGTTGGCGTCGATGAGGTTGCCGCGCACCTCCGCGAACCCGTTCACCTTCACGCCGATACTCCAACCGCGCACGGTGTTGGAAGCGCCTGGAGCGTCGCCTCCGATGACGTTGCCATCGCCGCGGATATCGACTCCCGCGATCCCGCGACAGCCCTGCCTTGCGGTTCCTTCGATCAGGTTGCCCTGCACGAGGTTCTGGTCACCGCGCAGTTCGAGCACGGTCGTGACCCGGTTACCAGGGAACTGCCCGGCCACGGAGGTCTGGCCTCCCACTCTGATGCCGCTCGTTGCTTCGGCGATCGTCACGGAGCCCACGTCGTTGCCCTCGAGCCGAACGTCGGATCCTCCTTCGACCTCGACGGAGCCGACCGCATTGCCGCGGACCTTGACGCTGGTCGATCCGTCGAGCTGGATCGTGTTGACGCGGTTGCCCGGGCCGTCACCGGGAGCGGACGCTTGTGCGCCGATATCGACGATGTTCGACCCGGAGACCAGGATGAGGCCGTTATCCAGAGCATTCGCGGTGAGGCTGACGTTCGACGCCGCTGCGATGCGGACCCCTGCCGGTTGGATGAAGTTGTTGTCGACCTGCACTCCGTCGGCTCCAACGATCTCCACCCCGGTGCCGACTGCATTCGGATTCAGAGACATGTAGTTGCCCTTGATGACGTGGTTTCCACCGGCGCCGATCCGAATCGACGACGAGGTGGTCGATACGAGAAACAGGCCGCTGACCGTGACATCACGGCCCGAGATGTCGAGTACCGGGTCCGTCAGCGCCGACTCGACCTTGACGCAGGCCGGAAGCGTCGTCGAGATGCACGCATCGTTGTTGCCCTGGCTCGCACCGTCGATCGTCACGGGACCGAATACGGACGGCAGCTTCTCCGTTAGTGCGATGTCCGGCGTGCCGACGATCGCGAACGTGATCTCGTCCGCGCCGGTTCTCCGTTCGGACTCCTTGATCGCGGCGCGGAGCGTGCACTCGGGCTCCTCCTTGCCGCCGCGGACGATCTTCCCACCCGTGTCGCAGGTCTCGTCGCTGGCAATCAGGTCCGGCAGGTCACCGGCGGAGTTCACGACGAGCCCTCCGCTCGCGACGTCGACTGTCATCCAGAAGTCGTCTACTGCATCGTCGTCGTCCTTGACGGTGAGCTTCACGCGGTACGAGCCCGGAGCGTCGTAACGGTGACTCGGCTTCTGATCGCTCCCGGTGTGGTTGTCACCGAAGTCCCACGAGTAGTCCGTGACCTGCCCGTCCAGGTCACGCGAGCCGGAGGCGTCGAAGTCGACCGTCAGGCCGTTCGTATCAGGGGTGAATGTCGCGGTCGGCGGCAGGTTGCCGTCGAAGAAAGCCTGAACACGAATGAGCTCCCAGGCGCCCGTCACCGCGGCGCGCGCTGCAGGGCAACCCGCGCCGGTCGAATAGCTCGAGAGCGGGCCGATCCAGCGTAGGCCGTCCGGGATATCGAGCGTCGAGATGTTGGTTCCGCCCCAGCTGAGCTGGTATCTGGTCTGCCACAGCGGGACGCTGTAGGCCTCGAGGTTGCCGTTCGACGTGCGGACGACCTCCGCGCGGTAGCTGGTTGCGTCCGACACGTCCCCGAACTCCACGAAGATGAGCGCCGCGCAGCGGTCCGGGTCGTTCTGCAGCGAAGGATTCGGGACGGCCGTTCTCATCTCGAGGCGTCCCGGGATCTCCATGCTTGGCACCGCGCCCGACGTCCCGGGAAACAGCGCCACCGCGACCACGCCCACGGTGGCCAGAAGCCACGCCGTCGTCGCGACCTTCGAGGGCCGAATGCCGAATCGCTGCCGCAGCCTGCTCACTCCCGCCTCCTCGTCTCCTCGAAGATCTCCTCGCTTCGCCGTCGTTCTGGCGCTGCACGAAGGCGAGAAGCCGTCCGCGGCCCGGATCTCGGCCCGCCTCGCCGACCGTACAACTCGCCATTGACACTTCACTGACGGCACGTACGAGGGCCTTGAGCGCGAGCGGAAGCGGCTTGGAATCCCCTGGCGCTTCCGGCGCAGCTCGGTCTCGTGTGACCCCGGATTCGACCCACCATCGCTCGGCGGGCCGGACGGGCGAATCTGCTAGCCCGCAGGGTCGAGGGGCTCGGCGCCGACGGTCGCCGCCAGCTCGCGGAGCTCCGCCGAGGGGACGCCGCCGAGGTCGTCGGCAAGCTGTCGTTCGTAGCTGCGGTACAGGCGCAGCGCGCCGATGCGGTCCCCGAGCGCGATCGAGACCCGCATCGAGATCCTCACGGCATCCTCGTCGAGCGGGTCACGCTCCAGAGCCAGCGTGCCGGCGTCGCGCGCTGCGATCGCATCGCCGTTGCGCAGCAACTCCTCGGCCGCGGCGACGCCGGCGCTGGCAGCGAGTCGGGCGACGGTCTCCCGTCTTGGCGTGGCCCAATCGGAGTAGCGGTCATCGGGGAACAGCTCGCCCGCGTACAGGTCGAGCGCGTCGGCGAGTCGTCGCGGTGAGCGATCGCCGTTTCGGAGGCAGTCGGCGGCCAGCGACTCGAACCGCTCGAAGTCGACTATCGACCCGGACGGAAGCACCAGCTCGATCGTCTCGTCGCGCACGCGCAGGTACCGCGAGGGGAATTTGCCCGGCAGGTCGGGCTCGAGCACCCGTCGCAGCGCCGAGCTCGCCTGGTGTAGGAGTGAGTGCGCGCTCTCGGGATCCTGGTCCGGCCACAACGCGTCGACCACGTCATCGCGCAGGGCGCGCCGGCCCCGGAGCAGGAGCAGGAAACGGAAGAGCTCACCGGCTCGCCGCCGCCGCCACTCGCCGTCCGGAATCACGCGCCGACCCTGCGCCACCTCGAACCGACCGAGGCCGACGATTCTCAACGGCACCGGCGCGGTGCGGGCGCACAGGTCGAGCATCGCCTGGCCGGCGCGACGCACATCGTCGCTGTCACTGCGCGTGAGCTCGACGATGCAGGGCAGAGCGGCCGACCGCTCCCGCTCCAGGAGGAAGCCGTAGCCGCCGGTGGTGACGCGCTGCGCGGCCTCGACCCACGCGGCGTCGGCCTCGGGGTTTCCCCGCTCGGTGGCTAGTACCGCCGCCAGGATGCTCGCCTCGGCGACGATGTGGGCGGCGTCGCGCTCGACGGCCGCGGTCAGGACGTCCCGGACCGATTTCTCGGCCGCGTCCAGGTCGCCGAGCGCCCAGTAGACGCGTGCCAACTCGAGGTGCATCCAGCCTTCGAGTGCGTTCAACCCGCTTCGATCGACCTCGCCGATCGCCTCGTCGATCCAGCCGCGGGCCGACGCGGGGTCGTCTCTGGCGCGACGCACCCGGCTCGTCACGAGGAGCACCATCGAGCGCACCATCGGGTTGCCCAACCTCTCGGCCTCGACACGGGCGGCTACCAGTGCACGCTCCGCTCCGTCGACGTCCTCCTCGTCGAGAGCGAGCTGTGCCTCCAGCATCCTGCCGAGAGCGGTGGCAAACGCCGGAGGGGGCTCGATGCCGTACAGGTCGTCGAGCGCGTCTCGAGCGGCCTGGCGGTCCCCCACGATCTGAGAGACGATCGCCCGCGTCCAGGGATAGGCCCAACCCGGGTAGCGGATCTCCTGGTTCAGCACGCCCACGTCGTTGGCGGCACCCAACGCGAGATCGAAGCGCCCGGTGTGGGTGTACACCACCGAAAGGTTGTGCAGGGCGAGCATGACCCCGAGCGGGTATCCGATCTCGGTGCTCCACGTGCGGGCGGTGAGGAAGCGCTCGCGCGCTTCCCCCCACCGGCAGGCGTCGGTGGCCACGAGTCCGAGGACCAGCAGCGCTGTCACCGTGTGGGCATGAGGACCCGTCACTTCGAGGGCCTCGGTCGCCGTCCGTGACGCCTCGTCGGGATTCCCCAGTCGATACGTGGCGTAGGCGAGATGGCTCAGCCCTCCGGCGAGACCGATCGGATCCTCTGTCGCCGTCGCAGCCTCGATGGCGCCCCTGGCGCTCGCGACAGCGTCACCAAGCCTGCCGGCACGCTCGTGGGCGCGCGACTCGGCCAGCTGGATCAGGACCATCTCGACCGGATCCTCGATCGGCTGGCCCGAGAAAAGGCGATTCCACAGATCGTCGAGGTCGGGACGACCCCGGAACGAGATGGCGAGCTCATCGAGAGGCAGCAATGTCACGTCACCCGACCGCAAGCACGGACAGGCCGTATCCACAGTCGGCTCCGTTTTGAAGACCGCGACAGAAGCGGCGCCTAGGAGGGCCGTCAGTCGTGGGGCGTCGGGCGTGATGACATGCAATCTGCCGCAGCTGGTCTTCCTCTCCCGCTCGTGCTGATTATCCGTCGATCGGCGTCGCGCGCCACCCCCGAGCACGGCATAGGCTCATCCCCGTGGAGCCGATCCGCGTGGACGTGGTGCGGGGCCGCCGCACTGTCGAGGCGCAGCACGCGGTGCACGCCGTCGCAGTCGCCGAGGGCCGCGTCGTTGCAGCAGCCGGCGATCCCGCGCTCGTCACGTTCCTCCGCAGTTCTGCGAAGCCGATCCAAGCGCTTCCGATCGTGCGGGCACGGCCCGATCTCGACGATGCCGAGATCGCAATCGCCTGCGCGTCGCACTTGCATAGGCCGGATCAGCTCGATCCCGTGCGAACGCTGCTCGCCGAGGCGGATGCGACGGAGGACGACCTCGAGTGCGGCCCGGAGCCCTCGCGGCTCGAGCACAACTGCTCGGGGAAGCACGCGGCGATGCTGCTCCTCTGTCGCCAGCGCGGTTGGCCGAGCGAGGGCTATCGCCTTGCATCTCACCCCTGTCAGCAGGAGATGCTCGCCGAGGTTGCGCAGGCTGCCGAGGTCGAGCCAGGCTCGATGCCGACGGCGGTCGACGGCTGCGGCGTCGTGACGTACGCGCTCACGCTCGAGCGGATGGCCCACGCATTCGCGCGGTTCGAGGGCCTCGCCGGCGGTCGGCGTGCCGCCGACGCGATGCGCGCACGCCCCGAGCTGATCCGTGGCGACGGCGCGCCGGACACCGAGCTGATGCGTCTCGGTGACGGCTGGATCGCGAAGGGCGGAGCGGAGGGTCTGCTCTGCGCGGCTCGCGACGGACTCGGCGTCGCGTTGAAGGTCGAGGACGGAGCCCAGCGCCCGGTCGCGAGCGCACTCGCGACCTTCCTGACGCAGCTCGGCCTCGAGCCGGGCGACCTTGCGAACGTCCCGGTCGAGAACTCGCGCGGAGAGGTCGTCGGCGAGCTCCGCGCACGTTAACCATCCGGACCCCTTCCACAACCGTCTGTTCCGGACTAGTATCCGCGCGCTTTGGTGGTGGAGCCGGGGCGGCAGGCGGGCCGGCTCAGTGTGCGTAGCAAGGTCAGTATCCGTTCGAGCGCGAGAGGAGAAAGCCCTACCATGCTGTCCGTCGATATCGCCCTCCCCGAGGTCGAGGAGCTTCAACGCCTGGTCGAGCAGGGGCTCGAGAAGGGCTTCCTCACGTACGACGAGATCGTCTCGGGACTCGATGACGTCGAGCTCACGAAAGAGCAGATCGAGGACTTCTACGCGTACCTGATCGACCACGCGATCGAGCTCCACGAAGGTGTCGAGCACAAGGACCTTCCGCATGCGGAGCGCGTGCCCGCCGAGGAGGAGAAGGTCGAGCCGAAGCTCGATCTCTCGGTCGAGCCATCGCTCGACTCACTCCGTCTGTACCTGCGTGAGATCGGGAAGGTTCCGCTCCTCACGGCGGATCAGGAGGTGTCGCTCGCGAAAGCGATCGAGCGCGGCGACATGAATGCGAAGCAGCACATGATCGAGGCCAATCTCCGTCTCGTGGTCTCGATCGCGAAGGGGTACCTGGGCCGTGGGCTTTCGTTCCTCGATCTCATCCAGGAAGGCTCACTGGGGCTCATCCGCGCGGTGGAGAAGTTCGACTACCGCCGCGGGTTCAAGTTCTCGACGTACGCGACGTGGTGGATCCGGCAGGCCGTGACACGGGCGATCGCCGACAAGGCGCGGACGATCCGCATCCCGGTGCACATGGTCGAGAAGCTCAACAAGGTCGTCCACATGGAGCGCCAGCTCGTGCAGCGGCTGGGCCGTGAGCCGCTTCCGGAGGAGATTGCCGAAGAGCTCGAGATCGATGTGGAGGAGGTGCGGGAGATCCTGCGCATGTCGCAGATGCCGATTTCGCTCGAGAAGCCGATCGGCGAAGAGGAGGACTCGTCCCTCGGGGACTTCGTGCCGGACGAGCAGGCCGAGTCGCCGTTCGACACCGCGTCGCTCTCGCTCCGCCGTGAGGACGTGGAGCTCGCACTCTCCGCGCTCCCCGACCGCGAACGGCGCGTCATCGAGCTCCGCTACGGCCTCGACGGCTCGCAGCCGTGCACGCTCGAGGAGGTCGGTCAGGCGTTCGGCGTGACGCGCGAGCGTATTCGGCAGATCGAGAACAACACGCTGAAGAAGCTCGAGTCGCTCCCGGAGGCGCAGAGCCTCAAGGACTGCGTGTAGGCCCGCGGGAGGTCGGGCCGCACGGGTCCGACCTCCCGCTCTAGCGTTACGCCGTGGCGCGCATCGAATACGTCGGTCACGCGACTGTCTTCATCGACCTCGACGGCGTCCGGCTCCTCACCGACCCGCTCCTGCGGAACCGGGTTGCGCATCTACGGCGCTCGACGCCGGTGGCGGCGCGCACGCGCCGTGGTGTCGACGCGGTGCTCATCTCGCACGCGCACTACGACCACCTCGACCTCCCGTCGCTGGAGAAGCTCGGAAAGAAGGTCCCCGTCGTGCTTCCCCGCGGACTCGGCGGTCTGCTGCGCAAGCGGCGATTCGAGTCCGTGATGGAGGTCGAGGTCGGTGAGACACTCGCAATCGGCGAGCTCCGGATCCTGGCCGTTCCGGCGGAGCACGACGGTAGCCGGAGTCCCATCGGCGCATCGGCCGACCCTCTCGGCTACGTGATTACGGGGTCGAAGTCGATCTACTTCGCGGGCGACACCGATCTCTTCGACGGGATGCGTGAGCTCGCGCCGGTCGACGTGGGACTGATCCCGATCTGGGGTTGGGGGCCCGGCCTCGGCGGCGGCCACCTCGATCCCAAGCGTGCGGCGGAGGCGGCGGCGCTCGTGCGACCTGGGCTCGTGATCCCGATCCACTGGGGCACGTACTTCCCCATCCACCTCGGACTGACGGGTAAGCCGGGCTTCGTGGAGTTGCCGCCGCTCGAGTTCCTCGCGGCGATGAAGGAGACGGCGCCCGACGTCGCGGTGCAGATCCTGCGGCCCGGTGAGAGCCTCGATCTCGACTAGACGGGGAGAAGATCGGCCGTCGCGAGTGCGGCGACGGCTTCCTCGCGGATCTCGCTCGCGACCTGCGAGACGTCGGCGCTGAACGGCGCGTACGCCACGACGTGGAGCCACGCGATCTTCTCGGTGAGCTCGCCGATCTGGACGTAGATCGAGAGGTCGTCACCCTGCGGCACCCGTGCGGCCGCCTCCATCGTGATGCGCCGGGCGTCGCCGAGCGACGTTCCGAGGCGGACCGGGAGATCGACGGTGACGAGTCGGCGCGGATCGTCGACCGAGCGGTTGACGAGCGTCGTCGAGACCATGCGCGTGTTCGGGACGAAGATCCGTCTGCCCTCGTCGGTCGTGAGCGCCGTATAGCTCAGTGAGATCTCGTCGACGAGCCCCGTGTAGCCGTCGACCGTGATGCGATCGCCGAGCTTCACGGGCTGTGTGAACGCGAGGAGCACACCCGAGCCGAGGTTTCCGAGAGGGGTGGTGAGTGCGAGACCGGCGATGACCGCGAGCACGGCGGCCGAGCCGAGGAACGCCCGTGCAATCTCCTGCGTCGCAGGGAAGATCGACAGGACGCTCCAGATGCCGATGATGGCGACGAGCGCGACGACTACGCGCAGCAGGAAGCCGTAGGTCGTTCGTCGACGCGCCGCGACGGTCGGATCCGTCTCGGAGAGTCGCCGCTCGTAGCGGTCGTACGCGAGGTTCAGCAGAGCGCGCAGCACGAGCACGATCGCCAGCCAGGCGACGCCCGTGACGATGGCGCGTACGGCGTTCGAATCCACCCCGGAAGGTTCGGCGGCGGAGCGGAAGTGCCTGCCGGCGTTACTCCCCCGCGAGGACTCGGGCCTTGGCCGACGCGTACTCCTCGTCGGTCAGCTGGCCCTTTCCGTGCAGGTCCGCGAGGGTGGCGAGCTGCGTGGTGACGTCGACGGCGACCGGCGCAGCGGCCGACTCGCGGGCGGCCGACGCTGCGCGTCGACTCTCCCACCAGTCCGTCATTCGGTCTCGTGTGTCGCCGACGATCGTCGATCCCGCTGCATCGGGGAACTCGTGGAGTACTCGCCGGCGCATCAACTCGATCCAGGTTGCGCCGAGCGCGGCGATGATCGCGACGACGAAGAGCCGGCTGAAGTCGGTCACTGTCGAAGAGACCAGCAAGAGCAGCGTGACGATGGCGAGTGCGACATAGGCCCACACGCGATTTTGGAGTACGGGTGCGAGCCAGCCGCGAACAGTGAGCGCTCGCCGTCCGGGACCCGCGAGCCATGCTGCGATCAGGAAGAGGATCCCGACGCCGACCATCAGTCGGAACGAGCCACGCATGATGTCGGTGAGGATGTTCCACGCGTTGTTCGCTGCCACGCGGTCGTCCTGAGAGGCGACGAGCGAGTCGACCACGTAGTTCCGCGTCAGGTTCGCGGCCAGGAGACCGAGCATCCCGACGATCACGAGCGTGATCCCGATACCTCGAACGGCCCGCCGCCGTTCGCGTGCGAGCCAGACGGCGAGGCCGAAAGCCACGAGGGTGAGCAGCGGGAGCAGCCACGCAAGCGTTTTCAGAAGCTGGAACCCACTCTGCGCGGCGTCGAGCTCGTCCGAGCGGAGGATGACGATCCGACCCGCGTTCGCAGGGATCTTGCCGGCGATCTGATCGCCGAGCCCGATCCGGTCGGCCACCTTCTCGATCATCGTGTTGAGGTTCAGCGTCACCTCGCCGCCCTCGGTCGAGACGCGGTCGCCTCCGCCCTCGAGGACCTGCACCAGGGTGGTGTGGCTCTCCGTGAGCGTCGCCTTGAAGAGCCTCTGGAACTCGGGCCGCTCGAGCGCCCTGTCGACGATCGCGTACGACGCCTGCTGCAATCCGGCTGTCGCAGGCCCCGAGAGGGACTGGTAGTCGCTCGGCAGCTGGGCCTCGACCTCTTGCTGCACGTCGACGTTCGCGAAGAGCTCGTCGACGGCGCGCGTTGCGACCGCGCTCCGGATTGCGCTGTTGTCGAGCAGCGCGCCGCTCGTATGGGCGAACACGCTCGTGTTCAGCGCGACGCGGTTGATCCAGACCGCGAAGGACGTCAGCAGTAGCAGCAGTCCCGCGATGACGAGCACGATCCACATGGCGGTCGAGCGCCCGCGGCTCTGTCCGCGATCAGTCTCGACGCCAGGAACTGCTTCTGGCTGGACGCTCATGGGCGAAGCAGCCTACGCGGCTGGTTTTGCGTCCGCCTCATCCAAGGAGAATGCTTCATGCAGCGCTCGAACTGCACGCTCGACATCGGATCGCGGGATGAGGCACGAGACCTTGATCGGTGACGTCGTGATGAGCCTGAGGTTGATCTCCTCGTCGGCGAGCGTTCGGAACATGCGCGCCGCGACTCCCGGGTGCGAGCGCATTCCCGCTCCGATCAGCGCGACCTTCCCGAGGTCCGAGACCTCGTCGATCTCGATCGTCCCGATCGACTCCTGCGCGCGCTTCAGTGCTCGTCTCGTCGCCTCGACGTCGTCCTGCGGGACGGAGAACGAGAGCTCCGCCGACTCGTGGCCGACGTTCTGGAGGATCGTGTCCACGTTCACGTGCTCGGCGGCGACGGCTTCGAAGATTGCGGCAGCGGACCCGGGTTGATCCGGTACGCCGCGCAGGTCGAAGAGGACTTCGTCCTGGGAATGGGTCACGGCGGAGACGATTGCCTGCTCGAGCCCCTCGGCCTCCTGAATCCAGGTACCGGGCTCCTCCGAGAATGTCGACCTCGCGTTGATGCGGACATTCTGGCCGCGGGCGAGCTCGACTGCCCGCAGCATGATCACCTTGGCGCCTGACGACGACATCTCGAGCATCTCCTCGTAGGAGACTCGCTCGAGCTTGCGCGCGTTGGGGACGATCCGCGGATCCGCGGTGAACACCCCGAGGACGTCGGAGTAGATCTCGCAGGAGGCTCCCAGCGCCGCGGCGAGCGCGACGGCGGTCGCATCGGAGCCTCCGCGCCCGAGGGTCGTCACGTCCATGGTGTCGCGCGAGAAGCCCTGGAAGCCGGCTACGAGGACGATCTGGCCGCGATCGAGCGCCTCGACGACGCGCACCGGGGTGATCTCGCGGATCTTCGCCTTCGTATGGACGCGGTCGGTGATGATCCCCGCCTGCGAGCCCGTGAACGAGACGGCTTCGTAGCCGAGGTCGTGCACGGCCATCGCGACGAGTGCGCACGCGATCCGCTCGCCGGTGGAGAGGAGCATGTCGAGCTCGCGCGGATGCGGCTGCGGAGATACCTGTCGAGCGAGCTCGAGGAGCCCGTCGGTCGTATCGCCCATCGCCGAGACGGTCGCGACGACACGAACGCCTCGAGCGCGGGCCTCGACGAGCCGCTGCGCGACGTGCTTGATCTTGTCCGGGTCGGCCACCGACGAGCCACCGAACTTCATGACGACCGTGTGTTGCGCCGGCTCCGGCGTCGCGCTCATGTCGGGATTCTCCACGGACCGAGGCTATCGTTGCCGCGTGCCGCGGAAGGTGATGCTCATCGGGCTCGATTGCGCCGAGCCGTCGCTCGTCCTCGAGCGGTGGCGTGACGAGCTCCCGACGATCTCCGGGCTCATGGAACGCGGCTCATACGGGCGGCTCACCTCCGTGATCCCGCCGATCACCGTCCCCGCCTGGTCTTGCATGATGTCCTCGAAGACGCCTGGCGACCTCGGCGTCTACGGCTTCCGGAACCGCTCCGACCACACGTACGACGGCGGCTTCATCGCGATGTCGACAGCGATCAAGGAGCCGCGGCTATGGGACTACGTCACGCGCGCCGGCGGATCGTCGATCGTGCTGTCGGTCCCGGGCTGCTACCCGCCGAAGCCGCTGAACGGCGTCATGGTGGGGTGCTTCCTCACGCCGTCGCTCGAGTCGAAGTACACGTACCCCGCTGCGCTGAAGGACGAGATCGCGGACGTCGTCGGCGAGTACCTCTTCGACACGAAGGACTTCCGCACCGACGACAAGGAGTACCTCCTGCGGCAGGTGTACGAGATGACGGACCGCAGGTTCGCGCTCGCCGAGCACCTCCTGGATACGAAGCCGTGGTCGTTCTTCGCGATGGTCGAGATGGGCCCGGATCGCATGCACCACGGCTTCTGGAAGTACATGGACACCGAGCACCGAAAGCACGAGCCCGGCAACCCGTACGAGAGCGCGATCCTCGACTACCACCGCCACGTCGACGGGCTCATCGGGAAGCTCCTCGAGCACGCCGACGAGGACACCGTCGTCTTCGTGCTCTCCGATCACGGCGCGAAGCGACTCGACGGCGGCATCCGCATCAACGAGTGGCTCCGCCGTGAGGGCCTGCTGACCACGCTCGCCGAGCCGGACGGCGTCTCGTCGCTGCGCGACGTCGGCGTCGACTGGTCGCGCACGACGGCGTGGGGGGAGGGCGGCTACTACGCGCGCGTGTTCCTCAACGTCGCCGGGCGCGAGCCCGAGGGCACGATCGCGCCCGAGGACTACGAGGCCGTGCGCGACGACCTCGCTGCGCGGATCGCCGCGATCCCCGACGACGCGGGCAATCCCATCCCGACGGCGGTCTACAAGCCGGAGGACCTCTACGGCGAGCCGCAGGGTGTCGCGCCGGACCTCATCGTCGTCTTCGGCGATCTCTACTGGCGCTCGGTCGGGACGATCGGCGGCGACGAGGGCATCCAGACGCTCGAGAACGACACCGGCCCCGACGACGCGAACCACGCGCAGGACGGGCTCTACGTCGTCGCCGGCCCGGGGATCGAGGCGTCGGGACGCCACGATGCGCACCTGCTCGACATCGCGCCCACCGTGCTCGAGCTCCTCGGAATCGAAGAGCCCGAGGGCTTGCGCGGGACGACCCTCCTCGGCGCACGACGTTAGGCTCAGTCGCGCCCACGACGGAGGAGGGGACCTGATGGAGGAGTTCAAGGAGCGACAGCGCGCGATGTGGGCTGCCGGCGACTACGCAACGCTTTCCGAGCACGTCCGTGACATCGGAGAGCGCGTGGTCGAGCGCGCAGGCGTCGAGAGCGGCATGACGGTGCTCGACGTCGCGTGCGGAGCCGGTAACGCGGCTCTGCCTGCGGCTCGCGCCGGGGCGCAGGTGACCGGGCTCGATCTCGTGCCCGAGCTCCTCGAAGCGGGGCGCAAGAAGGCGGAGGCGGAGGGAGTCCAGATCGACTGGGTCGAGGGCGACGCCGAAGACCTTCCGTTCGCGGACGACACGTTCGATCGCGTCTTCTCCACGATCGGACACATGTTTGCGCCGCGTCACAAGCGAACGGCCGACGAGATGGCTCGCGTCTGTCGCGAGGGCGGCGTGATCGCCATCTGCTGCTGGACGCCAGAAGGGTCGGTCGGCGACGTCCTGCGCGCAGTCGGCTCGTACATGCCTCCGCCCCCTGACTTTGCGTCGCCTCCGATTCTCTGGGGAACGGAGGACCACGTCCGCGAGATGTTCGACGCGGCGACGGGGTTCGAGTTCGAGCGCCACGTGGCGACGATCGAGTTCGACTCGATCGACGGCTTCGCCGACTTCTTCATGGACCGGTTCGGCCCGCTGGTCACTGCGCGGCAGATGCTCGGCGACCGCTTCGCAGGGCTGCGCGCGGAGATCCTCGAGATCTGGGCGCGCTGGAACGAGGCCGACGACGGCCGGCTCGTTCTGCCGCAGGAGTACCTGCTCTCCGTGATCCGACTCTGATGGCCGATCCATCTCTCGAGCGGGGTTGAAGAACTCGGAGGCGAGCGCCACTGCACGTGGCGCAGCGTCTGGCTACGGACAGGCTCACGCCAAGCCGTCACTACAATCCGCCGCGCTGTGAACGTCGTCGTCTACGTCTCCGATGCGCTGCGCACGGATCATCTCGGCTGCTACGGCGCCCGGTACGTCTCGACGAAGACGATCGACGAGCTCGCGGCGGGTGGAGTGCGCTTCTCGCATGCGATCAGCGCCGCACCGTGGACGGCCCCGTCGACCACGTCGATCGTCACTGGCATGTACGCGCACCACCACGGCTACCTCCACTGGGATGCGGCGCTCGACCCGTCGATCGAGACCTGGTTCCGCGCGTTCGCAGCGCACGGGTACGACGTCGGGAGCTTCGTCTTCGACACCAACTACCTCTTCAAGGATCTGCCGGAGGCGAATGTCCTCGGGACCTCCGAGAGCCTCGACGGCGCATTCGAGTGGCTGCGTGCAAAGCGCGACACACCGTTCTTCCTCTACGTGCACAACTGGGCGACGCACATGCCGTATGACATCGTCCACGCCGATCGCAAGAACTGGCTCGCGGCGAAGACGGAGGTCATCGAGGGGATCCAGTCCGACTCCGCCTCGGCGCTCGAGTCGATGCGCGAGGGGTATCGGAAAGCCGTCGAGCGGCAGTCGGAAGTCCTCGTGGCCTCGTTCCTCGAGGAGCTCGAGTCGCTCGGGCTGCGGGAGAACACGGTCGTCGCGTTCCTCGCCGACCACGGCGAGTCGTGGGGCGAGCGGTTCGCCGCGAAGGACGACGTGAAGGGCGTCTACCACATGCACGGGGCGACGCTCTTCGACGAGATCGTCGAGGTGCCGCTCATCCTGTCCGGCCCGGGACTCGAGCCGGGCGTGGTCGACTCCCAGGTGCGCTCGGTCGACCTCATGCCGACGCTCCTCGAGCTCGCCGGCCTTCCCGCCCGTGAGACGGACGGAGAGTCGCTTCTCCATGTCGACGGCGATCGCCCGGCGATCATCGCGGGGACCGACATGGGAGCGCTCACGAAGCTCGCCGTCCGGATGCCGCCGTGGAAGCTCATCCTGGACGTCGAGAGCGGGGAGGAAGAGGTGTACAACCTCGACCTCGACCCCCGCGAGCTCGCCCCGCGAGCGGACGCGCCGCCCGAGCTCCGCGAGATCGTCTTCCGCGAGCTCGAGAGCGCCGAGAGGCACGAGCTGACGGAGGAGGAAGAGGCGACCGTCGCGAAGCGTCTCTCCGACCTCGGGTACCTCTAGCTCGATGACCTCACTCGCGACCTTCTACGAGCGGATGTACTTCATCCGCCGCTTCGAGGAGACGCTCCTCGACCTCTTCTCGCTCGGGAAGCTCGTCGGCACGACGCACACGTACATCGGCCAGGAGGCGAACGCCGTCGGCTTGATCGAGCACCTCGATCCCGACGTGGACACGATCTTCTCCAATCACCGCTGCCACGGGCACTACCTCGCGTTCACGGACGACGCGTTCGGGCTGCTCTGCGAGGTGATGGGGCGCGCGCCGGGCGTGTGTGGCGGCAAGGGCGGTAGCCAGCACCTCTGCAAGGGCAACTTCTATTCGAACGGCGTCCTCGGGAGCATCGTCCCCGTCGCGACCGGGATCGCGCTCGCGGAGAAGCGCAAGGGCACGGGCGCCGTCTCGACCGTCTTCCTCGGCGACGGCACGCTCGGCGAGGGCGTGACGTACGAGTCGCTCAACATCGCGTCGCTGTGGCAGCTCCCGGTGCTCTTCGTCGTCGAGAACAACCACTACGCGCAGTCGACGCCGGTCGAGCTCGAGCTCGCCGGGTCGATCGCCGCTCGGGGAGCCGCGTTCGGTGTCGAGACCGACGAGCTCGACACGACGGACGTCGAGGTGATCCACGAGACGGCGGGGCGGGCGGTAACGCGCATTCGCGAGACGGGCGCGCCGTTCTTCCTCGTCCTCAACACGTACCGCTTCAGCCCCCATTCGAAGTCGGACGACCAGCGCGATCCCGCCGAGATCGAGGAGCGCCGCACGCGCGACCCGCTGCTCGTCGCCGGCGCGCGGCTGGACGACGACGAGCGGAAGGCGATCGAAGCGCGCTGCGAGGAGCGGCTGGCCGAAACGGTCGACGCGGCGGACGCGGCGCCCGCCGCCGCACCTGGAGTCGCCGCGTGAGCACCGCTCGCTTACGGCTCGCGGTCGTGGGGGAAACCATGTTTCCCCCACGTGCCCCCTTCTTCTCAAGAGCGTGGGGAACCTCCCGGTTCCCCACGCCCCTCCACGCTCACGCGCCGGGAGTCGCCGCGTGAGCACCACGGCTCAGTCGAAGCGGGGCGTCCAGGTGCTGAACGAGACGCTGCACGCGATCTTCGCGGAGCGCGACGACGTCGTCCTCTTCGGCGAGGACGTCCTCGACCCGTACGGCGGCGCGTTCAAGGTCACGCAGGGGCTCAGCGATGCCTACCCGGATCGTGTCCTCACGACGCCGATCAGCGAGGCCTCGCTCTTCGGGGTCGCCGCCGGGATGGCGCTGCGCGGACAGCGTCCGATCCTCGAGATCATGTTCGGCGACTTCATTGCTCTCGGGCTCGACCAGATCGTGAACGGGATCTCGAAGTTCCGCGAGATGTACGACGACCAGGTCACGGTGCCGCTGGTCGTGCGCGCGCCGATGGGCGCGCGCCGTGGCTACGGGCCGACGCACTCGCAGTCGCTCGAGAAGCTACTTCTCGGCATCCCGAACATCTGCGTTGTCGCCCCGAGTGAGTGTCACGACATCGGCGGGCTGCTCACCGCAGCCGTCGACGACGAGCGCCCGGTCTTCTTCATCGAGAACAAGCTCCTCTACGGTCGGCCGAACCGCCGTCCCGAGGACGGACACATCGGCGAGCTCGCCGTGCGCGAGAGCGGGAGCCCGTATCCGGCACTCACGTTCTCGGCAACGGACTTCACCGAGGGCGCAGCGACCGTCGTCACCTACGGCGGGATGCTTCCCGTCGTCCTCGATGCGGTGACCGAGCTCGTCCTCGAGCAGGAGATCTTCTGCGAGGTCGTCGCGCTGTCCCAGCTCGTCCCGATGGAGCTCGACGCCGTGGTCGAGTCCGTGGCGCGAACCGGCGCCCTCGTGACCGCCGAGGAGGGCACGCTCACCGGCGGCTTCGGCGCCGAGATAGCCGCGCGGATGCAGGAGGCCGCGTGGAGCGACCTTCGCGCGCCCGTTCAGCGGGTCGCCGCCCGCGACGGGATCATCCCGTCGGCGCGCCCGCTGGAGGACGACATGCTCCCGAGCGTGGAGGACGTCGTCGCGGCGGTCATGGCGCTCGTAGGCACGAGCTGATGCTCGAGATCGTCCTCACGCGCGAAGACGCGAACACGGAGTACGCGCTTCTCGCCGAGTGGCTGGTCGAGGATCGCAGCGAGGTGACAGCCGGACAGCCTGTGTGCGTCGTCGAGACGACGAAGGCGACCGTCGAGGTCGAGTCCCCCGGAGCCGGGACGATCGTCCAGCTCTACGGCGAGGACGTCGAAGTCGAGCTCGGAAAGACGATCGCATACGTTGCGGAGACGGCGGAGGAGCTCGCGGGGATCGACGCGAGGGCCGAGGAGAAGCCCGCGCCGAAGCCTGCAGCGGGCGATCGCAAGGCGACGCGCAAGGCAGTCGAGCTCGCCGAGTTGCACGGCATCGACCTCTCGGCGGTCGAGAAGCGCGGCTTCATCACCGAGAAGGACGTCGAGGAGCTCATCGCCGCGCAGAAGGCATCGGCTGCGCCCGCGGCCGAGCCCGCGCTCGCCGGCGTCTCGACCGAAGGAGTCTCGCTACCGGCGACCTTCGACCTGGACGACACCGCCGGCGCTCTCGATCCGGCATTCCTGGAGTCGCTCGACCACGCCGCGTTCCGCGCGCTCGCGCCTCCCGAGAAGGTGACGGCGTTGCGCGGTGCGGGCGCCCGGATAGGTGAGGGCGTCGATCTGGGGGTTGGCTCGCTCGTCGTCGCTCCTCGGATCGTGATCGGCGACGGCGTGAGGCTCGGTCCGAATGCCACGGTCGTGTGCGAGGAGGTCGTCGCGATCGGCGAGCTCTCCCAGTTCGGCGCTGATCTGGAGCTTCGCTGCCGGCGTGCGTTCCTCGGCGCCGGGATCTGGGGCGGTCGTTCGGTTCGCATCGGTGGAGGCGGTCACCGCGACCCCTGGGCGACGTTGACGATCGGCGATCTCGCCTTCGTCGGCGACGAGGCCTTCGTCAACGTCTGCCGCCCGGTGCTCATCGGTCGCGAGGTGTTCCTCACGATGCGGTCGATCATCGTGACGCACAACATCGGCCACTCGGTGCTCGAGGGATTCGAGAACCGCTTCGCGCCCGTCGTGCTGGAGGATCGCTCGCAGGTCGGGCTCGGCGCCGTGCTCTACGCGGGCGCGCGCATCGGATCCGAAGCCATCGTCGCCTCGAACTCGTATGTCGTCGGCGAGATCCCGGCTGGTTCGTTCGCGATCGGCGTGCCGGCGAAGGCGACGGGCAGCTCGAGCCACAAGCTCTCCGACGCACGCCGGCTCGAGCTCGCGCGGCGCATGATCGACGACCTGCACGAACTGCTCGCGCTGCGCGGCCATGCGGTCTCGGCGATCGAGGACGACGGCTTCGAGGTCGCGGGAACGCGTGTCGTGTTCACCGCCAGCTATCGCGGCGGCGTCGATGCACCCGCCGTCGTTCTCGCGCTCGACATGGGCGGTGACGTCCCGGACGGGGTCGCGGTTCTCGACCTCCTCGGTCGCCGGGTGCACGGGAGCGGAGGCGTCGTCCTCGACTCCGTCCGCGAGTTCTGCCGCAAGCGCGGCATCAAGCTCGAGCCGGGGCCGTGGAGCTACCCCGGCGGCCTGATCTAGGCCCGCACTTCGCGCTGTGGCACGGCTGGTAGTGCTTCCAGCAGCGTCCGAACGGCATCCAGGTCGCCCTCGATCGACACCGCGCCGAGGTCTCGGTCGACCACGAGACAGTAGAACCCGGAGGCGTCACCGATGACCGCCGCGTCGGGGTCCGCCGCCGCTCCCACGACGACCTCACCGTCGACGAAGGACGCGAGCTCGTCGCCGATGCGGAACTCGATCCTTCCCGACGGGCCGTCCGGAGGGAGAGCGATTCGCAGTGCGCCCGGAAGCCAACCCGGCTCGAGGTCGTCCAGCGAGGTCGGGGGGCCGAGGGAGCGCGCGCCCCAGTGCGCGAGCACGTGGAGGACGTCGCGGAGTCCCTCGCCGTACTCCGTGAGCTCGTAGATCCACGATGCGGCCGGTGGCTCGAGCCGCCGTCGGCGGATCACGCCGCCGTGCTCGAGGGCTTTCAGCCGTGCGGCGAGGATGTTCGTCCCGCAGCCGTCGAGCTTCGCGTGGAGATCGGAGTAGCGCAGCGGACCCTCCTCGAGCAGCTCCCGGACCACGAGCAGCGACCAGCGCTCGCCGACGAGGTCGAGGGCGTGCGCGATCGGGCAGTACTGGTGGTAGCTCTTGCCCACACCCGGAGTCTGGCTACTTGAGAATCAAAAGTCAATACTTGCGAAACGCAAGTAAGTTTCTGTAGCATCCCCCGCTCACACAGCAGACGACGCCGCACAGGCCGGAACCGGGGGTACGGAAATGATCGACTCGAACAGGAAGAAGTGGTTCGCACTCGCGCTCATCCTCGCGGTGCAGTTCATGACCATCCTCGACATCGCGATCGTCAACGTCGCGCTGCCCTCGATCCAGATCGACCTCGGGTTCTCGCAGGAGAACCTGCAGTGGGTGATCAGCGCGTACGCACTCGCGTTCGGCGGATTCCTCCTGCTGGGAGGGCGATCTGCCGACTTGCTCGGTCGGCGCCGTGTATTCATGGTCGGGACGACCATCTTCACGCTCGGGTCGTTGCTCTGTGGGCTCGCCTGGAGCGAGACGTCGTTGATCGGCTTCCGCGCGCTTCAGGGCTTCGGCGCCGCCATCATCACGCCCGCCGCGCTCTCGATCCTCGTCTCGATGTTCAAGGAAGGCCGCGAGCGCAACATCGCCCTCGGCGCCTGGGGCGCCGTGGGTGGCGTCGGCGCGGCCGCGGGCGTCCTCTTCGGCGGCATCCTCGTCGACTTCCTCTCGTGGGAGTGGATCTTCTTCGTGAACGTCCCCGTGGGGATCACCGCGTTGATCCTCAGTCCGATCCTCCTGGCGGAGAGCCTGGACAAGCACGGCCAGGGCTTCGACATTCCCGGCGCGGTGCTCGTCACGTCGGGTCTCTCGCTCCTCGTCCTCGGGATCACGCAGGGCTACGGCTGGGGTTGGGACTCGAGTCGGACGATCGGCGTGTTCGTGCTCTCGGCTGTTCTGCTTCTCGCATTCGTCGGCTGGGAGCGGCGTGTGAAAGATCCGCTCGTCCCGTTCTCGATCTTCCGCCTGCAGACGCTGACCGCCGCGAACATCGTCGGCTTCATCCTCGGGACGGCGCTCTTCGCGATGTTCCTGATGCTCACGCTGTACATGCAGCAGGTGCTCGGGCTGTCACCGCTCGAGACCGGGGTCGGCTACCTCGCGGTCGCCGGCACGGCCATCATCTGGGCGAACGTCGCCGCGGCCGCCGTCACCCGGGTCGGCGTCAAGCCCGCGCTCGTGTTCGGCATGTCGTTCATGACGCTCGGCCTCCTGTACTTCACGCAGGTCTCGGCCGACGGCTCGTACTGGAGTGACCTGTTCCCGGGCTTCCTCCTCATCGGGCTCGGCATGCCGTTCGCCTTCGTTCCGGTGACGATCGCCGCCGTGGCAGGCACGAAGCGCGAGGAAGCCGGTCTCGCATCGGGCCTCATCAACACGTCGCAGCAGATCGGGGGCGCGGTGGGGATCGCGATTCTCTCGACGATCGCGGTGACGACGACGACCGACGCCGCGAAGAGCGGCACGGACCAGGCGGTCGCGCTCACCGACGGATTCGCGGCCGCGTTCTGGGCCGGCGCGGCGATCGCGTTCGCAGGCGTGCTGGTCTCGCTCTTCCTCGTCCGCGGGCGGGACCTGCAGCATCAGGAGGTCGCGGTCGTCGAGCCTGCGCTCGAGCCGGCAGCGTAGGTCGTCCGACGGTCTCGTCTCCGCAGGGCGCGCGGCGAACCAGCCGCGCGCCCTCGCGGCATCGAGGGCTCCGGCCCGCAGAGCTGCGACACCTTCACGGGCCGCGTCTAGCTCTCGACGGGCGTCGGCGCCTCGGGTTCTTCGGGCGGCGGCGAGGTCACCTCTTCGAGACGCGCCTCGGCACGGCGGTGCTCCTCACGCGCTCGGTCGCGAGATGCGAGCAGGTACCAGATGTAGCCCGCGAGCAGCCCGGCGAGTACGGCCCCGGCGAGCGTCGCGCCGCGAAAGGCGGGCGCTTCGACGTCGAGGGTCCGATCACCCGCGTGCGCGCCGCTGCCGACGCCGAGCACGATCCCGAGGGTCATGAGGTTCGGCAGCGCCAGGATCAGCGCGGCGACGAGGCCGATGGCAACAGCCTTTGCGGTACGGCCCCGCCGGAGCGCGAGGACGAGAACCATCAGGGCGAGGAACGTGAAGAAGAAGCCGTAGAACAGACCGACGAAGACGCCCTGCGTGATGCTTCCGTCGACACGATCGCCCACCTGATGGGCCCACCACCGCGGTGCCGCTGCGGCGGCGAGCAGGACGACGACGACGATCGCGACACCGACGACGCCGCCGATCAGAAGCCGTCGTCCCCAGCTCGGGCCAGCCTCGACCGCTTCGGGCACGGGCGTGACTCCCGTTCTCAGTCGAGGACGAACGAGACCCGAAGCGTGACGCGGTACGCCGTGATCTTCCCCTCGACGACGTCCACCTTCTGCTCGGAGACCCATGCGCCCTTGATGTTGCGGAGCGACTCGCCGCTCTTCTCGATCCCGGCGCGGACTGCGTCCTCGAAGCTCTCCGGCGAGCTTGCGGTGATCTCGATCACCTTTGCTACCGACATTGCCTGCCTCCTCTCCCGAACGAATGTCCGGAGCCGGAGCGTATCGCGGTGACGTCAGCGCGGGCTCCCGTGGGGCGGCGACTAGAGTCCGCGCCTGATGGACGGTGACCCGAGATGATCGGCAAGGCGGGAGAGCCGGTGACGCGGATGAGCCGCGCCTCCGCAGATCGCGTCGAGGTGCGCGGCCGCGACCTGACCGGCGACCTCATGGGCCGGCTCACGTTCACGGAGTACTTCCACCTGCTCCTGACGGGGGACGAGCCGACCGCCGAGCAGCGCTTCTTCCTCGACCTCGTGCTCGTCGCGCTCGCCGAGCACGGGATGATGCCGACGAACGTCGCCGCACGGATGACGCTCGCCGCAGCGCCGGACTCGCTCCAGGGCGCCGTCGCCGCCGGAATCCTCGGTGCCGGAACCGTCGTCCTCGGCACGTCCGCCGCGTGCGCGCAGCTGCTCGAGGACCTGCAGCGAGAGGTCGACGCCGGGAGTGAGGGCGCGGAGGTCGCGACCGCTGCTGCTGCGGAGATTCACGCGGCCGGTGGCAAGGTGCCGGGGTTCGGGCATCCCGTGCACAAGCCCGTCGATCCACGTGCGGAGCGCATCTTCGAGCTCGCGGACGCGCGCGGCGCGAGTGGTTCGCACGTCGCCCTTGCACGCGCTCTGCGCGGCGCCGTGGCGGACACGTGGGGCAAGCCGCTGACGCTCAACGTCTCGATGGCGATCGCCGCCGTCATGCTCGACTGCGGCTTCTCCGCAACGGCGGTCCGCGCGGTGCCGATCCTCGCCCGAACCGCGAGCCTCCTGGCGCATCTCGCGGAGGAAGAGCAGCAGCCGTTGGGGTTCCTCATGGCCTCCAAGGCCGAGGAGGCCATCGAGTACCGGCCGCCGACGGAGTGATGCTCGCACCCGAGATCGAGACACGTTCGTGGGACGAGCAGCGCGCGCTCGACGACGTCTCCTACCGCGATCAGGTGGTCTACCTCCTCGACCGCTCGCTCTTCTACCGCGAGAAGCTCGCCGCCGCGGGGATCGACTCCGCGGGTGACGCGGGCGGTCTCGATGCCATCGCCGAGCTCCCTCTCACCGAGAAGCGCGAGCTCAAGGAGACGACGACGCCGGAGAACCCGATCGGCGCCCACCTCTGTGCAACACGCGACGAGATCGTCCGGATCTACTCGACCAGCGGAACAACGGGGACGCCGAGCTACATCCCACTGACGGCGGGCGACCTCGAGAACTGGGTGATCGGATCTGCGCGGAGCTACGCCGCATCGGGAATCGTTTCCGGGCAGCGCGTCGTCTCGACCTACAACGCCGGGCCGTTCGTCGCCGGTGCCGCTCTCGCCGCGTTCGACCTCATCGGCCTCTGCCACATCCCGGTCGGCACGGGGAACACGGAGCGGCTCATGCTCGCGATCGAGCGGCTCGAGCCGGAGGCAGCCGTGCTGACGCCCTCCTACGCCGCGCACCTGGTCGAGTGGGCGGCCGAGAGGGACTTCGACCTTCGCGGGTCGAGCGTGACGCGGGTCCTCGTCGCGGGCGAGCCGGGCGGCGGTGAACCGGCCCTCCGGGCGACGCTCGAGGACGGCTGGGGCGCACGGGTCACCGAGGCGATGGGGATCGGCGACATCGGTATCTCGCTGTGGGGAGAGTGCGAGGAGCAGGACGGCATGCACCTCGGCGCGCGTGGCTTCGTGTATCCGGAGCTGATCGACCCCGACACGGGAACGTCGCGCCCGCTCGAGGACGGCGCGACCGGAGAGCTCGTGCTCACCCATCTCCGTCATCGTGCGGCTCCACTGCTGCGGTTCCGAACGCGGGACCACGTCGAAGTGAAGACGTCGCCATGCTCGTGCGGGCGGACAGGTCCGCGCGTCCGCTGCGTCGGACGGACGGACGACATGCTGATCGTGCGTGGCGTGAACGTCTTCCCCACGGCGATTCGCGACGTGGTCGGCGGGTTCGCCCCACGCGTGAGCGGGCACGTGCTCGTCAGGCCGCGCGCGGCGGGCGTGAAGCAGGATCCGCCGCTTCCGGTGACCGTCGAGCTGGCGCGTGATGTCGCGGCAGAGGAAGGTCTCGAGAACGCGATCCGTGACACACTTCGCGCCGTGCTGGTCGTCGCCACGCAGATCGAGCTCGTTCCCTACGGAACGCTGCAACGCAGCGAGTACAAGTCGCACCTCGTCGCCCGGTAGTCATGCGCAAGATCCAGACACAGGGCGTCCACCACATCACGATCAACGGAGCAAACCGGCAGACGGCGATCGACTTCTGGGAAGGCGTGCTCGGGATGCCGTTCGTCTTCGAGCAGCCGAACCTCGACAACGCGTCCGAGAGCCACCTCTACTTCGACCCGGGTGACGGACGACTCATCACCGTCTTCACGAACGAGGAGCGTCGAGCGGACTCGAATCCAACTCCACGCGAACCCGGGTTCGTGCACCACCTCGCGTTCTCGGTGTCGCAGGCGACGTTCGCGCAGACGGTCGAGCGACTCGACGAGCGCGGGATCGAGCACTCGGGTGTCAAGGACCGAGGCTTCATGGACTCGATCTACTTCGAGGATCCGCTCGGGATGCTCGTCGAGCTGGCGTCCTATCGTTTCGAGCCCCCTGCCGGGCACACGCACACCGACGTGTTGCTCGAGGCGCACAAGCTCCGCGTCGAGCGCGACGACCACAACATCGACCGCGCGCACCTTGCGGACGCCATCGAGCTCCTCGTGACGCGATCGCAGGAGTCGCTCTCCGAGGATCGATCGCCCAAGAATCCGTACAACTCATAAAGGAGAGACGTCATGGCCACGAACACGCTGAGCATCCTCAAGCCGAGCGTCAACAACCTCACGACGCGGATCTTCGTCCGAGCCGCCGGCCTGGACTTCGAGGAGACCGACGTCTGGGGGAAGAAGTCGACTCCCGAATTCCTCGCGAAGGACCCGGCCGACCTCACGCCGCTGCTCGAGGAGGACGGACTGCCGAAGGGCGCTCTCTGGGAGAGCTGCGCGATCATGCAGTACCTCTGCAACAAGCACGGCCTCGACCGCTTCTACCCGACCGATCCCGGCGAGCGGGCCATGGTCGACAGCGCGATGTTCTACCTGATCGGCACCCTCTACCCGCTCCTCGCGCGTGCGACGTACCCGGCGCTCGCGTTCGGCCAGTACCCCGGCGAGGTCGCCACCGCCGACGTGTCCGACGAGCTCAAGGAGCAGGCCCGCAAGGACGCCGAAGCGGCGATCGCCGGGCCGCTCGACGTCTACCGCACGTGGTTCCTCGACGGGAAAACGTTCATCGGCGGCGACGCGCCCTCGATCGCGGACATCCGCTTCGCTGCGACGCTCGAGTTCCTGCGCGTCATCGACTACGAGTTCCCGGCCTGGGTCGAGACGTACATGGCTGCGATGGAGTCGGCGCTCGGCGACGCCTACTCGGAGCCGGCCGCGGACGTGCGCGGCTACATCGACTACGTGAGGTCTCAGTCCGGGTAGAACCCGACACGTCCCGCGGTCCACGCGCGTGGTTCTGGCTGCGCGCGGCGCTCGTCGTCTTCGTCCTCGCCTGGATTCTCGGGCCGGCCGAGTTGCGTGCGCACGTCCCGATCCTGGTCGTGTTCGCCCTCGCGCTCGGCCTCGAGGTGCAGTTCCTGGTCGGGGCACTACGGGGTGGACCCGGTCGACGTCCCGACCGGAGCCCGCAAGGGATCGACCGCGACCGCTACGGATTCGAGCGCGAGCCCGACGACATCGTCGTCGTGGAGGACGGCGACGAGGAGCTATGGCTGGCGGTCTCGGATGGACCTGCTGACGATCTCCCGAATGATGACGTCGGCGCCGACGAGCCCGAGCCGCGCTCGCGGCTCGCTCCCGTCCGGCGCTTCGCGGTCGGTCTCGGGTTGATCCTCGTCCTGATCCTCGGTGTCTGGATCGTCGAGGAACGAACCGGCTGGGACTCGCTCTCGGGCGACACGAGAGGAGCGGCCGTCGCACGATTCTCGGACGAGGCGTCGCGGATCGCGGACAAGCCGGTCGCGATCCGCTGCGACGAGGCGAGGGACTACGTCGGCGCCGTTCAGCACGCCGACGGTGTCGCGACCGTGGGCGGCGACCTCGCGGTTCTCACTCCGGAGATCTGTCACGACCTCTATCGGCTTGCGTTCGAAGGCGAGACGCGCGGGAGTCGCACCGGTCGCGCGATCGCCGTGCTCGCGCACGAGGCGTGGCACCTCCGCGGGGAGAGCGACGAGGGAACGACGGAGTGCTACGCACTTCAGAGCGGCGTCGCGCTAGGGCAACACCTCGGCCTCGACGAGGCCAGGGCGCGTCAGCTGATGCGGCAGCAGCTGACGGAGAACGCTCTTCGTGGGTTGGGCA
Organism: uncultured Gaiellaceae bacterium; assembly: GCA_963833725.1. GTDB lineage: Bacteria > Actinomycetota > Thermoleophilia > Gaiellales > Gaiellaceae > GMQP-bins7. The sequence goes on from CAWHYV010000006.1 coordinate 27,642, forward strand.
GCCTCGAGTACCGCGTCACGTCCGAGTGTCGAGACGGCGGTCGTCTCGATCTCCATCCCACCGACGGCAGCTTCCCGTAGGAGCCTAGCTTCGTCTCAACGAGACGTCGTCCACCTGCGCCCTCGAGCCCCTGGCGAGCGAGACGATGACCTCCACGCTGAGCGTCGTGCCGCCTGCAGTGGCGGCGCTCGTGACGACGAGCTGACGCCAACCGCCGTCGCCTGTCACGGTCGTGACGGCGGAGCGAACGAGTGAGCTGCCGCGGAGCTCGCGGACGCGCAGCCTCACACTGCGTCCAGCGGGCGCGCGCACCCAGGCAGAGGCGACGTAGCTCGCGCCCGTGCTCGTCGAGGGAGCGGTGTTCGGCGTGTCGTCGAGCACTGCGTCGCCTGCGGACCGCGAGCGACCGAGCTCGGCCGAGCATGAGCCGGCGTGGGCCAGAACGCACGTCCGCGCCAGCGTCGTCCGGCTGTTCCCCTTGCTCCAGCCACTGAGGCTCGCCTCGAAACCGAGATTCGCGACGAGCTCGGTCGGCGCCGACGGCGGAGGGGGAGGCGGGGGTGGTGGAGGCGGCGGCGGAGGCGGTGGAGGAGGAGGTGGAGGAGGAGGAGGCGGCGGCGGCGGCGGCGTGGATCCGCCCGTCACCGCGTACGACGTGCTCGACACCTTCAGCCCGGAGACGTCGACCGCCTCGAATGCCGACCCGGGCACCGACTTCAGCGCGTTGAGATCGGAGTCGTTCCATCCGGGATCCGGCGCGCCGCTCATGAAGAACGGCGAGCCGTTGTCGGCGAGAACCATCCCGTGCTTCTTGAGTGCCCGGAGGATCACCTGGTTCGCAGCGGAGAACCGGCTGATGTCGTAGCTCGACTTGAGCCGGAACCACGCGCCCATCGGCGGGTCGGAGGAACCGCCGCTCCCCGCCTTGTGACTCGCGGGCCAGACGTATGCGTTGGCTGTCTTCGGTGCGGTGAAGCGGATGACGTGGTCGATCTCGCCTGCCGCGACTTCGTCGTAGCGCACGAGGCCCGGAAGAATCGGGAGTCCTGCAGCGTCACCGGACGTCCATCCGAGCGGGCGCATCGCATTCGAGTCGAGAGCCCAGGTCGCACCCGACCCGGCCGTCCACGAGGCGCCGCCCGACTGCGGATACGCGCTGTAGAGCTCCCAGAGCCGGCACGCGTCGCGATCGACCAGGAGGACGTGCCGGTCGCCGGACGAGCTCGACCCTCCCTCGATCGGGGCGTTCGAGGGGACCGGATACGGGCCGGGATCGCTCTCGTCGTCGTACATGAACGACACGGGAACCCTCGGCTGCGTCCCCGGCACGGTCGTGTACGGGATGCCGATCGGCCCGCCGTTCCACTGCCCCGCGCCGAAGTCCGCCTTGAGCCCCGCGGTCGCACCGACGCTGGAGATCCAGGTCGCCGACTGTGCGTGAACGGGCAGCGAGGACACGTCCGCGTGCCAGAACGAGTCGGCCGGAGTCATCGGGCACGACGATGCGCCGGGAACCGGCCTGCCTGCGGCGAGCGAGGCGGGGATCAGACCGACGAGAACCAGCAGGAGCAGGGCGCTCATGATCCGCGGAGTTCCCGGCACCGACGCAACGTATGCGGACATCCCGTCTCCGACATCGCCGAAAAGGGGGCACGCGGACGAGGGGTGTCTGGTCCGATCGTTACGACTTCGGAACAGGCTCCTCGAGCTCGATCGGCTCGCGGCTCGTCTTCGCCCAGTCACTCCGGCGTATGAGTTGGCGCCCGGCCGCGCGTGCGAGGACCGGCCAGATCAGCCACGTGTACGCGGCATAGACCGGTACCACGAGCAGGCTGGCTGCGATCCCAGCCGGCCCCGTTTCGCGCGCCTCGAGCGATGCAGCCGAGCGTCACCCCGCCGTAGCCGAGCACGAAGAAGAAGAGAAGTTGCCACCAGCCACCCTCTCCCCAGAAGTCGGCCACGTTGAAGATCGCAAGGAAGATGCTCGTCACGAACGCGACGCCGATGTACGCCTGGATCGCCGGCATCAACAGGTAGCCGATCAGGTCGAGCCGCACCAGCCACGGCCGCTCGAGCCGCGCCATTGCGCCGAGATGACCCATTGCCTGCAGGTTTCCCTGCGCCCAGCGGGTGCGCTGGCGCAGGAGCCGTCGGAACCCCGTCAGCCCCTGCTGGTCGACGGTCGTCCGAGCCTCCGCCGAGCAGCGCCAGTCGGCCTCCAGCAGGCGTAGCCCGAGGTCCTGGTCTTCCGTCAGTCGGTCGCGCCACGGACCGCCGGGTTCCGGGTCGGCGATGTCGTCGAGCGCGGTCAGCCGGTTGAACTGGCCGTTGCCTCCCATCCCGGCCGCTCCGTGTGGAGTCCTTCCGGCCTGGTAGAGCAATCCGTAGACGGAGAACTCGACGTCCTGGCACCAGGTCAGCGGATGCGCGCGGTTGTAGATCCGGACGAGCACCTGCACGCCGCCGACGCGATCGTCGGCGAAGTGTGCCGCCACGACGTTTGGTGAACGTGGATCGAGCCGCCCGTCGGCATCGACGACACAGACGATCACGCGGTCGCGTGTCCAGCCCGGCCACTTCGAGGCGAGGACCTCGTCGAGCTCGCGCCAGGCCGCGTTCAGCGCAGCCGCCTTGCCCTTGCGGGCATCGGGAGGCACGCGACGGAGCACGGTGAGCTCCGGACTGTCGAGCTCAGCGAGCGCCTCGGCGGTCCCGTCCGTGGAGCCGTCGTCGATCACGATTACGCCCTTGTTCCGGGCCTCGACGGCGAGGAGCCGCGCGACGCTGTCCGCGATCGTCACCGCTTCGTTCAGGGCCGGGACGAAGAACAGCCACAGGAAACCGTCCGCCGTCGAATCGTCCGCTGTGGGCGGAGAACGCAGCGCTCTGCGCGAGAGGACGAAGAGCACCGTCGTCCATGCCAGGACGGCCACGATGAGCCCGAAGGCGATGTAGAAGAGCACCTGCGCCCACTCGGCCAGGTTCTCGAACGGCATCGTCAGGGCGGTCAGCGTCCCACCCAGCGGTCGTCCTCCTCGCTGCGATCGGGCTGCGCTCCCCGCTCCTCGAGAGGAGTCGAGAACAACCCGAACGGATATCCGCCCGCCTCGAGCACTTCCTTTCGAGAGAACGCAGGCCCGAAGCGAGCCGGCGCGGGGCCCATGTCGGCCAGATACTCGAGCGCGGCCACGATGCGCTCCGCCGCGCGTCCATCGCCGTACGGGTTGGCGTCGGGGTCGAGTCGGTGTGCCGCCGGGTCGGCGAGCACCGTGTCGGCTGCTGCGACGATTCGATCAGGGTTGGTCCCCACGAGGGTGAGCGCCCCAGCGGCGAGTCCTTCGCCCCGCTCGGTGCTGTCGCGGGCGACGAGGACAGGTACGCCGAGAGCCGGTGCTTCCTCCTGGATTCCGCCGGAGTCGGTCACGATGAGCGCCGCGCGTGCCATCAGCCGCGCGAACTGCGCGTAGGCGAGCGGCTCGGTCGGCAGCACGTTCTCGTGGCCGGCGAGTGGACCGCCCAGCTCTGCATGGACGAGCGGATTCGGATGGAGCGGCACCACGAAGTGCGTACCTGGATGCGCGGCGGCGAGCCGGCTGATGGCCTCGGCGATCTGCGCGAGGCCGCCGCCCCAGTTCTCCCGGCGATGGGCGGTCACCACGACGTAGGGAGAACCGGACTCGACCAGCGCCCGCAGGTCGTCCGTCTCGAACGGCACGTCGAGCGTCGCGGCGAACTGGAGCGCATCGAGCCCCGTGTTGCCGGTGACGAAGACCCGCTCGTCGGGGATGCCTTCCCGCACGAGGTTCTGCCTGTTGATCGCGGTCGGCGCCAGGTGGAACGCCGCGATGCGCGAGATCAGCTGTCGGTTCAGCTCCTCGGGATACGGCGTCAGCATCGTGCCGGTTCGAAGCCCGGCCTCGATGTGCCCGACGGGAATGCGCAGATTGAACGCTGCGATTGCAGCTGCTGCCGCCGACGACGTGTCGCCGTGAACGAGGGCGCCGGCGGGGAAGCCGCTCTCGCGGATCTGCTCGCGCGTCGCGACCGTCGCTCCGGTGGCCTGGAACTGCTCGCGGCAGAACGTGTCGAGCTCGGTGATCACCGACGACACGAGACCGTTCAGCGTCAGGCCGGGACGCGCGACACCGAGATCCAGATCGGGCGTGATGCCTGCCAGCTCGAGGATCGGCTGAACGAGGTCGCGGTGCTGCCCGGTCGTCACGACGATGGGCGCGAAGTGCTCGCTGCGCTCGAGCGCGTGAACGACCGGAAACATCTTGATCGCCTCCGGTCGCGTCCCCATCAGAGCGAGGATGTTGATCCGTCGAGTCTCTTGCGTGGACATGGCCCTCTAGAGCGTAGGTCGCCGACGCTGACGACCGGCATCACCTTCCTGCGCACCTACAGCCCTCGGATGCTCAGCGTGACGCGGGACTCTGAGCCGCTGCACAGTGCGGGCGACTTACCGGCTCTGCGCCACACTCCCACCAGAGGACGCCGTGGGCCTCGCTGATGTTCCCGCTGTGCACCCACGTTGCGCGCCTGTCCGACGAGTCGGCCACTAGCCACAGCACTCCCTCGGTGTACGGATCCGGGACGTGATCGGAGTCCCCGTCCGCGTTCACGGTGCGCGAATGGCGACGATCTCGGTGCCGGGACACGAAAGGATCCCTGATGCGAGCAGTCATTCCGACCGCGATCGTGGCGGCGCTCATCGCTGTGGCACCGGCCGCTGCTACGACGAACACTTCCACGACGACGGCGAGCGTGGTCGACGCGAAGTCGTGGTGCAAGGCCGTCATCGACGCGAATACGAGGGCCGGGACGATGAAGAACAAGCGCTTCGTCAACTTCGCAACGGTGCCGCCGAGCGCGTACAAGAAGATCGTCGACGAAGCCGTCGCGCACGGCGACAAGTACATCGCGCTCGCGCCGAGCTCGATCAAGACCGCCGTCGTGCGATCAGATCGCGTACTTCAAGAACATCAAGGCACACAACTACTCGAAGACCACGCCGCTCGGCACCGATGACGCTGGCCGTCGTCAAGAAGATCACGGACTTCGAGCGCACCCAGTGTGGGATCAAGTTCACGACATGAGCCGCAAGCAGGCGGAGTCCGGCCGCTGCGCGGGGATGACAGAAAGGACGGGAATTCAAGCGATCGCAATTGACATCCACCCCGGGGCGCGCCGTGCTTGTCGACGTCAGCTCGCGCTGACTGCGATCTGGCGATCGAAGCCGACTCTCTTATCTCCAAAGTCGCATCCGAACGAAGCGTTGCCGGAGCGCCTTGAACCTGGAAGCTCCAGAAAGGGCTCCATATCGACGGCACCGTGCGGACCTTGCAAACCGACCCGATCGGAAAAATGTACTGGCGTGCGGCGTCCTGCAGAGCCCTCTGACGGACTCGAACCGTCGACCCCCTCCTTACCATGGAGGTGCTCTACCGACTGAGCTAAGAGGGCGTGGCGCGAGTGTAGCCCTCGTGGGTCGATCCGGTTGCGGCGCTTGCCAGCCGGCGGTTCGTCTGCCATGGTCCTGTCCGCGCCGGCCCGGAGTCCGGGGATCGGCCTCGGGGGGTGAGGCCGACGCAGAAGGGAGTCCGAATGCACGTACGGATGGCGCGGTACAAGACCAGTGGAGACATCCACGAGCTGATCGCGCGCGCGGAGGAAGGGATGCTCCCGCTGTTCGAGGGGCAGCCCGGATTCAAGGCGTACTCGATCGCCGTGAGCGGCGACGAGATCTTCTCGTTCAGCGTCTGGGACTCGGCCGAGGAGGCCGAGGCCGCGAATGAAGCTGCAGCGGGTTGGGTCGCCGAGAACATGGCCGACGACATCACGATCGTCGAGACGAACTTCGGCGAGCTCTTGCTGTCGACGACGCTCGGCGTCTCGGCCGTTCGTGCCTGAGAGGTCGATCTCGGGCAGGCAGTAGAACACCGTTCGCGACCGAAGCCGGGCTTGCCCGGCGGGAGGTCAGACCGCGTCGTTTGCTCGAGACGAAAAGGAAGGGGCTCACGGGGGGAACCATTGGTTCCCCCCATGACGGATGCAGGGAGGAGGATTCGAACCTCCGAAGGCTGAGCCAGCGGGTTTACAGCCCGCCCCCTTTGGCCACTCGGGAATCCCTGCGCGGCGGGCAATTGTAGCCGCGGTCGGAAGCGGCACCTACCATCGCGGGGATGGAGCGTTTCGACGTTCTCGTCGTCGGCGCAGGACCCGCCGGATCGGCTGCGGCGCTTCATCTCGCGCGGTCGGGCGCCCGCGTTCTTCTCGCCGACAAGGCGCGGTTCCCGCGTGACAAGCCCTGTGGCGGCGGCCTGACCGGGCGTGCCCTGAAGCATGTCCCGGGCGACGTCGAGCCGGTCGTCGAGCACGTCGTCACGGGGATGGTCATGCGGACCGGATACCGGGCACGCCTGGCGCGGAGGAGCGCGGAGCCGCTGATCGCGATGACCCAGCGTCGCCGGCTCGATCTCCACCTTGCCGAGCAGGCCGCAGCCGCGGGGGTCGACTTCAGGGACGGCGCCCCGGTCGCGGACATCGAGCTCGACGACGACGGCGCGACGGCGTCGGTCGGCGGGTCGCGCCTGACAGCGTCGTACGTCGTGGGCGCGGACGGCGCGAACGGTGTCGTCGCACGCGCAGTCGGTCTCGGCGCCGGCATCGTGCGTGGGGTCGCGCTCGAGGGAAACGTGCCGTGGAGCTTCCTCGACCGCGGTCGCTACCAAGGGACGGCCTGGGTCGAGCTCGGAGTCGTGCCCGGCGGGTACGGCTGGGTGTTTCCGAAGGGCGACCACGTGAACCTCGGAGTCGGCGGTTGGATGGACGAAGGGCCGCGGCTCCGCAGCCATCTCGACCGGCTTGCCCGCGCGCACGGCGTCGATCCGACGGCGCTGACCGACGTCCGCGGCCACCGGCTTCCGATGCGAGAGCTCGGTGCGGCTCGCGTCCCGCGGTCGCGTGCTCCTCGTCGGCGATGCGGCAGGCCTCGTCGACCCGCTCTCGGGTGACGGGATGTACGAGGCGTTCGTGTCGGCCAAGTTGGCTGCGGACGCCGTCGTCGAAGGCCGTCCGCAGGACTACGAGGCCGCGCTCTCGGGTGCGCTCGATCGCCATGCCGCGGCGTCGTGGAAGGCGAAGCGAGCGGTGGATCGGTATCCGCGGGCGTGCATCTGGGCCTTGCGCGCGCCTGGCGTGTTCGACGCGGTGGCCGGGCTCCTCCGCGGCGATCTCTCGCATCCGAGCGACGCTCCGCTCGTCGCACGGCCTCCGCTGCGCGTGCTCTCACGGCTCGCGCGTCACGGCACCTAAAGCACGGTCGAGCTCGTGCCGATGCACGAGCTGTCCATGGATCTCGATGTGGTTCTCAGGCGTGCAGTCGGGGTCGGCGCGAGCGACGTTCACCTGAAGGTCGGGCAACCGCCCGTCATCCGCAAGAACGGTGAGCTCGTCCCGCTCGACGAGATCGACCCGCTCGACGAAGCCGAGCTCGAGGCCGTGCTCGATCAAATCACCGCGGACGCGCGCGGGCGACGCGAGCTGTTCGACGAGAGCGGTGAGCTCGACCTGGCGTACACGACTCCCGATCTTCCACGCTTCCGCGTCAACGGATTCCGTCAGCGCGGCGCCATCTCGTTCGCCTTTCGCGTCATCTCGGACCGCATACCCGACTTCGCCGAGCTCAACCTCCCGCCCGGGGTCGGCCGTCTCGCGGGGGAGCATCGGGGCCTCGTGCTCGTAACCGGCGCCACCGGGTCCGGAAAGACCACAACCCTCGCGGCGATGATCGACGAGATCAACCGCACCTCTCGCCGGCACATCGTCACCATCGAGGACCCGATCGAGGTTCTTCACCACGATCGCAGCTCCATCGTGAACCAGCGCGAGGTGGGTATCGACACCGAGAGCTTCGCGCAGGCGCTGCGCCGCGTTCTCAGGCAGGACCCCGACGTCATCCTCATCGGCGAGCTCCGCGACGCCGAGACTGCGCAGGTCGCGTTGCAGGCAGCGGAGTCCGGCCACCTCGTCTTCTCGACGCTGCACACGCTCGACGCCGCGGAGACCATCGGGCGCATCGTGGAGTTCTTTCCACACGAAAAGCAGTCGCAGGTCGTCTCGGTACTCGCGGGCGTGCTCCGCGGCGTCGTGAGCCAGCGGCTCCTCCCGCGCGTCGGCGGAGGGCGTATTCCGGCGGTCGAGGTGATGGTGTCGAACGCGCGCATCGCAGAGCTGATCCGAGAGCGGCGTACCCACGAGATCCCCGACGCGATCAGCGGCGGCGACTTCTTCGAGATGCAGTCGTTCACGAGGGCGCTGATCGATCTCGTTCTCGCGGGGTATGTGGATCGCGAGACGGCCGCCAATGCTGCGACCAACAAGCACGACTTCGAACTGGACGTCGAGCGTGCGTTGAAGGAGCAGCGGGTGCAGTGGGAAGAGCCCGTGGTCGAGGTGGCGAAGGAGGCTCCGACGCCCGCTCCCGATCCCGCGGTACTCCGCCCGCCCAGCTCCGGTGAGGCGGCTGCGTCGGTCGCGGGATGATCGCGGCGCTATTCGCACTCCCGCTGGCACTGGCGGTTGGAAGCTTCCTGAACGTCGTCGTGGCACGTGTGCCTGAGCGCCGCTCGCTCAACGGTCGCTCGGGTTGCCCGACCTGTTCTGCGGCGATCGAGTGGTACGACAACGTGCCGGTCGTCTCGTACATCGTCCTGCGTGGTCGTTGTCGGCACTGCGAAGAACGGATCTCTCCCTTCTACCCGGCGATCGAGATCGTCACGGCGACGCTGATCGTGGCGTCCATCGTGCGCTTCGGTCCGACGATCTACGGATTGCTGGCGGCGGTCATCTGCACGGTTCTCGTCGCCCTCGCGTTCATCGAGCTCCGGCACCGAGTCGTCGCGAACCACGTGCTCGTGCGGCGCGGCCCGACGGCGCACAAGGCGGCGACTCTGCTCGTGCCCGTCGCCGCATTCGGCGTTATTGCTGCTGTGTTCGTGGGCCATCCCTCAGCAGGGGGATAGGCCTACCTCACCCGCTCGGTCACCTTGAGACCTCGTGCGGGATCAAGCCCGGACGAAAGGCGTCCGATATGCGGAGAGATGTGACCATTCACCCTGCGGTCCTGCGGCACGAACCGCGTCCTGCCGGCGAGGCCGGCTTCACCCTCGTCGAGGTACTCCTCGCGATGGTCATCCTTGCGGGGCTTGCGACTGCGATGGCGGGACTGCTGACGTCGGCCGTCTCCGCCAACAGACTCGCCCGCGAGCGGACGGTTGCGGATCAGGCCGCAGCTGAGCAGATCGAGTACATCAGGCGACTTGCGTACGACGATGTCGGGGTCGTGCTCGGGAACCCCGCGGGTGTCGTCGCGAGTCCGACTTCGATAGTCATCACGGGCCGTCCGGCGACGATCACGACCCAGATCCGCTACATCACCGATCCGACTCCGACGAGCTACGAGACGACCGCCAACTACAAGCGAGTGACGGTCACGATCACGAGCGACGCGGACGGACGCGTGCTTGCGAAGCAAGTGACCTATGTCGCGCCCACGTCGCGAACGCCGTTCGCCGGCCTCAACCTCGCGATCATCAAGCCGACCGTGATCGACTACGGGCTGAACGTCCCGATGGCGAACGTCGGGGTCGCCCTCAACACCGGCCCCAGTGCGCCGCGAACGGATGTCACAGACGCAACCGGGAAGATCGAGTTCCTGAAGCTGACGCCCAACTCGACGTCGAGTTGTCCTTCGGACTGCTACGACCTCATAGCCACTCTCGTCGGCTACGTGCAGCTCGACGGGACGATGAGGCTCAATGTCGGCGCTGGACAGACCGTCACGCCGACGCTGCAGATCTACAAGGGTTCGACCATCAACGTGGTGCTCAAGGACACGTCCGGGGCGTCGTACACCGGCCCCGTGTCGCTGAAGATCACCACGGCTCGTACGGGTGCATCCCAGACCTTCGCCGTCTCGGGGGGCTCGGCCGCGATCCCTGCAATCAATGGCGAGCCGATCGTCCCGAGCGTTCAGCACACGGTGGAGGCGTGGAGCAACGGGACCCCGCTGTGTGCAACGCCCGTCACGCACTACGTGCCGGACAACTACCCGACCGTCCTCACGACGTCGTTCACCCTCACCCTCGGAGGCTGTCCTTCCGGCAGCGTCACTGTGACGGTGACGTGGGGCGGTAACCCCGCGCCAGGGGCGACGGTGTCGCTCAGCGGCGGGCCGTACTCCCTCACCACCGTGACGGGCACGACGAACCCGTCGGGGCAGGTCACGTTCACGAACGTACCTTCCGGAGCCGGCTACACCGTGCAGGCGACGAAGTCGGGGCAGAGCGCCACGCCTGCGACGGTCTCCGTCACCACGGGATCGACGACCTCGGTTGCGATGGCGCTGCCGACGGGGTCGGTCGCCGTGAACGTCAAGCGCAGCGGCACGAATCAGAGCGGCGCGACGGTCACGCTGACCGGAGGGCCGATGGGCGTCAGCCTCACCGGGACCACGGACTCGAACGGCAACTACTCCTTCACGAACGTCCCGGTCGGCGCGGGCTACACGGTCAAGGCGTGGAAGTGCAGCGCGTCGAGCCCGAGGCGCAGCGGTCAGGCGACCTCCGTCACGACCACCAGCGGGACGACCAACGTGAACATCTCCTTCGACACGACGAACACGTGCCCGCTCCCATGATCGGGCGACTTCCGAGGCTTGCAAGCGAGGACGGCTTCACGCTCGTCGAGATGCTCACGGCGATGACGGTGCTCGCCATCCTCATCGCTGCGTACACGCTCGTGCTCGGCTCCGCCGTGCGACACAGCGGCGAGGTCGAGCAGCAGACGAACCTGCAGGTGGAGGCGCGCGGAGCGCTCGCGAGCATCTCGCAAGACCTGCGGCAGGCGTACGACGGCGACGGAGACGTCGCGACGTCTCCGATCGAGAGCGTCAGCTCGACCCAGATCACGTTCCTCTCCGTCGATCGCGCCCAGCCGTTCCATGTTCGACGGCTCAGCTACAGGCTCAACACGGGGAAGCTCGAGCGAGCTCGTGCGACGAGCACCGACACGGACGGCTACCCCTGGACCATCCCGGCGCTGAGCAGCTACCTCGGACTCGTCGGCTCCGTCGCGAACTCGACGGTCTTCACCTTCAAGGACGCGAACGGCGCGACGACGTCGACGGCGTCGGCGGTGAGGACGGTGGGCGTGACGCTGACGGTCGTCACGAAGACGACTCCGTCGAGGCAGTACACCTACAAGACCAGCGTCACCCTGAGGAGCGCACTGTGAAGCGGTCGATCACGCGCGCGATCGTGAAGCAGGAGCAGGGCATGGCCATGGTGCTCGTCGTCCTCATCGGTGCGATGGTGACGCTGCTGAGCGTCATCCTGATCGACATCGTGCAGCGCGAGTCGGACCGAAGCTCGCATCAGGTCGTGTCCGGAACGTCGTTCGAGGCGGCCGAGGCGGGCGTCGAGGACTACGTCTCCAAGCTCGTCGACGATCGTCAGTACTACCTCCACTACATCCATCCGGGCGAGTCGACACGACGTGAGCCCGGGGGCACGAACGTTGCAGCAGGAGGCACGCAGACCGCATGGACGTACGGACAGTCGTGGTCCTACCCGAACGGGAAGGACGCCTGGCGGACACTCCCGAACGGCTACGAGTACAACCTGCGCGTCTATCCGGCGAGCGCGAGCACGCCGTACGTCCGTGTAGTCGCAGCAGGCCGCAAGACCGGATCGACAACCGACCTGCATGTGATCGAGACGTACATCCGTCCGTCGTCGCTCGCCGACTTCTACCGCGTCGTCGACGGGGACGTGTCGTGGGGTGCCGGCTCGGTGACGGACGGACGGATCTACGCGAACGGCGACGTCGACCATGATGGCACCGCCTCGGGGGACATCTACGCGGAGGGGCAAATCGGCGGCTCGGTCGTGATGCAGAACGGTGCCAAGAAATACGATGTCGATTCGAGCCCGACCATTCGCAGCAAGATCAAGGTTCCAGTCGACTTCAGCTCGTTCCTCGCGTCCCTCACGGACATCGAAAGTGCGTCGCATATCGGCGGCATCTACCTGGACAACCCGGCCAAGGCGGCGTGGCGGCTCACGTTCAACACGGGGGAACCGTGACCGTCGAGGCCTGCACGCAGACCGGCGGAAACGACGTCGCCGACGTGCTCCCGACGTGCACCACGACGGGCACCTACTCGGTCCCCTCCAACGGCGCCGTGTACGCGGTGCAGGACGTGATCGTCAAGGGCAGCGTCAAGGGACGTGTCACCGTGGCGTCCAACGACGACATCGTCGTCGCCGACAACATCTCCTTCGTGACCTCGGGCCAGGACGTGCTCGGTCTCGTCGCCAAGAACGACCTCTACGTTGCGAAGTACGTGCCCGATGTCTTCACCTGGTCGGCCGCCGTGATCACCCAGACCGGCACGTGGCAAGCCCGTTCCTGGTCCGGCACGAACAAGACCTCGATGACGTTCACCGGCATGGTCGCCTCGGCCGACGGGGGAAGTTTCTCGGGCATGTTCACGAACCGCTACTACGGCTACGACGACGCGCTCCTCTACTTGCCGCCACCCTGGTTCCCGATCGTCGAGGAGTCGTACACGGTCCTGCTGTTCCGTGAGTTGCCCGCTTCGACGTAGGCCTTTGCGCCGGCCGGCAACCGGCGCGACCCGGCCGTCAAGGGCCGTTGGGCAGCTGCCGATAACCCGTTCGAGGGAGCGGCCATGAAGATCACACGCGCAACAGGCGCCAAGGAGCCGGCGGCGGAGACTGGAGCATCGCCTCCGGCACGCTCGCTTGCGTCTCCGTTCGGGGTCGACGAGACGGGCGAGCTCCTGCTCGACCTGCTCGAGCGCGCCGCTCTCATCCAACCGGATGTGCTTGCGCTCGTTCGCGGACGAGCGTCGAGCGGCACTCCGGTGACGCAGGCACTCATGGAAGAGGGCGCAACGACCGCGGAAGGCGTCGCCCGGATGCTTGCAGCGCGCCACCACCTGCCGATCGTCGACCTCGCAGGCGTCGGTGTTGGTGCTCGCCGCGACGCAGCTCATTCCGGTCCAGACCCTCGAACGCTCGGTCGCCGTCCCGTACGCCCTGGAGGGCGACGTTCTCAAGGTGGCGGTTGCGGACCCAGGGAACCTTCACGCAATCGACGAGCTTCGCCTCGCCACGAAGCACTCGCTGGAGCTCGGCGTCGCGTCGCGTGACGACATCCTCGCCGAGCTTCAGCGCCTCGTGCGAACGGCCGACGCGATCGGCTCGGCGGTCGCCGTCGAGTTCGACGACGGCGCCGCGGACGACCAGAGTGACGATCTCGAGGCGGACGACGGGATCTCGGACGGCCCGCTCGTCCGTCTTGTGAACGCGCTCATCTTCCAGGCCGCGGAGGAAAACGCTTCCGACGTCCACTTCGAGGCGCAGGAGGATGCGCTGGCAGTGCGCTTCCGGGTCGACGGCGTGCTCCGCGAGGTGCAGCGCATCCCGAAGAAGATGGCGCCGGGCGTCACCACCAGGCTCAAGGTGCTCGCCAAGCTCGACATCGCGGAGCGCCGCAAGCCACAGGACGGTCGCATCACGCTCTCCACTTCCGCCGTCGGCCGGATGCTCGACATCCGCGTAGCGACGCTGCCGACCGTCGAGGGCGAGAAGGTCGTGATGCGTCTTCTCGACAAGTCCCGCAAGCCGCCGACGATGCCCGAGCTGGGGTTGTCCGAGGCGATGCGTGGCGATCTCGAGTCGATCGTGCGGATGCCGACGGGCGCACTCATCGTCACCGGTCCCACCGGGTCGGGCAAGTCGACGACGCTCTATGGGTGCCTTGCGCTCATGAACCGGCCGGAGATCAACGTCATCACGGTCGAGGATCCGGTCGAGTATCGGCTTGCAGGCGTGAACCAGGTGCAGATCAACACGCGCGCAGGACTGACGTTCGCCTCTGCGCTGCGCTCGATCCTTCGCGCGGATCCCGATGTGGTCATGGTCGGCGAGGTCCGCGACGCCGAGACGGCGAAGATCTCGATCGAGGCCGCGCTCACGGGACACTTCGTCCTCACCACCCTTCACACCAACGACGCACCTTCGACGATCACGCGCCTTGGCGAGATGGGCGTCGAGCCGTTCCTGACCGGTGCTGCCGTCTCGGCCGTCCTGGCGCAGCGCCTCGCGCGCAAGCTCTGCGCGCACTGCTGCGAGGCGTACCAGCCGACCGAGGCCGAGCTGGCCGAGATGCGCGTCGGGTCCGAGATTCTCAGCCGGCTCGACGGGACGGTCTTCTACCGCAAGAAGGGCTGCCCCCGGTGTAATCACACGGGCTACCGCGGGCGCGTCGGCGTCTTTCAGTTCCTGCGCATGTCCGAGGAGATCGCGGCCCTGGCGGTTCAGCATGCAAGTCGCGATGAGGTGTCCCGCGCTGCCGCTGCGAACGGCATGCGTTCGCTGTGGGAAGACGGCCTCGAGAAGGTCGCCTCGGGTCTCACCTCGGTCGAAGAGTTGACCCGGGTTCTCTCGTAGCAGCGCTGAATCGCACTTCTCTCGGGCCAGATCGAATTCCCGACGGGAGGATGGTGCCGGGTTCGCGTGCGGCTACCGCTACGCGGCGGCGACGTCGCAGCCGAGGGCGATCAGCGCCTCGACAGCATGCGTGACGAAGCGCGTCGCCTCGACCGGGCTGGGAAAGGCGTACGGACCTGCTGGAACGGACGTGGCGCTTGTGCCGTTCGGCCACACCTCGGCCTCGACGACGCAGCGGTCGCCCTCGTCGACGGCGCGCAGGCGGACGATCGAGCAGCCGTCGATCCGCGCGTGGCGGACGTAGAGCTCACGGCCGGAGGCCGGCGCGGGGGCTTCGCTCATCGCCGTGCTTCGGCTACTGCCTGGGCGATCGTGGCGGCGTCGGCCACCGAGAACGTCGTCGTGACGACACCGGGACGTTTCAAGACGACAACTGCAGGATCGGGAAGAATGCCGGTCTTCGCGACGAGCCGCGCAACGGCCGGCTCGTTCGCCGCGCTGATAGCGACGAATCCAGCCCCTGCTGCCTTCGCAGCGGCGCGGGCGTCGCGTCGCACGATCGCGTCCACGGCTGCACCGGGGAGCGAGACGCTCACGACGACCACGCGGTTGTAGCGAAGCGCGTGGTCGACCCGAGCGGGGAAGCCGCTCGAGACCCGTACCTTCGCATGCGCCGACGCGACCGGTCGAGGAGTGGCGGCCTTCGGCGCCGAGGTCGGGTGAGAGGCGTCCTTCGACACCGGCGCAGGTGTTGCGACCGGCGTCGACGACTCGCCCCCGACCATTCCGCGTCCGAGGATGAACACCGCAGCCGCCAGGCCCGTGAGGACGAGGGCGCCGACGAGGGCCGTGAGGCGCGTGGGTGGGTTGAGTGTGAGGCTCACGAGGTCGATATCGGCATGCGATTCGGATGGCTTGACAGGGTCCTCGAACGTAGAAGAGGCGCGGTTCCCCGCGCCTCTTCACCATTCATGCTCGACGCTGGACTACGTGCAGGTTGCGTTCGCCTTGTAGCTCGCAGCCGACGGGCCGGGACCCGAGACGCTCCACACCTTGCCGCTCACGGTGTCCGTGATGCAGTAGGCGCCCGCTGCCGCCGAGGCGACCGTCAGGGTCGGGGAGACGCCGGTGTCGATCAGCTTGAGGGCCGCTGCGTTCATGCCAACGTAGGTGCCGTTGTCGGCGTAGTAGGCCTCTGCCGACGGCAGCGCCGCCCGGAGGTTCGACTTCGCAGCGTTGTTCGCCGCGCGATCGCGGAACCCGAGGTACGAGGGGACAGCAATCGCCAGCAGGATGCCGATGATGATGATGACGACGAGGAGCTCGATGAGGGTGAAGCCCTGCTCCGAGTTCCCGTCGAGGCGGGACTGAATCCGCTTGAACATTTGCCGCTACTCCTTCCGCAGTCCGCAGTTGTTAGGGGATGGGCGGATGCGGACGAAACATCGGGCGATTGGTGAGGGAGGCCTACCCCAGAATGGGTGATTCGTGAGTGACGGCGCTCCAGCCGACCCCGCCGCTCTCCGCCGGAGTCCCTGATCCTCAAGCGCGCCGTAGACGCTGCCGATAGGCGAGATGTCCATGGACGCTGCGCCGATCTCCATCGATGACCTGCTCGAACGCGCGGTTGCGGCCGGCGCGTCGGATCTCCACGTCGTGCCCGGAGCGCCTCCGACCGTGCGCGTGCACGGTGATCTCAGCGTGCTCCCCGAGACGGAAAGGCTCATGCCCGACACGACGCGGGAGCTCCTCTACCGCATCCTCTCGACCGAGCAGCAGAAGCAGCTCGAGGTCAATCGGCAGCTCGATTTCTCCCACGGCGTCCCCGGCCTGGCGCGGTTCCGAGTGAACGTCCACTTTCAGCGCGACTCTCTCGCTGCGGCATTTCGACACATCCCGGAAGAGCTTCGGACCCTCGAAGAGCTCGGTCTGCCGCCGTCCTTGCATGAGCTCGCGATGAAACCTCGCGGCCTCGTCCTCGTGACCGGCCCGACCGGCTCCGGTAAGTCGACGACGCTCGCGTCGATGGTCGACGAGGTGAACCGTCAGAAGCCCCACCACATTCTCACCATCGAGGACCCGATCGAGTTCGTGCATCGCCACAAGCGATGCGTCGTCACGCAGCGCGAGATCGGCACGGACGCGCCGACGTTCGCGGCTGCGCTACGTGCCGCATTGCGCCAGGACCCCGACGTGATCCTCCTCGGGGAGATGCGCGACCTCGAGACGATCGCGACCGCACTGACCGCGGCGGAGACCGGCCACCTCGTGCTCGCGACGCTCCACACGCAGAGCGCGCCGAGCACCATCGATCGCATCATCGACGTCTTTCCGCCCGCACAGCAGGAGCAGGTGCGGATGCAGCTTGCGAACACCCTTCAGGGAATCGTTACGCAGACGCTCCTGCCGACTGCGGACGGCCTCGGCCGCGTCGTGTGCCTCGAGATCCTCTTCCCCGACGACGCCGTTCGGAACCTGATTCGGCAGGGCAAGGTCGAGCAGATCTACTCCGTCATGCAGACGTCGACGCAGCGCGGGATGCAGACGATGGAGCACGGCCTGGCCGAGCTCATCCGCAAGCACGTGGTCACTCCCGAGGCCGCACTCGGTGTCTCGAGCAGGAAGGACCAGCTCGTCGGGATGCTCGAGCGAAGCGGCGTCTCGATCTCGGCGACCGCCACGGACTCCAGCGCCAGCCTGCGCCTTGCCGGGAGCGGATGATGGACGAGATTCGTCTGGACGAGTTCGACGACCAGAGCTTCGAGGAGGACGAGCCGGAGGTCGCGATCGACGCCGACGTCATCGATCGGCTCGCGGCCTACACGCAGGAGGCTCGCGCACGAGCCTCAGCCGGAACCCGAGCCGGAGCACGTGGGCGACCCCGAGCCCGATCCCAGCCCTGAGCCCGAGCAGGCTGCGACGCAGTCCTCTGCCGGAACTCGCCGTCGAGCACGATCAGACATCTGCTGCGCCGGTCCTCGACGACGCTGACGAGGACGCGCCCGTCGTCGTCGAGGTTCCGCCCGCGATCCTCGATGCGGACGAGCCGGGTAAGCGTCGTGGATTGAGCTTCAGGCGCTCCCGGTCAGCGTCGCGCCCTGAGAAGGAGCGCGGTGGAAAGCGCACGAAGAAGATCGTCGGGCTCAAGATCGGCGCCTCCCAGATCGCTGCTGCCCAGATCGTCAACAACGGCGCGCCCGAGATCGTCGAAATGTTCCGCGAGCCGCTCGAGCCAGGCCTCGTCGTCTCGGGGGAGATCCGCGACCCCGAGCGGCTCGGCGATGCGCTCAAGCGGTTCTTCGACCTTCACAAGCTGCCCAAGCGGGGTGTTCGGCTCGGGGTCTCCAACAACCGGATCGGGGTTCGCATCTTCGAGATCGACGATGTCGAGGATCCGCAGCAACTCGAGAATGCCATTCGCTTCCGGGCCGAGGAGGTCCTCCCGATTCCCCTCGACGAGGCTGTCCTCGACTACGTGATCCTCGACGAACAGGTGCGAAGCGACGGGCGAGAAGTGAAGCGCATCCTCCTCGTCGTGGCGTACCGGGACGTCGTGGATCGGTACCTGCAAGCGTGTCGGCGAGCCGGCATCCAGGTGGTCGGAATCGACCTCGAGGCGTTTGCGTTGCTCCGCTCGCTCGAGGCTCCTTCCGAGCGCGACCCGGGAGCCGGCGCACTCGTTGTCGTGGCGATTGGCCACGACCGGACGACGATCGCCGTCTCGACCGGCCGCTACTGCGAGTTCGCCCGCGTCGTCGACTGGGGCGGCTGGTCACTGAACGTCGCCATCGCGCGGGAACTCGACCGCGCGCCCAGTGAGGTCGAGTCGATCAAGCGCCAACTCTCGTTCGCCCACACGACCGAAGTCGAAGGTCTCGCCGCCGACCAGGTTGCGAAGGCCAGGGACGCGGCTCAGCGTGCGCTCGCGGGATTCACTCGCGAGATCGTCGCATCGCTGCAGTTCTACCAGGCGCAACCTGGCGCGCTCGGGATCGGCGAGGTCGTTCTCACGGGCGGAACCGCGCACATGGACGGTCTCACCGAGGCAGTAGGGCAACTCGTCGGTGTGCCGGTTCGTCTCGGCGATCCCTTGCGGCGACTTCGCGTCGGGCCGGATGTCGCCCATGACGCCCAGTACGGCTCGCTGGCCGTTGCCATCGGGCTGGGAATCGACGACTGATGCGAGCCGTCAACCTTCTGCCGCGTGACTCCGAGCGCGTTCGCTCGGGAAGTAGCCGCGCGCCACTGCTGATCCTGGAGGAGGGATTGCCGCGGTTACCGCCGTGGCTGTCGTCCTGGGCTTCTCGGCGTCGTCGACGATCGGCGAGAAGCGCGACGAGCTGGCGTCGACCGAGGCCGCGATTGCGGCCGCGTCGTCGCCCGGCCAGGCGAGCCCCAGTAGCGCGGCGCTCGTGCAGGAGCGAACGAACCGCACGGCCGCTCTGGCTGCAGCTCTCACCTCCCGCGTACCGTTCGACAGGCTCCTGCGGCAGATGTCGTACGTGCTCCCGCAAGACGCCTGGCTTACAGGAATGACGGCAGCCGCGCCCGTGGGCGCATCGGCGCCTGCCCGGCGCGCCTGCGCCCGCGTCATCCGGGGCTTCCCGGTGTCACGATCCAGGGCGCGACGTATTCACACGAGTCCGTCGCACGCGTCCTCGCCCGGCTCTCGACGCTGCCGTCGCTCGAGCAGGTGCGATTGACCGGGAGCTCGCGCGTCGCTGCCGCCCGGGACGACGCCACGAGCAAGGCGGGCAAGGGCAAGACCAAGCGCAAGCAGAAGGCGGTAGTGACCTTCACGATCTCGGCTGCGCTTCGGAGCAGGCGGTGCATCGTGAACGCTCGGCTTGCCGCACTCTCGCCCCGGGCGCGCATGGCTCTCGCCGTCGTGCGCAGTGCTCGTGTACGCACTCGCCGTCTTCCTCCTCGTCGTCTCGCCCCGACGATCCGAGGCGGCGACTCTCTCCGCCGACGCGGCAGCCGCCGACGTCAGGCTCGCCGCGCTTCAGGCAGGCGCCATTCGGCCGCGGACGCACGGAACTCCCGTCGCCGACGTCTTCAGGCTCGCGAAGGCGATGCCGTCGAGCGGAGACCAGGCCGGACTGATGCTCGAGCTCGACCGATTCGCGCACTCGTCCGAGAGTGACGCTGGGCTCCGTGACGCTGCAGGATCCTGCCGTCGACGCTGGCGGTGTGACTCGATTCCGGCTGGTCGTGACCGTCAGCGGGTCGTATCGCCAGGTGCGGAGATTTCTCCAGCTGACGCGACGCTCGTCACGGTTCGCCGCGGTGAGCTGCGCACGACGGGACGGCTGTTCAGTGTGCAAGAACATCGAGATCGCCGAATCCGCGACGGATGGATTCCCGTTCTCGACGTCACGATCATCGATGAATGCGTACGTCTACGACGGCGCCGATCGTGCCGCCGAGCCTTCCGCCGCCTACCGACGACGAGTCCTCGAGCTCGACGCACGACCGCCGCGGGAAGCGCTCCATGACCACCGACGCGCCGCGCGCCGCAAAGGAGCGCAAGCAGAAGATCTTCGTCCTCGTCGGCGGGCTTCTCCTCCTCGCGCTGCTCGCCTTCCAGCTCCCGAAGCTGCTCGGTGGATCCTCGTCTGCCGAGGCGGCGGCAACGACCGAGCGACGGCGACTCTCACGAGTCCGATCGTGTGCCCGGCGGCTCCCCGTCGTTAACACCACGCCGGTCGACCGGCGGTCAGCTTCTCGGGAACCACATCGGGGAAGTTGAGCCTCGTTTTCGACCTTCGCGTCCAAGGATCCGTTCGTCCAGCAGGTCACGGCAGCGACCGTCGGCGGGGCAGCTACCGACGCGACCGCCGCGAGCTGAGGGCGTCAAGGCCACGAACGTGACGCCGTCCAAGGAGTTCGAGACGGGAAGCTCTGCGTCTGCGGCCCTCACGATCGTCGCCGTCAACGGTGCCCGCCAGACGCTCGACGAGGGCGCGACGTTCCCCTCTTCCGACCCGGTGTTCGTGCTCGTCTCCGAGCAGCCCGACGCGAAGTCGGTGGTCATCGGAGTCGTCGGCGGTGAATACGCGGGCGGCATGAAGACCACGACGCTGAAAGTCGGCAAGCCGCTGACGCTCGTGAACACTACGACGGGCGCCGCAGTACCGTCTCAAGCTCGTCTCGGTCGGAAGTGGAGCCTCGACCAAGACGCCTCCGGCTCCGTAGTCGACTCCTCAAGGCGCCGCTGAGCGCTGCCGATACGCCGACTGTATGGCCGCGTACTCGTACAGTGCGATCAATGCGCTCGGAGCCGAGTCGGCAGGCCAGCTGACGGCTCCGGACGTGAACGTCGCCGCGCGCGAGCTTCTGCGTCAGAAGGGCTTGCGTCCCGGTCGCCCTCACGGAGGTCGGGGCCGCCGGCAACTCAGGTTCTCGGAGACGCAAGCGCGTGAAGGCCCGCTCGCTCCAGGTCTTCTCGCGGCAGTTCGCGACGATGATCGACGCCGGCCTCTCCGTCGTGCAGTCGCTCGTCATCCTCGAGCAGCAAACCGACGACAAGGCGCTCGCCGTGGTCATCCGCGACGTGCGCTCGGACGTCGAGGGCGGCATGCTGCTCTCCCAGGCGATGGGGCGCCACCCCGAACGCCTTCGATCGTCTCTACGTCTCCATGGTCGAAGCGGGCGAGGCAGCCGGAATCCTCGACACGGTTCTCGATCGGGTCGCCGTGCAGATCGAGAAGGAGATGAAGATCAAGCGACGCGTGAAGGGCGCGATGGTGTACCCGATCGTCGTCCTCGTGTTCGCCGTGCTCGTCCTGATCGGGATGCTTCTGTTCCTCGTCCCGATCTTCCAGAAGATCTTCGACGATCTCGGTGGCGACCTCCCGTTCCTGACGAAGATCGTCGTGGCCGCCTCCGACCTCGTGCGTGGCTACTGGTACATCCTCTTCCCGCTCATGGGCGGCACGGTGTACGGGTTCCTGCGCTGGAAGAAGACCCCGGGTGGCCGCCAGATCTGGGATCGATTCAAGCTGCGGGCACCCGCGGGAATCGGCAAGGTCGTGCTTGAAGGTGACGATGGCGCGCTTCTCGCGCACGCTCGCGACGCTCGTCGGCGCCGGAGTCGACATCATCAAGGCGCTCGAGATCTCGGGCCAGACCTCCGGAAACTGGGTCGTCGAGTCCGCGCTCGCCGAGGTGCGCGCGAAGGTGCACCAGGGCGTTCCCATCGCCCAGCCGCTGATCGAGAATCCCGTCTTCCCTCCGCTCGTCTCGCAGATGGTCAAGGTCGGAGAGGAGACCGGCGAGCTCGAGAAGATGCTCGACAAGATCGCCGACTTCTACGAGGACGAGGTCGACACGTCGATCGCCGCTCTCACCTCGATCGTCGAGCCGCTGATGATGATCGGTGTCGGTGCGATCGTCGGGATCATCGTCATCGCGATGTACCTGCCGATGTTCAAGCTGCTCGAGCTCGTTCAGTAACCGGCAAGCTCAGGGTCGACCAGGAGAACCGTCCGGGCGCCCTCGCCGTCGCGGAGGCGGTCGAGCGCGTCGTTGACGGCGTCGAGCGGTTCGACCGTGCTGACGACTCCGGCGAGGTCGAGATCGCCTGCGAGTGCGAGCTCTGCGAGGCGCGGGAGATCCGCTGCCGCGTCTCCCGAGCCGTAGTACGAGCCGCGGATCCCCTTGTCGGAGAGGAACTCGATCGCCGGCAGTGTCACGTCGACGCCTTTCGGGGCGAGTCCGACGACCACGGCGGTTCCGCCGGGCCGTAGGCAGTCCCACGCGAGACGCATCGTCTCCGGGCGGCCGACGACCTCGAATGCGTGGTCGGCGCCGCGGCCGGTCAGCCTCACCACGCGCGCGGCGGTCGACGCCGAGCCGGACTCGACGCCGTGCGTCGCTCCGCGCGCAAGCGCGAGCTCGAGCTTGGCGGGGTCGACGTCGACCGCGACGATCGGATCGGCGCCGGCCAGGCGCAGCGCGGCGACGACCTGGAGACCGACGCCGCCGCATCCGACGACGACTGCCGACTCGCCGGCGGCGACCCCCGCGGCGTTCCGTACGGCGCCGAAGGCCGTGACGACGCCGCAGCCGAGAAGCGAGGCCTGCCACAGGGGAAGCTCGCGGGGCAGCGGCACGGCTCCGGCGGACGGCACGACGACGCGCTCCGCGAAGCAGGCGGTCATGAGCGCGTGCTGGAGCGGCGTGCCGTCGGGCAGCGAGAGGCGCGACGTCCCGTCCATCAGGACACCGCGCGGCCCGTTCTCGCCCGCGGGGATGCAGAGGTGGAAGCGGCCGGCGCGGCACTCCGCGCAGGCCCGGCACGCCGGGACGATGCAGAAGCCCACGTGATCCCCTCTCGCGACGTGCGCGACCGCCGAGCCGACGGCCTCCACGACGCCGGCGCCCTCGTGGCCCATCACCATCGGCCAGCGCCCGTCACCGAGCTCGCCGTCTGCGAGTCGAACGTCCGAGTGGCAGACGCCGGCCGCAGCGACGCGGACGAGCACCTCGTCGTCGCGCGGTGGCGCGAGCTCGACGTCCTCGATCACGAGCGGCTGACGAGGCTCGTGGAGGACCGCGGCTCGGATCCGCATCAGCCGACCCGGAACTGCTCGAGTTCGTCGAAGTCGGGGACGACGCCGAGCCCGGGGCCGTCGGGCGGCCCGATCGTCCCGTCGGGAGCGATCTCGAGTGTCGTGGGTAGGAGCCAGTCGCGTCGCTCGGCCGACCACGCAGGAGGATCGAAGGGCACCTCTATATAGGGGCACGTCGAGTATGCGAGTGCGGCGTGGAGGTTGACGAGCAGCCCGTAGCCGTTCGACCAGGTGTGCGGGCTCCACTGGCAGTCGTGTTGTTGCACGAGGGTCGCAAGCCGTCGCGCGCCGGCGATCCCGCCGGAGAGAACGACGTCCGGCTGAACCACGTCGACACCTCCCCGCACGACCAGCTCGCCCGCCTCGGCGGCCGATCGCACCATCTCTCCTGCAGCGATCCGCACGCCGCCGTCACGTGCGAGCGCCGCGTAGCCGTCGATGTCTTCCGTGGGAAGTGGCTCCTCGAGCCAGTAGACGCCGAGTCGCGCGAGTTCCGCGGCGAACGCCTGCGCCGTTGCGAGGTCCCAGCGTGGCGTGAGGTCGCCGGGCATGCGCCACCCCTGATTCGCATCGACCATCACCTCGAGCTCGGGAACTGCCTCGCGAACCGCCTCGATCACCGGCAGGTCGACGCGCCAGTCGGTCGAGTGGAGCCGGAGCTTGACTGCGCGAACCCCCGCATCACGAAGGGCGCGACAACGACGCACGCGCTCGTCCGCATCGACGAGCTCCCCGCTCGACGCGTAGGCGAGGATGCGATCGCGCGCGCCGCCGAGCAGCCGCCACAACGGCTCATCGTGCGCGCGGCCGAGCAGATCCCAGACGGCGACCTCGACGATCCAGTTGCGACCGTGGTGGAAGTCGACGGTCTCGACGATCCCGTGGATCGCGTCGGTGTCGGAGACGTCGCGGCCGACGAGGAGGCGTTCGAGGAGGCCGCGATCGGGTACCGCGTCTCCGCTCGCGTAGCCCTCGAGCCCGTCGTCGGAGCGGACGACGACGATCGTCGCCTCCTGGTGCGTTCGCGGCTCGGGGTCCCAGGCGGCGTGGAACGGTGGCTCGAGCGGGAAGCGGTACTGCCGCGCCTCGATCGCCGCGATGCGCAACTCAGTCGCCGCTGTAGAACGGGTTGCGCAGCGCGTCGCGCCGCTCGACCAGCGCGTTGGCGGCAGCCGGATCCCGGCCCTCGACGCACACGCCGATCGCCTTTCGTGTTGCCGCACGGTTCGCCACGCGCACGGCGGTTTCGTCGTCGGCGCCAGGATCGACCCAGACCGCGACGAGCACGAGCAGATCGCCCGTCGCCTCGAGGAGCCCGTCTGCGACGGCGTCGAGCACGCCCTGGCCGATCCCGAGCTGCGCCGCGCCCCAGGTCATCGTCTGGTGACCGGGGTCGAGCGCGGTGGCCTTGTTCATCATCAGCGTCGGCGGCCAGACGGGCTCGTACTCGGCTTGCGTCGGCCCGACGCACACGAGCACGGGTGTGTGACCCGGAGTGGGGTGGGCGAGCATCGAGATCGCCGCAGCGGCCGTCGGGCCTGCGCGACGTGCGAGGACGACATTCACGTGGGAGCCGTTCGGCGCCTCGCCGCTCCAGCCCTCGCCGATGCGTCCGTCGAGCTCCTCGGGCGTCACGGCTCGAGCACCACCCGGAGCGCGTCGCCGGACTGCATGAGCTCGAAGCCCCGCTCGGCATCCTCGAGCGGGAGCCGATGCGAGACGAGCCGATCGAGTGGAAGACGCCCGCCGCGGTAGAGGTCGAGCGTGTGCGCGAAGTCCCGTTCGGGTTTCGACGAGCCGTAGATCGAGCCGAGTACGCGACGCTCCATGCGTGGGATGGTCGCTGCCGGGAGTGACAGCACGGCGTCGGCGCGAGGGATGCCGATGAGGACGGCTGCGCCGCGCGTCCGCGTCGACAGGAACGCGGCCTCCATCGCCTCCGGCCGTCCGGTCGCCTCGATCGCATAGTCGACCCCTCCGCCGGACGCCTCTTGCACGGCCGCGGCGGTTGCGGCTGCACTTCCCTGCCAGAGAACGCAGCCCGTGGCGCCGAAGCTCCGGGCGACGTCGAGCTTGCCCTCCGCCGCGTCCACCGCGATCACCGGAGCGGCGCCGACCGCGACCGCGGCCATCAGAGCCGACAACCCGACGCCGCCGCATCCGATCACCGCAACGCGATCGCCGGGTCGCACTCCCGCCGTCCGCCAGACTGCGCCGACGCCGGTCGTGACGGCGCATCCCACCAAGGCTGCGACGTCGAACGGCACGTCCTCGGGAATCGGGATGCACGAGCGCTCGGGGACGACGCACGCCTCGGCGAAGGTGGAGAGGAACGAGTAGTGGAAGACGGGCTCGCCGTCGCGGGACAGACGCGGGGTGCCGTCCATCAGCCCGCCGGTGCTCATCGCGGGCCAAACGGTCGAGCACAGCTGCGGCAGGTCGCGCCGACACTCGTCGCACGTGCCGCACCACGGCGCCCACGACAACGCGACGTGGTCGCCGACCGCAACGCGCGTGACCGCAGCGCCTACGGCTTCGACCACGCCCGCACCCTCGTGTCCGAGCACCGCCGGGCAGCGCGTTTCCGCAGTGCCGTCGACGGCGTTCCAGTCCGAGTGACAGACGCCGCTCGCGTGCAGGCGGACGAGAACCTCCTCCGGCCCGGGTGGCGCGAGGTCGAGCTCGGACACGGTCAGCGGTCCACCCGTCTGCTCGAGCACCACGCCTCGGATCTTCACGCCGTCGTCGTCACTTTCCGCTGGAGTTGCCGGAGCTCCTCGATCGGGATGTGGCACCGCATGTGATGGCCGTCCTCGACCTCGACCAGCGGCGGCTCGGACTCCTCGCAGACCGCACCGAGCTTTCGCGGGCAGCGAGTGTGAAAGACGCAGCCGGACGGAGGAGCCGCGGCGCTCGGGATGTCGCCGTCGAGGCGGATCCGATCACGGCCGCCGCCGTCGATGGTCGGCACCGCCGAGAGGAGTGCCTCGGTGTACGGATGATGCGGGCCGTCGAACACGACATCAGCAGGGCCGAGCTCCTGCACTCGGCCGAGGTAGAGAACGGCGATCCGGTCCGAGATGTAGCGCACGACTCCGAGGTCGTGGGAGATGAAGAGGTAGGCGACCCGCTTCTCGGCCTGCAGCTCGACGAGCAGATTCAGGATCGCGGCCTGAACCGACACGTCGAGCGCCGAGGTGGGCTCGTCGCACACGACGAGCTTCGGATCGCCGGCGAACGCGCGCGCGATCGCGACGCGCTGCTTCAGACCGCCTGAGAGCTGCACGGGTTTCTGCGTGAGCGTCCGCTCGGTGAGCCGCACGCGGTCGGCCAGCTCGCTCATTCGCACCTCTGCTGCCGCGCCGCCGATCCCGGCCAGTTTCTTCATCGACCGGAGCAGGATTCGGCGCACGGAGTGGCGCCGGTTCAGTGCCGAGTCCGGGTTCTGGAAGACGATCTGGAGCGCGCGGAGCTCCTCGCGGGAGCGCTTCTGGTACCTCGGCGGCAGCTCCTGCCCATCGAGGAGCGTCGAACCGGCCGTCGGCGAGACGATTCCGAGAAGTGTTCGTGCGAGCGTCGTCTTCCCGCTTCCGGACTCGCCGACGAGCCCGAGTGTCTCGCCGGGCCAGATCACGGCTCCGACCTCCATCAGCGCGTTGACCTCGTGCCCCCGTTGCTTGAAGACCTTCGAGAGCTCCCGGACCTCGACGAGCGGCTGCCCGTCGCGCACCACTGGCGGCAGTGCGAGATCGGATGCTTCCGCGCGGGGCAGCTCCGGCGCGCGCTCGTGGTACCAGCAGCGGCTCTCGTGCCCGCCTTCCACGGTGACGAGGGGTGGCTCCTCCGTATGGCAGCGATCGTCGGCGAGCGCGCAGCGATCGGCAAAGACGCAGCCTGCGAGCTCGGCGCCGAGCGAGGGCAGGAAGCCGGGGATCGTGTCGAGCCGACCGTGGTCCTTGCGAACGCCTCCGCGCGGGATGCAGCGCAGGAGGCCAACCGTGTACGGGTGGCGCGGATCCTGAAGCGCCGTCTCGACCGGCCCTTCCTCGACGAGTCGTCCGGCATAGAGGACGCCGACGCGCGAGCACATCTTCGAGATGACCCCGAGATTGTGGCTGATGAAGAGCACGGAGGTGTCGAGCTCGGTCTGCAGTTGCGACACGAGGTCGAGCACCTCGGCCTCGACCGTCGCGTCGAGCCCGGTCGTCGGCTCGTCGAGGATGAGGAGCGCTGGATCCTTCGCGAGGGCCATCGCGACGACGGCGCGCTGCTGCATCCCGCCGGATAGCTGATGCGGGTAGCGAGACATCACGGAGCCGGGGTCGGCGATCTGCACGCGAGCGAGCGCTTCGCGCGCTTGCTCGGTCGCCTCCCCCTGCGAGGAGCCGAGCACGGTGAAGGCCTCGGCGACCTGTGAGCCGACACGGATCGAGGGATTCAGCGCAGCGCCAGGGTTCTGGTAGACCATCGAGACCGTACGGGCGCGGAACTCTCGGAGCTCGCTCCGACCCAGCGCGAGAACGTCGCGTCCGGCGACGGTGATGGAGCCGGAGGACACCCGCCCGTTGCGCGCGAGGTAGCGGACGATCGCGAGGGCCACCGTCGACTTCCCGCAGCCCGATTCGCCCACGAGACCGTACGACTCTCCGCGCGCGATCTCGAACGACACGCCGCGCAGCACGGGCCGGTCGATGCCGCGAACACGGTACGCGACATCGAGATCTCGAAGCTCGAGTGCTGCCACGTTGTCGCTCATCGCTCGAGCACCTGCTGGATCGAGTCGGAGAGGAGGTTGACCGCCACCACGAGTGACGCGATCGCGAGCGCCGGGAACAGCACCGTCCACCACTGGAGCGAGAGGTACTGGTAGTTGTCGGCGATCTGCACGGCCCAGTCCGGCGAGGGCGGCTGCAGGCCGAACCCGATGAACGTCAGCGTGGCGACGGCGAAGATCGCGTACCCGAGACGGATCGTCGCCTCGACGAGGATCGGCGGCATGACATTCGGAAGAACCTCGGAGAACATGACGTACGCGGAGTTCTCGCCTCTCAGTCGCGCGGCTTCGACATAGTCGAGCTGCGCCTCGCCGAGCACCGCCGCCCGTACGGTGCGCGCGATGATCGGCGAGAACACGGCGGCGATCACGACGACGATCGTCCACGTCGAGCGACTTCCGAGTGCTGCGACGACCGTGACGGCGAACACGATCAACGGGATCGCGAGCAGCGCGTCGATGACGCGGCTGATCGTGTCGTCCGCGATGCCTTTGAAGTAGCCCGTCACGAGTCCGAGCGTCGTCCCGACAACCGTGGCGAGGAGCGTGGCGAGCGGGGCGATCAAGAGGATGTCGCGCGATCCAGCGAGAACGCGCGAGAACACGTCGCGCCCGAGTCGATCGGTTCCGAACCAGTGGTCCGACGATGGCGACACCCCGAGGTCGTCGGTCTGATCAAAGCGCGGATCGAAAGGCGTGATGTGGTCACCGAGGATCGCGCAGGCGAGCCAGAACGCGATGATCGTCGCGCCCAGCACGAAGGTCGGGCTCCGCATGAGCAGGCGTACCCGCTCGCGGCGCGCAACGCTCGCCTCGGACCGCACGTCCGCCTGCGCGACCGACGTCATTCGGCGGCTTGGAAGCGAATGCGCGGATTGAGGACGGCGGACAGGATGTCGGCGACGAGCGTCACGACGACGTACGTGAAGCCGATGATCAGCACCCCTGCCGCGAGCACCGTGAAGTCCTTGAGCTGTGCTGCCTCGAGGACCGTTACGCCGACCCCGCGGTAGTTGAAGAGGTACTCGATCGCGACGAGCCCGCCGAGGAGGTAGCCGACCTGGGTGGCGATCACGGCGATCGTGGGAAGGAGGGCGTTTCGGAGCACATGACGCCGGATGACGGTCTCGTGCGGGAGTCCCTTGAGGTATGCCGTTCGTGTGTAGTCCGCGTCGAGCGCCTCGACGACTCCCGCGCGCGCGATGCGTGCGACGTAGCCGAAGAGGACGAGCGTCAGCGCAATCGCAGGAAGCGTGAGGTGCTTGACCTGCGTGAGCGGCCCGGCGCCAGGCTCCCATTGAGCGGTGACGGGCAGCCATCCCGCCCAGATGGAGAGGACGAGGATGAGGACGAGCCCGGTGACGAACTCCGGCACGATCGCGAGCGAGAGTCCGACGACGGTGATCCCTCTGTCGGTGGCCTTCCCGACGCGGAGTCCGGAGAGCACGCCTCCGAGGATCCCGAGCGGCACGACGAGGACGAAGGCGAAGAGCGCCAGCTTGAGCGAGTTGATCAATGCGGGCCGGATCACGTCCCATACCGGCGTCTCGGATGGTGTGAGTGACTTTCCGAAGTCTCCGCGCACTGCGCCGCCCGCCCAGTCCAGGTACTGGACGACGACCGGGCGGTCGGCGCCGTGCTCGTGGTTGTACTCGGCGACGGCCTCCGCCGATGCGAACTGTCCGAGCACCGCTCGGCCGAGGTTCCCGGGCAGGAGTTGCGACGACGCGAAGACGACCATGCTCAAGAGCACGAGCGTGACGACCGCAAGGCCGATGCGCTTGAGCACGTAACGGGCCATCTTTCGAAGCCGATCGTCAGGCGGCCGAAGCGGAGCTCCGGCCGCCTGCTGTCTCTTCTACGCCAAGGACGTCTTCGCGAGTCGGATGTGCGAGATCCCGTCCGGTTGGTAGTTCAGGACCTTCGACGAGCTGGCCGTGACGTAGTTCAGGAAGTACGCGGTGACCACAGGCGTGTCGCGGAGCAGGATTCCCGCGAGCTTCTTCGTCGCCTTGCGCTGTGCCGCGATCTCGGCCGATCCGAGGTACGTCCGCGCTTCGGCGTCGAACGCCGGGTTCTTGTAGTGCGATGCGTTCCACTGCCCGTCCGACATGTACGCGGCTGTGAGGTAGAGGTTCGGAGCCCCGCGCGCGCCGTACTCGGTGATCGTCGCCGGTCGGTTGATCCATGGTGTGTTGCTCCAGTAGTCGCCCGTCCCGTCGTAGTAGTCGGCGTAGGTCATGATCTCGAGGTCGATCGTGATTCCCGCCTGCCGTCCGGCCGCCTGAACGGCCTGCGCGTAGTCGGGGACGTCGGCCTGGTTGTGGGTCGTGATCGTGAACTTCAGGTCCTCCTTGCCCGCGGCCTTGAGCAGTGCGCGCGCAAGCTCGAGGTTCTGCTTTCGCTGTTGGGTCGACGGGTCGCTCGAGGGGTACTTCGACCAGAACGGCGAGTCGTTGCCGAGTGATCCGGCGCCGAGTAGGACGCGCTTGATGATGTCCGGTCGATTGAGCGTGAGTGCGACTGCACGCCGCACTCGCGGATCGCGGAAGGGGTCGCGATCGACCCGCATCCCGAACATGTTGTGCGACGACAACGGTGCGTTCAGGATCTTGAACTTGGAGTTGCTGCTGAACGCGGCAACGGCTTGCGGAGATAGCTGCTGCGCCAGGTCGATCTGCCCGGCCCGAAGCGCGAGCACCATGGGCGCGGGTCCGCTGTAGAAGATGAGCGTCACGGCGTCGAGAGGCGGTTTGCCGCCCCAGTAGCCGTCGAAGCGCACGAGTTCCGCCCGTCGCTCCGGCTGGTAGCTCTTCAGCCGGAACGGCCCGGTCCCGATCATCTTCCCCGCAACCCAGCTGCCGGGCTTGGCCGCGATCGCCGCTGGCTGGATGATCGCCTGGTACGTCGTCTGGCTGACGAGGTACGGGAAAGCGTTGTTCGGCGACTTGAGCCGGAACTGCACGGTGTACGGGCCGGTCTTGACGACACCCTCGGGGCCGATGAGGCTCGCCGGGATGGCCGTGAGCGCCTGCGAGTCCTTCAGCGAGAGGTACTGCTTGAAGCTCGCGACGACGTCGTCCGCGGTAAGCGTCTTCCCGTTGTGGAACTTCACTCCCTTCCGGATCTGGAACGTCCAGACCGTGAGGGCAGCATTCGCTTTCCAGCTCGTGGCCAGCCACGGCTTCACTTCGAGCTTCGCGTTCGAAAACGTCAGGAACTCCCCCGGGATCCCGGCGAAGCCGAGCGATCCTGCTTCTCGCAGCTGGTACGGCTCGAGGCCCGACTTGAACGTATAGACCCCGACGCGGAGCGTTCCGCCGACCTTCGCGGGCGACGTGACGGCGCCGAAGGCCGTGTCCTCGCCCATGTAACGCAGGAGCATCCCGATCGTTCCGGCACCGAGCCCGAATATCGTCGCGCGACGCAGGAACTCCGGCCGGTCGAGGTCTCCCCCGATGAGCTCGTCGATCAGGTTGTTCTCGATCGGCCCCGCCTCGTTGAGGCGAAACTCCTCGACCAGTCTCCTCGTCTCGCGGTCCATCCCCGAGTCTCCTTCCGTCGCGTGCGTCTACGGCGGGTGCCGCTTTCGCGCTCTCTGGTAACCGGCGTCGCCGCTGTTCGTTCGTTTATGACAGCCCCGTACCGCGCTCGTCAAGCCGGCCGGGTGTCTGTTCAGGCTGCGCCGAGGAGCTCGTCCGCGTACGTCATGCCGACCCGTCGCATTCCGCGAGGCCCCGGCTCGTAGTGTCCCATGCGCCAGAGTGCAGGGGAATAGAAGTGGATGGAGGTCGCTGGCGCGGCATCCGCGCCGGGATGACGAACGCCGTGGATGTCCGCAGCGTCGAAGTCGAACCGGCCGCCCGCCTCGTGAACGGTGGTGTGCTCGCGCACCCAGCCGTCGTCCTCGATCCGGAACCAGTCTTCGTACAGGACGCCCTCGCAGACGCACACGGCGCCTGACGAGCGGTCGTGGTCGTGGTAGCCCGTGCTCTGGCCGTCGATCCAGCAGATGAGCCAGACGTCGAGGTTGGGATCCCGATAGAGCTGCTGGTAGAAGCGCGCCTCGGTGTCGTGCCGCACGAACGGTCTCCAGAGGCGTTCCGTGTCGGCAAGCTCGGCGGCGAGCTCGGACATCCCCGGGCGTTCGAGATCGGTGTCCGCAGGTACCCGCTCACGAAGCCAGATCGCGAGGTCGCTCACGCTAGGAGCCGAGAGGGTGTGTCGGACTGGAGAACGTGCATCACAGCATCTCCGAACCCGCGGACGGCATCAAGCGTCGGGCGCGAGTCGATGACGGGCAGGTCGCTCCCGTATGCCAGCTGCCCGACCCCGAACGTCTCGACACAGAGCTCGATCGCACGTCGTCCGTGCGTCGCGACGTCGAAGAACGTATTCGCGTCGAGCGCGGAGCGCACGTCGACTCCGCGTCGCGCGAGCCGCTCGAGCTGAAACGGTCCGCCCCCACCGAGGATGGCGAAGAGCACACGCAGCGTGGGCCAGCGCTCGCGCCCGAACGCGAGCCACGCGAGGTATGCCTCCTGCGCGCGAGCCGGGTAGCTCGTCACCCAGTTCCACCACTCCGGCCGCCCCGGGCTGAACGCTCCGCCGGCTTCCGGATGGACGAAGACGACGATCCCCTCGCGTGCGGCCTCCTCGAGCACGGCGCCGGAGCGGTCGAAGTCGGCGAATGCGGAGGCGCCGAGAGAGACACCGGCGAACCCGTCGCGAACGCGCGAAGGCGCGAAGGCGAGGAATCGTCCGCTGCCCGCCGCGACGAGTTGGCGCATGCCGTCGGCCCAGGCCTCTTCCAGCGCCTCGCGCTCCGCGGTCGGGAGGTCGTCGAAGCCGAGGCTCGGCTGGAGGGACAGCACCGCGACGTCGATTCCGTCGCGGTCGAGAAGGCGGAGCCGCGCTTCCGGGTCGTGCGCGCCGAGGTCGATCGAAAAGCCACCCTCGCGCGTCGTCAGCTCGCTTCCGGCGAGGAACGGCGGCTCCTTCCTGGCGCGCAATGCTCGCACGAATGCCTCGGGCCAGAGATGCTGGTGGACGTCGTAGGTCGTCACGTCGGTGGAGCGCTCGTTCGGATCGCGGTCGCGAGCTCTTCGAGCGGTAACGGCATCTGCTCGTGCGAGTCGAGCCGAAGGACGCGATCGCGCACGAACGCTCGCGCGGCCAGCGCGCCAGACCCGAGGCCCTCCGTCCCTCGAAGGTCGATCGCCTGTGCTGCCACCACGAGCTCGATCGCGACCACGCGGGCGCCGAGGTCGACCATCTCCGCGGTCCGGCGCGCGCCGAGCGACGACAGGGCGGTGCGATCCTCGACCCCCGACTCCTGCATCGTCGAGGCCAGCTCGAATGACACCGGCTGCGCGAGCAAGCGCGCCTCCGCGGCGATCGCCTGACCCGCAACGCCGAACTCGGAGAGCCCGTCCTGCCACGAGTCTTCGTCCGCGACCAGGCCCTCGGTCAGTCCGCTGAACCGCGGGCTCAGCAGCTTCAGCGTCCGCTCGACGGCGGCCGTGAGCGTGGGCGCAAGCGCGATGCGCAGGAAGTCGAGCGCTGCGGCGAGCGGTTGCGAGTCGAAGTTCCCGACCGAGACGAGGCGTTGCTCCTCGAGAACGACGAGTGGGTTTCCCTGGTGCGCGTTCAGCTCGATCGCCAACTGCTCCTCGACGAAGCGCAGCGCGTCCCGCGCGGCGCCGTGCAGCTGCGGCACGCATCGGAAGGTCAGCGGGTCCTGCAGAAACCGGGCTGAGCCTGGCTCCCACAATGTGCTGCCGTCGAGGAGCATCCGCATGCGCTCGATCGTGTCGGCGATCCCGGCGTACGGCCGCGCCGCCGCGACCTCGGGGTGAAGCGCGCCGACATTCGCGCGGAAGGCTTCGAAGTCGAGGGCAGCCGCGACGTCGAGCCAGTCGAGCCAGGCCCGTGCGTCGGCGACCGCAAGCGCGGCCTGCGCGGTCGAGAAGGCGTTGCTCGCTAGAAGCGCAAGGGCTTCGCCCGCTTCCAGCACGAGCTCTCCCAGAACCCCGTCGGCGAGCTCCGCGTTCTGGGCGAGATCGGCTTGCCCGACGGTTCCGAGCAGCCTGACGGCCGGCGTCTCGCCGTCGTTCAGCGCCTCGACGACTGCGCCGGCGACCTCGGGACGAACACCTTGATATCCCGCGACGAGTCCATTGGCCAGTCGGAGGAGCGACGCTCGCGCGACCTCGTCGGACACCGGCGGACCGAGTCCGACGAGATGACCCGCGATCGCGGACCGGTTGAACGCCCGCGCTGCCGCAGCGTCCACGCGTGCATCGCGTCGCATTCCGACCCCGGTCGTGACGCCGTACGCGGGCGTTCCCTCCGCGGACGCGCGCTCGACGACGGCTCGGGTCCGCCGCATGTGCTCGACAGCGTCACTCGAGATCGCGACGCGCTCGCCGCCCCGGGCAACCCGGACGACCTCGTCGAGCGTGAGGCGCCTGCCTGTGAGCTCGACGGGCATGCCCTGGACTCTACGACGGCTCGGGATCGCCCAGCGCCGGGCACACGATCGCGCTACGCAGCGACGAGAGCGGTGGCGCCGACGCCCGCCTCATGGCAGCCCCGGCACCGAGCCTCGTACTGCTCCGCCGCGCCGACGACGACGGTGTCGCCCGAGTACGGCGCCGGGAGGCCGTCGACGAGCCGTTGAGTGGTCGTCGCCGGGCCGCCGCAGCGGTGGCACACGGCCTGAAGCTTGTCGACGAACTCGGCGTGCGAGAGAAGCTCCGGCATCGGCCCGAAAGGCAGGCGCCGGAAGTCCTGGTCGAGCCCCGCGACGACGACACGTACGCCGCGATTAGCGAGCTCGAGTGCGTGCGCCACGATCGTCGGGTCGAGAAACTGCACCTCGTCGATGCCCACGACCTCGAATCCCTCGGCGCAGCCGGGCACGTCCGCGGCCGATGAGATCGGCACCGCTTGCATCCGCGCCCCGGCATGGCTCACGACGTCGGTCGCGTCGTAGCGGTCGTCGATCCGAGGCTTGAGGATCACGACACGCTGCCCGGCGATCTCGGCCCGGCGGAGACGACGGATCATCTCCTCGCTCTTGCCGCTGAACATCGGGCCGCAGATGACCTCGAGCCAGCCACCTCGCTGCGGGGGGATCCGAATCACGGCGGCGATCCTAGAGAGGCGATCGGAGGACAACGTACGACGGGTCATCATCCCTCGCTGCGACCGCGGCCGCTTGGCGGCCGCGCTTCAGGGATCGTCGCGACCGGAGACTCGGCGCTAGCGGATCTCCGGTCTGCGGGGAAATCTGCCTTGCTACACTCTCGCGCGCGCGGCGGCGTAGCTCAGTTGGTTAGAGCAGCGGAATCATAATCCGCGTGTCGCAGGTTCGAGTCCTGCCGCCGCTACTCGAACACCCCTTTTTTCGTCCTACCTCGAATCGAGCAGAAGAATGGCAACCGGAGTCCGAGTCGCGATCACGCTCGCCTGCACCGACTGCAAGCGGCGCAACTACCAGACGCAGAAGTCCAAGCGAAACTCCCCCGACCGCGTGGAGTTCAAGAAGTACTGCCGCTGGTGTGGTGCGCACACGTTGCATCGGGAGACCCGATAGGTGGCTCGCGAGACCCGCAAGCAGCGCCGGGCCGCCCGTGCGGCTGCCGGTGACGGAACCGCGAACTCACGTCGCGCGCGCGCCCAGCAGGTCAGGCCGTCGCAGCAGCCCGTCAAGCAGCAGACAGGCCGCAAGACCGAGAAGCAGCGCGGACAGTTCGTCCGCGAGTCGTACGCCGAGCTGCGGAAGGTCGACTGGCCGACCAGGAACCAGACGTTCCAGGGCGTCGTCGTCGTGATCATCGCCTGCACGATCGTAGGCCTCTATCTCTGGGGCCTCGACCAGATCATCCGTCCCCTCGTCGACCGCGTCCTTCTCTAGGAGCCCGCCTGATGTTTCAGTGGTATGTCATCAACACGTATTCGGGGCACGAGAACAAGGTGAAGACCAATCTCGAACACCGCATCGTCTCCCTGAGCCAGCAGCCGGCATTCCGGCGCGTCGTCGTCCCGACCGAGCAGGTGATCGAGACGAAGGACGGGCAGAAGGTGCAGACCGAGAAGCGTGTCCTGCCCGGCTACGTCCTCGTGAACATGAACATGTCGGACGAGGCATGGACTGTCGTGAAGGGCACGCCAGGGGTCACCGGGTTCGTCGGCGCCGGCGCGAAGCCCGTACCGCTCTCGCAGCCCGAGGTCGACAGGATCCTCCATCACGGTGCGCCGGCAGGCCCGGGGCAGGCGGCGAAGTCTCAGGTCGAGTTCTCGCTCGGCGAGTCCGTGAAGGTCACGTCGGGGCCGCTCTCCGACTTCGACGGTGAGATCGTCGACGTCAACGCCGACCAGCAGAAGCTGAAGGTGCTCGTCGACATCTTCGAGCGCCAGGTGCCGGTCGAGCTCAGCTTCGACCAGGTGAAGAAGATCGATTGACCTCTACGTTGTAGGGCGAGACGTCGGTCGTCCCTACGAGGAAACGGAATATGGCAAAGAAGGTATTGACACTCATCAAGCTCCAGATACCGGGTGGCCAGGCCAACCCGGCGCCGCCGGTCGGTCCCGCACTGGGCCAGCACGGCGTGAACATCATGGAGTTCTGCAAGGCGTACAACGCCCAGACCGCACACGAGAACGGACGCATCATCCCCGTCGAGATCACCGTCTTCGAGGATCGCTCGTTCACGTTCATCACGAAGACGCCCCCGGCCGCCGTCCTCATCAAGGAAGCGCTCGGCATCGAGTCCGGCTCGGGTGAGCCGAACCGCCAGAAGGTCGGCCGCCTCACACAGGCCCAGCTGCGCTCGATCGCCGAGGTGAAGATGCCCGACCTGAACGCCCGCGATGTCGACGAGGCCGTCAAGGTCATCGCCGGCACCGCTCGTTCGATGGGCGTGGAGACGGACGCGTGAGCCTCGTGCGCGCCACCGCGACCGGCCGCGCCAGCGGCCGCTTCAGGGGTTCTCGCGAGCTCGGATCTGCTACTGCAGATCCGAGCTCTGCGGACGAGGCTGTGGAGACGGACGTATGAGCGGTCACGGCAAGCGCTATCGCGGAGCGCGCGAGCTCATCGATCGCGAGCAGGCGTACACGCCGCTCGCGGCGGTCCGCCTGCTGAAGGAGACGCCCGCCGCGAAGTTCGACGAGACCGTCGAGGTGCACTTCCGTCTCGGGCTCAACGTGCGCCACGCGGACGAGCAGCTCCGCGGCACCATCATGCTCCCGCACGGCATCGGCAAGGACGTGCGCGTCGCCGTCTTCGCCGAGGGCGAGAAGGCGCGCGAGGCGGAGGTGGCCGGAGCAGATGTGGTCGGCTCCGCGGATCTCGCGACCAAGATCGAAGAGGGCTTCCTCGACTTCGACGTCGCGATCGCGACGCCGGATCAGATGAGCGTCGTCGGCAAGCTCGGCCGCGTGCTCGGCCCGCGTGGCCTGATGCCGAACCCGAAGACGGGCACGGTGACGATGGACGTCGCCAAGGCCGTCTCGGACGCGAAGGCGGGCAAGCTCGAGTACCGAACCGACCGCGGTGCGAACGTCCACGTCCCGATCGGCAAGCGGAGCTTCGACGAGCGGGCGCTGCTCGAGAACTACGCAGCACTCATCGAAGAGATCGTCCGCGCGAAGCCGTCGGCGGCAAAGGGCCGCTACATCCGGCAGATCACGCTCACGACGACGATGGGGCCGGGTGTCCACGTCGACTCGACCATCACTCGCGACATCGCCGAGGAGCTGGAGGCAGCTACAGTCTCGGCCTAGCTACGAAGCGACTCCCGCCGAAGACCGTCGGCAGCTCCAAAGGAGCGTAGGTCCGACCGAGGCAGGTTCCGTCAGCGCGTTCTGCGTCCGACCGAGCCCGCCTGTGCGCGGGTTTCGTCGTTCAGGAGGAAACAGTGCTGAAAACGGACAAGGAACGAATCGTCGACGAGCTCGCAGCGGAGCTCGGCGCGGCGGAGACGCTCATCGTCGCGGACTATCGCGGTCTGACGAACAAGCAGCTCGAGGCGCTGCGGGATCAGCTCCTTCCGCACGGCGCACGCTTCCGCATCGTGAAGAACACGCTCACCCGGCGTGCAGCCGAGCAGGCGGGTGCCGAGGGGCTCCTCGTCATGCTCGAGGGCCCGACCGCGATCGCGTTCATCGAGTCGTCGGGAGACCCGGCGGCAGTCGCCAAGGCGCTCGCCGCGACCGCGAAGGAGACGAACGTCCTCACCATGCGCGGAGGCATCCTCGAGGGCAAGCCGCTCTCGGGCGACGACGTCGATCAGCTCGCAAAGCTGCCGCCCGTCGACGTGCTCCGCGGACAGCTCGTCGGTGCGATCGTCGCGCCACTCACGCAGCTGCTCGGGCTCGTCTCGGCGCCGCTGCGCGACCTGCACGGCCTCATCGACGCTCGCATCAAGCAGCTCGAAGAGCAGGGCGAAGTGTCGCTTTCCGATGCCGGCGCCTCGCAAAGCGACGAGAGCAGCGAGCCGATCGCCGAAGCGGCGGTTGACATCGAAGAACCGGCTACCGAGGAGGAGGCTGCGGACGAGGGCCTAGCGGTGGCCGAGCCTGTCGAGGCAGGCGCACCGGAGGATTCGGCCTCGGCCGAGTCTTCCGCCCCCGAGAACGAAGAGATCGAAGAGACCAACGAAGCAGAGACTCGGCAAGAGGAGGAAGAAAATGGCGAGTGATGTGAAGAGCGTGCTCGACTCGCTCGGCAAGATGACCGTGCTCGAGCTCGTCGAGCTCAAGAACGCGATCGAGGAGGAGTGGGGCGTCACGGCCGCCGCTCCGGTCGCCGTCGCCGCTGCTCCCGCAGCGGGAGGCGACGGTGCAGCGGCGGAGGAGGAGAAGGACTCGTTCGACGTCGTCCTCACCGGCGCCGGCGACAAGAAGATCCAGGTGATCAAGGTCGTCCGCGCGGTGACCGGGCTCGGGCTCAAGGAGGCGAAGGATCTCGTGGACGCCGCCCCTGGCCCGGTCAAGGAGGGTGCTGCG
Organism: uncultured Gaiellaceae bacterium; assembly: GCA_963833725.1. Classification (GTDB taxonomy): domain Bacteria; phylum Actinomycetota; class Thermoleophilia; order Gaiellales; family Gaiellaceae; genus GMQP-bins7. The sequence goes on from CAWHYV010000006.1 coordinate 66,551, forward strand.
AAGGAAGAGGCCGAGTCGATCAAGGCCCAGCTCGAAGAGGCAGGCGCGTCGGTCGAGCTCAAGTAGAGTCGAGCCGGTTTGCAGACGGGGTCAGGCCGCTTGGTCTGGCCCCGCGCTTGCCTCGTCCGCTATTCTGTCCCGACACACTCCACCGCATCGAATGGCGGTTGCGGAGGGGTGCCCTCGTGCGCTATCCTCCGTGGTTCCGCCGAGGCCGTTCGTCTAACCCTGCCCGTACACCTGCACGCTTTTAAGGGAGGCTTTCACACTTGAGCAGCGTTGCTGTCGCGCCGCGCGCGCGCAAGAGCTTTTCGCGCCTGAAGCATGTCCTCGACCTCCCCGACCTCATCGATATCCAGCGAGCGTCCTTCCACTGGTTTCTGGAGGGCGGTTTGCGCGAGACGATCGACGACATCTCGCCGATCGAGGATTACACGGGGACCCTTGCGGTCGAGTTTGCCGAGTACGAGTTCGGAGAGCCGCAATTCACGATCCAGGAGTGCCGCGAGAAGGACCTGACGTACCAGGTCCCGCTCTCGATCACGGTCCGCTTCGTCAACAAGGACACCGGAGAGATCCGCGAGCAGCGGGTCTTCATGGGCGACTTCCCGATGATGACCCCCTGGGGCACGTTCATCATCAACGGGACCGAGCGCGTCATCGTGACGCAGCTCGTACGCAGTCCCGGCGCGTATCTCATGGAGCCGAAGGACGCGACGAAGCAGGTCTTCATGGCGAACCTCATGCCCTCGCGTGGCTCGTGGCTCGAGGTCGAGATCGACAAGAAGGGTCTCGTGTTCGCACGCATCGACAGGAAGCGCAAGCTTCCGATCACGACGCTCCTGCGCGCGCTGCCGGCCGAGGACCCCTCGACCGGTTTCCAGCTCGACATGAGCACGAACGAGAAGATCCTCGAGCTCTTCGGTGGCTCCGTCTACATCGCGAACACGCTCGAGAAGGACCCGACGACGCGTGAGGAAGAGGCGCTCATCGAGGTGTTCAAGAAGCAGCGGCCGGGCGAGCCCCCGACGCTCGACAACGCGCGGAACCTTCTCCGCTCGCTCTTCTTCGATCCCAAGCGCTACGACCTGACGAAGGTCGGCCGCTACAAGCTCAATCAGCGCCTCGGCGTCCAGGTGCCGGAAGACACGCGAGTCCTCACGACCGAGGACATCGTCGCGCTCGTCCGAAAGCTCGTCGAGCTCCCGACCATGCTCGGCGTGCCCGAGGACGCGAAGGACTACGCCGCCGAGGCGGCGCAGCTCTCGCGCGATCCGGTGCGGAGCGAGCTCGACGAGTACGAGGACTTCGGCAATCGCCGCCTCCGCACGACGGGAGAGCTGATCCAGGAGGCGTTCCGCGTCGGCCTGTACCGCATGGAGCGCGTCGTCCGCGAGCGGATGACGACGGAGGACGTCGACACGATCACGCCGCAGACGATCATCAACATCCGTCCGGTGGTTGCGGCGCTGAAGGAGTTCTTCGGCTCCTCGCAGCTCTCGCAGTTCATGGACCAGACGAACACGCTCTCCGGTCTCACACACCGCCGTCGCCTCTCGGCGCTCGGCGCCGGGGGCCTGACCCGTGAGCGCGCACCCATCGAGGTGCGTGACGTCCACCCGACGCACTACGGGCGCATGTGCCCGATCGAGACGCCCGAAGGTCCGAACATCGGCCTCATCGGGTCGCTCGCGTCGTTCGCGACGGTTTCGGAGTTCGGCTTCATCCAGACCCCGTACCGCGTGGTCAAGGGCAGCAAGGTGACGGACGAGATCATCTACCTCGACGCCGCCGAGGAGCGACAGTTCACGATCGCGCAGGCGTCGGAGCCGGTCGATCCGAAGACGGGACGCTTCCTGAACGAACAGGTGCTGTGCCGGTCGCGCGAGGGCGAGGCCGTCGCGGTGCTTCCGAAGGACGTCGAGTACATGGACGTTTCGCCGGCGCAGATCGTGTCGGTCGCGACGGCGCTCATCCCGTTCCTCGAGCACAACGACGCGAACCGCGCGCTCATGGGCGCGAACATGCAGAAGCAGGCAGTTCCGCTGATGATCCCGCAGGCGCCGATCGTCGGCACCGGGCTCGAGTTCCGCGCAGCCGTGGACACGGGCGACGTGGTCCTCGCCGCGAACGACGGCTCCGTCGTCGACGTCGATGCCGAGCGCATCGTCGTCGAGGGTCGCGGAACACGCGACGAGTACCCGCTCACGAAGTTCATGCGCTCGAATCAGGGCACGCTCATCCATCAGAAGCCGGCGGTCATCCTCGGCGACAAGGTCAAGCGCGGCGAGGTGCTCGCCGACGGCAGCTCGACCGACGGCGGCGAGCTCGCCCTCGGGGCCAATCTGCTCGTGGCGTTCATGCCGTGGGAGGGCTTCAACTTCGAGGACGCGATCGTCATCTCGGAGCGGCTGGTCAAGGACGACGTGCTCAGCTCGATCCACATCCACGAGTACGAGATCGACGCGCGCTCGACGAAGCTCGGCGACGAGGAGATCACGCGCGACATCCCGAACCGCTCGGAGGAGTCGCTCGCGAACCTCGACGAGCGCGGCGTGGTGCGTATCGGTGCCGACGTCGATGCCGGCCATCTGCTCGTGGGAAAGGTCACGCCCAAGGGTGAGACCGAGCTCACGGCCGAGGAGAAGCTGATCCGCGCGATCTTCAAGGAGAAGGCGCGCGAGGTCCGCGACACGTCGCTCAAGGTGCCGAACGGCGAAGGCGGCAAGGTCATCGGCGTCAAGACGTTCTCGCGGGACGCCGGCGACGACCTGCCGCCGGGCGTCAACGAGCTCGTCCGCGTGTTCGTCGCGAAGAAGCGCAAGATCGCGGAGGGCGACAAGCTCGCCGGGCGCCACGGCAACAAGGGCGTCATCTCGAAGATCGTCCCCGAGGAGGACATGCCGTTCCTCGACGACGGACGCGCGGTCGACGTCGTCCTGAACCCGCTCGGCGTGCCGAGCCGGATGAACATCGGCCAGATCCTCGAGACGCACCTCGGTTGGGCGGCGGCGCACGGGGTCTTCAGCGAGGGCGATCCGGTGAACCCGCGAGCTCCGATCAACGCACCCGACCCGAGGTCGGTTGCGACGCCCGTGTTCGACGGTGCGACGGAGGGCGACGTCGACGACGCGCTCGTCCAGCTCGCGAAGACGATCGAGGGCGGCGGTGGAGGGATGACGGTCGACGACGCGGCCGTTCGCGGCAATCGCTGCACCGGGAAGGTCCAGCTCTACGACGGGAAGTCCGGCGAGCCGTTCGCGCAGGAGGTGACGGTCGGCTTGATGTACATCCTGAAGCTGCTCCACCTCGTCGACGACAAGATCCACGCACGCTCGACAGGCCCGTACTCGCTCGTCACCCAGCAGCCGCTGGGCGGCAAGGCGCAGTTCGGCGGACAGCGGTTCGGCGAGATGGAGGTGTGGGCGCTCGAGGCGTACGGAGCGGCGTACACGCTCCAGGAGATGCTCACGATCAAGTCCGACGACACGATCGGCCGCGTGAAGGCCTACGAGGCGATCGTCAAGGGCGAGAACATCGCCGAGCCGTCGATTCCGGAGTCGTTCAAGGTGCTGCTCAAGGAGATGCAGTCACTTGCACTCGACGTGCAGGTGCTCTCCGACGAGGGTCGCGAGGTCGAGGTGCGCGAGGAGGACGACGAGCTCCTCCGCGCGGCCGAAGAGCTCGGCATCGATCTCTCGCCGGGCTCGCTCCGCGCGGCGGCGCGCCAGCCGACGGCCGAGGAGGTCGAGGAGGGCGCGGAGGGCGTCGACGAGGGTGCCGAGCTGGTGCTCGCGGCCGACGAGGAGCTCGCGGACGTCGAGGAGGCTCCCCTCGAGGCAGGTCTCGCCGACGTCGAGACGACAGACGAGTAATGAACCAGTTCACGGACAGTAGAGAGAGAGGTTCGAGGCGCTAGATGGAAACTGGTAGACGCGGTCCCGACATCAACGACTTCGACTCGATCCGGATCGGCCTCGCATCGTCGAAGCAGATTCGCGACTGGTCGTCCGGCGAGGTCACGAAGCCGGAGACGATCAACTACCGCACGCTCAAGCCCGAGCGTGACGGTCTCTTCTGCGAGCGCATCTTCGGTCCGACGAAGGACTGGGAGTGCTATTGCGGCAAGTACAAGCGCGTCCGCTACAAGGGGATCATCTGCGAGCGCTGCGGCGTCGAGGTGACGCGGCAGAAGGTTCGCCGCGAGCGCATGGGGCACATCGACCTCGCGGCGCCGGTCTCGCACATCTGGTTCTTCAAGGGCGTCCCGAGCCGCATCGGCTACCTGCTCGACATCGCCCCGCGTGAGCTCGAGAAGGTTCTCTACTTCGCGGCGTCGATCGTCACGCAGGTCGATCGCGAGAAGCGGCAGGAGGACCTCGCCGATCTCGAGGACAAGGTCGCGGGCGAGAGCGAGCGTGTCTACCTCGATCGGGACGAGGCGCTTTCCGCTCTCGACGATCGGCTGGCACGGAGGCGCGACTACTTCGCGTCCGGCAAGGAGAAGAACTTCGACGAGGACGACGACTTCTGGGGTCGAGGGCTGTCCAACTGGGCCGAGGAGTCGGCGCTCCCGTCGCTCGAGGAGATCCGTGCGCTCGGCGGCGGAGTGTTCGTCAACCTCGCAAAGACCATCGCGTCCGAGGATCCGCGCCGTGTGCGCGAGCTCGTCCGCCAGACGGCCACGCGCGACGATCGCCGCCTCGCCCCGCGCGAGGTCGAGTCGGTTGCAGCCGCGTCCGTCCAGATCGAGGCCGCGCTCGCGCCGCTCCGCGCCGAGCTCGCGAAGGCGACCGGCTCGAAGAAGGGTGCGATCACGAAGCACCTGAAGAAGCTGCAGGAGGAGCTGCTCGGCGGGTCCGAGCTCTCCGAGCACGACGCGGCTCTGGTTGCCGACGTCGACAAGAAGAACCTCGATCGCGCGCGTGAGGTGGGCTCGGGCCTGCTCGCCGACGTGCTCGCCACCGTCGACCCCGAGGCGGAAGCGGCGGACATGCGGGAGCTCGCGTACGACCTCTGCCTCGTGGAGGGGACGAAGAAGGAAGACCTCGACGCGATCAGTCAGTGGGCGTTGAAGGTCCGCGAGATGGTCGCGGACATGGAGATGCGTCGCGAGGACACGCGTGAGGCCGCGGTCGAGGCCGTGCGTCGCCTCGAGCAGACCTGGCTCCTCTTCAAGGAGCTCGAGCCGAAGATGATCGTCGGCGACGAGCAGATCTTCCGTGAGCTCAAGGATCGCTTCGGCTCGCCCTACGGCTTCGGGATCTACTTCCGCGGCGGCATGGGTGCCGAGGCGGTTCGCGACCTGCTCCGCGACCTCTCGCTCGACGAGGAGTCGCTCTCGCTGCGCGACATCATCAAGACCTCCAAGGGGCAGAAGCAACAGCGTGGGATCAAGCGGCTCAAGGTCGTCGAGGCGTTCATCAAGTCCGGGAACAAGCCCGAGTGGATGATCCTCGAGGCCGTGCCGGTCATTCCGCCGGAGCTCCGCCCGATGGTGCAGCTCGACGGTGGCCGCTTCGCGACGAGCGACCTGAACGATCTCTATCGACGCGTGATCAACCGGAACAACCGGCTCAAGCGGCTGCTCGACCTCGGTGCGCCGGAGATCATCGTCAACAACGAGAAGCGGATGCTGCAGGAGGCCGTCGACGCGCTGTTCGACAACGGCCGGCGCGGCCGCGCGGTCACCGGCCCGGGCAACCGCCCGCTGAAGTCGCTCTCGGACATGCTCAAGGGCAAGCAGGGACGCTTCCGCCAGAACCTGCTCGGCAAGCGCGTCGACTACTCGGGCCGCTCGGTGATCGTCGCCGGGCCGAACCTGAAGCTCCACCAGTGCGGGCTGCCGAAGCTCATGGCGCTCGAGCTCTTCAAGCCGTTCATCATGAGCCGGCTCGTCGAGCGCAAGGCCGTCCAGAACATCAAGGCCGCCAAGAAGATGGTCGAGTCGATGATCCCGGAGGTGTGGGACGTCCTCGAGGAGGTCATCGCCGAGCACCCGGTTCTCCTGAATCGCGCGCCGACGCTGCACCGCCTCGGGATCCAGGCGTTCGAGCCCGTGCTCGTCGAGGGCAAGGCGATCCAGGTCCATCCGCTCGTCTGCCAGGCGTTCAACGCCGACTTCGACGGCGATCAGATGGCCGTGCACCTCCCGCTCAGCGCCGAGGCGCAGGCGGAGGCGCGGGTGCTCATGCTCTCCGCGAACAACATCCTCTCGCCGGCGAGCGGTCGTCCGCTCGCGACGCCGAGCCAGGACATGGTGCTCGGGGCGTACTTCCTCACCTACTGCGAGCACGACCTGCAGAAGCTGAGCGCCGAGCAGACTGCCAAGGCCGTCGGCGTCAAGGGGCTCAAGCGCTACCGGACCGAGGAGGACGTCGAGTTCTCGCTCGATTCGGGCTACATCGACTACCAGGATCCGATCGAGTACACGTGGTCCGGCGAGCTGCTCGTGACGACGCCGGGCCGGGTCATCTTCAACACCGAGGTCAAGCGCGCGCTCGACGAGGCGACCGGAGGCAACTTCGAGGATCATCGCTTCCTCAACCGGACGCTCACGAAGCGAGAGCTCGACGGGTTCATCGGCGACCTCGTCGAGCACTACGGGCCGAACACGATCTCCTCGGCGCTCGACGTCATCAAGTCGATGACGTTCCGCTTCGCCACCCGCGCCGGCATCACGATCTCGAAGAACGACATCGTGATCCCGGGCGACAAGGAGGAGATCCTCGCCGGGTTCGAGGACGAGGTGAGCAAGGTCGGCAAGGAGTACGACCGCGGCCTGATGACGGAGGAGGAGCGCGACGAGCGCGTCATCGCCATCTGGACACAGGCGACGGACACGGTCGCCGACCGGATGATGGACAACCTCGAGCCGACGAACCCGATCTACATGATGGCCAACTCGGGAGCCCGGGGATCGTTCAACCAGATCCGTCAGCTCGCCGGAATGCGCGGCCTCATGGCGGATCCGAAGGGGCAGATCATCGCCCGCCCGATCAAGGCGAACTTCATGGAGGGCCTCACCGTCCTCGAGTACTTCATCTCCACGCACGGCGCCCGCAAGGGCCTTGCCGACACGGCGCTCCGCACGGCGGACTCGGGCTACCTCACGAGGCGGCTCGTGGACGTGTCGCAGGACGTGATCATCCGCGACCAGCCGGGCAAGAACCTGGCCGACTGCGGAACCGCCGAGTTCATCGAGTTGCCGCTCTTCCTCGACGACGTGCCGAACAAGAGCGTCGCGGGGCGCGTGGCAGCCGAGGACATCCGCAAGCCGCTCAAGGACGGCAAGCCCGGCAAGACGGTCATCGTCGAGAAGGGCGCGGAGATCAGCATGAGCGCACTGCGGAAGATCGTCGAGGAGTTCGCCGAGCAGGCCGAGTCCGCGACGATCCCGGTCCGCTCGGTGCTCAAGTGCCGCAGCGAGTGGGGTATCTGCCGAAACTGCTACGGCACGTTCCTCGCGACGGGTGGTATGGCAGAGATCGGTGACGCGGTCGGCATCATCGCCGCGCAGTCGATCGGCGAGCCCGGAACGCAGCTCACGATGCGGACGTTCCACACGGGCGGCGTCGCCGGAGACGACATCACGCACGGCCTTCCTCGCGTCGTCGAGATCTTCGAGGCGCGGAATCCGAAGGGCGCAGCGACGCTCGTGGACATCGCAGGGAAGGTGGACATCGAGGACGCCGACCGCACCGTGAAGGTCACGGTCTCGCCGACGGTTCTCGATGCGAGCGGCGAGCTTCCGGACCCGAAGGAGTTCAGCTTCCCGCGGCGGACGCGTCTCCTCGTGACGAAGGGGCAGATGGTCGAGTCGGGCGATCCGCTGAACGAAGGGTCGCTCAACCCGGGAGATCTCCTCACGCTCAAGGGCGACACACAGACCGAGCTCTACCTCGTTGGCGAGGTGCAGAAGGTCTACAAGTCGCAGGGCGTCGAGATCCACGACAAGCACATCGAGCTGATCGTGCGTCAGATGCTCAAGAAGGTCCGCGTCGAGACGAACGGCGACACCGAGCTCCTGCCCGGACAGCTCGTCGACAAGGTCGTCCTCGAGCGCGAGAACGCCCGCGTCAAGAAGGCAAAGGGCGAGCTCGCGACCTTCGATCCGATCATCCTCGGGATCACGAAGGCGTCACTGGCCACCGAGTCGTTCCTGTCGGCGGCGTCGTTCCAGGAGACGACGAAGGTGCTGACCGACGCAGCGATCGAGGGCAAGGTCGATCACCTGAACGGGCTCAAGGAGAACGTCATCATCGGGAAGCTCATTCCGGCGGCGACGGGCCTCAAGCAGTATCGGCAGATCACCATCGAGCCGACCGAGCCGCTTCCGGTGACGTTCGCCCGGCCAGAGGCCGAGGCCGAGCTGCTCGCAGCGCTCGAGGAGATCGGCGACGGCGACGGTTTCGACTTCGATGCTCTCGACGTCTCCCTCGACAGCGAGCCTGCGCTCGATGCCGACGGCGAGACCGCCGAGCTCGAGCCTCCGGCAGACGAGGAATAGCCGTTAGGGGTCTGGCCCACGGGCCAGACCCCGGCTCTTCCCTCACGCTCACACTCTCCTTTACGCCCTTCTGCTACCTCTAATCCCGTGAGCAGGGCTTTCTTCGCCGTCGCTGCCGTGATCGCCGTCGCCGCTGCATGGCCGGGATCGGGCCAGGCGGCATTGTCGTGCGGGCTTCCCGAGGCGCAGCCGACCTGGATCGACTTTGCCGACAGCTCGGTGTCGTTCTGGCGGGAGCGGTTCGCGCGATCCGGTGTCGTGGTCGCCACAGGGGGTCCGGATCTCGCGGCCGAGGCGCGCGCGGCGGGTGCAGGAACCGTCCATTGGGACATGTACCTGCGCAAGCGCGTCGGCACGCCCTCCGAGCCCGCCGATCCGGCGCTCATCGAGAAGCGCGCAGACTCGCTCTTCGACTACGCCGTATCGGTCTCCGGCTGCCCGACGCCGCTCATTGCGCTGAACGAGCTCTGGGGCGCGTCGCTCCCAACGCCGCTCACACCGACCGCGGAGCGTTATCGCGCGAACGTCTTGCGGTTCGTCACCAGGCTCGAGGAGCGTGGCGGACGACCCGCGCTCCTCGTCTCCAGCGACCCGTTCACGGGGGGAGACGCAGCCGCGTGGTGGAAGTCCGTCGCGGCGGTCTCCGATCTCGTCCTCGAGAACTACGCGAACGCGAATCTCATCTGGCGTGACGGCCCCGTCGACGGCTCACGTCGGCTCAGGGTCCGTCATCGTCAGTCTGCTGCGAAGCTGCTGGCGCTCGGGATTCCTCCTTCGCGTATCGGGATCATGGTCGGGTTCCAGACCGGCCCCGGCACGGGTGGTCGGGAAGGGCTCGCGCCGAGGTCGCGCTGGTTCAGCGTGGCGAAATGGCAGACGCTTGCGGTGAAGCAGGTGGCAAAGGAGCTGCGACTCGCTCACGTGTGGTCGTGGGGCTGGGCACAGCGCGATGCGCGATCGAACGATCCGGACAAGACGCTCGCGGCCTGCGTCTGGTTGTGGGCCCGCGACGCAGGTCTCTGCGATGCACCCACGATCCTCGGCCGCGAGCTCGATCCCGACACGAAGACCGGGCAGCTCGTGCTGCCGAGCGGAACCCGCTGCCTGTACGGCTCGATACCCCTGACCGCCGCGAGTGTCGCCGCGCTCGCGAAGGTGACGCGCGACCGCGAGCTCGCACTCACCGCGCTCGTGGCGCGTGCAATCGAGCGGGAGCGCGCACGTGTCTCGCCCTCCGACGCACTCGCAATGGAGCGTCGCGTCGTCGCGTCGCGCTTCGACGGGAGCTCGACCGCGTACCGCTCGGCGCTGGCCGAATCGGGCGCGAGCCTCGCGGTCGGACGCGGGATCATGGGCGACGAGCTTCGCTGGCAACAGATCGCTGCGCGTCTGGCGATCGCGCGAGTCTCCGCCGCAGACGTCGCGCGGTTTCGCGCAACCTTCGCTCCTGTGCTGGCGCGCGAGGTGACGGTCTCGCCGGCGCCGAGTTGGCTCCCGGAGGGTCGAGGCGTCGCCCTCGCGACGTCGGCGCCCGATGCCGTGTTCCACGTGACGACCGGCAGGCCCACGACGATCCGCACCGCGGAGGGTACGTTCGTCATCGAGGCGCACGACGAGACCTCCGCGCTCGGCGCACTCCCGGCAGATCTCGCGCACGTCGCTGCTTTGCGTGAGCTTCGAGCCGAGCGGCGTGCCGACGCGTATGCAGCCTGGACGATCCGGATGCAGAAGGCAGCCGAGAGCAAGCTCGTGTGCGAGCGCGACCGACTGCCCGAGCTCGGTCTGGTGACGCTCTCGGCGTTCACGCCGTTCCTGTCGCTGCACGAGGCGGAAGCGGCTCGCTGGGCCGCAGCCCGTCGCGGCTGAGGTCACTCCGCCTCGAGGCGGTTCTTTCCGGCGCGCTTGGCCCTGTTCACCGCTGCGGACACGCGCGCATCGAGCGACTCCTGCGACTCGTTCGGTCGCCACTCGACGAGGCCGCCGGAGAACGTGAGCCGTCCGACGTTCGAGAACGACGTCGCCTCGACCTCGTCGCGGATCCGGACGTAGAACTGTCGTCCCTCGTCACCCGTCGTTTCCGGGAGCAGGATCGCGAACTCCTCACCGCCTCGACGCGCGACGGTATCCGTCGCACGCGCGACCCGATCGAGGAGATCCGCGAATTCCTGCAGTACGAGGTCGCCGCCCGGGTAGTCGTATCGTTGGTTGACCTCGCCGAAGTCGTCGAGGTCGAGGAGGAAGAGGGCGAGGGGCCGACCCGTGCGCCGAGCGCGCGCGAGCTCTCGTTCGAGCTCTTCGTCGTAGCCGCGACGGTTCCTGACCCCCGTGAGTCCGTCGGTCACCGCGCGGAGCTCGGCCTCCGCGAAGCGGCGCGCGTTCGTGATCCCGATCGCTGCATCCTGCGCGAGCGCCTCGAGCGCCCGCGCATGCTCGGGACGGAAGGCGGAAGCGCCGCTCCCGTACGCGACGAGCGCACCGCTGTCGAGTCCGTCCTCGACGATCGGGACGATCAACGCCGATCGGTAGGCGACCTCGTCGCCCTCCAGCGACGGAGGATAGGACCAGTTCAAGGTCAATGCACGGTATGGCCGTCCGTCCGGAGGACCGAGCGCCGCCTCGAGAAGCGCGCCTCCGTCACCCGTTCCGAACGACGCCATCGCCGGGAGCTCGGCGGGGCCCCGCACACGCACGGTTGCGGCTTGCGCTCCGGTGCGCGTCGCTGCCTCCTCGGCGAGGCGCTGGAGGAGCTCGGTGAGGTCGAGCGTGAACCCGAGATCCCCGAGGCCTTGGCTGCGAGCGTCCTCGGACCGCTCGACCGCGTGCTGGAGGTGGACCGAGATCGCCTCCATGTGCTGATCGAGCTGTCCGACGACAGCCTCGAAACGACGCTGGGACCGCGCGCTGACGATCCGCACCGCGATGATCGCGGTAGCGACGATCGCCACGGCGATTGCCGCGGCTATGACCGCAGTCACGTTCCCAAACCAACCACTCCCCTGGGGCTCACTGTATTCAGGGATGCGGCCGGCGGCTAGTGCACTGCTGATGCGGGTTTGCTACCATCCCGCGGCCGGCCGGCGGGTGTGGTCTTGCTCGCCAGCCTTTTCTGTGTGAGGAAATCGACCGACCACCAGTAGGAGCAGCGCGTGCCCACAGTCAACCAGCTCGTCCGGAAGGGTCGGACGACGCCGAAGGTGAAGACGAAGACCCCGGCACTTCGGGGAGCGCCGCAAAAGCGCGGCGTCTGCACGCGCGTCTACACGACGACGCCGAAGAAGCCGAACTCCGCGCTACGGAAGGTCGCGCGCGTCAGGCTCACGAACGGCATGGAGGTCGGTGCGTACATTCCGGGCGAGGGCCACAACCTGCAGGAGCATTCGGTCGTGCTCGTCCGCGGTGGGCGCGTGAAGGACCTCCCGGGCTTCCGGTACAAGGTCATCCGCGGCGGTCTCGACTCCGCGGGTGTGACGGAGCGTCGGCAGGCGCGCTCGAAGTACGGCGCGAAGAAGCCGTAGGAGAGCTAGAGCGATGCCGCGCCGCGCCGAGATCCAGCCCCGAACGATCGAGCCAGATGCCATCCACGGGTCGGTGCTCGTCTCGCAGGTGATCAACCGTCTCATGCTCGACGGGAAGAAGTCGATCGCCGAGCGCACGGTCTACGACGCGCTTGCGATCGCAGCCGAGAAGACGGGCAAGCCGCAGCTCGAAGTGCTCGAGCAGGCCGTGAAGAGCGTCACACCGGTGCTCGAGGTTCGCTCTCGCAGGGTCGGGGGTGCGAACTACCAGGTGCCCGTCGAAGTGCCGCAACGGCGCGCGCGCACGCTCGCGCTGCGCTGGATCGTCCAGAACGCGCGAGACCGGCGCGAGAAGGGCATGGCTGCGAAGCTCGCCGGCGAGTTCATGGACGCGCTGAACCAGCAGGGCGGCGCCTACAAGAAGAAGGACGACATCTACCGGATGGCGCAGGCCAACAAGGCCTTCGCGCACTACCGCTGGTAACCGGAGAGAGCGAACGATGAGCGCCGTAGCGACACCCGTCGGACTGGACCGGGTCCGGAACATCGGGATCATGGCCCACATCGATGCCGGCAAGACCACGACGACCGAGCGGATCCTCTACTACACCGGTCGCACGCACAAGATGGGCGAGGTGCACGAGGGTGCCGCGACGATGGACTGGATGGCGCAGGAGCAGGAGCGCGGCATCACGATCACGTCGGCAGCCACGACCGCGGAGTGGCGCGATCATCGCATCAACATTATCGATACGCCCGGGCACGTGGACTTTACGGTCGAGGTCGAGCGCAGCCTTCGCGTGCTCGACGGCGCAGTGGCCGTCTTCGACTCCGTCGCGGGCGTCCAGCCGCAGTCGGAGACCGTCTGGCGCCAGGCCGACCGCTACAGCGTGCCGCGCATCGCGTTCATCAACAAGATGGATCGCACCGGCGCGGACTTCGACGCCGCCGTGCAGTCGATGCGCGACCGGCTCGGTGCGCGCCCGGTTCCGGTGCACGTTCCGATCGGGAGCGAGGAGCATTTCTCCGGGATCGTCGACCTCGTCGAGATGAACGCGATCGTCTACTCGAACACGCTCGGAACCGAGTTCTCCGTCGAGGAGATTCCGGCGGAGCTCGCCGCCGCGGCGGAGGTAGGTCACCACAATCTCATCGACCTGATCGCCGAGTTCGACGACGAGCTGATGGAGGCGTACCTCGGCGATGAGTCCGCGGCCACACCGGAGATGATCCGCCGTGCGCTCCGTACGGGGACGCTCGCCGGCGAGATCACGCCCGTGCTCGCAGGCTCGGCATTCAAGAACAAGGGCGTCCAGGCGCTTCTCGACGCGATCGTCGACTACCTGCCGAGCCCGCTCGACGTTCCGCCCGTCCAGGGACTCGACCCGAAGTCGGAGGCGGAGGAGACTCGGCCGGCCGACTACGACGCCCCCTTCGCCGCCCTCGCGTTCAAGGTCATGAGCGACCCGTACGTCGGCAAGCTCACGTACTTCCGCGTCTACTCCGGCCAGGTGAAGGCCGGCGATCGGGTTCTCAACACGACGAACGGCAAGACCGAGCGGATCGGGCGCATCCTCCAGATGCACGCGAACCACCGCGAGGAGCGCGACGAGATCGGCGCGGGCGAGATCGCTGCGGCCGTCGGGCTGAAGTTCACGACGACGGGCGACACGATCGCGATCGAGTCGGCCCCGATCGTCCTCGAGAGGATGTCGTTCCCGGATCCGGTCATCTCGGTCGCCATCGAGCCTCGGACGAAGGCGGATCAGGACAAGCTCGCGACGGCGCTCCAGCGCCTCGCCGAAGAGGATCCGACATTCCGCGTGTCATCGGACGAGGAGACCGGGCAGACGCTCATCGCCGGGATGGGCGAGCTGCACCTCGAGATCATCGTCGACCGCCTTCAGCGCGAGTTCTCGGTCGACGGCAACGTCGGGCGCCCGCAGGTTGCCTACCGCGAGACGATCACGACCCCGGCCGAGAAGATCCAGGGCAGGTTCGTCCGGCAGACCGGCGGCTCGGGCCAGTACGGCGACGTGCTCGTGAACCTGTATCCGAACCCGGCAGAGGGCTACGAATTCGTCGACAAGATCGTCGGCGGGCGCATCCCGAAGGAGTACATCCCGGCCGTCAACCACGGCATCCAGGAGGCGATGAGCTCGGGCGTCGTCGCCGGCTACCCGGTCGTCGACATCAAGGTCGAGCTGATCGACGGCTCGTACCACGACGTCGACTCGAGCGAGCGCTCCTTCAAGATCGCCGGCTCCATTGCGTTCAAAGAGGGCATGAAGCGCGCGAAGCCGAAGCTCCTCGAGCCGGTGATGGCCGTCGAGGTCGTCACGCCGGACGAGTACCTCGGCGACGTCATTGGTAACCTCAACGGCCGTCGCGGTCGGGTCGAGCAAATCGAGCCGATCGGCAGGTCACAGCCGGGCAGTTCACAATCGATTCGGGCGAGCGTTCCGCTCTCCGAGATGTTCGGCTACGCGACCGACCTGCGCTCGATGAGCCAGGGCCGTGCGACATTCACGATGCAGTTCGACCGCTACGAAGAAGTGCCCACCTCGATCGCCGAGGCGATCGTGGGGGGCGACAAGACACCGTAATCGCAGAAGACGAGCTCGGAAGGATAGGAGCAGATGGCAAAGCAGAAGTTCGAGCGCACCAAGCCGCACGTCAACGTCGGCACGATCGGCCACATCGACCACGGCAAGACGACGCTCACGGCCGCGATCACGAAGGTTCTCGCCGAGTCCGGCACGAACACCGAGGCGACCTCCTTCGACGCGATCGACAAGGCTCCCGAGGAGCGACAGCGCGGCATCACGATCAACACCGCGCACGTCGAGTACGAGACGGAGAACCGGCACTACGCCCACGTCGACTGCCCGGGCCACGCCGACTACATCAAGAACATGATCACGGGCGCCGCCCAGATGGACGGCGCGATTCTCGTCGTCTCCGCCGCCGACGGCCCGATGCCGCAGACGCGTGAGCACATCCTGCTCGCGCGCCAGGTCGAGGTTCCCTCGATCGTCGTCGCGCTGAACAAGGCCGACATGGTCGACGATCCCGAGCTGCTCGAGCTCGTCGAGATGGAGGTCCGCGAGCTTCTCTCCAAGTACGAGTTCCCCGGCGACGACATCCCGGTCATCCAGGTCTCGGCGCTCAAGGCGCTCGAGGGCGACCCGGAGTGGACGCCGAAGATCCTCGAGCTCATGGCCGCGGTCGACTCGTACATCCCGGAGCCCGTCCGCGACGTCGACAAGCCGTTCCTCATGCCCATCGAGGACGTGTTCACGATCACGGGCCGCGGCACGGTGGTCACGGGCCGGATCGAGCAGGGCAAGCTCACGGTCGGCGAGGAGGTCGAGATCGTCGGCATCCACCCGCAGACCGAGAAGACGGTCGTCACCGGCCTCGAGATGTTCCTGAAGACCCTCGACTACGCGCAGGCCGGCGACAACGCGGGCGCGCTGCTCCGCGGCGTGAAGCGCGAGGAGGTCGAGCGCGGTCAGGTGCTTGCGAAGCCCGGCTCGATCACGCCGCACACGCAGTTCAAGGCCGAGGTCTACGTCCTCTCGAAGGACGAGGGCGGCCGCCACACGCCGTTCTTCAACGGCTACCGGCCGCAGTTCTACTTCCGCACGACGGACGTGACGGGCTCGATCAAGCTGCCCGAGGGCCAGGAGATGGTCATGCCTGGCGACAACACGAACATGGAGATCGACATGCACCAGCCGATCGCCATGGACCAGGGCCTCCGCTTCGCGATCCGCGAGGGCGGGCGCACGGTCGGTGCCGGCGTCGTCACGGAGATCATCGCGTAGGGGAGACATATATGTCTCCCCTACTTCCATAAGCAATGGCGCAACAGAAGATCCGCATCCGGCTCAAGGGTTACGACCACCAGCAGGTGGACCGCTCCGCATCCCAGATCGTGGAGACGGCGCAGCGCACCGGCGCGACCATCACTGGTCCCGTCCCGCTGCCGACCGAGAAGAACGTCTACTGCGTGATTCGCAGCCCGTTCAAGGACAAGGACTCGCGCGAGCACTTCGAGGTACGCACGCACAAGCGCCTGATCGACATCCACAGCCCCACGCCCAAGACGGTCGACTCGCTCATGCGGCTCGACCTTCCGGCGGGGGTCGACATCGAGATCAAGCTCTGAGATGAAAGGCATCCTCGGCAAGAAGCTCGGCATGAGCCAGGTCTTCGATCCCGACAGCGGAGTGATGACGGCTGTCACGGTGGTCGAGGCCGGGCCGTGTCCGGTCGTCCAGGTGAAGACGCAGGACACGGACGGCTACGACGCGGTGCAGCTTGCTTTCGATGCCGTCGCCGAGCGGAAGCTGTCGAAGCCGGAGGTCGGCCACCTGAAGAAGGCTGGCGTCGGGCCGCATCGCCACCTCGTCGAGTTCCGCGGCGAGAGCGGGCTGACCGTCGGCGAGACGGTCACTGTCGAGGCGTTCGAGCCCGGCGAGGAGATCAAGGTCGCCGGCGTCACGGTCGGGAAGGGCTTCCAGGGGACCATCAAGCGGCACAACTTCAGCCGCGGCCCGGTGTCCCACGGTTCGCACAACGTCCGCAAGCCGGGGTCGATCGGCGCCTCTGCGTATCCCTCGCGTGTGTTCAAGGGCAAGAAGATGCCGGGCCGCATGGGCGGGACGCGCGTCACCCAGCCCGGGCTCGTCGTCCACGAGGTGGACGTCGAGCGCAATCTCCTGCTCATTCGGGGCTCCGTCCCGGGCGCCAAGAGCGGGCTTCTGGAGATCGTGAGCGCGTGATGGCTGCTCCGAAGGCACCCGTGATCGGCGGGTCGTCGAAGGAGGTCGCCCTCGACGAGGCGGTCTTCGCCGTCGATCTCAAGCCGCATCTCGTCCACGAGACGGTGCGGGCCGAGCTGAATGCCGCTCGCGCCGGCACGAAGGGCACGAAGAGCCGCGGCCTCGTCGCCGGCGGACGCTCGAAGCCCTGGCGCCAGAAGGGTACGGGCCGTGCTCGCGCAGGAACGACGCGCGCGCCGCACTGGACCGGCGGCGGCGTGGCGTTCGCACCAGGGATGCGCAGCTTCGAGGTCAAGGTCAACCGCAAGGCGCGACGCACGGCGCTCCGCGGCGTGCTCTCCCATCACGCTGCCAACGGCACCCTCGCCATTCTCGACGGATCCGGCTTCGACGCGCCGTCGACGCGGAAAGCCGCCGAGCTCCTCGCGACCTGGGGCGAGCGCCCGACGCTCGTCGTCGTGAACGAGGACGAGGAACTGCTCGTGAAGTCCTTCCGGAATCTCGAGAGGGTGCTCGTGACCGTGCCCGCCGAGCTCGAGGTCGCCTCACTCGTCTGGGCGCGCTCCGTCGTCATCAGCGACGCGGCGATGCAGCTCGTGCTTGCGCGCGCAGGCGTCGCGGCGGAGGAGGCTGCGGAATGAGCTTGCACCCGAACCAGGTCCTCCTTGCGCCCGTGGTCTCGGAGAAGAGCTACTCGCTCATCACCGCCCGCAAGTACACGTTCAAGGTGCACGAGGACGCCCACAAGACGCAGATCCGGCAGGCCGTCGAAGAGCTCTTCGAGGTGAAGGTCGCGGCCGTGAACATCGTCAAGGTGCAGTCCAAGCCGAAGCGCCGCGGCTTCATCAAGGGACGCCGGCCGGGCTGGAAGAAGGCGATCGTCGAGCTGAAAGAGGGCTACGAGATCGAGATGTTCGAAGGAGCGGCCGTCTGATGGCCCTGAAGAAGTACAAGCCGACGAGCCCGGGGCGCCGCTTCATGGCGACGTCCGGCTTCGAGGAGATCACGAAGTCCGAGCCGGAGCGCTCGCTGCTCGAGCCGATCACGAAGAAGGGTGGGCGGAACAACCGCGGCCGCATCACGACGCGTCACCAGGGTGGCGGGCACAAGCGGCGGTTCCGCACGATCGACTTCAAGCGAACGAAGGACGGCGTACCGGCGAAGGTGGCTTCGATCGAGTACGACCCGAACCGGTCGGCGCGCATCGCGTTGCTCCACTACGCCGACGGTGCGAAGGCCTACATCCTCGCTCCGGCACGGCTCCGCGTCGGCTCGACCGTCGAGTCCGGCCCCGAGGCGGACATCAAGCCCGGCAATGCGCTCCCCTTGTCGAACATCCCGACAGGAACGCTGATCCATGCGGTCGAGCTGAAGCCCGGCCAGGGCGCACGGATGGCTCGCTCCGCCGGCTCGGCGATCCAGCTCGTGGCGAAGGACGGCCCGCACGCCGTCCTGAGGCTCCCGTCCGGTGAGCTCCGCCGCGTCCTTCTCACCTGCCGCGCCACCGTCGGCCAGGTCGGGAACACCGATCACTCGAACCAGTCGAGCGGCAAGGCCGGCCGAAGCCGCTGGCTCGGCAAGCGACCGACCGTCCGCGGCTCGGCCATGAATCCGGTCGACCACCCGCACGGCGGCGGCGAGGGGAAGACGAAGGGCGGACGGCATCCGGTCACCCCGTGGGGCGTCCCGACGCTCGGGAAGCGCACCCGTCGCAAGCACAAGGAATCCGACAAGTTGATCGTCCGCGGCCGTCGCCGTGGCAAGGAAAGGAAGCGCTAGCCCGTGAGCAGATCGTCCAAGAAGGGGCCTTTCGTCGAGGACCGGCTCATGGGCCGGATCGAGGCGATGAACGCGAGCGGCGAGAAGCGCATGATCCGCACCTGGTCGCGCTCGTCGACGATCTTTCCGGAGATGGTCGGCCACACCATCGCCGTCCACGACGGCCGCAAGCACGTGCCCGTCTTCGTGACCGAGCAGATGGTCGGTCACAAGCTCGGCGAGTTCGCTCCCACCAGGACCTTCCGCGGCCACGCCGGTGACCGCTCGACGCAGGTGAAGAAGCGCTGATGGCACAAGCTCAGGACGATCGGATGCGCGTTCGCGCACAGGCCAAGTGGGTTCGCACGTCCGCGCGCAAGGCGCGGCTCGTGCTCGACCACATACGCGGCCGAAGCGTGCCCGAGGCGCGGACGATTCTCGCGTTCACGCAGCGTGCCGCGGCGACGGACATCGAGAAGGTGCTTCGGTCTGCGGTTGCGAACGCCGAGGCGAACCACGGCCTCGACGGCGACGATCTCGTAGTCGAGGCTGCGTTCGCGGACGAGGGGCCGACGCTGAAGCGCTGGAAGCCTCGCGCGCGCGGCCGGGTCAACCGGATTCGCAAGCGCACCTGCCACGTGACGCTCGTGCTCGCCGAGGTCCCGGAGCAGTCGACGCGGCGGCGCCCGCGCAAGCAGGCGGAGACGCCGGCGTCCGCACCCGCGGCCGAAGAGTCCAAGCCGAAGGCCGCCTCCCGGCGGAAGAAGAAGGAGGCGGTTGCCTGATGGGCCAGAAAGTGCATCCCGGCGGCTTCCGCGTCGGCGTCATTCACGACTGGAAGTCGAACTGGTGGACGGGGACGCCCGAGTTCGCCGCCTACCTCCTCGAGGACGTTCGCATCCGCGAGCACATTCTCGGGAAGCTGTCGCACGCAGGGCTCTCGGACATCCTGATCCGCAAGGACAAGCAGCGGATCACGGTGGACATCTATACCGCCCGCCCGGGCATCGTCATCGGGAAGTCGGGCGTCGAGGTCGACGCGCTCCGCAAAGAGCTGCATGCGATCACGAAGAAGAACGTCCACATCAACATCAACGAGATCAAGCGCCCCGAGCTCGACGCGAAGCTCGTCGCGCAGTCGATCGCGGAGCAGCTCGAGAACCGGGTCAGCTTCCGGCGCGCGATGAAGCGCTCGCTCGCGTCGGCGATGCGGTCCGGTGCTCAGGGGATCAAGATCACTGCGGCCGGCCGACTCGGCGGCGGCGAGATGAGCCGTCGCGAGATGTACTCCGAGGGCCGCGTTCCGCTCCACACGATCCGCGCCGACATCGACTACGGCCAGGCCGAGGCATCGACGACGTTCGGCAAGATCGGCGTCAAGGTCTGGGTCAACAAGGGCGAGATCATGCCCGAGGGCTATGACGCTCCTGCGGCGCGTGACACGCGCCTCGGCGACCAGGATCAGGCGCGTCGCCGACGCGGTGCCTCGGCCGAGGGCCTCGGCGCCTCGCGTGAAGGTCGCGGCCGTTCGCAGGACCGCGAGGGACTCGGCATCATGCCGCGCAAGAAGCGCACACAGCGACCAGGTGGCGGACGGCCAGGGCAGCGCCCTCGCCGCGACCTCCAACAGGGCCTGCCCGCATCGGAGACGTCGGCGCCTGTCGTGGAGCCCGAGGTGCAGGAGGCGTCCGCACCCGAGGCGACGCCCGAGGCAACGCCCGAGACAACGCCTGAGACCGGGGGCGAGAGCTGATGTTGATGCCGCGCAAGACGAAGTTCCGCCGGCACCATCGCGGTCACCGCCGCGGCACGTCCAGGGGCCAGACGACCGTGCAGTTCGGCGAGTACGGGCTCAAGGCACTCGAGGCAGGGTGGGTCACCAACCGCCAGATCGAGGCTGCGCGTATCGCGGCGACGAGGAAGATCCGCCGAAGCGGGAAGGTCTGGATAAATCTCTTCCCGGACAAGCCGGTCACCAAGAAGCCGGCCGAGACTCGCATGGGCTCGGGAAAGGGCTCGCCCGAGGGGTGGGTCGCCGTCGTGAAGCCCGGCCGGGTGATGTTCGAGCTCGCCGGCGTCGACGAGCCGCTCGCGAAGGAGGCACTTCGTCTCGCGGGCCAGAAGCTTCCGCTCAAGACCAAATTCGTCCGTCGGGAGGCCGATCTCTTTGA
Source organism: uncultured Gaiellaceae bacterium (assembly GCA_963833725.1). GTDB lineage: Bacteria > Actinomycetota > Thermoleophilia > Gaiellales > Gaiellaceae > GMQP-bins7. The sequence goes on from CAWHYV010000006.1 coordinate 87,294, forward strand.
GAGCTAACGAATCGTGGGTGGAACCTACGGTTCCCCCCACGTGCCCCCCTCCCTCGTCGCAGCGACCTGCTCGGCGTCGCGTGCGGCTCCCGCCGGGCAGAGCCCGGCTTCGCCCGATCGAGCGGCTGCGCGATCCGCGCGCTGGAGCCAACGTCATGAGAGCTCGAGAGCTGCGAGCCCTGACCGACGACGAGCTCGGCCGCAAGATGGCCGAGACGAGGCAGGAGCTCTTCAACCTGCATTTCCAGACGGCGACGGGCGTGCTCGAGAACAGCGCCCGGCTGCGCCACGCCAAGCGCGAGATCGCCCGCATCCTGACCGTCCAGAACGAGCGCGACCGAGGAAAGTAGCGAGATGCCTGAAGACACCGAGAACGTCAACGAGAACGAAGAGACGCCGGCCGAGGTCGAGGAGACCGAGGTCGTGGAGCCCGCTGCCGAGACCGAGCCCGCGGTCGAGGAGTCGGACGCGACGCCAGAGCCCGAGGCAGTCCCTGCCGAGGAGCCCGAGGTCGCGGAGCCGATTGCTGCCGAGGCCGAGCCCGTGGTCGACGAATCGGACGCGACGCCAGAGCCCGAGGTCGCCGAGCCGATTGCCGCCGAAGCCGAGCCCGCCGACGATGTGTCGAAAGAGTCTCCCGCGGCCGCCGAGGAGGCCGTGAGCACCAAAGAGGCGGCGCCCGCCGAGGTCGTCGCTGCGGCCGTCTCCCAGCCCAAGCAGAAGAAGAAGCGCCCCCCGCGCTCCGAGCGGCCGAAGAAGACGAGGCCGAAGCGCGTCGCCTCGGCCGAGCGCAAGCCGATAACGCGCCTCCCCAAGCCGGAGAGCGAGCGTGGTCGGCGCCAGGAGCGCCAGGGCACGGTCGTGTCGTCTGCGGCAGACAAGACGATCGTCGTCCGCGTCGACGTCGTGAAGCTGCACCCGCGTTACAAGAAGGTCATGAAGCGGTCGACGCGGCTGCACGCCCACGACGAGGAGAACCAGGCGAAGCTCGGCGACGTCGTTCGCATCGTCGAGACGCGCCCGCTCTCGCGCATGAAGCGCTGGCGGCTGCAGGAGATCGTGGAGGCAGCGAAGTGATCCAGCAGGAATCGCGTCTTCGAGTGGCGGACAACACGGGAGCTCGCGAGATCCTGTGCATCCGTGTGCTCGGCGGCTCCCATCGGCGCTACGCGCGGGTGGGCGACGTGATCATTGCTACCGTGAAGACGGCCACGCCGCAGGGCGCGGTCAAGAAGGGCGAGGTCGTGCGAGCCGTTGTCGTTCGGACGAAGAAGCCCTACTCGAGAGACGACGGCACGCTCATCGGATTCGACGAGAACGCCGCCGTGATCATCGATCCGCAATCCAACCCGCGCGGGACGCGCATCTTCGGCCCGGTCGCGCGCGAGCTCCGCGAGAAGAACTTCATGAAGATCGTCAGCTTGGCCCCAGAGGTGCTTTGAGACATGTCGACGAAGATGAAAGTGAAGAAGGGCGACACGGTGCAGATCATCACCGGCAAGGACCGCGGGAAGCGCGGCCGGGTCCTCGAGGCGCGCCCGTCCGAGCGCCGCGTGATCGTGGAGAACCTCAACGTCGCCAAGCGGCATACGAGGCCACGTCCGATCCGTGACTCCTCTCGCATGGGCGGCACGCAGATCGTGCCCGGCGGGATCCTCGACAAGCCCGCACCGATCTCCGTCTCGAACGTCATGGTGGTGTGCCCGGTCTGTGGCAATCCGACGCGCGTCGGAATGGCCGAGCGAGAGGCGAAGGGCGGAACGATTCACGTGCGCGTGTGCAAGCGCGAGGGCTGCGGCCAGGAGATCGACAAGTGACGAGCGCACCGACCGCCGAAACCTACGTCCCACGCCTCAAGGCCCGGTACCAAGCGGAGATCCGCCCGAAGCTCCAGGACGAGCTCGGCTTCTCGACCGTCATGGACGTCCCGCGCGTCACGAAGGTGACGCTCAACATGGGCGTCGGCGAGGCGAAGACGGACGCGAAGGCGCTCGATGCTGCGATCGACGAGCTCACGCTCATCGCCGGTCAGCGCGCGCAGGTCCGCCGAGCGACGAAGTCGATTGCAAGCTTCAAGCTCCGCGAGGGGATGCCGGTCGGTGCGCGCGTAACGCTGCGCGGCGCGCGGATGTACGAGTTTCTCGACCGGCTTGCGTCGATCGCGCTCCCGCGTATCCGCGACTTCCGTGGTCTCGACCCCGAGTCGTTCGACGGCCGCGGCAACTACTCGATCGGGATCCGGGAGCAGATCATCTTCCCGGAGATCGACTACGACAAGGTTCCGGCGATCCGCGGTCTCGACGTCGCGATCACAACATCGGCAAAGACGGACGAAGCGGGTCGCGCGCTGCTCGGCGCATTGGGCCTCCCGTTCGCCGCTTCCAGAAGGGAACAGCAGTAGATGGCAAAGAAGTCGCTGGTCGTCAAGCAGAAGCGAAAGGCGAAGTACGAGGTTCGCGCCTACTCGCGCTGCAACCGCTGTGGTCGCCCGCGCGCGGTGTATCGCAAGTTCGGCGTGTGCCGGATCTGCCTGCGTGAGCTCGCGCATCAGGGTGCGATCCCGGGAATGACGAAGTCGAGCTGGTAGGAGGACCGAAGATGCTCACCGATCCGATCGCGGACATGCTGACCAGGATTCGCAATGCCAACCGAGCGCTGCACGACTCGGCGTCGATGCCGACCTCCAAGGTGAAGGAGGAGATCGCGCGCATTCTCAAGGACGAGGGGTACATCAAGGACTTCCGTGTCGTCGAGGCCAATGACGACAAGGGCCAGCCCCTCCCGTACCGCATGCTCGTCGTCGAACTGAAGTTCGCGCGTGACCGGCGCCGCGTCATCACCGATCTCAAGCGAGTCTCGAAGCCCGGCCGCCGCGTCTATGCCCGCAAGGATCGCCTCCCGCGCGTTCTCGGCGGGCTCGGCACCGCCATCATGTCCACTTCCGTCGGAATGATCACGAACCGCCAGGCCGCCGAGCGCGGCGTGGGCGGCGAAGTGATCGCCTTCGTCTGGTAGCGATGTCGCGAATTGGCCGCAGACCCATCGATGTGCCCAGCGGCGTGACCGTTGCGCTTTCGCACGGCCACGTCGAGGTGAAGGGGCCGCTCGGCGAGCTCGCGCAGGATGTTCCTGCGCGCATGCAGATCGAGCAGTCGGAGGCGGAGATCACCGTCACCCGACCGACCGATCGCGGTGAGGACCGCGCGCTCCACGGCCTGACGAGAACGCTCATCGCGAACATGGTCGAGGGCGTCACCCAGGGCTTCGAGAAGCATCTCGAGATCCAGGGTGTCGGCTATCGCGCGCAGCTCAAGGGCAGCGATCTCGAGCTCGCGGTGGGCTACTCGCACCCAGTGCTGATCAAGCCCCGCCCCGGGATCACGTTCGACGTCCCGGTGCCGACGCAGGTCATCGTGAAGGGCATCGACAAGCAGATGGTCGGCCAGACGGCCGCCGAGGTGCGGAAGGTCCGCCCGCCGGAGCCGTACAAGGGCAAGGGCATTCGCTACCGCGACGAGCAGGTTCGCAGGAAGGTCGGGAAGCGCGCATGAGCACACTCACGAAGCGTGAGGCCCGCATGCGCTCGCCACCGTCGCGTGCGCAGCAAGGTGGCCGGCACGGCCGCACGGCCGCGGCTCCTCGTCTTCCGTTCGAACCGCGGCATCAGCGCGCAGCTCATCGACGACGAGGCCGGACGGACGCTCGCCTCCGCGAGCTGGAAGGGCGTGAGCGAGTCCGGCTCGAAGACCGAGCAGGCGAACGCCGTCGGGAAGGCTCTCGCCGGGGCGGCGAAGAGCGCCGGCATCGAGTCGTGCGTGTTCGACCGCGCCGGCTACCTGTACCACGGACGGGTGAAGGCCCTCGCCGAGGGCGCCCGCGAAGGAGGACTCCAGTTTTGAGCATGTCCGAAGTGAGTGAGTCCCGCGAGCTCAAGGAGCGGGTCATCGAGATCAACCGCGTCGCCAAGGTCGTGAAGGGCGGGCGGAGGTTCTCGTTCACGGCGCTCGTCGTCGTCGGCGACGAGGTCGATCGTGTCGGCCTCGGGTACGGAAAGGCCCGCGAGGTTCCGCTCGCGATCTCCAAGGCCGTGGAGGACGCCCGCAAGAACCTCTTCACCGTTCCGAAGCACGGGCAGACCATCACGCACGAGATCGTGGGCCGGTTCGACGCAGCTCGCGTCGTGCTCCGCCCGGCCAGCGAGGGAACCGGCGTCATCGCCGGGGGCGGTACGCGCGCGGTGCTCGAGCTCGCCGGCATTCGCGACGTGCTCGCAAAGAGTCTCGGCACGACCAATCCAATCAACATGTGCCGGGCGACGGTCAATGGCCTCCAGAGCCTCGTGCGGCCGGAGGACGTGGCTGCGATGCGAGGGAAGACGATCGCCGAGGTCCTTCCGGTGTCGGCCAAGCGTCGCGAGGCCGAGGCTGAGGCGGCCCGGGTCGAGGAGCAACAGACACCCGCGGCCGACGAGGCCGCAGCAGAGGCCGCTGCTCCCGAGGAGACGGGCGAGTGAGTGAGCTGAGGATCACGCAGGTGCGCAGCGTCATCGGTCAGTCGGGTCGCCACCGCGGCACCATGCGCGCGCTCGGCCTCGGCAAGATCGGCCGCAGCGCCGAGCACAAGGACTCGCCGCAGCTGCAGGGCATGCTGCGCCAGGTCCGGCATCTCGTGACCATCGAGGCCAAGTGACCGTGAGCGACGAGCTGAACCTCTCCAACCTGAAGCCGGCGCAGCCGCGCGAGGCCCGTAAGCGGGTCGGCCGCGGCCTGGGTTCCGGCAAGGGCCGGACGTCCGGTCGCGGCATCAAGGGCCAGAAGTCCCGCGCCGGCTCGCACAAGATGCCGGCGGGCTTCGAGGGCGGCCAGATGCCGATCGACATGCGAGTCGGGAAGCTTCGCGGGAACACCTCCGCGGATGCGATGCCCATCGGCCCGTTCCGGACCTACAGTCAACCCGTCAACGTGGGCAAGCTCGAGGAGCGCTTCGAGGCCGGTGCAGACGTCACGCTCGAGGCGCTGAAGGCGGCTGGACTGATCGCGAAGCTCTCGGTCGACGTGAAGGTGCTCGGCGAGGGAGAGCTCAGCAAGAAGCTCTCCGTCACCGCTCACTCGTTCTCCAAGTCCGCAGTCGAGAAGATCGAGGCTGCCGGCGGCACGGTGACGCGACTTCGCGAGCCGGTCGAGCGGAAGCGCAAGAAGCACAAGCACAAGGCCGCCGCGCCGGTGGCGGACGAGCCCGAGGTCGCCGGTGATGCGGAGCCGGAGGCCGAGTCCGAGGTCGAGGAAGCTCCGACCCAGGAAGCCGAGAGCTAAGAGGGCGATGGTGGAAATCACCGACACCGCGGCCGCGAAGCGGACGCCTTCAGGGATCTACGCGCGACCGGAGTCCGCACTCGCGGACTCCGGTCTTGCGCCCAAGAGGGCGATGGTGGAAATCACCGACACCGCGGCCGCGAAGCGGACGCCTTCAGGGATCTACGCGCGACCGGAGTCCGCACTCGCGGACTCCGGTCTTGCGCCAAAGTAGATGTTCAGCTGGCTCGCGAACGCATGGCGGGTCCCTGAGCTCCGCCAGCGCGTCCTCTTCACCGCGATGATCCTCGCGTTCTATCGCCTCGGTTCGTGGATTCCCGCGCCGGGCGTCGATTCGCAGACGATCGAGGACTTCTTCTCGGGCGAGGGCGGCACCATTCTCGGCCTGCTGAACCTCTTCTCGGGAGGAGCGCTCTCGCAGTTCTCCCTGTTCGCGCTCGGGATCATGCCGTACGTCACGGCGTCGATCATCATCCAGCTGATGACCGTCGTCATCCCGCGGCTCGGCGAGCTGCAGCGGGAGGGCGAGGCCGGCTACGCGAAGATCACGCAGTACACGCGCTACCTCACCGTCGTGCTTGCTGCTGCGCAGGCAACGGGGTACGCCTTCTTGTTCCGCAGCCAGGGCGCGCTCGACGCGGGAACTGGTGAGCTCGTGCTCATCGTCGTGTCGCTCACGGCGGGCACCGTGCTCCTCATGTGGATGGGCGAGCTCATCACGAAGCGCGGCGTCGGCAACGGCATCTCGATCCTCATCTTCGCCTCCATCCTCGTCGGCGCCCCGATCGGCATCGCCGCGTGGTGGAACGGCGGGCCGATGGAGAAGCTCTTCTTCCCGCTCATCGCGGTCGGGATCTGCGCTGCCGTGGTGTTCGTCCAGGAGGGCCAGCGCCGGATTCCGATCCAGTACGCGAAGCGCATGGTCGGCCGCAAGATGACCGCCGGCGGCTCGACTTACCTGCCGCTCCGCGTGAACATGGCGGGCGTCATCCCGATCATCTTCGCTGCGGCGATCCTCGCGTTCCCGCCGACGATGGCGCAGTACTTCCCGGCGACGCGCGACTTCGTCAACGAGTACTTCCAGCCGGGCGACTGGATCTACCTGCTGCTCGAAGGCCTCATGATCGTGATCTTCACGTACTTCTACACGGCTGTTCAGTTCAATCCGGTCGACCAGGCGGACAACCTCCGCAAGTACGGCGGCTATATCCCCGGTATCCGTCCCGGCCCCCCGACCGCGCAGTACCTCGACCGCGTGCTCTCGCGCCTGACGCTGCCCGGGTCGCTGTATCTGGCGCTCGTGGCCGTCCTCCCGAGCCTCTTCATCGCGTACGGCGGCTTCTCCCAGGCGAGTGCCGGCGCGCTCGGCGGCACCTCCGTGCTCATTGCCGTCGGCGTCGCGCTCGACACCATGCGGCAGATGGAGTCGCAGATGATGGCGCGCTCCTACGAGGGCTTTCTGAAGTAAGGGCGAGGCTGCCTCGCCCTCGACCTGCATCCACATGAGAATCCTCATCCTCGGCCCGCAAGGCTCCGGCAAGGGCACCCAGGCGAAGCGGATCGCGGCCTCGTACGACGCGCCGCACGTCGCAACGGGTGACATCCTCCGCGAAGCGGTCTCCGACGGCTCCGAGCTCGGCCGGCAGGTGCGCCCGATCCTCGAGCGCGGCGATCTCGTGCCCGACGAGCTCATGGTCGGCCTCATTCGCGAGCGACTCGCGGACGAGAACGCGTTCGTCCTCGACGGCTTCCCGCGCACGCTCGCGCAGGCCGAGGCGCTCGATGCGATGCTCGAAGAGATCGGCAAGCCGCTCGATGCGGTGATCCTGCTCGAGGTGTCCGACGAGGTCGCCACCGACCGGCTCCACGAGCGCGCGCTCGCGGAGGGCCGCGCCGACGACTCGCCCGAGGGCATCCGGAACCGGCTCCGGCTCTACCACGAGCTCACCGAACTCGTGGTCGATCGCTACCGGCTTGCCGGGATCGAGGTAGCCATAGACGGCGAGCAGACGATGGGCGAGGTGTTCGCGGCGATCGAGGACGCGCTCGCCGGTGTGGGTGCGAGCCGATGATCATCCGGAAGAGCCTGCGTGAGATCGACAAGATCGCCGCGGCGGGTGCTCTCGTGGCCGAGACGATCGCGCACGTCGGCGGCCTCCTACGGCCGGGCGTGACCACGGATGAGCTCGACTCGGCCGCCGGCTCCTTCGTCCGCACGCACGGCGGGATCCCGACCTCGGAGGGGTACAAGGGCTACCCGAAGGCAATCTGCATCTCACCGAACGACGTGGTCGTCCACGGCATCCCGGACGCGTTCGTCGTCGGTGACGGCGATCTCGTCACGATCGACGTCGGAGTGACGCTGGACGGCTACATCGCCGACAGTGCGTACACGTTCGGCGTCGGGGAGATCCAGCCCGAGGATCAGCGACTGCTCGACGTCGCGCAGGACGCACTCGCCGCGGGCATCGCCGAAGCGGTCGTCGAGAACCGCGTCGGAGACGTCTCGCACGCGATCCAGGAGGTCGTCGAGGCGGCGGGCTTCTCGGTCATCCGGAGCCTCGTCGGCCACGGCGTTGGTCGCCACTACCACGAGGATCCGCACATCCCGAACTTCGGCGAGCCGGGTCGCGGCCCTCGCCTGTCCGAGGGTATGACGATTGCGATCGAGCCCATGATCACGGCAGGCTCGCCCGAGGTCATCGTCATGGATGACGGCTGGACCATCCGCACACACGACGGCTCGATGTCAGCCCACTTCGAGCACACCGTGGCCATTACCCCCGACGGGCCGCGAATCCTCACTCCTCGCGTCGGAGTGCCCGGGGGCGTGGAGGTCTAGAGAGAGGGTCTTTGCTACGATATCCCGCCGCGGCGCGGGCGTTCCGTTGCGCCGCTGTTCTCACAGGAAACCGCCAACCGAAGGGTCTATCCGCGCGCGAAGTGGCAGTCAAGGAAGAGAAGATCGAGATCGAAGGCGAGGTCGTCGAAGCGCTCCCCTCAACGATGTTCCGGGTGCAGCTCGACAACGGTCACAGCGTCCTCGCTCGTATCTCCGGGAAGATGCGCAAGCACTACATCCGCATCCTCCCGGGCGACCGCGTCAAGGTCGAGCTCTCTCCCTACGACCTCACCCGCGGCCGAATCACCTTTCGGATGAAGTAAGGAACCAGATGAAAGTACGCCCATCCGTCAAGCCCATGTGTGAGCGCTGCCGCGTGATCAAGCGGCACGGCCGCACGATCGTGATCTGCTCGAACCCTCGGCACAAGCAAAGGCAGGGCTAGCCACGTGGCACGCATCGCCGGCGTCAACCTTCCGACGCAGAAGCGTCTCGAGATCGGCCTTACCTACATCTACGGGATCGGCCGCTCGACCTCGCAGAAGGTCATCAAGGCGCTCGACCTCGATCCGGAGCAGAAGGTTCGCGACCTCACGGACGAAGAGGTGACGAAGCTTCGCAACTACATCGACTCCGAGCTCGAGGTCGAGGGTGATCTTCGGCGCGAGCGCGGCCAGGCGATCAAGCGCCTTCAGGAGATCGGTGCGTATCGCGGGATTCGCCATCGCCGTGGGCTCCCGGTCAACGGCCAGCGCACGAAGACGAATGGCCGCACACGCAAGGGCCCCAAGAAGACCGTCGGTCGCGGCAAGAAGGCGAAGTAGCACATGGCGCCTCCCCGCAAATCCGCGGCCCGCGGCCGCACGCGTCGCAAGGTCCGCAAGAACATCGCCATCGGTCAGGCGCACATCAAGACGTCGTTCAACAACACGATCGTCACGCTCACGGACGCCGAGGGGAACGTCATCGTCTGGGAGTCCGCCGGCTCCGCCGGCTTCAAGGGCTCCCGCAAGTCGACGCCGTTCGCCGCGCAGGTGACCGCCGACAACGCGGCTCGCAAGGGCATGGAGCACGGCCTGCAGAAGGTCGAGGTCTTCGTGAAGGGCCCGGGCTCGGGACGCGAGACGGCGATCCGCTCGCTCCAGGCCGCCGGCCTCGAGATCCTCGGCGTGAAGGACGTGACGCCGCAGGCCCACAACGGCGTGCGCCAGCGCAAGCGGAGGCGCGTCTGATGGCCCGCGATCTCGGCCCCAAGTGCCGCATCTGCCGCCGCGAGGGCGTGAAGCTCTTCCTGAAGGGCGAGCGCTGCCTCACCGAGAAGTGCGCAGTCGAGCGTCGCAGCTATCCGCCGGGAGAGCACGGGCGCGGGCGAATCAAGCAGAGCCAGTATCTCCTGCAGCTCCGCGAGAAGCAGAAGGCGCGCCGCTACTACGGGCTTCTCGAGAAGCAGTTCCGCTCCACGTACGAGAAAGCCACGCGTGGACTCGGTGCACCGGGCGAGAACCTGCTGCGGATGCTCGAGACGCGTCTCGACAACGTCGTCTACCGCCTCGGCTTTGCCGGTTCGCGCGCGCAGGCACGCCAGCTCGTCCGTCATGGTCACTTCCAGGTGAACGGCCGGCGCGTCAACATCCCGAGCTACGGGGTGCGTCCGAACGACGTGGTCGCGCTCAAGCAGGGAAGCTCCGTCGAGCAACTCGTGCGCGATGCGACCGATCTCACGGCGTCCGTCGCACCATGGCTCCAGGCCGACCACGACGGCCTCACCGGAACGGTGCTGAAGTGGCCCGAGCGCGACGAGATCGACGCGCCGGTGCAGGAATCCCTGATCGTGGAGCTCTACTCCAAGTAACCGCGCTGTAGGCGCGAGATGCACCTCGCGCCTACGAAGTACAAGAAAGGATCCACCTTGGCCACACGAACCAGCCTGATGGACTTCCAGGTCCCGAAGATCGTCCACGAGGACACCGACACGCATCGCGGCGTCTTCGCCATCGAGCCGCTCGACCGCGGCTTCGGCCACACGTTCGGCAACTCGCTTCGCCGTGTGCTGCTCTCCTCGCTCGAGGGTGCGGCAGTCACGGCCGTGAAGATCGAGGGCGTCGCGCACGAGTTCACGACGCTTCCCGGCGTGCGCGAGGACGTCACGGACATCATCCTCAACCTCAAGAACCTCATCGTCCTGCTCCACGGCGCGTCGCCGGAGATCGAGGTCTACATCGCGAAGAAGGGCCCGGGTGTCGTCACGGCGGCCGACATCGAGGCGCCGGCCGACCTCGAGATCCTGAATCCGGAGCTCGAGATCGCGCACGTCTCCGACAAGGGCAAGCTCGAGATGACGCTCACGATCGGTCGCGGTCGCGGCTACGTGCCCGCCGAGCTCAACCGCGGGCCCGAGACGACGATCGGCGTCATCCCGATCGACTCGATCTTCTCCCCCGTGCGCCGCGTGGCGTACGAGGTGGAGGCTGCACGCGTCGGTCAGCGCACCGACTACGACAAGCTCGTCCTCGACGTCACGACCGACGGCTCGCTCGATCCGCGTGACGCGATCGGCCAGGCGGCCGAGATCCTCATCCGACAGCTCGCCATCTTCACGGACCTCGATGCGATGGAGGGCTTCGGCGAGTCGGCTCCGGAGACCGTCGCCGAGGCGCCGGTCATGCACGGGATGGAGAACTTCCCGATCGAGGAGCTCGAGCTCGGCGTCCGCTCGTACAACTGCCTCAAGCGTGTCGGCATCGAGACGATCGGCGACCTCACGTCGAAGTCCGAGAACGAGCTCGTGGCGATTCCCAACTTCGGTCGTAAGTCGATCGAGGAGGTTCGCTCCGCGCTCGGCGCGCACGGCCTCACGCTCAAGGGCGAGGAGCTCGCGTAGGGGCGAGATATATCTCGCCCCTACAACACACACGATGAGACATCAACGATCCGGCAAGAAGCTCGGGCGGGACTCCGCCCACCGCAAGGCGCTCTACTCGAATCTCGCGGGCGCCTTGATCCAGCACGGCCGGATCCAGACGACCGAGGCGAAGGCGAAGGCAGTCAAGCCGTTCGCCGAGAAGATGATCACGTTGGGCAAGCGCGGCGATCTCCATGCCAGACGGCAGGCGCTCGCCGCGCTTCGCTCGAACAACGTCGTCCATGCGCTGTTCGCCGAGGTCGCTCCACGCTTCGCGGATCGGCCGGGCGGTTACACGCGCATCGTGCGTCTCGGCCCGCGTCAGGGCGACGCGGCCGAGATGGTCTACCTCGAGCTCGTCGATCACGAGCCTGCGGCGTCGCCCTTCGCGGTTCGCCGCGCGGCCCGCGCGGACGAGCCCTCGGACGACGAGGAGTAGCTCGTCCGTCGCACGAGTACCCTCACGGGGTGCTCTTCCTCATCACCATCCTGCTGGCGATCTTCGTGCTCCCGTCGCCGTGGGGGCTCGTTGCGATGCTCGTCGCGCTCGTCATCGACCTCGGAGAGGTCGGATTCGGGCTCTGGTATGCGAAGAAGCGCAAGGCCGCGGTTGGCGTGTCCACGCTCGTCGGGAGGAAGGGCGTTGCCATCGGTGAGCTGCGACCCGAGGGTCAGGTGCGCGTCGGCGGCGAGATATGGAAGGCGCGCAGTGCGACCGGGTGCGACGCGGGCGCGTCGGTCGTCGTCTGCGCGGTCGACGGGCTGAGGCTCGAGGTCGAGTCGGTCTGACGGCCGCGATCAGGCGTCCCACTCGACCGGGAGCGCCGCGAGGCTGCGGAAGAGAGGGATCGGCCGCCAGTAGAGATCGTCCGCGGCGATCGCGAGGCGAGGTTCGGCAACCGGCGGAGCAGTGTCTCGAGCGCGATCTCGGTCTCGAGCCGTGCGAGTGGCGCGCCGAGGCAGTAGTGCGGGCCGCGTCCGAAGCCGACGTGCTTGTTGTCCGCGCGCGCGAGATCGAGCGCGTCCGCGCGTGTGAACTGCGCGCCGTCGCGGTTCGCCGAGCCGACGACCGCGATGACGAGCTCGCCACGCCGGAGCGTCTGCCCGCCCAACTCGCTGTCCGCGGCGACCCACCGGGTGATCGTCCGCTCGACAGGGCTGTCGAAGCGCACCAGCTCCTCGACAGCTGACGCCATGAGCGAGGGGTCGGCACGGAGTGCCGCGAGCTGTTCCGGGTGCGTCAGGAGCGTGTGCACGGCATTCGCGATCAGGCTCACTGTCGTCTCGTGACCCGCAACGATGAGGAGCACGACCATGCTGTAGAGCTCGTTCTCGGAGAGCGTGTCGCCGCCGTCTTCGGCTTGGACGAGCGCGCTGACGAGGTCGTCGGTTGGCTCGGCACGCCGTTGCGCGAAGAGGTCGTCGAGGTACTCGATGAACTCGTCCCCGCGGCGCCTGGCGATCTCCCGGTCCTCCGGCGTGAGCGCGGGCATGACGGCGTTGCTCGACCACACGCGGAAGCGCTCCCGATCCTCGACTGGGATGCCGAGCAGCTCCGCGATGACGGTGATGGGCAGAGGGAAGGCGAAGTCGTCGACGAGCTCCATGCTCCCGCGCGCCTCGACCACCTCGATCAGATCGTCGGCGATCTGCTGGATGCGAGGGCGGAGCTGCTCGACGATGCGCGGCGTGAACGCCTTGGTCACGAGCCGCCGCAGACGACGGTGGTCCTCGCCGTCCTTGGCGAGGAGGTTCTCGCTCGCGCGTTCGTCGGCTCCGATCTCGGCGACGTGCGCTTCGAGCTCGGTGGGCGTAAGCGCGAGCCTCGGATCGAGGACGAAGCGCTCGTTGTCCGTGAGCAGAGCGACGACATCGTCGTAGCGCGTGACGAACCAGATCGGCGTCTCGCCGTCGAGCCCGGGTTGGAGGTGCACGGGGCTCTCCTCGCGCATCCGGGTGTACGTCTCGTGCGTCGTGAGCCGGAAGTCGTGGCTGTACAGGTCGTAGCGCCGGGTCGTCGACATGCGCGCGCAATGATGTCAGGTCGTGAAGCTGAGGCTCACGCTCGAATACGACGGAACCGAGTTCCACGGCTGGGCACGCCAGCCGCGGACTGCGCACTGTCGAAGGTGAGTTGCGGGACGCGCTCGACGCCGTGTTTCCGCAGATGGGACGGCCTCGCTGTGGCCGGGCGGACGGACACGGGCGTCCATGCGTCCGCGCAGGTGGCGAGCGTCGACATCGAAGGCGGTCCGCCGGTTGCGCGCGCCGCCGAGGCACTGAACGCGGCGTTGCCCAAGGACGTCGCCGTTCTTCGCGCCGACGAGGCACCGGAAGCGTTTCACGCGCGCTTCTCGGCGCGGGCGCGCTCGTATCGCTACCGCGTGCGCACCGGCGCCTCGCGCTCCGCGCTCGATGCGCGCCGCGAGCTCTGGTGGGCGCGTGCCGTCGACGTCGGGGCTCTGGAGGAGGCGGCCGCGCTGCTCGTGGGCGAGCACGACTTCCGTGCCTTCACGCCGACCGAGACCCAGCACGACGTGTTTCTGCGCAACGTGCTCGCGGCGCGCTGGGAACACGACGGCGACCGGCTCGACTTCACGATCTCCGCGGACAGCTTCCTCCGCCACATGGTGCGGACGCTCGTCGGAACGATGCTCGAGGCCGGGCCGTCGGCGGCTGAGCGCATCGCGCGTGCTGCTCGAAGGTCGATCGCGGTCGGAGGCAGGCCTCACCGCGCCGCCGTGGGGCCTCTACCTCGAGTTTGTGGACTACGCCTAGTCTGCGACGTCTCGGCGCGGACCACTGCCTCCCGGATGAAAGGGAAACCGCCGCATCGGGCACAGTCAGG
>CAWHYV010000007.1:0-49061 GCA_963833725.1 uncultured Gaiellaceae bacterium
TCTCCACGCCGGGAACCTACGTCAGTCTCTTCTCGAGGTACGCCGAGAGCCGCGTGAGCGGGAACGAGATGCAGAAGAAGATCACCATCACGGTGGCATAGATCGGGATCGCCTCCACCTCGCCGATCCCGATCGGCGGCGGGGCGGCGAGTCGTTCGACCTGTCGCTCGGCGGACTCCAGGAGCTCCGGAGCGCCGATCACCTGGGCGATCGTCGAGTTCTGGATGATGTTGACGAGGAGGCCGACGAGCGGAGGCAGGAGCCGTCGCAGGGCTTGCGGGAGGATCACGAACGCGTGCCTGCCGATCCACCCGAACCCGAGTGCGGACGCAGCCTCGTGCTGCTCCTTCGGGATCGACTGTACGGCTCCGCGCGTCGCCTCGGCGACCTGCGCGCTTCCCCAGAGGGTCAGTGCGATCGATGCCGAGATGAGCGCGTCGAACTCGAGCCGCTGGTCGACGGCGGGGAGCAGGAAGTAGACCAGGAAGAGCGTCACGAGGATCGGCAGTCCACGCCACACCTCGATGTAGAGGCGGATCAGCGCTCGGGACGGCATGAACTTGATCGTGAGCAAGGTGCCGAGCGTGACGCCGATCAACAGGCTTCCCGTGAGCGAGAGCGCTGCGATCTGGAGCGTTCCTCGCAACCCGACCTCGAGCATGTAGCGAAGAACCGGTTCGGCCCAATCCGGAATGAAGTTCATCGTGCGTCCTCCGGCAGCGCGAGCCTGCGCTCGACGACCCGAATCGAGGCGGACATCGTCCACACGATCGCGAGGTAGGTGACGGCCAGAGTCGTGAACGTCTCGACGGTCTGGAGCGTGAGCGCGTTGATGTTCAGCGCCGTCGTCGTCAGCTCCGGATAGCTGATGACGTACATCAGGGACGTGTTCTTGACGACGCTGATGTAGGTGTTGATGGAGGACGGAAGTGCGATCCGGCCACCGATCGGCAGCGTGACGTTCAGGAACGTCGCCAGCCGTCCGAAGCCGAGGGCGAAGCCGGCCTCGCGGAAACGGAATGGGACAGCCTCGAATCCGGCCCGGAAGTTCTCGGTGTTGAACGCGCCGCCCCAGATGGTCACGGCGAGCCAGGCGACCGTGAAGGGTTCGAGGACGATTCCGATCTGCGGGAGCGCGAAGAAGAGGAAGAAGATCTGGACGAGGATCGGGGTGTTCCGGATGATCTCGACGTAGACCGCCGCGCACTGGCTGACGACGGGCACGCGGTGTGCACGCGCCGCCCCGAGGACGAGACCGATGATGAAGGCCCCGGCGATTGCGATCGCCGAGACCTCGAGCGTTCGGCGAAGACCCGCCAGGAGCTCATCGCCGTTTTCGGTGATGAACGACCAGTCGAAGGCGACGGCGAGCGACGTCATCCAGAAACGAGCGGAGCGGCCGCGTCACGCGCGGCCGCTCCGTCGATCACGTCGTGCAGTGTCGCTAGGAGCACTGCGTGGTCAGATCGCCCTGTGTGTAGCCGAACCCCTGCTTCGGGCGCAGAATGTTCTTCGAGAACGGTGCGACCTGGGCGGGAGGCACCGTGTTCTTCAGGATCGGAAAGAACAGATCCCGCTTCTTCATGAGGTTGAGGCGCGAGTTCATCCACGCCTGCAGCTCGGTGTTTCCCTGCTTGATCCCGATGCCGTAGGGCAGCGGCAGGAACAGGTCGCTCGTGAGCTTGTAGTTGCGGTCGGTGACGGCGATGCCGAGCAGCACCGTGTCGTCCCACATGAGGGCGTCGGCGCGACCGTCACGGAATGCGATGAGCGCGTTCGTGAAGCTGTCCGTGACGAGCACCTTCGTGTCCTTGAAACAGTTCTTCATCCAGCGGTCGTAGATCGAGCCACTCGTCGTCACGACGGTCTTGCCCGCGATGTCCGAGATCGACTTGATCGACGAGTTGTTGGGGACGAGCAGCCGGCCCGTCGCCTTGTAGTAGGCCCGCGAGAAGTCGATCCGGGTATCGCGGTCGGCCGTGTAGGTGAACGTGGCGATGACCATGTCCACGCGGCCCGTCGTCAACGCCGGCTCGCGCGCCGGAGTCGTCACGCAGGTGTATGTGACGCGGTTCGACTTTCCGAACGCAAAGCGCGAGAACCACTTGGCGACCTCGACGTCGAAGCCGGCGTTCTGGCTTCGCGCGCCGATGTACCCGAACGGTGGCGAGTCGCACTTCACCGCGATGTTCAGTCGCTTCCGCTCCTTGATGTCGGCGGGCAGCGGTGGCAGACCCGCCTGCTCGGCCGCGTACGGCCCGGACTCGCCGGCCGTGGCTACGCCGCTCAGGGCTACGAGCGCTCCCGCTGCGAGTGCAACCGTTGCGATCACGATTGTGAGTCGCTTCATTCAGTCCCTCCTTCGTCGATGAGCTCCTCCAGCGTATGGGCGAGCTGCGTTCTCCGCAGGAAACGCTGTGTCCGCTCCTGCTTCGGGCTGTCGAGGACGTCGCGGGGAGCGCCCTCCTCCACGATCTTCCCTCCGTCCATGAAGATCACACGGTCTCCGACTTCCCGGGCGAACTGCATCTCGTGCGTGACGACCAGCATCGTCATGCCCTCGCGCGCCAGGTTGCGCATGACGATGAGGACCTCGCCGACTAGCTCCGGGTCGAGAGCCGACGTGACCTCGTCGAAGAGCATCACGTGTGGCTGCATCATCAGCGCCCGGGCAATGGCGACCCGCTGCTGCTGCCCGCCCGAGAGCTGGTGTGGATGCTGCCCAGCCTTCTCCGCGAGGCCGACGCTCGCGAGGAGCTCGCGAGCTCTCGCCTCCGCTTCCTGACGCGGCATCCTTCGGATCCGCCGTGCCGCCAGCGTCAGGTTGTCGAGCGTGGTGAGCTGTGGGAAGAGGTTGAACTGCTGGAAGACGATCCCGATGCGCTGCCTGATGGCGGAGACGTCCACGCCTTTGCGCGTGATCTCCTCACCCTCCAGGAAGATGCGCCCCGCCTGGATCGGCTCGAGCAGGTTGATGCAGCGGAGCAGCGTGCTCTTCCCGCTTCCGCTCGGGCCGATGACACAGAGCACCTCGCCGTGTTCGACGCTCAGGTCGATGCCGTCGAGAACGACGTTTTCGCCGAAGCGTTTGTGGATGTCCTCCATGCGGACCATGGAGGCGCGATCCGCGCCTCGTCCCTCGACTGCTGTCGTCGCGACGCTCACTGCCCAGAGAGATCAAAGGGAATAGCGTTCGTCCGGTCAAGCGGTTGACGCCGCCAGTGCGGCGCCGTACCCTGTCTCGGTTCACGTCGTCGAGCGAAAGGGGATGACCATGAAAGTCGCATACCTCATCTCAGTTCGGCTCGGCGCTGCCACGGTCTAGTACTCCTCGGCGGCTATGAGCCGCGGCCTGGTTCACCCACCGAGCAAGGAGTCTTCTGGTGTCCGATGGAACCTTGGCCGCCCTCGGCTGGACCGATGAGCTCGAGGCGGCCTTCACAACCTATGAAGAGCGCGGCTTCCTCCCCGCACGCGTCGTCGCAGAGCATCGGGGCGGGTACTACGTGCGCTCCGAGCTCGGTGACCGACTTGCGAGCGCACGCGGGCGCCTGCGCGACGACGAGCTCTGGGGCGGGATGCCCGCGGTCGGCGACTGGGTCGTCGTCTGCGACGCACCCGGTGACCGCTTCGCGATCGAGGCGCTCCTCCCGCGCCGCACGAAGGTGTCGCGCAAGACGCCGTGGCTCAAGGCCGAGGAGCACATTCTCGTCGCGAACGTCGACACCGTCCTCCTCGTGTCGGGCCTCGACGAGGACTTCAACCCGCGCCGTCTCGAGCGCTACCTGATCGCGGCCTGGGACTCGGGAGCGAATCCCGTGATCGTGCTCACGAAGCTCGACGTGTGCGACGACCTCGACAAGCTCGCCACGGCCGAGACGGTCGCCGTCGGCGTCCCCGTCCTGCCCGTGAGCAACGTCACCGGTGAGGGGATCGACGCGGTGCAGGAGCTCCTCGAGCCCGCGAAGACGTTCGTCCTTCTCGGCTCGTCCGGTACCGGCAAGTCGACCCTCGCGAATCGGCTGGCCGGCCGAGACGGTCATGGCGACGGGGGATCTTCGCAACGACGGTCGCGGGCGACACACGACGCGGCATCGTCAGCTGCTCGTCATGCCCGGAGGGGCGATCCTCATCGACACGCCCGGGTTACGCGAGCTGCAGGTCTGGGAGGGGGACGTCGACAGCGCCTTCGCCGACATCGCCGAGCTCGCGGCGCAGTGCAAGTTCAACGACTGCCGGCACTCGTCCGAGCCGGACTGCGCGGTGCGCGAGGCACTCGAGACGGGCGAGCTCGACGAGGGACGCTGGGCCAGCTACGTGAAGCTCCAGCGCGAGCTCCGGGCGATCGAGGCGAGATCGAGCCATCGCATCCAGCGCGAGCTCAAGAGCCGCTGGCGCGCGCGGGCGCGCGAGACACGCCAGGCGAGGAGGTACGGCGGAAAGCCCTAGCCAGAGGTGGCCCCGGGAGGAGTCGAACCTCCGCGCACAGATTCGAAGTCTGTCGCTCTATCCACTGAGCTACGGGGCCGTACGAGGCGCAGTATGCCCGCGTCGCCTTACGCGGCCCGTTCGGCTTCCTGCTCGTCCCGCACGTGTGCCACGAGGACGCGTACGACCGTCGGGTCGAAGTCGGTGCCTGCGCAGCGCATCAGCTCGTTCAGCGCCTCGTCGACCGAGAACGCGGCGCGATACGCACGCTCCGACGTCATCGCGACGAAGGCGTTGCAGACGCGGATGATGCGGGACGCAAGTGGAATGTCGTCACCTGCGGTTTGGTCCGGATACCCGCTCCCGTCCCAGTTCTCGTGCGACGCGCGGACGACGGTCGCGACGCTGCGGAGTGCCGGAGACGCGCGCAGGATGCGCTCGCCGACGATGGTGTGCTGCCTGACGAACGCCCACTCGCGCTCGTCGAGCGGACCGGGCTTCGACAGGATCTCGTCCGGCACCGCCAGCTTCCCGAGGTCGTGGAGCTGCGCGGCGCGGTCGAGCTCCTCGAGCTCGTCGCGGCGGAGCCCGAGCATGCGCCCGACGTCTCCCGCGAGCGTGCCGACACCTGCGAGCTGGGCCTGGAGCTCCGGCTCACGCACGGACAGCGCTTCGAGGAGCGCTGCCATCGTGCGATCGCTCTCTCCACGCCGCGAGTACTTCTGCGCGTAGAGGCGCTCGTCCGCCGCCTGCAGCGCGTGGCTCGCGTCGGTCGCCTCGTCGGGGATCATGATCGCGCCGAACGAGGTTCCGATCTCGAACCCCTCGCCCCGTTCGGTGAGCGCCGTGCAGGCGCGGTCGATCAGCTGCTCTGCCTCACCGTCGGCAACGGCCGCGATGAGACAGAACTCGTCACCGCCGAGCCTGTACACGGCTCCGTCTTGCTCGGGGACAGTGGCGAGCTTCGCGCCGAGTCGGGCGAGGAGTGCGTCTCCGGCGGGATGTCCGAACGCGTCGTTGTAGCCCTTGAAGCCGTCGAGGTCGAACAGCATGAGAAGGGCCGGCGTCACGGTGTCGCTCTGGAGTCGGCGTTCGAGATCGGCGAGAAGCTGGCGGCGGTTGCCGAGCCCCGTCAACGGATCGGTCGTGGCTTCTTCACGTGTCAGCTCGAAGAGGCGACGATTCTCGCGGAACGTCACAGCGAGTCGCACGATGACGAGCACGAGGGTTGCCGAGGCGAGCACGATCGCGAGGAGGTTCACGCGCACGAAATGGTCGTAGACGAGGATGCCCGTCGCGATCAGGGCACAGACGGCAGGAACTGCGAGGAGCGGCCGTCCCTCGACGTCGAGCCCGTCACGCGTCCGATCGGGCGTCCAGGCCGACGATGCGATGAGGAGCATCGCCGCGGGCCACATGATGTCCACCCAGGTTCCCTCGACATACGTGCCCTCGGCCGACTGGAAGAGGTAGACGGCGTCCGCGAGAGCCGTTGCGAGCGTACCGAGCCCGAGAAGCAGCCACCGCGGTCCGGGGCGCCACCCCGTGATGGAGAACACGCCGAACACCGCGGAGAGCAGAAGGAGGTCGCCGAGCGGGTACGCGAGGTTCGTCACGACGGTCGACCTCGAGCCGGCTGTGCTCTCGAGCACGAGCTCGACGATCACTGCGGCCCCGAGCGCCGCGGCAGCCAGCGCTGCCGTGATCCCGTCGAGCCACAGCGTTCCTCCCACCGACCGTGCGCGGGAGCGGAGCAGGAGCACGATGCCGGCATAGAGGAGCACGTAGAAGCCGATGAATCCGACGTCGGCCATGGACGGGTACGTCTCCGGCTTGAAGATCGCGTACCAGACCTCGCCGACGGTCCACGAGACGAGCGCGAGCGTGATGACGGTCCAGGCCGCCCGCTCGCGCGGGACGAAGTACGCGTGGGAGCCGACGACGACGCAGGCGAAGACCATGAGCCCGTCGTAGACCCAGACGTTGAAGAACGCCTCGGCGGCGCCGCCCTGCGGCGCGAAGAGCGTGACGAGGGCGAACGCGGCAAAGCCGGCGATGGCCGCCGCGCGCGTCAGCTTGATCCACCTGCCGAGTGGCATCTCCCGGTGAGAATCGGCTCGTCGCGACCGCTCCTTGAGCGTGCTCGTGGATGCGCAGGTCCGGTCCGTCCGACGGCGGTCCTACCCTCGCGCCATGACATTCGGAATCGTGGTGTTCGGCGCCGCGTTCCTGGTCGGGCTCGGGCTCGGCACGTACACCCGACGACCACTCTCCACCGCGTTCCTCGTGCTCGGCAGCTTCGCTGCCCTCCTCGTGCTTTCGGCGACCGGCGAGGTTCTCGGCGCGGCGGCGATCCTCGCGCTCGTGGCACTCGTCGGACTCGTCGCGGAGAGCATGCGCGAGACGTTTTCGCTGCTCGTCGGCCGCTACTAGGGCGAGACGACCTCGTCCCTACACTTGGGTTCCACGCGGGCGTGGCGGAATTGGCAGACGCGGCGGGTTTAGGTCCCGTTGGGCTTCGGTCCTTGGAGGTTCGAGTCCTCCCGCCCGCACTGCGGGGTCATCTCGACCCGCTACCCGAAGCGGCTGAAGCGGAAGAGCTCGATGTCGTGTCGCGTGCCGCCGGTGAGCGCGAGGTCGGCGAGGATCTCTCCGACGACGGAGCAGAACTTGTAGCCGTGTCCGGAGAAGCCGGCGCCGACGACGGCCGCGGGCGTCTCCGGGTGACGATCGATGAGGAAGTGCTCGTCGGGTGACGGCTCGAAGAGGCACGTCTTGAGCGCGAGGGTCGGCCCGGCTCCGTCCGGAAAGTAGCGCCTCGCGAACGCCCGGAGCGGCTCCTCGTCTTCGAGTGTCGGCTCGCGCGAGATTTCGTCAGGATCGCCGCCGTCGCCGAAGTGGTCGTAGCGGCCGAGCTTGAAGCCGGGGATTCCATGCGCGGGAAAGCCGTAGAAGTGCTCGCCGTCGAGCGCGAGGTTGAAGACCGGCATGCGCGACGGCTCGAAGTGCTCCGGGCGCGTGGGCTGGAGCCAGGCGAGCGACTGGCGAACGCCGCGAACCATCCCGGCCGGGAGCCGCGCGACGTCCTGCGACCAGGCGCCTGCGGTCAGGACGAGGCGCTCGGCCTCGACGGTCGCGCGATCCGTTCGAATGCGTACGCCGTTCTCGGTCACGGCCCACTCGAGGACGCGCTCTCGTGCACGGAGCACTGCGCCCGCTTTCAGCGCGCCTGCGACGTGCGCGACGATGCAGCGCTCCGGGACGACGAAGCCGCCGTCGGGCTGGTGGACGACCTCCATCTCCGGCGGCAGCTCGTAGGCGGGGAATCGCCGCGCCACCTCCGCGCCGCTGAGCACCTCGTGTTCGAGATCGTGCTCGGCGCACGAGCGGAGCACTCCCTCGAGAATCCGCTCACCGCCCTCGACGATCCCGGTCACGTGGAGCAGCTGCTCGCGCGCCTCCGTCTCGAGCTCGCGCCAGAGCTCGTATGCCCGACGAAGAAGGGGTACGTAGTCGGGGTGCTCGAAGTATGCGAGGCGGATGATGCGGGTGAGGCCGTGCGATGAGCCGTGCTCGTGGAGGAGATCGAACCGCTCCAGCCCGAGCACGCGCGCGCCCCGCCGAGCCAGGTGGTACAGCGCGGCGCTGCCCATCCCGCCGACTCCGACGACGACGACGTCGTAGCGCTCGCTCATGAGGGCGATCCTACGCCGGGTCGCTCCGCTCGATCCGCCGTCACCCGGCCCCAGGCTGGTTGAATGGCCCAATGCCCACCGCAGCTGTCGAGAGCATCGGCGAGAACCGCATCCGCCTGACGGTCGACGTCTCGCCCGACCAGGTGAAGCACGCGATCGAGCACGCCATGTCGGACCTGTCCGAAAGCGTGAAGATCCCCGGCTTTCGAAAGGGAAAGATCCCGACGCCCGTTCTCGTCTCGCGACTGGGCAAGGAGCGCATCTACGCGGAGGCCGTCGACAGCCACATCGGCGGGTGGTTCTGGAGCGCCGCGTCGCGGAGCCGCGTGCGCCCCGTTTCCGATCCACAGTACGAATTCGAGCTCCCCGACACCGCAGACGACGCCTGGAGCTTCGTCGCGACGGTCGAGGTGCAGGCACTCCCCGAGCTCGTCGACTGGACGACGCTCGAGGTTCCGCGCGCCGAGGTCGAGATTCCTCAGGAGGCGATCGAGGCCGAGATCGAGGCGCTCCGCGACTCCGTCGCGGAGCTCGCACCGGCCGGAGAGCGCCCCGCCCAGGCCGGAGACACGCTCGTCGTCGATCTCGTCGACTCCGACGGCGAAGCCCAACCGGACACCGTGGTCGAGCTGGGCGGCGGTCGGCTCGCCCCGGAGATCGAGGCCGCGCTGATCGGTGCCTCCGCCGGTGAGACGAAGCAGATCGCGTTCCCGCTCGCGGACGGTTCGACCTCGACCGTCGAGATCACCGTGCGCGAGGTGCAGGAGAAGGTGCTTCCCGACATCGACGACGAGCTCGCGCGGGCCGCGAGCGAGTTCGACTCGATCGCCGAATTGCGCGCGAGCATCGAAGGAACGCTTCGCGAGCAGCTCGACGCCGAGATCGACGCAGCATTCCGCATGTCTGCCGTCGACGAGCTCGTGCGCGCCTCCAGCGTGCAGCCGGCGATCCCGCTCGTCCGTACGCGCGCCGCAGACCTCCTCACCGGGTTCGCCCGCTCGCTCGAGCGCCGCGGGATCTCGCTCGAGACCTACCTCGCGGCGAGCGGGGGCAGCGCGCAGGACCTCGAGCGGCAGATGGTTCTCGAGGCCGCCGTCTCCGTCGCGCGCGAGCTGGCACTCGAGGCGCTGGCCGAGAAGGCCGGCATCGAGATCTCCGACGACGACGTCAGGGCGTACATCCGCGAGGAGGCCGCGGCCTCCGGCGAGGACGACGTCGAAGGAGTGATCGAGGACGTCTGGGCGCACGGCCAGCAGGAGTCGATCCGGGAGGACCTCCGGCTCCGCGCCGCGCTCGACCGCCTCGTCGCCGACGTCAAGCCGATCGCACCCGAGCTCGCAGAAGCGAGAGACAAGCTCTGGACACCCGACAAGGAGAAAGCCGAGGCGAGACGAAGTTGTGGACCCCCGGCAGCAAGGAGAACGAATGAGCACCGCTCGACAAAGTCTCGCGGTCGTGGGGGAAACCATGTTTCCCCCACGTACCCCCTTCTTCTCGAAGGCGCAGGGAACCTCCCGGTTCCCCACACCCCTCCCCGCTCATCGATCGGGGGCCGATCAATGAGCCCCCTGATTCCGATGGTGATCGAGCAGACCTCGCGCGGCGAGCGCTCGTTCGACATCTACTCGCGCCTGCTCAACGAGCGCATCATCTTCCTGGGCACACCCATCGACGACCAGATCGCGAACCTCATCGTCGCGCAGCTCCTCCATCTCGAGTCCGAGGATCCCGACAAGGACATCTCGATCTACGTCAACTCGCCGGGCGGCGTCGTGTACGCGGGGCTCGCGATCTACGACACGATGCAGTTCATCAAGCCCGACGTGCAGACGATCTGCGTCGGGATGGCGATGTCCATGGGTGCCGTCGTCCTCGCCGGGGGAACGCAGGGCAAGCGCAGCGCGCTGCCGCACTCGAAGATCCTCATCCATCAGGGCTCGGGCGGCTTCTCGGGCCAGCCGACCGACATCGAGATCTACGCGCGGGAGGTAATCAGCATCAAGCGGCTAATGGAGGAGATCATGTCCAAGGACACGGGCCAGCCGATCGAGAAGATCGCCAAGGACATGGATCGCGACTACTACATGACGGCCGCCGAGGCGAAGGACTACGGGATCATCGATCGGGTGATCGAGCACCGCTCGTAGGCCCTGCCCTTCCATCGACGATGAAATCGGAGTAAAAGGAGACACGTGGCTCGGGCGAGCGAGGGTAACGAGCAGCTGCTTTGCAGTTTTTGCGGCAAAAGTCAGCGGCAAGTCAAGAAGCTGATCGCTGGTCCAGGTGTCTACATCTGCGACGAGTGCATCGATCTCTGCAACGAGATCATCGACGAGGAGCTCACGTCTCCCGCGCAGCTCGACCTCGACAACCTCCCGAAGCCGCTCGACATCTACTCGGTCCTGAACGACTACGTCGTCTCGCAGGAAGAGGCGAAGCGCACGCTCGCGGTGGCGGTCTACAACCACTACAAGCGCGTGCGCATGGGGTTGGAGGACGCGGAGGTCGAGCTCCAGAAGTCGAACATCCTCCTCCTCGGCCCGACGGGCTGCGGTAAGACGCTCCTCGCTCAGACGCTCGCGCGGATCCTCAACGTCCCGTTCGCCATCGCCGACGCGACCGCGCTCACCGAGGCCGGCTACGTCGGTGAGGATGTCGAGAACATCCTCTTGAAGCTCATCCAGGCCGCGGACTTCGACATCAAGAAGGCCGAGACGGGGATCATCTACATCGACGAGGTCGACAAGATCGCGCGGAAGGCGGACAACCCGTCGATCACGCGCGACGTCTCGGGCGAGGGCGTGCAGCAAGCGCTACTCAAGATTCTGGAGGGCACCGTTGCCTCGGTTCCGCCGCAGGGCGGTCGCAAGCACCCGCACCAGGAGTTCCTCTCGATCGACACGACGAACATCCTCTTCATCTGCGGCGGCGCGTTCGCCGGGCTCGACAAGATCATCGAGCGGCGGATCGGGAAGAACACCGTCGGCTTCTCGGCCGACGTGCGCTCGCGCAACGCGACCGAGAGCTCCGAGCTCCTGACGTCGGTCATGCCCGAGGACCTGATCACCTTCGGGCTCATCCCCGAGTTCGTCGGCCGACTCCCCGTCGTCTCCGCCGTGCACCAGCTCACACGCGACGATCTCGTCGAGATCCTCACCGAGCCGAAGAACGCGCTCGTGCGCCAGTATCAGCGCTTCTTCGGATACGACGAGATCGAGCTCGTCTTCACGGAGGACGCGCTCTGGGAGATCGCCGAGCACGCGCTCGCGCGTGAGACCGGCGCCCGCGGACTGCGCTCGATCATCGAGCTCGCACTCCTCGACGTCATGTTCGAGCTCCCGTCACGCACCGACGTGACGAAGTGCGTGTTGACGAAGGAGACGATCACGCGCGGTCAGAAGCCGACCCTCGTCACGAGCGCCGAAGGCGTCGTCGACGAGGTCGAAGAGCTCGCCGAAGAGTCCGCCTGAGCTCTACGCGAAGATGGGTAGCCGGGCGCCGAAGATAGGCACCGCTCTCGCTCTCGCTGGCACACCGGCTCGGTAGGATCGCGCCATGGCCAGATACCTGATCGAGCGAACGTACACGGTGGACATGGACAGCCTTCCGACCGTCGCGACGCGGTCGAAGGCGATCGGTCACCACCAGTACCCGGAGATCGTCTGGGAGCACAGCCACGTCGTCGTCGGCTCGGACGGAACACCGAAGTCGTTCTGCATCTACGAGGCGCCGAACGAGGAGATGGTGCGCGAGCACGCGAACCGACTCGGTGACCACGTGGTGACGACGGTCTACGAGATCGCGGGTGACGTGACGCCCGACGACTTCCCGCTCACCGACGCTCCGACCTAGACGCGCGCCGCGCCCTGCTCCCCGACGTCGGGGAGGTGGTAGACCGCCTGCAGTGCAACTGCCAGTCGCAACGTGAGCTCACGACGCTGTGGATCGCCCTCCGGGAGGAGCTCGAGCGCCTCCCGGTAGAGAGCGACCGCGCGTTGCTTCGCCCAGCCACGGCCCGCCTGGTCGCCGGCGGCGGTCAGATGCTCGACAGCGCGATCCGTCTCACCGGCTTCGCTCCAGTGGTGCCCGAGGGCGTCGTGGGACTGCCCGACCGCGGTCGATGCCTCGAGGAAGCGCGCGACGGCGGCATGACGAGACCGTCGAGCCTCGCGCGGGAGCGTCCCGTACGCAACCTCGTGAATGAGGCCGTGCTTGAACCCGTACTGCTGGTCGCCCCTGATGCGCGAGACCGCCTCCCGCTGGACGAGGTCTCGGGCCTCGAGCGAGCCGAGCAGCTGCGAGAGGTCGTCGCGAGGAGCGATCTCGTCGAGTGCGCCTCGCCAGAAGACCCGCCCGACCACGGAGGCATCCACGAGCACGCTGCGCTCCTCGGGAGGCAGTGAGTCGAGTCGCGCCGCGACGATCGCGCGAACGCTCGTCGGCAACGCCGATCCTTCGGCGGTCGATCGCTCGGTGAGCGACGCCGCGAGCTCCTCGATGAAGAGCGGGTTGCCCTCGGCGGTTGCCGCGACGGCCGACGCTCGCCCCTCCGGGTCGCTCGACTCGCCGAGAAGGCGTTCGGCAAGCTCGCGGCTCGCTTCGGCGGGCAGCGGTTCGAGAGGAAGTGCCGTGTACGCCGGGAGCCCACCGCCCCAGCCTGGCCGCTCCTCGAGGAGGTCGGGGCGTGCGAGTGCGACGAACATCACCGGAACGTCACGCACGCGGGCTGCGAGCGTCGAGAGGAGATCCAGCAGGCTCGCGTCGGCCCAGTGGATGTCCTCGTAGAGGAGCATCGTGGGGGATTGGAGCGCGAGCGACTCCACGAGCACACGCGCGGAGAAGTACAGCTGCTCGCGGTCGGCGGTGTCGTCGTCCGTCCCGATCCCCAACAACGCTGCGAGGTTCGGGACGTGCTCCTCGGCCGCGGCCGGCCCTGCGAGCATGGCGATCGCCTCCTCCAGCTTCGCCGTCGCCTCGGTCTCGTCGTCGCTGTCGAAGATCGCCGCGATCTGCTTGATCTGCTGTGCGTAGGCGCTGTAGGGGCTGCTCGCGCCATATGGAGTGGAGCGACCGCGAATCACGCGGCCGCCCTGGCCCGCGACGAACCCGGAGAGCTCGAGCGCGATCCGCGACTTTCCGATTCCCGACGGCCCGAACACCGTCACGAAGTGCGCTCGGCCTTCCTCGGAGACGCGCTCCCAGATTCCTGTCAGAACCGTGAGCTCGCGCTCGCGGCCGATCATCGGAACCGGCGCGACGGGTCGTTCTCCGATCGCGGCGGTGGCGCGTAGGGCGACCCACGTACGGATCGGCGCACTCTTGCCTTTCGCGACCACGGGCTGCGCGGGTCGGTACTCGATCGCGTTCCGTGTCGCCACGTGCGTCTCCTCGCCGACGAGCACGGCGCCGACCGGTGCGGCGCTCTGCAGGCGCGCCGCGGTGTTGACGACGTCGCCCGCGACCATTGCCTCGCCTTGGCCCGGGCTTGCTTCCAGCTCGACGATGGCCTCGCCCGTGTTGACCGCGATCCGGACCTCGAGCCCGTCGGACTCCGCCCAGTCGCGCACGGCGAACGCTGCACGGACCGCCCGCTCCGCGTCGTCGCCGAACGCCGTCGGTGCGCCGAAGACCCCCATGACCGCGTCGCCGACGAACTTCTCCACCATCCCGCCGTGGCGCTCCAGCTCGGCCCGCACGCGCTGGTAGTACGGGGTCAAGATGTCGCGTACGTCTTCCGGATCGAGTGACTCAGCGCGCGAAGTGAAGCCGACGAGGTCGACGAACAGCACCGACACGATGCGTCGCTCCTCGCTCGCGCGTCCGGCGTCGGCGAGGGGCGCGCCGCACGCGTTGCAGAACTTGGAGTGGTCCGGGTTCTCCTGACCGCAGCGGGCGCAGCTCAGCACGGGGTGGAAGACTAGAGCCCTACTACGAGGACGGAGGTCACGGTGCACATCCTGAGAGTGGAGCACGACGTGCCGAGTTACGACGCATGGAAGGGCGCCTTCGACAGCGATCCGGTCGGGCGGGAGGCGGGCGGCGTTCGTTCGTATCGGGTGCTTCGTGCCGCCGACGATCCGGACCATGTGCTGATCGATCTCGAGTTCGACGACGCGGACACGGCCGAGGCGTTTCACGCGAAGCTGCGTGCGCTCTGGGCGAACGTCGACCTGATGCGCAACCCGTCCGCGCGGGTCGCGGAGGTCGTGGAGAGCGGGCAGCACTGACGTGACGTTCACGACCAGGCCCGAGCTCCGCGGCACCTTCGGGATGGTCGCGTCGACGCACTGGCTCGCCTCGCAGACGGGGATGGCAGTGCTCGAGCGCGGTGGGAACGCCTTCGATGCGGCGGTCGCGACCGGCTTCGTGCTCCAGGTCGTCGAGCCGCATCTGAACGGGCCGGGCGGCGAGGTGCCCGCCGTCTTCTGGTCGGTCGATCGCGCCGAGCCGCTCGCCCTCTGCGGACAGGGTGTCGCGCCTGCAGCGGCGACGATCGAACGCTTCCACGAGCTCGGCCACGAGCTCGTTCCCGGTACGGGTGTCCTGGCCGCCTGTGTGCCGGGAGCGTTCGGCGGCTGGCTCCTTCTCCTCCGCGACTTCGGAACCTGGCGGCTCGAGGACGTCCTCGAGTTCGCGATCGGGTATGCGGAGAACGGGTACCCGCTGCACGAGCGCATCCGTGCGACGATCGAGCTCAACGAGGAGCTGATCGCGAGCTGGCCCGGATCGCGTGAGCTGTACCTCCCGGCACCAGAGGCCGGGGCGCTGTTTCGGAACCCCGCTCTCGCGGCGACGTATCGGCGGATCGTGGACGAGAGTCGTGGCGGCTCGCGGGAAGAGGAGATCGAACGGGCGCGACTCGCGTACTACGAAGGCTTCGTCGCGGAGGAGCTCGACCGGTTCTCCGCGTCGGAGGGCGGCTTCCTCACCGGTGACGACATGTCCTCCTGGATGGCGTCGGTCGAGCCGGTGGTCACGTTCGACTACCGCGGCTTGACGGTCTGCAAGACCGAGCCGTGGGCCGCAGGCCCCGTCGGGCTCCAGCAGCTGGCCCTCCTCGAGGGTTTCGATCTCGCGGATCTCTCCTCCGCCGAGCTCGTCCACGTGATCGTCGAGTGCGGCAAGCTCGCGTTCGCCGACAGGGATGCGCTCTACGGCGACGCCGAGGACGTGCCGCTCGAGACGCTGCTCTCGGGTGCGTACAACGACGAGCGGCGAGCCCTCGTCGGAGCGGACGCGTCGGAGGCCTACGAGCCGGGAATCGGTCGGCTCCCGTCGCTGCGCGGCGTGGCAGCGACCGTCGGCTCGGGTGAGCCCGGCCGCGGCACCGTGCACATCGACATCGCCGACCGCTTCGGGAACATGATCTCGGCGACGCCGAGCGGCGGCTGGCTGCAGAGCTCGCCCGTCATCCCGTCCCTCGGCTGGCCGCTCGGGACTCGCGCACAGATGTTCTGGCTCGAGGAGGGGCTCGCCTCGTCGCTGAAGCCGGGCACACGACCGCGCACGACGCTCTGCCCAGGGCTCGCGCTGCGCGACGGGCAGCCCTACCTCGCCTGGGGAACCCCCGGCGGGGATCAGCAGGAGCAGTGGGCGCTCCATGCCTTCGTCCGGCACATCGACCTCGGGATGAACCTGCAGGAGTCCATCGACGCGCCCGAGTTCCACACCGACCATCTCATCTCGTCGTTCTTCCCGCGCGGGTTCGCGCCGAGGTCGCTCGCGCTCGAGTCGCGCTTCGACTCGCGGACGATCGCCGACCTCCAGCGCCGCGGGCACGACATCACGCTGTGGCCTGCCTGGTCGGCCGGACGCGTTACGGCGGTCGCACGGGAGCCCGACGGCCTCCTCCGCGCTGGAGCGAATGCGCGCGGCATGCAGGGCTACGCAGTCGGTCGCTAGCGTTTCGCCTCGTGACCGAGCGCTCGCGGACGTACACCTGGGACGATCCGTTCGCGTTTCTCGACCATGCCGCGGGGCTGAGCGGCCTCGAGGTGATGCAGGCGATGGTGGCCGGGGAGCTCCCGCAACCGCCGATCGCCCGCACCCTCGGCTTCCGGCTCGTCGACGTCGAGCCTGGCCGCGCTGTCTTCGAAGGCGAGCCGGCAGAGTTTCACTACAACCCGATCGGAACGGTCCATGCCGGCCTGGCATCGACTCTCCTCGACTCCGCGATGGGCTGCGCGCTCGTGACGACGCTCCCGCCGGCGACGCCCTGGACGACGCTGGAGCTCAAGGCGAATTTCACGCGGGCGATGACCGTCGACACGGGAACGGTTCGCTGTACGGGCACGGTCGTCCACCCGGGCCGGCGCGTCGTGACGACAGAGGCTCGTCTCGAGGACGCGAACGCGCGACTCCTGGCCCACGCCACGAGCACGATCCTCATGCTCGACGGCTGATCGCGGTACCCTGAGCCGAATGCGCAGCGACGCCACGGGAGCCCGCTCGTCCCCGGTATCCGGGCGGCGCCGCAGCGCGTAGCCGGCGAGCGCCGCGACCACTCCTCCTTAGACTCTCGCGCGATGGATCCGCGGTACGCACCGGACGGCGTCGAGGCGCGCTGGCAGACGACGTGGGAGGCCGAGGGCCTGTACGCGGCCGGCGCCGGTGCGCGCCACGACGACTCGTACGTCATCTGCGTGCCGCCGCCGAACGTCACCGGAGACCTGCACATCGGCCACGCGCTCAACGGCTCGCTCCAGGACGTCCTCATCCGCTGGCACCGGATGCGCGGCTTCGACACGCTCTGGCAGCCGGGCTACGACCACGCGGGCATCGCGACGCAGAACGTCGTCGAGAAAGCGCTTGCGGAGGAAGGGCTGTCGCGCCACGACCTCGGGCGCGAGGCGTTCGTCGAGCGCACGTGGGAGTGGCTCGAGAAGACCGGTCGCACGATCATGGGCCAGTTCCGGCGGCTCGGCTGCTCGCTCGACTACTCGCGCGAGCGCTTCACGATGGACGACGCCTACGTGCGAGCCGTCATGACGTTCTTCGTCCGGCTCTGGGAGCGCGGCTGGATCTACCGGGCGAACCGGATCGTGAACTGGTGCCCGTTCCACCAGACGGCGATCTCCGATCTCGAGGTCGTCCACGAGGAGATGGACGACACGCTGGTCACGATCCGCTACCCCTTCGCGGACGGCGACGGCACGGACGGTGTCTCGATCGCGACGGTGCGTCCGGCGACGATCCTCGCCGACGTCGCGGTCGCGGTCCATCCGGACGACCCGCGGTACAGCGGCGCGATCGGTCGCGAGGTGATCGTCCCGTACGTCGAGCAGCGCGTTCCCGTGATCGCCGACGAGCGCATCGACCGCGAGTTCGGGACCGGCGCGCTCAAGGTCACCCCCGGCCACGATCCGCTCGACTTCGACATCGGACGCGACCACGGGCTGCCCGAGCCGATGGCCGTCGGCTGGGACGGGCGCATGAGCGAGGCTGCCGGAGACCTCGTCGGGCTCACCCAGGAGGAGGCCGGGGAGCGCGTTCTCGCATGGGCGGAGGAGCGGGGGCTCGTCGAGAAGCGCGAGCCGTACCGGCACTCGGTCGGAACCTGCGAGAGGTGTCATTCGCGCATCGAGCCGCTCATCTCGCTGCAGTGGTGGTGCGCGATGAAGGAGCCGGCGGCGCCAGCGATCGCGGCGCTGCAGGAGCGCCGTGTCCGCTTCCACCCCGAGTCGCAGCATCGATTCGCGATCACGTCGCTCGAGGAGACGCCCGACTGGTGCATCTCGAGGCAGCTCTGGTGGGGGCATCAGCTCCCGATCTGGACGTGCCCGGACGGTCACCTCACCGTCCAGGTCGACGAGCCGTCGGCCTGCACGGAGTGCGGGTCGGCCGAGCTCGAGCGGGAGACCGACGTGCTCGACACGTGGTTCTCGTCGGCGCTCTGGCCGTACGCGACGCTCGGCTGGCCGGACGAGACGCCCGAGCTCGCGCGCTACTACCCGGGAAACGTCAATTCGACGGCGCGCGAGATCATTCGCCTCTGGGAGAACCGGATGATCTGGACTGGCCTCGAGGCGCTCGGGGAGATCCCGTTCACCGACGTGATCATCCACTCGACGGTGCTTGCACTCGACGGGCGGCGCATGTCGAAGAGCCTCGGGACGGGCATCGACCCGATGGAGCCCATCGAGGAGTACGGCGCGGACGCGACGCGCTACGGCCTCCTGAAGATCTTGTCGACGCAGGACGTGCGCTTCTCGTACGGGGCCATCGAGGAGGGACGGAAGCTCGCGATCAAGCTCTGGAACGTCGCGCGGCTCATCCTCCAGAACGCCGAGGGCATGGCGCCGAACCTCGAGCCGCGCGACCTCGAGGAGCGCTGGATCCTCGCCCGGCTCGATGCCGCCCGCGCCGAGCTCGAGGACGCGTGGGCGCGCTTCGACTTCGCGGAGTCGACGGCGACGCTCTACCACCTCGTGTTCGACGACTTCTGCGACTGGTACGCGGAGGCGATCAAGCCGCGGCTGTACGAGCGCGACGAACCTGCGATCTCGACCGCACTCGCGACACTCGAACGACTGCTCCTGTTGTTGCACCCGGTCATGCCGCACGCGACCGAGGAGATCTGGTCACAGCTCCCGGATCGCCAGGCGCGTCTGATCGTCTCCCCTTGGCCGGAGCCGGACGACGGCTTCACGTCCGACGCCGGCGCCCTCGATCGGGTGCAGGAGGCCGCGCAGATCTTCCGCCGCAGCGGCGTTCAGGTGGAGCTGGGCTCGGACGACGAACGCCGGATCTTCGCCGCCGTCGTGCGGCCCGATCGCGCCAGGGTCGACGACAACCGCGACGCCGAGATCGAGCGGCTGCGCAAGGAGGTCGCGCGCAGCGAGGGCATGCTCGCGAACGAGCGGTTCATACGGAATGCGCCGCCGGACGTGGTTGCCGCCGAGCGCGAGAAGCTCGAGCGCTACGGCCGCGAGCTCGCCGCCCTCGAAGGCTAGGGCGTGTCGGCGGTCGAGTGGCTCGACGCGATGAGCCCGTGGCCGCGCGACGGCTTCGGGCTGGAGCGCATGCGCGCGCTGCTCGTCGAACTCGGGAATCCGCAGGACGCGTATCCCGCGATTCACGTCGTCGGCACGAACGGCAAGTCCACCGCGACGGTCACGATCGAGCAGCTGCTCCTCTCGGAAGGGCTCGCGGTCGGCTCGACGATCTCGCCGCACGTCGCGTCCTGGAGCGAGCGGATCCGGCTCAACGGCGTCGACGCGGACTTCGAGGTCGCGGTCGCGACGAGTCCGCGCGCCGGCGGAGCAGCTCGACGCGACGCAGTTCGAGATCGTCACTGCGGCCGCGCTCACGGCCTTCGCGGACGCACGCGTCGACGTTGCCGTCGTCGAGGCCGGCCTCGGCGGCCGCTACGACGCGACGAACGTCCTGCGCACGCGCGTCGTCCTCCTCACGAACGTCGGGCTGGAGCACACCGACGTTCTCGGCGACACGCTCGAGGCGATCGCAACCGAGAAGCTCGCCGTCGCGCCCTCCGACGCGGTCGTCGTTCTTCCCCGACGAGACGTACGCGCACCTCGTGCCCGGCCGGGACATCCGGATCGGCGGGGCGCGCGAGGCGGCCGAGGCGTTCGTCGGGCACGCGATCGCCGCCGATCCTGCCGTCGCGCTGCCAGGGCGCTTCGAGCGTCGCGAGGGTGAGGTCCGGGACGGCGCGCACAATCCCGACGGTGCACGCCACCTCGTCGAGCGGCTGGACCGTGACGACCACACGATCGTGGCGTCCATCCTCGCCGACAAGGACGTCGCTGCGATGCTCCACATCCTTCGTCGCGTGGGTTCGCGCTTCGTCGCCACGACCTCTTCCTCGGCTCGCGCTCTCCCAGCCGGCGACCTCGCCGCACTCGCGCGTGATCACTTCGATCACGTGGAGGTCGTCGCTGACCCGGTCGCGGCGGTCGCCCGCGCGCACGAGCTCGGGGAACCGGTGCTCGTGACCGGGTCGCTCTACCTCCTCGGCGATCTCGCCCAGGCGGAGCAGCGCGCGTCATGGCCCGAGTGACGGAGCGGTTGGCCGTGCTGGCGTTCGCGGCGGTGATCGTGGCGGCCATCATCGGGATCGCGTTCGCCGTCGGGTACGGCATCGGCAAGCTTCTGCTATGACCAACGCCGTGCCGCTGCTGCAGCTCTCCCTCGACGATCCCGACTGGACGCTCTTCCGCAACCTCGGGATCGGGCTCGTCGTCGTTCTCTGGCTCGCGACGGCGTACTGGACGTTCAAGGACGCGCGGCGCCGAATAGAGGATCCGTGGCTGGTCGGCCTCGCGACGCTCGTCGGACTCTTCCCGCCGTTCCTCGGGCCGATCATCTACATGTTCTTCCGCCCGCCCGAGTACATCCAGGACGCGCGAGAGCGTGCGCTCGAGATCAAGGCGATGGAGGAGCGGCTCGCACTGAGCGACCAGCGCTGCCCGGTCTGTCGCGCGAAGGTCGAGGCGTCCTACCTCGCGTGCCCGGTGTGCACCACGCGACTTCGACACGCGTGTCCGTCGTGCGGGCAGCCGGTGGAGTCGCTCTGGCAGATCTGCCCGTACTGCGCCACGGAGATCCCGGCGACGCTGTCCATCGCTCGAGGACATCCCGAGCCTGCCGCCGCGCCTGAGCGACTAGGCTTCGCGCCCGCATGGCCCGCGAAACGACGCTCGTCCTCGTCAAGCCCGACGGCATGCGCCGCGGCCTCGGTGGCGAGATCGTCGCGCGCTTCGAGCGGCGCGGGCTCGAACTACGCGGCGCACGTCTCCTGAAGATCCCGAAGACGACCGCCCGCGAGCACTACGCCGAGCACAAGGGCAAGCCGTTCTTCGGCTCGCTCGTCGACTTCATCACGTCCGGGCCAGTGCTTGCGCTCGCCGTGAGCGGTGAGTCCGCGATCTCCGTCGTGCGCACGATGATGGGCGCGACCAACCCGCTCGACTCCGCTCCCGGCACGATCCGCGGCGACTTCGCGCTCGAGCTCTCCGAGAACATCGTCCACGGCTCGGACTCGAAGGCGAGCGCGCGCCGCGAGCTCGCGCTCTTCTTCCCCGACGGCCTTGTCTGAGCCCGACTACGTTCCGAAGAACCGCGAGCTCTGGACGCAGTCGAACGCGGAGTACACGGACATCGACGCTTCGCGCGCGTGGGCGAAGGACGAGTTCACGTGGGGCATGTTCGGGGTTCCCGAGCGAGAGCTAGGAGTTCTGGGTGACGTCGCCGGCCTCGACGTGATCGAGCTCGGTTGCGGAACTGCGTACTTCTCCGCGTGGCTCGCGAAGCAGGGAGCTCGTCCCGTCGGCGTCGATGTCACGCCGGCACAGCTCGAGACTGCGCGGCGCTGCATGGTTGAGACCGGCATCGAGTTTCCGCTCATCGAGGCGAATGCGGAGGAGGTTCCGCTCCCGGACGCCGGCTTCGACCTCGCCGTCTCCGAGTACGGCGCGAGCCTCTGGTGCGATCCGACCCGCTGGCTCCCTGAGGCGGCACGCTTGCTCCGTCCGTCGGGGCGACTCGTCTTTCTCACAAGCAGCCCGCTCCTCATTCTCTGTGCGGTCGAGGAGCCGGACTCGACCTCCGAGACGCTGCAACGCCCGCAGCGAGGGATGCGTCGCATCGAGTGGTCGGACGGAGGAACGGAGTTCCATCTCGCACACGGCGACATGCTTCGCCTCCTGCGGGACACGGGCTACGAGGTCGAGGACCTGATCGAGCTCTATGCGCCGGACGATGCTGAGACGCACGAGTACTACTCCCACGTCACCGCCGATTGGGCGCGGAAATGGCCGTCTGAGGAGATTTGGGCAGCTCGCAAGGCATCCTGACGCTCGCATCGAGCTCAGCCGCAGCGGCGCGCGATCCTCGAGCAGCTCGCGATCCCGTTCGAGGTCGTCGCGCCCGACTACGTCGAGCACGATCCGGCCGACGCCGACCCGACCGAGCTCGTCCTCCGGCACGCGGAGGGCAAGGCACGCTCGGTACATGCTCGGGGCCACCTGACGCTCGGTGTGGACACGACGGTCGTCCTGGACGACCGCGTCTACGGCAAGGCCGCGGACCCGGAGGCCGCGAGGCACATGCTGCACACAGCTCTCGGGTCGCACGCACACCGTGGTCTCGGGCCTCTGCCTGCTCGGGGGCGACGAGGACGTCCTCCTCCACGAGCGAACGGACGTGACGTTCCGTCTGCTCTCGCACGGGGCCGTGGAGTCGTACGTCGCAAGCGGGGAGTGGGAAGGCCGCGCCGGCGCGTACGCGATCCAGGGCCTCGGTGGTCGTCTCGTCGAGCGCATCGAGGGCGACTACCTCAACGTCGTCGGCCTCCCCGGCGCGCTCCTGGTCTCCGTTCTCGAGCGACACGCACCACAGCTTCTGGCGTTGTCCGTTAGGCAGTACGTTGTGTCGCGATCGCCGAAGGGCGATTCACTCGCCCGGAGGCTCGCACGCGAGAAATCCCTGCATAGCGGCAAGGAGGGGGCTCATGGGGGAACCATGGGTTCCCCCGCGCTCAAGGTAGACTCGCTGCTCCTTATGGGCTGGTTCAAGTCAATGACCGGGTTCGGCGGTCGCGACATGGCCGTGGACCTCGGCACCGCGAACACGCTCGTGTACGTGCGCGGGCGCGGCATCGTGCTCTCCGAGCCCTCCGTCGTCGCGATCGACCAGCGCACTGGCGAGGTGCACGCGGTCGGCGTCGAAGCGAAGCGGATGCTCGGACGCACGCCCGGGACGATCTCTGCGATCCGTCCGCTGAAGGACGGCGTCATCGCCGACTTCGACGTCACCGAGCAGATGCTGCGCCACTTCATCCAGAAGGTGCATCAGCACCGCTTCGCGCACCCACGCGTCGTCGTGTGTGTGCCGTCGGGCGTCACCGGGGTCGAGAAGCGCGCGGTGGAGGAAGCGACGCTCTCGGCAGGCGCGCGGCAGGCGTATCTCATCGAGGAGCCGATGGCCGCGGCAATCGGCGCCGGGCTCCCCGTCGCCGAGCCGACCGGGAACATGATCGTCGACATCGGCGGCGGCACGACCGAGGTGGCCGTCATCTCGCTCGGCGGGATCGTCGTCTCGCAGTCGATGCGCGTCGGCGGCGACGAGATGGACGAGGCGATCGTCAACCACATCAAGAAGGAGTACAAGCTCCTCGTCGGCCAGCAGACCGCGGAGGAGATCAAGCTCGAGATCGGCTCGGCCTACCGCCTGAAAGAGGAGCTACAAGCCGAGGTGCGCGGGCGCGACATGCTCACCGGGCTTCCGAAGACCGTGATCATCTCGTCAGAGGAGATCCGGCGCGCGCTCGACGAGCCGGTGTCGCAGATCATCGACGCGATGAAGTCGACGCTCGACAAGACGCCGCCGGAGCTCGCCGCGGACATCATGGACCGCGGCATCGTGCTCGCTGGCGGCGGCGCGCTCTTGCAGGCGCTCGACGACCGCGTTCGGCACGAGACGCAGATGCCGGTCCACCTCGCAGAGAGCCCGCTCACGTGCGTCGCCGTCGGGTCCGGGCGCAGCCTCGAGGAGTTCGACGTCATTCATCGCTCCAATCGAAGCCGCGCCGCGCGGCGTAACGGCCTGCTCAGAGCCTAGCTCGGCTCCGTTGCGCCTCTGTGAGGGAGGCCGCGCCGCGCCGTTTTCCAGCAATGGAGCCGGCTAGACTGGGTCGCCATGTCCCGGCAGCGCAGCGCGCGATCGGCGGCGCTGGGCCTGACAGTCCGGCGTCTCCCCACGGCGATTCCCTCCCGCGGCGGCGGGCCGCTTCGTCGTCGGCTCGTCGTCGGCATTCTCGTCCTCGCGTCGCTCGTCCTCATCTCACTCTCGTTCCGTGCCGAAGGAAGTGGCCCGCTCGGCGGCGTCCAATCGGTTGGGGCGACCGCTCTCAGGCCGTTCGCGGTCGGCTTCGAGCGCGTGGCCCAGCCATTCCGCGACGTCTACGGCTGGGCGGACAGCCTGCTCACGGCGCGCTCCGAGGCGGAGGAGTTGCGCGCCGAGGTGCGCGAGCTCAGACAGCGGGCGATCCAGAGCGAGTTCGCGCTCCAGGAGAACGTCTATCTCCGGCGCCTCCTCGACTACTCGGACGGCCCGCGTTTCCCCGCTGACTTCGATCCCGTCGTCGCCGAGGTCATCGGTCGGCCCGCGGGCGCGTTCACGCAGGCGATCGTGATCGCCGTGGGCTCGAAGAACGGCGTCCGCGCGAACGACCCGGTCGTCACCCCCGATGGCCTGGTCGGCGTCGTCACACGTGTCACGTCCGGGACCGCCCGCGTGCAGCTGCTCACCGACGAGGAGGCCGCCGCGTCGGCGGTCGACATCCGAACCGGCGCGACCGGAATCGTGAGGCACGCCCGGGGGACGCGCGAGACGCTCGTACTCGACCGCGTGCGCAAGCAGGACGTCGTTCGTGCCGGCAACGAGATCGTCACTGCGGGCTGGCGTGCCGGTTCGCTCAGCTCTCTGTATCCGAAGGGCATCCCGATCGGAAAGGTGACGAGCGTCGGGCAGACCGACACCGACCTCTTCCAACAGGTGCAGATCGACCCGTACGTGGACTTCGGATCGCTCGATGCGGTTCTCGTGCTCGTTCCGGCGGAGCGCTCTCGATGACCGCGGCCGCCGGGCTTCGTGCATCCGCCGCGGTCTTCGTGGCCGCGCTCCTGCAGGTCGTCATCGTCTCGTCGATCGTGATCGCCGGTGGAGCGCCCGATCTCTTGCTCGTCGTCGTCGTGTCGCTCGGGCTGCTGCGCGGCTCGGTTCCGGGAGCCGTCCTCGGATTCGCCGGCGGCGTGATCGTCGACCTCGTGACGCTCGGGACGCTCGGCGTCACGTCGCTCATCCTCACGCTCGCAGGCTTCTGGGCCGGACGGTACGGCGAGACGACCGGTCGAGACCGTCGCTTCGCGCCGGTTATCGCGGTCGGGACGCTCACGATTCTCGTGGGCGCTTTCGCCTACGTCCTCCACTACCTCCTCGACGAGGAAGTCGTCGCCGGCCAGGCGCTCATGACCGCGCTCGCTCCGGCGTTCTTCCTCAACCTCGCGCTCGCCCTTCCGGTGCACGCCCTGCTGCGTCGAATCGTCGGGGAAGGAGAGCGAAGCGAGGCTGCGCCCGAGGTCGAGGTGCTGGTGTGACCACCGGTCCGTACCAGGAGCGCCGTGCGCCGTCGGGTCGTTTCCTTCCGCCCGACCCGAGGGTGCGTGAGCCGCATCGCCTCACTCCGCAACTCGCGCTGCGTGTCGCGGTTCTCGGTGTCGTGGCCCTGGCCGCGTTCGGCGTACTCTTCTTGCGTCTCTGGTCGCTGCAGGTGCTCTCGGGCGAGGAGTATCTGAACGCGTCGCAGAACAACGAGCTTCGCCTGATTCGCGTCGAGGCTCCGCGCGGCCCGCTTCTCGACCGCCAGGGCCGGGTGGTCGTCTCGAACGTCGCCGGCACTGCGGTGGAGCTTTGGGTGGGCGACATGCCGAAGGAAGGACGCTTCGAGCTCGTTCGGCGTCTGGCGGAGGTGCTCGACGTGTCGCCCCGGTCGCTCGCGCGCCAGGTCGACGAGCGCCGCTTCGATCCTCTGACGCCCATCGTCGTGAAGACCGCGGTCGGCGAGGAGCAGGTCGAGTACCTCTATGAGCACCAGTCCGACTTCCCCGGGGTCGAGGTCGTCCAGATCTATCTGCGCGACTACCCGTACTCCTCGCTCGCTGCGCAGATCCTCGGCTACACGGGAGAGATCTCACCGGAGGAGCTCGAGCGGTTGCGCAGCGACGGATATCGCTCGGGCGATCGTCTCGGAAAGACGGGCATCGAGGCCGCGTACGACACGTACCTCCGGGGCAGGCCGGGGCTCGCGCAGATCCGCGTCGACTCGCTCGGACGACCGCAGTCCGCGCTCGAGCTCCGCCAGGAAGCGCGGGCGGGGTACGCCCTGCGGCTCACGCTGGACATGCGTCTCCAACGCGCGACCGAGCAGGCGCTCCAGTACGGCATCGACCTCGCGCAAGCGAACCACCACTGGGCGGCGAACGGCGGGGCGATCGTCGCGCTCGATCCGCGTGACGGAGCGGTCCTCGCGATGGCGTCGTCGCCGACGTACAAACCGTCGGTGTTCGTCGGACGAGCCGATCCGAAGAAGCTCCGAGCGCTCTACTCCGACTCCCGCAACCCGCTGTTCAACCGCGCGACGGCCGGCCTGTACCCGCCCGGTTCGACGTGGAAACCTGTCACTGCGCTCGCAGGGATGCAGGAGCACGTCTCCTCGGCGTACGAGTCGATTCAGTGCACGCCGGTCGCGACGTACGGGCTCGACAAGCAGAAGTTCCGGAACTGGAACCCGTACGTGAACCGTCCGATGACGCTCCCGGAGGCGCTCGCCGAGTCCTGCGACACGTACTTCTACGAGATCGGCAACCGGTTCTACGAGGGTGGCTCCGAGAGCCGCGTTCGTATGCAGCAATGGGCTCGACGCTTCGGCTTCGGCGGGCCGACGGGTCTCGACATCGGTGGCGAGGCGGACGGTCTCGTCCCCACGCCGGAGTGGCGCAAGAAGACGTTCGAGACCGACTGGGACCGCGCCTGGAACCCCGGTGACTCGATCCAGCTCTCCATCGGACAGAAGGATCTGCTCGTGACGCCGCTCCAGATGACGGCCTTCTACGCGATGCTCGCGAACGGCGGGAAGGTCGTCACTCCGCATCTCGTCTCCGACGTCGAGCAGCCCGGCGGGAAGGGTTCGCCGCGCGTCGTGCTGCGGCGCTTCGCTCCGCCGCCTCCGAAGTCGGCCGGCGTCGATCCGGCGGCGCTTTCTGCGATTCGCGACGGCCTGTACCTCGCGACGCACTCGAGCTCGGGTACGTCGTCCAACGTCTTCTCTGCATACCCCGTGCCGATCTCCGGAAAGACCGGAACAGCCGAGAAGGTCGTCCCGCTTCCCGGCTACCCGAGCGACCACCTCGAGGATCAGTCCTGGTGGTGTGGGTGGGGCCCGTCCGACTCGGCGAGGATCGTCGTCTGCGCCATGATCGAGAACGGCGGCCACGGCTCGGCCGCGGCCGCTCCCGCGGCGCTCAAGGTGTTCGAGCGCTTCTTCGGAGTGGACGCGACACCGCCGTCGACCGTGGTGGAGACGGACTGATGATCGAGGTCACCGAGCGACGCCCTCGTCTGCGCGCGACCTCCGGTCGATCCGAGCCGGCGCTCGTCGGTTTCCTCCGCAGCCTCGACTGGATCCTCATGGCGGCCGCGGCAGGTCTCATCGGGTACGGCCTCTGGGTCGTCTCCGGCATCACGCGCTTCGACGTTCCCGGCGATCAGGACTACTTCGTCGTGCGGCAGGGCTTTGCCGCGGGCGTCGGCGTTGCCGGGTTGGTCATCGCCGCGCTGACCCCGATCGATCTCTGGCGCAGATACTGGAAGCTCGTCTACGGGGCGACACTCGGGCTGATGATCGTCGTCTTCGCCGCCGCCGAGGCGATCCGCGGCTCGAAGCGCTGGCTCGACCTCGGCGTCATCCAGTTCCAGCCCTCGGAGCTCGGGAAGGTGCTGTTCGTCCTCGCGCTCGCGGGATTCGTCGTCGATCGGGTCGGCTCGATCGCTCACTGGCGGACGATCTTCGCCGTGATCGGACTCGGCACGGCACCGATCCTCCTCGTCTTCATGCAGCCCGACCTCGGGACCGCATTGGTGTATTCGGCGTCGCTCTTCGCCGTGCTGTTCTTCGTCGGGGTCCGTTGGCGGCAGCTCGCCGTCCTGCTCGCGGTCGGCGTGCTCGCGATCGCGTCCGTCCTCTGGATCCTGCCTGCCGTGGGGGTTCAGGTCCTCAAGCCGTATCAAGCGGCTCGCCTCACACTCGACCCCGGCGCCGACCCGAGCGGGATCACGTACAACCTCGACCAGTCGATCACGGCGGTCGGGTCGGGAGGGCTCACCGGTCGTGGCGTGATCGAGGCCAGTCAGACCCGTCTCGACTACCTCCCCGAGCACGCGACCGACTTCGCGTTCGCGTCGCTCGCCGAGCAACGGGGCTTCGTCGGCTGCGCGATCCTGCTTCTCCTGTACCTGCTCGTCGTCTGGCGCGGGCTGCGCGTGGTGACCGGCGCCTCCGATCTGTACGGCGTCGTGGTCGCAGGAGGCCTCGTCGTGGGGTTCCTCTTCCAGGTGTTCGTCAACGTCGGCATGACGATGGGCGTCGCGCCCGTCACCGGCATCCCGCTGCCGTTCGTGACGGTCGGCGGCTCGTCGATGGTCGCCAACCTCGTGCTCATCGGCGTGCTCCAGAGCATCCATGCCCGAGGCGAGCTCGGACGATCGAGGGTGCCGTGAGCGCTGCCGCTCTCCGTGCGCTCGTCGGTGAAGCGCGCCGCGTCGACTCGGAGCTCACGAGCGAGGTCGATCCCGCGTCGGTCGGCCCGATCGGCGTGAGCGGAATGCTCGCGGATCAGCTCGCGAAGGAGCTCTCCGCCGGAGCGGAGCCGGGCACCGTGATCGTCGGTGGCGATGAGCTCGTCGCCCGCGCCGAGGTGCTCGTTCGCGTCGTGGCGGGCGACCCGACGGCTGACGACGACTCTCTCGTTTGCGCCGCGGACGCGCGCGGAGTTCCCGTCGTCATCGTGCAGCTGTGGCCGCAGGCGGACTGGACGAGACCGTTCGTCCTCACTCCGTTCGTCGTCGAGTGCCGCGCAGGCGAGGGGTTTCCCGTGCGGGAGATCGCCGATCGCATCATCGAGGCGGCGGAGGGCGGCGCCGTGCTCACGTCGCGGGCGCCCGTCCTCGCCGAGGCCACGCGCGCGCGTTTCGTGAGGAACGCCGTGATCCGCTCGGCGCTCATCGGTCTGGCGGGCTCGCGGCTCGGCGTCTCCCGACAGCTCCTCACGCTCGAACAGGTCCGTCTCGTATCGCAGCTGCGCGCGTCGTCCGTCGGATCGGCCCTGGGAGACGAGCTCCCGGTTCGCGCTGCAGGAACCGCGGCCGCGCTCGCGGCGGGCTTCGCGTTCCGGGGGGTTGCGCGCTCGCTCAGGACGGTGCTCCCCGCTCCTTTCGCGAACGCGGCGGTCGCGGCTGCAGGCACGTGGGCACTCGCGAAGGCATACCGAGCCGCCGAGACGCGGCTTCCCACCCCGTAGCCGACTCCGTCCGGACCGGGACCTAGGATGCGCCGCGATCGAGCGCATGGGAGGAGCGATGCCGAATACGCAGCTGGCCGAGGAGCTTCTTCAGCTCGAAGAGGCCGACGCATGGTTCGAGTACCTCGAGTCGACCCGCGGGCAGATCGAGACGCGCTATGCGGAGCTCGAGCCGTGGGCATGGGCCAGGCTCGCTCAACGCCTGCGTGCAGTTCGCGCACGGCGTGCGCGTCTGCGACCGGCCGCCGCCTGAACGGCGACGGCGCGAGGGCGCCGGACGACCGACTGGTAGCCTGTCGGCAGGTCGTGTCGACCAATGTCTTGAACCCACGCAGCGCGAGGCCGGTCCAGTCGGTGACTGTCCGGGGCCCGCGCGCGACAACACGAGGAGATTTCAACCTTGGCACTACGCTGGTTTCGCTTTGGCAAAACGCAGGAAGAGAATGCAGTTACAGAAGGAGCTGGGTCGGAGGTAGAGGCCCCGCCTGAGGCTTCGGCAGAGCTTCCGGCAACCGAGCCCACCGACGAGCAGGGCGCGCCGTCAGCTCCGAAGAAGAGGCGTCGTCGCGGGAGTCGCGGCGGCAAAGGACGGAAGAAGCCGGTCGCGACGACCGGCGAGGAGGCCGAGTCCGGCCCCGCGCAGGAAGACGGCGGCGGCGATGTGATC
This sequence comes from uncultured Gaiellaceae bacterium, assembly GCA_963833725.1. Lineage (GTDB taxonomy): Bacteria > Actinomycetota > Thermoleophilia > Gaiellales > Gaiellaceae > GMQP-bins7. The sequence continues at coordinate 29,886 of CAWHYV010000007.1, forward strand.
GCCGAGAAGCCGAAGCCCGCGACGCCGCGTTCGAGGCAGCAGGGCAAGCCGGACGCCAAGCAGGATCGCAAGCAGGCGCGCGGCGGCAATCGAAGGCGCACTCCGACCAAACGCGCACCGCTACCGACGGCGAAGCGCGAGCTCGTCATCTCCGTCGACGTGGGGGAGCAGCGGGTCGCCATCCTCGAGGACGATCTCGTCGCCGAGGTGTATCTCGAGCGGCCCGAGCGTCGCTCGATCGCCGGGAACATCTACCTCGGCGTCGTCGACAACGTCCTTCCTGGGATGGAGGCCGCGTTCGTGGAGATAGGCCTCGAGAAGAACGGCTTCCTCTACGTCGACGAGATCGTCGGCCCGGAGCTCGAGGGCCGAAAGGGCGCGCGAAAGATCCAGGATCTGATCAAGCGCGGCCAGACGATCATGGTGCAGGCGGTCAAGGATCCGATGAAGTCGAAGGGCGCACGGCTCACGACGGAGATCTCACTGCCGGGCCGCTTTCTCGTCTACGTCCCCAACGGCGAGGGCTCCGGTGTGTCGCGGAGGCTCGAGGATGCCGAGCGGACACGCTTGAAGGAGATCGTGAGGGGGCTCGACCCGAAGGGCGGCGGCATCATCGTCCGCACGGCCGCCGAGGGCGCCTCCGCCGAGGACATCGAGCGGGACCTCGTGTTCCTGCAGCGCCTCTGGAAGACGATCCAGTCGAAGTCCAAAGGCGCCGACGCGCCGATGCTCGTGTACGAGGAGGCGGAGCTTCCGCTGCGGATCGTCCGGGATCTGTTCGCAGGCGACTTCATCGGCGCCCGCATCGACGACGACCGCACCCATCGGCGCATCGTGAGCTACCTCAAGAAGACGTCGCCGCACATGGTCGAGCGCGTGCATCGCTACCGCGACAAGGAACCGCTCTTCGAGGCGTCCGGCGTCGATGCGGAGATTCGATCGACCCTCCATCGCAGGGTCGATCTGCCGTCGGGCGGCTACCTCGTCTTCGACTACGCGGAGGCGTTCACCGTCATCGACGTCAACACGGGACGATTCGTGGGCTCGCGCGGGAAGAGCGCGCAGGGTCGCCTCGAGGACACGATCGTGAAGAACAACCTCGAGGCGGTGAAGGAGGTCGTACGCCAGCTCCGCCTGCGCGACATCGGCGGGATCATCGTCATCGACTTCATCGACATGGCGAACCCGAAGAACCGGGAGACCGTCGAGGAGGCGCTGCGCTCCGAGCTCGAGCGCGACCGCACCAAGACCTACGTGGTGGAGATCTCGCCGCTCGGCCTCGTCGAGATGACGCGCCAGAACGTCACGGACGGGCCGCGCGAGATCCTCACGACTCGCTGCGCGGTGTGCGACGGCGACGGCGTCGTCGTCTCCGACGCGACGCACGCGCTCGAGATCGAGCGCAAGCTGCGGGCGATCGCCAAGGGTTCGCGTGTCCAGGCGTTCAAGGTCGCGGTGCACCCGCGTGTCCTTGCCCTTCTGGCGGGGCCGGGCGGCACGCGGCTGGTGGAGCTCGACGCCGCGGCGCGCCGGCGATTCTTCCTCGTGCCTGCCGTCGACAACGGCCACGTCCACCTCGATCACTTCGACGTGCTCGCGCAGGGGAAGCTCGAGACACTGCGTCCCGTCGGCGCCGGTCGAGGGGGGCGCGTCGGTCGAGCTCAAGCTCGTGGAGGTCGGCCTCTACGATCCGACCGCGGGTGCCGGGAAGCTCGACGGAGGCTACGAGGTCGTCGTCGCAGGTGCCGGCGAAGCTCGTCGGCAAGAAGGTGACGGCGACGGTGGGTTGCGCGCTCGAAGGCATCGCGTTCGCGACGCTTGCCGATGCGACGGTCGCCGCCGTGGCGCCGATCACGTTCGAGGCCGAGGCCGAGAAGCCGATGCGCGCGTCGCGAGCCAAGAAGGACGTCGCGCTCGTCGCCGGGCCCGCCGAGATCCTCTTGGAGGAGGACGCCGAGGAGGAGGCCGAGGACACGCTGGTCGAGTCGGACGACCTGAGCGAGTCCGACTCCGAGCCCGCGTCCGAGGGCGAAGCGGTGGCCGCGGCGGACGCTGCGCCGAAGAAGAAGCGAACCCGTCGTGGGACGCGCGGAGGGCGGGCGCGCAAGAAGCCTGCGGCCGGAGCCGCGACGGGCGAGGGCGAGAGCGACGCACCCGCAGGACAGCGCGAAGGCAACAGCCGAGCCGCGCCGAAGATCCACGTTCCACCAGCGGAGCTCGCACCGACGGCAGACGTAGTCGAGCCGACGGACGCGGCAACCGAGGCGCAAGCGACGGAACCGGCGACCGACGGCGATCCCGACGCTCCGCCCAAACGCAAGCGCGCACGCCGTGGGTCGCGCGGCGGAAAGAAGCGCCGCAAGCCGGCTGCGAACGGCGACACGGACGCCGCGACCGCGGACACGGTCGTCCCGGTGGAGGCGATCGCCGACGATGGGCCGCCCGAGTACGTTCCGATGTCCGAGTGGATCGACGACTTCGAGGCACGATCGCGCGGATAGCCGCTATCATGCGGCGGCTCCGCGGGCGCTCCGACCGCCTGGAACCTGCGTCGTAGTCAGATCTGTGGGTCTGACCCGGCCGCTTGCTCGACATGACCTACGCGATCATCAAAGTTGCCGGGAAGCAGTACCGCGTCCGCGAAGGCGAGCGGCTGCTCGTCGACCGACTTCACGAGGCCGAGGGTGCGACGTTCGCGCCGACGGTGCTGCTCGTCGGCGGTGACGGCGCACCCCTGCTCGAGCCGGGCGACGGCGCGGTGACCGCGAAGGTGCTCGGCGACACCAAAGGGCCGAAGATCCGCATCGGCAAGTACAAGAAGCGCACGGGCTATCGCCGCCACAACGGCTTCCGCGCGTCGCTCACGCAGATCCAGATCGAGTCGATCGGCGGAAAGCCGGCCCGCTCGAGCTCGAAGACGAAGGCGGAGCCGAAGCCTTCGGAGGAAGTCGCTGCAGAGGCCGCCGCGCCCGCGCTGGCCCTTCCGGCGGGGTACGCAGACATGACGATCGCCGACATCAAGGGTGCAGCGGGGGAGTGGGATGCCGCCGCGCTCGGTGCAGCCCTCGAGCACGAGCAGCAGCACGGAAAGCGGAAGGGCGCGCTCGCCGCACTCGAGGCTGCGCAGGCGAATCTGGGAGGCGAGTCCTAGTGGCACACAAGAAGGGTCTGGGCTCCTCGCGCAACGGCCGCGACTCCGAGTCGAAGCGACTCGGCGTGAAGATCTTCGCCGGGCAGACCGTGAAGACGGGGATGATCATCGTGCGACAGCGCGGCACGAAGTTCAGGCCCGGGCCGGGAGCAGGGCTCGGACGCGACGACACGATCTTCGCGCTGCGAGACGGAACCGTCGAGTTCCGTCGGTCGGGCGACAAGCGCTTCATCTCGGTCGCTTCAGCGGAGTAGACCTGGGGCGAGGCCTGCCTCGCTGACCATGTTTCACGATCGAGCGCACATCCACGCCGAAGCGGGTCGAGGCGGCGACGGCGGCCTGAGCTTCCGGCGCGAGAAGTACGTGCCGAAGGGAGGCCCCGACGGAGGGGACGGCGGTCGCGGAGGCGACGTGCTCGTCATCGTCGATCCGAGCCTTCGGGATCTCTCCGGCTTTCGGCGTCTCAAGCACGTCAAGGCCGGTCGCGGTGGCAGCGGCAGCGGGAGCAAGAAGCACGGGGCCGACGGGGCGGATGCCGAGCTGCACGTTCCCGTGGGCACGCAGCTCTTCGACACGAAAGGGCGGCTCGTCGCCGATCTGGTGTCCGCCGTGGGCCGCCACGTCGTAGCGCGAGGCGGCCAGGGCGGTCGAGGCAACGCGCGTTTCGCGACGCCGACGCGCCAGACGCCGCGCTTCGCCGAAACGGGCCTTCCGGGCGACGAGCTCGAGCTCGAGCTGCGTCTGAAGCTCGTCGTCGACGCGGCGCTCGCGGGTCTCCCGAATGCCGGAAAGTCCTCGCTCTTGCGCCGCATCTCGAACGCGAAGCCCAAGGTCGCCGACTACCCGTTCACGACGCTGGAGCCCGTCCTCGGGATCGTGGACGGGCCGGAGACGCGGCAGCTCACGGTCGCGGACGTGCCGGGGCTCATCGAAGGGCGCGGCGGACGGCGCCGGGCTCGGCCACCAGTTCCTCGCTCACCTCGAGCGCGCCCGCCTCCTCGTTCATGTCGTCGACGCCTCCGAGCCCGATCTCGAGCATCGCTTCCACACGATCGATCGAGAGCTCGGCGCCTATGGCGCCGGCCTCGCCGACCGCCCGCAGCTCGTCGTGCTGAACAAGGTCGACCTCCTCGAGCGAGCTCCCACGCTCGGCTTGGACGATCCGCGTGTCGTCGGCGTCGTCGCCGTGTCGTGCGCGACGGGCGAAGGGATCGACGAGTTGAAGCGTGTGCTCTTCGCACACTGCCCGCCACACTCCGTCGAAGCCATGCCCGATGCGCTACCCGAGTTCCTCGAGTACATGCCGCGCCCTCGTCGCGGGCCGCGGTATCGGATCCTGCGCACGGATCGCGGCTACAAGGTCGTCGGAACGCCCCCTCCCGCCGCCGAGCTGGAGCAGGCGCTTCGCCGTCTGGGGATCAAGCCTGGCACGCATGTCGACGTCGGTGACGAGGAGCTGGAGTGGCAATAGGGATTCTCGGGGGCGTGTTCGATCCCCCGCACATGGGACACGTCGCGCTGGCTCGAGCCGCCGTCGAGGCGCTCGACCTCGAGGAGCTCCTCGTTCTCGTCGTCGCTCACCCTGGCCACAAGAGCACGGAGACGCCCGCCGAGACACGCCTTGCGTTGACGCGGCTCGCATTCGAGGGGGTGCCCGACGTGACCGTCGAGCTCGATCAGTACGCACGCACCGTCGAGTCGCTCGAAGAGCGGCTCCCCCGTGATGCCTATTTCATCCTCGGTTCCGATGAGCTGGCGGACTTCGAGAGGTGGAAGTCGCCGCAGCGCGTCCTCGAGCTCGTACGGCTTGCGGTTGCGATGCGCCCGGGAGTCTCGAGGGACGACGTCGACGCCGTCCGGGAGCGCCTTGCAGCGGGAGATCGAATCGTCGAGTTCGAGATGGATCCCGTGCCGATCTCCTCGTCGGAGATTCGGTCGCGGGTCGCTACGAGGCGAGGGGATCACGGACGTCGTACCTACGGGCGTCGCCGAGGCGATCGCGCGTTCGGCCTGTACCTGACGCCTGAGTAGACTGCGCACGACGCCGACGAGGACGCAAGAGAGACCGATCTGACACCACTCGAGCAAGCACGCCGTACCGCCGCTCTCTGCCAGGAGAAGCTGGCGACCGATGTCACGATCCTCGACATGCGCGGCGTCTGCGACTTCACCGACTTCTTCGTCATCGCCACGGGACGAAACGCACGGCAGACGAAGGCGATCTACGACGAGGTCGCAGGCGTCCTCAAGAAAGAGCACGAGCTCCTGCCGCGCGCGTCGGCGGGTGTGACCGAGGCGACCTGGATCGTCGCCGACTACCTCGATGTCGTCGTGCACCTCTTCACGCCGGAGACACGGAGCTTCTACCGGCTCGAAGAGCTGTGGAGCGACGTTCCGTCGGTCGAGCTCGAAGTCGCGACCGCCTGACGTCGTGCGGGAACATGGGCGCTAGACTGACGCGCTTCGGGGCCGTAGCTCAGCTGGGAGAGCGTCTGGCTGGCAGCCAGAAGGTCAGGGGTTCGAGCCCCCTCGGCTCCATCGCCGGCGCAGATCGAGAATCCGCGGAAGCGGATCCTCGATCGCGCAAATCCCTGAAGGCGTCGGCTTCGCCGCCGCGGCCCAGCGTGATTCGTGTCGAAATCGCTGACGCTCGTTCGTCGTCCTACTGAATGACATCGCCGGGCTCGCTGTCCGGCGAAACACGACGAGAGGAGAGGTATGGCAGGTCAGATGGTTCATCTCGAGATCGGCGCCGACGACACCGGTAAGGCGCGTGAGTTCTGGGGCTCGCTGTTCGGGTGGGAGTTCCAGGCGTATCCCGGAGCGCCGACCGAGTACCACATGACGCAGTTCGCAGAGTCTCAGGGTGGCGCGATCTACGGCGCCGACGGCAACAAGGGTGCACCGCGCGTCTACTTCGACGTCGACGACATCAACGCAGGGCGTGCGCGGGTCAACGAGCTCGGCGGAGAGGCCGGCGACGCGATGCCCGTCCCCGGAATGGGCTGGTTCTCGCATTTCAAGGACACCGAGGGGAACGAGTTCGGCCTCTGGCAGACCGATCCGGACGCCTCGATGCCCGACGCCTGACGACGTTGCGTGACGGGCGGGGAGCGCGAGCCGCTCCTCGCCCGGTTGCGGTGCGGTAGAACCTGTCCCAACGACTCCGAAAGGGATGCCATGCCGTTCTACCAGCGTCGCGGAGAGGTTCCGCGCAAGCGACACATCGTCTTCCGCGAGAACGGACGGCTCCTGACCGAGGAGGTCATGGGGCTCGAGGGCTTCACGGGGGCGGAATCGATCCTGTACCACCTCGAGTCGCCCTGTCGCGTGAAGGAGCTCGGCGACTTCACGCCGATCGAGCGCGAGGAGTGGATTCCCGAGAAGCACGCGCATCGACTCCAGAACACGTACGACGTCGCTCCCGAGGGCGACGAGATCTCCGGCCGCCGCACGCTCATGTGGAACTCGGACGTCGAGATCTCCTTCTGCCGCCCCGACGCGAACGATGGACTACTTCTTCCGAAACGGCGAGGGCGACGAGGCGATCTTCGTCCACGAGGGCCGCGGCACGCTCGAGACGACATTCGGCGACGTGCCCTACTCCGAGGGGGACTACCTCGTCATCCCGCGCGGCACGACGTACCGCTTCATGCCCGAAGGCGAGCAGCGGTACCTCGTGTTCGAGACCCCGGGACTCATCGAGATCCCGCGTCGCTACCGGAACGAGTACGGCCAGATCCTCGAAGGCGCTCCCTACTACCACCGCGACATCCATCCGCCGACCGACCTGCACACGCGCCGCGAGCGCGGTGAGTTCCTCGTCAAGGTGCGGGTTCGGGGCGGCTACCAGGACTACGTGCTCGACTACCACCCCTTCGACGTCGTTGGCTGGGACGGCTACCTCTACCCATGGACGTTCTCGATCCACGACTTCGAGCCGATCACGGGGCGCATCCATCAGCCGCCGCCGTCGCATCAGACGTTCCAAGGGCCGAACTTCGTCATCTGCTCGTTCTGTCCGCGGAAGCTCGACTTCGATCCCGAGGCGGTGCCGATCCCATATCACCACTCGAATCTCCAGTCGGAGGAGATGATCTACTACGTCTCCGGAAACTTCGGCTCGCGGAAGGGAATCTCGGTCGGCGCGATCACCCTCCATCCTTCGGGCCTGCCGCACGGGCCGCAGCCGGGGCTCGCCGAGAAGTCTCTCGGCGTCGCGGAGACGACCGAGCTGGCCGTGATGTGCGACACGTTCAGACCGCTCAAGCTCTCGACCTTCGCGCGAGACCTCGACGACGGGCGCTACGCGTACTCCTGGTACGAGCCGCCGTCCGACGAGCCGAGCCTTGCCGGCGTGACGAGCCACCTGTGAACGCTGGCCGCTTCCTCGACGAGCTTCCCTGTCTCTTCGAGGACTTTCCGCACTCCGAACACCCTCTCGATCGCCGTTTCGCTCCGGTCGTCGAGCAGATCGAGAATCTCGCGCGCGAGAACAACCTCGCGCTCCTGAACCTCGCCGCGTCGTGCCTCGGTCCAGATGAGGCGTACGTCGAGATCGGCGTGTTCCACGGCGCGAGTCTCATCGCGGCGATGCTCGGGAACGAGGAGAAGCGGTTCATCGGGGTCGACAGCTTCGGATTCCGCGAGGCCTCGCTCGAGAAGGTGCACGCCAACCTCGCACACCACGGGCTCACGCCTCCGGAGATACTCGTCGGGGACGCGTTCGAGCTCGTCCCGGCCGGCGCGCTCGAAGGGGTCCCGATCGGCGTGTGGTACTACGACGCTGCGCATTCGTACGAGGCGCAACTCGACGGCTTCAGGATCGCCGAGCCGTGGCTCGCGCCCGGCGCGCTCGTCATCGTCGACGACACGGACTGGGACGACGTGGAACGTGCGATGGACGACTACGTCGCGGAGCAGCCGAAAGCGCGTCGCGTCCTGACGATCGAGGGCAAGTCCCGCGGCGCCCCTCAGTGGTGGGAGGGGATGCAGGTCCTCGTCTGGGACGGCTGACGAGCTACGCGCTGCGAAGCGTGATGCGGCGGTTCAGCACCACGCCGCTCGCGTCGTTCATCGCGAACGTGACGGTGTACGTCTGACCCTTCACGACCCCGCCCTTGACGCTGATCCGTGCGGCAATCGAGCAGTCGCCGCGAAGCGCCGCCGTCTGCTGTCCGACGTCCGTCAGTCGCGCGCCACGGAACACGCGCCACGTCATGCCGATCGAGGCGCCCTTGCTGTTCGTCGCGCAGTAGCGCCGCGTGAGAACCGGCAGGAGCGGCGTCACCGAGCCGCGAGGGACGATCGCGACGGCGTTTCTCGCGTCGAGCGGTCGCGCGCTCGCCGCGAACCGCGCGGGTGAGGTGCCCTTGGGGGCGCCGCTACGCGTGTAGATGCCCGACTCCCATGGCTGACCCTGATCGTCCTGGTACACGAACCAGATGAACATGGGGACGAATGGATATCGAGACACGATCGAGATCGCCTGCTGGATGTACGCGGCCTGTGTCGCGTACGGCACGCCGAGAGAGTCCTCGGGCCGTGTCTGGTGGCCGTACTCGGTGACCCAGATCGGAACGGACTTGCGCTTGAACCAGGTCTTGAGGCTCTGGTCGAACCGTGGAAGCGAGGCGAGCGAGACGTTCGGCCACTTCACGACTTGCGAAGGCGGTGAGTTCGGGTTGAACGGATACGGGTGGTGCGACCAGGCGTCGAACCTGAGACGTGGATTGGCCCGCGCTACGAGCTCGGCGAACTTGCCGGGCGTGTGCGTGGGCCGCAGCCCAGTGGGTTTGTCGCTGCCCCGGGCCGACGTCTCCCCGATGGCAACCTGCGCCTGTGGGTTCCCCGTCTTGATCCCGCTGTATGCGGCAGCGGCGAGCTTCGCGTAGTTCGCGGGCGCCACAGATCGGCCTCTCGCGTCGAACTGCGGGCTCAGGAACAGCTGGAGGTTCGGCTCGTTCCAGACCGACCAGAACCGGACGAACGGGAAGCCCTCGAATCGTCCGGAGTACCGGGAGGCGATCGCTCGCGAGAAACTCGTGAAGTCGCCGACGTTGTTCGGCATCACATTGGGGTTCTTGCCACCGTTCGCCCAGCGCGGCGTTCCGGAAATGGTGAGGATCACTTCCTGGTCATTGTCCTGCGCCGCGCGCACCGCTTCGTCGACGTCGTCGAAGACATAGGCGGGGTCGAAGGGGTTCGTCGGCGACGATGGCCGTGTCTTTGCAACGAGGTTCCACTGGACGAGGAGTCGCAGGATGGTCGCATTCGACTGTGCCGAGCCTTCGACACGTGCGCTCCGGTCGCCGACCCAGCGGAAGCTCGGATCGTCGTGGAACCCGATCCACATGCGCTCGGCTGCGACCGCGGTCGGCGCGGCAAGACCCGCGAGCACGGACAGAACGATGACGAGGCGGACGATACGTCTCACGAAGGTCTCCCAGGAGGGCGGCGAGGACGGGGGCTTGAAGACCACGGCACCCTAGCGGCTGCAGTGTGAGCCTTGTGTTAGCAACGCTGCGCAGGTTCGTCGATCGGTGGCGCTGGTTAGACTGGCAGCGGTGAACGTCTCCGCCTGGGAAGCGATCTTCATGCTGGTCATCCTGAAGATCCCGCTGATCTATCTCGGAGCGGTCGTCTGGTGGGCTGTTCGGGCGGAGCCCGAGCCCGCCGGTGGGGGTGACGAGGTCGGCGTGCTGGCGCCTGTCACCTCTCCGTGTGGCTGGAACGAGTGGCAGCGGCGGCGAACGCGCCGTTCCGCCGGCAGGCCGCTACGGCCAGGTGGCATGCGTGCCGCGGCGCCGGTAGGCGGCCGATGAGCGCGGCCGCAGAGCCGCAGCGCCATGCGGACCGTGTCGCAGGATTCCTGTGCGCGTTCTCGTTCGTCCTGTCGGGAATCGCCGTCACGCGTAATCCCGGCCTTCTTGCGACCGCCGCGATTCTCGTTGCGCTCGTCGCAGTCGTCATGACTCAGACGCATCGAACTCTTGCCGCTGCGGCGGTCGCAGTCGCCGGAGCGGCGTTCGTGCTCGGCATGGTCGTCGCTGTCCTGACGGACAGCGGGCTCTACTAGCCGCTCGGCGTGGCACCGCTGACCTCCTCGGGCCTAGGCCTCAACGCCGGATACATCGGGTTGCTGCTCGAGCAGTACATCGACAACCCCGAAGCTGTCGATCCTGCGTGGCGAGAGATCTTCGAGCGGGCCGACGAGTCCGACGTGCCGGGCCTCGAGCGGCCCGTCGTGGCTCTCCGAGAGGACAACGGCGGGAACGCTGCGGCCGTGGTCGAACCGGTGGCGTCGGCACCGCCCGAGCCGCCCACGACGGTGACTCCCGAGGTCGTCGCGCCGAGCGCACCGCCGCAGCCGGATGACGAGCTCCTCGGCGGCGTCGCGGCAGCGATGTCGCTCGTGAAGGCGTACCGGATGCACGGCCATCTCAACGCCCGTCTCGACCCGCTCGGCTCGGAGCCGATGGGCGACCCCGCTCTCGACGAGTCTCGCCTACAGCCGCCGCTCACGGACGAGCTCCAGGCGCGAATACCGGCGCGGCTCCTCCGGCTCTCCGTCCCCGGCGAGACCCTGCTCGAGGCGCTACCCCGGCTCCGCGAGGTCTACACGGGCACGATCGCGTACGAGATCGAGCACATCTCCGATCACGCCGAGCGCGTGTGGTTGCGTCAGGCGATCGAGTCGGGTCGGTTCCGCGGTGGGCTCGAGGCCGACGAGCGCCGGGGACTGTTGCGCCGCCTCGCCCAGGTCGAGGGGTTCGAGACGTACCTGCGCCGCTCGTTCCTCGGCCAGAAGCAGTTCTCGATCGAGGGCCTCGACGTTCTCGTTCCGATGCTCGACGAGGCCGTCGAGCTCGCCGCCGGGGCTGGGTCGCACGAAGTGCTCATCGGAATCGCGCATCGCGGTCGGCTCAACGTGTTGACGCACACCGTCGGTCGCTCGTACACGTCGATTCTCCGGGAGTTCGAGGGCGAGCGGTCGATCGACGCGCTCATCGCCGACGAGGAGGGCGGCACGGGCGACGTCAAGTATCACCTGGCCGCGTCGGAGTCACGTTCGACGGCGGCCGGCGAGATCCAGGTGACGGTTGCGGCGAATCCCAGCCACCTCGAGGCGGTCGATCCGGTCGTCGAGGGTCTCGCGCGCGCCGAGCAGACCGATCGCTCGCAGGGAGCGGGCATCCACGATCCGACGGTCGCTCTCCCGATCCTCATTCACGGAGACGCTTCCTTCGCGGGTCAGGGAGTGGTCGCGGAGACGTTCAATCTCCACTCGCTCGACGGCTACTCGACCGGCGGGACGCTGCACGTGATCGCGAACAACCAGGTCGGGTTCACGACGGATCCGGCCGAAGGACGATCGACGCGGTACTCGAGCGATCTGGCAAAGGGTTTCGACGTGCCGATCGTCCACGTCAACGCCGACGATCCCGAGGCGGCCATCGCTGCGATTCGGCTCGCTCTCGCGTACCGCGAGGAGTTCGGGCACGACGTCGTGGTCGACCTCGTCGGATACAGGCGGTTTGGCCACAACGAGCAGGACGAAGCCGCGTATACGCAGCCGTTGCAGACGGAGCGGATCGCCAATCAGCCGCCGGTTCGAGAGACGTACGCGAGAGCGCTGGCGGCCGACGGCGTCGTCGACGAGGCCACCTCGGAGCAGATGCTCGAGGAGACGCTCGCCGCACTCAGGTCCGCTCATGACGAGCTCCGGCAGTCGTTCGCGTCGCCGGTTCCACCGGCCGAGGCACTTACGCGGACGGACACGGGAGCAGCGGTGGTCACGGCCGTCGCACCCGAGCGCCTGCTCGAGCTCGGCGAGCAGCTCTTGCTCGTCCCCGCCGGCTTCGAGGTCAACATCAAGCTTCAGCGCCAGCTCGAGCGAAGACGCGAGACGCTGCGCGAGGGCGGGATCGACTGGGGGCATGCCGAGGCGCTCGCCTTCGCCTCGCTCCTCGAGGAGGGCATCCCGATCCGGATCTCGGGCCAGGACACCGAGCGAGGCACGTTCTCGCATCGTCACGCCGTGCTGCACGACCCGCGGACGGGTGAGACGCACACGCCGCTTCAGCATCTGCCGACGGCAGCGGCGTCGTTCGAGGTCTACAACTCGCCGCTCTCGGAGTACGCCGCACTGGCGTTCGAGCACGGTTACTCGATCGCGGCTCCCGACGCGCTCGTGCTCTGGGAGGCTCAGTTCGGCGACTTCGTCAACGGCGCGCAGATCGTCATCGACCAGTTCATCGTCTCCGGGAGATCGAAGTGGGGACAGACCTCACGTCTCGCGCTCCTCCTCCCGCATGGCTACGAGGGAAACGGCCCCGAGCACTCGAGCGCACGGCTCGAGCGCTTCCTGCAACTCGCGGCGCAGGACAACATCCGCGTCGTGAACTGCACGACGGCGGGCCAGTTCTTCCACCTCCTCCGTCGCCAGGCGCTCGACGCGACCGCACGTCCGCTCGTCGTGATGACGCCGAAGGGGCTCCTTCGGCTCCGCGAGGCGACGTCGACGCTCGAGGATCTGGCGCTGGCGTCGTTCATGCCCGTCCTCGACGATCCGCTCGTCGACCACGCCACCGCGCACCGGCTCGTGCTCTGCAGCGGCAAGGTGTACTACGACATCGTCGCTCACGGCGCGCGCGCGGGACTACCGGGCGTCGCGGTCGCTCGCATCGAGCAGCTCTACCCGTTCCCGCTCGAGGGCGTCTCGGCGCTGATCGCGTCGTATCCCCAGCTCCGCGAGATCGTCTGGGCGCAGGAGGAGCCGCAGAACATGGGGGCCTGGCGGTCGATCCGACATCGTCTCGAAGAGGCTGCAGCTCACGCTCCGCAGGCGTCCCGCGTCCACTACGTCGGCCGGACGTGGCGTGCGAGCACGAGCGAGGGATACCCGACGCTGCACCAGTACGAGCAGGATCGCATCGTGCGCGAAGCGCTCGGTGTCGGCGCAGCCGGCTAGATGCGGGGACGCGCGCGGCGCGTGAGCGACGACGCGACACGTGGGCCGTTCCGGCGTGCGGCGAGGATGAGCTGCTGACGCTGCTCGGGCGGAAGCCGACGCCAGGTTCTGTACGCGATGAGCGCGACCGTCGTCGGTTTGAGGCGGCGTAGGAAGAAGAAGATGATGCTGATGACGACGACCGGCACGAGCACCATGGTCGCACATGTCGCCACCCCCAGGGATCGCGCCCAGGTGCAGGGAGTTTCCACCGGCTGTTCCGCTAGACTCGGGCGCCTCAGGGGTACGAGATGGAACACGACGAGCTCTCTCCGGTTGACACGGAGTCCGGTTTCGCCCGGGCCATCCGTGAGCACCTCGAGCTCAAGACTCGCAACTCCGACCTCGACACCGAGATGCCGATCGACAGGTACCTCGACGGTGATCCGCTCGAGAATCACCCGCTCTTCAAGAGCGAGGAACAAGCGCGCATCGAGGAGACGCTGGAGGGGGAGCCGGCCGCCGAGTTGAGCGCGGAGCGCCTCCCGTGGCCCGGTGAGGACACCGTCGAGAGCGTCGAGGGCGCGGCGCTCGACGAGGCGCTGTGGACCGGCGGCCCGAAAGACTTCGACTGGGGCGACTAGCCCCGCTCGCCGCACACCACACGCGCGTTTCAGCCACGAGCACGACGGATCATCCGCACGAACGTGCGCGACTGCGTCGCATGTCAGAACTGACGCTTGACAGACTTCACTAGTGATGTCATAGTGACATCACGATGCAGCTAGAGAGTCATGTCCAGGCAATCCAGCAGGAGCTCGCGGCTGCGGCCGCCCGTGGGGACGAGCAAGCCGAAGAGCTCGCGCGCCGCATGGGCGAGGCGCTCGCCTCGACGCTGCACCTCCATCTTCTCGATCTCCTCGGCGAGGCCGCTCTCGAGATCGGCGGACAGCTCGAGTCCGGGCGGGTCGAAGTGCGTCTCGCCGGCCGCGATCCCGAGCTCGTGGTCATCAACGACGAGGTTCCCGACGGCGGCCAGGTGGGCGTCGGCGAGGAGTTCTCCGGACGCATCACGCTTCGCTTGCCCGAGTCGCTGAAGTCGAGCATCGAGGCGGCGGCCGCTCGTGAAGGGGTTTCGACGAACGCATGGCTCGTGCGGACGATCGCACGGTCACTCGATCAACGGTCGGCAAAGCGAAGCCGCAACCGAATGCAGGGCTACGCCCAAGGCTGAAAGGAGAGCACGATGCTTCTCACGTCAATTCCCTTCGACTACGTCGCGCTCATGGACACGAATCAGCGTGTCCGGAGAGCACGGATCCGCCCCACCGGCGACCGTGTACGGAGCGCGGTCACCCGCGACCGGAGCTAGGAGAGTCCGATGCAGGTTTTCGAAACGCCCGGGAGCGTCTCCCTCCAGATCAAGCTCCCGAGTGGCCGCGTCCTGGTTGCGACGGCCGACGAGCCGCGCACGTCCGTCGAGATCGTGGCTGTCGGCCGCCGCGGCCAGGACGCCATCGACGAGATCGAGGTGACCATGGAGGAGCGTCTCGGTCGCTCCGTGATCAAGGTCGAGCAGAAGGATCGCTTCCGCTGGGGGCCGATCCAGATCACGTGGGGAGGCGACTTCGAGTGTCGAGTCACCTGCCCTCCGGGAACCGATCTCGATCTTTCGGGTGGGTCGACGGATGTCCGGGCAGACGGCGAGCTCGGCGAGGTGTCCGTTCGAACCGCCTCGGGCGACATCCGCCTCGAGTCGGCTCGAGGCGATCTCCAGGTCAAGACGGCCAGCGGGGACATCGCCGTGGGTTCGATCTCCTCCCCTGCGACGCTCGTCACGGTGTCCGGCGATCTCGGTGTGGACCGCACGGACGCGTCACTGACCGCTCGATCGGTCTCCGGCGACGTGACCATCGGAAGCGCGTCCGCAGCGCTCGGCGTCTCGACGACATCGGGTGATGTCGACATCAAGTCGGTGTCAGGCGGTGATGCTCGGGTGCAGACGGTTTCAGGCGACGTGCGGGTCGGAATCGCACGCGGCACGCGTACGTGGATCGATGCAGCGTCCGTCTCGGGGCGTCTCGAGTCGGAGCTCGGGCTCGAGGATCAGGAGCCTGTCGTCGAGGGAGAGAGTGGCACCGTCGTCCCACTGCACGTGAAGACCGTCAGCGGTGACGTCTCGATCGTCCGCGCGGCAGCGGCGTACTCCGTCTAGCGCGCTGCGCGAACGGCCGCGACGACCTCGTCGTCGCGGCCATCGACGAGGAGGTCGGCGAGTCGACGTCCGCCGTCTCGCAGCCCGAGCCGTGTCGTCAGCAGGTCGTAGAGGCGGGATTCGTCGATACCGCTCTCACGCGCAGCTGTGACGACGCGAACCACCGCCGGCCGCGGCCGCCCGGCGTCGAACTGCCACGCCGGATATCGCCACTCCGCCGAACCTGCCTCGCGCACCGCGATCAGCTCGCCCGCGCGGCGCATCGCGTCGATGTGCGAGGGGTCGACCGCCATGCGTGCGGCGAGCCAGGTCGCGGGGATGCTGGTCGAGTAGCTCGTTGCCGGTGCGGTCATGCGCCACGGGAGCCTACCCAGCGACGATCACGAGAGCTTCGCGACAGGACAATCCCCTGTTCGAAACTTTGGCTCGACGATCCCTGCACCGATATGCCATCCATGCATCGCATCGTCGCAGTGGGGATCGCTGCGCTCGCGCTGGCCGGCGTGGGCGCCGCGTCCGCGCGTCCCGCCGCCTCTCCAGGGTTCGCCTCCACCGAGATCGCGGCTGTCGTCGCAGTGGGGCTGATGGCGCCGTCGGTCGAGGCGTTTCGGCCGCAGGATCCATTGACCGCGACCGAGTTCGCGACGGTGATCGCGAGCCTCGGCGGCGCCATCTCGATCGCCGATCCCGACGCGCCGGTCAGCATTCGCGAGCTGGACGCGCGGCTCGTGACGCTCGCAGGTCTTCGCCCCGCAGCGCAGGAAGTGCGCCTCCGCGCAGCCGATGCGGGGCTGCAGCCGAGACCGTGGCTCGGCACCGAGACGGTCGCGCGAATGCTCGGCTTCAGGATCAACCATCCGCGCGAGGACGATGAGCTCGAGCTTCAGCTCTCGCAACCTGCAACGCGTGCAGAGGCCGCTTACAGCATCGCTGCCTACCTCAAGCTCGACGAGGCCGCGATCGACTCGGTGGAAGCGTCCGTCGAGGCACTTTCGTTCGAGGCGATGTCCGAGTGGCAGAGAGTCGTCGTTGCACGCGCGCTCCGCTTCGTCGGCTCCCCGTATGTCTGGGCAGGAACGTCAGAGCGGCCGCAGCCGTTGTTCGGAAAGACGATGCCCGGTGGCTTCGACTGCTCGGGTTTCGTCTGGCGCGTCTACAAGCTGCAGGCCTTCACGTCCGCTCTGGGTCTCGCCGGCGTGCTCGTCGGCCGTACGACCTACGAGATGAGCGGCGAGGTTCCGCGCACGGCACGAATCGCCCGCGACGGTCTCCGGCCCGGCGACGTCGTCTTCTTCGGATCCCGCGGGCCTCGCTCGCGACCGAGCGAGGTGGGGCACATGGGCATCTACGTCGGGAACGACTGGTTCGTGCACTCGTCGCGGTTCGGCACGACACTCGCTCCGATGACCGGCTGGTACGCAACGACCTTCGCCTGGGGCCGCAGCCCGCTCGTCGAGGCCGGGCTCGAGTACTGACGTCTGCGTTGCGAATCTTGCGCTCGGGTCGTCGCTGAGCCGACACGTGCTCCCCGAGCGCGCTTGCGAGTCAGCCCATCTCGAGCGTGACCAGCACACCTCTCCGGCCCATCGTGCGCAGATGCCTGAAATGGGACCGGAGGGCTGAGCGCAACGAGTCATGAGTGACGTAACGGACACCGTGACGCTCAGCGTTGCGCTGGACGATCTTGGCGATGTTCGCGTAGTGAGTGTGCGGCACCCGCGGGAACAAGTGGTGCTCGATCTGGTAGTTGAGGCCGCCGACCACCCACCCGAGAACCGGGTTGCGCGGACAGAAGTCGACGGTCGTCTCGACCTCGTGCACCGCCCAGAGCCGCCGCTTCGTGGCGAGCTCGTCAGCGGTAGCGAAGTCCGCCTCCTCGACGCAGTGCGCCAGCTGGAACGTCACGGCCATGATCAGGCTCACGGCCATCGAGTAGACGAGATACGCACTGATCACGGCCCACCAGGGATAGACGAGCATCGGAACGACGATCGCCCAGCTGACGAAGATCAGCTTCCCGCCGACGAGGCCCGCGAGATCCCAACGGCGGGGCCTGCGCAATGCGCTCGTCCCGATGCTCCCCCGACGAAATGCGGCGATATCGCCGACTGTCTGCCAGCGGATCGCCATCACGCAGTACAGCGCCCAAATGTAGTAGTGCTGCAGCCGGTACCAGGGGCGGGGAGCCTGCCCGGGCACGAGCCTCGCGAATGGCACCTGCGTGATGTCGGCGTCGTAGCCGTCGACGTTCGTGTACGTGTGATGGGCAATGTTGTGCTTGACGCGCCAGGCGTAGCTCGAGATCCCAAGGAGCGCATCGCCCGTCCAGCCCAGCAGATGGTTGAGGCCGCGCGTCCGAAAGTACGCACCGTGATTGGCGTCGTGCATCACGCTGAACGCGATCAGCGAGGTCCCGAGGATCAGTCCGCCGAAGCTGAGTAGACCAAGCCACAGGGCGGGGTGGCCGACTACGAGTATCAGCCACGAGCCGAGCAAGAGGACGAACGCAGCGAACCCTTTGGCGTACAGCTGGGCTCGGCCGCGCAGGCGCACACCACGCGCGGACAAGTACTCCTCGACCTCCCGACGCGTCTGCCGGATGAACTCGCCGCCGGTATCGAACGAGAGCCTCGGTGAACTCTTCAGCCTCTCCGTGTCGGCGATGACGCAGCTCCCTCCGCTCGGTCAGCGAGATAGCAGCTAGTCGATGTCTGTGCTCTTGCACCAGCGGCCGGGCCAGCCGCTGATAGCCGCGCGCCCAAGCTCAAGCCGAAACGACGACGCTGCCGCTCCGTGCCTGTGGACCCTTAGGGCCCTGCTCGACGTCATACTCGACCTTCGCACCCTCGGCGAGGCTCTTGAATCCTTCCCCGCCGATCGCCGTGTGGTGGACGAAAACGTCCTTGCTTCCATCATCGGGCGATACGAAGCCGTAGCCCTTGTCGTCGTTGAACCACTTGACCGTTCCGGTCGGCATATCTCCAGCTCCCTTCACTGCTTCATGAACGCGCAGCGGAAGGCGTAAAAGCCGAACCGGCACTCGCTCTGGTTCCTGTGGTCGTCGCCAACACTACCTGCGCGCCGTCGAAGTGTCTGTTCGGTGTTCCTGGAGCCACGCGGATCAGCACCGACCCTTGGAGTCAGCGATCCCAGTCATGGTCTCGAAAGCCGGCATCTGACGGATACGTGACGATGCCCGCTCGAAGGCCTCCTCAGAAGTAAGACGAGGGCCTCGTCGAGCGATGGGATGCCGGGATCGAACCGGCGACTCTGGCGGGCACCACGGGTCGGTCTCGCGTAGAAACGGCCGCCTGATCCGTAGAAGCACCGGATGGCACGGCACCGCTCCGGTGGTCTCCTGACAGTGACATTCAGCCGAAAGGAGGACACCCGTGGCAACAGCGCCCAGCACGAGGGGCACTCTGCCCCACGAGGACACCACGTCCTCGGGCCTCTACTACGAGGACAAGGCGCCGGCCGGCTCGGGTCTTCTGATCTTCGCCATGGCCATGATGGCTTTTGCAGGGATCTGGGCGATCTTCGAAGGAATCGCCGCGATTGCGGGCTCGAGAGTCTTCGTCGCGGATGCAGTCTTCGTCTTCAGCAACCTCAACAACTGGGGTTGGGTCGTCCTCGGCCTGGGAGCACTCCTGCTGCTCTCTGCCTTCACCCTCTTCACCGGCAGCCAGTTCGCCCGCTGGTTCGGAATCGCTGCAGCGGGTCTGAACGCAGCAGGGCGACTCTTCTTCCTGCAGGCCTATCCGCTGTGGTCGGTGTGCATGTTCGCGGCGGACGTCATCATCATCTACGCGCTCGCGGCGTACGCAGGGCCACGGCTGAAGCTGTCGAGGTGAGCTG
>CAWHYV010000008.1:0-219150 GCA_963833725.1 uncultured Gaiellaceae bacterium
GAGGAGCGCAGGGTCGACCCACGGCCCGCCGGCGCGCTTCGCGAGATCCGCGAACGTGACGCCGCCGAGCAGCGTGATCGTCGCGTCGCGAACCTCCTCCCACACGTCGCGCAGCGTGCAGCCGACCATCATCGGGCACGGCTCCGGGTTGTGGCGCGTCGCGCAGCTGATCGGCGCCAGGGGACCTTGGAAGAGGCGCACGATGCGCTCGAGCGTGATCTCCCCGGGATCCTTGTTGAGCCGGTAGCCACCCGCCGGGCCGCGCTCCGAGCGCACGATCCCCGCGGTCCGCATCGTCGGCATCACCTGCTCGAGCACGGACTGGGGCACCGCAGTGCGTCGCGCGAGCTCCTCCAGCTTGAGCGGCCCACCGTTCTCGAGCGAGAGCGCAAGGATCGCGCGCGTCGCGTAGTCCGTTCGTCGCGATACCCACATCGGTCAGTCCTCCTGGCTGGTTCTTACTTGACAAGCAGTCATTGCATTCTCTACTTTCTTACCCTTCTTAGTAAGTCGACAACACTTGTCAACATACTCAAGCCGGAGGGAAGCACATGCGCCGTCGCGTCACTGCACTTACCGGAGCCCTTGGACTCCTCGCCGCAACCCTGGCAGCCACCGCAGGTGTCGGGACCGCAGCGCCTGAGCGAAGCTCCGACACGAAGCTCAACCTCGTCGCGTACTCCACGCCGCGCGAGGCCTACGGAAAGCTCATCCCGCAGTTCCAGAAGACCCCGGCCGGCGACGGCGTGAGCTTCACGCAGTCCTATGGCGCCTCCGGTGAGCAGACGCGCGCCGTGAAGGCCGGGCTCGACGCCGACATCGTCGCCCTGTCGCTCGCGCCGGACATGGACGAGCTCGTCGCCGCGGGGAAGGTCGACGCGAAGTGGAAGAAGCAGTCGTACAAGGGGATGGTCACGAACTCGGTCGTCGTCCTCGTCGTGCGCGACGGCAACCCGAAGAAGATCAAGACCTGGAACGACCTGATCCGGCCCGGCGTCGAGATCGTCACGCCGAACCCGTTCACGTCCGGTGGCGCGCGCTGGAACATCATGGCCGCCTACGGCTCGTGGCGGAAGCAGGGCAAGACGGACAAGCAGGCCCAGGCGAATCTCCTGAAGCTCTGGAAGAACGTCATCGTCCAGGACACGAGCGCACGCGCCTCGCTGAGCACCTTCAACAGCGGCAAGGGCGACGTTCTCCTCGCGTACGAAAACGAGGCGTACTTCTCACGCATGCAGGGCCTGAACCTCCAGTGGGTCATCCCGAAGACGACGATCCTCATCGAGAACCCGATCGCCGTGACGAAGGGCAATCCGGATGCGGCGGTGGCGAACGGCTTCCTGCGCTTCCTCCGCACGCCGGCTGCACAGCAGGTCTTCGCCGACTACGGCTACCGGCCCGTCGTGAAGAGCGTCGAGGACGCGAACCGCAAGAAGTTCCCGGTCCGCCCCGGCCTCTTCACCATCGACCAGCTCGGCCTTGGCGGGTGGGACAAGGTGCAGAAGCGGTTCTTCGATCCGGACAACAGCATCATGGCTCGCTTCCAGCGGCTGGTAGGTGGTAGCACCGGTTGACCGAGATCGCAGTCAGTAGTCCCGCGCGCTCGCGCGCATCGAGGGACAGGGCCAGTACGGCCCTGTCCCTCGGCTTTGTCACGACCTTTCTCATGGTGATGGTCGGCCTTCCCCTGGCTGCGCTCATGTGGGAGGCGACGAGCGAGGGCACGCAGTCGTTCTGGGATGCGGTCTCGAGCCCCGAGGCCGTCGCCGCGCTCAAGCTCACGGTGGGCGCGTCGCTCGCCGTCTCGGTGTTCAACGCCGTGCTCGGCACCATCACCGCCTGGGTCCTCGTGCGTGACGACTTCCGCGGAAAGACGATGGTCAACGCGATCATCGACCTTCCGTTCGCCCTTCCCACGATCGTCGCGGGGCTCACCCTGCTCGCGCTCTACGGGCCGACCTCGCCGGTGGGGATCGACGTCGCGTTCTCGCGCACGGCGATCGTGCTCGCGCTCATGTTCGTGACGCTTCCGTTCGTAGTGCGAACCGTGCAGCCCGTGCTCCAGGAGATCGATCCGGAACTCGAGGAGGCTGCGTACTCGCTCGGAGCGTCGCGCGCGCGCACGTTCGTCAGGGTGATCTTCCCGAACATCCTTCCCGGCATCCTGTCCGGCGTCGCGCTCGCGTTCGCGAAAGCCGTCGGCGAGTTCGGGTCGCTGGTGATCATCACCGGGAACATCCCGTTCTCCACGGAGGTCTCGTCCGTGCATATCTACGGGCGAATCGAGAGCGGCGACTCGGCGGGGGCCGCCGCCGTTGCTGTGGTGCTGCTCGGGATCTCGTTTCTCACGCTGCTCTTGATCGGTGTCATCCGCCACTTCGCAACGAGGCACGACCGATGAAGCGGTTTTTCTCGCGGTTCGGACTGCGAGCGATCGCGCTCCTCTACCTGGCGGCGATCCTCATCGGGCCCCTCGTGATCGTCTTCTGGCGGACGTTCGAGGACGGCTTCGGCCCCGCCTGGGATGCACTCACGACACCGGAGACGATCAACGCCTTCAAGCTGACGCTGATCATCACGGCGATCGCAGTGCCGGTGAACACCGTGTTCGGCATCGTGTGCGCGCTCGCAATCGTGCGAAAGCGGTTCCCTGGCAAGGGGTTCCTGAACGCGTTCATCGACCTTCCACTCGCTCTCTCCCCCGTGGTCGTCGGTCTCTCGCTCTTCCTCCTCTACGGAGAGAACGGTTGGTTCGGGAGCTGGCTTTCCGATCACGGCATCCAGGTGCTCTTCGCCCTGCCCGCGATGGTGATCGCGACCATCTTCGTCTCGCTCCCGTTCGTTGCCCGCGAGGTCGTGCCGACGCTTCGCGAGATCGGCGACGATCAGGAGCAAGCCGCGTTCACGCTCGGCGCCAGCGGGTGGCAGACGTTCTGGAGGATCACGCTTCCGTCGATCCGCTGGGCGGTGATCTACGGCGTCATCCTCACCACAGCGCGGTGCCTCGGCGAGTACGGCGCGGTCGCAGTCGTATCCGGGCGGCTCCAGGGGCAGACCGAGACCGCGACGCTTCGCGTGCAAGAGCGTTGGGAGGCGTTCGACATCGCCGGCGCGTACGCCATCTCGATCGTCCTCGCGACGATTGCGATCCTCGTCCTCGTCGCAATGACCGTCGTCAGACCCAAGGAGGAACGAGCCTGATGTCCATCCTCATCCGCAACATCTCCAAGCGATTCGGTGACTTCGTCGCACTCGACGACGTCTCGCTCGACGTGGAGAGCGGAGCGCTGACGGCGCTTCTCGGCCCGAGCGGGTCGGGGAAGTCGACGTTGCTCCGGATCGTCGCGGGCCTCGAGACCGCCGACCAGGGCGAAATCCTCCTCGCTGGAAAGGACGCGACCGCGCTCGCACCGCAGCAGCGGAACGTCGGCTTCGTCTTCCAGCATTACGCCGCCTTCAAGCACATGACCGTCTGGGAGAACATCGCGTTCGGCCTGAAGGTGCGCAAGCGCCCGAAGGCCGAGATCGCCGAGCGCGTGGACGAGCTCCTGAACCTCGTCCAACTCCAGAACTTCGGCCACCGCTACCCCGCACAGCTCTCGGGCGGTCAGCGCCAGCGCATGGGCCTCGCACGCGCACTCGCGCCCGAGCCTCAGGTCCTCCTGCTCGACGAGCCCTTCGGCGCTCTCGACGCGCGTGTCCGCGCGGAGCTCCGCGAATGGCTACGGCAGCTCCACGACGCCGTTCACGTCACCACCGTCTTCGTGACGCACGACCAGGACGAGGCGATGGAGATCTCCGACCAGATCGCCGTGATCAACCACGGACGCCTCGAGCAGGTCGGCAGCCCGCGCGAGCTCTACGACGAGCCGGCGAGCGAGTTCGTCATGACGTTCGTGGGCGACGCCCAGCCCCTCGGCGAGTCACTCGTGCGGCCGCACGACATCGACCTCCTGCACGAGCCGGCCGGGGACGCCGTCGAGGCGATGATCGTCCGCGTCACTCTGCTCGGGCGCGACGCCAAGGTCGAGCTCCATGATGCGTCGGGCGCCGAGTTCGTCGTGCTGATGACCCGCGACAGCTTCGACGAGTCCGGGTACTGGCGCGGCCAGACGGTGTGGGCGCAGCCGAGACGCGAACGCGTCTTCGCCGCGTAGGGACGAGATTTATCTCGCCCTACGGGCGCTCGAAGAGCGCAGCGACGCCCTGGCCAACACCGACGCAGAGCGTCGCCAACCCGTAGCGGCCGTCGCGGCGGCGAAGCTCGTGGAGGAGCGAGACGACGAGCCGCGCGCCGCTCATCCCGAGCGGGTGTCCGAGAGCGATCGCACCGCCGTTCACGTTGACCTTGTCCTGGTCGAGACCCAGCTCGCGGATCACGGCCACGCTCTGCGAGGCGAAGGCCTCGTTCAGCTCGACGAGATCGAGGTCGGCAGCCGCTATACCCGTCCTCTCGAGGAGCTTGCGCACGGCCGGAATCGGCCCGATGCCCATCACGCGCGGGTCGACGCCGGCGACCGCCGACCCGACGAAGGCACCGAGCGACTCCAGCCCGAGCTCACGCGCCTTGTCCTCGCTCGCGATCACGAGCGCCGCCGCGCCGTCGTTGATGCCGCTCGCGTTTCCTGCCGTCACCGTGCCGTCCGGGCGGAATGCCGGCCGGAGCTTCGCGAGCGCCTGCGCATTCGTCTCGGGGCGCGGGTGCTCGTCGACGACGACCTCGCCGACCGAGACGAGTTCGTCGTCGAAGCGACCGGCCGCATTCGCCGCCGCCCATCGCTGCTGCGACCGCAGCGCGAAGGCGTCCTGATCCTCGCGCGACACATCCCACCGCTCGGCGACGTTCTCGCCGGTCTCTCCCATCGACTCGAGCGGGAACATCTCCTCGAGCCGTGGATTCGGGAACCGCCAGCCGAGCGTCGTGTCCCACACCGTCTGGTTCCCGCGCGGGAATGCCGCCTCGGGCTTCGCCATGACGAGCGGGGCGCGGCTCATCGACTCCACGCCGCCCGCGACAACGAGTTCGGCGTCGCCGGCCACCACGGCATGGGACGCGGAGACCACGGCCGAGAGGCCCGAGGCGCAGAGGCGGTTGAGCGTGATGCCCGCAACCGACTCCGGGAGCCCAGCCAGCAGCGCGCCCATCCGCGCGACGTTGCGGTTGTCCTCGCCCGCCTGATTCGCGCAGCCGAAGTAGACGTCATCGATTGCCCCTCCGTCGACGCCGGCACGCTCCACCGCAGCCGCGATCGCGATCCCAGCGAGGTCGTCCGGACGAACGCCCGAGAGCGCACCCCCGTAGCGACCGATCGGCGTGCGAACGGCGGAGAGGATGACTGCGCGCGACATCCGTCGCGACGTTAGCGGACGAAGTCGATCTGAACCGGCTCCGGGAAGGCGCCGAGCGCCTCACCGCGCTGCAGGAGCTCCGTCACGGCCTTCCGGCCCTCGTCGCCGTAGTCCTGCGTCAGCTCGTTGACGTACATCGAGACGAACCGGTCGGCGACGGCGGCATCGATCCCCCGGCCGAACTGGAGCGCGTACTCGAGCGCCTCGGCGCGGTTGTCGAGCCCGCACTGAATGGCCTCGCGCAGCACCTGCGAGACGTCACCCAGGACGTCGTCACCGAGGTCACGGCGCACGACGTTCACCCCGAGTGGGAGGGGGAGGCCCGTCTCCAGGAGCCACCATTCGCCCAGATCGAGCACCTTGACGAGGCCGTAGTCCTCGAACGTGAGCTGGCCCTCGTGGATGAGCAGCCCTGCCTCGGCCCGCCCCGACGCGACCTCGTCCGGGATCTCGTCGAACGGCAGCTCGCGATACGCGAACCCGTCCAGCACGAGCCGAAGCGCGAGGAACGACGTCGTCATCGTCCCCGGCACGACGATCTCGAGGCGTCCGAGCTCCGCGAGCGTCAGCTCCTCCCGCGCCACGACGATCGGCCCGTATCCCGAGCCGATGCTCGCGCCGTGCGGGAGGAGCGCGTAGTCCTCCTGCACGAACGGGTACGCCGCGAGCGAGATCGCGGTCACCTCGAGCCGCCCGCAGCGGGCCCACTGATTCAGTGACTGGATGTCGCCGAGCACCTGCTCGAAGACGTGGCCGCGGGTGTCGACGAGGTCGGTCGTCAGCGCCCAGTACATGAACGCGTCGTCTGGGTCCGGGCTGTGTCCGACACGGATCTGCAAAGCGCGCGGACGCTAGCACCGGTTACAGCCTCAGCGATTGAAGAACCAGCGCTCCAGGAGCGGGAGGACTTCCTTTCGCGTGAACGGCCGTGCATCTGCCGGAAGCCCGTCGGCCTCGAGCACGATCACATCGTCTTCGAGCGCCTCGTTCGCGCGGTCGAGAGCGTCCGTGAGCTCGTACCCCTCGAACACGACGTCCTCGGGGCGCAGCTCGTCGGAGTCGCGGAGCTGCGGATTGACGGCTCGGCCGACGACCCACACCGCGCCGGGACGGCGCTCGATCCAGATCACGATGCGCTCCTCCTCGCCGACGTCGTCCACGCCCGCGAGCGTTCGCTCCGCGTACCGACCTTCGCGAGAGGTGCGCCTCATCCCCCGGGATACAATCGCGTCTCGTGTCCGGGTTCAAGAACATGTTCTCGTTCCTCTTCTCGCGAGGGTCGGCCGAGGAGCACGTCGCGAGGTACGTGATCCGCGAGCACGACCGCGGCAGATCGCTGACGGAGATCCTCGAGGACAAGTACGTCGCGAACCGCCTGACCCCGGAGCAGCAGCGCCGGTTGCTCGACCGGCCGGAGATCATCGAGTCGTTTTCCGGCGACATGCTCGAGGCCGCCAAGGCCTCGGTGCCCTCGTAGGGGCGAGATATATCTCGCCCCTACAGCGTTAGACCAAGACCTCTCTCGGACGCCAGCCGCACCGCCTCAGCACCGAGCGCGACGTCCCATGCCGCGAGCCCGTTCGACTTGAAGACGACGATGTCGTCGTCGGACTGACGGCCCGCGATCTCTCCAGCGACCACCTCGTGGAGCTCGTGCACCTCGAGCCAGTCGAGCACTCCTGCTTGAACGGGCTCGACGAGATCTCCCGACTCGAGCTTGGCCTGCTCGAGGAGATCGCAGCAGACGAAGCTCGCGCGCTCGAGCACCGCGTTGTCGAGCTCGCGGCGCGTCACCACGTTGGCGCCCGCGGCTGCGACGAACGCCCCGGAGGCGAGCCACTCGCCGCGGAGCACCGGATCGCGCGAGCTCGTGATCGTGACGACGACGTCCTGGCTCGCCGCGTCGCGGTGACTCTCCCCCGCCTCGGCGCCCGTCCGCAGGCAGAACTCGTCGAGCCGCTCGGGCGTCCTGCAGTACGCGACCACGCGCTCGATCCCGGGCAGAGCAGCGCGAATGCATGCGACCTGAGTCTCGGCCTGGTGCCCGCACCCGATCACACCCAGCGTCCGCGCGTCGCTCTTGGCGAGATGGCGAGCGGCAACGGCCGAGGCTGCGCCGGTGCGGAGCTGCCCGAGCCGATCGGCCTCGATGACCGCAACCAGCTCGGACGACTCGACGTCGAACAGACATACGACGAACGTCGCACCGTTCGACGTCGCCGCGTAGAGCTTCCCGCCGGCGAGACCGAGTCCCGAGTCCGACGCAGCCATGTCCGCGAGAGAGCCCTCGGGGAGCCGCAGCCGCCGTCGCGGCGCGATCTCGACCTCGCCGGCCGCCATCCGCCTGAAGCAGGCCTCGACAACCTCGACGGCGACGGCGGGCGACAGGATCGCGTCGATCTCCGATTCGCTGAGGTAGAGCGGCACCAGCGTGAAGTCTAGGAACGGCGAGAGCGCCGCCGTAGACTCGTCCACCTGATGCCCGCCGACTACCTCGACCTCCGGCTCGGAGAGTTGCTCGATCGGCTCTCGGCCGACGGGCTCGCACCCGGTGGCGGTTCTGCGGCCGCCCTCACGGTCGCGTTCGCGGCGAGGCTCGTCGCGATGGTGGCGCGCTGCTCGGTGACCTGGAGCGAGGCCGGCGGCGTGGCGGCTCAGGCGAACGCGATCAGCGAACGGGCCGTGGAGCTCGCCCGCACGGACGGCCGCGTGTGGGAGAACGCCCTCATGGCGATCAGGGACGCCGAAGCCGGATCCGCAGAGGACGCGAAGCGCGACTTCGCGCTCGAGCAGAAACTCGAGGCGGCAGCCGCCGCGCCGCTCGAGATCGCATCGCTCGGCGCCGACGCAGCCGCGCTCGCGGCGCTCGCTGGTGAGCACGGCGACGCCACCTACCGCGCGGATGCGGCTGCCGCTGCGGCCCTCGCAGCCGGAGGTGCGAGCGCGGCGGCGCATCTCGTCCGCGTCAACCTCGGAGTCCGCCCTGCGGACGCGCGTCTTGCGCGAGCGCTCGCGAGCGAGCAGGCTGCGCAGGACGTGGCGTCACGTATGCGTGATTCCCACCGGTGAGCGCCACATGAGCACCACTCGCCTGTGGCTCGTGGTCGCGGGGGAAACCCTGTTTCCCCCGCGTGCCCCCTTCTCTTCGAGAACGTGGGGAACCTCCCGGTTCCCCACACCCCTCCACGCTCATAGTGCAACCAAGGTTGCCCTATGAGCGCGCACCCGGACCGTGCGGATGCGGAGCTGGTCCGCCTCTGCCGCACCGGTGATCCCGATGCCTGGAACGAGCTCGTCGAGCGCTACTCGCGGTACGTCTACGCGATCGCCGTTCGGGGATTCCGGATGAGCGACGAGGACGCCGAGGACGTCTTTCAGGACGTCTTCACGAGGGTCTACACCCGACTCGACACCCTCCGAGACGACTCGGCGCTGCGCCCCTGGATCGCCCAGCTCACGCGACGACGCTGTATCGACGCGGTCTCGGCGAGACGCGAGCTCTCCTCCGAGGAGGTCGCGACGGACGAGGGGTCGAGCGACCTCAGCGACGTCGAGGAGGCATTCGAGGTGCGAGAGGCGCTTGCGACCTTGTCCGGAGCGTGCCAGGACATCCTCGATCGTTTCTTCACGCGGGATCAGAGCTACAAGACCATCGCGGACGAGCTCGAGATCCCGTCCGGCACGATCGCGAGCCGCATCGCCCGCTGCCTCGGTCGTCTTCGTGAAGAGCTCGAGGGAAGAAACTCACCGGATGCCGGGTCTAGGGAGTAGATGACGCGCCAATACGACGAAGAGCGTCTCGGAGCTCTCCTCCGAGTCCTGCCCCCAGCCCCCACGGGCTGGGTGCGGGCTGCGCAGGAGCTGCCCGCCGCTCGCCGCATGTTCGACGAGATCGTCGCGCGCGCCGAAGCCGACGCAGCATTCCGCACGGCGCTCATCGCCGACCTCGAAGATGCGCTCGCCGCAGAGGGCTACGAGCCCGACCGCCGAGTCCTCGACGAGATCCGCGAGCGTCTGAGCGACCACTGACCGGAACGGGACTCGCCGGCTCTGGCACCGTAGAGTCCCGTCCCGTGCAGGACGTCATCGGACACAGCGCCGACGCCGGGCAGGCCCTGCCGGCGTGGAGCCTGCCGCGCGACGCGGTCGACCGGATCTCGCTTCCGGCGCACTGGCCCGACCGGATCACGCGCGAGTGGGCTCTGGGTGATGCGACGGGAGCTGGCGTGCGCATCGCCATTCTCGACTCGGGGGTCGACGCGAGTCATCCCCTCGTCGGCGAGCTCGAGAGCGCGGTCGTGATTTCCATCGGCGAGGACGAGGAGGTCATCGCGGAGGAGGACACCGAAGGCGACGTCTCCGGCCACGGCACGGCCTGCGCCGGGATCGTGCGCCGACTCGCGCCCGAGTCTCGGATCTCGAGCGTCCGCGTCCTCGGGTCGAGCTTCACGGGCTCGGGAACGGTGCTTCTCGGCGGGTTGCGCTACGCCATCGAGCAGGGATTCGACGTCATCAACATGAGCCTCTCGACGACCAAGAAGCCGTTCGCCAGCGTGCTGCACGAGCTCGCCGACAGCGCGTACTTCAAGCGCACCGTGCTCGTCGCGTCGGCGCACAACATGCCGGTCGAGAGCTATCCGTGGCGGTTCTCCTCCGTCATCTCGGTCGGGAGCCACGAGGAGCCGAACGCGCTCGACTTCTTCTACAACCCGAACCCGCCGGTCGAATTCTTCGGTCGCGGCGTCAACGTCGAGGTGCCCTGGCTGGGGGGTCGCACGCTCACCGTGTCCGGAAACAGCTTCGCGACGCCGCACCTGACCTCGATCTGCGCGCTCATCCTGTCGAAGCATCCCGAGCTGACGCCTTTCCAGCTGAAGAGCGTCCTCTACCTGACGGCGACGAACGTTGGAGGTGGGACATGACCGACCGACCGGATCTCCGTGCCGCAGTAGCGGCGGGTGTGGTGGGCTCCGAGGACGGGTTTCGCGCGCTGCTCTCCGCGATCGTCGAGGTCGCGCGCTCGATCTTCGGCGCGAAGGCGTCCTCGATCCTGCTCCTGGACGACGAGACGAACGAGCTCGTCTTCGAAGCCGTCGTCGGGGAGGGAGAGGACACGCTTCTCGGCACACGCTTCCCGGCCGGCACCGGCATCGCCGGCTGGGTGCTCGCGACCCGCACACCGCTCGTCATCGAAGACGTCCAGAACGATCCACGGTTCGCGCGCGACGTCGCCGAGGACACGGGATACGTCCCGAAAGGGCTCATGGCCGCACCGCTGCTGCACGACGAAGGCGCGCTCGGAGTCCTGTCGGTGCTCGACCGGCCCGAACAGACGCTCTTCACTCTCCAGGAGATGGAGCTCCTAGGCCTCTTCGCGAACCAGGCCGCGATCGCGGTCGATCTCCTGTTGAAGGCGCGCAAGGCGGAGCGACTACTCGGCGACGGCGACGGGGAGCTCGACGTCGTCGCGCGCCTCGCCTCCGCTGTCGACGCGCTCGAGGACGAGCGCCGCGCCGCCGGCCTTCGGCTCCTGCGCGAGCTCACGGACATGCTCGGCGCGTAGGCGAGGCGAACGGACACAAACAGGCAAAGAAAAGGCCCGGGCGGCTGTACATCCCGCCCGGGCCAGGTACTTCGAACTGCAGGTCCTACTCGACCGAACCCTCCACGGAGCCCTCGACCGAGCCCTCGACGGAGCCCATCCGGAACGCGTGGGCCTCGACGTCGGCGGCCGCGTCCTGCGCCTCGGGCTGTCCCTCGGGCTGACCCTCGGGCTGACCCTCCGGGAACCCGTGGGCCTCGACCTCGTCATCCGTGCGGATCGTCTCGTCCGACATGTTCTCTCCTCCTTGTCGATGCGCTCGATTCCCGAGCACTCTGCACACAAGACCGGTGTCGCGTGGGAAATCTTCCCTCGGTGGCTTCATTTCCGCAACCGTGAGTGAGATGCTGCGCGCGTGACGGGCAGGATCGGGCAGTCGGCCGCGGCGTTCAAGAGCGTCTTTGCGAACCCGAGCCTCCGACGCCTGGAGCTCGCATGGGCGGCGTCGATCATCGGGAACTGGGCGTACCTCGTCGCCGTCTCGGTGTACGCGTACGACATCGGAGGAGAGAGCGCGGTCGGCCTCCTCCTGCTGCTTCGCCTCGTCCCGGCCGCGCTGATCGCGCCGTTCGCCGGTCTGCTCGCCGACCGCTACCCCCGCGAGCGCGTACTCCTCGTCGCCAACCTGCTCCGCGTCTGCCTCATCTCGATCGCGGCCGTGTGCGTGTTCGTCGACGCGCCTGCGGTCCTCGTGTACGCGCTCGCCATCGCGGCGTCGATCGCGAACACGCCGGTTCGGTCCGCGCTCGCAGCGCTCACTCCCTCGCTCGCGCGCTCGCCGACCGAGTTGACCGCGGCGAACGCGGTTGCGAGCACGTTCGAGAGCCTCGCCGCTTTTGCCGGTCCGGCGTTCGCGGGGCTCCTGCTGGTGGTCGCCAGCACCGCCTCCGTCTTCGCAGCAACCGCAGTGCTCGTCCTCATCTCGACGTTCTTCGTGCTCGGCATCCACGCGCCGAAGTCCGAGGCGCGGCGCGAGTTGGAGGCGGGCACGATCGTGTCCGAAGCGCTCGTCGGGTTCCGGACGATCGCACACGATTCGTCGCTGCGCGTCCTCGTCGGACTCTTCACCGCACAGACATTCGTGGCCGGCGCAGTCCAGGTATTTCTCGTCGTGACGGCGATCCAGCTCCTCGACCTCGGACAGCAGGGGGTCGGCTACCTCAACGCGGCCGTCGGCCTCGGCGCCCTTGCCGGCGGCATCCTCGCCCTCTCGCTCACCGGCGCCAAGCGTCTGAGCCCGGCGTTCATGCTCGGTGTCCTCCTATGGGGACTTCCGCTCATCGTGCTGGGTCTCTGGCAGCCCATCGCCGGAGCCCTCGTGCTCTTCGCGCTCCTCGGGATCGGCAACTCGCTCGTCGACGTCGCGGCATTCACGCTCGTACAACGCGCCGTTCCCGACGAGGTTCTCGCGCGCGTCTTCGGCGTGATCCAGATGCTGTGGCTCGCCTCGGTCGGAATCGGAGCCGTCCTCGCGCCGGTGCTCATCGATGCGCTCGGCCTCGACGGTGCTCTCATCGCGACCGGTGTGTTCCTCCCCGTTCTGGTCGCTCTCCTAGGCCCGACTCTCGTGAAGATCGACGCCCGCGCCACACCGCCCGACGAGTCGAGACTGCGACTTCTCGGCGCGACGCCGATCTTCGCTCCGCTCCCCGGCGGGTCGCTCGAGCACCTCGCGACGCGACTCGTGCCGCTCCGAATCGATGCAGGAACCACGATCGTGCGCGAGGGCGACGAGGGAGACCGCTTCTACATCGTCGTCGAGGGTGAGCTCGAGGTCTCGCAGGATGCCGTGACGATCGGGGAGCTTCAACACGGCGGCTACTTCGGAGAGATCGCACTGCTCCGCGACACGACCCGGACGGCCACGGTGACCGCGCAAACGGACGCCGTCCTCTACGCACTCGACCGCGAGGACTTCCTCGCCGCCGTCACCGGGCATCCGCAGAGCGCGGAGGCAGCCGAGTCGGTCATGAGCGCCCGCCTCGCCGGGCCAGCTGCCACGGGCTATCGCTCCGGAATCAGCTGACGAAGGCCCAGCTAGACTGGCCTCCCGAGCGCCCGTAGCTCAGGGGATAGAGCGCTGCCCTGCGGAGGCAGAGGTCGCAAGTTCGAATCTTGCCGGGCGCATGGCTCAACCGGGCGCATGTGGTTCGAGCCCGGTCGCGACTTCCGGAATACGATCGGCGCGCGTGCCGGATTCGCCCCTCTCGACGCCACTCTCGCACCTTCTCGTCGCGTTCACGATCGAGCTCGACAACGAGTTCGAGCTCCGCATGAGGGACGCCGTGGCGACACGTCCCTTCCGTGTCTCGGTCGTGATGTGGTCGAACCTCCTGCGCGTCGTCCGGGACGGAGTCACGGTCGGCTCGCTTCCGAGGCAACCGGTCTCTCCGCGAAGCGGATGCGATCGACTCTCGGCGGCATGGAGAGGTGGGGATACGTGGAGGTCGGGCCGGCAGAAGCCCGCACGCCGTCGGTGCGGAAGCGCGACGGCTTCGGAAGCGCACGCGGGCTCGAGAACGACTGGGTCGTTCGCCCGACGGAGGTCGGCCGGGCGGCACAGGAGACATGGCCGCAGCTCTTCGATGAGATCGAGAGTCGGTGGGACGACCGATTTGGAGCAGACCACGTG
Organism: uncultured Gaiellaceae bacterium; assembly: GCA_963833725.1. Lineage (GTDB taxonomy): Bacteria > Actinomycetota > Thermoleophilia > Gaiellales > Gaiellaceae > GMQP-bins7. Next base: position 13,584 of record CAWHYV010000008.1, read on the forward strand.
CGGGGGATGCGGCGAACGCTGACGTCTTTCGTCGAACGGCTGGACGCGAGACTCCCCGAGTACCTGCCGATCGTTACCAGCACCAACGGAATGGCCGCCGAGGCGGCGGAGCCGAAAGCGCCCGCGACAGCGCCTGTCCCACTCTCGGCGCTCCTCTCGCAGGTTCTCCTCGCGTACACGATCGAGTTCGAGAAGGCGTCGACTCTCTCGCTGCCGCTCGTCTCGAACCTCCTACGCGTCATGGATGCGAAGAGCGTCGCTGTCTCCGAGCTCTCGACGGCGGCAGCGGTGTCGACGGAGGCGATCAGCATGGGGCTCACGTACCTGACGAAGAACGGCTTCGCCGAGGTCGATCGCCGCACGAAGGTCGCCCGGCTGACGCCGAAGGGGGTCGACGCCCTTGACTCCGCACATGCGCTGCACTCCGCGGTCGTGCAGGGCTGGAAGGCACGAGTCGGAGGCGACGACGTCGATCGCCTTCGAACCGCCATGGACGCGATCCTCGAACAGCGAGACGGCGCTCGGATGCGACTTGCGCTCGGCCTGAGGCCGCATCCTGACGGCTGGCGCGCGAGCGGGCGGTACCTGAAGCAGACCGAAGCGATGCTCGCTGACCCGCGCTCAGGGCTTCCGGCCTATCCGATGGTGCTCCATCGCGGCGGCTGGCCAGACGGCAGCTGAGCATCTGCCGACGCTTCCCGGGACGTCTTCCTACGCTTCGTCTCGAACGTGCCTCGCTGCCCGTCCGCCGAGAGCGAACGTGGCATCGCGAGGGACCTCGACTCGCACGAAACCGAGGCCGATCACGCGATCACCCTCGACCGCCGCGCTCGTGACGCGCCCGACGACCTTCCCGTCGTACGTCAGCTCGGCGTCGTAGTCCGGGAGCCCGGCGCCCTCGATCTCGAGAACGCGAAGGGTGCGATTCACACGCCCGCGGTAGTGCTGGCGCGCGATCGGCTCCTGGCCCGGGTAGCACCCCTTCTCGAAGTCGACGGCTCTCACATCGAGTCCGGCTTCGGCAGGAAGCACGCGATCGTCGATCTCTCGGCCGAAGCGTGGCGTTCCCGCGCGGATCCGCATGCGTTCGAGCTCGTCGTCGTCGATCGTCGGTTCGCGCGCGGCGTCGAGGAGCTCGACCGCAGTGACGCCGTAGTCCGTCGTCGGGATGCCCTCGGTCTCGCCCAGGACGACGACCGAGGAGTGTGCCTCGGTCTCGATCTCGCACTTCGCCGCGAAGCGCGACCGCTGCAGCGTTGCGCGAACACGTTCCCCGAGGCCCGCTTCGGTGAGCAGCAAGAAGTCCTCGATGCCTCGCCGGAGGACGACGAGCGGCGCGATGACACGCGCCTTCGCCGTGAGCAGAAGCGCCTCGCACGTCTCGCCGATCCCCAGCGCCTCGACGTCGTTCGAGACCATGGCCTGGAGGTACGTCACGGCGTCGGGGCCGCGAACGCCCACGAAGTCGCGAGGACGACGTGCGACCCGTGACGGCTGTGGCTGTCATTGATCCTCGATGTGGGTTAGCTGCGATGCGGCTGCGAAGCAGCCGTCTCTAGGGATTGTCGCGCGACCGGTGGTCCGCGCTAGCGGATCTCCGGTCTTGCGCACTAACTAGTGTTGCAGCAGTGTTCAGGGGCAGAGCCGAGCGCAAGGTCATCGCCGCCGGCTACGACCCTGCGCGCCTGCCGCCGGGCCAGTATCTGACGGAGAAGTGGCCGGTGCTCCACGCCGGCTCGATCCCACGGACGGATCTTGCGACCTGGGACTTCTTCGTCGAAGGCGAGGTCGAGAGCCCGATCCGACTGTCGTGGGACGAGCTCAACGCGCTCCCGCATACGACCCATACGCAGGACATCCACTGCGTCACGCGCTGGAGCCGCTTCGACGTCACCTTCGAGGGAATCCACTGGAGCGCGATCGAGCCGCTCGTCAAGCCTCTGCCGTCGGCGCGCTACGTGGTCGCGCACGCAGAGGAGGGCTACACGGCAAACGTGCCCATCGCGTTCCTTCGCGATCCCCTGTCGCTCATCGCCACGCACGCGGACGGCGTGCCGCTGACGCCCGAGCACGGCGGCCCTCTCCGTCTGATCATCCCGGGCAAGTACTTCTGGAAGAGCGCGAAGTGGCTCCGAGGCATCGAGCTCACCGCGAACGACCGCCCCGGCTTCTGGGAGCGCTACGGGTACCACAACGACGCCGATCCCTTCGAGGAGGAGCGCTACGGCTTCTGAGGGATCCGCGATTCCCCCCGAAAGGGGGAGGATCGAGGTCGCGGTTTCGAGGACAACCTGGGTACCCAATCCTCCCCAGTTCTTCCCCCTCTGAGTGGCCGTTCCCAGCGGCCACTCTTCTTTCGTGGGGGAAACGATGTTTCCCCCACGTGCCCCCTTCCTGGGCCGTGTACAGCCCAGCCGCACTTGGCCTCCCGGGCAAGCAAGTTGCCCTCCGGCCATCGCGGTGAGTCACTGATCGCTGCCAGTAGAACAGTCGAGGGGCCGACATATGCCGGCCCCTCGACGTCTTGCGGATCAGGGAAGGGACCTCGAGTCTAGACCCCTCGTTGAATCGTTGCTCAGCTCGAGGGCCGAAGGGCGATTCACTCGCCCGTAGGCCACAAGCGGCCGAGCAGTCGACGCCCCAGGAAGGGGGGCTCGCGGGGGGAAACATCGTTTCCCCCCACGAAGCGGAGCGTCCTAGAAGTCCATCCCGCCGCCGGGCATGCCTGCGGGCATCGCCGGGGTCTTCTCCGGCATCTCCGCGACGACTGCCTCGGTGGTGAGGATGTTCTTCGCGATCGACGCGGCGTTCTGCAGCGCCGAGCGCGTGACCATGGTCGGGTCGATGATCCCGGCCTTCACCAGGTCCTCGATCTCACCGGTCTCGACGTTCAGGCCCTGGCCCGCCTTGGCCGAGCGGACCTTGTCGATGACGACCGAGCCCTCGAGACCCGCGTTGTACGCGAGCTGGCGAAGGGGCTCCTCGAGTGCGCGGATGATGATCCTCGCACCCGTAGCCTCGTCGCCCTCGAGCGCGTCGAGCGTCTTCTTGACCGCGTCACCGGCGTTGATGAGCGCGACGCCGCCGCCAGGCACGATGCCCTCCTCGAGGGCAGCACGCGTGGCCTGCAGCGCATCCTCGACGCGATGCTTCTTCTCCTTCATCTCCGTCTCGGTGGCTGCGCCGACCTTGACGACCGCGACGCCGCCCGACAGCTTCGCGAGGCGCTCCTGGAGCTTCTCGCGGTCGAAGTCGGAGTCCGTGTTCTCGATCTCGGACTTGAGCTGCTTGATGCGGCCCTTGATCGCGTCGGAACCGCCGGCACCGTCGATGATCGTCGTCGTGTCCTTGTCGATGACGATCTTGCGGGCCTTGCCGAGCTGCGAGAGCTTCGTGTTCTCGAGCTTGAGACCCAGCTCCTCGGTGATGACCTCGCCACCCGTGAGGATCGCGATGTCCTCGAGCATGCGCTTACGGCGATCGCCGAAGCCCGGCGCCTTGACGGCGACGGCCGAGAACGTGCCGCGGAGCTTGTTGACGACGATCGTCGCGAGCGACTCGCCCTCGACGTCCTCCGCCACGATGAGCAACGGGCGACCGGCCTGGATGACCTGCTCGAGCACCGGAAGGATGTCCTTGACCGCACCGATCTTCTGGTTGGCGATGAGGACGTACGGCTCCTCGAGGACGGCCTCCATGCGCTCGGCGTCCGTGATCATGTAGGGGCTCAGGTAGCCCTTGTCGAACTGCATGCCCTCGGTGAACTCGAGGTCGAGGCCGAAGGTCTGACCCTCCTCGACGTTCACGACGCCGTCCTTGCCGACCTTCTCGATCGCGTCGGCGATGACGTCACCGATCTCGCGCTCGCGCGACGAGATGGTCGCGACGCGGGCGATGTCCTCCTTGCCGTTGACCTCGACCGACTGGGTCTTGAGGTTCTCGACGACCGCGTCGACGGTCTTCTCGATGCCGCGCTTGAGACCCATCGGGTTCGCGCCCGCGGCGACGTTCTTGAGGCCCTCGCGGACGATGGCCTGACCGAGCACCGTGGCGGTCGTCGTGCCGTCGCCGGCGACGTCCGTGGTCGCGGTCGCGACCTCGCGCATGAGCTGCGCTCCCTGGTTCTCGAACGGATCCTCGACCTCGATCTCACGAGCGATCGTGACACCGTCGTTCGTGATGGTCGGCGCGCCGAACTTCTTGTCGAGGACGACGTAGCGACCCTTCGGGCCGAGCGTCACCTTGACCGCGTCGGCGACGGCGTTTACGCCTCGCTCGAGCGCCCGGCGAGCGTCCTCGTTGAATTTGAGCTCCTTGTGAGCCATCTATCTACTCCTCCTGAACGAGCTAGGCGGCCGCGCCGGCAAGCTTCTTCTTGCCCTTGCTGCCTGTGGTTACGACCTTCGCGAGCACATCCGACTCGCGCAGGATGAGGACGTCGTCGGCACCGACCTTGATCTCCGTCCCGCCGTACTTGGAGAAGATGATCTCGTCGCCTACCTGCACGTCCATCTTGATGTAGTCCCCGTCCTCGTCACGAGCGCCGGGGCCCACGGCGAGAACCTTGCCGCGCTGCGGCTTCTCCTTCGCCGTGTCGGGCAGCACGATGCCGCTGACGGTGATCTCGTCCTCGTCGAGGACTTCCACGATCAGTCGGTCACCAAGTGGCTGCAAATCCATTGACAGTCCTCCTTGATACGGAGTTTGTAACAGTGCTGGCACTCACACCATGAGAGTGCCAGTACCACCCTAGCACGCTCGGCGCTTGCTGCAAAGCCAAATTGAGTCGGGTCGGCTCAGATCTCGTGACGTAGCGGCGAATGCCTGTTACAAAGTCGGTGTGCGTCGCGAGTTCTCCGCCGGTGTCGTCCTCGTGCGGAGGATGCGCGGGCGCTGGTGGTTCGCCGCCGTCCACCCGCAGGGAAAGCGCGACGGCGTGTGGGCGTTGCCGAAGGGAATCGTCGACCGCGGTGAGTCGCCCGCAGAAGCCGCTCTGCGCGAGGGCCGCGAGGAGACCGGAGTGGGCGGACGGCTGGACCGCAAGCTCGGCGACATCCGGTACGTCTACACCTGGGACGGCGAGCGCGTCTTCAAGGTCGTGAGCTTCTTCCTCGCGCACGCCGTGGGCGGTCGCATCGGCGAGATCCCGCCGGAAATGGAGGTCGAGGTCGCCGAGGCGCGCTGGCTCCCACTCGCCGACGGCCCTGTACTCCTCGCCTACAAGGGCGAGCGCGAGATGGCCGCGAAAGCCGCCGAGACGCTCTCGGACGAGCCTCTATAGTTGCCGCGCCGCCGATGCCGACGTTTGCCCTCAACTTCTACAACCCCGCAGTCGCCGAACAGCTCCGCACCGGCCGCAAGACGGCGACGATCAGGCTCGGCGACAAGTCCGCGAAGTACCGCAAGGGAATGATCGTGACGGTGCTCTGCGGCGCGCGCTACGGACAGCGCGAGCGGATCTTCGACGCCGTCATCGACAAGGTCGAGGTGAAGGCGCTCCGCGAGCTCTCACCGCGCGAGATCGAGCACGACAACCCTCAGATCCGCCGCGTCGACGAGATGGTCTGGTTCCTGAGCCAGCTCTACAACCGCGAGGTCGAGGAAGACGAGATCGCGACGTTGATCCGCTTCTCCCAGATCGTCCAGTAGCCCCGCGGACCGCTCACTTGCCGGGACGGCGGATCGCCGTGCCGAAGAGCTCGGCGTCGCGCACAGGGGCGTCGCACTCCTCGCACGCGACGGCGAAGGCGGACGCGATCGGCGCCTCGCAGGTCGGACAGCGATGACGCAGCTCGCCTGCGCACTGCGGACACGTCGCCGGTAGCGCGTCCTCGTCGTCGAGGAAGTAGCGCATGGTGTGACCGCAGGTCAGGCAGAACGCCACCCAGTCGCCGAGCGTCTTCCGGCGCTCCTCCTGGATCCAGTTGCGCTTCGCCTTGGCCACGGTCTCGGACTAAGCCTACGCAGCCACCGCGACCGCGAAGCGGGCGCCTTCAGGGATCCTGGCGCGACCGGAATGCGCGCGAGCGGATTCCGGTCTTGCGCGGTCGATAGAGTTGGGAGCCGTCAACCGGACGACGGGAGATCGCCGTATGGCTGTGCGCGAAGCCGAGCCCGTGGGCTCGCTGCAGGAGATGAAGGAGGCGGGCCTCGACCGTGAGGACCTCCTCGGTATCTACCGCTTCATGCTGATCACACGCGGGATCGAGGAGCGCGGCCACATCCTCTACAAGCAGGGCAAGATCCCCGGCTCGTTCTACACCGGCCGCGGGAACGAGGCGGCGGCGGTGGGCGTCGCGACGGCGATGGGCCCGAACGACGTCGGCGCGCCCCTCCACCGTGACATGGGCGTCCACGTGGCGCGCGGCGTCGAGCCGTGGCGGGTCTTCGCGCAGTACATGGGGCGCGAGGGAGGACCGACGCGAGGGCGCGACGGCAACGTGCACATGGCCGTCGCCGAGCTCGGCTTGCATGCGCAGGTCTCCCACCTTCCCGCGATGCTCCCGGTCGCGACGGGCATGGCGCTCGCCTTCAAGATCCGCGGCGACCGCAGGGTCGCGCTCGGCTGGTTCGGCGACGGCTCCGCCGGGCGCGGCGATGCCCACGAGGCCATGAACCTCGCCGGTGTTCGCCAGCTGCCCATGATCTTCGTCTGCGACAACAACCAGTGGGCGTACTCGACGCCGACGTACCTCTCGTACCCGGTCGAGCACATCGCCGACCGTGCGGCCGCATACGGGTTCGAAGGGGTCGTGGTCGACGGAACCGACGTGCTCGCGGTCTACCGCGAAGCGAAGCGCGCGATCGAACGCGCCCGCGAGGGCGGAGGACCGACGCTGCTGGAGTGCGTCACGCTCCGCATGGAGGGCCACGCGGTGCACGACGACGCGTTCTACGTCCCGAAGGAGATGTTCGAGAAGTGGGCCGCGTACGACCCGATCGAGCGCTACCGGACGTGGCTGCACGTCAATGCGGACATGACCGACGACGAGGAGGGCGAGCTCACGGCTACGGTCAAGCGGCTGCTCAACGACGCGCTCGACCGCGCCGAGGAGTCCCCGCTTCCCGACCCGTCCGGACTCGAGGACGGCGTGTTCGCCTCTCCCGAGGACCTCGACACGCCGCACCACAAGTAATGGCCGAGATGACCTACATCCAGGCGATCTCGGACGCGCTGCGGCTCGAGATGCGGCGCGACCCGAGGGTGTTCATCCTCGGTGAGGACGTCGGCGTCTACGGCGGTGCGTTCAAGGTGTCGCTCGGCTTCCAGGAGGAGTTCGGACCCTGGCGCGTGATCGACACGCCGCTGTCCGAGACCGCGATCGTCGGCGGCGCAATCGGCGCAGCTCTCATGGGGATGCGTCCCGTAGCGGAGATGCAGTTCGCGGACTTCATCTCGTGCGCCTGGGACCAACTCGTCACCGTCGCGGCGAAGCAGTACTTCCGCGTCCGCACGCCGATCCCGATCGTCGTACGGCTCCCGTCGGGCGGAGGGTTCTCGGGCGGACCGTTCCACTCCCAGAATCCCGAGAGCTCCTTCGCGCACATCCCGGGGCTCAAGATCGTGTGCCCTGCGACGCCGCACGACGCGAAGGGTCTGCTCGCGAGCGCTATCGAGGACCCGAATCCGGTTCTCTTCTTCGAGCACAAGCACCTGTACCGGCGCATCAAGGGTGAGGTGCCCGAGGACCGGTACACGGTGCCGTTCGGGTACGCCAACGTCCACCGGCCCGGCGACGATGCCACGGTGATCACCTGGGGCGCAATGGTCTACACCGCAACCGAGGCCGCAGAGGAGCTCGCGAAAGAGGGCTTCGAGGTCGAGGTTCTGGATCTCCGGACGCTCATCCCGTGGGACAAGGACCGCGTGCTCGAGGGTGTGCGGCGCTGCTCGAAGGTTCTCGTCCTCCACGAGGACACGCGAACCGGAGGCTTCGGAGGCGAGATCGCCGCGACCATCGGCGAGGAGGCCTTCGAGCATCTCGACGCTCCGGTCATGCGCCTTGCGGCCCCCGACACGCCCGTGCCGTTCTCGCCCCCGCTGGAGAAGGCCTACATCCCGCAAGTCGAAGACGTCGTGAGAGCGCTACGCGAACTGGCCGCCTATTAGGCACGAGGAGGAATGGTGTCGACAGGAATGCAGACCGAGGTCGTGATGCCCCAGATGGGCGTGTCCGTGTCGGAAGGGACGGTCACGAAGTGGCTCCGCCAGGTCGGTGATGCGATCGGACGGGACGAGTCGCTCCTCGAGATCTCGACGGACAAGGTCGACACCGAGGTGCCGAGCCCCGCCGAGGGCGTCGTCACGCAGATCCTCGTCCAGGAGGGCGAGACCGTCGAGGTCGGGACGGTGCTCGCGATCATCGCTCCCGTAGGCGCCGAGATCGCGCCGCCGGCGCCTGCGCCGCCTGCTCCCGAGCCCGCGGCCGCGCCCGCGCCCGAGCCCGCTCCGGTTGCCGCCGCGGTGCCGCCTGCGTCGCCCGAGCCGGCCCCCGCAGCGACCGAGGCGGTGCCGCCGGCTCAGCCCGTCACGCCGGCAGCTGCCGGCAACGGAAGGACCTTCGTGTCGCCCGTCGTCGCGCGCATCGCCGCCGAGCACGGCATCGACCCCTCGACCGTTCCCGGAACCGGAACGGGAGGGCGTGTCACGAAGAAGGACATCATGACCTTCATCGAGTCCGGAGCCGCCGCACCTCCGCCGCCTCCGCCGGCTGCCCCACCCGTGGAAGCAACTCCTCCACCCGCGCCCGAGCCGATCGCCGCGGCAGCTCCCGCACCGCCGGCTCCACCGCCCGCCCCACCCGAGCCCGTCGCCGCCGCACCTGCTCCCGTGGCTGCGCCTGTACCAGAGGCACCCCCGCCCGCACCGGCACCTGCGGCGCAACCCACGCCTGCGCCCGTCGCGGCGGAAGCCGAGCTTTCGCCCGGCGAGACGCTCGAGCCGATGTCCGCGATGCGGCGAGGCGTCATGGAGCACATGCGCCGGTCGGTCGACACGGCCGCGCATGTCACGAGTGGCATCGAGGTGGACATGGCCCGCGTCGTCGCGCTCCGGCAGAAGTTGAAGCCGGAACTCGCAGCGCAGAAGGTCAATCTCACGTATCTCGCCTTCATCGCCCGGGCGACCGTCGACACGCTGCTCGACTACCCGTGGGTCAACGGCGAGCTGCGCGGGCAGAGCATCGTCACGCGGTCGTACGTCAACCTCGGGATCGCGGTAGCGCTCAACGAGGGAAAGGGACTGATCGTGCCGGTCATCCGCAACGCGCAGGACCTGAACCTCACGGGCACCGCCCGCGCGATCCAGGACCTCGCCGAGCGCGCTCGCACGAAGAAGCTCCTGCCGGACGATGTCCAGGGCGGCACGTTCACGATCACGAACCCCGGGAGCTTCGGCACGTTCCACGGAACGCCGATCATCAACCAGCCGCAGTCGGCGATCCTCGGGACGTACGCGCTCGTCAAGCGTCCGTGGGTCATCCAGGACGAGCTCGGCGGAGACGTGATTGCGATCCGGCCCATCATGAACCTCACCCTCACGTACGACCACCGGCTCGTCGACGGCGCGTACGCCGGGATGTGCCTCCGCGACATCCGCGACCGGCTCGAGAGCTGGGACGAGGCGGCGTATTGAGCGAGACGCTCGTCGGCACCTGCCTCTGCGGAGGCGTTCGCTTCGAGGTCACGGAGCCGTTCGCATACGTCACGCAGTGCCATTGCGAGTTCTGCAAGCGGATCTCGGGCGGGTACGGAACGGTGAGCGGCCGCGTGCAGACGGAGGCCATCCGCGTGCTCGCCGGCCAGGAGCTCCTGCGCTCATACGTGCCTGACGGCGGATCGGCCAAGACGTTCTGTTCAATCTGCGGCGCAAATCTCTTCGGCGGCGGCTGGCCGGAGTCCGAGAGCTCGAGCGTACGACTCGCATCGTTCGGCCTGGACTATGACCGCAGGCCCGAAGCCCATACCTTCGTCCGCTCGGTCGCGGCCTGGGAGATCCTTCCCGAGGACGGGCTGCCGCGGTACGACGTCCGTGTGACGTAGAGCTCGTGACGCAGCGAATCGTCCCGATGGTCGCGTACGAGGACACGGCAGCCGCGATCGACTGGCTCATCGCAGCGTTCGGCTTCCAGGAGCACGGTCACCGCTACGTCATGGACGACGGCACCATCGGGCATGCTGAGCTCGAGCTGGGTGGCGAGATCGTCATGCTCGCGACTCCGAACCGTGAGTACCAAGGCCCGAGACGGTACCGCGAGACATGTGAGGCGGCACATCGATGGCTCGACAACCCATGGGTCGTCGACGGAGTCCTCGTGCATGTCGACGATCTCGACGCGCACCACGCCCGTGCCGTCTCGGCCAGCGCGAATGTGATCCGGGCACCGGAAGACGGGCCGGCCGGGCGTATCTACACGGCAGAAGATCCCGAAGGTCACCGCTGGATGTTCGCCGAGGCAACGTGAGTCGCGGCGCGTACCTCATGAATCTCGGCCTCGTCCCCTACGTCGAGGCGTTCGAGCTGCAGCGCTCCCTCGCGGGCGCGGTTTCGCAAGGGGCCATCCCGGAGACCGTGGTCTTCCTCGAGCACCCGCCGGTCGTCACGATCGGACGTCGCACCGAGACCGACAGCGAGCTCCACATCCCGGAGGACGCAGCGATTCAGATCGTCGAGACCGACCGCGGCGGAAAGTCGACGTTCCACGGGCCGGGACAGCTCGTGTGCTATCCGATCCTCGATCTCGGGAACCACGGCAAGGACGTGAAGCGCTACGTGCGCGATCTCGAAGAGGCGCTGATCCGAACGCTCGCTGCGTTCGAGCTCGAGGGAGTGCGCTACGAGGGCCTGACCGGCGTCTGGATAGCGCCGAGTGGGGGTCAAGGCCCGCGGAAGATCGCGTCCATCGGCGTCCACGTCTCGCGCTGGGTGACGACGCACGGCTACGCACTGAACGTCGACCTCGACCCGGCGCCGTTCACGGAGTGGATCACCGCCTGCGGCCTCGAGGACGCGCAGTTCACGACCATGGCGCACGAGCTCCGGCGACCGGTCGCCGTCGAGGACGTCCGACAGACCGCGATCGACGCGATCGCAGAGGTCTTCGGATTACGGTTCGAGGCGCTCCCCGCCGACGACGGCGCCGGACTCTGGTCGCAGTCGATCCACGCCTCGCTCGCGGCTCGATGAGCGTCGACATCCGACCTATCCCACGCGGTGGGTGGGATCCGCTCCCCTTCGAAGGTTGCGTCGGGGTCGCCGGACGCGTGCTCGTTCGCGAGGACGCCTACTTCGTCGCGCAGCTCCGCTTCTCCGAGCACGCGACGATTCACGAGCACCCCGGCGACAACGACACGATCGTCGTCTGCCTCGAGGGCGAGGGCTACACCTCGGTCGCAGGTGAAACCGCACCACTGCGCGAGGGAGAGCAGGCGCGGTGGCCGAAAGGCGTTCCCCACCGACTCTGGACGGAGGACTCGACCATGACCACCCTGATGGTCGAGCAGTTCGACTGACTCAGCCGGGGAACTCCTTCGGGCACGGAATGGGTCTGTCCTCGGCGAAGCGCGCATAGGCGACACTCGGCTCGGAGGTCTCCTCCTCCACTCCAGCACCATGGCGAAGCGCCGCCTCGCCGACGACGTAGCGCACACCCCGACCCTCGGTGCGGCCACCGACGGCGAGGACGAGGCACGGCCCGTCTCCAGCGCCGACGAAGACGTGTTCCGTCCACGCGGGGCAGTGCACGAAATCCCATTGCCGAAGGAGCCGCTCCTCTCCCTCCACGATCACGAGGCACTCGCCGGCGAGGACGAGGAAGTCTTCCTGCGCGCCTTCTGCGTGGTACATGCAGTTCGGCTCTCCGGGTCGGAGGATCCCGAGGTTGACCCCGACCTGATCGAACCGAGCCTCCTGGCTGTCGAACATCGCGTAGAGACCGAGCTCGCTCTCGAACCAGCGCAGGTCGCGGGCGTTGATGACGAACCAGCCATCCCCCGCGGGAAAGAGACCGACATCGTCCCGCTCGAGCGGTGCCTCCGGAACCACGCTCTCTAGACTAATCGCGATGGAGCGATCCCTCCCCGTCGCCGAACGCCCGCGCCGACCCGAGTGGATGAAGGTGCGCGCGCCCAGCGCGAACTCGCGGTACTCCGAGGTGAAGGGGCTCATGCGCGAAGGCGGGCTCGTCACGATCTGCGAGGAGGCGCGCTGCCCGAACATCGGCGAGTGCTGGGGCCGTGGGACCGCGACCTTCCAGATTCTCGGAGACACCTGTACGCGCGCGTGTCGCTACTGCTACGTGCACTCCGGCAAGCCCGACGGGCCGCCGGATCCGCTCGAGCCGCTCCGGCTCGCCCAGGCAGCAGCGCAGATGAAGCTCTCGCACGTCGTCGTCACGTCGGTCGACCGCGACGACCTGCCTGACCGCGGCGCCGGCCACTACGCGGCGACGATCCGGGCGATCAAGCGGAAGCTCCCGGAGGCGAAGGTCGAGATCCTCACACCGGACTTCCTCGGCGTCGAGGAGGAAGCGCTCGAGGTCGTGCTCGCCGCGCGGCCGGAAGTCTTCAACCACAACATCGAGACCGTGCGACGCCTGCACGCGCGCATGCGCGGCGCGAAGGCGAGCTACGACAAGGCGCTCTGGCTCCTCGAGCGCGCCAAGGAGGTCGCCGGCTATCCCGTGCTGACGAAGTCCGGGATCATCGTCGGGCTCGGTGAGACGAACGACGAGGTCGTCGACACGATGCGCGACCTTCGCGCACACGACGTCGACGTCGTCACGATCGGGCAGTACCTGCAGCCCTCGCCGAAGCACGCGGCGATCGACCGCTGGGTGCATCCCGACGAGTTCCGGTGGTTCCGCGAGCAGGGCGAGGCACTCGGGTTCGGCTCCGTGTTCTCCGGGCCGCTCGTGCGATCGTCCTATCGCGCGGACGAGCAGCGCCATGCGGCGGAGACCGGACGCGGCGCGGTCGCCTACTGAATCGTCAGCTGCGGCTCGTCGACAGCGTCACACCACGACTCAGCCGTGCGGCTTGGCCATCGCGTGGAAGTCGAGCGCCTCGTCGAGGATCGACTCGTCCACGCCGGCCTCGCGCGCGACCTCTCGCAGCGAGCGGCCTGAGGCCGTCGCCTCCTTCACGATCTCCGACGCCTTGTCGTAGCCGATGAAGGGATTCAGCGCGGTTGCCGCCGAGAGCGTGCCCTCTGCGTACTGCTCGTTGCGCTCACGGTTCGCCTCGATCCCGTCCACGCACTTCTCGGAGAGCAGGCGCGCTGCGCTCGCCAGGAGCCCGATCGAGTCGAGCAGGTTGCGCGCCATGAGCGGGATGTAGACGTTCAGCTCGAAGTGGCCGCCCATGCCGCCGACGGTGATCGCCGTGTCGTTCCCGATCACCTGCGCTGCGACCTGCGTCACGACCTCGGGAATGACCGGGTTGACCTTGCCGGGCATGATCGAGCTGCCCTTCTGGAGCTCGGGCAAGAAGATCTCGGAGAGGCCGGCCCGCGGCCCCGAGCCCATCAGGCGCAGATCGTTCGCGATCTTCGTGAGCGAGACGGCGACGACCTTGAGCGCACCGGACGCCTCGACGAGGCCGTCGCGCGCGGCCTGCGCCTCGAAGTGGTCCACCGGAGCGGAGATCGCGAGGCCGGTGTCACGCGAGAGGTACTCGCGCACGCGGGCCGCAAACTCGGGATGCGTGTTCAGGCCCGTCCCGGTCGCAGTTCCGCCCAGCGGAATCTGGCCGAGGCGAGGCATCGCATCCTCGACCCGCGCGATTCCTTGCCGGACCTGCGCGGCATAACCCGCGAACTCCTGGCCGAGCGTGACCGGAACGGCGTCCATGAGATGCGTGCGCCCGGACTTCACGACGTCGTCGAACTCGAAGGCCTTCTGCTCGAGCGAGGCAGCCAGACGCTCGAACGCGGGCAGCAGGTCGTGCGCCAGCTCGCCGAGCGCGGCCAGATGCACCGCCGACGGGAAGACGTCGTTCGACGACTGACCCATGTTCACGTGGTCGTTCGGGTGGACGCCGTCGCCCGCGAGCGTTGCGATCACCTCGTTCGCGTTCATGTTCGAGCTCGTCCCCGAGCCCGTCTGGAACACGTCGATGGGGAACTGGTCGTCGAACTCACCTGCGGCGATGCGGTCTCCCGCGGCAGCGATGCGATCCGCAAGATCCTGATCGAGCAGCCCGAGGTCCGCGTTCGCACGTGCAGCTGCCGCCTTGATCCGGCCGAGCCAGCGCGCGACCGGGATCGGGATCGGCTCGCCGGAGACGGGGAAGTTCGCGATCGCCTTCTCGGTCTCGCCGCCCCAGAGCGACTGCTTCTCGGCTGCCTCCGTCATCGAGGCGAGTCTAGCTCCGACCGGTCAGACTGCCCTCGTGGAGCCGCGATCGCTCTCCGGCGCGCAGGAGCTCTGGGCACCGGCCGGGACGTACCTCAACACCGCGTCGTACGGCCTGCCGCCCCAACCGGCATGGGATGCGCTGCAGCAGGCGCTCGAGGACTGGCGGGGCGGGAGGACGAGCTGGGAACACTGGGGCGTCCCCGGCGAGGAGGCGCGGGCGTCGTTCGGGCGACTCGTCGGCGGCGTGCCGGTCGAGACGGTTGCAATCGGCTCGACCGTCTCGAGCTTCGTCGGACTGGTCGCTGCGTCGATACCCGACGGATCGCGAGTGCTCGCGCCGGACGTCGAGTTCACATCGCTTCTCTTCCCGTTCCTCGTACAGGAGGATCGCGGAGTAACAGTGCGACTCGTCCCGCCGAGCGAGCTGCCCGGCGCAATCGGTCGGGAAACCGACGTCGTCGCATTCAGCGCGGTGCAGATGGCGACCGGCGACGTTGCCGAGTTGGAGGCCATCGCCACCGCAGCCGCCGATCACGATGTTCTGACGGTCGTCGATGCGACACAGGCGATCGGTTGGCTCCCACTCGATGCGTCGCGCTTCGACGTGGTCGTCGCGCACGCGTACAAGTGGCTCATGTCGCCGCGCGGAACGGCGTTCATGGCGATCCGACCACAGCGCATCGCGAACGTCGTGCCCCACACCGCCGGCTGGTACGCGGGTGAGGATCCGCTGCAGACGTTCTTCGGCCCGCCGCTTCGCCTCGCGGAAAGCGCGAGGCGACTCGATACCTCTCCGGCGTGGTTCATGTGGGTGGCGACAGCACAGTCGCTCGCCGTGATCGAGAGCATCGGCGTCGACGCAATCCACGACCACGACGTGTCACTGGCCAACCGCTTTCGAGCTGGCCTCGGACTCGAACCGAGCGACTCGGCAATCGTCATGTCGGACGCACCGGACGCGGCCTCGAAGCTCGAAGCGGCCGGGATCCGGGCAGCGGTGCGCGGAGGTCTCCTGCGCACGTCGTGGCACGTCTACAACACTGACGAGGACGTCGAGCGAGCGCTCGACGTTCTTGCCGGTTGACCCGAGTCGCGAGCCTAGTCGCCACTCCGAATGTCGGAAAGTCGGTTCGGCGAGAAGGAGATGTCGTCGAAGCGGGCGGCGCAGCCTCGACCGCGAGGTGATTGAACGAGGAAGCCCACGAGTGGGTCGCCTTCCAGATCGAGAGCAAAGTGGCGGATCAGCTCCCAGCGCTTCCCGTCCACCGACGAGTGGAACGCAAGAGCAGCGCCGAGCCGCGCGACCCGGAGCCATGTCTGGTCGCTTTCGGTCGCGAACGAGTTGCAGTCGTCTGATACGACACGCGTCACGACCGAAACGACGGTCGGCTTTCCCTGCGGCGCGAGCTCGAGGCAGAGCTTGGCCCACGTGTGGTCGTTCACCCAGATCACGAGGACGGCTGCGTCGTAGGTCGATCGGAATTCGACGCCGACGCGCGCGGCGAGCGTGAAGTCCCCCACGACGGAACCGAGGAGTCGAGGCGCATTCAGATACTCAGCCCCCGTGCCGGGGTCTATGAAGAGATCGGTCTCGCCTGCTGCCTCGGCCCAGAGCGAGTCGCCCCCAGTCCTGAACGCGACCGGAGGAGGCTGCCAGGACAACGAGAGCGGCAGTGAGTCGAACACGATCGCGCCGGTCACGGCGGTGCTGGACCTCTTCCCGACACGCCGGGGCTACTCACCATGAGCGGCGGCAGCTGCCAAGAGCTCGTCCCATGTCGAGAGCTTGACGCGTGGTCGACCGTGCGGCTCCCCTCGCGCCCGCTCGGCTGCATCGATCGACTCCCAGCCCGAGTACGCGACGACTTGCACGCCCCGTCTCGCGAGAAGCTCGTCGACGCTGCCCGAGCACTCCGGGAGTCGACCCGCGCGTGCATCCTCGAGCAAGAGCTCGACGGTCTCGCTCGCATCCTTCTTGTTCGTCCCGATGACACCGGTCGGGCCGCGCTTGATCCAGCCGGCGCAGTAGAGACCCGGGATTGCGCTGCCGTGGTCATCGAGAATGCGGCCTTCTGCGTTCGGCATCGTCCCCGCGCGTTCGTCGAACGGCGCGCCTGGGACACCCGACGCCGCGATAGCCGACACTCCGAAAGACGATTCCGCACGGGATCACCTCGCGCTCCTCGGTGGCAACGGCGCGGACGCGGCCCTGACCGTCGGCTTCGAGCCGGTTGCGGACGATCTCGACCGCCTCGACTCGGTCATCACCGAGGATCGCAACCGGCGAGACACGGAAGCGCAGTCGCACCGAGCGCGGCTTTCCGACGGGTGCTCGCGCCGCGAACTCGCGCAGGATCTCGACATTGCGGTGGACGATGTTCGAGCCAGCCTCGAGCTCGGTCGCGCTCGCCGGATCGAGCTCGAGCTCCACCGGATCGACGAGCACGTCCGCTCCGGCGAGCTCGCCGAGCTCCCCGAGCTCGGTCGAAGTCCACGCAGCCTGCACGGGCCCTCGCCGACCGAGGACGACGATCTCGCGGATGCCCGACGCGGCGATCGCGGCGATGGCCGCATCGGTCGTGTCCGTCGGCGCGAGCTCCTCCTCCGTCAGGGCGAGCATCCGCGCGACGTCGAGAGCGACGTTGCCGTTCCCGATGACGACCGCTCGCTCGTGTGAGAGGTCGAACTCGAGGTGCTGGAAATCGGGGTGGCCGTTGTACCAGGCGACGAACTCGGTGGCCGCCCACGAGCCGGCAAGGTCCTCGCCGGGAATGCCGAGCTTGCGGTCGGCCTGCGAGCCGACGGCGTAGATGACGGCGTCGTACAGCGACGTCAGCTCCTCGTGGGTGACGTCGCGCCCCACCTCGACGTTGCCGAAGAAGCGGAAACCCGGCCGCGCCGCGATCTTCTCGAAGGCGCGGGAGACGGTCTTCAGCTGCGGATGGTCCGGAGCGACACCGAGCCGAACGAGTCCCCACGGTGTCGGAAGCCGCTCGAGCATGTCCACCTCGACCGACGGATCCTCACTGGCGAGGAGCGGCGCTGCTGCATAGAACGCCGCAGGCCCGGAGCCGACGACGGCGACGCGGAGGGGTCGAGCGGTATCGATCATCGACGGCAATGCTAGATCCGCCCCGCCGGACTCAGCTCTCCGTGCGACCATGCCGCCGTGTCGCGATCGACCCTGCTCAGGATCGGGGCCGCGCTCGCCGGAGCGCTGTTCGTTCTGGCACTCGGCTTCGTGGGAAAGTCGTGGTACGACAGCCGGCTCCCCGACACGTACAGCGTCATGGCGTACGGCACCCACGACTTCGGCGGCGGACCGGAGCCTTCCGGCCATGAAGGCCACCAAGGCGGACCGGGCACGCTCAGCGTCGGCGACCTTCACGGCGCGCGGGTCCCTGTTCCGAACCATCGCTACCAACTGGTCGCGAAGAAACGGACCATCCGCCTGCAGTCCGGGCGTTCGATGGACGCTCTGACGTTCAACGGGACGGCTCCGGGGCCGCAGCTACGCGTTCGGCAGGGCGACTACGTGGAGGCCGTTCTCACCAACGAGGACGTGGAGCAGGGCGTCACGATCCACTGGCACGGCCTGGACGTGCCGAACGCCGAGGACGGGGTGGCCGGCGTCACGCAGAATGCCGTCCTGCCGGGCGAGCGCTACGTCTACCGCTTCCGGGCCGAGCAGGTCGGAACATTCTGGTACCACACGCACCAGGTTTCGTCGGAGGAAGTCAAGCGCGGACTGTTCGGGGCGCTCGTGATCGAGCCGCGCGACGGACCGGTGGCGAAAGTCGACTACGCGGTCGCGGTGCACACCTTCGACGGCATCCCGACGATGAACGGCTGGGACGAGATCGCGCGGCAAGCCGTCGAGCCGGGAACACGCGTCCGCCTTCGGCTCATCGACACCGACAGCTTCGGTCAGACGATGACCCTGTCGGGAACGTCCTTCCGTGTCGTTGCGATCGACGGGACGGATCTGAACGAGCCGGGTCTCATCGAGAACAGATCGATAGACCTCGCGGCGGGAGGACGAGTCGACGTCGAGTTCTCGATGCCGAGGACGCCGGTGCGCCTTTCGCTCGAGGGGACGAACGCCGCGCTTGCACTCAGCCCCGACGGCACGGCCACACCCCCCGAGGAGGCGCCCGGTCCCGTCTTCGATCCGCTGACATACGGCCGCCCGGCTCCGACGCCGTTCAACGGGCAGTCGGACTTCGATCGACACTTCGGGCTCACGATCACGCGAAAGCCGGGCTTCTTCGACGGACGCCCAGGGTTGCAGTGGGCGATCAACGGTGGCATCTACCCCGACGTCCCCGTCTTCGTCGTCGAACGAGGCGACCTCGTCGAGGTCGAGATCACGAACAAGTCGAAGGTCGTGCACCCGATGCATCTCCATGGCCACCATGTGCTCGTCATGAGCCGGGACGGCGTGCCGGCCTCAGGAAGCCCGTGGTGGTCCGACACGCTCAACGTGCACCCGGGAGAGACGTACGTCGTCGCGTTCCGCGCGGACAACCCCGGCATCTGGATGGACCACTGCCACAACCTCCCGCACGCCGCGGAGGGCCTCACCATGCACGTTGCCTACGCCGGCGTGACGACGCCGTTCCTCATCGGCGCCGAGCACCACAACGAGCCCGAGTAGCTACGCGGCCGCGGGCTCCGCCGGCGTCGCCGCCCCTGCCTTCCTCGCTCGCCAGAGCTGCCACTCGTCGAAGACGATCCACCCACAGAGCGCCGCGATCACGAACGCGTTGATGGGATGCAGGAATCCGACCGGGAACGGAAGCTCGAACCCGATCCAGGCGAGCCAGAGTTGGAGGAAGAGCAGGGCGAACAGAAGGCCGTGGCGCCCGAGCCGCCACTTCCCGATCCCCGCGCCGATCCCGATGATCATGAACAGGAGTCCGAGGAGGATGACGAGATACCCCCAGCCGGCGTGAAGGCCGAAACCGTCGAAGAAGACATCCTCATCGATCGTGGATCCTTCGTCTTCGAGCTTGTTCGCCGCGTAGAACGCGCCGAACCCGGCTAGCCCGATCTGCACGATGATCGCCGCGAAGAGGATCATCGACCACGCCCAATAGAAGGTCCTCACGTGCCCTCCCGGTCCGTTGACCGCGCGAGCCTACGACACCGTCAGGACGAACTCAAGGAAGAAGCGTTCGAGCGGCGTCAGTGGCTGCAGCCGGAGCCGCAGCCGCCGACCTCGGTGCCCTCGGGCAGCTCTTCGCCCTCGTCCACCTGGAAGGAGTGGCCACAACCGCACGAGGAGACGGCGTTCGGGTTGTCGATCTTGAAGCCCGACTCGGAGATCGTGTTGAGGAAGTCGATCGTCGTACCGCGAAGGTACGGAGCGCTGTACGGGTCGACGACGACCGGGATGCCCTCGAGCGAGAGCTCGACGTCACCCTCGGCGGCACCGGCGTCGAAGCCGAGGCCGTACTGGAAACCGGAGCACCCGCCACCCTGGATGGCGACCCGAAGGACGAGCGTTCCCGCGTCTTCCTCCTCCGCCATGAGCTCCCTGATCTTCGTCGCCGCCAAGGGCGTGAGCGAGATCAGGGTTTCGGTGGGATGCTCGACAGTGGCCACGGGCTCATGGTAGCGGACGGGGTATCGGGGTTCAGCGGCGAGTTTGTAACACTCGTATCGCTCATTCTGTGCGGGTTTTTCGATCCCTTCGTGCGCCGGAAGGGGGAGTGCTAGGTTTCGCCGCAGTACCGACGTCCGAGGTTCATCGGAGGTACGACCCGTGCTTTCGAACTGGCTGCCCTTCCTCTTCTACGCCATCTTCGCGGCAGCCATCCCGGCGACGATGATCACCTCGTCGTTCATCCTCCCCCGGCGGCCGGTGTCGCGCACGAAGCAGCGGATGCTGCCGTTCGAGTCGGGTGTCTCCGAGGGTGCGCCGAGCCGTGAGAAGCGCTTCACCGTCAGCTTCTATCTCACGGCCATCCTGTTCATCCTGTTCGACATCGAGATCGTCTTCCTCTACCCCCTCGCCGTGCAGCTCGACGCCCTGGGCTGGTTCGGAATCGGCGAGTTCCTGACGTTCATCGCGATCCTCGGCGTCGCCTACGTCTACGTGTGGCGGAAGGGGGCACTCAACTGGCAGTGAGAAAGCAGCTGCCGGTCGTGAGCGACCGTCCTCTCGCGAAAGCAGGCCTCCAGTCCGAGCGCGTGCTCTGGCCCGATCGCGGGCCGGGCGTGTTCGAGCAAGAGGTCGCCGAGATCGAAGACGCGCTTCTCCTGACGACGGTCGAGAAGGCCGTCGCCTGGGCGCAGACGAACGCGATGTGGCCGGACACGTTCGGTCTCGCGTGCTGCGCGATCGAGATGATGTCGATCGTCTCGTCGCGCTACGACATCGCGCGGTTCGGGATGGAGCGGTTCTCGTCGTCGCCACGCCAGGCCGACCTTCTCATCATCTCGGGCCGCGTCACGCACAAGATGGCGCCGCCGCTGCGGCAGGTCTACGACCAGATGCTCGAGCCCAAGTGGGTGATCGCAATGGGCGCCTGCGCGAGCTCCGGCGGGATGTTCAACAACTACACGATCCTCCAGGGCGTCGACAAGATCGTCCCCGTTGACATCCACGTGCCCGGCTGCCCGCCGCGACCGGAGGCGCTGATGGAGGGGATCGTGCGACTCCACGAGAAGATCCGCGGCGGCGTCCCGCCTGCGTACCAGATTCGCGGAGTCGCGGAGTGAGCACATACGCATCGGTTCCGGGCGTCGTCGAGACGCGCGAGTCGTTCGGCGAGACGACACTCGTCGTCGATCCTGCACGGCTGATCGAAGCATCGACTGCGCTCCGTGACGAGCACGGCTTCAACTTCCTGGCCGACATCGCAGCGGCCGACTTCCTCGGCTGGGGCGAGCAGGAGGTCGCCGGCTACATCGGAACGACTTCGGGCCGCGACATCCACGTGCCCGGCTCACAGGGACTCGCACGCGTGCCCGATCCGAAGCCGAAGCGCTTCTCGGTCTCGTACCACCTCCTCCGCGTCGGCGACGAGCCCGCCCGCGTACGCGTCCAGGTGTGGCTCGACGACGGCGATTCGATCGCGAGCGTCATACCCGTCTGGCCGGCCGCCGACTGGTTCGAGCGCGAGGCCTGGGACATGATGGGCATCCGCTTCGAGGGGCACGAGAACCTCGTCCGGATCCTCATGCCCGAGGACTGGGAGGGTCATCCTCTTCGCAAGGACTATCCGCTCGGCGGAGAACCCGTCCGGTTCTCGGACGAGGACTGATGTCGGTCCTGCCTTCCACACGCATCTACGAGGGAACCCGCATCCCGCATCCCGTACCGACGATTCTCGAGGTCGACCCCGAGAAGCACCGTCTGGACGACATCCTCCGCGTCAACTTCGGGCCGAATCACCCCTCCACCCACGGCGTCCTCCGCCTCGTCGTCGACCTGGACGGCGAGACGGTCGCCGGCATCCGCGCCGTCATCGGCTACCTCCACACGGGCTTCGAGAAGAACATGGAGCACAAGTCGTGGTGGAAGTCGGTCACGTACGCACCACGGATCGACTACGTCTCGTTCCACGCGAACGAGCTGCTCTACGTCCTCGCGATCGAGAAGCTCCTCGGGATCGAGGTCCCGCGGCGCGCGGTGTGGGCGCGCATGGCGCTGGCCGAGCTCAACCGGATCCACTCGCATCTCGTGTGGCTCGGCACGTCCGCCCTCGAGCTCGGCGCGATCTCGCTGTTCTGGTACTGCTTCGACGACCGCGACCAGATCCTCGACCTCTTCGAGATGGCCGGCGGAACGCGGATGCACACGCGCTACGTCCAGGTGGGCGGCATCGCCGAGGATCTCCCGCCGGACTTCACGAAAGAGGCGCGGAAGTTCTGTGCATCGATGCCCAAGTCGGTCGACGAGTACGAGGCGATCCTCGATCGCAACGCGATCTGGCTCGAGCGCACGGTGGGTGTCGGGCTCCTGTCCGCCGACGACGCGCTCGCGCTCGCGCAGTCCGGCCCGATGCTGCGCTCGACCGGCGTCGACTGGGACCTCCGCAAGGCGGAGCCCTACCTCGCGTACGACGAGGTCGAGTTCGACGTTCCCGTCTATCCGAACGGCGACGTGTACGACCGGTACAGGGTCCACATGGACGAGATGCGCGAGTCGGTGCGCATCGTCCGTCAGTGCCTCGACCGCCTCGACGAGATGGACGGCGAGCCGTGGATCGCCGACGACCGCAAGGTCGTCCTTCCGCCGCGACACGAGCTCCACACCTCGATGGAGTCGCTGATCCACCACTTCAAGATCGTCACCGAAGGGTTCACGGTTCCCGAAGGCGAGGTCTACGTCGCGATCGAGTCGCCGCGTGGCGAGAACGGCTGCTACCTCGTCTCCGACGGCGGGGCGCGACCGTGGCGCGTGAAGTTCCGTGCGCCGAGCTTCGCGGCGCTCCAGGCGACCGCGACGATCGTGCAGGGGCTGCTCATCGCCGACCTCATCGCCGCTGGCGGGTCGCTCGACCCAGTCATGGGAGACGCCGACCGATGACCGTCGGCACACAGATCCAGAAGTTGCGCAAGCAGTACCCCGACTCGCTGTCCGCGGTCATGCCGGCGCTCCGCCTCGCACAGGAAGAGAACGACGGCTGGCTCTCGCCCGCTGCGATCCGCGAGGTCGCCGACGCCCTCGACCTCACGCCCGCGTACTGCCTCTCCATCGCCTCCTTCTACGACCAGTACCGACTCGAGCCCAGCGGTCGACGCGTGATCGAGGTGTGCACGAACGTCTCGTGCGCGCTCGCCGGCGCGCAGCAGGTGGTCGAGGCGTTCGAGCGCGAGCTCGGCATGCCGGCCGGGTCGACGCGCGCAGACGGCGAGTACACGCTCGGCACGATCGAATGCCTCGGCGGATGCGGGTGGGCGACGATCGTGTCGATCGACAACCGCCACCGACTGCGCGTGAAGGCCGACGACGTCCCGGGGATCGTCGAGGAGCTACGCGGTGCCTGAGCACCCGCAGGTCGTCTTCGCCGGTACCGACGGCGGGGCGGTCCTCGACCTCGACTCCTACGTCGCCGGTGGGGGCTTCACGGCGCTCCGGAAGGCGCGCGCCATGTCGCCGGACGACGTCATCGCCGAGCTCGACGCGTCGGGGCTGCGCGGACGCGGCGGCGCCTTCTTCCCGACAGGGCGCAAGTGGTCGTTCGTCCCGAAGCCGGAGCAGCTGGCGAAACCTCACTACCTCGTCGTCAACGCCGACGAGTCCGAGCCCGGAACGTTCAAGGACCGCGAGATCATGCTGCGCGTCCCGTTCCGGTTCCTCGAGGGCTGCCTCATCGCCGCGCACGGCATCCAGTCGCAGCACGTGTTCGTCTACATCCGCGGCGAGTACGAGCGCGAGTTCGAGATCCTCCGCGACTCGCTCGAGGCGATGCGCAAGGCGGACCTCCTCGGCGGCGTGACGGTCGTGCTCCACCGTGGTGCGGGCGCGTACATCTGCGGCGAGGAGACAGCGCTCCTCGAATCGCTCGAGGGCAAGCGCGGCCAGCCGCGGACGAAGCCGCCGTTCCCTGCCATCGCCGGCCTCTACGCGGCTCCGACCGCGGTGAACAACGTCGAGTCGATCACGACCGTCACGCCCGTCCTGGAGATGGGCGGCGCCGAGTACGCGAAGCTCGGCGTCGAGAACTCCTCCGGGACGCGCGTGTTCTCGCTGTCGGGCGACGTCGTGAACCCCGGCAACTACGAGCTCCCACACGGGATCTCGATGCGCGAGCTCATCTACGACGTCGGCGGGGGCGTCCCCAGCGGGCGCGAGCTGAAGGCGGTCATCCCGGGCGGGTCGTCGACCTCCATCCTCACCGCAGACGACATCGACACGGCGATGGACTTCACGTCGCTCGTCGAAGCCGGCTCGTCGATCGGCTCGGCAGGCGTGATCGTCATCGACGACCGCTGCTGCATGGTGCAACTCGGCATTCGCGTCTCGCAGTTCTACGAGCACGAGTCGTGCGGCAAGTGCACGCCGTGCCGCGTCGGCACGAAGTGGGTCACGCAGATCCTCCAGAAGATCGAGGACGGGCGGGCGTCGCAGACGGATCTCGACCTGTTGCTCTCGGTCTGCGACCGGATCATGGGCAAGTGCCTGTGCCCGCTCGGCGACTCCGACGCGATCGCGGTGCTCAGCTACGTCGACAGGTTCCGCGACGAGTACCAGGCGCACATCGACCTCGGGCGCTGCCCGTTCGACGGAGAGTCGTCGCTCGAGGGGATCCTTGCGCCGTCCGCGATGCACGAGAGTCATGGCCACGAGACGGCGCATGTCTGAGCTCGTCTCCGTCACCGTCGACGACCGCCAGGTCGAGGTGCCCAAGGGAACCGGCCTCGTCGAGGCGGCGCAGGCGGCCGGGATCGAGATCCCCGTGTTCTGCTACGAGCCGCGGCTCGGCCCGCCCGTCGGTGCGTGCCGTATGTGCCTGGTCGAGATCGAGGGGATGCCGAAGCTCCAGGCCGGCTGCACGCTGACCGCGACCGACGGGATGGTCATCAAGACGAGCGCGACCTCCGCGAAGGCGGCGGAGGGCCAGGAAGCGACGCTCGAGTTCATCCTCGTGAACCATCCGCTCGACTGCCCGGTCTGCGACAAGGGCGGCGAGTGCCCGCTGCAGGACCTCACCTTCCGGCACGGCCCCGGCAACACGCGGATGTCGTTCGCGAAGCTCACGGTCGACAAGCCGATTCCCGTCTCTCCGCTCATCGCGCTCGACCGCGAGCGTTGCATCCTCTGCTACCGCTGCACTCGTTTTTCCGAGGACGTCGCCGAGGACGGCCTGCTCATCGCGCGAAACCGCGGCGCGCACACGGAGATCGCGACCTTCGAGGACGAGCCCTACCGCTCGCCGTTCTCCGGCAACGTCGTCGAGCTGTGCCCGGTCGGAGCGCTCACCTCGACGCTCTACCGCTTCGACGCGCGGCCGTGGGACATCCAGAACGTGCCGACGGTATGCACGGGCTGCGCGGTGGGGTGCAACACGTCAGCGACGATCCGCGAGGGGAAGGTGAAGCGGATCCTCTCGCGCAACCATCCGGAGGTCGATCGCGGGTGGCTCTGCGACAAGGGCCGCTTCTCGTACCCGCACCTTCGTGCCGAGGATCGGATCACGACGCCTCTTCGGCGCGGGAAGAAGGGGCTCGAGGAGATTCCGTGGGACGAGGCTCTCGACGCGGCCGAGTCGATGCTGCGCGAGTCCAGCGGCTCGATCGTGACCGCCTTCTCGGGCTCGGAGACGACCGAGATCGCGTATGCGCTCGGACGCCTGCTCCGCGGCGGGCTCGACGCGCACTCCGCCGTTCTGCCGGAGTCGACCTCGGACGCGCTCGCGGCCTTCCGCCTTCCGCTGAGCGCGATCGCGCAGGCCCAGATGGTGGTCGTGGTCGGCGACGACCCGGTCGTGGAGCGCGCACCCATCGTGGATCTCTGGATCAGAGAAGCGCGGAGGCACGGAGCCGAAGTCGTCGTGTTCTCGCCGACCGGTACCGAGAAGACGGAGCCCGGCGCCGCAGCCGCGACGTGCCTGTCCCTGGCGTCCGGAAGGAGCGCCCTGGGCAGGAAGCTGCGTGACGCGGAACGCGCGGTTCTCGTCTGGTCGGGATCTGGCGGAGGCGGCGGCGCGAGGATCGCAGAGCTTGCACACGAGCTCGGGTTCGCCGAGAAGAGCGGTTGCGGCGCGTTCCACCTTCCCGCCGCGGCCAACCCGCGCGGCGTCGCGCTCGGCTGGGCCGTCGCCGCAGACGCCGACGAGCGAGACCCGGAGCCGATCGAGCTCCTCCTCGTGTCCGGCGACGAGGCGGCGGGCAACCCCGACGTGCGCGCGCTCGCGGAGGACGCGAAGCGCGTCATCGTCCTCACGATGTTCCACGAGCTGGCAGCCGGCTGGGCTGACCTCATCCTCCCGGCGACCGGCTCCCTCGAACGTGACGGGACGTCGATGAACCTCGAGGGTCGCGTGCAGCGGCTTCGGCGCGCTGTGCCGCCCCCGTGCCCGGACGAGCTGGCCTGGATCTCGAAGCTCGCCGCGCGGTTCGACGTCGCGATCCCGCCGCATGCGGCGGGTGTGTTCGCCGAGTACGCGAGCGAGCTCTACCGCGACCTGACCCTCGACGAGCTCGGCGCGCACGCCCCGCTTCCCGCGAGGCATGCGTACGTCGCGCCCGCCCCGGCGACCACGCCTGAACGCCCCCAGGGCTCGGGCGGCGGTCTCCAACTGCAGCGCTACCGCCCGCTCTTCTCGGGACCTGCCGTCGAGCGCGTTCCCGAGCTCGAGTTCCAGCGTCCCGAGCGTGCCGTCGAGCTCTCCGCCGCAGACGCCGACTCTCTCGACGTCACTACCGGCGATCCCGTCGTCGTTCGCTCGAACGGCACCTCGGTCGAGTTACGTGCCCACGTCAACCGAAAGCTCGTCGAGGGCGTCGTCCGGATCGCCGACGAGCACGCCGGAGATCTCCATCCAGCGGTCGAGGTCGTGAAGACGTGACGCAGCCCGTCGACTGGTGGGTCAGCCTCATCCAGGCGTTCGTCGTGATCAACCTCGTGATGGTCACGTTCGCGTACCTCACGCTCGCCGAGCGCAAGGTGATGGGGCGCATGCAGCTGCGCTACGGCCCGAACCGCGCCGGCCCGTACGGTCTCCTGCAGCCGATCGCCGACCTGCTGAAGCTCCTGCACAAGGAGAGCTTCCAGCCGACGGAGGCCGTCAACTGGGCCTTCATCCTCGGCCCGTTCCTGGCCGCGTTCACCGCGCTCGTCACCTTCTCGGTCATCCCGTTCGGACCGGGCTGGGACGTCGGTGGCGTGTACATCCCCGGCCAGGTCGCCGACCTCGACATCGCGCTGATCCTCATCTTCGCGGTCGGCTCGATCGGCGTGTACGGCTTCATCCTCGGCGGCTGGTCGTCCGACTCGAAGTACGCGCTGCTCGGCTCGATGCGGACCTGCGCGCAGCTCGTCTCGTACGAGGTGTCGCTCGCGCTCTCCGTCCTCGGCGTCGTGATCATGGCCGGGACGCTCTCGCTGACGGACATCGTCGCGGCACAGGCCGACACGTGGTGGTACGCGGCGCCGCAGGTCGTCGGACTCGATCGTCTTTCTCTTCGCCGGCACGGCCGAGACCGCCCGCGCGCCGTTCGACCTTCCCGAGGCCGAGCAGGAGCTCGTGGCCGGCTACCACACCGAGTACGGCGGAATGCGCTACGGGCTCTATGCGATGTCCGAGTACATCAACCTGATCACCCTCTCGGCGCTCTGCGTCACGCTCTTCTTCGGCGGCTGGCACGGCCCGGGCTGGGACGGCGCGACGTGGGCAGGCCCGCTCTGGTTCATCGGCAAGCTCATCCTGCTCCTCTTCGTCTTCATCTGGATGCGGACGACGCTGCCGCGCCTGCGCTACGACCAGCTCATGCGCTTCGGGTGGAAGGTGCTGCTCCCGGTGGCAACGATCAACGCGGTCGTCACCGCGATCCTGGTGGTCGCACTGTGAGCCCGCAGCCGTTCTCCACCTTGAAGGGCTTCGGGGTGACCTTCCGGCAGATCTTCCGGAAGCCGATCACGCAGCAGTACCCGGAGTACAAGCGCCCGGTGTACCCGCGCTTCCGCGGTAGGCACCGCCTCTGGAAGCACGAGAACGGGCTCGAGAAGTGCGTCGGCTGCTCGCTCTGCGCGGCCGCGTGCCCGGCGGACTGCATCCGCGTCGTCGCGGAGGAGAACACCGCGGAGAACCGGGTCTCGGCCGGGGAGCGCTACGCGCGCATCTACGAGATCAACATGAGCCGCTGCATCTTCTGCGGCTACTGCGAGCTCGCATGCCCGTTCGACGCGATCACCCTCGGCAACGAGTTCGAGATCGCCGAGTACTCGCGCGACGACCTCATCTACACGAAGGACATGCTCCTCGCGGAGCCGATCAAGCGCGTGCCGGTCGCCGATCCCGACCGCTTCGACACGCCCGAGCCGGCGTTCAAGACCCAGAGCTGATGAGAGCGCTGACCACACGCATCGCGGCGGCGAAGCGGACGCCTTCAGGGATCTGGAGCGAACAGAATCCGCGCGAGCGGATTCTGTCTGCGGGAAGTAATGGGAAACGTCCTCGTCTGGATCATCTGGTTCGTCGCAGCCGGCGCGTGCCTCGGGACGGGCGTGGCAGTCGTGAGCATGACCAACCCGTTCTACTCGGCACTCTCGCTCATCGGGAACCTCGCATCGCTCGCCGTCCTCTTCCTGCTCCTGTCGGCGGAGTTCCTCGCGGCCGCACAGGTGCTCGTGTACGCAGGCGCCGTGATGGTGATGTTCCTCTTCGTCGTCGCGTACCTCGGCGGACGCGCCGACGCCCCGTGGGCGGGCGGGCCGCCGCTCCTGCGCACCGCAGCCGTCGTCGCCGCCGTCGCGCTTGCTCGTCGAGATCGTCGTCGTGCTCGGGCTCGCGTGGGGCGACAACCTCACCGACCCGGCCGAGGTCTCCGCCTCGTTCGGGAGCCCGGCGGAGATCGGAGAGGCGTTCCTCACGGATCACCTGCTCGCGTTCGAGGTCACGTCGATCGTGCTGCTCGTGGCGGCGATCGGCGGCGTCGTCCTCGGCACGACGCGTGAGAAGGAAGAGGAGACCGCCTGATGGACGGGCCGGACGTCGGCTGGTATCTGATCGTCGCGGCCGCGCTGTTCGGGATCGGCGCGCTCGGCGTGATGATGCGACGCAGCCCGCTGATCGTCCTGCTCTCGCTCGAGATCATGCTGAACGCTGCGAACCTCACGCTCATCGCGTTCGCGCGCCAGCAGGGCGATCTGTCGGGTCAGATCTTCGCGCTCGCCGTGATGGCCGTCGCCGCCGCGGAGGTCGCCATCGGCCTCGGCCTCATCGTCGCCATGGCGCGGCGCGGGATGCTCCTCGACGTCGACCAGGCGAGCGCGCTCCGCGGATGATGGCCGGCGCCTGGGTGTGTCTGCTCTCCCCGCTCGCGGGTGCACTCGCGATCACGCTCGCCGGCGGGCGGATCTCGCGACGCACGGCCGCGTGGATCTCGGTCCTCACGACCTTCGTCGCGTTCGGCGGCGCCCTCGTCGCGTTCTTCGGGCTGTGGTCGGCCGATCCGTCCGACCGCGAGCAGATCTCGACGGCGTACACGTGGCTCGCAGCGGGCGACTTCCAGGTCGAGATGCAGATCCTCCTCGACACCCTCTCGAGCACGATGATGCTCATCGTCTCGGGCGTCGGCGGGCTCATCGTCTGGTACTCGATCGGCTACATGGAGGGTGACGAGGAGGAGCGTCGCTACTTCGCGTACATGTCCCTCTTCGTCTTCTCGATGCTCATGCTCGTGCAGGCGGGGAACTTCCTCCTCCTGCTCGTCGGCTGGGGCCTCGTCGGTCTCGCGTCGTACCTCCTCATCGGGTTCTGGCACCACAAGCCGGAAGCGGTCGCGGCGGCGAAGAAGGCCTTCGTGATGAACGCGATCGGGGACGCGACGCTCGCGCTCGGCCTCGTGCTGCTGATCTGGGAGACGGGGACGCTCGAGTACCTCGGCGTCTTCGAGAACGTCGACTCCCTCTCCTCGACGACCGTCAACCTCGTCGCCCTCGGACTCCTCGGTGGCGCGGTCGCGAAGTCGGCGCAGATCCCGCTCCACACGTGGCTCCCCGACGCGATGGAAGGCCCGACTCCCGTCTCCGCGCTGATCCACGCGGCGACCATGGTGACGGCCGGCGTCTACCTCCTCGTCCGCGCGAGCCCGATCTTCGAGGCCGCGCCCGACGTGCAGCATCTCGCGTCGATCCTGGGTGCGATCACGCTCCTCGTAGCCGGCGTGATCGCGCTCGTGCAGTGGGACATCAAGCGCGTCATCGCGTACTCGACGATGTCGCAGATCGGCTACATGTTCCTCGCCGCCGGAGTCGGTGCGTACGGCTACGCGATCTTCCATCTGATGACGCACGCCTTCTTCAAGGCGTTGCTCTTCATGACCGCCGGCGTGGTGATCCACCACCTCGGCGGCGAGCAGGACATCCGCAAGATGGGCGGGCTTCGCTCACTCATGCCGAAGACGCACCTCGCGTTCCTCGTCGGCGCGCTCTCCCTCGCCGGGATCCCGATCTTCTCGGGCTTCTGGTCGAAGGACGGGATCGTCGCCGCCGCGTTCGCGAGCGGCGACGCGCTCGGCTACTTCCTCTACGCAGCAGGCCTCATCGGCGCCCTGCTGACGGGCCTCTACACCTTCCGCCTCTACTTCGCGGTGTTCCGCGGCGAGCCGAGCGAGCTCGTGAAGGAGCACGCGCACGAGGGACACGGCGAAGGGCCGCTCTCGATGCTCATCCCCGTCGGCGTTCTCTCCGTGCTGGCGACCATCGGCGGTCTCGTCGTGATCCCGGGCGTGTGGGAGCCGTTCCTCCACTGGATCGACGAGACCGCCGAGCCGCTCGTCACCGCCACCGTCGCGGAGGACTACGGGACGAGCGCGATCGCCGTCACGCTCGGCCTCATCGGCTTCTTCGTCGCGCGTCGCGCGTTCGCGGCCGGTCGCCAGATCGTCACGAATCCCGGCATCTGGAAGGTGCTCGAGCACAAGCTCTACTTCGACGAGCTGTACGACGCGATGTTCTACCGGCCCGCTGCGGCGCTCTCGGTGGCGCTCCGACGCCGGTTCGAGGAGCCGGTGGTGGAGCGCTCGCTCGACGAGATCGGGTCGGGAACGATGCAGGTCGGCGGCGAGGTCGCACGCGTGCAGTCCGGGCTCCTCAGGACGTATGCGGTGGCCATCGCGTTCGCCGTCGCCGTCCTCGTCGTCGTCTTCGTGGCGGTGCGCTGAGCGATGCTGACGACCGCTCTGATCCTGCTGCCGATCGCAGGCGCGCTCGTCGTCGCGATCCTGCCGCTGACGCGTGAGACGACGGCGGGCCTCGCCTTCCTCGTCGCGCTCATGGAGGTCGGTCTCTGGATCGCGGCCGCCGCCCAGTTCGACTTCGACGACGGGGGCATTCAGCTCGGCGCGTCGCGCGAATGGGTCGAGAGCCTCGGGATCTCGTACTCGGTCGGCTTCTACGGCTTCTCGCTCTGGCTCGTGGGCGCGACGGTGATCGTCTTCGCCGCCGCGATCGGCTACGCGGTCTGGGTCGGCCGCGAGCGCACGCGCGCCTACCACGCGCTGATGCTCTTCCTGCTGGGAGCCGTCGTTGCGACCTTCACGTCGCAGGATCTCCTTCTCTTCTACGTCTCGTTCGAAGCGATGCTGATTCCGCTCTACGTCCTCGTGGGCGTGTGGGGAGGCGAGCGACGACAGGCGGCGACCGTGACCTTCGTCATCTACACGATGGCCGGCTCGCTCCTGATGCTCGCGTCGGTCGTCGCGTTCGGCGTGACGCAGGGGACCTTCTCGCTCACCGAGTCGGGGACGAGTGACAACGTCTGGATCTTCCTCGGCTTCGCGGTCGCGTTCGCCGTCAAGGCGCCGCTCTTTCCGTTTCACGGCTGGCTGCCGCTCGCATACCGCGAGGCACCGGTCGAAGTGGCCGCGGTGCTCTCCGCCGTGGTCTCGAAGACCGCGATCTACGGCTTCCTGCGGATCGGTATCCCGAAGTTCCCCGAACCCGCCGACGACCTCTCCGGGCTGATCCTCGTCCTCGCGTGCGCAGGACTCGTCTACGGCTCGCTGCTTGCGTTCCGTGCTCCCGATCTGCGTGGCGTCATCGCGTACTCGTCGATGGCCCAGATGGGCCTGATCACGATCGGCATCTTCGCGTTCGACGACCTCGGCCTCGACGGCGCCGTGCTGCAGTCGGTCGCGCACGGGCTCGTCTCGGCGAGCATGTTCCTCCTCGTCGGGATGGTCGAGCGGCGCTGCGGGACCGGGGAGCTCGCTGCACTCGGCGGCATGGCGCGGGGTCGGCCGACGCTCGCAACGGTCGTGCTCGTCGCCGGGATGATCGCCCTCGCGGTGCCCGGCTCCGCGACGTTCGCCGGCGAGTTCCTGATCATGGCGGGGGCATACGGCCAGGGCTGGGGCTACTCGGTCGTCGTCGCGCTCGGAGTCGTCCTCGCGGCGATGTACACGCTGCGCGTGATCTCGGCGATCCTCCACGTGAAACCGGGACGGGCCGTACGCGAGGAGGCGCTCGATCTCCGCGTGGGTGAGCTGGCCCTCGTGCTGCCGCTGCTGCTTCTCCTGCTCGGTCTCTCGGTCTGGCCGGCGCTCGTGAGCGAGAGCGCGTTCGCCGCCTCGACGATCGCCGAGATCCTGCCGTGATCGACACTCCCACCGTCGACTGGCTCGCGCTCTCGCCGACGATCGCGCTACTCGTCGCGGCAGGGGTCGCGCTGCTGTCCGCTCTCCTCCCCGAATGGATGCGGAAGGGTGTCGCGGGCGTCGCTGCGATCCTCGGCTTCGTCGTTGCGGCTGTCCTCGCCGGCTACGTCTTCGGAGAGACACCGACGCCGGAGATCGAGCTGAACGGCTCGCTCGTGCGCGACCAGCTCGGTTCCATGGCCGAGGTGATCCTCGGCGTGACGGGCGCCGCCGTCGTCCTCGCGTCGTGGGGCGAACGACGTCGGGAGAACCATGCCGAGTACTACGCGCTCCTCGCCACCGCCGGAGCGGGCATGGCCTTCTTCGTGAGCGCCGACGATCTCATGACGCTCTTCCTCGGGCTCGAGTGGTTCTCGCTCTGCCTCTACATCCTCGTTGCGATCGACAACGAGCGCGAGACGTCGCTCGAGGCCGGCTTGAAGTACCTGATCGTCGGTGGCTTCGGCTCCGCGGTGCTCCTCTTCGGCTCGGCTCTCGTGTACGGCACGACCTCCGAGCTGAGCTTCGCAGCGATCGCATCCGCAGATCCGTCGAGCGACGCGTTCCTCTTCGCCGGGCTCGCGATGATCCTCGCAGGGCTCGCGTTCAAGGTGTCGGCGGCGCCGTTCCACATGTGGACGCCCGACGTGTACCAGGGCTCTCCGACCTCGGTGACGGCGTTCATGTCGGCTGCGACGAAGACGGCTGCGTTCGTCGTGATGCTGCGCGTCCTCGTCACCGCGTTTCCGGAGCAGAGCGACGTCTGGACGATCGCGGTGGCAGTGCTCGCGGCGATCTCGCTCGCCTGGGGGAACCTCGGCGCCCTGGCACAGCGCGACCTGAAGCGGATCCTGGCGTACTCGTCGATCTCGCACGCCGGCTTCATGCTGATGGCCGTCTCGGCGAACTCGGAGCTCGGCGGCCAGGCGCTCCTCTACTACCTCGTCCCCTACTCCGCGATGTCCGTCGGCGCGTTCGCCGTCGTGGCTGCTCGAGAGCGCGAGCTCCAGGCACCGGTGACGCTCGAGTCGCTCGCCGGTTTCGGCTGGGAGCGCCCGTACCACGGCATCGCGTTGTGGACGTTCAT
The DNA here is from genome assembly GCA_963833725.1 of uncultured Gaiellaceae bacterium. GTDB lineage: Bacteria > Actinomycetota > Thermoleophilia > Gaiellales > Gaiellaceae > GMQP-bins7. Next base: position 47,340 of record CAWHYV010000008.1, read on the forward strand.
GCTCGGCATGGCCGGCTTCCCTCTCACAGGCGGGATGTTCGGGAAGCTGTTCGTCTTCTCGGCGGCATACGACGCCGGCGAATGGTGGCTCGTCCTCATCGGCGTCGCCGCGACCGCGATCTCGCTCGGCTACTACCTCAACGTCGTACGGTGGATGTACATGCGCTCCGGCGTCGAGCTGCGCCTCGCACCGGCCGGAGGCTCGCCACCGCACGACTCGGCTCTGAGCATCGCGATCGGTGCGGCGGTCGCCGTCACGGTCGGCTCGTTCTTCGTGGTGCAGCCGATCCTCGACGCGGCGTCCGACGCGGCGTCATCGCTTCCCTTCTGAGGGTTCACTAGATTCCCGGCGTGGCGACGGAGCTGCACCGGCTCGGGCACTCGGCCTTTCGGATGGACGCGTTCTGATGCGCGAGCGCTGGTTCGGAGCCACGGGTCGTAAGGTGCCCGTGATCGCTCTCGAGGGGACGATCGACCTTGCCGATGCGCTCATCCTGGACGACGTGTCCGATCGCGCCGCGATCCACGCTGCGCACGACGCCGGAACTCCCGTCGTCGTGCGCTGCTCGTCGGCCGTGGACGTCCACGCGGCGTTGTCTCTGGGCGCGGTTGCGTGCGCCTTGGTCACCGACGAGTCGCTGCTCGCACTCGACCTCGCCGAGATGACCTACGGCTGACCGAGGTCAGGAGTCGCCGGGCAGCCGCAAGCCGCCGGCAAGCTCGCGGAACGCCGGAACGGGATCGTGATCCGGTCGCGCGACCACCAGGACGACGCCGTGCTCAGGCCCGGCGAGCGCGCCAACGAGGAGCTCGAGCCCGACGGCGAGCGCGAACGCCTTGTGCGCCTGCTCTCCGCCGAAGTGAACGAGCTGCTCGGGTCGCGCGGCTCCCGCGAGCACCGCACCGTGCGTGACCGCTCCCATCGATACGTCCGCGACGATCGGATCTCCTTGGCTCGAAGGGATCGCGATCGCGAGCGGATTCGTCCCGGTGAGCGGCTCGCTCCCGCCCGACGGAACGAGACGACGTGGAGATGTCGCGGTGAGCGCAGCGAGCAGGCCGCCCACGGCCAACCGACGCGCCCAGTAACCGAGCACACCCGAGGGGAAGCACCGGCGCGCAACGACGACGCGAGCGCGCTCCGGCGGATCGTCGAGAGTGGCACCGACGATCTCGTTGAGGACGATGTAGCCGAGCGCCCCATGTGCGTCCCAGCGCTCGAAGCCCTCCTCGGACTCGACGAGCACCGGTCGAGCCGTCGGATCCAGATCGAGCGTCCCGAGCCAGTCGATACGCGAGAACCCGTGCCCCACCTTGCCACGACGCTCGGCATCGGCGAAGTGGTCGAGCAGGACATCGACGTCGGCGCTCGAGAAGCCGAGCCCGGCCAGGCGCGTCCGTCCCTCCGCGCGAGTCACGGAGCGAGTCTACGAAGCGGCGTCAGGCGCCGAGCGCGGCGAGCACGTCGGTCGCAGCGGGTCGGAGCACGGTCGGAGCGATCTTCTGCAGGTCGGATGCCGGCACACCACGCTTCTGCAACTCCGCGAGCAGCGCGTCGACCACGGCGACCGACTGCTGCTTCGTCAGCCTTCCCTGGACGCCGGCAGACCTCACGATGCGTGCGACCTTCTTGCCGGCAGCACTCGACGTGCTGCGCGCGGCGCGGAGAGACGCGACCGCCTTGTTCACCTTGGCTTGCGCGGCCTTGACCGCCTGCTCGTCGCCCTTCCGACGTGCACTCGTGAGCTTTGCTGCGGCGCTCTGTAGCCCCACGAGGGCCGGAAACACCTTTCTCTCCGCGATCACGAGCTTGGTGACCGCCGACGCTCAGCTCTGTGCAGTACGCACGAACCTTCGCCTCCCAGCGCGTGCACGACGGCAGCTTCAGCGCAATCACGGCCTTCGGCGCCGGGGGGTCGCGCTTGTAGATCGAATACGAGACGATGATCTGCTTGACGTGCTCGGTGCACAGCGGCACGACCGCCTGAGTCATGACGGCGCCCGTCGCGATCACTGAGCCCCCGGCCGGGATTCCGCCGGGAATCGGCGCGCCGACAGCCGACCAGACTGCGCCCGTCGTGATGACGCCGAGCGATATCGCGAGATGAAGGCACGGGCCCTTGGCCCGTTCGAGCGCGCGACGGAGGTCGTCACGCGCGGCCAGCTTGGCATTCGTATCGCCGGCGCCAGTCGCCGGCGGAGACGTCTTCCCGCCGACCGTGACCGTCACGGTCTCGTCGATGGCGGTGCGGAACCGCTCGTTGGGGGGAAGCGTCTGCGTGCTTCGAATCCGGTTGGGACGAGTCCCTCCACTGGGCCCGAAGTAGAAGAACGGTGAGACGACCTGCGACTTCGACGGCAGAAGCCCGGCGAACACCCGCGTACAGAGGTCGTAGTTCGACTTCCTGTTCGACGAGACGAGATAGGTGTCGGACACCGGCCGCGTGAGCTGGACGCCGAATCCCTTCCGGTTGTCCGGGTTCAGCGTGACCACGACCGGCACCTTCGCCCCGGGCTTCGCCGAGAATTCGCCCTTGCAGTCGTTGCGGTCGGGACCCTTCACCGCCGGGAGCTGGACCCTGTCGACGTAGGTGACGGTGCCGCCCAGCTCCTTGGTGTCGAAGCGATAGGCGGCGTTCTGCTCGAGCTTGCTCTGACGACCTTTCCAGACAAGTGTCCACCGGTAGTGCGCCTCGTGGTGGTCAGGCCCGCGGGGGTGATCTCCGAAGGGCTCGCTGAACGCCTCGAGCGTTCCCTCGTAGCTGACCGTGATCATTGGATCGTCGGCAACTGCGTTCGGTGTCGCAGCCGGACTCGATGCGGTCATGCCGAGAACGAGGAGCCCGCAGCCGATGAGACTGACGCCTAGCCGCATTGGGTCGATTGTGCGCCAGCCGAAGTCCCGATTCAAGCGGTGGCACGCACGGGAAACGCCTTCGCTCGAAACTGCATGACGGGCCACTGCCTTGACTCGGCGATTCGACGCAGCTCACGGTCGGGATTGACCGCGACGGGGCGGCCGACTGCCTCGAGAAACGGCGTGTCGGAGTGGGAGTCCGAGTACGCGGTCGAGCTCGCCAGGTCGATGTCCTCGGCCCGCGCGAGGTCCACGAGCGCGTCCGCCTTCGCCTGTCCATAGAGTCGGCGCTCGAGCCGACCCGTGAAAACGCCGTCTCGCGTCTCCGCGCGTGAAGCGATGGCTCCGTCGAAGCCGAGACGGTTCGAGACCTCCTCGACGACCTCCTGGAGGGCGGCCGAGGCGATGTAGACGCGCTCGCCGCGCTCTGCATGCGCTGACGCGAGGTCGAGCGCCTCGCGATAGACGAGCGGCTTCAACACCGGCTCCCATGCCTCCGAGGCGATCTCGCGCATGAGCTCGACGGGAAGACCGCGGAGGATCGACATCCCGGTGTCGGCCGTCTGCCCCACGCGAGCCTGACCCGCACCGAAGCGCGCAAAGACGAGCTGGGCCAGCGCTGCCTTGGCGAGCTGCCGGCGGCCGATGAGACCGCGCGCGCGGAACGTGCCCGCGAGCGCGAGCGAGCTCGAGCGCGAGATCAGCGTGCGATCGAGATCGAAGAAGGCGGCCCCTGGCACGCGGCGACTCTACGAAAGAACCGTGAGCGGCTTACGGATCGCGCCCGCGCGCAGCGCGGCCACCGATTCGGCGAGGGCGGCCACGGCCACTGCAGCCTCCGACTCCGGCGCGACCTCGGCGACAGGGCACCCATCGTCGGCGGCCTCCCGCATGACCGGGTCGAGTGGGATCCGCGCAAGCAGCTGAACGCCCATCTCGTCGGCGAGCTCCTGGCCGCCTCCCGACCCGAACAGCTCCTGTCCGGTGCCGGCGAGGTACGACATGTTCTCGACGACACCGAGGATTCGCATTCCCGTCTTCTGCGCCATCAGCGCGGCGCGTACGGCGACCTGCTGCGCAGCCGGCTGCGGCGTCGTGACGATGAGCGCCTCGGCGCGCGGCAGCAGCTGCCCGAGAGACATCGCGACGTCGCCGGTTCCAGGGGGCATGTCCACGAGCAGCGTGTCCAGCTCGCCCCAGTGGACGTCCGAGAGGAACTGCTCGAGGGCCTTGTGCAGCATCGGCCCGCGCCACATGATCGGCGCGTTCTCCTCGAGGAAGAACCCGATGGACATGAGCTTGAGATCGCCTCGAACCGGCGGGACGATCATCTCGTCGACGGCGATCGGCTTCTGATGGACACCGAGCATGTGCGGAATCGAGTGGCCATAGATGTCGCCGTCGAGCACCCCGACCTGCTCGCCGAGCGCCGAGAGGGCGTAGGCGAGGTTCGCTGTCAGAGTCGATTTCCCGACCCCGCCCTTCCCGGACGCGACGGCAACGACACGCGTACCCGGCGAGAGGGAGATCGTGCGATCGGCGGAGTGGCCCCCGCGCAAGCGCGTGACGAGCGCCGCCTTCTCCTCTGCCGTCATGACGTCGAAGCCGAGTCGTACGCGCGTCACACCAGGAACCTCGCCCACGAACCGCGCGACCTGCTCCTGGAAGGAGTCGCGCAGCGGGCAACCCGCGACGGTGAGCGCGATCGTCACCGACACCGCGCCGTCGTCGTCGACGAGGACGTCGCGCACCATGTCGAGCTCCGTTACGGGGCGCCGAAGCTCCGGATCGATCACGTTCTCGAGCGCCTTCAGGATGGCGTCGCGGTCGGGCCTCATCTCGTCGAGCGTACCAGCGACCCTGTCGCGTTCCCGCTAGGGACTGGCGAGCGCGTCGGCGAGCTGTGTCACGAGCTCCGGTGTCGCCGCCGCCGCGAGCCGGGACCGCGTTTCGAGGTCGAGCGGCGCCGCCGCGAACGGCGGATCCTCGAACAGCTCGATCCCGAGGCCGCACTCACGGACGAGAAGCTGTGCAGCTGCGATGTCGACCGATCGCGCGGCCTTGAGCGAGACGACGCCGTCGACACGACCGGCGGCGAGGTGGCAGAGCGAGAGGGCGAGCGAGCCCATGACCCGCACGCGGACGGCGAGGTCGAGCACGGATCCGATCCGATCGGCGATGGCGGACGTGGTGGTGCCCTCGAACGAGAGGATCTCGATGGGCTCCTTCGGGCGAACCCCGCCGATCCGCGCGCCGTCGAGGAATGCGCCCGTCCCGCGCTGCGCGGTCCATTCCTCGCCCGTCCCGAAGTCGTACACGAATCCGAACACGACATCGCCCATCGTCGGTCCTTCGGCGACGGCGAGGGAGAACGAGAAGAACGGGATCCCACGTTTCGCGTTCACCGAACCGTCGATCGGGTCGACGACGACTCGGCGGGCGCCACCCGCGCCGAACGTCCTCCGACCGAGCTCCTCGGACACGAGCACGAAGTCCTCGTCGAGAGCGGCGAGACGTTCGACAACGGCATCTTCGGCAGCCTGGTCGATGGCCGTTGTCTCGTCGCCACCCTCGCCGATCTGGAGGACGGGCTCCCGCTCGACCCGCGTCGGCAACCGGTCGAGCACCGCTCTGATGTCCTCGACGCAGAGCCGGCACGTCTCGAGCCACGGCGTCATCCGCTCACCGGGTGAAAGAGGAGGCCGGAAAGCGGCTTGGGAAAGAAATACGTGCTCTTCGGCGGCATGCGGCGACCGTGTCGCGCCACGCCGAAGACGTCCTCCACACGTGGCTCGCGGAGAATGAACGCGACGTCCGCATCCGCGGAGTCGACCCAGCCGACTGCCTCGTCCGCTTGCGGTGTGTAGCGAATGCCGACGTGGCCGTGACGCTCGACGAGCTCGGTGTCGAGCTCGCCGACGGCCCCGCGAACGAGCTCGACGCTTCCGCTGCGATACGCGATCGCCGCAGCGTGATCGAAGGGCTCGTCGGCGAGCAGTCGCGTGGCTGCTTCGAGGTCGCTGCACGACTCTCCCTCGCGCAACGCGGCGAGATCCGGGCGACCGGCGAACACCCGGTGCGTCGGGAAGACATGCAGGCCGGCGTCGTCCGTCGACACGACCAGGGCCATGATCCTGGTGGCTCGCTCCCCTGGCTGCGTCCCGAGCTCGAGAGCGCTCTCGTAGCGATGGTGCCCGTCCGCGATGAGGAGCTGGCCGACCTCGACCGCCGACCCGGCCGGCATGGGCACACGCCACATGCGCGTTCCCTCCGCTTCGAGGTCGGGGACGCGGTCGGGAACGTCGGGGTGGATCGGCGCATCGCTCAGGAGCAGGATCGGCTCAGGCTGTACGCGCGTAGCGCGGAGGAGCCGGAGCCGATCCTCGCGGATATCGGCGTGCGTCAACTCGTGCGGAAGCACCGAACCCGTCTCGTACGGCTTCGTCGCGACGGACACGATCGCGCCGTGCCGCTCGCGCGGGATCCCGTCCGGCCCGACGTAGTCCTCCGCCGTCAGCCAGATCGCGGGCTCGTCGTCGTACCGGAGGATCCCGTCGGCGAGCCACTCGCGGTAGAGACGGCCTGCGTCCTCCGCCGACTCGGGAAGGGTCACGTGAAGGACGTTGTACGGGCTGCGCGCGTACAACGCCGCGCGCTCTCCGTCATCCACGACGTCGTACGGCGGCGCGACCAGGTCCTCAAGCGCTCCAGCCGCGCCGGAGTAGCGGGCGGCGCGAAACGGCTGGGCGTCTGCCATCGCGAGCGAGCGTACCAACGGCCTCGCGCTCTATCCTCGAGACGTGACCACGATCTCCGAGCTCGTCGAGGACAGGACCGTCGAGGGCGTGTTCGCCGTCGCCAAGAAAGATCGACGGCGTACGCGGGCCGGCGCTGCATACCTCGCGCTCGAGCTCGTGGACGCGAGCGGTCGCATCGAAGCGCGGGTCTGGAACGACGTCGAGCTGCTCGACCAGCGCTTCGCCGAGGGCGACGCCGTGCGGATCCTCGGGCGGGTCGAGCGCTTCGGCGGAAGGCTCCAGGTGCAGGTGCGCTCCGTCGAAGCCGCGGAGGACACGGATCCTTCGGACCTCACGCCGTCGTTGCGGCGCGACGCGGACGAGCTCGACGGCTTCTTCGAGTTCCTCGCTGCGGAGATCTCGCACGAGGGCCTTGCCGCAGTGGTCGATTCCTTCGTGCGCGATGCCGAGGTGCGGAAAGCGCTCCGCTCGCTTCCTGCAACGGCGACGGGCGGGCACCACGGCTATGCGGGCGGGCTCCTCGAGCACACCGTCGGCGTAGCGACCCTCTGCCGCGAGACGGCACAGCTCCATCCGCGACTCCGATACGACATCGTCCTCGCCGCCGCTCTCCTCCACGACGTCGGCCGCATTCGTGAGCTCGGCCCGGCGCCGACGTTCCGCCAGACGGACGAGGGTCGCCTTCTCGGCCATGTCCACCTCGGGCTGCGGATGATCGAGGAGCGAGCCCGCGATCTCGATCCCGCGGTTCTCGCCGAGCTCCTCCACGCGGTCGCATGTCACCACGACCGGCCTGGGGCGCGAACTGCCGAAGCAGCCGTCCTGTACCACGCGAACCAGCTCGACGCGCAGGCCGCGACTCGCCCCGTCGGCGACGACTGAGCGCACGTGGCAGCTCTGCTGGCGCTGGCCGGCGCTCTCGGCTGGGGCGTCGGCGACTTCCTCGGTGGCGTTGCCGCACGTCGCCTGGCGGTGCTCACCGTGCTCGCCATCTCACAAGCCGTCGGCCTCGTAGGTGTCGGCTTGTGGGTTCTCGTGTCCGGCGATGCCTTCCCTGGCGTCGTTCAGCTGCTGCCGGCATGCGCTGGTGGCCTTGCTGCGATGGTGGGCCTCGGCGCGCTGTACCGCGGCTTCGCGATCGGCGCCATGGGCATCGTGGCCCCCATCTCTGCCGCAGCCCCGATCGTCCCGCTCCTCGTCGATGTCGCACGTGGGGAGAGTCCAGCCGCGCTCCAGTGGCTGGGTGTTGTCCTCGTCGTCGCGGGCATCGTCGCTCTCTCACGAGAGCCGGCCGGCGAGGGCCAGCGCCGCATCGCCGCCGGAGCTGGGCTTGCAACCGTCGCAGCACTTGGCTTCGGGCTCTTCTTTCTCGGGATCGACGCGGGAGCCGACGAGAGCACGGCCTGGGCGGTGACCGCCGCGCGCGCAGCCTCGGTGCCCGTGGTGCTGTGCGCCGCGCTCGTGACCTCCACGACACTCAAACCTCCGCGTCAGATGGTGCCGCTGCTCGTCGGCGTCGGCGTCTTCGACACGCTCTCGAACGTGTTCGTCGCAACGGCAACCACGTTCGGAGCGGTCGGAATCGTCGCTGTGCTCAGCAGCCTCTACCCGATCGTCACCATCGTGCTCGCGTGGCTCCTGCTCGGCGAGCACCTTCGGCTGTCGAAGCGTCTAGGCGGAGCCGTCGCCCTCGCGGGCGCCGCACTCGTCGCGGCGGGCTAGACGTTGAAGCGCACGTTGATGACGTCGCCGTCTTCGACGACGTAGGTCTTGCCCTCGAGACGCTGAAGCCCTCGCCGCGCCGCCTCGGCGTGGGAGCCGCACTCGAGAAGGTCGTCCCAGCGGATCACCTCGCTGCGGATGAAGCCGCGGGCGATGTCCGAGTGGATCGACTCGGCCGCGTCCAGGGCAGTCTGGCCGTGTTGGAGGGTCCACGAGCGCGCCTCGGTGTCCCCGATCGTGAAGAACGTGATCAGCCCGAGCGCCTCCTTGAGCCGCACGACGACGTCGTCGAGGGCAGAGGGGCCCGAGCGAAACTCGGCGGCATCCGCGTCCGAGAGCTCCGCGAGCTCCATCTCGAGCGCGCAGTCGATGCCACCGGGGCCGTTCTCGAGGGGGATGAGCGGCCTCGTGGTCAGGGGCTCCAGCTCGAGCGGCAGCTCCCCGGACCAGTCGGACAGCGGATGTCCCTCGTCGAGGTGTGCGAGCAGCCGCTCGGTCAGCTCGGCCTCCTGGCGCTTCGCGCGATCGCCCGACTTCGCCTCCTTGCGGACCCGCTCGAGCCGTCGGTCGACGTGCTCGCGATCCGCGACGATGAGCTCGAGCCGGAGCGTCTCGAGATCGGCGGCCGGATCGGCGTCCTCCGAGAAGCCGTCGAGAACGGCGAGGAGTGCGTCCGCTTGCCGGAGCTCACCAGGGATCTCGGCCCGCCCGGGGACGTCGACGATCCTGATCGCCGCAGGCGTGACCTTCTTCGACTCGATGACCGCCGCGAGTCGCTCGAGCCGGTCGTCCGCGATCACCGCCATGCCGAGGTTCGGCTTCTGCGCGACGTCGGCGTACGCGGTCACCTGCGCGCCCGCGCGCGTCAGCGCATTGAAGAGCGTCGTCTTCCCCGAGTTGGGAAGGCCGACGATGCCGACCCTGAGCGCCACGGCGCGCTAGGCGTCGAAGCCGACCCGCGTCTCACGGGCGTAGCGCTTCGCGTACAGGACACGCGGAAGGACGAGCAGGAGGAGGCCGTCCTCCGTCTGCAGCTCGACCGTGGTGACGGCGCCGGCTCGGAGAGCCGCGTCGAGAGAATCGGCGCTCGCCGACGACACGAGCGCGCTCAGGATCTGTCCGCCGTCGAGACCGACCTCGATTCGTACGTGATCGTCAGCCACTCGCAACCACCTCCGTGAGAACGCCGTGGACGGAATCGGGATGCACGAATGCGAACTCGAGGCCGAAGAGACCTAGCCGCGGCGTCCGATCGATCAGCTGCGCGCCTGACGACTCGAGCTCGTCCAGCGCGGCGAGAATGTCGTCGGTCTGCAGCGCGACATGGTGCATGCCGGGGCCGCGGCGCGCGAGAAAGCGTCCGACCGGAGTGTCCTCACCGGTCGGCGTCACGAGCTCGACGCGACTCTCCCCGACGAGCATCGAGGCCGCCTCGACCCCTTGCTCGTCGAGCGGCTGCCGATGCTCGAGTCGCGCGTGGAAGAGCCGCTCGTACGTCGCAATGGCCTCGTCGAGGTCGGTCACCGCGACACCGAGATGATGGATCCCCCGCACCGGGGCGATGCTACCCGCGGGTCTCAGTCGCGAGCGGGGAGCGCGCGCACGGTGCCGACCGTCTCGGACGACTGCGACTCGGCCATCACGTCCGCGAGCAGCGCCTGAAGCTCGACCCGGTCGAGCGTCTCCTTTTCGAGAAGTGCGCCCGCGACGCGGTCGAGTGAAGCACGGTGCTTGTAGAGGAGCCGCTTGGCCTCTTCGTACGCCTGGTCGGTGAGGCGTGCCTGCTCGGAGTCGCGAAGTCGCTTCGTCTCCTCGGAGAGCGCGTAGTTGTCCGCCCGCATCGTCCGTGACGGCGCCACTTCGGACATGCCGAACTCGAACACCATCGAGCGGGCGATCTGGGTGACGCGCTCGAGGTCGTTCGCGGCGCCGTTCGTGATGCGTCCGAATACCACCTCTTCGGCCGCGCGACCGGCGAGGAAGACCTTCATCAGATCGATGAACTCCTCGCGCGTGTGCATGTAGCGATCCTCGGCCGGCGTGTTGAACGTGTAGCCGAGCGCCTGGCCACGCGAGACGATCGTCGCCTTCTGCGCCGGGAAGAGATCTCCTACGAGATGGGACATGACCGCATGACCGGCCTCGTGGTAGGCGAGGATCCGCTTCTCCTTCTCCGAGACGACGCGTCGCTGCTGCAAGCCGGCGACGATGCGATCCATCGCCGCGTCGAAGTCGACCTGCCGAATGTACTGCGCGTTCGAGCGGCCCGCGAAGATCGCCGCTTCGTTGCAGAGGTTTGCGAGGTCCGCTCCGGTGAGACCCGCCGTCTGCCGGGCGATCGCGCCGAGGTCGACGTCGGAGGCGAGCGGTTTGTCGCGGGTGTGGACGGCGAGGATCGCCTCGCGCCCCGCCACGTCCGGCGCCGAGACGAGCACCTGCCTGTCGAAGCGCCCGGGACGAAGAAGCGCCGTGTCGAGATCCTGGAGTCGGTTGGACGCGGCCATGACGACGACCTCGTCGCGTGCGTTGAACCCGTCGAGCTCGACGAGGAGCTGGTTGAGCGTCTGGTCGTGCTCGCGATGGAAGCCACCACCCATGCGCGCGGTTCCGACCGCGTCGAGCTCGTCGATGAAGATGATGGCGGGGGAGTGCTTGCGCGCCTCCTCGAAGAGCTTGCGAATGCGGGCGGCGCCGAGCCCGGCGAACATCTCGACGAAGGACGAGGCGCTCTGAGAGTAGAAGTTCGCGCCCGACGCGCTCGCGACCGCCTTCGCCACGAGGGTCTTCCCCGTTCCCGGCGGGCCGTGGAGCAGGATGCCGCGTGGAACACGTGCGCCGAGCCGCTCGAAGCGCTTGCGATCGCGCAGGAACTCGACGACCTCGACGAGCTCTTCCTTCGCCTCGTCGAGCCCGGCGACGTCGTCCCACGACACCTCGACCTGCGACCCGCGCACGACCGGAGCCGGCTTCGCCCGCGGCATGAACTTGAGGGTGTAGAGAAGCAGGACGATGACGATCCCGAAGAACACGATCGGGAGCCAGGTCAGGAGCGTGTTCTCGAGATCCACCTCCATGCCTATCGGCAGCGGTGGAGGTCATCTCAACCTCGCGTCGGCTGGCCGATCTAGTCGAGCGTGTCGCAGAAGGCATAGTCGAGTAGCTCATGGACCGCAGCGTCCGACTCGGGCGCGAGCGGGTACAGGTTCGCCATGACGACGGCGGCGCGGTGCCCGTCGGGCCGGACCCAAGCGGCGCTCACGTATCCGTCGACGTTGCCGGTATGGCCAAGCGCTGTTCCGCACCGGGTCGGGAAAGCCGCCACGCCGAGCCCGTAGCCGCTCGCCGGAAGCATGCGCTCGACGAGCGGGCGCTGAACGATGCGCCCCTGCACGAGCGCTGCTAGGAACGCGGCCAGATCGTGGGCGGTCGAGACGACCGCGCCGGCCGACCACGCCCACGAAGCAGACCTGCCTTCGGTGTCCGTCGGCTCACCGCTGACGATCCCGTCGTACACACGCCGCTCGTAGCCATGTACATCGAGGTCGGCTACGCCCGGGGTAAACGTCGTCTCGTGCAGACGGAGCGGCCGGAAGATCCGAGTCGCTAGCTGGTGTGCGACCGTGTCGCCGGTCACGCGCTCGACGAGCAGTCCCAGCACGAGGTAGTTGGTGCTCGCATACGCGTAGCGCTGGCCAGGCGCGGCGATCACGGCGCGTGCCAGCGCACGTTGAGACAGCGTCATCGGGTCAAGGTCGGGACCCGTGACGATCTCCTCATCGTCGACGTAGTCGGCGAGGCCGGACGTGTGGGAGAGCAGCTGCCGAACGGTGATCTCTCGCGACACGAGGCCAGGGAGCCAACTCTCGACGGTGGCGTCGAGCTCGAGCGAGCCCTCTTCCACGAGCTGGAGGACGAGTGCGGCGACGAACGTCTTCGTGATGCTCCCAGCCCTGAATCGATCGGTGACGAGCAAGGGCCGCCCGGTCGAGCGATTGGCGACACCGCTCGCAACGCCGACCGTTTCCGTTCCGTCGACGACGAGCGCGAGTGCTCCAGGAACACCGGAGGCGACGACGGCGTCGAGACGTGTGCCGAGTGCTTCCTGGGCCAACGGTCCTCTGACCGCGGCAAGTACGAATGCGACGGACGCCACGAGTCCCGCGGCGGCAATGGCGACTGCGCGTCGCGTAGGCATCTAGCCCGGCGACTCTAGCGCTGCGACGCGGCGCTGCGCTCGAGCACGAGGCACGCGTCGCGCGCCGCGTTCGCGACCTCGAGCTGATCGCCCGACGGCTCTGCGGTGGAGAGGTGACGCTGAAGCTCGAACCCGGGGCGCGTGAGGACACGGGCGAGCGGGTGATCCGGATTGCGCGCAGCCCACGAGAAGATCTCGACCGAGCCGCCGATCGCACCCGCCGTGCCGACGAGCCGCGCGAGCGAACGCGTACCGGCGGGCGCCTTCGCCGCGACGACGTTCGCTGCGAGCGAGGAGGCGACCATGGGCACGATGAGCTGGGATCCGCAGCGCGGATGCTCCTTCGGCGCCGGCTCCCCACCGTTCTCGTAGGTGCCGATGGAGATGTGCTCCGCTCCGTGGTAGGCAGCGAGATCCGGCCCGCGAAGCGCGAGCGCCGCTGGAAGGAACGCGACACCGGCGGCCGCGATCTCACGCGTGCCCGCAGACAGCCGCGATCGACGGAGCGCGCGGGCAGCCACTGCAGTGCCGAGAATCGCACCGAGAACGCTCGGCCGCTCGAACGGGAACCGCGCTTTCGGCAGTGCGCGCCGAACCGCCGGAAGGAGCGCGAACGCCTCGGCCAGCGCGATCGGGCCGCGCAGGACCGGAATGCGCCGACGTGCCGCCGGCGCGAGGTGCGGCTTGCGCCCCGAGGCGACGTGGAGAGCGCCGTCAGCGTCACGCACCGCGCAGCCCCACGATGTCGGGCCGTGTACGAGGACGCCGTTCTGCAGCGCCATCCCTCCGAGCCGAACCGGTGCGTCGTCCATGCTCAGACCTTAGCTGCGAGCCCCCGCAACGCCTCCTGGAGAGCATCGGCGGCGGGCCCACGTTGCACCTTGCGTCCGTCAACCTCGATGAGCGGCATGAGCTCGCGGACCGACGACGACGTGAACACCTCGTCGGCGTCGAGGAGTTGCGCGAGTTGGTATGCGCCCTCCTCGACCGCGTAGTCGCAGTCCGGAGCGAGTTCCATGAGCGTCGCTCTCGTCACGCCCGCCAGGATCCCGAGCTCGAGCGACGGTGTGTACAGGGTCTCGCCGACCCGCCACCAGACGTTCGTCACCGTCCCTTCGAGCACGATCCCGTCGGCATCCACGAACAGCGCCTCGTCCACCCCGCGCCGCCGTGCCTCCGCCTCAGCCGCCATGTTCACGGCGTAGCTCGTCGATTTCACACCCGGCAGCAACCACGGCGCCGACGCGCGGACACCGAGCAGCGAAACGGCTGTCGCACCGCGCTCGCGCGTCGATTCGATCCAGTCCGGGATGTCGTTGAGAAGGGCGAGAGCGGATGGAATGCCGCCACTCGGCCCCGCCGTCCACACGAGGCGAAGCGACGCATCGCCGCCGGAAGCCTTCGGGAGCACGAGACCGACGAGCACCTGTAGACGTCGCCGCTCGACTGCAGGCAGGCCGATGCTCGCAGCGGACGCCGTCAAGCGATCGAGATGCGCTTCGAGCCGGAAAGGGCGTCCCCCGTAGATGCGCAGCGTCTCGAAGGCCGCGCGCCCTCGGAGGAAGCCCTCGTCGTCTGCGCGAATGACCGGCTCCATCGGGTCGACGAGCCCTCGGCCGGTGACGGCGAGCGCGAGGACCGTCATGCCGGAACCGCCTCGGGGAGCCGCGCACCGATCGCGGCGAGGAGGGGGCGTGCCTTGACCCACGACTCCTCGACCTCTGCCGCGGGATCGGAGTCCCAGACGATCCCACCGCCGACCCAGAGATGAATCACTCCGTCGGCGATCGCGAACGTGCGGATGGTGAGTGCGAGATCGAAGTCGCCGTTGCCGTGGATGCGGCCGAGCGCCCCCATGGACGCGCCGCGACCTACCGGCTCGAGCTGGGCGATGAGGTCGACCGCAGCGATCTTCGGCGCGCCGGTCACGGATCCGCCGGGGAAGGTCGCGCACAAGGATCTCGGCGAGACCGACTCCGTCGCGCAGCGTTCCCTCCACGGTCGAGACCATGTGCTCCACCCCGGCGAGCTCGCGGGTCGCCATGAGCACGGGCCAACGCACGCTGCCGGCCTCGCAGACGCGCGAGAGATCGTTCCGCTCGAGGTCGACGATCATCACGTGCTCTGCGGCGTCCTTCTCGGACGCGCGGAGCTCGGCGCCTGCACCGCGGGGCCGCGTTCCCTTGATGGGCATCGTCCGGATCATGTCGCCGCGGCGAGAGAGGAAGAGCTCGGGCGACGCGGACACGATCGTCCAGCCGTCACCGGCGAACATCTCGGGATGAAGGGGCTCGAGTGGCCCGAGGCGGCCGGCGAGCTCGCGCGGGTCGCCCTCGAACGGGGCCTGGAGGTGCTGCACGAGGTTCACCTGATAGACGTCACCGCGGGCGATCGCCTCGCGCACCTCTTCGACGGCCGCAGAGTACTCGGCAGCCGTCCACGACCGCTCCCAGTCGCCGACGGCAAATGAGCCCCGCACGCTGCCGCCTCACATCCTCACGCGACGAGTCGTACCCGACAGGCGGCCAGAGGCAGGGCGCGGCAGGGTTCGGGCGGAAGGGATGACGTACCCCGCCGGATCGACTGCGAGAGCGCGTATCCGAGATAGAGATCCGCTTCGAGCTCCTCACCCCCCGGCGCGAAGAATCCGCGCTCGACGAGCCACGCCTCGATGCGCTCGAAGGCGCCGTCCGCGTCCCACACCTGGAGCAGATCGTCAGACACGCGTCTCCTCCGTGACGACGGCAACGAGATCGCGGTACGCGGCGGCCGGATCGTCGTTCCAGAAGATCGCGCTCCCGGCGACGAGCAGATCGGCGCCCGCCTCGCGCGCCGCGCGAGCCGTCTCCTGATTGACCCCACCGTCCACCTGCACGCGCACGCTCGCGGGAAGCAGTGAGCGCAACCGCGCGATCCGCTCGAACGCATCGGACATGAACGCCTGGCCCGAATAGCCGGGGTGAATCGACATGCAGAGAACGAGATCCACTCCCTCGGCAGCGTCAACGGCCTCTTCGACCGCGGTCTCCGGATTGAAGGCGACACCGACGCCGAGCCCGAGCGACCGCGCGTGCGCGACAGCCCGAGCCGGCTCGTCACAGACCTCGACGTGAAAGGTCACGCTGTCGCCCCCGGCATTCGCGATCGCCTCGAAGTGCTTCTCCGGCTCCGCGACCATCAGATGGCAATCGAGCCGCGCTCCCCATCCGCGGATGAGCGGCGAGATGGATGCGGCGACGACCGGCCCGATCGTGATCTCCGGGATGAACTGCCCGTCGCCCACGTCGAAGTGGAACACGCTCGCGCCCGCCGCTCGCAACGCGGCGATCTGCTCGCCGAGCCGCGAGAAGTCGGACGCGTAGAGCGACGGCTCGACCACGACCGTGTCTGACCGCTCGGCCCAACTCATCACGAGCAACCTAGCGAGCGATCACCTAGTGCGGCTCGCGCCAGCCGCCGTGCGCTGCCGCAAGTGCGTGGGACGACGTCGGCCCCCACGTCCGCGGCTCGTACTGCTCGATCGGCGGCGGGTCGTCGAGGAGTGGCTGGACGATCCGCCAGGTCTCTTCGATGACGCTCCAGCGCGGAAAGAGCGTCGGGTCGCCGCGGAGCGCGTCCGAGAGAAGGCGCTCGTAGGGCTGGGGCGGCTCACCGAGCTCGTCCGCGAAGTCGAGGTCGAGTGACACGGGCTGCGAGACGGCCTTGCCCGGGGTTTTCGCCCGGACGTAGATCGAGACACCGGCGTGGCGTCCGATCCGCAGCACGACGTCGTCGTAGCCCGGTGAGTACAGACGGTGTCCGCCCCACTGGAGCTGGGGAACGCGCTGCAGCCGGATCACGATCTCCGTCGCGGTCGCGGGCAGCGCCTTCCCGGCGCGAACGAGGATCGGGACACCGGCCCACCGCCAGTTCTCGATCTCGAGCTGGAGCGCCACGAAGGTCTCCGTGTCCGAGCTCGGGTTCACGCCTCCGATGTTCCGGTACCCGACGTACTGACCGCGAACCGCCCGGTGCGGATCGACTGCCGGCATCGCCCGAAAGACGTCCTCGCGGCGCCGCGGGATCGCGTCGTGGTCACCCGACGGCGGCTCCATCGCCACGAGTGCGAGCACCTGCAGCAGATGGTTCTGGACGACGTCGCGGAGCGCGCCGACCGGGTCGTAGAACCGCCCTCGCTCCTCGACCCCGAAGTCCTCGGCCATCGTGATCTGGATCGACTCGACGTGCTCGCGGTTCCAGATCGGCTCGAAGAGCGCGTTCGCGAAGCGCAGGTACATGATGTCCTGCACCGGCTCCTTCCCCAGGAAGTGGTCGATCCGAAAGAGCCTGTCCTCGGGAAAGATCGACGTCAGCTGATCGTTCAGCTCGCGGGCCGATGCCAGATCGGTCCCGAACGGCTTCTCGACCACCAGCCGGCTCGCATTGCCGACGAGCCCCGCAGCGGCGAGCTCGTGCACGATCTCGTCGAACATCGACGGC
The DNA here is from genome assembly GCA_963833725.1 of uncultured Gaiellaceae bacterium. Lineage (GTDB taxonomy): Bacteria > Actinomycetota > Thermoleophilia > Gaiellales > Gaiellaceae > GMQP-bins7. The sequence goes on from CAWHYV010000008.1 coordinate 64,351, forward strand.
GGTGTCGCGAGATAGAAGACCGGGAGCTGGGCACCCGCGAGCGCGTCGTGAAGGCGACCGTAGAACGAGCCGTCCTCCGCGTCCCCCCCGATGTACTGCAGCCGCCCGAGGAGCTCGTTCAGAACCTGCTTGTCGACCCGGTCCTCCGCCGCGGCGATCGCGTCGGTGACGTGCTGTCGGAACTCGTCGGGCGGTACCGGACGGCGACCGGCGCCGATGACGGGGCACGTCAGCAGGCCCTGCTGAGCGAGGCTGTAGAGAGCGGGAAGCGTGCTGCGTCGCGCGAGGTCGCCGGTGATCCCGAAGACGACGAGGGCGTCCGCAGGCGCGCCGCTCACGATGCGAGGAGCGAGTGGGCGACGAACCGCATGAGGTCGACGCCGAGCTCGAGGTCGTCCACCGCGATCCGCTCGTTCGCCGAGTGCACGAGCTTTGTCGCGAGCTCGGTGTCCATGGTCCGCAGCGGGAAGTATCCGTATGCCGTCGTTCCGTACGCCTCGCGGAGGAAGTGACTGTCCGTGAAGCCCGGACAGACGACGGGGGCCAGGCGCGCGCCCGGCTCGAGCTCGGCCGTGAAGCGCTCGAGCACGTCCCAGAGCGGCGTGTCGAGCCTGGAGCGCGTGCCGCCGACGGCTTCGAGGAACTCGAGGTCGTAGCTCCCGTTCCCGAGCGCAGCTCGGATCAGAGGTTCGACATCCGCGGGGGTCGTCTCCGGAAGCAGCCTGCAGTCGACGGTGATCTCGCACAGCGCGGGAATGACGTTTCGCTGATGCGAGGCGTCGATCATCGTCGGCGAGAGCGTGAACGAGAGCAGCGGCTCGACGAGCTCCGCGAGCAGCGGATCGAGCTGGCGCGCGCGTGCGAGGGCTTCGTCGAGTGGAGGAGCCTCGCCGAGGGTCGCCTCGAGAAACCCCTTCGCCTCCGGGATCAGCTCGCGCGGTGGCTCGTACGCACCGAGGACCTCCAGATAGCGCGCAGCCTTCACGAGCGCGTTGTCGCCGATGCCCGGCATCGACGCATGGCCGCTCCGACCGTGGACGCGCACCTTGAACGGCGCCGACATCTTCTCCGCGGTCGCGCAGAAATACACCGGCGCTCCGCCGAGCACGAGACGCTCGCCGCCTCCCTCGTTGATCGCATAGTCGCAGCGCGCCGCATCCGGATGCTCCTCGACGAGCCACATGAGCCCGTACCCCGCGCCGACCTCTTCGTCCGCCACGACGAGGAGCACGAGATCACCCGACGGGACGAACCCTTCCCGCGCGAGCGACGCGAACGCGACCGTCGTCGCCGCGACCTGGTCCTTCATGTCGAGCGCGCCGCGCCCCCAGATCTCGCCGTCCACGAGGTCGCCGGACCACGGATCGCGATCCCACTCCGCGGGATCGGCGAGGACCGTGTCGGTGTGCGAGAGGAACGCCAGAGACGGCCCGTCGCCACCTCGAATTCGCGCGACGAGATTGGCCCGGTGCGGCTCGCGAGCGTAGAACTCGCACTCGACGCCGCTGCGCGCGAGGTAGTCGCGCAGCAGCTCGGCCGCCTGCGTCTCGTTTCCCGGGGGGTTGACGGTGTCGAGCCGGAGGAGCGCCTGCAGGAGCGCCGACACCTCATCTCGGAGCGTCATCCGGCCGGGAGCATACTTCGCGCGTGGCCGACCTCTTCTCGGAAGCAGCGGGCGAACGGCAGGCGGAGAACGCCCCGCTCGCCGTTCGGCTTCGACCGTCGACCCTGGACGACCTCGTCGGGCAGCAGCACGTGCTCGGTCCCGGATCAGCTCTGCGTCGCGCGATCGAGGACGATCGGTCGCCGTCGATGATCCTGTTCGGTCCGCCGGGAACGGGGAAGACCACCATCGCGCGAATCGTGGCCGCACGGACCGGAGGAGCGTTCGAGGAGCTGTCGGCCGTGTCGGCACGTGTCGACGACGTACGGGCGGTGATCGCGCGAGCGAAGGATCGACTCGGCGGGAACGGCGTCCGGACCGTCCTCTTCATCGACGAGATCCACCGCTTCAACAAAGGCCAGCAGGACTCCGTGCTGCATGCGGTCGAGGACGGGCTCGTCACGCTCATCGGCGCGACGACGGAGAACCCGTACTTCGAGGTCAACTCGGCGCTGCTCTCACGATGCACCGTGATCGAGCTGACCGCGCTCTCGGACGAGGAGCTCGTCGAGATCCTCGGGCGCGGAGCCGGCGAGCTCGGGACGCCGGCGAGCCCCGATGTCCTCGCGACCATCGCCGAGCGGGCAGGCGGGGACGCGCGAGCCGCACTCCAGATCCTCGAGCTGGCCCAGGCGACGGCGGAGGCGGACGGCACATCCTTGACCGAAGCGCACGTCCTCGATGCAGCACGGAAGCGTCCGCTCCTCTACGACCGCAAAGGCGACCAGCACTACGACTTCGCGTCGGCGTTCATCAAGTCGATGCGCGGAGGAGACCCGGACGCCACGGTCTACTACCTCGCGGCGATGCTCGAAGCCGGCGAGGATCCGCGCTTCGTCGCGCGGCGCATGGTCATCCTCGCCTCCGAGGACGTCGGCAACGCCGATCCGAACGCGCTCGTCGTCGCGGTCGCGGCGGCGCAAGCGCTCGAGCACGTCGGCCTTCCCGAGGCACAGCTGAATCTCTCGCAGGCCGCGATCTACCTCGCCCGCGCACCGAAGTCGAACGCATCGGCCGTCGCCATCTGGGAAGCACGCCGCGACGTGCGCGAGCACGGAAACGCGCGACCGCCCGCGATGCTCCGCTCGACCGGGCACAAGGGTGCGGCGAAGGCACGCGGGCACGGCGAGGGCTACACGTATCCGCACGACGATCCGGCTGGGTTCGACGTTTCGTACCTCCCGGAAGAGCTTCGCGGACGGCGGTACTATCGGCCGTCCGGCGCGGGAGACGAACAAGATTGACACGGTGCGACCCCGCCGCACAGCGGCGGGCTTCAGGGGTCTTCGCGCGAACGGAATCCGTGCTCGCGGATTCCGTTCTTGCGCAGAGGGAGAGGAGCAGGCGGATGGCGGTGAGGACAGGTGACGTGGCACCCGAGTTCGACCTGGAGGTCGCTCACGGGGAGCGCGTGACGCTCTCGGAGCTCCGCACCCGCGCGAACGTCCTTCTGGTCTTCCATCCCTTCGCGTTCACGCCGGTCTGCGAGGAAGAGGCTCGCGATCTCCAGGAGAACCTCCAGTCGTTCCGCGACGCGGGGACCGAGATCGTCTTCGTCTCGTGCGATACCTCGGCCGCGCGCCAGGCGTGGCGGCGTGAACTCGGCGCCGAGTACACCTTCGCGTCGGACTTCTGGCCGCACGGAGCCGCAGCGAAGGCGTATGGCGTGTTCAACGAGGAGACCGGCGCCCCCCACCGCGGGACGTTTCTCATCGACCGCGACGGCACGGTGATCTGGTCACTCGTGCAGGAGCGCGACGAGCGCCGTACGGAGATGGTGCCGGACTCGCTCGAAGTGCTCGCCGTCACGGAGTGACGCTCGCCCTCTACGAGTGGGGCGACGCGAACGCCCCGCGCGTCGTCTGCCTCCACGGCGTGCGCAATCACGGGCGGCACTTCGCACCGCTCGCCGCTCGACTCTCCGACTACCACGTCCTCGCGCCAGACCTCCTCGGCCACGGCGACTCGCCGTGGGAGCCGCCGTGGGACATCGAGCGGCACCTCGACTCGATCGTCGAGACGGTCGGGGCGCGTCAGTCGATCCTGATCGGGCACTCGTTCGGCGGGCGGCTCGCATTCGAGCTCGCCGCGCGCGCGCCGAAGCTCGTCCCGAAGCTCGTGCTCCTCGACCCTGCGATTCTCATTCCCCCGCACGTCGCGCTCGCAGCCGCCGAGAACGCACGCATCGACAAGCTCGTACGTCTCGTTCGACGAGCTCGTCGAGCGTCGGTTCGACGAGAGCCAGCTCCACCGTGCCCCGCGCGAGCTCGTCGTCGAGGATCTCGCACCGCACGTCGAGACGGGGGACGACGGTCGCGTCCGCTACCGCTACTGCCAGTCGGCCGTGGTCGCTGCATACGGCGAGATGGCATCGCCGCCGCCGCGGTTCGAGGACGTTCGTGTCCCGACGCTGCTGGTCCTCGGCGAACGCTCCTACCTCCCGTACGACCATCTGCTCGAAGCGCATCGGGCGGCACTCGGTGACCTGCTGGAAGTCGTCGTCGTGCCGGGCGGGCACTCCGTGACGTGGGACGCGTTGGCGGAATGCGCGACAGCGATCTCAGCCTTCGTCGCCGACTGACGGCGGCGCCACGGAGGAGTTGCGTGTGCAGCGCTCGGGTCGCTTGGTCGGGATCCGCACCGAGATCGTCGCGCAAGAGCACTCGAAGCTGCTCGTAGACTCCGAGCGCTTCCGCTGCGTTGCCCTGCGCGGCGAGCGCGCGCATGAGCAGTCTGTAGCCGCTCTCCCGGTACGGAGCTAGACGCACGAGGTCGCGTCCGGAACGAAGCGCCGAGTCCAGCTCGAACGGGCCGAGACCGAGACTCGACTCGCCGATGCACTCGAGTGCTCTCAGCTCGACGTCCTCGAGGACGCGGCGCTGCTCGTCGATCCACGGGGCGTCCTCTCCGGGAAGGAACCCGCGCCGGACGATGTTGAGAGCAACACGGCCTGGCCCCCAGACCAAGTCCCACGCGCTGCGCGCCACCGCCGCCTCTGCCCGGTGGATCGCCTCGAGCGCAGCCTCGATGTCGACCCATGCCCCCGGTAGCACGATCCGTACGTCGCCACGGGCCTCGATGGCTTCCGGCCCAACGACCTTCCGGAGCTTCGAGAGGAGGGCGTTGAGTGTCGTGTCGACCATCGCTGGCGGGTCGAGCGGCCAGATCGCATGGACGAGAGCGGCGCGCGTGAGAACGCGGTGCCGGTTGAGCGTCAGGTACGTGAATGCAAGGCGTCCCTGGCGCCCTGGGAGCTGAGCATCGACGCGTTCGTCCGCCAACCGCACGACGAGCCGACCGCACAGCTGAATCCTCGTCTCACCGCTCGCCAAGGTTCCTCCAACGTCGTCGCAAGCCTCCGTCAACCCAAACGCGCGATAGTCGAGATGTCAACAACGGAAAGGGGACGAGATGTCACTGCTGGTCAACTGCGAGTGCGGTCGCGTCATCCACGGTGAGACGCAAGACGAGATCGTCGCCAAGGTCGAGGAGCACGTGGCCGAGGACCATCCTCAGCTCGTAGGGAAGCTCACGCGCGAGGACATCGCCGGAATGACCGAAGAAGCCGACGACTAGCGGCGCGGCCCAACGACGCCTCGATCTTGCGCAGCACTGGTGTTGTTCAGCTCCTCTGCAACCCGAATGTAGATCTCAGCGCAACGCTCGAGCGAGGCGACGTCGACCCACTCGACCTCGGCGTGAGCGCCCTCGCCGATCGGGCCGAAGAGGACGGTCGGTATGCCGGCTGCTGCGAGAAGTGCCGAGTCGGCCCAGAACGACGCGCCCACGACGTCGGGCTTCGTGCCCATGACGAGCGCTGCCTGCTGACCCACGAGTTGGACGATGTCCGCCTCGCTCGCAATCTCGAACGGCTCGCGGAAGAACGGAAGCCGAACCGCGGCCGAAAAATCCGGGTCGTCCTCACCGGCTCGCGCGATGATTTCGCGCAGCTCCTGCTCGGCGAGCTCCGCCGTTTCCCCTGGAATCGTGCGGCGCTCGGCCTGCAGCACGCACCGTGCGGGATAGCTCGAGAACTCCTGTCCACCCTCGATGAGCGACGCGTGGATGCTGCCGCTCCCGAGGCGCGCGTGTGTCGGATTGGCCCGGAGACGCCGGTCGAGCTCCTCGATGCCGACGAGAACGCGCCCCATCTTCGCGATCGCGTCGACGCCGAGATGCGGACGTGAGCCGTGAGCTGCCCGCCCCTGCACTTCGACCTCCACGGCAACGAAGCCGCGGTGCGCGACCACGAGCTGCATCTCGGTCGGCTCGGTCACGATGGCCGCGTCTGCACGGAGGCTCGTCGCGACGGCCTCTGTGCCGACGCTCGCGAACTCCTCGTCGGCGACCGCGGTCAGGATCACGTCGCCTCGAAGAGCTCGACTCTTCGCCGCGGCAGCGGCCAGCATGCATGCGGCGAGGCTTCCCTTCATGTCGTACGCGCCCCGCCCGTACAGCCGGCCTCCGTCCAAGCGGGGCACGAAGGGATCGGCCATTCCGGCGACACCGACCGTGTCCGTGTGCGCGTTCAGCAGCAACGAGCGCCCATCGCCACTCCCGCGCGCGACGGCCACGACGTTGGGTCTCCCCGGCACGGGTTCGGAGAGCGTCGTCTCCAGTCCAGCGCGCTCACACCACTCCGCGACGAAGCGCGCGATGCCACGCTCGCCCGAACCGCCGGCAACGACGTCCGGGTTGATCGACTCGATCTCGACGAGCCGCGACGCCAGCTCGACGACGTCGCTCACCTAGACGACGTACTCGTCGGTGATAGCGAGCGTCTCGTCGAGGACCGCAAGTCCCTCGTCGACTTCCTCACGCGTGATGGTCAGCGGCGGTACGGCCATGACGACGTTCCAGTGCGTCATCAGGTAGAGACCGCGCTCGAGCGACGCCCTCGCGAGGCGTGCAACCGGTGCCGCCGCCTCACCGGAGGCATTGAACGGCACGAGCATCTCCCGCGTGTCGCGGTTCTTTACGAGCTCGATCCCCCAGAAGCAGCCCAGCCCGCGCACCTCGCCGATCGACGGATGCCGCGCCGCAAGCGCATGGAGCCCCTCTCCCAGATACCCGCCCACCTCGGACGCGTTCTCGACGACGCCCTCCTCCTGGAACGCCTCGATCGACGCAACTGCCGACGCGCAGGCGAGCGGATGACCCGCGTACGTCAGCCCGCCCGGGAAGAACCGGCTCCGCACCCACTCCTTCAGGTGCTCGCGGATGATCATCGCGCCGAGCGGGACGTATCCCGAGTTGATGCCCTTCGCGACGGTGATGATGTCCGGGACGACGTCCCAGTTCTCGCACGCGAACCAGCGGCCGGTGCGGCCGAACCCGGCCATGACCTCGTCGAGGATGAGCAGGATCCCGTGCCGGTCGCAGACCTCGCGGATCGCCTGGAGGTAGCCGGGCGGAGGCGGGATGATCCCGTTGGTTCCGGTAACCGTCTCGAGGATGACCGCGGCGACCGTGTCCGCACCTTCGTACTGGAGGATCTCCTCGAGATGCGGCGCACCCGTGCAGACGGGGCACGGGTCGGGATGGCCCGCAGGACAGCGATACGTGTACGGGTCGAGCATCCGCACGACGCCGCCCATCCCGGGCTCGTTCGGCCATCGCCGCGGATCTCCGGTGAGGATGACCGAGCCGTGCGTCGCGCCGTGGTACGAGCGGTAGCGCGCGATGATCTTGTGGCGCCCGGTCGCGAGCCGCGCGAGCTTGATCGCGTTCTCGTTCGCCTCCGCGCCCGAGTTGGTGAAGAACGACATACAGAGATCGCCCGGCGTGACCTCTTCGAGAAGCCTGCCGAGGCGCGAGCGCGACTCCGACGCCATCGGCGGCCCGATCGTGCAGAGCTTGTCGGCCTGCTCTTTGATCGCCGCGATGATCTTCGGGTGCTGGTGGCCAATGTTCACGTTGACGAGCTGTGATGCGAAGTCGAGGTAGCGCTTCCCCTCGTAGTCCCAGAAGTACCGCCCCTCGGCGCCGGCGACCGCGATCGGGTTGATCGCGTCCTGCGTCGACCACGAGTAGAGGACGTACTCCTTCGCGTCCTCGACGATCTGCGCCCCGAGACTGGGGTTCGTCTCCACTACCGCCATCGCTTCGCTCCTTCGCTCGCTCGCCGGCGATCCTAGCTCCGCTTGAAGCCCTCGCTCCGAGAGACGACGATGTCGGCGTGATCTCCGGGACTCGCGCCGAGCAGACGCCCGTACCGCTCCTCGAACGAGAGGCCGCACTCGGCCTCCTGCGCGGGGCGCTGGCGGAGGCCTTGGCCGGCGAGGGGCGTTGTGTCCTGGTTCACGGCGAGGCTGGTATCGGGAAGACCGCGCTCCTCCAGTTCTTCTGCAACTGGGCGTCGGGTGATGCCCGGGTCCTCCGTGGCGCCTGCGATCCACTCTTCACACCGCGTCCACTCGGCCCGTTCGCAGACATCGCCCGGGCGATCGGTGAGGACCTCCGCGAACTCGTTGAGACGGGATCCGTCCCCCAGCGCGTCGCCGCGGCACTCGTCGACGAGCTCGGCGAACGGGCACCTTCGATCGTCGTTATCGAGGACATGCACTGGGCGGACGAGGCCTCGCTCGACGTCTTCCGCCTCCTTGCGGGTCGGATCGCCGCCCTCCCGGCTCTTCTCGTTGCCACCTACCGTGACGACGAGCTCGCCGACAATCACCCTGTCCGTCTCGTTGTCGGCGAGCTTCCGAGTCGATCGACATCGCGGATCGCGCTCGAACGGCTCTCATCCGCCGCCGTCGACGAGCTCGCCCGTCAGGCAGAGCGCCCAGCGCACGGGCTCTACGCCACCACCGGTGGTAATCCTTTCTTCGTCACCGAGGTGCTCGCGGTCCACGAGGAAGGGATTCCCGCGACGGTTCGCGACGCTGTCCTCGCCCGTGCGGGACGACTGGTCCCTGGCGCTCGGCGGTTGCTCGAGGCCGTGGCAATCGCGCCAGGACCTGCCGAACTCTGGTTGCTCGAACGCCTGGCGCCGGACGAACTGCCGTACCTCGACGAGTGCCTCGCCTCAGGAGTGCTCCGCAGCTCACGAGATCACGTCGCGTTCCGCCACGAGCTCGCCCGGCTCGTCATCGAAGAGTCGCTGGCGCCGCAGCGGCGAGTCTCACTGAACCGGGATGCTCTCGCAGCGCTCGCTGCGCCGCCGTCCGGAGTCCTCGATCTCTCCAGACTTGCGCACCATGCTGATGCCGGCGCCGACGGCGGCGGCGTGCTCCGCTTTGCGCCCGCGGCGGGCGAGCTCGCTGCGGCAGTCGGAGCACATCGCGAGGCTGCAGCACAGTACGAACGCGCCCTTCGATTCGCCGACGGGCTCCAGCTGGAGACTCAGGCGCACCTCTGTGAAAGGCTCTCGTACGAGAGCTACCTCACCGGCGACTTCGGCGACGCGATCGCCGCGTCGACGCGGGCGCTCGAGTCCTACCGGCAGCTCGAGGACGTTCGGAGTGAGGGAGAATGCCTCGTCGCTCTCTCTCGGCTCCTCTGGTCGATCGGTCGGACGCCCGACGGGAGCACGGTGGGGCGGCAGGCGGTGGAGTTGCTCGAGTCCGTCTCGGCCGGACGCGAACTGGCCCTTGGATACGCCCAGCTCGCCGAGGTCTCGATGATTCTCGATGACTACGACGAGGTGCTCCGCATGGGTTCGGCCGCTGCAGAGCTCGCCCAGCAGCTGGGCGAGCGTGACGTCTCCGCCGACGCCCGGATGCTCCTCAATGCTGCGCGCTACGCCGTGGGGCAGGAGGGTGGCCGAGAGTCGCTCGAGCGCGAACTCTCACTCGCCCTCTCGGAGGGCCTCGAGGCGGTGGCTGCACGTGCGTACAACCATCTCGCTCGGCTCGGACTGCAGCGGCGCGACTACGAGTTCGTCGACCGCCACCTCGATCGAGGCTTCGAGTACTGCCGTGACCGCGAGCTCGGCAACTTTAGGCAAGGCATGGTCGCCGAGCAGTCGCGCAGACTCCTCGACAGAGGGGACTGGGAACGGGCCACAGACGCCGCGCACCTCGTCCTGAGCACTGCTCGCACGGCCGGAATGGCTCCCTTCGTGGCCCTCATTGTGCTCGGGCAGGTGCGCGCGCGCCGCGGCGATCCCGACGTCTGGGCGCCACTCGACAGAGCGATGGAGATGGCCGATGGGACTGGAGAGCTCCGACGACTCGGCCCGCTGGCCGCGGCCCGAGCGGAGGCTGCGTGGCTCGCGAACGACCGCGAACGGACGCTGGACGAAGCGCGTGTCGCTTTCGGCCTCGCCGTCGAGAAGCGTCACTCGTGGTTCGCTGGCGAGCTCGCCTACTGGATGTGGAAAGGAGGGGGCCCGGATGCTGCGCCCGAGCTCGCCGCGGAGCCATATCGCCTGCAGATGACCGGCTCGCCGCGTGAGGCCGCTGCCATCTGGATTGCGCTCGGCTGTCCCTATGAGGCAGCGTGGGCACTCGCAGAGTCCGGGGACGAGGAGGCGCTCCATGACGCGCTCGCCAAGTTCGAGAGGCTGGGGGCTCTCCCCGCGACGCGATCGACGCGGCACACCCTTCGATCCCTGGGCGCGACGGTGCCGCGTGGACCGCGTTCCTCGACGCGTGCGAACGTCGCCCAGCTGACGACTCGCGAGCTCGACGTGCTCGGCCTCGTCGCGACTGGGCTGCGGAACGGCGAAATCGCCGAACGGCTCGTGTTGTCGCGTCGCACAGTCGACCACCACGTCTCGGCCATCCTGCGCAAGCTCGACGCGAGAACGCGCGGCGAAGCAGTCGCCGAGGCCGCCCGACTGGGCGTCCTCGAAGATGGGCAAGCGCTCCAGTCAACCTAGGCACTCGCGCCGATGTCGCGTCGACGACGCGTCCCTACCGTCGAAGTCGTTCAACTCGTCGGGAGGGAGGTGAGATGGAGACCTACGTCATTCTCCGCCGCTCGGGCTGGCAAACCGCAGCCGAGCTCAAGGAGGCGGACGAGCGATCCGCCGTAGAGGTCGAGCGACTGACGGACGACCTCGTGTGGCTCAGAAGCTACGTGCTCGAGGAGCGCGACTGCACAGTTGGAACGGTCTGCATCTACCGGGCCTCGAGTCCCGAGGCGATCCGGCGCCATGCCGGAGCTGCCAAGGTCCCGATCGACGAGATCGTCAAGGTCACCGAAACGGTGATCGTCCGATCCGACCCGGCCGCGGCCGCGGTCTGACGATCAGGAGGAAGAGATGAAGAGGAAGAGCAAGACGAAGGGATTCCTGACAGCGGTTCTCGCTTCGGTGCCGCTTCTTGCAATCGCCGGCTTCGCTGCGGCCAGCGGGGGTCCGCCGTCGCTCGACCCTGTCCGCGACGCGACCGTTCGGTACCACGACATCCGGGTGGCCAAGAAGCAGGGATTCGCGGAACTCAAGCTCTACGGCACCAACACCTCATGCATCGCCAACGGCACGAAGGGCGCCATGGGCATCCACATGGTCAACTCCAGGCGGGTGGGAGACGGCAAGCTCCGAGCGACCGAGCCGGAAGCCCTCCTCTACGAGAAGCGCTCCAACGGCACCTACAGGTTTACAGGAGTCGAGTACATCCGACCGATCGGCTCCGAAGCACCGGCCGCCGGGACGGCTGCCCCCACACTCTTGGGGCAGAAGATGAATGTCACGGACGCGGAGGCATTCTTCGGGTCGCCGACCTATCTGTACACGCTGCACGTATGGGTCTGGAAGCCGAACCCGACCGGCCTCTTCAGCTCCTGGAACACGCAGGTGTCCTGCTAGCCGATTGGCGGGCACCGGGCCGGGAACGTGCGCGGAGAGCGCCGGACAAACGGGTTGTCCGGCGCGCCTCCGCGCAACTGGTCGTCAGCGAGTCGCGGTCGGCAGGAGCTCCTGCCCGAAAGCTGCGCGCTCGACGAATTCGCCGATACCGGTCTCCGCGACGAGGCTGCCCGACTCCACCAGCACGTTCCCGCGGAGCAGCACGGTCTCCGGAGAACCGGTCACCTCGGTTCCCTCGTAGAGGTTGTAGTCGGTCTTCGAGTGTTGCGTCGCGGCCGTGATGAGGTGCCGGCGCTCCGGGTCGAAGATGACAATGTCGGCGTCGGAGCCAGGCGCGATCGTGCCCTTTCGTGGGTAGAGGCCGAAGAGCTTCGCCGGGTTCGTCGCAAGCAGCTCGACCATCCGGTTCAGCGAGATCCGCCCGGCTCGAACGCCGAACTCGTGGATCATGTGCAGGCGGTTCTCGAGTCCCGGGCCGCCGTTCGGGATCTTCGAGAAGTCGTCGCGCCCGAGCGACTTCTGCCCGTCCCAGAGGAACGCGCAGTGGTCGGTCGAGATCGCCGAGAGGATGTCCGATCGCACCGCGTGCCAGAGCACGTCCTGGTTCTCGATCGCGCGCGGCGGCGGCGTGTAGACGTACTTTGCACCCTCGAAATCCGGGCGCTCGAGGTACGTGTAGTCGATGAAGAAATACTGCGTACAGGTCTCGCCCCAGACGTCCCAGCCGAGCTCGCGGGCGCGGGCGATCGGATCCACGCTCTCCTTGCACGACACGTGGACGACGTAGAGCGGTGCTCCTGCGACACGGGCGAGCTGGATGGCGCGGTTCGTCGCCTCCCCTTCGGTCTCGGGCGGACGCGTGAGCGCGTGGTAGTGCGGAGCCGTGTTACCTGCCGCCAGCGCCTGCTTCACGAGAACGTCGATCGCGTCGCCGTTCTCCGCGTGCACCATCACGAGCGCGCCGGTCTCGGCCGCGACCTCCATCGTGCGGAAAAGCGTCTCGTCGTCGACCATGAGCGCGCCCTTGTACGCCATGAAGAGCTTGTACGAGGTGATGCCCTGCTCCGGTAGTCGCGCGAGCTCCTCGAGCGAGCCTCCCTCGCGAAGGTCGGTGACCGCGATGTGGTAGCCCATGTCGATGATCTGCTTCCCCTCGCGCTTCGCGTGCCAGGCATCGAGGGCGTCCGCGAACGAGCTCCCGGGCGTCTGGATGCAGAAGTCGACGTGGCACGTGGTGCCGCCGAAGGCGGCAGCGGTCTGGCCGGACGTGACGTCGTCGATCGTGACCGTCCCGCCGAACGGCATGTCGAGGTGCGTGTGTGGATCGACACATCCAGGCAGGACGTATTTGCCCGAGGCGTCGATGACACGGTCGGCGTCGACGTCGAGCGACTCGCCGAGCATCGAGATGCGCTCGCCCTCGACGTAGACGTCACCGACGTAGTCGTCGGCGGCCGTGATGATCCGTCCGCCCTTGATCAGTGTCGACACGTCATCTCACCTCCGTCTGCGGGAGAGCTCCGGGCCGGCCGCAGCCGACCCGGAGCTCACGCCTCGTGACTACTTGCCGCCTTCCTTGAGGATGACGACCTTCTTCTTGAAGCTCTTGCCGGTGACATCCCAGCCGGCCTTCTTCAGGTTCGCGACCGCCTTCTTCGCGAGATCCGTCCGGTAGGCGGCGTTCGTCGCCGGCTTCTTGATGACCTTGTAGGTCTTCGCGATCGCGGCCGTGCGCTTGAACTCGACCGGGTCCATGATCCCGACCCCGAGCCTGTTCGGCCAGATGAGCGCGTTGACCTCGTTCATCTGCCAGCGCTGGTGCCCCTTGGGGAGCGCCGGGCCGTTCTTCAGCACGATGTTCGTGCACTCGGTGAGGTGGTCACGACAGTAGATCCACCCCTTGAACGACGCCTCGAGGAACTTGACCGCCGTCGCCTGGTTGGCGGCGTCCTTTATCCAGTCGCCGCGGACGATGACGCCGTCCTGGAGCATCCCCGTGCCGAGGTCCGAGTACTTGTAGATCTTGAGATCGGAGAGCTTGTAGAGCTTCCCCGTGTCCGGGTTCTTCGTCTCGAGCACCTGCGCGAGCTCGTTGTACGTCATCGCGGATGCGGCGTCGATCTCACCGCTCAGGAACGCGAGCATGTCGAAGTTCTGCTTGACGAGCGTGACGTCCTTGTCCGGATCCATGCCGTTCTTGACGAGCGCTGCACGCTGCTCGAACTCGTTCCCGAAGATCCAGACTCCGAACTTCTTGCCGCGCATCTTCTTGAACGTGTTGATCCCCGCCGACTTGAACGTCACCTCTGTCGTGCCGCTCCGGGAGTAGACCTGGCCGATGTTGACGAGATCGTTCCCGGTGTCGCGCTGCGCGAGCGTCGACCCCATCCAGTTGATGCCGAACTCGGCCTGCTTGCCGAGCACGACCTGCTCCGGGCTGATGTCCGGCCCGCCGGCCTTGATCTTCACGTCGAGCCCGGCCTGCTTGTAGTAGCCCTTCGCCTGCGCGACGTAGTAGCCGGCGAACTGGGACTGCACGACCCACTTCGACTGGAGCGTGACCTTCGTCAGCCCCTGGCCCTGGCTCGAGCTCGCCATGGCGAGACCTGCCGCGACCGCAATCGCCACCGCGAGCACCGCGGTACCCGCGATCGTCCACCTTCTTCTCCTCATGTGCCCTCCTTGGGTCACTCGACTCCTGCCCGGATAGATGGATGCCAACTGAGAACGAGCCGCTCGGCGAGCGCAATCACCGCATAGAAGGCGATACCGAGCATGCTCGCGACGAGTATCGCTGCCCACGCCGTCTCGTACTGCGCGACCGACACTGCCGAGACGATCTGCACGCCTAGCGACTCGGTGGATCCGCCGAAGTAGTCCCCCACGACAGCGCCGATCATTGCGAGTACGGACGCGATCTTCAAGGCGGTGAAGACGAAGGGCAGGCTGTTCGGGATTCGCACGCGCCTGAAGACGACACGCTGGGGCGATGCATACGAGCGCATGAGCTCGAGCGACTCCGGACGAACCGACGTGAGCCCGCGCAGCGTGTTCACGAGAACCGGGAAGAAGCAGAGAACGGCCGCGATGACGATCTTCGACCACGGCGAGAGTGTCCCGAACCACGCGTTCGTGATCGGGGCGAACGCAACGATCGGCACGGCGTTCGCCGCGATCATGTACGGCATGAGCGCGTTTCCGAAGGGGCGCCAGCGAGCAAGGACGAGCGCGAAGAGAAACGCGGTCGAACAGCCGAGGACGAACCCGCCGAACGCCTCCTTGAACGTGATCCACCCGGCCCGCGCCAGCTCCGACCGCTCGTCCCAGAGAGCCTGGAGCACGTCGGACAGCGGCGGGAGGAGGAAGCGCTCGACGCCGAGGAGCGGCAGCAGCCATTGCCAGGTGACGATGGCGATCGCGAGGACGACGAACGCGGGGCCCCACCTTTGCACGCGCTCCGTCGCGCTCCGGTCGCCGGACGGTTGCGCAATGGTGCTCACTCGCCGGGCTCCTCGGTCTCCGTGCCCCCGGCGTGCAGCGCTTCCCGCACCTCCGTCACCAGCTCGAAGAACCGCGGCTCCTCGCGCGTCTCGAAGGTTCGCGGCTGAGGAAGGTCGATCGGGATGACGGAGGTGATTCGGCCGGGACGTGGTGACATGACGACGACGCGCGTCGAGAGGTAGACGGCCTCGGCGATCGAGTGGGTGACGAAGATCACCGTCGACCCGGTCTCGGCCCAGATCCGCAACAGCTCGCTGTTCAGGCGCTCGCGCGTCATCTCGTCGAGCGCTCCGAACGGCTCGTCCATGAGGAGCAGCGCCGGAGAGAACGAGAGAGCTCGCGCGATCGAGACGCGCTGCTGCATCCCGCCCGAGAGCTGCCACGGATAGTGCTTCTCGAATCCCGTCAGCTCGACGAGCTCGAGCATCTCGGACACACGCTCCGCCCGCTTCGCCCGACTCCAGCCGAGAAGCTCGAGCGGCAGCGCGATGTTCTTGATGACGGTCCGCCAGTCGTAGAGCACCGCCGCCTGGAACACGATCCCGTAGTCGCGGTCGAGCCGCGCACGATGCGCCGTCTTGCCGTTCACGAGGATCTCACCGGATGACGGCTCGACGAGATCGCCGATTACACGAAGGAGAGTCGACTTCCCGCATCCCGACGGGCCGATGAGCGAGATGAACTCGCCGCGGCCAACCTCGAGGTCGATGTCGGCAAGCGCGGTGACGCCTCCTTTCCCGAAGGTCTTCGAGATACCGCGCGCGGCGACGACCGCTTCGGCGACGCTCATACGAGCTGCTCCGGCGCGCGGTGCACGACGAGCTTCTCGACGAGGACGACTGCGAGGAAGAACGAGATGCCGAGCAGTGCCGCGACGAGGTTGACCGCCCAGAGGTTCTCCGGTTGGAGGGCGTAGTACTGATTGAAGTTGATGATCCAACCGCCCAACCCGCTCTGGATCGACGACGGCAGCTCCCCGATGATGGCGCCGACCACGCACGCCGTCGCGGCAACCTTGAACGCGGAGAAGAGGTACGGCATCGCAGCGGGCACGCGCAGCTTCCAGAAGACCGACCACTCACCCGCGGCGTACGACTCCATCAGCTCGACCGCAGACGGATCGGCGGAACGCAGACCGCGCACGGTGTTCACCGTCACGGGGAAGAACGTGAGGTATGCGGCGATGACGGCCACGCGCATCCAGTCCTTCGGCGTCCACCCTCCGATGCTCACACTCCCGAGTCCGACGACGACGATCGGCGCGAGCGCGAGGATCGGGATCGTCTGCGAGGCGACGACGTACGGCATAACGCCGCGCTGAAGAAAGCCGAATCGTGCGATGAGCGCGCCGAGCAGGAACCCGATCGTTGCGCCGATGACGAAGCCGACGACGGCCTCCTTGGCAGTGAAGAGCGCCGCGTCGAGCATGTAGCGCGCGAGCAACGGCTCGCCCTCGCGCAGCGGATCGAACAGCGCGCCGATGATGTCGTGCAGGTGCGGCATCGTCGTCGCGTTCACGGGAAACGGGCGTGTCCAGCCAGTCTCCTCCCAGAGCTTTCGATAGCCCTCCCAGAGTCCCCACAGGCCGACGAGCACGAGTAGGAGTACCCCGACGCGTGCGGCGACCGAACCGATCCGGGACGTCACGGGCAGAGCATCCCACACTCGAAGCGGCGGTTAGAGTCGTGCCGTGGCCCTCGATCCGAAGCGCACCGTCGCCGAGCTGAAGGAGCTCCGCGAGCTCACCGGAGACGAGAACGGGGCGCAGCGCGTCGCCTGGACGGAGACGTGGGAGCGCGCACGCGAGTGGCTCCGCGGGCTCGTGGCGAGCACGGGCGCGATCGAGTCGATCGATGCAGCCGGCAACCAGTGGTTCACGCTCGCCGGCGAATCCGAGCGTGCTGTCCTCGTAGGCGGGCACATCGACTCGGTACCGAACGGTGGCTGGCTCGACGGTTGTCTCAACGTCGTCGCGGGCGTCGAGGTCCTGCGCCGAGTAGCGGAGTCGGGTACACCGCCAGTGACACTACGGCTCGTCAACTGGGCCGACGAAGAGGGAGCGCGCTTCGGCCGCAGCCTCTTCGGCTCGAGTGCGGCGGCCGGATCGATGGCCGACCAGGACGAGCTGCGGCAGCTCGTCGATCGCGAAGGAACGTCCCTCCCCGACGCGCTCGCGGCATACGGCGTCGACCTCGACTCGGCCCTCGACGCTCGGTCCGAGTTGGAGAGCGCCGCTGCGTACCTCGAGCTGCACATCGAACAGGGGCCGGTGCTCGAGTCACTCGGGCTGCCACTCGGCGTCGTCCTCGGCACCTTCGGCGTGGAGCGTCACCGGATCACCTGGCACGGCCAGGCGGCGCACGCCGGGTCGACGCCGATGGACAGGCGCCGCGACGCGCTCGCCGGCGCCGCCAAGCTCGCGCTCGAGATCCGCGACATCGCTCGCCGCACCGGCGGGGGCGCCGTGTGCACGTCGGGCGGCGTCGTCTGCAAGCCCGGAATCGTCACCTCCGTCGTCGAGACGGCCGAGCAGCTCCTCGACCAGCGCGACCTGAGCGCCCAACGACTCGCCGCGATGCTCGCCGAGGCGAAAGCGGCGAGCGAGCGGTTCGCGAACGAGGAGTCGATCGAGGTCGACTGGGAGCGCATCTGGTCGATCGAGCCGATCCTCTTCGACGAGACCTTGATCGGCTTCGGCGAGGAGGCGATCCGGGACGTCGCCGGCACGACGCACCGCCTCCCGTCCGGGCCTCTCCACGACGCCGCCGAGGTCTCCCGTGCCGGCGTCCCGACGGTCATGCTGTTCGTGCAGAGCCTCCGCGGCCTCTCGCACACGAAGCTCGAGGACACGCAGGAGGAGCACATCCAGCTCGCCGTGGCGGCGCTCGACCGGCTCGCATCGAGGACGATCGGCTGGGTCGCGAGCGGCGGCGGACGCTGAGTTCCACCCGCAGGTAGGAGGGCGAGCCCTGACGACATCGACGAGAGGCGTCGTCGCGGGACTCGCGGTCGGCGGATGCCTCACCTGGAACGTCTCGAACGTCGGGGCGGCGGCCGACCCGCTCGCGGCGCACTACGACGTGTCACTTGCGGCTGTCGGTCTCCTGACGACCGCTCTCTTCGTCACGCACCTCGCGGTGCAGCTGCCCGCCGGGCGGGGAGCCGATCGCTTCGGCTCGCAGCGCATCGCACTCGGTGCGATCGCCGCCGCCGTGGTCGGTAACGGGCTCCTGCTCGTCGACGGCGGGTTCGAGCTGGCGCTCGTGGCACGGGCCGTCGTCGGTATCGGCTCGGGAGCGGCATTCGTCTCCGGTCTCGACCTCGTGCGTGCAGGCGGTGGCGGCGCGGCGCTGCAGGGTCTGTACGGCGGCGCGACCATGACGGGCGGAGGACTCGCGTTGATGCTCGTACCGCCGCTCACCGACGCGACGAGCTGGCGCGCGCCGTACTGGAGCGCGGCGATCCTCGCTGTTCTCGCAGCCATCCCGACGTTCGCGGCGACGGGTCTTCCGCGAGTGGGTCATGCGGGTCAGTGGGTGCTCCGCGACCGGGAGCTGATCCCGATCGGCATCCTGCAGGCCGCGACCTTCGGGCTCGCAGTGATCGCCGGCAATTGGGTCGTCCCGCTGCTCGAGCGTCAGGGGGTGAGCTCGACGGCCGCAGGGCTCGCGGGCGGGATGATCCTCTTCGTGGGCATCGTGACCCGCCCGGTCGGAGGCCTGCTCGCCGGGCGTGTGAGAGGTCGCATCCTCGTGGCCGGAGCGCTCGTGGGAACGTCCTGCGGCGCGTTTCTGCTCGCGCTCGGCGGATCGCTCGCGCTGTCCGCGCTCGGCTCGCTCGTCCTCGGCCTCATGGCCGGTCTCCCGTTCGCCGTGATCTTCGCCGCCGCACAGCGAAGCCGACCAGATGCCCCCGGAGCCGCGATCGCGCTCGTCAATGCGTGCGCGGTGCTCACGATCCTCGTCGGCACACCGCTCGCCGGGCTCGCATTCGAGCTTCCGAGCGACGGACGACTCGCCTTCGCAGTGATCGCCGTCCTGAGCGCAGCTGCTCTGATCCCGCTTCGCAGAGCCCGCGTGTAGCGGGATAATCGCCCTTCCCCGAACGAGCGAAGGAGAATCCGACATGGCTCTGAGCTTCGGCGTCACCGTCCTCCCCGATCCACCGTCGAGTCGGTTCCTCGAGCTGATCCGGCACGCGGAGGCGAACGGCTTCGAGTACGGGTGGACGTACGACTCGCACGTCCTGTGGCAGGAGTCCTTCCCGCTCCTCACGCTTGCGGCGCAGGCGACCACGACGATGAAGCTCGGCCACTGCGTCACGAACCCCGGCACGCGCGAGCCGACGGTCCTCGCGAGCGCCTACGCAACGCTCCACGACATCTCGGACGGCCGCATGGCGATGGGGATCGGCCGAGGCGACTCGGCCGTGCGGTACATCGGGGACAAGCCTGTCCGCGTCGCCGAGTTCGAGCGCCGATGCCGGATGATCAGGGAGTTCATGAACGGCCGCGAGGTCGAGTGGAACGAGAAGGAGCTCAAGCTCGGGTGGGTTCGCCCGGAGCTTCCGCAGATTCCCATGTGGGTCGCCGGCTACGGGCCGAAGGCGCTCGCCGTCGCCGGCCGCGTGGCGGACGGCGTGATCATCCAGCTCGCCGACCCGGTGATCATCCAGTGGATCATGGACACGGCCCGCGCAGCCGCAGCAGAAGCCGGACGCGACCCGTTCGCCCTCAAGTGCATCGTCTGCGCGCCGAGTCACATCACCGACGACATGGCCGACGCGCGCGACCAGGTGCGGTGGTTCCCGGCAATGGTCTCGAATCACGTCATGGATCTGATCGAGCGGTACGGCTACGAGTCGGAGATCCCGCACGAGCTCACGGAGTACGTCCGCGTCCGCAAGTTCTACGACTACGACGAGCATTCACGTGTCGGGGCAAAGCACGGCGAGTTCGTCACCGACGAGATCTGCGATCGCTTCTGCGTCCTCGGCAACGCCGAACAGGCGACCGCGAAGCTGAAGGAGCTCGAGGCGATCGGCGTCGACCAGTTCAACATCTACCTGATGACCCACGGCCAGGAGGAGGATCTCGCCGCCTACGGGCGCGACATCATCCCGCAGTTTTCCGCAACTGCCTGAGCGCAGACTCAGTAGATCGTCGCGCCGAGCGCGCTCGCAACGAGCTCGACGGCGGTCATCGCAGTCGTGTTCTCTCGATCGAGGATCGGGTTCACCTCGACGACCTCGAGCGATCCCACGAGACCCGACTCGGCGACGAGCTCGAGCGCGAGGTGGGCCTCGCGGTAGGTGAGACCGCCACGCACGGGCGTGCCGACGCCCGGCGCGACATCCGGGTCGAGAACGTCCATGTCGAGCGACACATGGACGAAGCCGGGCCCCGAGATCCGGTCGAGCGACTCGCGCACTGCGCGTTCGATCCCGATCCGATCGATCTCGCTCATCGTGAACACGCGCACGCCGGCGTCGCGCAGTAGCCGTCGCTCGCCGTCGTCGAGGAGACGTGTCCCGACGAGCGCGACTCGCTTGGGATCCACCGCCGGGAGCGGCCAGACGTCGCTTTCGAATCCCGGCCCGGCCAAACCGAGTACCGCCGCGAGCGCCATCCCGTGGACGTTCCCGCTCGGGCTCGTCTCCGGCGTGTTGATGTCAGAGTGCGCGTCGATCCAGAGCACCCCGCCGGCGCCGTGGACGGACGCCAGACCGCCGAGCGTTCCGAGGGCGACGGAGTGATCTCCACCGAGGACGAGCGGAAGCGCCCCTCGGGACGTTGCCCCGGCCACCCGCCGCGCGATCAGCTCGCACGTGTCGTGGATCTCTGGCAGGAACCGCGCGCGTTCGTCGCGCAGGGCCGTCGCCTCTGCGACGGCCGTCTCGACGTTGCCTTCGTCTCGCACCTCGTACCCGAGTCCGACGAGACGCTCCTCGAGCCCCGCGTACCGGATCGCCGAGGGCCCCATGTCGACGCCGCGCCGGCCCTGCCCGAGATCGAGCGTCGCACCGATGATCGCGATCTCGCGCTTTGACGTGGCTCACGGCGGAACCTACCGCCGACGCACGCTCCGATGGCGAGGGCCGGACTTGAACCGGCGACACCACGGTTTTCAGCCGTGTGCTCTACCAGCTGAGCTACCTCGCCGCGACGCCTCAGTGTACTGAGGCGGAGTCGTCGCTACGCCGAAGGCCGAAGGCCGGCTTGGCGCCGGAAGGCTCACGACGGTACGAGAGCTCACAGGGGGGGCTGGGGGAACCTTGGGTTCCCCGGGAGCCGGTTCAAGTCCGGCCCTCGCCACTTTCGAGTAGGTTCGCCGCGATGGAGCTCGCGTTCGTCTCGGCCGTCGAGCAGGCGCGGCTCGTACGCAGCGGTGAGGTGTCGTCGGTCGAGCTCGTGTCGAGCGCCCTCGAGCGAATCGGGCGCATCGACCCCGCGCTGAATGCTTTCGTCACCGTGTGTGCGGAGGAGGCGCTCGCGGTTGCGCAGCACATCGACGCGTCGCCCGACGATGCGCCATTTCGCGGCGTGCCCATCGCCGTCAAGGATCTCGCGGCGACCGCGGGGATTCGCACGACCTACTCGTCCCGTGCCTACGCGGACTACGTCCCCGATTTCGACACGGCCGTCGTCCGGCGCATCCGCGAGGCGGGGTTCGTGATCGTCGGCAAGACGAACACCCCCGAGTTCGGCACGGTCGCCTTCACCGAGTCCGAGCTCAACGGCGCGACCCGGAACCCGTGGAACACCGACCTCACGCCCGGCGGTTCGAGCGGAGGCGCCGCAGCAGCGGTCTCCGCGGGCCTCGTGCCCATCGCGCACGCCACGGACGGCGGCGGCTCGATTCGGATCCCCGCCTCCTGTTGTGGGCTGTTCGGGTTGAAGCCCTCTCGCGGCCGTGTTTCGAGCGCGCCGTTCGGCACTCTCGAGGGGCTCTCGACCGCCGGGCCGATGGCGCGTTCGGTCGCCGACGCAGCCGCTCTGCTCGACGTGCTCGCCGGGTACGAGCCCGGCGATCCGTGGTGGGCGCCTCCTCCGGCACGGCCGTTTTCGGAGACGACGCCCGAGCCACCTGGACGTCTTCGGATCGCGGTGACATCGACCCCGCCGATCGACGTTCCGGTCGATCCACAGTGCGCGCTGGCCGTCGCCGAGGCGGCCGAGTTGTTGACAGTGCTCGGGCACGACGTCCGCGATGCGACGCCACCTTGGCAGGAGCCCGATCTCTTCCACGCGTTCATCGCCGTCTGGCAGGTCGGTCCCGCGCTCCACCCGGTCGACGAAGCGCTGATGACCCCGCTGAACCGCGGCCTCGTCGAGCTCGCTCGCGCGACCTCTGCCGCCGACTACGCCCGCGCTGTCGGCTGGCTCCAGCTGCTCGCGCGTCGCGTCGTCTCGTTCTGGGAGGACGTCGATGTCGTCCTCACGCCGACCCTCGCGCTGCCACCCGTGCCGATCGGCTGGCAGGACGCCGTCGAGGGCGCGATCGAGCAACTCCTCCGCAACACGGAGTTCACGCCCTTCACCGCGATCGCCAATCTCACCGGACAGCCTGCGATGTCGCTCCCGCTCGCCTGGAGCGAGACCGGCATCCCGATCGGCGTCCAGGCGATCGGTCCACCCGCGGGTGACGCGCTCCTGCTCAGCCTCGCGGCGCAGATCGAGGAAGCGCGGCCGTGGGCCGAGCGACGGCCGGCCACAGCCGCGTAGTCAACCGGCGATCGTGATGCGAATGCCCTGCCCGGGCGACGCATGGAGCATCCGTGCGGCACTCCCGCGCGAGATGGCGAGAGACATGTTCTTGTAGCTGTCCTCGTAGAGGATGACGTCACCAGGTCGGGCATCCGCGAAGGTGCGCGCCATGATCGCGTAGTACCGCTCCCCGGAGAGCTCCAGCTCGACGCGCGTCCCGGACACGATCCCGAGCGCCTCGACGTCGTCGCGGTCGAGATTCAAGGCGATGTTGCCAAAGCTGTCGACGTACAGGAGGGTTGCCGTGATCGCTCCGTCCTCGACCGCGTGCTCTGGGAGGTCGAGGCGAACGAGCCCCTCCGGATCCACGGGCGGACCGAGGTCGGCGAGAGGAACGCCCATGGCAAGGTGCGCGGCTGCCGGGCTGAAGAGGTCGCGGCCGTGGAACGTCCGCGAGATCGAGTCGAGCGCGTACTCCGGGTTCGCCAGCTCGTGTGCAGCATCTATCCCGGTCCTGCTCGCCGCCGGCAGCAGGAGACCGTTGTCGGGACCGACGTAGACACGCCCCTCCACATCGCGAAGCGCCAGCGCCCGGCGCGGGCCTCCGACGCCCGGATCGACGATGGCGAGATGCACGCCGACCGGCATGAAGGCGATCGTGTTCGCGAGAACGAGTGCTCCCTGGAGAATCGACGTCGCCGGGATGCCGTGCGTGATGTCGATGATCTGCGCCTCCGGGGCGATGCGCTTGATGACCCCGTGACAGGTACCGACGAAGTCGTCCTTGAGGCCGAAGTCGCTCAGAAACGTGATGAACACGTCGCGGAGCGTAACGCCGCTCGGGCGCGCGAGGCTAGCGGCGAGCCGAGCGGGCGGCGGCGCATCGACGAGTGTGGGTGCGGCGTGGCTCGCCACAGAGCCGCACACCGCGAGGGCGGATCCGTACGAATGCCGTCGGCGCCTGCAGCGGAAGCGGGCGACCCACGAGGAACGGTCGTGTCATGACGTTCCGCTCCCCCCTTCACGTCCTCCGGCCACAGGCGCAGCATAGTCCGACGCTCGGTTGCTGCCTCCGCGAGCTCGCGCGAGATCGACGAGCTCTGCGGTCTCACGCTGAAGCCGCGCGAGCTTGGCCGCGATGATCGCGACGTAGACGAGCACGAAGACGAAGACGACAGCGTACGCGGCCGCAACGAGCTCTTCCTGGCTCCAGCTCACTGGAGCGCCTCGCGCAACTCGTGCAGGTCGGCGTCGAGGCGCTTTCCCGCGAGCTCCACGCGGTAGAGAACGTACGCGAGCAACGTCACCGCGCCCCACGCCACGAGGAACGTCGCGAACATCGTCCCGGTCATCTGCGGTCCGTCACGCGTGAAGACGGTCGGATGAATGAAGTCCTCGGCCAGTCGGATCGCGAGGAAGCTCACAGGGATCAGCGCCACGCCGAAGAGCGCGTACACAGCCGACGAGCGCGCACGTCGCGGCCCCTCCTCCAGCGAGTAGCGCAGCATGAAGTACGCGCAGTAGAAGAGGAAGAGCACCATGAACAGGACGAGCTGGTTCGAGCTCCACGTCCACCAGACTCCCCACGACGCCTTTGCCCAGATCGCGCCGGTGATGAGTGTCAGCGCGCCGAAGATCGTCCCCTGGTGGATCGCGACGTAGCTCTCGAGGTCGTAGCGCTCGTCACCTCGCCAGAGGAGAAGCAGTGCCTTGACCGCGCCGAGGCCGAAGCAGAAGTACGCCGTGAGCGCGATCGGAACGTGGATGTAGAAGATCCGCTGCGAGATCCCCTGGTCGGCGTCCTCGGGCGCGACGATGAGCGCCAGGACGAGCGCCAGGCCCATGGCCACGGCGGCGATCCAGGCGAGCCCGGGAAGGCTGCGAAACGAGAAGAGGGTCAGGTCACTACTCCGTGACGACGTACTCGAAGGACGCCCACGAGAGTACCGCGAAGACCGCGTCGTACAGGACGAGGAACAGGAGGAAGCGCCCGCCCTCGGCGGAGACCGCCGCGCCGACTCCGCCGACGATCAGCGGGATCGCCAGCGGGAGCACGAGCAGCGGGAGCAGTACCTCGCGTGCACGACCGGCCGCAGCCATGGCGGACATCAGCGACCCGACCGCGCATATCCCGATGTCCGCGAGGAGGACGCCGGCGAGCGCCGTCGCGTCGAGAGGCTCGAAGAACAGGACGAACGCGGGGAGGGCTACGGCCTGCGCCGCAAGCAGGAACGCGAGCGTCGCGAGTGTCTTGCCGAGCCAGATCGCACTGCGATCGCACGGTGCGAGGACGAGCCCGTCGAGGACTCCGTGCTCCTGCTCGGGAACCCAGGCGCGGGCCAGCCCGAGGAGAGCCGTGAACACGATCGCCACCCAGAGCAGTCCGTACGCTGCGCCCGCACCCGCGTCGTCAGGGATCGCGAAGTGGAAGACGACCAGCGTGGCGAGGACGAACAGGAGCATCGCCGGCAAGGTGTCCCGGCCCCGCAGCTCGATGCGGAGATCCTTGCGCGTGAGCGCTGCGACGTCCGCGAAATACGTCACGCGAGCGCCAGCGTCCCTGTCCGAAGCGCCACGAGCCTCTCCGGGTCATGAGTCGCCACGACAACCGTGCGCTCGCCGTGCAGCCCGGCCAGCTCGCGATCGAGAAGCGCGACGCCCGACTCGTCGAGCGCCGAGTACGGCTCGTCGAGGACGAGGAGATCCGGGTCGTGGAGGAGCGTCCTGCAGAGCGCGAGCCGCTGGGTCATTCCCCGCGAGTACGTCGACACACGCTCGTTCCGGGCCTCCCAGAGCGTGAACCGCTCGAGGAGCATCCCGATGCGCTCCCGCCGCTCCGCCACGCGATAGAGCCTGCCGTAGAGATCGAGGTTCTCGAGCGCCGTGAGCTCGCGGTAGACGAGCGGCTCGTGCGCGAGATACCCGATCCGCGAGCGATCGGCGTCGACGAGCAGCTCGCCGCGTGTCGGAAGCGCCAGCCCAGCGAGGAGCCGCAACAACGTCGTCTTCCCGCTTCCATTCGGACCGGTGACGACCACGAAGCCCCCGCGCGGCACGGAGACGTCCACACCGCGTAGCACACGCTTGCGGCCGTAGCGCTTCTCGATGTCGCGTCCGCGAATCACCCGACGAGCACGTCCAGCGCGACGAAGACGAAGAAGACCACGCTGATCACACCGTTCATCGTGAAGAACGCGGCGTCGAGACGGCGGGTGTCACCGGGACGAACGATCGAATGCTCGTAGACGAGCAACGCGGCGGTCACAAGGACGCCGAGCCAATAGAAGACCGACACGTCGAGACCGACGCCGGCAAGGGCCAGGAGGATGACCGTTCCGGCGTGAAACGCGCGCGCGCCGAAGAACACTCCTCGCTCCCCGAAGCGCACCGCCCACGAGTGCAGGCCCTCCGCTCGGTCGTGCGCGAGGTCGAAGAGCGCGTAGAACAGGTCGAATCCTGCCACCCAGAGCATCACTGCCCCGCCGATAGCCCACGCTTCCCACGGCGCCGTGCCGCTGACTGCGAGCCACGCGCCAACCGGCGCCAGCCCGAGGCACGCTCCGAGCCACAGGTGGCAGAGCCACGTAACCCGCTTGAGGTACGGATAGACGACGAACATCGCCACGGGGATCGGCCAGAGCCAGCGGACGATCGGTTCGAGTTGCGCGACGGCGACGAGGAAGACGGCGAGAGATACCACGCACAGCCCGAGAACCTGTCCGCGGGTCAGCGCGCCCGACGGCAGCTCGCGCGATGCCGTCCGGGGGTTGCGAGCGTCCAGTTCGGCGTCGACGAGCCGATTGACGGACATCGCGAGCGTTCGCGCGCCGACCATCGCGACGGTCACCCAGATCACATTCGCGAAGCCGGGCCAGCCGTCGACGGCGAGGAACGCTCCGACGTACGCGAAGGGAAGCGCGAAGACTGTGTGCTCGATCCGCACGAGCGACGCGAGTCGGCGCGGAAGCGGGACCGTCGCGACGCTCACGTCTGCCTATGAGCCGTTGCAGTGTCACCGGCGGCGAGCGCGATCCCGTGCCGCAAGGCCGGCTGGATCACCGCGAACCCGTCGCGGCAACCTCCAGGCGAGCCCGGAAGGTTCACCACGAGCGCGCTGCCCCGAAGCCCCGCAACCCCACGCGAGAGCAAGGCGTGCGGTGTCTTCGCGATCGCGTCGGCTCTGATCGCCTCGGCCAGCCCAGGCGCCTCGCGATCGATGACCGCCCGTGTCGCTTCCGGAGTCACGTCACGCGGCGCGAATCCGGTTCCTCCTGTTGTCAATACGAGCAACGCCCCTTCGGTCGTCAAGTCCACGATGGCGGCTGCGATGAGGTCCGCATCGTCCGACACGACTCGGCGTACGACCTCGAACTCGTCGTCGCGCAGAAGGGCCTCGAGCGTGTCGCCACTCGTGTCGTCGCGTACTCCCGCGTGGACGCCGTCGGACACGGTCAGGACTGCAGCTCTCAGAGAGGTTCCTTCGTCTTCTCGACGAGGCGCACCTCTTCGACGACCATCTTCTTGTCGACTGCCTTCGCCATGTCGTAGAGGGTCAGCGCGGCGACCGCCGCCGCAACGAGAGCCTCCATCTCGACACCGGTCTGCGCGGTCGTCGATGCCGACGCGTCGATCTCGACGGAGTCGTCACGCACGGCCAGCTCGACGTCGACGTGGGTCAGTGGCAACGGATGACAGAGCGGGATGAGATCCGAGGTCCGCTTCGCCGCCATGATCCCGGCCAGCCTGGCAGTCCCGAGCGCATCGCCCTTCGGAAGCGCGCCCAGCATCCTGATCGTCTCCGGTGCCATTCGGATCCGCGCGCGTGCGTGTGCGAAGCGCCGCGAGAGCGGCTTCGCACCGACGTCCACCATCCGGACGTCCCCCGCCGCATCGACGTGGCTCAACCCTCCGGCGCTCTCCGACACGCCCGAGATCGTAGACGTCGTGCTACCGACCGACCGCGTGCTCGGGACGAGCGGCGTTTTCACGTGAAAACGACGGCTGGTCGTCCGGGATCGGCTCACCCGGCAGATCCACGACGAATACCGTGGGGTTCGCCACGGACTCGAGCGTCAGATCGCCGCCCATCAGACGCGCGAGCTCACGGCCGATCGAGAGGCCGAGGCCGCTCCCCGACGCCATCCCACCCTCGACGCGATAGAACCGCCCGAACACCGCGTCGCGCTGGCTCGGCGGAATCCCAGGACCGTCGTCCTCCACGACAAGTTCTGTCCGGTTCTTGTTTCGCCGCGCTTTCAACGTCACGGTCGTCCCGGCTGGCGTGTGCGTGATCGCGTTCGTCGCGAGCGCACGGCCGATCTGCAGGATGCGTGCGTCGTCGCCGCGACACCAGACGTCGTCGTGGATCTCCGTCACGAGTGCGTGCTCGCGCGCGGCCGCGAGATGCTCGATCTCGCCCGCGAGCATGTGCACGACGGAGCCCAGGTCGACGGGTTCCCGCGTGAGGTTCATCTGACCGGCGTCGACACGCGAGAGGTCGAGGAGGTCGGTCGAAAGCTTCGCGAGCCGTTGCACCTGACCCTGCATGGTCTCGATGAAGCCTCTCCGCGTCTCTTCGTCGAGCTCTTCCTCGGCGAGCAGCTCGAGAAACCCCCCGATCGAGAACAGCGGCGTTCGCAACTCGTGGGATGCGTTGGCGACGAACTCTTTGCGCGCGTTGTCGAGCTGCGCGAGCTGCACGCGCATCCGGTCGAACGCACGCGCGAGCTCACCGATCTCGTCGTTCCCCTGGTCGATGACGGGCGCGTCGAAATCTCCGCCGGCAATGCGCTCGGCGGCGGCCTCCAGGCGCAACAGCCGGTGCGCGAGCATTCCTGCGGCCGTCAAACCGAGGACGAGTGCGAGGACGAGCGCAAAGGCCGTCGCGAGGAGGAGGCGCTCGCGGACGAGGCGAACCGTTGCGAGCGAGTCCGCGAGAGGCGCCTGAAACAGGACCACGGCCTCCTCCCCGAGCGGCACGGCGAGGTTCGCGTAGTCGCCGCCGCCGTGAAGCACGCGGCCGCGTTCGACGTTCCCGCTCACGAGCGCCTCGAGCGCGACGCTGTCCTCGGCGACGTCGCGGGAGTTGCGTGTCCGCGAGTCCGCCACGACGGCAAGTGCCGGACGATTCGTCGAGAGAACATCGAACGCGACGACACGGGCGTTCGTCGCCACCGCGAAGCCCTCGACGCGCTGCTGCCACAGCAACCGGTCCTCGGAAAGCGAGCGCGCGAGCGGAACCGCGAGACTCTCGAGCTGGTCGAGCCTCGCATCGACGAGGCGGCGCTCGAGCGACGGCACGACGATCATGTAGGCAGTGCCGAGTGCGCCGGCGACGATCCCGACGAGGACGAGGACGATGCGGATTCGGATTCCGCCCGGAAGAGACACGTGCGCTACTCCGGCTTGAAGCGGTACCCGGCGCCACGCATCGTGAGAATCAGCTCCGGATTGCTCGGGTCCCGCTCGATCTTCTCGCGCAGGTGCCGCACGTGCACGTCGATCGTGCGCGGTTCGCGATAGTCGGCGCCGCCGCGGAGTCGCTCGAGCAGGTCACGGCGAGAGAAGACCACGCCGGGGCTCTGTGCGAGGACGACGAGCATCTCGAACTCGATGAACGTCAGCTGTACGTTTTCGCCGCGCACCTCGACCGTGCGGCGCGGCACGTCGATCCGGAGCTCGCTCCGCGCGATGAGCTCCTCACGGGCGCCGGCGAGGTGCGGTGAGGCGGCGCGTCGCAGAAGAGCGCGTACTCGACTGCGAAACTCGCGGATCGAGAAGGGCTTCGTGATGTAGTCGTCGGCACCGAGCTCCAGCCCGAGCACCTTGTCGAGCTCCTCTCCGCGAGCCGTCAGCATGATGATGGGGACGTTGCTCTCGGAGCGAAGGCGCTTGCACACCTCGAGGCCGTCGAGGCGCGGGAGCATCACGTCGAGGATCACGAGGTCGATCGCCTCCTCGCCGAAGCGCCGAAGCGCCTCCTCGCCGTCCCGCGCCTGGACGACCGTGTAGCCGTCCCGCTCGAGCGGGTACGTGAGCAGGGTCTGGATCGATTCCTCGTCGTCGACGAGGAGAATTGTCGAAGAGTTGGGCATCGAAAGCGGTCACGCAGGCCCGCGGGCGCCGGCGCGCCTACTATAGCCCCGCGATGGAAGCGGCTCGGGCGCGGACGCATGGTCGCCGGTCGCGTCGCGGCACTGTTGAACGCCCTCTTAACGCACGTCTCGTTCGCGTGGGTTTCCTGGTCGTGGCGCCTGCAGCCCTCGCGCTGCTGTTCTCGATCTCGACAACGACCGCGTTGCCGCGATCACCTCTCGACCCTCTGTTCGACGCGGAATCGGCGGCGTCGTTTGCAACGACGCTCGCGACCGAGTACCCGTCGCGCGTTCCCGGATCGGAGGGGGCCGAGGGGGCGGCACGCTGGTACCGCGAGACGGTCGGCTCGATCGGCCTCCGGACGGAGGAGGACACCTGGACCGAGAACCTCGCAGATCTCGGCAGCGTCGAGCTCCACAACGTCGTCTCCGTCGTCCCGGGGCGATCCCACGAGACCATCGTGGTCGTTGCTCATAGAGACAACGCCGGCACGGAGCAGCCGCAAGGCGAGAACGCTTCGGGAACGGCGGCTCTCGTCGAGCTCGGCCGCGGGTACGCCCCGCAAGAACTCGGCCCCGATCCGGTCCCCCAGCACACGCTCGTCCTGGTCTCCACCGATGCCGGGGCCTTCGGCGGCGCCGGCGCCGCGCGGTTCGTGGCCGAGTCACCGTACGCCGAAGCCGCGATCGCGGTCGTCGTCCTCGACGGTCTCGGTCCTGGACGACCGCGATTGGCCATCGCCGGGGACGCTCCGGTCTCGCCGGCGCGCACACTCGTTCGAACCACCGCCGTTCGCGTCGCCGAGGAGATCGGCGTCATGCCGGACCTGCCCTCGATCCCGACGCAGCTCGTCGACCTCGGGGTTCCGTTCGCACTCGACGAGCAGGGCCGCTTTCTCGAGGCCCGCCTCGCTGCCGTCACACTGACGACGCCCGGACGAGGCACGAGCTCCGACCCGGTCCCGGACGTCGTGCGACTCGGGCAGCTCGGCCGGGCCACGGAGGCGCTTCTCGGCTCGCTCGACTCCAGCGTGGGTGGAGCGTTTCGAACTCCCGACAGTCTCTTCTTCGCCGATCGCGCCGCGAGCGGGTGGACCGCACGCCTCACGCTCATTCTCGCCGTCGTCCCGTTCGCGCTCGGCGTGGTCGACCTGGTCGTGCGGGGGAGGCGGCGGCGGCTTCCGTTCGCTCCCGCACTGCGGGCACAGCGAGCGCGGCTCGGGCTCTGGGCTTTCGGCGGACTCGTCGTCGGGCTCGGTGCCATCGCGGGGATCCTCCCCACGGGAGCGCCGCTCCCCCTGGCGCCGTACACCGCGTTCTTCGACGATCGCCCGGTCATCGGCGTCCTGGCGTTGGCGGCCGTCTTCGTGCTCGGCTGGCTCGTCGCGCGTCGCCGTCTCGCACCAAGCGCCCCGCCAGCGCCGGACGAGCGTCTCGCGGGCCTGATCGTGGCGCTGATGACGCTCGGGATCGTCGCCGTAGGGCTCGCTCTCCTGCAGCCGTACGCGCTCGTGTTCGTCCTGACGTCGCTGTACGCGTGGCTGTGCCTGCCTCTCGAGACCAGGCTCGCCGCGCGCACGGCGATCTTCGGCGTCGGGCTCGTCGGACCGCTTGCGGCCGTGCTCCTGCTGGCGCGTCAGCTGGACATCTCTGTCGTCGACGCGGCGCTCTACGTCGTCGGGCTGTTCACGGTCGGGTATCTCCCGCTCGTCTCGGCCGTGCTCGGCGTGGCCTGGGCCGCAGCGGCGACCCAGGTCGGCGCGCTTGCGCTCGGACGCTACGGCCCGTACGCGGGAGGCGCGGAGCCACCACCGCCCGGGCCGATTCGGCGTACGCTCGCGCGTGGCCGCTAGTCGAGAGAGAGGTACCGAACGAGGCTGCCTGCGGCGATGTCGCTCGTGCTGCGCGGGACGTGCACGAGCGCATCTGCGAGAGCTGCGCGAGCGATCATGTGCGACTCCTGCCCGGAGATCGGCTCGAGCCGAACGTCGGCTCCGTCCGCGTGTCGCGTCGCGCGCACGAACTCGTCGCGCGCGGGATTGCTCCGGAGAGCGGTCGCGACATGGCCGAGCGCGTACCGAGGCAGCGGATCGGCGGCGCACTGCCGGGCCAGAAGTCCTGACCTGACGAAGACCAGCGCGCCCACGAGGGACGAGACCGGGTTGCCGGGAAGGCCGAACACGAGCGTTTCGCCACGCACACCGAACGAGAGCGGCTTTCCGGGCTTGACGGCGACGCCCCAGAAGATCTCCTCCACACCGAGGTCTGCCTCGACGCCACGAACGAGATCGTGCTCGCCCATCGACACACCGCCCGACGTGACGAGGACGTCCGCTTCGAGTCCGCCTGCGACGGCGTCGCGATGCGCCTGCGGATCGTCCTCGACGACGGGTACGAGATCGACCCGGGCACCCGCGTTCGCGAGAATCGCACCGAGCATCGCGCGGTTGGACTCGTAGATCTGACCCGGTGCGAGCTGACTGCCCGGCGGGCGGAGCTCGCTGCCCGTGGCGATCACGACCACACGTGGCCTGGCGGAGCACGCGACGTTCGCGATGCCGGCTGCCGCCAGCGCCCCGATCTGTGCCGGCCCGAGACGCGCGCCCGGTGGGACGACGACGTCGCCGGCGCGTACGTCGCCGCCTCGCGGCCTGACGTGCTGGCCCGTATCGACGCTGCCCGCGATCCGAACCCGTGATCCGAGATCTTCGACGTCCTCGACCGGGATCACGGCGTCCGCCTCGGCAGGCACGGCCGCGCCCGTCGAGATGCCGGCCGCGGCGCCGAGCGGGAGGGGTCCGAGCGACGGCGAGCCGGCTGCGACGCGGTACGAGACGGGAAGCTCTCCGGGCGCGTCGGCCGAGCGAAGCGCGAAGCCGTCCATGGCCGAGCTCGGGAAGGGGGGGAGGTCGACCTGCGCCGTCGCGGGTTCGCGCAGCACGCGGCCGATTGCGTCGGGAACAGCGACCCTCTCCACCGCCATCGGAAGCGCGTGCTCGAGAATGCGCTCGAGCGCCTCGTCGATCGTCAGAAGCTCGGACACGACGGCGCCGCGTCAGCGCCCCGCGTAGGGATCAGGTGGTTTCCGCGGCGTCGTAGCGTCCCGTCTCAGTGTCCGTGCTCTCCGTCGTCGCGGTCGGGTCGTACGCCAGCGCGTACTCACCGCGTGTGAACGGCTTCCATTCCGGCCACACCCTCGGCTCCGGGAACGCCGCGGGCTCGGAGGCCTCGAGCGCCGGCTCCATGAAGAGGCGCCACATCTCGGCCGGGAAGCTGCCGCCGGTGACCGCGATCCCGTGAACGCTGTCGAGGGGGATCTCGGCTCGCGTGTATCCCATCCAGACCGCCGTCGCGAGATCAGGGGTGTACCCGGCGAACCATGCGTCGACGTTGAGCTCCGCCGTCCCCGTCTTGCCGGCCGCCGGGCGTCCGAATGCGGCGCGCGTCCCGGTGCCGGACTGAACGTTCTGCTCGAGGATGCGCGTCACGATCGCCGCCGTGCCCTCGGAGATTGCCCGATGGCGCTTCGGGACTCCCCACCCCGCCTCGGTGTCGACCGTGCCGTCGTCGAGGACGACGCGGCGGATCGCCATCGGCTCCGCGTGCACTCCTCCCGCAGCAAGCGTCGCGTACGCGGAAGCGATGTCGAGAGGCGACACGGCAATGGAGCCGAGGCCGATGGAAGGAACGTACGCGCCGTTCACGTCGAGCTGCGAGC
Source organism: uncultured Gaiellaceae bacterium (assembly GCA_963833725.1). GTDB lineage: Bacteria > Actinomycetota > Thermoleophilia > Gaiellales > Gaiellaceae > GMQP-bins7. The sequence goes on from CAWHYV010000008.1 coordinate 97,786, forward strand.
GCACGCCCATCCGGCGTGCCATCTCCGCAACCTTTTGCGGGGTCACGTCGAGTGTCAGCTGCGCGTACACCGAGTTGTCCGACCGAAGCGTCGCACTGCGAATCGAGCTCCATCCGTAGTAGTCGTTCGCATACGTCTTCACGCACCACCAGCTGCCGTCGTCGCAGTTGCCCGCAGGGTGCGCCCGGTAGGTGAAGGGCGCCGACACGTAGTAGGTCGAGTCCGGATTGATGCCCTCCTCGACCGCTGCTGCGAGCACGAACGTCTTGAACGTCGACCCGGGCTGGCGACGCGCCTGGGACAGAAGGTTGAACTCGTTCTTCGGACGATTGGGGACGACCGCCGTCATCGCACGGATCGCGCCCGTGCGCGGACTGATCGAGATGAGCGCCGCGGCGGGATCGTCCGGCTCGTCGAGGGTGTCCCGGATCGACGTCTCGGCCAGCCGCTGGTACCGCGGGATGATCGTCGTGTAGACCTTGAGGCCGCCCGAGCGCACCCGCTGGGCGCCGTAGGTCTCGATGAGCTTGTCGCGGACGTACCCGAAGAAGTACGGCTCGCGGATCTCGTCGTACACGTCACCTCTGCGCAGGACGAGCTTGGCCGCGATTGCCTTCTCGAAGATGCGCGGCGTGATGACCCCCGTGTCGAGCATCGCGCGGAGGACTTCCTGGCGCCGCGCGAGCGCTCGTGCCGGGAACCGTGAACGGGTCGTACACGGACGGCGCCTGCGTCAGTCCGGCGAGCAGCGTCGCTTGCGACAACGTCAACTCGGACGCCGGCTTCGAGAAGTACGTTCGCGATGCGGCTTCGATCCCGTACGCGCGATTGCCGTAATAGACCTGATTCAGGTAGGTCGTGAGGATCCGTTGCTTCGTCCATGCGCGGTCGAGTTTCGTGGCGAGGCACGCCTCCTTCACCTTCCGCTGGACGGTCTGCTCGCGTGAGATGTAGAGATTCCGGACGAGCTGCTGGGTGATCGTCGAGCCGCCCTCGACGATGCCGCCGGCGCGGATGTTGGCGACCGCAGCGCGTGCGGTCCCTTCGAGATCGATGCCGTTGTGCTCGAAGAACCGCCTGTCCTCGATCGCGATCGTGGCCTTGCGGATCCACAGCGACATGTCCGCAGCCGTCACAGGCTCGCGGTTGCGCTCCGCGGGAATCGACCCGAGCAGACTGCCGTCGGCAGCGAAGACGAAGGTGTTCGCGCCGATGTCGACCGAGCGCAGCGAGTCGAGGTCGCATGACGAGCCGTACGCGAGCACCGCGGCCGTTCCCGCAACACCGGCCGCCGCCCCGAGCGCGAGGATCGCCACGACCGCGACGACTGCTCCGCGCCTGCGGCGACGTCGCCGGAGCGCGCGCTGATGGCGTCCCCGAGGACGAAGCGTGTCCGGGTCGAGTGGAGTTCGCCTGCTTCGGGGCGGGCTCATGGCGAGATGCTAGCCACCGTCCCCGTGACGTTTGGACGTCGAGCCGGCTGTTCCTCGGACGCTCCGCCGCCGCGCGTGCTGGAATCCCGTGATGGAGGCTTCATCGTACGAGCGCCACGGAGGACGTCTGGTCGCGTGGCTCGTGTTCGTCGTCGCCCTCGCGCTTCTGTCGTACGGTGCGCGGCTGAGCGACACGGAGACCCCTGACGACCTCGCGTACCGCTACTCGTCGTCGGTCGCAGCGCTCATCCAGTACGGCATCATGCTCGGGATCCTGCTGCTCATCGCCCGGGGCCTGCCTCGGCGGGACGTCTTCGCGCTGCGCCGGCCAAAGCGCTGGGGAAGAGCCATTGGACTCGCTGCCCTGGCCCTCGGCGCGATCTATGTCGCGGCGCTCGTCTACGAGCGCCTCCTCTCGCGGTTCGGAGACTTCGATGCGACGGAGGAGCAGGGACTGGTGCCGGACGGTTGGGACTCGAGCCGCGCAGGTGCCTTCGTCGCCTTCTTCGTCGTCGTGACGTTCATCGCGCCGGCCGTCGAGGAAATGACGTACCGGGGCCTCGGCATCTTTCTCGTGCGCCCGTACGGAACCGTCCTCGCGATCCTCGCCACCGGCGTCCTCTTCGGCCTGGCGCACGGGCTGCTCATCGGCCTGCCGATCCTGTCGTTCTTCGGGATCGTGGTCGGTTGGCTTCGCGTACGGACCGACAGCATCTACCCGTCCATGGCGCTGCACTCGGCCTTCAACGGAATCGCGTTGCTGGTGGCCGTGAGCGGCTTCGGATAGCGCGGCCTACGACTCCTCGTCGGACTCGTCGTCGTCGGACTCGTCGTCGTCGAGCTCTTCGAACTCCTCCTCGAGACTCGTTGCGAACTCCTCCGGAGTCACCGTCTCGATGAAGCGGCGGAACTCCTCGGGATCGAGGTCGGCGAGGCTCGACGCGGTCACCAAGCTCACCTGTTCGTCGTCGCCGGCCTGGAACTCGATCGCCGACTCGTCGACGACCTCGTCGGTGGCGAAGATCTGCGCCTCGCAGCGCACGGCCAGTGCGATGGCATCGGACGGGCGGGAGTCGATCTCCACCTCTTGGCCATCCTGGCTGATGGTGATCTTCGCGAAGTACGTGTTCTCACGGAGCTCCGTCACCGTGACGCGGACAACCTCGCCCTTGAGCTCCGAGACCACCTCCGTCAGCAGATCGTGGGTCATCGGACGAGGCGGGCTGGCGCCCTGCAACTTCATGAGGATTGCGGCGGCCTCGGGGTGGCCGATCCAGATCGGGAGGAAGCGATCCTCGTCCAGGGTCTTGAGCAACACGATCGGCTGCTTGCCGACCGGCTCGAAGCTCACGCCGTAGAGGGTCATCTCTCGCATCCCTGGCCCGCGCCCATCTTAGTCAGGGGGCTGCGGTACAGTTTTCGGCTCGGGCGATTAGCTCAGTCGGTTAGAGCGCCGCTCTGATAAGGCGGAGGTCCCTGGTTCGAGTCCAGGATCGCCCATGGCTTTCCGCAGATCGGAATCTGCGACCGCAGATTCCGATCGCGGGAGCTGCCTCGCAGGTGCTTCGCATCTATCGCCGGGGTGTTCAAGCCGCGCGGTCTTGGGCCAGGCCGCCGCTCACGACTTCGAGCGCCTCGACGAGCTCCTCGAGTCCCTTCTCGTCGTCGAAGCGGATCTGGAGTGCCCCGGCGCTCACACGCGCCGGCATGCCCGTGATCGCCTCCGCCGCCCGACGCGCGCGGTCGACGAGCGCGGGATCGACCGCCGCAACTCGCCGCGGCCGCCGCTTTGCGCCACCTTCGCGAGCAGCGCGCTCGGCCGCGCGCACGGTGAGGCCCTCCTTCACGATTCTGCGCGCGAGCCGGCGTCGTGCGTCGTCGTCGGGAAGAGACAGGACGGCTCGTGCGTGGCCCTCACTCATGTCGCCGCGCGCGAGCATCCAGAGCACCTCCTCGGGAAGCTCGAGCAGCCGGAGCCGGTTCGAGACCGCGGGCTTCGAGCGGCCCACCCTGTCCGCGACATCGCCGAGAGAGAGCTCGAACTCGTCCACGAGAGACGCGTATGCGCGCGCCTCTTCGACGGGGGAGAGCTGCTCGCGGGCAACGTTCTCGACCAGACCGAGGAGAAGCGACTCCCGATCCTCGACGTCGCGGACGACTGCGGGGAGGGTCGCGACTCCGGCGGACCGCGCGGCGCGCCACCTCCGCTCGCCGGCGATGAGCTCGAACCCTCCTTCGGCACGGCGTCGGACGACGATCGGCTGCAGCACGCCCTGGAGCCGGATCGAGCTCGCAAGGCCGGCGGCGGCCTCGGGCTCGAAGCGCCTTCGCGGCTGTCGTGGGTTCGGGTGGATCGTCTCGACGGGGAGATGCACCAGTTCGGGCTGGCCTGCTTCTCCGAGCAGCACTTCGAGGCCTCGGCCGAGCCCTCGCCGCTCCTTAGGAACGCTCGACAAGCTCCATCGCCACCTTCCAGTAGGCCTGCGCGCCGGCGGATCGGCGGTCGTAGGCGATTGCAGGGACACCGTGGCTCGGCGCCTCGGCGAGACGGACGGACCGGGGGATCGTCGTCGTGAAGACGAGCGCCCCGAAATGGCGTCGCAGCTCCGCTTCGACCTCGGCGGCAAGGCGCGTGCGGCCGTCGGCCATGGTCAGCAGGATTCCCGCGACCGCGAGCTCCGGATTGAGCTGTGCCTTGACGAGATTGATCGTGCCGAGCAGCTGCGAGAGCCCCTCGAGCGCGTAGTACTCCGCCTGCACCGGGACGATCGCACGGCTCGCTGCAGCGAGCGCGTTGACCGTCAGCGGCCCGAACGAGGGTGGGCAGTCGAGGAGCACGTACGAGTACGCATCGAGCGTGCCCGTCAGCGCATCGGCGAGGTACCGCTCACCGCCGTCGCGGTTCGACAGGTCGACCGCGGCTGCAGCGAGGTCGCTCTTCGCCATGACGACGTCGAGGTTGTCTACCGCGGACGGTTTCGCGAGCTTGCCGAGCGGCACCCCGTCCAGAAGGTCGTGGGTCGACGAGCCGTTCGCCCGCATCCCGAGCCCGGACGTCGCATTCGCCTGCGGATCGAGATCGATGAGAAGCACGCGCTCGCCCGCTTCGGCGAGACAGGCGCTGAGGTTCACCGCGGTCGTCGTTTTCCCGACGCCGCCCTTCTGATTCGCGACTGCGTAGACCCGAGCCGACACGTGGCAAGACTAGAGAGGGTGGCGGCTAGAGTCGGGCGATGCGCGAACCGGCGCCGCCGTATGTCGGCGAAGGGCCACACGCGCTGTGGCACGTGAGCGAGGACCCCGGGATCGAGCGATTCGAGCCCCATGTCAGCGCAACGGCCGCGAGCAACGAGCCGCGCGTGTGGGCGATCGACACGCGCCACCTTCCGCTCTATTGGTTTCCACGCGAGTGCCCGCGTGGCACATTCTGGGCAACACCGGCGACGGCGCCGAGCGACGCCGCGCTGCTCGGTGGATCGACCCGCGTCCATCTCGTGGAGACGATGTGGCTCGAACGAATTCGGACGGCCCGTGTCGTCGCCTACCGGCTGCCGGAGGTGACGTTCGAGCCCGACAACGAAGTCGGCGGCTACTGGCTCAGCCGTGAGCACGTGAGCCCCGTCGAGATGGTCGAGCTCGGCGACCTCGTAGCGCGTCACGTGAATGCCGGCATCGAGTTGCGCGTCGTCGCGAATCTTTGGCCCGCCTGGACCAGCGTCGTCTCCTCGACCCTCGAGTTCAGCGGCATCCGGCTGCACAACGCGCGGTCGGCGGGCTCCGACTAGGCGAGAGGGCGCTTCTTCGCCATGCCCGGACGCCGCGGGAACCCCGGCGGCGTCGCGTCGACCTTGCGTAGAACCACGAGTCCCGCGACCTCCTCCTCGAGACGGCCTCCTAGTCGCTCGGCAGCGGCCGCGACAGCGCCGCGATCCGCCGTCTCGCCGAGCCACAAGATTGCCGCCCCGCCCGGGGCGACGAGGGGGAGGCACAGCTCCGCGGCAACGGGCGGCTTCGCGAGGGCTTTCGCGAGGGCGACACCGAACGTGTCGGTCGGTTGGTCCTCCGCCCGTCCCCAGACGACCGTGACGTTGTCGAGGTCGCGGGTCGCGCGCTCGAGGAATTCGCACTTGCGACGCTCGGCCTCGAGAAGGGTGAACGTGCGGCCGGGCATGCTCGCGGCGAGGGGGATGCCCGGCGTGCCGCCTCCGGAGCCCACGTCGACGACCGACCCTGGCCAGCGATCGAGGATGGGGATCACTCGAAGCGCGTCTTCGAGGAGCGCGCGGCGTGCCTCGGCGAGGTCGCGGATTCCGGTGATGCCCCTGGTCGCGAGCACATCCTCGAGCCAGCGCTCGAGGACCGCGTCGTCCATCGGGTCAGTCCGCGGCGAGCCGCGGTAGGACGACCACGTACCGGTTCGGCTCGGAGCCCTCGCTCGCCGTCTCGACACCGGGATCGTCCTTCAGCGCCTCGTGCACGATCTTCCGCTCGACCGGCGTCATCGGCTCGAGCTCTGCGCGGCGCCCGGTCGCCTCGACGCGCTGGGCGGTTCTGCGCGCGATCCCGCCGAGCGTCGCCGTTCGGCGGGCTCGATACCCGGCAGCGTCGACGACGATCTCGTGAGCGCCGCCCCCGGCACGCGTGATCGCGTTGGCGAGGTACTGGATGGCGTCGATCGTCTGCCCGTGCTTGCCGATGAACAGCGCGACGTCGGGGCCGGAGGACGTCACGGTGACGACGCCGTCGCGGTCGCGAGCCGAGACCGAGACGTCGGCGCCGATACCCGCGGCGATTCGCTCGACGATCTCGCGCGGCTCACCGCTCGTAGGCCCGTCCTCGGACGAGCGCTCGACAGCCCCCTCCGCCTCGGCGCTCGCGATGACATGCGCCGGAGTGAAGCCGACGCCGAGCAGCCCGCGCTCGCCTTCGGAGACGACCTGGAACTGGACGCTGTCGCGATCGAGACCCGGGACGAGCGATTCGAGCTCGCGGAGCGCAGCCCACTTCGCCTCACCGACGGTCTCGCCCGTCGCTTCGACGCTGACGGCGTCGGAGCTGCCCGTCACCGGGGTCTCCCACCGCGCTTGCGCTTCACTCGGCGCGGCGCGCCGCCGGAGGCCTGCGCCGGCGCGCCCTGCACGTCGCTCGAGCTCTCTCCGTTCGTCGAGACCTCCGCGTCCTTCGGCGGCGTGCGGCTCGATCGCTTCGGCGGCGCTGCTGGGCGCGGCATGAGGCGCCGGGTCACGAGCCCCTGGCCGGTCGTCCACAGGTTCGTGGTCAGCCAGTAGATCATCAGACCTGACGGGAAGTTGAGAATGAACGGAAGGAACGCGACCGGCAGCACCATGATCATGTAGCGCTGCGCCTTGCTCTGCATCGCCGTCGACATGAAGTACGTCGAGGTCAGCTGGCTCGCGACGTACACCGCGATGAGGACCGGTCCCCAACCGTCCTTCACGGGCTCCACGATGTTGATCAAGCCGGAAAGCCATTCGAGCGACCCGCCCGACTGCGCGAAGATCTCCTTCTCGAAATCCTTGAGGACGAAGAAGAGCGAGATGAAGATCGGGATCTGGAAGACGATCGGAAGGCAGGAGGCGTACGGATTGATCTTGTTCTCCTTGTAGAACTTCATGAGCTCTTCCGACTGCTTCTGGCGATCGCTCTTGTAGCGCTGCTGGATCGCCTTCATCTCGGGCGCGTGGATCTGCAGGCTCTGCATGGAGTGGATCTGTCGGATCGCGACCGGCACGAGGAGCATGCGAACGATCACGGTCAGCGCGACGATCGACCAGGCCCAGGTCAGGCCGGCAGACTCGTGCAGCCATGTGAGGACCTCGGTGAGGACGTTCTCGAGCGGTGAGAGGATGCCGCCGACGATCACGTGCGCGCCTTCCGAGAGCCGCCCGCACGAAACACTGTCTGATCCTTGGCGTAGTCGACCCCGCCGTGGCTCCAGGGATTACAACGCAGGATCCGCCATCCGGACAGCACCGCACCGCGTACCAGGCCGAACTCGCGCAGCGCATCGAGCGCGTATTGAGAGCAGCTCGGGTGGTACTTGCACGTGCCGGCGGGCGTGAGGAGACCGAACGTCCACCGCCACGCATGCACGAAGCCGATACCCAGGAACTTCACGGCCGAGCCTTCTCGAGGATCTCGCCGATCTCGGCGACCAGCCAGTCCTTCCCGCGCGTCTCCGCCGGCTCGGCAAGCCCCGGGCGTGCTGCGAGAACGTAGTCCTGACCCGCAGGAACGGAGGGGAGCAGTTCCCGCCACGCCTCGCGGAGGAGACGCTTCACGCGATTTCGCGCAACGGCTGTTCCCACGGAGCGGGGAACCGCGAGTCCCAACCGGGGATCGCCGTCACCGTCGTCATCTCTCGCGAACCAGTGGAGCACCAGGTAGCGGGTCGATGCAGAACGCCCGCGCCGGTAGACGGTGTCGAAGTCTTTCGACCGGGAGAGCCGGTTGCGGCGTTGCACAGGGTGTCTCAGGCCGACAGGCGCTTCCGTCCCCGCGCGCGGCGGCGCTTGAGGATCGCGCGACCTCCGCGCGAAGACATCCGCGCTCGGAAACCATGACGCCGCTTGCGACGTCTGACATTCGGTTGGTAGGTGCGTTTCACGTGATCTCGGGAGGCACGGGGTCGAGGAGTCGCGAGTATAGACGAGCCGTCTCGAACCCAGGTTTTCCACAGAGCTCGAGAACGAGGGGCGGGTCGAAATTGCTGCTCATCCGTTTTCGTCGTTGTCTTGACGTACAACACATTGTCCTTTTTCCACACCTGTGGATAGAAGTGTGGAACAGGAGAAATTCCTGCAAATTGGGGGTCTTTTCATCCACAGTCGCCGCCGAAGCCGGCGTTGAGTGGGCAGAGAGACGGTGCTATGCTCGCCACCTTCCGACGGCCCCTACGATGCGTGAGGACGGGTGGAGCACCCCGGCGAGACACGAGCGGACGACCTCTGGAACGCGATAGCCGGGCGGCTTCGGGACACTCTCACGGAGACGACTTACGACACGTGGTTCGGGCAGGCGCAGCCACGCTCGTACAACGGTGAACAGCTCGTCGTCGAGGTTCCGAACGACTTCACGCGCGACTGGATCGAGGGCCACTTTCTCGATCTCGTGACCCACGCAGCGCGCGACAACTCGACAACGGGGGCGGTCGTCAGCTTCGCCGTCGGCGAGCGCGTGCTCGCGAGATCCACCGCACCACAGGCGGAGACGCCCCCTACTCCTCCTGCCGCCAGGGAGGCGGAGCCGAAGCCCGAAGTCCGGAATCGAGAGTCGTCCGAGGTCGAGCTGAACCGGAAGTACACGTTCGACCTGTTCGTCATCGGCTCGTCGAACCGGTTCGCGCACGCTGCGGCGCTCGCCGTCGCGGAAGCGCCGGCGCAGGCCTACAACCCGTTGTTCATCTACGGCGGGACCGGGCTCGGGAAGACCCACCTCCTCCAGGCCATCGGCCACTACGTCCGGCAGCACTCGCGGCGCCTGACGACGCGTTACGTCACGAGCGAGATGTTCATGAACGAGTTCATCGACGCCGTGCGCGATCGTGGTGCGCGCATCGAGGGCTTCAAGCGGCGCTATCGCAACTACGACGTGCTGCTCGTCGACGACATCCAGTTCATCGAGGGCAAGGAGCGGATCCAGGAGGAGTTCTTCCACACGTTCAACTCGCTCTACGAGGGTGGCGCACAGATCGTCCTCTCGTCCGATCGCCCGCCGCGCGAGATCGCGACGCTCGAGGAGCGGCTGCGATCGCGGTTCGAGTGGGGGCTGCTCACGGACATCCAGGCGCCTGACCTCGAGACGCGCATCGCGATCCTGCGGAAGCGTGTCGAGACCGAGGGCATCGCAATCGAGGACTCCGAGGTGCTGACGTTCATCGCCGGTCGAGTGTCAGCCAACATCCGCGAGCTGGAGGGCGCTCTCACGCGCGTCGTCGCGTTCTCGTCCCTCACGGATCGGCCGTTCACGGTCGAGCTCGCCGAGGACGTCCTTCGCGACGTCTACCCGCAAGGCGAGGCGGCGCCCGAGGTCACGATTCCACGGATCCAGGAAGCCGTCTCACAGCGATTCGGCGTCACGCTCGACGAGCTCGTCAGCCCGCGCAGATCTCAGGCAGTCGCCTATCCGAGGCAAGTCGCGATGTACCTCTCGCGCGAGCTCACCGACGCGTCCCTCCCGATGATCGGGAAGCAGTTCGGCGGTCGTGACCACACGACCGTCATTCACGCGAAGGACAAGATCACACGGCTCATCCGCGAAGATCGCTCTGTGTACAACCTTGTGCAAGAGTTGACGGCGCGCATCAAGCAGGCCCGCTGATGTTGGGGGTCCACGTCAGGGTGTCACTGCGCGGTGTGGATTGCGTTGGCCGGGACCAACACAGCCGTCCACAGACGTTTTCCCCGCTCCTGACCCTCAAACGCCCTGTCCTCCCCATAACTCACACTCCTACTACTACTACGAGCTTGTTCTTCCAGTAATGAATACAGACATGGCGACCGACACCGCGCTTCGCGTTACCTGCTCGAAGAGCGATCTCGCATCCGCTCTGGGCGTCGTTGCGCGCGCGATCTCGACCCGTGGCGCCGTGCAAGTCCTCGGGGGGGTGCTGCTCCGCGCCGAGGAGGGTCGGCTGACGCTCTCCGCGACGGACATGGAGATCTCACTCAGGGCATCGCTCAGCGGCGAGCTCACCGGCGACGCGAGCGTGGTCGTCCCGGGAAGGCTCCTCACGGATCTCGTGCGGCTCCTCCCGGACGACACCGTGACGCTCTCGTACGAAGACGGCGACGGCATCCTTGCCGTCACCTCGGGGAGTCATTCATCGCGCCTCAACGTGTACAGCGCCGAGGACTTCCCGCGGCTTCCGCCACTCGACGTTCCGCTGCATCGCATCGAAGCGGGGGCACTTCTCGCAACGATCGAGAAGGTGGGACGTGCTGCGTCCCGAGACGAGTCACGACCGGTCCTCACCGGGATCCTCGTACGGTTCGAGGGGGACAAGCTCGTCATGGCGGCGACCGACTCGTACCGTCTCGCGGTCAAGGAAACACCACTCTCGGCCGGAGGCCCCGATCTCGAGGCGATCATTCCGGCACGCGCACTCCAGGAGCTCGCCCGCATCGCGGCGGGCAGCGAAGAGGTCGAGCTCGGCGTCCACGAGAATCACGTCATCTTCTCGGCCGGCGACGTCTGGCTCACGAGCCGGCGGATCGACGGGCAGTTCCCGAACTACAAGCAGCTTCTGCCCGAGACCTTCGAGATCGAGATCACGACACCCCGCGCACCGCTGCTCGAGGTGGTCCGGCGTGCGGGGCTCATGGCGCAGCGAAATGCGCCGCTCCGGCTCCGTTTCGCGGATGGCGAGCTGACCGTCTCCGCTCAGACGCAGGACGTCGGCGAGGCCACGGAGTCACTCCCGATCGAGTTCTCGGGAGAGGAGCTGGAGATCGGCTTCAATCCGGACTTCCTGCGCGACGGCCTCGAAGCCGTCGGCGGGGACACCGTGCAGCTCAAGCTGATCAATCGACTCCGCCCCGGGCTCATCGAATCGCCGGAAGAGAGCTTCTGGTACCTGATCATGCCCATCCGGCTCGCGGGCTGATCGTTCGCGACGTCACGCTCCGCGACTTCCGCTCCTACCCGTCGCTCGAGCTGGGGCTGCAGCCTGGGATCGTGCTCCTCCACGGCTCGAACGGTGCGGGCAAGACGAACCTGCTCGAGGCGCTGCACGTCGGGACACAGGGCTTTTCCCCCCGTGCCCGCCGAGACCGCATGCTGATTCGCTTCGACGCAAACGTCGCGCGAGTGCAGCTCGCAGGGACCGTGGGCGAGAACGCGTTCGCCACCGACATCGTGCTCACAGGAAACGACTCGCGGCGCGTCGAGTTGAACGGCGAGCGCCTGACGTCGGGCGATCGCCTGCGGCAAGATCTGGCGACGCTCGTCTTCACGCCGGACAGGCTCGCCGTCGTCAAGGGCGGCCCGGCAACGCGGCGCGCGTATCTCGACAGAGTCGTGGGGCGGCTCCTTCCGGCACGTGCCGCGATCCCGAACGAGTACGCAACGGCGCTAGGTCAGCGAAATGCGGGACTCAGGCGCGTTCGAGCGGGGTTCTCCACGCGCGACGCCATCTCGCCCTGGACGGCTCGGGTCGCAGAGCTCGGCGACGCGCTCGTGCGCGCTCGCTGCGAGGCGATCGAGCTGCTGTCGCCGGCATTCACGGAGGCCGCGGGAGACCTCGGCCTCGCCGACGCCGCGCTGACCTACGACGGCGAGCCGCCGACAGTCGCCACCCTCGACGCGCGTCTCGAAGGCGATATCGAGCGCGGCGTCACGGGGACCGGACCGCACTTGCACGAGCTCCGGATCGACGCCGGCGGGCGGGATCTCCGCGTATTCGGCTCGCAAGGGGAGCAGCGCATGTCCGTGCTCGGGCTCGTCCTGGCAGAGGCAGAAGTACTCCGCGATCGCTCGGGCGGTTCGCCGCTCGTCCTGCTCGACGACGTCCTGTCTGAGCTCGACGGCGAGCGGCGCCAGGCACTCGCGCGGATGATCGAGCGGGGATCGCAGACGGTGGTCACCGCGACGTCTGTGGCGGCGCTGCCGATCGAGCCGGCACAGGCGCTGTCGGTGACCCCGGGGCAGGTCCGATGATGGAGCGTCTCGGAGGCTCCGTCGAGCGGGAGCTGTCTCGGAGCGGCAGCCGCGATGCGATTCCCCTCGCCGCGCTGACGGCGGCGTGGCCGTCGATCGTCGGGGACGCAATCGCACGCAACGCCTGGCCGCTCAGAATCGGGCGTGACGGCACACTGCACGTGGCGACGGCATCGGCGACCTGGGCCCAGGAGCTCGCGCTGCTGTCGGAGGAGCTGCTCGACCGCCTGCGGACGAGACTGGGCGCGGATGCACCCGCGCGGCTGAGGTGCGCGGTCGGCCCTATTCCCGAAGCGGAGGAACCCGTCGAGCCGACCCGTGAGCCGATCCCGGCTATCGACGAGATGCCCTCCGAGGTCCGCTCGGAGGCTGCGTCGGCAGCGTCTAGCATCGCCGATCCGGAGCTCCGCGAGCTCGTCGCCCGTGCTGCCCGCGCCAGCCTTTTGAAGACCCGGTCCGGCCGCACTTTCTGATACACTTGCTCGGCCCCGCAATATGGCGATTTGCAGGGCTTTTTTAATGGCCGAAGCAGCCTACACCGCAAAAGACATCACCGTCCTCGAGGGCCTCGAGCCGGTCCGTCTCCGGCCCGGGATGTACATCGGATCGACGGGCTTACGCGGCCTCCATCACCTCGTCTACGAGGTGGTCGACAACGCCGTCGACGAGGCCCTGGCGGGTCGCAACGACCTAGTCGACGTCACCATCCATCCGGACAACTCGGTGACCGTCCGCGACGCCGGTGCGGGAATTCCGGTCGAGGTCATTCCGGAGCAGGGCTTGTCTGCGCTGACGGTGGTTCTGACCAAGCTCCACGCGGGGGGCAAGTTCGGCGGCGACGGCTACAAGGTCTCCGGAGGGTTGCACGGTGTCGGTGTCTCGGTCGTGAACGCGCTGTCGGAGTGGCTCATCGCCGAGGTTCGTCGAGACGGCAAGGTGTATCGACAGGAGTTCGCGCGCGGCGAGCCGACGACGGATCTGACCGCGATCGGCGTGTCGGCGAAGGACGAGTCCGGGACGACTATCTCGTTCCTGCCGGACTCGGAGGTGTTCGAGGAGATCGAGCTCTTGGCGGCAACGCTGTCGCAGCGTCTGCGCGAGACGGCGTTCCTCACACGCAGTCTCCGCATCGTGTTGCGCGACGACCGCGCGGGAGGCAAGACCGAGGAGTTCTACTACGAGGGCGGGATCCGCGACTTCGTATCGCACGTGAACGAGTCGAAGGATCCGGTGCACAAGCACGTCATCTACTTCGAGGGCGACACCGACGACGGCCAGGTCGAGGTGGCCATGCAGTGGAACACGTCGTACGTCGAGTCGGTCTTCTCGTTCGCGAACAACATCAACACGACCGAGGGCGGCGCCCACCTCTCCGGGTTCCGCGCGGCTCTCACCGGGACGCTGAACCGCTACGCCCGCGACAAGGGCCTTCTGAAGGAGAAGGAGGAGAACCTCGAGGGCGAGGATGTTCGCGAGGGCCTCGCCGCGGTCATCTCGGTGAAGCTGCGCAATCCTCAGTTCGAGGGCCAGACGAAGACGAAGCTCGGCAATCCGCCGATCGAGGGCCTGGTGAAGACCACGGTCAACCAGCGGCTCGCGCAGTTCCTCGAGGAGAACCCGACCGAGGCGAGGCAGATCATCACGAAGGCCGTCTCGGCGGCACGAGCGCGACAGGCCGCGCGCAAGGCGCGCGAGCTCACGCGACGGAAGAGCGCCCTCGAGTCGAACTCGCTGCCGGGCAAGCTCGCCGACTGCCAGATCTCGGATCCCGAGAGCGCGGAGATCTTCCTCGTCGAGGGAAATTCGGCCGGCGGCTCTGCGGTGGATGCTCGTGACCGCTCGTTCCAGGCCATCCTGCCGCTGCGCGGCAAGGTGATCAACGCCGAGAAGAACCGGATCAACAAGGTTCTCTCGAACGAGGAGATCCAGGCGATCATCACCGCGATCGGCACGGGCATCGGCGAGGAGTTCGACCTCGAGAAGCTGCGCTACCACCGCATCATCGTCATGACCGACGCCGATGTGGACGGCGCGCACATCCGCACGCTCATCCTCACGTTCCTCTACCGGCAGATGCAGGAGCTCGTCGAGGGCGGCTTCGTCTACATCGCCGTGCCGCCGCTCTATCGCGTAAAGCTCGGCTCGCAGCTGCGCTACGTCGAGAAGGAGTCGCAGTTCGAAGAGCTCCTCGCCCGTGAGCGCATCAAGGACATGGACGTGACGGACCGTCGCGGTGAGACCATCAAGCTGACCGAAGCGCGCTACGGCAAGCTCACGCGCGTGCTCAACGAGTTCGACGGCTGGGTGTCACGTCTCCGCGAGGACTTCGGTGCTGCCGCGGCCAACTTCGTCGTCGATCACAGGCTCGTCGAGGCGGATGCGATCACGGTCGAGGCCGCGCTCTCCGCGCGCGACTCGAACGGCTACGAGATCGCGATCGTCGAGTCGTCGGACGAGGGTACGCACGTGAAGATCATCGAGCGCGAGACGGGAGCCGCATCGAACGTCGTCGTCCCGGTGGCGCTGCTCGCGTCGTCCATCTACGCCAACGTACGCAAGACGCACGGTCGTCTGAGCGAGATCGTCGGCCATCCCCCGTTCGACGTGACGTTCGGGAAGAAGACGCGCCACGCCGACACGTTCGGCCAGCTCCGCGGCTCCGCGCTCGAACTTGCGAAGGAAGGGCTGCAGGTCAGCCGGTTCAAGGGACTCGGGGAGATGGATGCGGAGGAGCTCGCGGACACGACGATGGATCCTGCCAACCGCATCCTGATCCGAGTGGAGGTGGAGGACGCCGCAGCCGCCGACAAGATGTTCTCGACGCTCATGGGTGACCAGGTCGAGCCGCGCCGCGCCTTCATCGAGGCCAACGCCCGAGACGTGAGGTTCCTGGATGTCTGACGTCGTCGAACCGCTCGGCGCGGGCCGTATCGAGGGCCGCGAGCTCGAGCAGGAGATGCGCTCGAGCTTCATCGACTACGCGATGAGCGTCATCGTCTCGCGGGCGCTGCCGGATGCTCGCGACGGGTTCAAGCCGGTGCACCGCCGCGTGCTCTATGCGATGCACGAGGCCGGACTGCAACCGAATCGACCGCGGCTGAAGTCGGCACGTGTCGTCGGTGACGTGATGGGCTATTACCACCCGCACGGGGATCAGTCGATCTACGACACCCTCGTCCGCATGGCGCAGCCGTTCTCGCTGCGCTATCCGCTGGTCGACGGGCAAGGCAACTTCGGGAACATCGACGACTACCCGGCTGCGGCGATGCGCTACACGGAGTGTCGGCTCACGCGGCTTGCAACCGAGATGTTGCGTGACATCGACATGGACACCGTCGACTTCGTCCCGAACTACGACGAGTCGCGCAAGGAGCCGTCGGTGCTTCCGTCTCGCTTCCCGAACCTCCTCGTGAACGGCTCCTCGGGAATCGCGGTCGGAATGGCCACGAACATGCCTCCGCACCGCCTCTCCGAGGTCGTCGATGCGGTCGTCCAGCTCATCGACAAGCCGTCGGCGAACGCGGACGACCTCATGTCGCACGTGAAAGGGCCGGACTTCCCGACCGGAGCGATCATCGTCGGCCGCGCGGGCGTGCGTGACGCCTATCGCACGGGACGCGGGCGCATCGTCATGCGCGGGCGAGCTCACGTCGAGGAGCTCCGCGGCGGGAAGAACGCGATCATCGTCACGGAGCTGCCGTACGGCGTGAAGAAGGGCGGCGACTCGGGCGTCATCAAGAAGATCGCAGACCTCGTCCACGACAAGGTGTTGAGCGAGATCTCGGACGTCAAGGATCACTCGGATCGCACCGGGATGCGGATTCAGATCGACCTCAAGCGCGAGGCCATCCCGCAGGTCGTCCTCAACAAGCTGTTCAAGCACACGCAGCTTCAGGCGACGTTCGGCTACAACGCGGTCGCGCTCGTGGACGGCGTCCCGCGGACGCTGTCGCTGCTCGAGCTCGTCACGTACTACCTCGACTACCAGCGCGAGATCGTCACGCGGAGGTCGAAGTACGAGCTACGCAAGGCACTCGAGCGCGCGCATGTCCTCGAGGGCTACCTCATCGCGCTGGACAACCTCGATGAGGTCATCGCGCTGATCAGAGCTGCGGAGGACACCGACGACGCTCGAACCGCGCTCATGGAGCGCTTCCAGCTCTCCGAGATCCAGGCACAGGCGATCCTCGATCTCCGCCTCCGAGCCCTCACCGGTCTCGAGCGCAAGCGAATCGAGGACGAGCACGCCGACCTCCAGGAGCGGATCTCCGAGCTCCGCGCGCTTCTCGGCGACCCCGGCCTCGTCGATGCGACCGTGCGCGAGGAGCTGCTCGAGCTCAAGGACTTCTACGGGAAGACGGACGAGCGGCGCACGGAGATCGTGGCCGGCGAGACCGATCTCGAGCTCGAGGACATGATCGCGGAGGAGGACATGGTCATCGCGATCACCAAGTCCGGCTACATCAAACGTCTTCCGGTGACCACCTATCGCGAGCAGCGCCGCGGCGGGATCGGCGTCATGGGGATGGACATGAAGGACGACGACTACATCGAGCACCTGTTCGTCGCATCCACGCACGACTACATCCTCTTCTTCACCACGGTCGGGAAGGTCTACCGCCTCAAGGTGCATGAGCTCCCGCTCGGCTCCCGGCAGTCGAAGGGCCGCGCGATCGTGAATCTCCTGCCGTTCCGTCAGGACGAGTACGTGCAGGCGGTCATCGCGACGCGTGACTTCACCGAGGCGAAGTACCTGGTCTTCGCGACACGACGAGGCATCGTCAAGAAGACGGAGTTCATCGCGTACAACACGCCGCTCAAGGCCGACGGGATCATCGCGATCAAGCTTCGCGAGGATGACGAGCTCATCGGTGTCCGCCTCGCCAGCGAGAGCGACGACATCCTGATGGTCTCGCGCATGGGCCAAGCTGTCCGGTTCCACGGCAAGCAGGCGCGGGCGATGGGTCGCGATACGTCCGGTGTCGCGGGCATGAAACTTCGCGCCGCGGACGAGGTGATCGAAGTCGACATCGCGGTCGACGACGCCGATCTCCTCGTCGTGACCGAGAACGGCTACGGCAAGCGGACCCGCATCGGCGACTATCCGGCGAAGGGTCGAGGGACGATGGGTGTCAAGACGGCGCAGCTCACCGAAGGGAAAGGCCGTCTCGCTGGCGCGCGCATCGTTCGCGACGGGTACCAGGTCATGTTGATCTCCGATGGTGGCACCGTGATCAAGATCCCGGTCGACGGCATCCGCCGGGCAGGCCGGTCCACCCAAGGCGTCATCGTCATGCGACTTCGTGAGGGAGAGAAGGTGGCAACCCTCGCTCCGGTGATCGGCTCCGACGACGATGACGAGGCCGCCCTCGTCGATCCCGTCACCGCCTCGGAGGA
Organism: uncultured Gaiellaceae bacterium; assembly: GCA_963833725.1. Lineage (GTDB taxonomy): Bacteria > Actinomycetota > Thermoleophilia > Gaiellales > Gaiellaceae > GMQP-bins7. The sequence goes on from CAWHYV010000008.1 coordinate 115,293, forward strand.
GACGGAGCCCGCGATCGCCGTCGAAGAAGAACCGCCCGCCTGACCTATCGCTCTCCGCCCGCGTCCGCCGTGTGCTTGAGCGCGGTGAGTAGGTCGATCGGGATCGGGAAGACGATGGTCGAATTGTTCGACGCGCCGATCTCGAGCAGGGTCTGGAGGTAACGCAGTTGAACGGTGATCGGCTCCTGCGACATGACTGCGGCTGCATCCTTGAGCCGCTCGGACGCCTGGTACTCGCCCTCGGCTGAGATCACCTTCGCCCGCCGCTCGCGCTCGGCTTCCGCCTGGCGGGCCATTGCGCGCTGCATGCCGGCCGGGATCTCGACGTCCTTCACCTCGACGACCGAGACCTTGATCCCCCAGGGCGACGTCGCCTCGTCGATGATCGCCTGCAGGATCGCGTTGATCTTGTCGCGCTCGGACAGCAACTCGTCGAGAACGTGTTGACCGAGTACCGAGCGCAGCGTCGTCTGCGCGATCTGCGACGTCGCGACCATGTAGTTCTCGACCTGGACGATCGCGTTGTTCGGCTCGACGATTCGGAAGTACGCGACCGCATTGACGCGAACCGGGACGTTGTCCTTCGTGATGACCTCCTGCGGCGGGACGTTCAGGGTCACCGTGCGCAGGTCGACCTTGACCATGCGATCGACGATCGGGATGAGGAGAAAGAGCCCCGGGCCTTTGGGCTGAGGCAGCAGGCGGCCGAGCCGGAAGATGACGCCTCGCTCGTACTCGCGCGCGATCTTGACCGCCGCGAACAGGAAGAGGAGACCGAGGACGAGGACGACGACGAGCACGATCAGACCAGCGGACACATCCATCAGTGGGGCTCCTCCCCGTTCGGTGTCGACATGGATCCTACGACGAGCCGGAGGTCGTCCTCGACTTCGTCGATCCGGACGTGCTCGCCCGGCACCAGTGCCGCCCCGTCGACGGTGCGCGCGCGCCAGAGCTCGCCGTCGACCTGGACCATGCCCTCCCGCCGAACGACCGCCTCGCCGCCCACCATGCCTTGCACGCCGACGGCAGCAGGCTGGCGCGCGGCACGAAGCGCTCGCGTCATCGCGAGGCCGAGAAGGACGGCGAGTCCTACGGCGATGCCGATCGCGACCGGCATCGACACCTGGTACGCGTCACCTGCGGGGTCGAAGAGCATCAGGGCGCCGAGGACGAACATGACCGCTCCCGCGACCGAGAGCGCGCCGTGGGTCGGGACGAACGCCTCGGCGACGAAGAACGCCGCGGCGAGGACGATCAGGAGGAGCCCGGCGAGCGAGACCGGGAGCACCTGAAGGCCGTAGAGGCCGAGGATCAGGGAGATCGCCCCCACCGTCCCGGGGAAGACGAGCCCGGGGTTCCAGAGCTCGACAACGATCCCGATGAGGCCGATGGAGAGCATCAGGGCGATGAGGTTCGGGTCGACGAGGAAGTCGCGTGCGCGCTGCCAGAAGCTCATCTCGACGTCCTCGATCTGTGCGCCTGCCGTATCGAGCACGAGACCCTTGGGAACGGTCTTCATCCCGTCGATTCGATCGAGCAGGACGGGAAGCGACGGGGCGACCACCTCGACGAGCCCGATCCGCTTCGCCTCTCTCGCGCCGTAGTTGGAGGCCTTCGTGACCATGTCGCGCGCCGCCTCGACGTTGCGATCGTGCTCGCGTGCAAGTTCGCCCACGTACGCGGCGGCGTCGTTGACGATTTTCCGCCTGAGGTCCGTCGAGATGTCCTCGCCGCCCAGCGAGACGGGAGTCGACGAGCCGATGTTCGTCTGCGGCGCCATTGCCGCGACGTCGGACGCCATCGCGATTACGGCGCCGGCGGAGTCCGCACTCGATCCGGGCGGAGCAACGTAGACGACGACGGGAACCTCGGACGCGAGAAAGCGCTTCACGATCCCGCGCATGGACGACGCGAGCCCGCCCGGCGTGTCGAGCACGAGCACGACCGCCGCGTAGTCGCCCTCCTCCGCCTGGTCGACTGCGCCCTCGACGAACTCCTGCGTGACGGGATTGATGTCGTTCTCGAGGTGCACAGCGAGAACCCTCGGGCTACTCCCTTGCGCGAGAACGCCCGGCGCCGCCGCAAGCGCTCCGAGGAGGAGCGGAAGGGCGAGAAATCCCCGCAAATAACGGCCCGGCACCGGTGTAAGGATTCTATCAGCGGAGGTTCTACGCCCTTGTTCGCGAAGTCGGCACGGGTCACCCTGGACTCTCGTGCGCTGTCTCCTTGCCCTCATCGCCGTCGCCCTGGCTGCGTTCATCGCCAGTCCAGCGGCGATCGCCGGCCCGGGCCAACCCGTCACCACGGTCGAGCTCGTCCGGCACGGCGGGGGGACGCTGGATTCGAGGTCGACTTCACGCTTCACGCTCGCGGGCGTCCAGTGGCAAGGAGCGGGATCGGTCAGCTTCCGCACCCGATCGCTCGGCGGTGCCTGGAGCCCGTGGCGTCAGGGTGCCCCCGAGTCCGAGGACGGTCCCGACGCAGGCTCCCCGGAACGCCGCACGGCGGGCTGGAGGATCGGCAATCCGTGGTGGGTCGGCGAATCGGACCGGCTCCAGGCGCGCACTTTCGGCAACGTGAGGAGGGTTCGCGCGCACCTCGTCTGGAGCCCGGAGTCACTCATCCCGCTTCGCGTCCCGAGCTCGACCACGACGCCCCCGATCGTCCCGCGACGGACGTGGGGTGCGGACGAGAAGATCCGGCGTGGCCCGCCGAGCTACGCGAGCGACGTGCGCTTCGCGATCGTCCACCACACGGCCGGTCAGAATGGGTACACGCGCGCCGAGGCAGCCGCGATCGTGAAGGGGATACAGCTGTTCCACGTCCAGGGCAACGGCTGGAACGACATCGGTTACAACTTCCTCGTCGACCGCTTCGGAACGATCTACGAGGGGCGGTTCGGGGGCATCGACCGCAACGTCGTGGGCGCGCACGCCCTCGGCTTCAACACCGGATCCGTCGGCATCGCGCTCCTCGGCACGTACGAGGGTGCTGCGCCGTCAGCCGCAGCCCAGGATGCGGTCGCGCGACTCATCGCCTGGCGCCTCGATCTCGCCCATGTCGACCCGACCTCCCTCCTGACCTACATCTCGGGCGGCAGCGATCGCTACGCAACCGGCATCCCGGTCCTGCTGAACGGCGTGTCCGGACACCGGGATACGGGATTCACCGCGTGTCCGGGCGCTGCGCTCTACGCGCGTCTCGGAGCGATCGCCGCTGCCGCGAGGAGCCTCGGCGGACTGAAGATCTTCGACCCGAAGGCGGACGTGCGAGGCACCGCGATCCGGGTTCGCGCACGTCTCTCTCAGGCACAGAGCTGGACCGTTGCGATGGCCGACGCGAATGGTCTCGAGGTGGCGCGCGGCGCCGGTACGGGAGCCGCCGTCGACTGGACGTGGGAGTCTGCAGGCACCGCGCCTGGCTCGTACGAGTGGACGATCTCGGCCGGTGGCGCACGGCCCGCGTCCGGGCTCGTGCGGGGTGGCGGCGGGACGCCACCGCTCGCGATCGAGTCCGCCGTCGCTGAACCCGAGGCGATCAGCCCGAACGGCGACGGTCAGGCCGACACGACGACGCTCACGTATCGCATCTCCGCGCCGGCCAACGTCACGATCGAGGTGACGGACCAGATCGGCGGTGTTCTCGCGACGCTCGTCGACCGGGTGTGGACAGGGGCCGGGCAACACGTCGCCGAGTTCGACGGCGCCGAGTTGGACGACGGCAGCTACAACGTCGTCGTCACGGCTCGGACCGCGACAGGCGTTTCCGTTCAGCAGGTGGTTCCGCTGAGCGTGAACCGAACACTCGGTCTGGTGAGCGTCGCGCCAGCCGCCTTCTCACCGAACGCCGACGGCCGCAAGGACCGCATCACCCTGACGTTCGCGCTGGCGGCTCCGGCCGGCGTGCGCATTCGCATCGAGCGCGACGGAAAGTGGGTTGCGAGTCCGCTTGCCGCGAGCTACCTCGGAGGGACGCAGCGCTTCGTCTGGGACGGAGCACGGGCAGCGGGCGTCCTGCGCGACGGCGACTACACAGCCGTCGTGGAAGCGACAGGTGCGACAGGCGCGATCGCCTTCGGCGTGCCGTTCGTCACGGATACGAGCGCCCCGCGAGTCCGCATTCTTCCCGGAGCGGGGTTGCGCGTCGAGGTGAGCGAGCCGTCCGCCCTGACCTTCGTGATCGACGGTCGGGCACTCAAGATCGCTGCGGCTCGGGCGGGCGTCATGCGGATCCCCTGGGGAGGCCCCGCGACCAGAGTTCGCGTGGTGGCCTGGGACGCGGCGGGGAACGTCAGCGGCCCCGCAGTGCGCATCCGCCGCGATTGAGCCGGGGATGCGGCGAGTAGACTCGCCCCGTGCAGACCCCTGCCGTCCCGTTCGGGAAGGACGTCATCGAGTCGATCCTCCCGCACCGTGATCCATTCCTCCTCATCGACGAGGTTACGGAGTTGGAGCCCGGTCGCCGCGTCGTCGCGCGACGCACCGTGAATGCGGGTGACTGGTGGTTTCCAGGTCACTTTCCCGAGCGCCCGGTCATGCCGGGCGTCCTCATCGTCGAGTCGATGGCCCAGACGGGCGCGATCGCCGTTCTCGTGGAGGAGGAGAATCGCGGCAAGATCGCGTTCTTCGCAGGCATCGACGACTGTCGCTTCAAGCGCGTCGTCGAACCGGGCGACGTCCTTACGCTCACATGCGAGATCGACACGATGCGCGGCCCGATCGGTCGTGGCAAGGCCACGGCACATGTCGGCGACGCCCTGGCTGCGCGCGGCACGTTGACGTTCGCGGTGGAGCGATAGCGGTGCTCGGAGTGGCGCAAGGGGTTCGGATCGGAATCACGGGACTCGGCGTCCATGTCCCCGAGAAGGTGATGACGAACGCCGAGCTGGCGACGATCGTCGAGACCTCCGACGAGTGGATCCAGGAGCGGACGGGGATCCGCGAGCGGCGGATCGCTGCGAAGGACGAAGCGCTCACCGACATCGCGCTGCCCGCAGCGCGGGCTGCCCTCGAGGACGCGGGGACGGACGCGTCGGACATCGATCTGCTCATCTGCGCGACGGTCACGCCGGACATGATGTTCCCGACGTCGTCGGCGATTCTCGCGGACAAGCTCGGGATGCCCCGCGCGGCGGCCTACGACCTTCTCGCCGGCTGCACGGGGTTCGTCTACGCGATCGCGCAGGCGTACGGGATGCTCGCGTCGGGCCTCTCTCGGCGAGCGCTCGTCGTCGGCGGGGATGTGCTGTCGAAGATCCTCGACTGGGAGGACCGCTCGACGCTCGTCCTGTTCGGCGACGGCGCGGGTGCCGTCGTCATGGAGCCCGTCGATCGCGGGGGCTTCCTCGGGTTCGAGCTCGGGGCCGACGGCGGGGGTGGCGAGTACCTGTGGTATCCGGGCTCGGGATCGCGACACTTCGACGATCCCGACTCGTACGTGAAGATGAACGGGCGCGAGGTGTTCAAGTTCGCGACGAGGGTCATGGTGTCGTCGGCGGGGGAGATCCTCGCCGAATGCGGAAAGACGGTCGACGACATCGACGTTTACGTCCCGCATCAGGCCAACAAGCGGATCATCGACTACGCGACAGCTAAGCTCGGCATCCCCTCGGAGAAGACCGTCGTGAACGTCGATCGCTTTGGAAACACCTCGTCCGGCTCGATCCCCCTCGCGCTCGCAGACGCGCGCGCGGACGGGCGGCTCGTGGACGGAAAGCTGGTTCTCATGACCGGGATGGGCGCGGGGCTCACGTGGGGTTCGGCGCTCATCGAATGGACGAACGGGAGGCCTCAATGACCAAGGTGGCGTTCTGCTTCCCCGGCCAGGGGTCGCTCGAGGAAGGCATGGGTCGCGAGATCGCAGAGGCATTCCCGGCTGCGCGCGAGGTCTATCGGATCGGGTCGGAGGCAACCGGGCTCGATCTCGAGGAACTCTGCTTCTCGACGCCGCTGGAGAATCTCGTCGAGACCGAGGTGCAGCAGCCGGCGCTCGTCGCGACGAGTCTCGCGATCCTCGCGGCGATGCGCGACCGCGGCCTCCGGCCAGACGTCGTGGTCGGCCACTCGGTCGGTGAGTTCGCCGCGCTCGCTGCGGCCGGGTCACTCGAGACCGGTGCGGCCATCGGACTCGTGCGTGAGCGCGGGCTCGCGATGGCGGAAGCTGCGCGCCAGCGTCCCGGAGCGATGGCTGCGATCCTCGGCCTCGCCGACGAGGAGGTCGAGAAGCTCTGTCGCAGGATCGTCGGCGTGTGGCCGGCGAACTACAACTGCCCGGGGCAGATCGTCGTCTCCGGCGAGCACGAGGCAGTCGAGGAGTGCTGCGCCGAGGCCGCAAGCCTCGGCGCCCGACGAGCCGTGATGCTCAAGGTGTCGGGGGCGTTCCACAGCCCGCTCGTCGCGAGAGCGGCGGACCGGTTGCGCCCCGCCCTCGAGCACGTCCGCTTCGCCGAGCCGCTCTCGCCGTTCATGTCCACCGTCACCGCGAAGATCGAGCCAGCCCAGAGGATCGCAGCGCTGCTCGTCGACCAGCTGACCGGGCCGGTGCGATTCACGCAGGCGGCGACGGAGCTCATCCGCTCCGGCGCGACGACGTTCGTCGAAGTGGGGCCGGGGAACGTGCTCTCGGGCCTCGTCAAACGGATCGACCGGGGCGTGAAGACCATGTCGGTCAACTCGCTCGAGAGCCTGGAGCGGGCGCAGGAGGCTCTCGCGCGGTGACCTTCTGCGCGCTCGAAGGCAAGACGGCGCTCGTCACCGGTGCATCGCGCGGCATCGGCCGCTCCATCGCCAGCGAGCTCGCGTCCGCGGGAGCAACCGTCGTGCTCTCGTACCGCACGGGTACCGCCGAGGCGGAGTCGCTCGCATCCGAGATCGGCGGCCGCGCCGTGCAGGCGGACGTCTCCGATCCCGAGTCCGCTCGTGCGCTCGTCGAAGAGGCCGGCGATGTCGACATCCTCGTGAACAACGCTGGCGTCACGCGCGACGGGCTCCTCGTTCGGATGTCGGACGAGGACTGGAACACGGTGATCGACACGAACCTCGCGGGGTGCTTCTACACCTGCCGCGCTGCGGCGCGCGGAATGATGAAGAAGCGCGCCGGGACGGTCGTGAACATCTCGTCGATCGTCGGGATCCACGGCAACTGGGGGCAGACGAACTACGCGGCGTCGAAGGCCGGGATCATCGGCTTCACGAAGTCGCTCGCACGCGAGCTGGGGAGCCGGAACGTTCGCGCCAACGTCGTCGTGCCCGGCTACGTGAAGACGCAGCTCACAGACGTCCTGCCGGAGGAGGCCACCGGAGCGATGCTCCAGTCGACGCCGCTCGGGCGTCTCGGCGACCCGGACGACGTCGCGGGCGCTGTTCGGTTCCTCTGCTCCGACGAGGCGTCGTTCATCACCGGCGCGGTGCTGCTCGTCGACGGCGGGCTGGGGATGTAGGGATGGCCGGCGGGTCGGACAACGGGCGTCGCCGCGTCGTCATCACCGGCGTCGGAATGGTGACGCCGCTCGGGAACGACGCCGGTTCATCGTGGGACAACCTCGTCGCCGGGAAGGCAGGCGCAGGCCCGATCACACACTTCGACACGGCCGGTTACGACGTCCACTTCGCCTGCGAGCTCAAGGACTTCGATCCGACGGTGTGGATCGACCGCAAGCAGGCGCGTCGCATGGACCGTTTTTCACAGCTCGCGCTCTCGGCAGCGCGGATGGCAGAGGCCGACAGCGGGATCTCGATCGCCGCTGCGCCGGATCGCGTCGGCGCTGCCGTCGCTACCGGGATCGGCGGGCTCTACGCCTTCGAGACCTGCTTCCAGAGCCTGCTCGAGCGTGGCCCCGACCGGACGAGTCCGTTCGCGATCGTCCAGATCATTCCGAACATGGCCGCCGCGTGGGTCTCGATGGAGCTGGGCGCGCAAGGCCCCCTTGCTGCCGAGTGCGCTGCGTGTGCGGCCTCGAACATGGCGATCGGCGACGGCCTCGATGCGATCCGCCTCGGGCGAGCCGACGTGATGTTCTGCGGTGGGACGGAAGCGCCGATCTCGCGCGTCGGCATCGCCGGCTTCACGGCCATGCGAGCGCTCTCGAGGCGCAACGACGATCCGCAGGGGGCGTCGCGGCCCTTCGACTCGGGACGCGACGGCTTCGTGATGGGTGAGGCAGCGGCGATGCTCGTCCTCGAAGAGCTCGAGCACGCACGCTCGCGCGGCGCGAAGATCTACAGCGAGGTGCTCGGCTACGGCGTCTCCTCGGACGCCAGCCATGTCTCCGACCCCGATCCGAGTGGCCAGAATCCTGCCCGTGCGATGCGCATGGCGTTCACCGACGCCGGCATCGAGCCCGAGGTCGTCGGCTACGTGAACGCTCACGGAACGTCGACGCCTTCGGGTGACGCGGCGGAGACGCGTGTCCTGAAGCTCGCGCTCGGCGAGGAGAAGGCGTTTCGGACGCCGGTCTCGTCGACGAAGGGAGCGACCGGCCACTGTCTCGGCGCAGCCGGGGCGGTCGAGGCGATCTTCTGCACGTTTGCGCTCCAGCAGGGCGTGCTTCCCGCCGACGATCAACTACGACGTGCCCGACCCCGAGTGCGACCTCGACTACATCCCGAACGAGTCCCGGCGTCAGGACATCGAGGTCGCGGTCAACAACTCGTTCGGTTTCGGCGGACACAACGCGTGTGTCGTGTTCCGCCGCTGGGACGAGAGCGCATAGCTCAGAGCCTCCGCTCGAGGAGCAAAGTGTCGCGCCAGACGTCATCCAGTCGCGCGATGCGCTCGCGGCGACCGACGACGCGGAAGCCGAGCTTCTCGTGGAGCGCGACGCTCGCGGCGTTCTCCGGAAACACGTTCGTCTGGATCGTCCAGATGCCGGCCGCGTCCGCGCTTCGGACAAGTGCCTCCAGGAGCGCTCGACCGACCCCTTTGCCGCGACCCGCGGAGGCGACGTAGACGGAGTGCTCCACGACGCCTCGGTAACACGCACGCATCGACGTCGGCGAGAGCGCGGCCCAGCCGACGATCGTCTCGCCGTCGACGGCAACGAACCGGTGCTCGCGCAGTCGCCCGCGGTCGAACTCGTCCCAGGTCGGCGCCGACGTCTCGAACGTCGCCTGCCGTGACGCGATGCCTTCGGCGTAGATCGCCTCCACGGCTCGCCAGTCCTCGACGGCCATGGGACGGATCTCGACCACGGCGCACAGACTAGGCTGATCGCATGGAGCGCTGGGCGACGTTCGACTGTTACGGGACGCTCGTCGACTGGAACGCGGGCATCCGCAACGAGCTGGAGGATCTCTTCGGTACCCGGCACGCGGACGAGCTCCTTACCCGGTACCACGACCTCGAGCCGGGGATCCAGGCCGACGGTCCGGGAAGGTCGTACCGTGAGGTGCTCACGATCGCTCTCGAGCGACTTGCGGTGGAAGCAGGGCTCTTCCTCCCCGAAGGACAGGCGGGAGCGCTTGCGAGCTCGCTGCCCCGGTGGCCGGTCTTCGACGACGTGCGACCGGGGCTGAGCGAGGCGCGGGAGCGAGGCTGGCGCCTCGGGATCCTCTCCAACACGGACCGTGACCTGATCGAGGATTCGATGGAGGTGCTGGGTGTGCCATTCGACGTCGCGATCGTCGCGGGGGACATCGGCTCGTACAAGCCTGCGCATCGCCACTGGGAGGTGTTTCGTGAGGAGACGGGAGCAGATCCGGCTGGACACGTGCACGTCGCGCAGAGCCTGTTCCACGACATCGCTCCCGCAAGTGAGCTCGGTATCCCATCTATCTGGGTCAACCGCCTCGGCGAATACGAGGATCCCCGACCGGCGGTAACGCTGAACGGAATCGCGCGACTTGCCGACGCTCTCGACTCGATCGTGCCTGCGAGCGCCTGATGTCGTCGTTGCGGGCGCGCTGCCCGAGGTGTCGGACGTTCACGGCGGTGGCTATGGGGGACGGTTACGAATGTCACAGCTGCGGGAGCACGTTCTCCGCTGGAATCGTCCGTGTCCCGGCAGCATGGGGAGCGGGCGGAGAGGGGATGGTCGACGGAGCCCGAATCGCCGTTCCGTATCCCGAGGTGGCAGTGGTCGAGCGGGATTCGCTCGAGGAGCAGAACGAAGCCGTCGCCGGGTCACTCTCCGCGCGACCGCTCGTCGTGGGCGGGTGCTGCTGCACGCACGTCGGGGCAGCGTTCGGTCTCGCGCGCCGGGTCGGCAGACTCGGGATCGTCTGGATCGACGCCCACGGTGATCTGAACACGCCCGAGACGTCCCCGTCGGGGAACTTGTGGGGAATGCCGTTTCGCATGATTCTCGATGGCGGCGCCGTCTCGACTGCCGATGCTGCGCATGTGGGAGCGCGTAGCCTCGACCCACCCGAGGTGGCGTTCATGGAGTCGAGCGGGATCGACGATTCGCTCGATCGCGCGCTCGCGGGAGTCGATGAGACGTACGTCGCGCTCGACCTCGACGTCCTCGACCCGAGCGAGGTCGACGTGCTGATCCCCGAGCCGGACGGGCCGTCGGCGGACGAGATCGAAGGGCTTCTTCGCGACATCGCCGCCAGGACGACCATCGCCGGCATGGGTGTCACAGGCTTTCTTGCCACCGAACGAAACGCGGCGCTCGCCGCGCGGATGTTCGCAGCGGGCGGTTTTCCCGGGCCGGACACGGTCGCTGTAGCCGAGTGACGACCCTCGCGATCCTCTGGGTCTGACCCCCACATAGACTGGGGCGCATGTCTTCCGGGCAGGGTCGCGTCGACGTCGAGGTCGAAAACAAGCGCCCCGACGAGACCCCGTCGGGGAAAGCTCACCCGAACACGTGCCCCGGCTGTGGTTCGCACTACCGCGACGACGAGCTCGCCCAGACCTTGCGCGTGTGCCCGCAGTGCGGTCACCACTTCCGCGTGGGAGCGCGCGAGCGAATCGAGCAGCTCGTCGATCCGGGGTCGTTCGACGAGGGTGACACGGAGCTGCGCTCGGCGGACCCGCTCGGCTTCTTCGATCTGCGGCCCTACACGGAGCGGCTGGCCGAGGCCGAAGTGGAGACCGGGCTCGGCGACGCGATCATCTGCGGGACCGCGACGATCGAGGGCGAGTCGTGCGATCTCGCCGTCATGGATTTCGACTTCATGGGCGGGTCCATGGGAAGCGTTGTGGGGGAGAAGTTCGTGCGGTCCTGCGAGCGTGCCACGAAGGCGGGCGTACCTCTCGTCTCGATCTCTGCATCCGGCGGCGCCCGTATGCAGGAGGGGATCCTCGCACTCATGCAGCTGCCGAAGACGATCTGCGCGATCGACGAGCTCCACGAGTCAGGCGGGGCGATGCTCTCCGTCCTCACGCACCCGACAACGGGTGGCGTCCTCGCAAGCTTCGCGAGTCTCGGCGACGTCGTGCTGGCGGAGCCCGGTGCGCTGATGTCGTTCGCCGGCCCGAGGGTGGTCTCGCAGACGACTCGCGAGAAGCTGCCCGACGACTTCGGCCTGGCGGAGTCGAACTTCCGCTACGGGCACCTCGACGGGATCGTCCCGCGAGGCGAGCTGCGAGCAACGCTCGCGCAGCTCCTTCGCCTCTTCGCCGGGCGCTGATGCCCGGCGAAGCTGAGATGCGGTTGCGCGAGCGTCTCAGTAAGCTCGGCGGCATGAAGCTCCTGCGCGGCACGAAGCTGAGCGGCGAGCTCGCGCGCCTGCAGGATCAGCTGGATCACCTGCGCGCCGACCCGACCGCCGAGGAGATCTGGCAATCCGTCGAGCTCGCGCGGCACGCCGACCGTCCGTACACGCTCGACTACGTGGAGCGCATCTTCGACGACTTCTTCGAGCTCCATGGAGACCGCGGTCGGGCGGACGATCCGGCGCTCGTCACGGGGCTCGGCACGCTCGATGGACGCACGGTCGTGGTGATCGGGCATCAGAAGGGTCGTGACATCAAGGAGCGGGCGACCAGGAACTTCGGCATGGCCTATCCCGAGGGGTATCGCAAGGCGATGCGTGCGATGACGCTCGCCGACAGGCATGGCTTCCCGCTGGTCACGATGGTCGATACGCCTGGCGCGTACCCAGGCGTCGCGGCCGAGCAGCACGGTCAGGGGGGCGCGATAGCGCGCTCGCAGGCGGCGATGGTGCGGCTTGACGTTCCCACCGTGGCCTGTGTGATCGGCGAAGGTGGATCCGGCGGCGCGATCGCCATCGCGGTCGCGGATCGTGTGCTCATGCTGGAAAACGCGATCTACTCGGTGATCTCGCCCGAGGGATGCGCGGCGATCCTGTGGCGCGACGCAGGTGAGGCGCGGAAGGCTGCCGCGGCGTTCAAGCCCGACGCTGCGCACTGTCTGGAGCTCGGCGTGGTCGACGCGGTCGTTGCCGAGCCGGAAGGGGGAGCGCACGCCGATCCGGACGCGGCCGCCCAACTCCTCGAGCAGGGCATTCTCGCTGCATTGGAGGAGATCAGCAGCCTCGATCCGGACGAGCGCCGACGCCGCCGCCGCGCGAAGTACCGCGCCATGGGCGTGCTCGCGTCCATGTAGGCCGCAATCTGCGTTTTCCCCATCTTCCACAGGCTTATCCCCCGCCTGTATTACGGTCTGAGCAGGGAAAAGCCGCGTATTGCAGCTGGTTGGTAAAGAACGTGTTGCGCTTCCGGCGACAATCCACAGGTGAGCCTCGACGAGTACCGTCGTAAGCGGCGTTCCGGGAAGACGCCGGAGCCCCTCGCCGAGTCGACGGGTGCTACCGAGGGCGCGCGCTTCGTCGTCCAGCGACACGCCGCGCGGCGGCTGCACTACGACGTCCGGCTCGAACGCGATGGAGCACTCGCCAGCTGGGCGGTGCCCAAGGGCGTCCCGCTCCGTCGGGGAGAGCGCCATCTCGCGGTCCACGTCGAGGATCACCCACTCGAGTACGCGGACTTCGAGGGCACGATCCCTGCCGGCGAATACGGCGCAGGCACGGTCGAGATCTGGGATCGCGGCACATACGACCTCGTCGAGGAGAAGCGCGACGGGGGGCTGACCGTTCGGCTGCACGGAGAGCGGCTCGAAGGCGTCTGGACACTGGTTCCCGCGGCACTCGACGGCGACCCCAAGAACTGGCTCCTCCTCCGGAAGGACGCCGGTACCGATGGAGCCGCTCGACTGCAGCCGATGCTCGCGACCGCGGCCGACACGCTGCCGCATGGCGAGGGATGGATCTACGAGCCGAAGTGGGACGGCTTTCGGGCAATCGTGACCGTGTCGGGGGGCGAGGCGAAGCTCACGAGCCGCAACGGCAACGACTTGACGGGCCGCTTTCGAGACGTCGCGCGTGCCGCGGCCCTGGCGATCCGATCCTCCGATGCGGTTCTCGACGGGGAGATCTGTGCGCTCGACGAGAGCGGCCGCTCGCGGTTCTCGCTGCTCCAGGACGGCGGCGGAACACTCGTCCTCGTCCTGTTCGATCTCCTCGAGCTCGAATCCGCGCGGCTTCTCGACGAGCCATTCGCCGAGCGCAGGCGACGGCTCGTGGAGCTGGTCGGCGGCAGCTCCAGCGTGTTCGTCTCACCCCAGTTCGACGACGGTGAGGCGCTTCTCGCGGCCGCACGCCAGCAGGAGCTCGAGGGCGTCGTCGCCAAACAGGAGCGCTCGGTCTACCGGCCGGGCCGCCGCTCGGTCGAGTGGCAGAAGCTGAAGCTGCGCCGGACACAAGAGGTCGTGATCGCGGGGTACACCCGTGGGCAGGGCCGCCGTGTCGCGTTCGGCGCTCTCGTCGTCGGGGTGCCGGATGCGGGAGGGTTGCGCTGGGCGGGGAACGTGGGCACGGGGTTCTCGGATCGTGAGATCGAGCGGTTGCGAGAGCTTCTCGCGCCCCTGAAGCGCGCCGACTCGCCGTTCGCAGACGTGCCGAAGATGCCACGCGTCCGTCGTTCGGACATCGTCTGGGTCGAGCCCGAGCTCGTCGCCGAGGTCGAGTTCGCCGAGTGGACGCACGAAGGACGACTGCGTGCGCCCTCGTATCTTCGGCTGCGTGAGGACAAGGCGGCCCCCGACGTCCGACGTGAGCGCGTGCCGCTAGACCCGATCATGACGCGCGGCCGCCGCGAGCTCCGCTTCTCGAACGTCGGCAAACCGTTCTGGCCGGAGCTCGGGATCACGAAGGGCGACCTCATCGCGTACTACCGAGACGTCGCCGAGGCGCTCGTGCCGCACCTTCGTGGACGGCCGTTCACGATGAAGCGCTACCCCGACGGCTGGGAGGGCAAGAACTTCTTCCAGAAGAACGCGCCGTCGCACATGCCCGACTGGATCGAGCGCGCGCCGTTCCCGGCCTCCACCCGCGACGGTGAGCGCAAGATCATCGAGTACGCGGTGGTGAACGACGACCTCTCGCTCCTGTGGATGGCGAACATGGGCTGCATCGACCTCCACACGTGGGCCTCGCGCGTCGATCGGCCGGAGCGTCCCGACTGGGTGATGTTCGACCTCGACCCGTCGGAGGGATCCGGCTTCGAGGAGGTGATCGAGGTTGCGCAGCTCGTGAAGCAGACGCTCGACCTCCTCGAGCTCGAGAGCTATCCGAAGACGTCCGGCTCGCGCGGGATCCACATTCTGGTGCCGATCGCGCGCAGGCATTCGTTCGAGGACGCCCGTGAGTTCGCCGCGATCGTCGCAGGGGCGCTGGCGCGCGCGCACCCGGGCCTCGCGACGACCCAGTGGGCCAAGGAGAAGCGGCGAGGCGTCCTCGTCGACGCGAACCAGAACGGTCCGGGAAGGACGAACGCCGCCGTGTACTCGGTGCGACCGAGGGCCGGAGCGCCCGTTTCGACGCCGCTGCGCTGGGACGAGGTCGTGCCGGGGCTCGACCATGCGGGATTCACGATGGACGTGGTGCTCGCGCGTATCGCCCGCCACGGCGATCTCTTCGCAGGCGCTCTTGCCGGCAAGCAGTCGCTGAAAGCTGCCCTGAGGTCCCTTCGCTAGCGGCGAGCCTCGGGAGCCGTCACGGCTCGCCGTCCAGCTTGTGCGGGTGCCCGAGCATCGAGAGCTCGACCACGTCGCGGCGGAAGAAGAGCGCGACCGTCCAGTCGACGACCACGCGGAGCTTCCTCGTGAGCAGGGGGAGTTGGTACAGGTGGTACGTCCTGGTGACGAACCATCCCGGAAAGCCCCAGAGGTGGAGGCCGGGAACCTCCGCGATGCCCTTGAAGCGTCCGAGGGTCGCCACCTGGCCGAGCATGCGGTACCCGTATGGCTTCGGCTCGCCTGTCAGGTTCTTCGCGAGTCGGCGGGCTTGACGCAGTGCGTGCTGGCAGGTCGGCGGATCGGCGGCGCCCGGCGTCTTGCAGTTCTTCACGGCGGCGCAGTCGCCGAGCGACCAGATGTGCTCAGCCGCCTCGACGCGGAGGAACTCGTCGACGACGACGCGACCGCGTTCGTCGAGAGGGAGGTCGAGCCCGGGGAGGAGCGGGCTCGCGCGAACGCCTGCGGTCCACACGAGCGTGCGTGCCGGAACGTGCGTGCCGTTCGCAAGAACCGCCTCCTCGCCGTCGTACGACTCGAGCGTCGTTCCGACGTGGATCTCGATCCCCCGTCGCCTCAGGCGGCGAGATGCGTACTCGCCGAGGCGCCGAGGGATCTCGGGGAGGATCTTCGGCGCTGCGTCGACCAGCACCCAGCGCTGCGGCACGTCGCGTAGGTCGGGATACGACCGCAGCGCTGCATGCACCATGTCGTTCAGCTCCGCGAGTGCCTCGACTCCCGCGTATCCGGCGCCGACGAAGACGAATCCGAGCTCGGAGGGGTCGTCCGGGTGGATCGACGCGCGCTCGAGCTGCAGCAGAACGCGGTTGCGGAGCGCGATCGCGTCGGCGAGGTCCTTGAATCCGACCCCGTGCTCGATCAGCCCGGGCACCGGGAAGGTGCGGGTCGTGGCTCCGAGCGCGACGACGAGGCGCTCGTAGCCGATCTCGAGCTCGCCCGCGAGTGATTCCACCGTGACGGTTCGGCCGCCGCGATCATGGCTCGTCACCCGACCCAGGACGAGCTCCGCATGTGGGCACATCTCTCGCAGCGGGACGACGACGTGCCGAGGCTCGAGTGTTCCAGAGGCGGCCTCGGGCAAGAGGGGCGTGTAGAGCATGAAGTTCTCGAGCGAGACGATGGTTGCGCCGCGCCGCTTCAGGAGCCGCGCGACGTAGCTTCCGGCAAAGCCGCCACCGAGGATCAGCGTCCCGCCCCGTGCCTCCCGTCGCTCCACGGGTCATGCTTACCACGATGGCGCGGCAGGTGGCGGTGATCGGGAGCGGTGCGGAGTGGGAGGCGGCCGCCGAGGAGGTCGGCCGGCTGCTTGCCGAGCGCGGCTGCGTGGTCGTGACCGGCGGCCTCGACGAGGTGATGGCGGCCGCCCATCGTGGGGCCAAGTCGGCTGGTGGAACGACGATCGCGATCCTGCCGGGCGAGGATCGCTCGACGGCGAACCGGTGGGCGGATCACGTCGTCGCAACGGGGATCGGCCACGCGCGGAACCTCGCCGTCGCGGCCTCGGGAGATGCGGTGATAGCGGTGGGCGGAAGCTACGGGACTCTGGCGGAGATGGCGTTCGCGCTACGGCTCGGGAGGCCTGTCGTCGCGCTCGACGGGGCGCCGGCCGTCGAGGGCGCTCTTCGAGCGGTGAGTCCGTCCGAGGCGGTCGAGAGCGCGCTACGACACGTCGGCTAGACGGCGCTCGAGGAAGCGGATCTCCGCTTCGTTCGTCGTCAGCTCGACTGCGCGACGGTAGGCCGCAGCGGCTTCCTCGTTGCGCTCGAGCCGGCGGAGGAGGTCGGCGCGGGCGGCGTGGAACAGGTGGTAGCCGTCGAGCACGTCGATGCGGTCGAGGAGGTCGAGTCCTTCGTCCACGTCTCCCGCGAGCGCAACGGCGACGGCGTGGTTCAGGTCGACGACGGGCGACGGCTCGATCGCCGAGAGGGCGGCATACAGGGCGACGATCTCCGACTTCGGCCGCTCTTCGATGTGTGCCGCGGCTATCGCCGCCTGGAGCTGATAGGGACCCGGTCGCCGCAGCGACGCCGCTCGCTCGAGGACTCGCAGGCCCTCGCCGATGCGTTTCTGATCCCACAGTGAGCGGTCCTGATCGTCGAGCAGGACGATCTCTCCGTCGTCACCGACACGCGCCGCGCGGCGTGAGTCCTGGAGCAGCATCAGGGCGAGAAGGCCGAGCGCCTCGGCCTCGTCGGGCATCAGCAACGCGAGGAGCTTTCCGAGCCGGATGGCCTCCTCGCACAGGTCGGTACGCACGAGATCGGAACCGGCGGTCGCCGCGTACCCCTCGTTGAAGACGAGATAGAGGACGGCCAGGACCGAGCGCAGCCGCTCCGGGAGCAGATGATCGGGCGGGACGCGGAACGGGATGCCCGCGCCGCGAATCTTCCGCTTCGCACGCACGAGTCGCTGCGCCATCGCAGGCTCGGCCACGAGGAACGCACGGGCGATCTCGCCGGTCGTCAGACCCCCGACCTCCCGGAGCGTGAGGGCGACCCGACTCTCCGCGGCGAGTGCCGGGTGACAGCACGTGAAGACGAGCGCGAGGCGCTCGTCGGGGATCGCGCTCACGTCGTCCTCTTCGGCGGGAAGCTCCTGCAGCCGGCCGATGAGCTCCGCCTTCTGTTGGAAGACCTTCTCCCGGCGGATCCGGTCGATCGCTCGATTCCGCGCCGTCGTGACGATCCAGGCACCGGGCGTGCGTGGCAGTCCCTCGCGCGGCCAACGCTCGAGCGCCGTTGCGAACGCGTCTTGCACTGCGTCCTCGGCGAGCTCGAGGTCGCCGAGGACGCGTGTGAGGATGCCGACGGCGTGCCCCCATTCTTCGCGGAAGACACGCTCGACATCCAGCCTGCATGCAGTCGTTATCGCAGAACGGGCCGGATCTCGATCGCGCCCGCTGCCCTGTGCCGCCGGGATCAGCGCGGCCAGCCGTATCGCCTCGTCGAGATCGGGAAGGTCCGCGAAGAACGCTCCGCCGAGGATCTCCTTCGTCTCTGCGAATGGACCGTCCGTCACGATGCGCTCGCCGTTGCGGACGCGGACGACCTTCGCAGTCGAGCGCGAGTCGAGTTCCTTGCCGGACACAGCGGGGTCTGCCTTACCGAGCTCTTCGAAGAGGGCCAGCCACTTCGGCATCTCCGCAGCACGCAGGGCCGCCCTCTCCTCCGCAGGAAGATGTGACCAGGTCGACTCGTCGTCGTAGATGAGCAGCGCGTAGTTCACAGCTGCGTCTCCTCCGGGTCGATGTGCACGGGCCTGACTTCGACTGCACCGTGATGAGCTCCGGGGATGCGAGCTGCCCAGTCGATCGCCGCGTCCATCGATGCGCACTCGAGGATGTAGAAGCCCCCGAGAGCCTCCTTGACCTCGGCGTACGGCCCGTCGGTCACGAGCGTCTCGTCGTGACGAACGCGCACGGTGGTGGCATCGCGTGTCGGCCCGAGCTCATTGCCGCCGACGATGACACCGGCTGCCTCCGCGTCACGTCCGAACGCGCGGTACTGCTCGTAGGCGGCTTCCCGTTGCTCGTCCGAGAAGTCCGACCATGTTTCCTCGTCCGCGTAGATAAGCGCCATGTATTGCATCCGGCCTCCTTCGCCTCGCTTGTACCCGTGTGACGAACGGTGTGCACCGAAATCGACACGCTACGCGAGCATGCGCTCCAGGAGGCTGCGCGCCCCATCCTTGTCGAGCGGCTCGTTGAGGTTCCCGCACTTCGGGCTCTGGACGCACGACGGACACCCGGCTGTGCAGGGGCAACGCTGCAGCAGACGGGTGGTGTCCTCGACCCAGTCACCGAAGCGATCGAACCCGCGCTCCGTGATCCCGACGCCGCCGGAGTGGCCGTCGTAGACGAAGATCGTGGGGCGGCCGGTCTGGTAGTGGAGATTCGTCGAGAGACCACCGATGTCCCAGCGATCGCACATCGCCCACAGCGGAAGAAGGGCGATGAGGCTGTGTTCGGCCGCGTGGAGCGTGCCGAGGAGCTTCGGCATCTGTTCGAGCCCATCAAGCTGCTCGAGCGCGGGCGAGAACCAGATCGCCTCGGTGTCGAAGGTCGTCTCCGGCATGAGCATCGGGACGACGTCGATCGTCGACCCGTCACGCACCGCCTTTCGTGCGTAGGCGACGACCTGTTCGGTGACCGAGACGCGGCCGAAGTGGAGCTCGACCCCGAGCTGCTCTTCCGCTCTGACGGACTCTTCGATGGTCGTCTCCGACTCCTTCTTGACCTGCGTGTACCAGTCGACGCGAGCGGGACTGACGACGGCTACGCGATCCTCGAGTGAGAGCGACTCGACGAGGTACTGGTCGCCGAGGTGGAGGTAGACCGCGCCTTCGTGCACCGTCGAGTACGCGCGGTCGCGTTCGACGAGTCCGAGCAGCGACCCGGTCTCACCGTCGACGACGGTGAATGCCTCACCGTCGCCGGATCGCAGCGAGACGCGCGCTGCCGGGTAGTCGCGACCCTTCCAGACGTACCCCGCCGGTGTGTCCTCGAGCTCCGGAAGCACCGCGGCTCGTCGAAGCGCCTCGGAGCCGAGCGTCTCGCCGTCGTTCTCGCCGATCGGTGCCTCGAAAGCTGCCGCGAGGACGTGCGGGTCGAGGATCCTCGGGTTCGCGTGGTCGAGGATCGCCGCCTCGACGCGGCGCGAGAGGAGTGCGCCGGGCTCGTGCGCGAAGAACTGGTCGAGGGCGTCGTCGCTTGCGACGAGGATCGCGAGCCCGCGCTCGCGTCGGCCGGCGCGACCCCACTGCTGTCGCAACGACGCGACCGTGCCCGGGAACCCGACCGAAATCGCGCAGTCGAGGAGACCGATGTCGATCCCGAGCTCGAGCGCGTCGGTCGCCGTCACGCCGAGGAGCTCACCTTCGACGAGACGCCGCTCGATCTCGCGGCGCTGCTCGGCGGTGTACCCCGCTCGGTAGGGAGCGAGGCGATTCGCAGTTGCGATGTCGACGCGTTCCGCCGCGAAGCGGTGGATCAGCTCGGCCGCCTTCCGACTCTTCGCGAAGCAGATCGTCCGTAGTCCACGTGAGGTGAGCTGCGACAGGAGCCGCGCGGCATCGCCGAGCGGGCTCGCGCGTAGCCCGAGCTCGGCGTCGAGGAGGGGCGGGTTCCAGATGACAACCTCGCGTTCCGCGCGGGCCGATGTGTCGCGATCGACGACAGTCGCTGCTTCTCCTGTCAGCTCGAGTGCCAGCTCGCCTGCGTTCGCGATCGTCGCGGAAGCGAGCAGGAACTGCGGCTCGGCGTCGTAGATCCGCGCGAGCCTTCGCAGACGGCGGAGGACGTTGGCGACGTGCGATCCGAAGACGCCGCGGTAGACGTGCGCTTCGTCGACGACGACGTAGCGAAGGTTCGTAAGGACGTCCCCCCAGCGGTCGTGATGCGGGAGCACGCCGACGTGAAGCATGTCCGGGTTCGTGAGCACGACGTTCGACCACTTCCGGATCTGCCAGCGCCGTTCGGACGGCGTGTCGCCGTCGTAGATCGCCGGCCGAAGTCCTTTGAGCCGGAGCTCGGAGAGCGAGCGCGCCTGATCCTGCGAGAGGGCCTTCGTCGGATAGAGGTAGATGGCGCGTGTCTTCGGCTCTCGCGCGATGGCGTCGAGGACGGGGAGATTGAACGCGAGCGACTTGCCCGACGCGGTTCCGGTCGTGACGACGACGTTCTCGCCGCGCTGCGCGGCATCCCAGGTCTCCGCCTGATGGCGGTAGAGCGCGGTGATGCCGCCGGCGATGAGTGTCGATGCGACGCGCGGGTCGAGGTCGTCAGGGAGTGGTTCGAGCTTCGGCTCGCGCGACGGCTCGACGCCCGAGTATGCGACCTCCTCGCCCTCGAGGAGGTCGGCCCAGCTCGCCGCGATGGCACTCACAGGTGCGGACTGAACTCGCGCTCGAAGCGAGCCCGTGGCTGCGCACCGTAGACCGTCGCCCGCGGCTCACCGTCTGCGAAGAGGATGACGGTCGGGAGTGAGAGGACGCCGTAACGACCCGAGAGACCGGGCTCGTCGTCGACGTTCACACGCACGAGCCGGGCACGCCCGCCCCATTCGTCGGCAAGGCTCTGAAGGTGCGGCTCGATGGTCGACGCACGGCTTGCACCACGGTGCCCAGAAGTCGACGATCACGGGCAACGGGCGATGCGAGCACTTCGGCGTCGAACGTCGCGGTACCGACCTCCTCCACCCTCACAGCTTGCCGACGAGGGCGCGGAGGCGCAGGAGCGGAACACGCCACATCGCCTCCGCCACGATCGAGCCGGTCATCTTCGAAGCACCCGCCCGTCGCTCGACGAACGTGATGGGAATCTCGGTCACGCGAAGGCCGGCGCGCTTCACGCGGTACGTGGCCTCGATCTGAAACGCGTAGCCGTGGGCCGACAGCGCGCCGAGGTCGATCGCCTCGAGCGCGTCTCGGCGAAAGCACTTGAAGCCGCCCGTGAGGTCGCGAACCCGCAGGCCGAGGATGATCTGCGCGTACAGACAGCCGCCCCGCGAGACAACTCTCCGCAAGAGCCCCCAGTTTGCGGTGCCGCCTCCGGGTGCATAGCGCGAGCCGAGGACGAGGTCGGCGTCGCCCGCCGCCTCGATGAGCCGCGGCACGTCGGCGGGATCGTGAGAGAAGTCGCAGTCCATCTCGAGCACGAGCTCCGCACCGGCCGCGAGCGCCTGGCGGAACCCCGCGATGTAGGCAGGCCCGATGCCCTCCTTCGTCTCGCGATGCAGCACCGAGACCCACGCGTGCTCCGTCGCGAGCCGATCGGCGATCTCGCCCGTGCCGTCGGGAGAGCCGTCGTCGATGACGAGGACCTCGTCGCGTGACGTGTCGAGCACCCCACCGAGCGCCTGCGATCATCGACTCGAGGTTCTCCCGCTCGTTGTACGTCGGAAGGCAGAGGACCGCGCGAGGCATCGCAATATCATCGCGGGGTGCCCAGGACGTTGCCCCGGAACGGCGAGCTCGCGGATCAGCTCGAGCTCCTGGCGGATCTCTCGGAGATCCTCGAAGAGGAGTCGTTCAAGGTGATCGCCTACCGCCGGGCGGCGGGGCGGATCCGGGAGTCGCCGCTGCCGATCGCCGAGCTCGCACTCGAGGGCAAGGCGAAGGAGCTGCCCGGGATCGGGAAGACGATCGAGGCGAAGGCTGTCGAGGTCGTCGAGGACGGTGAGATGCACGCTCTCACGAAGCGCCGCGGTCTCGTTCCTCAGGTGTTGTCGACTTCCTCCGGCTTCCGGGAGTCGGACCCAAGACGGCAGCGCGCATCTGGATGCAGCTCGGCATCACCTCGCTCGACGGGCTGAAGTCGGCGGCCGAGGCCGGGCGGCTGCGCGACCTCTCCGGAATGGGAGCGCGGAGTGAGGAGAAGATCCTGAAGGCGCTCGAGGCGGGCGTCGGTGACAAGACCGATGAGCGGAGGCTGCTCGCGACGGCGCTTCCCGCCGTGAGGCGGGTCGTCGCCGAGCTCGAGGCGCATCCCGCCGCGCTCGCCGTCTCCGAGGCGGGCAGCGTCCGCCGCCGCCGCGAGACAGTGCGCGACCTCGATCTCATCGCCACCTCGGGCGATCCAGCAGCGCTCATCGACGCGTTCTGCGACGGCGACTGGGTGGCAGAGATCGTCGCGCGCGGCGACACGAAGGCGACGGTGGTCGCACACGATGCGCTTCGCTTCGACCTTCGCGTCGTTCCGGCCGAGTGCTACGGAAACGTCCTGCAGCACTTCACGGGCTCGAAGGACCACAACATCGCGTTGCGAGAGGACGCGCAGCGACGCGGGCTCTCGATCTCCGAGTACGGCGTGACGACGGTCGAAACGGGCGAAGTCGTGACCCATGCGAGCGAGGACGAGCTGTACGCGTACCTCGGCTATCACGACATCGCGCCCGAGCTTCGCGAGGGAACACACGAGATCGCAGCCGCGCGTGAGGGAGCGCTTCCGGAGCTCGTGGAGCTCGCTGACCTGCGGGGCGAGATGCACTGCCACTCGACGTGGTCAGCCGACGGGAGGGCGTCGATCGAGGAGATGGCGCTCACGGCAAAGGGTCGCGGCTATCGCTATCCTGTGCATCACCGACCACTCGCACTACCTCCGCGACGGGCGGCTCGAGGCGCAGTGGGCGGAGATAGACGAGGTGAACGACCGCCTGAAGTCGTTTCGAGTGCTCCGTGGGATCGAGGCGAACATCCGCGCCGACGGCTCGCTCGACGTGGACGACGACTCGCTTGCGCAGCTCGACTGGGTCGATCGCCTCGCTGCACACGTCGTTCGATCGAAGCCCGACCGAGCGCATCCTCGGCGTGATGGACAACCCGCACGTCGACTGCATCGGGCATCTGACGGGGAGGCGCCTCCTGAAACGCGACGGCGCACCTGTCGACGTCGAGCGTGTCGTCGAGCATGCCGTCGCGAGCGGGACGGCACTCGAGATCAACTCGCAGCCCGATCGTCTCGACATGCGCGACACGCATGCGCGCCTCGCGGGCGAGGCGGGCGTCCTGATTCCGATCACGACGGATGCGCACTCGCTCGGAGCGCTCGGCTACGCGGAGCTCGGTGTCGCTCAGGCGCGCCGCGCATGGCTCACGAAGGAGCAGATCCTCAATACGCGCTCCTGGCGCGAGATCGCGAAGCTCAAGAAGTGAGCGAGAGCTTCAGGGAGGACGGCGCGCTCGCGCTCGACTGGGTCGCGGACTATCTCGAGAAGATCCGAGACCTACCGGTGCTGGCGCAGGTCGAGCCGGGCGACGATCCGAGCGGCGCTTCCCGAGTCGCCCCCGGACGACCCCGAGCCGTTCTCGAGCGTCCTCGCCGATCTCGACTCGGTCTTGCTTCCAGGGATCACGCACTGGCAGAGCCCCCGATTCTTCGCGTACTTCGCGACGACGGGGTCGGAGCCGGGAGTGCTGGCGGAGTTGCTGATCGCAGGGCTCAATCAGGTCGGGATCCTCTGGCGCACCTCTCCTGCGCTGCAGGAGCTCGAGGAGCTGACCGTCGACTGGCTGCGCCAGCTCGTCGGCCTCCCGCAGGAGTTTCGCGGGCACATCGAGGACACCGCATCCACCGGAGTCCTGACAGCCGTGATCGCCGCCCGCTCGCTTCGCCCCGATCGGCGCGTTCTCGTCGTGTCCGAGCATGCGCACTCGGTGGGCGAGAAGGCGGCGCGCCTCCTCGAGCTCGAGCTGCGGAAGGTGCCGACCGACGGCGAGTTTCGCATGCGACCCGACCTGCTCGGAGCGGAAGATGCCTGCGCGGTCATCGCCACGATCGGGACGACGGGCATGGCGTCGGTCGATCCGGTGCCGGAGATCGCGGAACGGTGCGCAGCCGCGGGTACGTGGCTCCACGTCGACGCGGCCTACGCCGGATCTGCGGCGATCCTTCCTGAGTTGCGCCACCACTTCAGCGGCTGGGACGGCGCCGACTCGATAGGCGTCAACCCGCACAAGTGGCTCGGCGTGCCGATGGACTGCTCGGTGCTGTGGACGCGACGCCAGGACGTCTTCCGCAACGCGTTCAGCCTCGTCCCCGAGTTCCTGCGCTCGCCGGACGACGCGCTCAATCTCAGCGAGGTGTCGATCCCGCTCGGCCGGCGGTTCCGTGCGCTCAAGCTGTGGACGGTGCTGCGCTGCTACGGGCGCGTGGGCCTGCAGGAGCGTCTTCGCGAGCACATGCGCCTTGCCGAGCTCTTCGAGAGCTGGATCCGCGCCGAGCCGGGGTGGGAGCTCACCGCGCCGCGACACTTCTCCCTCGTCTGTTTCCGTCGCGACGGCTCGGACGAGGACAACGAGCGGCTGCTCGAGCGCGTGAACGACTCGGGCGAGGTGTTCATCTCGCACACACGCTTCGCCGATCGCTACATGCTGCGGCTCGCGGTCGGCAACTTCCGCACGACGGAGGACGACGTGCGGCTCGCCTGGGACGTGCTCAGGCGCGAGGCAGCGGCGCTCTGAGATAGAGGCGGAGCGCGCGGAAGACTCGCCCACCGTCGGGTGTCGCGGCGAAGCGTCCCTGCGCGTAGAGACCGTCCTTCGTGCCGAGTGCGAGTCGAGCCCGCTCGATCCGCGCGGGCGTTGCATTTGACGCCTCGAGGTCGATGTCCGACACGGCCGTCCTGGTCTTCCCGTTCACGCTGGTCACACGGTACGAGAAGCAGGGGGCCCGGATGCACCGGATGCCGGTGTCGATCGCGCGGTACCAGCCGCCGAGGACCGGTGCGGTTTGGCTCGGTGCGTACGTCGACCAGACGCGCAGGCGATCGAGGGTGCGGTTCTCGAAGACGGGACCCCGCTCGAGCGCAGCCCTCGAGAGCGCTCCTTCGGGGATCTCGGAGACTCTCCGGCCGTCCCGATCGACGACACTCGCGACGTAGCAGCGAGTCTCTCGCCCTCCGTCGCCGCAGCGGGTGCGCACGCCGTTTGCGAGAGCCACCCAGAAGCCTCCGCACAACGGGCTCGGGCAGAGCCTCGTGTCGTGTTGCACCAAGAACATCGCCGTGCCGGTAGGCGGCGTCCGGGCCGCCGGAGCCGAAGCGGCGATTCCGGAGACGACGAGAGCGATGATCACGAGTCCGACTCGACTGGCCACGCTCGTACGATACGTCCGTGCGCCTCGTCGCCATCGGGCTCGCGGCGGGAGTCTTCTCCGCCTTCTTCGGCGTCGGCGGCGGCATCATC
This sequence comes from uncultured Gaiellaceae bacterium, assembly GCA_963833725.1. GTDB lineage: Bacteria > Actinomycetota > Thermoleophilia > Gaiellales > Gaiellaceae > GMQP-bins7. The sequence continues at coordinate 140,977 of CAWHYV010000008.1, forward strand.
GCCGTTCCGCTGCTGATCCTCGTCGCCGGCCTGCCGGAGCGCGCTGCGACGGCGACCTCGCTGCTTGCGATCGCGATCACCGCTTCCGCGGGTGTGGTCGTGTTCTCGCTGCGGGGGGAGGTCGACGTCGGGTATGCCGCGATCCTCGGGCTCCCCGCCGCGGCGGGCGCATTCGCCGGCACCGCCTGGCAGCAGCACGTACGTACCAGCACCCTGACCTACGGCTTCGCGGTGCTGCTCACGGCGATCGGCGTGTGGATGCTCGCCACATGAGTGCAACGACGGTCGTTCTCGCGATCCTTCTCGGCATCGCTGCGGGCGTGCTCGCAGGAATGTTCGGTGTCGGCGGGGGCGTCCTCTTCGTGCCCGCACTCGTCGTGCTCGGACTCGGTCAACTGGAAGCGCAGGGCACGTCGCTGCTGGCGATCATCCCGACGGTCGTCGTCGGCACGTTGAACCAGCGACGCTACGGCAACCTCCGAGTCCGGACGGCCGTCGTAGTCGGGGTCGCCTCGATCGTCGGAGTCGAGGTGGGAGCGCGTGTTGCGACCGAGCTGCCCGAGGACGCGCTGCGACGACTGTTCGGCGTGCTCCTGTTCGGTGTCGCGGCCCAGCTCGTGTGGAGGACGCGCAGGAGATCGCCGCGCTACCCTGACTCGCCGTGATTCGCCTCGCCGTCGCTGTCGTCGTCACGCTCGTCGCGTCGGCGACACTCGCCGCCGCCGCGCCGCCGCCGCGCGGCGCAACGACCGACGCGAGTGCGTACCTGCTCCGCATCACGATTCCGGGTCAGGACGCCGTCGCGATCGGCGGGCTCGAGTGGCCAACCTCGACCACCGCAGACGTGCAGTCGTTCCAGTATCCGGCGGACGGGTCCATCGTGAGCGTCGGTCGGTCGCGAGCTGCGGTCTTCGCGTCACCCGGAGCTGCCGCTGCAACGCAGTCGTTCGCAGAGGTGATCGTCGTCTCGCTCTTCAACGGCGAGATCGTCGCCGGCAAGGTCACGGCGTCGGTGTCGGCGGGAGCGAGTGCTCGTTCGGCCGGAGCCGAGACGAAAGCGTCGGAGGTACAGGGTCTTCGAGCTCTCGGCCGCGACATCGCCAGCGCTCCCGGCAGCGCCTCGCTCGAGGACTGGGGAACGCTCACGGTCCTGTCGGGCGACAGCGGAAGCAGGAAGGCAGGGCCTCCGGCTGCGCAGGCGTCGATGACGGCTTTGCGGATAGTGCTGACCGCCGCGCACGGAGGCCTTCCGGTAGGCAGTGAGATCGTCATCTCCGCTGCTCAGGCGACCTCGGTCGCCGATGTCACTGCGGCGCCGCGACCGCCCGTGTTGCCGGGCGTCCAGCGTCCGCCCAGCTCGGACGGCCGGCCGGACCCGATCCCGCGGGCGCCCGAGCCCGACGTGGGTGGCGAGGTCGCCGGCGGCCCGGTGAAGGTTGCGCCGGAGGTGTCGGCCAGGCTCTCGTCGGGAGGCTACGTCTTCCCCATCTTCGGAACCGCGTCGTTCGGCGACAGCTTCGGGGCGCCGCGCGCGGATGTCCCGGGCGGCTGGCACCACGGCGAGGACATCTTCGCGGCGGAGGGCACGCCTCTTCTCGCCGTCGCCGACGGGACGCTCCATACCATCGGCTTCAACCGGATCGGCGGCTACCGGCTCTGGCTCCGTGACGGTTCGGGCAACGAGTTCTACTACGCGCATCTCTCGGCCTACTCGCCGCTCGCCGTCGAGGGTCGCAGCGTGCAAGCAGGTGACGTGATCGGCTTCGTGGGCGACACCGGCGACGCCGACGGCGGCGCGCCGCATCTCCACTTCGAGATTCACCCGGCTGCCATGCTGGGTCTCGGCTACGACGGCGTCGTCGCGCCGTACTCGATCCTGCTCGCCTGGCGCCGCGCCGACGACATCTCCCTCTCGGCTGGACGGCTGTATGTGCCGAGCGGACCGGGGAGCCCAACGCTTCCCCAACCCGGCGCGGTTCTGCTCGAGGCCGACGACATCGCTGCCACGAGCGGGCTGGTGCCCGGGGCCCTCGAGAAGGCGCTCACGCGGTAGTCACCGCGACCGGGACCCGCGTTGCCGCGGATCCCGGTCGCACGTTCTACTCGGGCTCGCTGCCGTTGCCGACCGTCGCGGCCTCGACCGCATCCGCTTGCGCGTTGAGCTCGGCCTCGAAATCCTCGAACGCGATGTCGTCGCTGCCGGAGATCTGGCCCATGATCCAGTCGCGCGTCGACTGACCCGTCCACGGGTTGTAGAGGACGCCGAGCGTCACTCCGGTGAGCAGGATGATGCGGTTGCGGGCCTTGTGGCCCTTCTTCGCGGACTTGCCCTTTAGCTTGTCCGACGCCTCGGAGAGGTCGGCGACCAGGTGCTGAAGCTGCTTCTGGAAGTCCTTCTCGGACACCTTCTCCGCCTTGCCCTTGAGACCACGGCCCTTCGCCATCTGGCCGTAGATGCCGCGAGCGGCGACGAATGCCGCGAGCAGGTCCTCGCGGAGCTCCGGGTCCGTCATCGCGCGCTGCACGTACGGCTTGAGCGCGTCGGTCGAGAGCGCCGGGTTCGATTTCGTCTTCGCCATGTGCGTACCACCTTTCCTTTGAATCTGGCTCCGCAGTATGTCGGTTACGATCGTCCACGTGCGAGCGCTGCTGTATTTCGGCCTCCATCCGACGCGGCTTCTCGCGCTGATCGGAGGCGTTCTCGGCTCGGTTCTGTACCTCTGGTTTGCGGCCGTTCGGGCTGTACCCGGCGTTCACGCGCGCAAGTCCGCAATACGTCGCGCGTGGCAGGCGCGCGAGCGCAAGCGTCCCTGACGACCGTCTAGGCTGCCTGCGTGCAGCCGAGGGGCCTCATCTGCGCCGGCGGCGAGGCCACGCGTCTCGGCGAGCTCACACGCGTGGCGAACAAGCACCTCCTGCCCGTCGGGAGCTGGCCGATGGTCTACTACCCGCTCCAGCTCCTCCAGCTCGCGGGGATCGAGGACGTCCTCCTCGTCACCGGCAAGGGTCACGCCGGTCAGATGATCGACTTGCTGGGAGACGGCAGACTCGCTCCACGCGGTGGTGGTGATCCGATCCTCGAGCTCGATCTGACGTACAAGGTCCAGACCGAGCCGGGAGGGATCGCGCAGGTCGTCGGGATGGCCGAGGACTTCGCAGGCGACGCGCCGTTGGTCGTGGTGCTCGGCGACAACATCTTCGAGTACGCGCAGTCGGGAAGCCTGCACGAGTGGGCGGCGGACCCGTCACGGGCGCGGATCTTCGTGAAAGAGGTCGACGATCCCGAGAACTTCGGCGTCGTGGTCTACGGAGACGACGGCGCGGTCACCGATATCGTCGAGAAGGCGGGTGTCGTGGACGTGCGCTACGACACACCGCCGACGAGCCATGCAGTCGTCGGCTTGTACTGCTACCCACCCGACGTGTTCGACGTGATCGCGACGCTCAGCCCGTCGGTGCGGGGCGAACTCGAGATTACGGACGTGAATCGCCACTACGCGCACGCCGGCCGCCTCGATGCGACGCAGGTCGACGGCTGGTGGGAGGACGCGGGGAAGCACTGGCAGCATCTCGCGGACATCGGGCAGCGCATCGAGGCGACGGGCGCGAACAAGCGAGACGCGGCGTGATCGACGGCGTGAGGCAGATCCCGCTGCGACGGTTCGAGGATGAGCGCGGATGGTTCTGTGAGCTCCGACGCGACAGCGCGCTGCCGAAGCCGATGCGACAGACGAACCTGTCGTTCTCCCGAGCCGGAGTCATCCGCGGCCTGCACTACCACGAGCGTGGACAGGACGACCTGTTCGCCTGCGTCCGCGGGACGGCTCGCGTCGTCGTGCTCGATCGGACGACCGGCGAGACCTTCACCGAGGACATCGGAGACGGCAACCCCGTCGCCGTGTACATCCCGGGAGTCCACGCGCACGGGTTCGAAGCGCTGACGGACATCCTCTTCTGCTACCACGTCACGGTCGAGTACGACCCCTCCGATCCCGACGAGCGCACGGTCGCCTGGAACGATCCGCGCGTCGCACACCTATGGAGCTCGAGCACGCCGATCCTGTCCTCGCGGGACGCCGCCGGCGAGTCCTGATCACGGGAGCGGGTGGTCAGCTCGGCCACGCGCTCCAGCGGGCCTTCGCCACCGACGACGTCGTCGCGCTGACGCGGACGGACTGGGACGTCACGTCGCCCGCGGGCGACGCGTGGTCGCGCGACGAGCTCGACCTCGTCCTGCACACGGCGGCCTGGACCGACGTGGACGGCGCCGAGGCGGACCCGCAGGGCGCCGCGGCCGTCAACATCGCCGGGACCGCGCATGTGGCCTCGCTCCATGTTCCACTCGTGACGTACTCGACCGACTACGTCTTCGACGGCCGCAAGCGTTCGCCGTACGTCGAATCGGACGGACCGAATCCGATGTCCGCGTACGGTCGGACGAAGCTCCACGGGGAAGCGGCGGCAGGTCCGCAGGCGTGGGTGATCCGCACCTCGTGGCTCTTCGGGGCCACGGGGCACAACTTCCTTCGCACGATGCTTCGCCTCGGCGTCGATCGCGACGAGGTCGCAGTCGTGGACGACCAGCGCGGCTGCCCGACGTTCGTCGGCCACCTCGCGACGGCGACGAAGGAGTTCGTCGACGCCGACCTGCCGAAGGGTTTGTGGCACGTTGCCGCCGACGGAGAGTGCACGTGGGCGGACTTCGCCGAGGCGATCTTCGAGGAGGTCGGTCTTGCCTGCCGCGTGCGCCGTATCGCGACCGCCGAGCTCGAGCGTCCGGCCCCGAGGCCGGCGTACTCGGTTCTCCGCAGCGAGCGCGCGGGGGCGCCCCGACTGCCGCACTGGCGTGAAGGCCTTCGGGCCTGCCTGGCGGAGACTGACGGCTAGCCTTTCGCGCGATGCGACTCCTCGTCACCGGCGGCGCCGGCTTCATCGGCTCGAACTTCGTGCATTACTGGCTCGAACGGCATCCCGACGACCATGTCGTCGTCTACGACCTGCTCACGTACGCCGGTAACCGGGAGAGCCTGGCCTCGGTCGAGGAGCGGATCGGCTTCGTCGAAGGCGACATCTGCGACGGCGCGTTGGCCGAGGCGACTCTCCGTGACCACGCGGTCGACGTGGTCGTCAACTTCGCGGCCGAGTCGCACAACTCCCTTGCGGTTGTCGATCCCACGCGCTTCTTCCGGACGAACGTCCTCGGAACGCAGGCACTCCTCGACGCATCGCGTGCGGTGGGTGTCGAGCGGTTCCATCACGTCTCGACGTGCGAGGTCTACGGCGATCTCGCCCTCGACACGGACGAGGTGTTCACCGAGGAGTCGCCGTACCGGCCACGCACGCCGTACAACGCGTCGAAGGCGGGGGCGGACCATGCAGTACGGGCGTACTTCGAGACCTTCGGCCTTCCGGTGACGATCACCAATTGCTCGAACAACTACGGGCCGTTCCAGTTCCCCGAGAAGGTCATCCCGCTCTTTGCCACGAACGCGATCGACGACGAGCCGCTGCCGATGTACGCGTCGACGCAGAACAAGCGCGAGTGGCTGCACGTGCTCGATCACTGTGAGGCCATCGATCTCGTGTTGCGCGACGGGCGACCGGGGGAGACGTACAACGTCGGCTCGGGCGTCGAGGCGACGATCGAGGAGATCGCCGATCGCATCCTCGAACTGACCGGCAAACCCGCGTCGCTGAAGAAGATCGTCCCCGATCGACCGGGCCACGATCGGCGGTATCTCCTGGACGCGTCGAAGATCCGCGGTGAGCTCGGCTGGAGCCCCGCGCGGGGCTGGGACGAAGGTCTGGCCGAGACGGTGGCCTGGTACGAGGCCAACCGCGACTGGTGGGAGCCGCTCAAGGCCCGGGCGCCCGTCCAGGAATCTGCCTGGAAATAGGCCGATTCGCTCAAGATCGCGGCGCTTCGGCCGAGAACACAAAGAGCTAACGCTGCGGAGCTACCCTGAATCCTCTCGTGCGCGCCTTCGTCGCCGTAATTCCCGTCGTTCTCGTGGTCGCCGTGGCTTCGGCGTCCGGCCAGCAGGCGCCCGCGTCGTCGTACGGTGAAGCCGTCTTCATCGTGTCCGGCCGTGGCTACGGACACGGTGTCGGGATGAGTCAATACGGCGCGTACGGGCAGGCCGTCGCCGGGCGTACGTACGACCAGATCCTCGGGCACTACTACACGGGCACCGAGATCGGAAGGGCCGGCCGCAAGGAGGTACGGATCCTCCTCGCGGAAGGCCGGCGTGCGGTAACGGTTTCGTCCGCGGCACCGTTCGTCGCAGTCGATGCGACGGGTGCGACTTTCCGGCTCTCTGCCGGGCCGCTGGCACTTAGCGCGGATCTCGAGCTTCCGTCGGAGGTGGCGACGGGCCCTGCGACCGCCGTCCCGCCGCTCGTCATCAGACCGACCAAGAAGGCACTGCTTTCGCTGGACGGTCGCGCGTACCGCGGCAAGCTCGAGCTCGTCCCGCAGGGGGAGTTCCTGCGCGTGGTGAACGTCGCGCCGCTCGAGAGCTACATCCAGGGCGTCGTTGCGGGCGAGGTGCCGTTCAGCTGGCCCGCCGAGGCGCTCAAGGCCCAGGCGGTCGCTGCGCGCTCCTACGCGCTCGCGAACCTCGTGAAGGGCAAGCCGTTCGACCTGTACTCCGATCAACGCAGCCAGGTCTACCTCGGCGTCGCGGGCGAGAAGGCGTCGACGACGAAGGCGGTCGGCGATACGGCAGGTGAGGTCGTGCTGTACGGCGGAAAGGTCGCGACGACGTACTACTTCTCCACGTCGGGCGGCAAGACGGCGAGCGCGGCCGACGTGTTCGGATTCAGCGTCCCGTATCTCGTATCCCGGCCCGATCCATGGGACAAGGCATCGCCGTACCATCGCTGGGGCCCCGTACTTCTCGGCGCGCGCACCGTGCAGGCCAAGCTCGGAGCCGACGCGCGTGTGATCGATGCGACCGGTACGCCGACACCTTCCGGCCGCCTCCGCTCTCTCGTCGTGCAGACGACCGCCGGCTCCGAGACCGTGCCGGCATCTCTCGTCCGAACGGCGCTCGGGCTTCGCTCGACCTGGATCACGGTCGGTGTCCTCCGTCTCGACAGGCCGGCGAGCGGCACCGTCGCCTTCGGATCCGCTGCCAGTCTCAGCGGAATCGGGCGTGGAGTCGTGGCCGCGAGGCTGGCCTCGTCGCCCGACGGCGCGACCTGGACGCCTGCGGGCGCGCTGGCACCCGATACGCGCGGGCTGATCTCGGCCGAGGTCAAGCCGGTGAGGACGACGCGGTACCGGCTCGAGGCCGACGGCGGCGCGTCGCCCGCACTGCTCGTGCAGGTCTCGCCGCGCGTTCAGCTGACGCAGCCCACGGCGCTCGAGCCGACGGTGGTGCGAGGGACGGTACGGCCGAGGATCGTCGGCGCCGCCGTCGCAGTCGAGCGCAGGAAGGGCACGACATGGGTCACCCTCGGCGAGGCGACCGTGGACGCCGCCGGCTCCTTCGCGCTCGAGCTCGACGCCGTCGTGCCGACAGGCGCGTACCGTGCCCGGATCTCGGCGACGGCGGGATTCGCGGCGGGGACCTCGCCGGTACTCCAGGTGTCGGGATGAGGCGCGTCGCTCTCCTCGCTCTTCTTGCGGGCGTCTGGCTCGCGTTCCCTGCCGGCGCCGATGCGGCCCGCGTCGCGATCGGGATCTCCGAGAAGGCCGACGTGCGCAGCGTCTCCGCCGCGGTCGAGGCGCGGACGGGCACGAGGCCCGAGAGCCTGCGGCCGATCCCGGTGCTGCTCGCCGACCTTCCCGCCGGGACGTCGCTGCGAGGTATCGCCGGGATCCGCTACGTCGAGCCGCTCATGACCCGCCACCTCGCCTTCACGCCCGGCGATCCGCTCGTCTCGAAGCAGTGGTACCTCGGCTACAGCGGGTTCTACAGCTCGTGGCTCACGCTCCCGTCGTTCGAGCCGATTCCGGTGGCCGTCATCGACTCGGGTGTCGACGCTGCGCATCCCGACCTGGCGGGGAAGATCCTCGACGCGAAGAGCTTCGTCGCCGGGTCGGCACGGGTGGACACGCTCGGACACGGCAGCTTCGTGGCGGGGCTCATCGGCGCCGGAGTGGACAACGGTGTCGGCATTGCGGGCCTCGCGCCGTCGTCCCAGCTCCTCATCGCGAAGGTCGTGACGAAGTCGCGGACGATTCCGGTCGAAGCCGAGGCGAAGGCGATTCGCTGGGCGGTCGACAACGGTGCGCGTGTCATCAACATGAGCCTCGGCGGGATCCGCGACCCGCTCGACCCTGACAGGGACACGTACTCTCGACTCGAAGCCGATGCGGTCGCGTACGCGGTCTCGAACGGCGTCGTGGTCGTCGCGGCGGTCGGGAACTCGGACCAGGCGCCGGCCAGCCCGTGGAAGTACGCGAGCTACCCGGCCGCTCTCCCGCACGTCCTCGGCGTGAGCGCGACGAGCGACACCGGGGGCATCCCAACGTTCTCGAACCGCGACAGCATCTACAACGACATCGCAGCGCCGGGCTTGCGGATCGTCTCGCTCCTCCCGCGCCCGCTCACCGCCCGATTCCCGTCGTGCACGGATCAGGGGTACTCGAGCTGTGGGCCCGACGAGTACCGAGAGGCGCAGGGGACGTCGTTCGCCGCGCCGCAGGTGACCGCCGCGGCGGCGGTGCTGCTCAGCCTCCGTCCGACACTGCGGCCCGAGCAGGTCACGAGGATCCTCCAGTCGACCGCCATCGATCTCGATGCGTCGACGGGGTGCTCCGCGTGCGGGACGGGTCGGGACGCGTACTCGGGTTGGGGGCGACTCGACGTCGCCGAGGCGATCGCGGCGCTGTCGAAGCGGCTCCCGGACGCGGACGCCCACGAGACCAACGACGATCTCGGCTCGCGGGCGTACACGGCCTTCGGAGCCAACCGACGGATTCAGGCAACGGTCGACTTCTGGGATGACCAGGACGACGTCTACGCGATTCGGCTCGAGCGGAACCAGCCGGTGTACGTCGGCCTCACGGGGTCGGATACGACCGTCGATCTCAGTCTCGCGTTCTGGCTTCCGCAGGCGCGCTCGGTGGAGCGCGTGGCGGACTTCCGCTACCGAATCCGCACGTCTGCTCGCAGCGGTTCACGCCAGTACCTCTCGTACCGCCCGAGCACGGCGGGGACGTACTACGTCCAGGTGCGCATGTCGAGCCCGGGCGCGACGCGCTACAGGCTGACGATCATCAAGGGCTAACCCCCACGGGTCTACTCGAGTAGCTCGTCGGCCGGGACGTCGCGCAGCACGCGGGCCGGGTTCCCGACGACGATCACCCGCGGTGGCACGTCCTTCGTGACGACGGCCCCGGCACCGACGAACGCCTCCTCCCCGATCTCGACGCCGGGACAGAGGATCGCCCCGCCGCCGACCCGTGCGCCACGTCGGATGGTCGGGCCGCGCATCAGCTCGTGCCGGCGCTCCGTCCGCCCCATGAAGTTGTCGTTCGTCGTGACGACGCACGGAGCGATGAAGACGTGCTCTTCGAGCGTCGAGTACGCGGTGATGTACGCCTCGGCCTGGATCTTCGTCATCGCACCGATGGTCGTGTCGTTCTCGACGAGCGAGCCGCGGCCGAGGACGACGTCGTCACCGACGGTCACGCGCTCGCGCACGCACGACTGGTCGCCGAGTATCACCCGCGCGCCGATGCGCGACCCGGCGAACACGATCGCGCCCGTGGACACCACCGAGCCGTCGCCGATCTCCGTCGGCGGCAGCGGCTCGCGCTTGGCGGTCGAGCGCGGCGAGAGCGCGGGCTGCTTGCCGACGACCGCGTTCTCCAGCACCTTCACGCCGTCTCCGAGCACCGTGCCGGGATAGACCGTCGCGGTGGGGTGGATCTCAGTTGGCATTGAGCGACGCCGTGAGCATGTCGAGCGCTCGAACGACCCGTGCGCCGTCGCGTGCGACCTTGTTGCGGTCGCCCTGACCCGAGACGAGCTCGAGGAACGCGCGGCACTCGAGCTTGAGCGGCTCGTCGGTGGGGATCTTCGGGATGTGGATGTCACCGGTACGCGTCTGCCATTCGCCGTACGTGTCGACGGGCTTCCACGGCGACTTCTCGTAGACCGTGACCTTTCGGTCGAGCTCCATGTCGTCGAACACGGCCATCTTCTCCGTGCCGACGACGGTCATCTTCCGCATCTTGTGGGGGTCGAGCCACGAGAGGTGCATGTGCGCGATTCGGCCCGAAGGGAAGCGGAGGTAGCAGAAGACGACGTCCTCGACACCCGGCTGTAGGAAGTCGCGTCCATACGCCACCGCATCGACGGGATCCTCGTCGAGGAGGTAGAGGATCACCGAGAGGTCGTGCACGCCGAGTGACCACAGCGCGTTCTCGTACGGGCGGATGCGGCCGAGGTTCTGCCGGTTGCCGTAGACGCAGAGGACCTCGCCGAGGTCGCCCCCGTCGACGAGTGCCTTGAGCTTCTGTACGCCAGGGTGGTAGAGGAGGAGATGTCCGGGCATCAGGACGAGGTCGCGCTCCTCGGCGATCGCGACGAGCTCGTCGATCTCAGTCGTCGTCATCGCCGGCGGCTTCTCGACGAAGACGTGCTTCCCGGCTTCGAGCACCCGCTTCGCGAGCTCGAAGTGTGTCGGCACCGGTGTCGCCACGACGACCGCGTCGAGGCTGTCGTCGGCGAGCATCTCGTCGAACGTCTCGGCCCAACGTGCCTGCGGATACCGGGCTCCGAACTCTCCCTGCTTGCCGTTCGCCGGATCGCAGAGCCAGGCGAGGTCGGCGAGGTCGGCGAAGTTGCGAGCGAGGTTCCGTCCCCACTCCCCGAGGCCGGCCTGCCCGATGCGCAGGCTCACAGCTTCCAGACCTTGTCCGAGCGGCTTCCCTTTGCGCCGGTCGCGTTGCGGAGATCGACGACGAGGAGCGCATCGTCGACGAGGCGCGTCGTAGTCGATATCCGAGTGGTTCGTGACGACGACGACGCAGTCGTAGCGCCCGGCCTCGAGCGGTGACGAGCTCATCGAGATGCCGTTCTCCGCGAAGGACGGCACGTGCGGGTCGTGGTATGCGACGTCGGCGCCTGCGTTCTCGAGCAGGCCGATGAGCTTGAGCGCGGGCGACTCGCGCGTGTCGGAGATGTCGGGCTTGTAGGCGACGCCGAGCACGAGGATCTTCGAGCCGGAGAGGGACCGCTGGCGCGCGTGGTTCAGCGCCTGCGAGACGACCGAGCGACAGAAGTAGGGCATCGACTCGTTGACCTTGCCCGCGAGCTCGATGAACTCGGTGTAGAAGCCGTACTCCCGCGCCTTCCAGGTGAGGTAGAAGGGGTCGATCGGGATGCAGTGACCACCCAGGCCGGGACCTGGCTTGAACGACATGAACCCGAACGGCTTCGTCGCGGCGGCGTCGATGACCTCCCAGACGTCGATGTTCATCCGGTCGCAGAGCTGCGCGAGCTCGTTGACGAGCGCGATGTTGACGGAGCGGAAGATGTTCTCGAGGAGCTTCGTCAGCTCGGCCGCCTCGGGCGACGACACAGGGTGCACCTTGTCGATCGCCGCGGCGTAGAGGGCGACGGCAGCGGCGGTCGAGTCGTCGTCGATCCCGCCGACGACCTTCGGCACGGTCTTCGTCGTCCAGTCCTCGCGCCCGGGATCGACCCGCTCGGGCGAGAACGCGAGGTGGAAGTCCTCTCCCGCGGTGAGCCCACTCCCACGCTCGAGGATCGGCTGCACCTGCTCGCGCGTCGTACCGGGGTACGTCGTCGACTCGAGGACGACGAGATGCCCCGCGCGCAGCCGCGTGGCGATCTGCTCGGCGGCCGAGACGAGGATCCGCAAGTCCGGCTCGCGCTGGCGCGACAACGGCGTCGGAAGCGCGACGAGAATGGCGTCGGCGTCCCGTAGCTCGTCATAGTCGGTTGTCGCTGCAACCAGACCGGACTCGACGAAGGGCTTCAGCACCGAGGTCGGGACGTCCTCGATGTAGCTCTCTCCGGCATTGAGTTGCGCGACGCGTTCGGGATCGACGTCGACGAGCAGCACGCGCTTGCCGGCATCGGCGAAGGTGCGCGCGAGAGGCAGGCCGACATAGCCGGCTCCGACGATGGCGACGTCGTACTTCATCAGCGCGGGATCGTAGCGGCGAGTACCTGTGCGATCCGCTCGGAGGCGTGCCCGTCGCCGTAGAGGACGGGCAGATTGTGTGGCATCGACGCCGTAGCGACGGCTTCGGCGAGCCCTACGGGGTCGTCGTCGACGAGAACGTTTGCGCCCACCGCAACGGTGTCCACCCACTCGGTCGACGGCCGCACGGTGACGCAGGGGACTCCGTACCAGTACGCCTCCTTCTGGAGTCCGCCGGAGTCCGTCACGATCACACGTGCCTGAGATGCCAGAGATGCAAGCTCGAGGTAGCTGAGCGGCTCGACCATGCGAATGTGACCACCGAGCGTAAGACCTTCCTCGTGCAGCCGCGCGCGCGTCCGTGGGTGGACGGGAAACACGACCATCTCGTCGATCGCGTTCAGGCCCTCCACGATCCGGCCGAGTCGCGGTTGCTCCACGTTCGCCTGACGATGGACGGTCGCGATGACGTACGAGCGTGGCGGGTGCGGTACGGGAAACGCCGCTCGCGCCACCGGAGCGAAGATCCGCGTGGCGTCGGCCATCACGTCTCCGACGACGTAGATCCGGCCGAGCACTTCTTCGGCTTCGAGCACCCGCCGCGAGCGGTCGTCCGGGCTGAAGAGGAGCCAGGACAGGCGGTCGGTCTCGATGCGATTGTGCTCCTCGGGCATCGAGAGATCGCCGCTGCGCAGCCCGGCCTCGACGTGCGCGACCGGAACAGATGCGTCCGCCGCCGCACGTGCGCCGGCGACGGTCGAGCTCGTATCCCCGTAGACGAGGACGATGTCCGGCGCTTCCGCCGCGATCCGCTCCGCGATCGCCGGCTGCATCTGCGCCGTGTCGGACGTGTGTAGGTCGAGTCGGTACCGAGGCTCTGCGAGACCGAGCTGGTCGAAGAAGACCTGCGACATGACGTGGAACCAGTGCTGTCCTGTGTGCAGCACGATCTCGTTGATTTCCGCCTCACGCAGTGCCGCCGAGAGAGGGGCGGCCTTGATGAACTGCGGACGGTTGCCGACGACGGTGAAGACCTTCATCCGACGAAGCCTACGAACGGGACGCTCGTACGGCTGTGCGCTCTGTATTCGTGCGCGACAGATGCTCTAAGGGCGCGCGAGAAACAGTCGCCGCTCCCTGGCGAGGTGCGGCGCCCACTCGAGCCGAAGCGCGCCACCGAAGCGCAGGTAGGCCCGGAGTGCGTCGCGCATCGCGTCGACGAAGCCCTCGGCGCGGCGCGGCGCGAAGCCATCCTCCCACCAGAGGTCGAGTACCTGTATCTGGCCTCCGGCGCGGTCGATGCGCGGCTCGATTCGGCCGATGAGGCGGTCGCGGAACAGCATCGGCAGCACGTACCAGCCCCAACGCCGCTTGGCCGGCGGGAGAAACAGCTCCCATACGTAGTCGAACTCGAACAGGGATCCGAGAAGGCCCCGGTCCCAAACCAGTGGATCGAACGGGGGAAGGAATGCGACCGAGGGCGGCGGCTCCGGAGGACGTTCCAGCAGTCCGACCTCCTCCTCGAGCACGAAGCGCTTGCCGTGCACCCCCTCGACCTCGACGGGAACGAGATCGCCGTCGGCAACGAGCTCCTCGCGCAGCGCCGTTCTGCCCGGATGCCCGGGCCGCTTCGGGTCTGGCTTCGCGGAGCCGATGCCTCCGAAGATGTCGCCGCCTCCGACGCCGAGGAGGCCGTGAGCGCGGTATCGCGAGAGGAGCTTGTGGCGGAGTTGCTCCCTCAGCGGGATCTCGCGCGCGAGCACGTCAGCCGGCAGCAGCCGCTCGAGGAGGTCGTAGTAGCGGCGGTTGCCGTCGCGTCGTGCGAGGCCGAGCACCCCCGTGACGGAGTACGCCTCGAGCACGGCACGCACTGTGTTCGTAGGCACTCCGAACCAGTCGGTCGTCGTCCCACGCTCGCGCGCGAAGTCGAGCGTCGACAGCGGCCCCTCGGTGCGGATGCGTTCGAGCACCCGCTCGGCCGCTTCCGCGTTCTCGGCGAGGACGCGCGGCGCATTGAGGCTCAACGTCGCGCGGAACCACGGGAACTCGCTCGTCGGAACGAGCGAGAGCCCCTTGTTGAATGCCTCGAAGATCTCGCGACGCTCGTAGAGAAGGTCGCACCAGGCAGGGTCGTAGCCGGCCACGCGCGCGTGCAGCACGAGATCGTGGGTCCGGCCGGCAATCGAGAGCGGGTCGAACTGGATGGAGCCGAGACGGCGGAAGACCTCGAGCACCGCGTCAGGTCCTCCCTCGAGCGACCGCGCCGGAGCGAGCGCGTGGCGCGTGACGAGGAAACGACGTGCGGCTTCAGCAGTGACCCTCACGCCGAGGACGCTATCCGGCGGCGGGTCGCGAGCCTCCGGGAGAACCTCGACCGCTGGCGTATCCGGGTAGTGCTAGCCCGAGTCGTCGACTCGATCGGGCCGGCCGGTGCCTACGCCTTCGTTCGCCGCGCCCGGGCCTTCGGGGGCGCAGCCGCGGCGTGCCCGCCATTGCTCGGTGGGCTGCCGGAACTCGGCAGATCGGTGGCTTCCGGTGTTTCGGCAGCGACGGCCTGCATCGCCGCGAGGCTGGCGTGCAGCGCTGCGAGGAGACTTCCACCGTTCGCGTCCTTTGGTCCCAGATCGTCCTGCTTCGCCACGATGTCGTCGAGGCGAGCCTCGAGCGAGCGAAGCGCGACAGGCCACAGCGCCTGCGCACGCTCGACCTCGGCCAGCAGCCCGTCTTCGCGTCTCTCGAAGTTCTCGACCTTTCTGGCCAGCGCGGCGAGGTCCGCCCCGATCCGTGATGCAGAAGACGAGGCATTCTCGGCCGTCCTCGCCGCGAGATCCTCGATTCGCTCTATTCGCACGGCCACCGTCGATGTGCTCAGGCGAAGGGCGTCGAGCTGCGAGGCGATCTCGTCCGGCACGGCGAAGTGCTGGAGCCGCGAGCGCAAGGCGGCGAGCTCGCGTTCGAGATGTTCGACCGCGGCGGGGCTCTCGACGCCGATGGATGGCTGCGCCTCGAGCCGCTCGATGCGTTCGGCTGCCGCCGCCGCCTCCGCACGCAGCTCTTCGAGTTGCGAGACGACCTCCCCGCTTCCTTGCGGCGCCGCGGTCGGCAGGATGCGAACGAGGTCTCGAAGCTCGCCGATGATCGTCTCGAAGCGGGCACCTGCCTCGGCGAAGTGCCTGTCGAGTTCAGCCAGCCCGACCTCCGGGTCGCGCAGCGCAGCGAGCGAGTCGTCGACACTCGTTGCGATCCTGTCCACTCTCGAGATGACCCCGTTGATCACGGCGCCCATCCCGTCGATCGCGTCGCCCATCTCGGCGAGTCGCTCGTCGAGGTCGGACGTCGCCTGGCTCTGCTCACGCTGATCGAGCTCGTGGACGTCCGCCGCGAGCGTCGCGACGATCTGCCCCAGCTCATCGACACGTGACTCCACCGCGTCGCTCGGTGCAGAGAGCGCCACTGTCATCCTTGCGAGCTCGGCCTGCTGGCCCTCGACTCGTTCTGACGTCGAGGTCACGGCTCGGACGATCTCGTCGAGCCGCTGCTCGAGCGCGGCACCGAGATCGGCGCTACGCGCAATCGCCTCGTCGAGGCGGGCAAGATCGTCTCCCTGTACCGCGAGCCCCGTGACCGTCTGCCAGAGCTGCTCGACTCGTTGCTCGACGACGTCGTTGGACGTCGCGAGCGCGGTCCTGAGTGTCGAGGTCTCGGCCTGCTGTGCGTCGAGCCGCTCTGCCGCCGAGGTCATGGCTTCTACGACCTCGTCGAGGCGTCTCTCGAGCGCGTCGTCGAGCTCGATGTCGTGCGCCGTGGTCTCCGCGGGCGAGCGAGATCCTGGACCTGGAGGACGAGCCCTGTGACCATCTGCCCGAGCTCCTCGACCCGGAGCTCGAGAGCGTCGTTCGGGGCGGCGGAGTTGCCAGCGATCGTCGCGATCTCGACCTGCTGAGCGTCGAGCCGCTCGGCCGCTGAGGTCACGGCTTCGACGACATCGTCGAGGCGCTTCTCGAGCGCCTTGTCGCGCGGCGCGCTCCGCGTCGTCTCGGTCTTCGAGCCCTCCACTCGTACGGCGAGCTCCGCGATCGACTGCCCGAGCTCCTCGACCCGGAGCTCGAGAGCGTCGTTCGGGGCGGCGGAGTCGCCAGCGATCGTCGCGATCTCGACCTGCTGAGCGTCGAGCCGCTCGGCCGCTGAGGTCACGGCTTCGACGACATCGTCGAGGCGCTTCTCGAGCGCCTTGTCGCGCGGCGTGGCTCGTGCCGTCTCGGTCTTCGAGCCCTCCACTCGTACGGCGAGCTCCGCGATCGACTGCCCGAGCTCCTCGACCCGTTGCTCGAGGGCATCGCTCGACGTTGCGAGAGCAGTCCTTCACCGTTGCGATCTCGGCCTCTTGGGCATTCACCAGCTGCGCAGCAGCCGTGGTGGAGCGAATGACGTCTTGGAGGCGCTGCTCGAGCTCGGTCGCGCTGGACTCGCCGGCTGTTTCGGGCCGCTGCCCGAGGGCTTCGAGCTTACGCTCATGGCTCGCGACCCCTGCAGACGCCGCTTGAACGGTCGCCGCCATTGCGCTCAGCTGCGCGGAGAGCGCGGCGACCTCTTCTTTCAGGAGCACGACCGTTCCGTCATCGCGCAGTCGTGGGCCAGGGGTGCCCGCGCTCTTTGTCTTGGTCGATGCGGCCACCTCCGCACTACGGAGTTCGTGGAGTGCCGCGGTGACGTGGGTCTCGAGGTTCCCGATCTTCGTCTCGAGCTCGCGGCGCATGACGGTGAGTTCGCCGTCCTGCTTGGCGACCGCGGACGCGGTCGAGGAGACCGCGTTGGCGATCGTCTCGAACCGGTCGGCCAACGCCTCCCAGGAGTCGGACCCGGCCGCGTTTCTCGGTTGTCGCTTCCCTGAAATCACCTGGTATCCCCCATTATGGGGATGCGGGACGCAGAATCCATAGCCGGCGAGGACGAACGTCGCACGGCACACGATCGTCATGCGGATCAGCCTTCGATCAGATCTCTCGCCTCGGCAAGGTCAACGACGCCCCGAGCACGACGTAAGCGAAAGCCGCTGGAAATCAGATGGGCCGTGAAGGATTCGAACCTTCGACCTTGGGATTAAGAGTCCCCTGCTCTACCAACTGAGCTAACGGCCCGCGGCGGACAAGTGTAGCCCCGTTCTCAGGGCTTCAAGCCGGTGCAGCTGCGCAGTTTGTGCCATGACGAGAGCTCGCCACGGCGCTCCGATCCGGTCAGCGGCCGCGGCACTCCGTCAACGATTCGCGCGGGCTCCCAGCGATACCCGAGCACTCGGTGCCCGTCGACGGTCACGAGCAGCACGCCCGTCCGTGTCGACAGCGCGCTCGTTCCGTACCAGACGAAGTTCCCGAGGCCATAGCCCACGAGCGCGTTTCCCATGCGGCCCGCCCCCTGCACGCGGTGGGCGTGGCCCCCGACCACGACGTCGGCTCCCGCCGCGACGAGTTGCTTCGCGAGCGTCCTCTGGTCGGAAGACGGGCACTGCTCGAGCTCGATTCCCCAGTGGAGGAAGACGACGACGGTGTCCGACGTCCTCCGGGCCGCGCGCACCTCCTGCACCAGGCGGGAGACGTCCTTCGCCGATGCGAGCCCGGGCTTGTCGCGACCGGCGGTCCATGAGGAGACCAGCTCCGCGTCGAGCACCTGCGTCGCGCCGATGACGGCGATCCGCTGCCCCTTGATCGTGCGGCGGAACGGATGGTACGCCTGCTTCTCGTTCAGACCGATCCCGACGACCGGGAAGTCGTAGCGACGGGCAGCGGCGATGGAGTCGCGAAGTCCCCCGACGCCGTAGTCGAGGCCGTGGTTGTTCGCCATCGACGCGACGTCGACTCCGCCGCCGCGAAGCGCGGCGAATGCCGTCGGCGGCGCGCGGAAGACGAACGTCTTCGCGGCAGCCGATCCGTCCCTCGTCACGGCGGTCTCGAGGTTCACCACCGCGAGGTCGGCCTGTCGGAGTACGGGCGCGATCGGC
This sequence comes from uncultured Gaiellaceae bacterium, assembly GCA_963833725.1. Taxonomy (GTDB): domain Bacteria; phylum Actinomycetota; class Thermoleophilia; order Gaiellales; family Gaiellaceae; genus GMQP-bins7. Next base: position 159,101 of record CAWHYV010000008.1, read on the forward strand.
TGCAAGAGCCCTCGCGCATCCGCTGCGAGCTTCGACTCGAGCACGCCCTCGAAGTGGACGTCGCCGCCGAACGCCAGAACGACCGGCCCGTCACCCGATTGCGCTCGCGCCTGCGGTGAGTCCCGACCGTCCGCTCCGTCGATCGGGATGCCGAGAAGCACGCCGGCGGAGATCACGGCGAGTGCACAGGCGAGAATGAGTTTGGCGACCGGCGACACGGGCGGGTTGCACCACGATAGCCCGCTGATTTCGGGTCGACGGACACTCGCGACTCGCCGCCGAACGCGAGACGGTTCAGCCCTCCGATCGTCGGTTCGTTGGAGTAGGCTCGGCCCCGGTGCGCAAGGGGATCGTGCAGCTGGTCGCGATCGGCGTAGTGATCGGCGTTGCCGTCACGCTCGTCGCTGTTCTCTTCCAGTGGTTGCCGACGTCCGCGAGCGAGGAGTTCGACCGGATCCAGAACATCTACTGGTTCGCGACGTGGATGTCGATCGTCATCTTCTCGATCGTCGGAGCCGTGGTCGTCTACTCGGTGTGGAAGTGGCGTGTGCCACCGGACGACGATGCGGAAGGGCCGCCGATCCACGGCAACACCGGTCTCGAGATCGCCTGGACGGCGATACCCGCGATCCTCGTGATCGCGCTCGGGATCGTGAGCGCCGTGGTGATGTCGGAGAACGGCAACGCGAGCCCGAACGCCCTCCAGGTCAAGGCGATCGGCCAGCAGTTCGCCTGGAAGTTCGAGTACCCGGAGCTCGGCGAGTTCCAGTCCGGCGAGCTCGTCCTCCCGGTGGACGAGCAGGCGCAGTTCACCATGGAATCCGTCGACGTCATCCACTCGTTCTGGGTGCCGCAGTTCGGCCAGAAGATGGATGCCGTCCCGGGGATCGCGACGACGATCCTCGTCACGCCGACACGTACAGGTGAGTTCGCGGTCGTGTGCGCCGAGCTCTGCGGGCTCGGTCACGCAACCATGCGCGCGAAGGCCCGCGTCGTCACGCAGGCGGAGTTCGACAAGTGGATCGAGGAGCAACGGACGTGACCGCGACACACCACGAGCCCGAGCTCCACGAGTACCCCGCCCACTTCGAGCCGCCGCACGGCCCGACCTGGAGGATGTTCTTCGGCCCCGGTCTGGTACGCGGCGCCTGGATGGCCGTCCTCGGGTTCGTCCTCGGGACGCTCCTCGTGCTCGGGCTTCGCACGTGGTGGGGTTGGGACCCGGCGTGGGATACCGACGTGATCCTCGCCACCGCGGCGATGGTGGTCGCGCCGATCTTCTTCCTCGCCGGCATCGGCGCGTTCGACTACTGGCTCCACTACATCTCGGGCCGCCCGACGCGTCCGGAGGATCACTCGGGCCATGGCGCGCATTCATGGCGCGACTACTTCCGTGTGAACACCGACCACAAGGTGATCGGGATCCAGTACCTCGTCACGACGTTCGTGTTCTTCACGATCGGCGGTCTCATGGCGATGTTCTTCCGGGCCGAGCTCGCGCAGCCCGGCCTCCAGTTCGTGGACTCGCAGACGTTCAACGGCCTGGTCTCGGTGCACGCGACGCTGATGATCTTCCTGTTCATCATCCCGGCCTTCGCGGGGATCGCGAACTTCGTCGTGCCGCTCATGCTCGGGGCTCCCGACATGGCGTTCCCGCGGCTGAACGCGCTCTCGTTCTGGCTCCTGCCGATCGCCGGGATCATGTTCGTCGCGAGCTTCCTCGCGCCGGGAGGCGCCTTCGGGGCCGGCTGGACGGGGTACGCGCCGCTCTCGGAGGGGCAGCCGCTCGGTCAGACCTTCTTCAACATGGGCGTGCAGTGGGCGGGGGCGTCGAGCATCATGACGGCCCTCAACTTCCTCGTGACGATCATCACGATGCGCGCCCCGGGCATGACGTTCTGGCGCATGCCGCTTCTCGTGTGGGCGAACTTCACGACGTCACTGCTCGTCGTGCTGGCGACTCCGTTCATCGCCGGCTCGCAGTTCTTCGTGATGTTCGACCGGATCATGCATACGAGCTTCTTCGTCCCCGAGGGCGGGGGCTACGTGCTCGGCTACCAGCACATCTTCTGGTTCTACAGCCACCCGGCCGTCTACATCATGATGCTGCCCGGCTTCGGGATCGTCTCCGAGGTGATCTCGTCGATGTCGCGGAAGCCGATCTTCGGCTACCGACTGATGGCGCTCTCGCTGATGGGGATCCTCGTCCTCGGGTTCTCGGTCTGGGCGCACCACATGTTCGTCGCGGGCATGGCCGACTGGCTGCGCGTCCCGATGATGATCACGACGCTGCTCATCGCGATTCCGACGGGCATCAAGGTGTTCTCCTGGGTCGCCACGCTCTGGCGTGGGCGCATCCACCTCACGACGCCCATGCTGTTCGCGCTCGGGTTCGTGACGATGTTCGTCATCGGCGGGCTGTCGGGCATCTACCTCGGGTCGGTTCCGATCGACATCGCAGCGTCGGACACCTACTTCATCGTCGCGCACATCCACTACGTGCTGTTCGGCGGCTCGGTGTTCACGATCTTCGCCGGCGTCTACTTCTGGTTCCCGAAGATGACGGGTCGCATGTACGACGAGCGGCTCGGGAAGGTTCACTTCTGGCTGACGTTCGTCAGCTTCAACGCGACCTTCTTCCCGATGCACTACGTCGGTCTGCGCGGAATGCCGCGTCGCGTCTTCGACTACGACGAGGCGTTCGGAGATCTCAACCTGTTCATCTCCATCGCGTCGTTCGTGCTCGGTGCCTCGTTCGTGGTGTTCGTCTACAACATGGTCACGAGCTGGGCGCGCGGCCCTGCGGCCGAGGCCAACCCATGGCATGCGCGCACGCTCGAGTGGCAGGTCTCGTCGCCGCCGCCGATCTTCAACTTCGACGAGCTGCCGCAGGTCGTGGGCGGTCCCTACGAGTACGGCGTCCCCGATGCGCGGCACGCAATCCTGAGCCCGGCCAAGGAGGCCAGAGAGGCCGAGGAGAAGGTGCACGCATGACCGACGGCTCGACCACGTCCGTGCTCGTCGTCGCGAACGAGACACTCGTCGGCGAGGAGCTCGTCGCCACACTTCGTCGGCGGGCCGAGCTGGGGCCGATCCGCGTGGCCGTCGTCGCTCCCGTGACGCCGCCGCGCGAGGGGTACGTCGTCTACCGCGACTCGCGCCGTGCCGCGGCCGGCCGCCGGCTCGATCGAGTCCTTGCGGCTCTCCGTCTTGCCGGCATTCCCGCACACGGGGGCGTCTTCGACGACGAGCCGCTCGCGGCCGTCAAGGACGTGCTCGCGTCGGAGGAGATCGACGAGATCGTCGTCTGCACGCATCCCGAGACGACCTCCGGGTGGCTGCGAAGGAACCTCGTCGGCGAGATTCGTCGCGCTGCCGGTGACAGACCGGTCGAGCACGTCGTTTCCGACGTCAGCGGGCGCGCCGGCGCGAATGTACTCGTCGTGGCGAACGAGACCGTGCTCGGCGAGTCGCTCCTCGACAGGATTCGCCAACGCGCGGAGGAGGGACCGGCGAGCTTCCTCATCGTGTGTCCCCAGAGCGACCCGTCGCGCGGCGAGCATCCCGAGGCCGAGCACCGCCTTCGTGAGGCGCTCTCGATTCTCCGTTCGGAGGGGCTCGACGTCCACGGGCAGATCGCGCACCCCGATCCGTTCGTCGCAGCCGTGGAGGCAGCCGAGGACGATCGCACGGACGAGATCATCGTGTCGACGTATCCGGGGGAGCGCTCGGGCTGGCTGCGGCGAGATCTGGTCGGAAGGCTTCGTGCGCAGACCGGGCTGCCGATCCAGCACGTCGTCGTCGACGAGCTCGTGGCGGTGGGCGCATGACCGCCCACGCCGAGCCTCTGCACGGCCACCACGACGATCATCACGGCCCGCCGCCTGCGAACCAGAGCTCGCGGGTCGATCCGCGGACGCTCGGGATGCTGCTCTTCATCGGCTCGGAGATCATGCTCTTCGGCTCGTTCTTCGCGGCGTACTTCTTCATCCGCGTCGTCAACCCGGGCGCGTCCACGATCACGCCGGATGCGTGGCAGTTCTGGCCACCGTGCGAGGAGCCGCCCGTCGGCGGCGTCTGCACGGCGGGTCAGTACGAATTCCCCGTCTATGTCGCCGGGATCAACACGGCGATCCTCGTGACCTCGAGCTTCACGATGCACTGGGCGCTCCAGTCCATCAAGCGCGGGCAACGTGCAGCTTTTCTCGCGGGCATGGTTCTCACCTTTCTCATGGGGCTCGTGTTCCTGTGCACGCAGGTCGTCGAGTACCTCAACGTGGGCTTCAACACCGGCGACGGTGCCTTCGCGTCGGTGTTCTTCGGGCTGACGGGACTCCACGGAGCGCACGTCGCGGTAGGCCTCAGCCTGCTGCTGATGGTGACCATCCGCGGCTTCCGCGGTCACTACTCGCCGGAGCACCACCACGGCGTCGAGCTTCCCGGGATCTACTGGCACTTCGTCGACGTCATGTGGATCGTCGTGTACACGACGGTCTACCTTCTCTGAATCACGTGGACGGCCAAGAACACATAGCGCACGACTGATGGAGAGCCCGTTTCGGAGCGAGGCAGCGGCTTTCCGCTTCCTGCTGATCACGATCGGCGCGTTCGCCCTCATCGTGATCACCTCCGCGGTGTCGACGATGCTCGGGTTCATGACATTCCTCGTCTTGACCGCCGTGGCGGTCGCTGTGTACCTCCGTCAGCGCGCTCCCGCTCCCGAGCAGGAGCATGTCGAGACGCTCGGCGGCCCCGGCGAGCGCCGCGTGCTCGTCATCGCGAACGAGACGCTCGGCGGCGAGGAGCTCCTGAGCACGATCAGCACGCTTGCGCTGAGCGAGCGGACGCAGTTCCTCGTCGTATGCCCTGCCTTGAACTCGCGACTGAGGACGTACACGTCGGACGAGGATCCCGCGCGTGAGGCGGCGCAGCACCGTCTCGACGCGACTCTCGCGCGCCTTGCATCGGTGGGCATCAAGGCGCGCGGCGAGGTCGGCGACGGCGATCCGCTCGTCGCCGTCGACGATGCGGTCAGGACGTTCGGGCCGAACGAGATCGTCATTTCGACCCATCCTCCTGGGAGGTCGAACTGGCTCGAGCGCGGCATCGTCGAGTCGGTCGGCGCGCGTTTCGACGTCCCCGTCACGCACGTCGTCGTCGATCGTGTCCCAGAGACCGACGAGTAACTCGGGCTAGCGGCCGGCCGCGCTCGACACGTAGTCCGCGACAGCCTGGATCTGGTCCTCGTCGAGCGAATTCGCGAACGACGGCATCTGACCCTTGCCGTTGGTCACGCGATCGACGACCAGGTCCTTCGGTGGGTGCGCGTCGTCGAGGTTGGGTCCGACCGCACCCGAGGTGCCGGCGTCGGCCAGGGTGTGGCACGAGCCGCAGTTCGCCGTGAAGATCGACTTCCCGTCGGTCGGGCGCTCGGCCGTGACACCGGTTCCCGCGACTGAGCCGACGTACGTCGCGATGTCGTCGGCGGCCTGATCCTGGTCGTCGACGCAGAATCCCGGACCGTCAGCGTCGTCGCACAGCGGAAGGGTCTGATCGATGCCGGGCATTCCGGGCGCGCCGGTCACGGGCTCGGTGATCGGATAGCGGATCTGCTCGCCGACCACTTGCGTGAACGTTGCCGAGGTCATCCCCGCCTCGCGCGCCTGAGCGAAGGCGTCATCGAGGTTGGGGCCGATCTTGCCGTTCGTGCCGGCGTCGGCAAGGGTGTGACAGCCGCCGCATGCCTGGACGAAGAGGTTCTTCCCCGCGCCCTGGCTCCCGTCGCTCGTGTACCCGCCCGTGCCGCATCCGGACAACGCGAGCGTGAGCGCTCCCGCGCACGCGACTGCGACGAGTACGACGGGCCTCACGAGGGCCGAGTCTAACCGCGTCGCGCTGACCCGGGACCGGCTACCGCACGACCCGTTCAGGACGGTGTCGCTAGCCGCTCTGGCTGAACTTCTCGTACTGCTTGAGGATGCGCCGGACCTGCGGTGCCGTGGGATCGTCCGGTGCGAGCTTGAGGTACGCCTTGTAGGCCGCGATGACCGTGGCCGTGTCGTTCGCCGACTGTGCGGCCTGGGCGAGCTCGAGCTGGACCGTGGGGTCGGTCGGGTGGAGCTCGGTGATCTTCCGGTACATCTCGACGGCCTGCGCCGAGGCCGTCTGGATCTCGGATGCAGCGGCCGAGATCTCGCGCTCGTACGCCGTGCTCACGGCATTCGTGATGGGATCGGGAGTGAGCGGGCTGCCGCCCAGCTGGAACACGGTGTCGCGCACGGTGCCGGGCGCGAGGTAGTCGGAGCGAACCTGGTAGATCTGCGCGCGCTCCTGCGCTGCCGAGGCCTGCTGCAGATAGAGCGCGGCGAGCTCGCGGATGCCGTCCTCGTCCTTCGGGCGAAGCGCGATGTAGCTCTGCAGCGCCTCGATCGCCGCGTCGGTGTTTCCGGCGGCTTGATGCGCTGTCGAGAGGTCCTTGAACGCCTGGGCGTCCTTCGGGTTGTCGAGGACCTTCTGCTCGGAATCGGAGATCGACGGAGCGCCGGATCCTCCGGCGGCGTCGCGAATGACATCACCGAATCCAACTCCCCCGGCGCCGACGCCGAAGCCGACGAATCCGAGCGCGAAGACGAGCGCGAGGAACAGGAACATCCACTTCGCATGCCTGCGAAGCCTCGGGAAGAACATGGTGTCCTCGATTACGACGTCGGATCTGCGTGTCGCAGCAGCCGGCTTCGCGCGTTGCGCGCTGCGTCGATCAGCTCGGGCCATGTCTTCCCTCCCTTCTCATACCGCGGTTTGCCGGACACGAGAGTAGCGATGACGCCATGAGGGGACCCTCCGAGAACCGCCCCCGTAACAGGATCTTCCCACGGGATGAACGACGTGTCTGCGAGCGAGAGAACGGTCAGGTCCGCCTTCTTTCCGGGCACGAGCGAACCGACCGAGTCCTCGAGCCCGAGTGCTCTCGCACCGCCCAACGTCGCGAGCTCGAGCGCGTCGGCTGCAGTGAGCGCGTCGGGCCGGCGCTCCCGTGCTCGAGCTCCGACGATCGCCGCGCGCATCTCGTCGAACATGTCGAACGACGGTGTCGACGCGGGGCTGTCGGTGGCGATGCACACGCGAATGCCCGCTTCTCGTAGCGCCATGAGCGGCGCGACGCCGCATCCGAGGATCCCGTTCGAGCGCGGGCAGTGCGCAACGGCGACGTCGTGCTCGGCGAGGAGCGCGATCTCGTCGTCGTCCGCCTCGACGCAGTGGACGGCGATCATGCTCGAGCCCAGCAGACCCGCATCCGCGAGTGCGCGTATCCCCGTCGTGCCGAGCGGCGGCACGAGCATCTCGGCGAACGACTCCCACGCCCCGGTCCCCGTTTGCAGGAACGCCGTCTCGTCCCGGCTTTCGGCGAGATGGGTCGCCACGGGGAGATCGAGCTCGGCGCACGCGCGATAGAGATCGATCGTGCAGGTGTACGGAGCATGCGGGGAGATCCCGAGGCGAACGTCGTCGGAGAGCGCGTCCGAGATCCGTTCGCGCATCGGCTCGAATCGCTCGCGGATCGGCTCGGCCCCGGAGCCGAAGACCTCGAGGTAGATGATCCCGCGCAGACCGAGATGCGCACAAGCGGTCGCGGCGGCGCCGCTGAAGCTGCAGTCCCCGACGGTCGTGATGCCGGATCGCAGGCAGTTGAAAGCGCCGAGACGGGCGATCGCCTCGGCATCCGCGAGGTCGATCCGTTGCTTTCGCTGGACGTGGAGCCCGATCCAGGCCGCGAAGCCGAGGCCGTCTCCGAATCCCGCGTACACGTCGTACTCGAGGTGGGTGTGCGCGTTGACGAACCCCGGAAGGATGACGGCTTCGGCGTAGTGCGTGCCGTCGCCGAGCTCGGAGCGGGTCCCCAGCCTCGCGATGACGCCGTCAGCGTCGATCTCCACGGCGCCGTCGCGGATCGGCGTTCCTTCGACGGGAACCACCCAGTCCGCAGAGAGAACGGTCACGAGAGGCCGGCTTCGGCGTACTCCTCGTTCCAGTCTCGGTTCCAGCGCCTTTCCATGAAGACCGAGATCCAGATCGACATCTCGAAGAGGATCAGGAGCGGCACGACCTCGAACGCCAGAGAGACGGGATCGACCGTGGGCAGCAGGATTGCGAAGGCGAGCAGAGCGACGTACGCGATACGGCGATTCTTCCGCAGGCGATCGGAGGTGAGGACGCGCAGACGCACGAGTCCGAGGATGAATATCGGCATCAGGAACGCGAGGCCGCCGGCGAGCAAGGTCATGGCCGCGAACGTGTAGTAGTAGCTCGCGCGGATCTGGATGTTGTAGAGGTTGGTGTCGTACGACGTGAGGAAGTCGAGGGCTCGGGGGAGTACGACCGTGTACATGAACGCGACTCCTGCGACGAAGAGCACCGTCGCCAGCAACACGAGCACCAGCACGACTCGTTCGAAGTGGGGTTGTACGGCAGGCGCGAAGAACGCCCACGCTTGCCAGAGGACGATCGGCAAGGCGAGCGCGAGTGCCGCGATCATGCTCACCTTCACCGACGTCGTGAACGGCTCGGTGACGCCGAGTGTCACGAGCTTCTTGTCGTTCGGGAGCGGACCCGTCAGCCATTCCATGATCTGCTCGTGAAAGAAGAACGTGAGTACGAAGAGGGGGATGATCGCGAAGAGCGCGATGATCAGCCTCGAACGGAGTTCGTCGAGGTGCTCGACGAGTGTTGCCTCCTCACCGTGGTCGAGACGGCGCGGGAGCCACCTGCGAACCATCCGAGGGAGCTCCTAGCTGACTGTTTCCCGCTCGACCCGAGCTTCCGACTCGCCGGACGGCGCGTCGGGCACGGATGTGGCGGACGGAAGCTCGACGCGTGTGGGTGTCGGCGTCGTCGTAGGGGTGGGGGTTGTCGAGAAGGTCTCCTCGACACCCGACACCGAGTCCTTGAACTCACGCATGCCCTTACCGAGCGAGCGTCCCATCTCGGGGAGTCGCTTCGCGCCGAAGACCAGCAGCAGCACGAGAAGGAGGATCAAGAGTTCCGGAAGCGAGATACCAAAAGGCATAGGCGCACCTTACCACCCGGGTGAAGCGGATTCCGTTGCGGGTACCATGCGACAGGCGGGCGGACTGCCTGCGTACGTGAATTTCTGAGGAGGACTCCTTTTCGCATGGCACAGCTCGAGATCAGGAATCTGCACGTCGCTCTGGAGGACGGCACCGAGATCGTGAAAGGTGTCGACCTCGAGGTCGAGCTCGGCGAGAAGCACGCGATCATGGGCCCGAACGGCTCGGGTAAGTCGACGCTCGCGTACGCGCTCATGGGGCATCCCGCCTACGAGGTCACCGAGGGGCAGATCGTCTTCGACGGAGTGGATCTCACGGAGCTCGGCGCCGACGAGCGCGCGCAGCGCGGACTCTTCCTCGCCTTCCAGTACCCGCACGCGATTCCCGGCGTCACCGTGACGAGCTTCCTGCGCAGCGCGATCAACGCGAACCGCAAGGCCGCGAGCGGCGGCGAGGACGACCCGGTGCCGATCCCCGAGTTTCGGACGAACCTGCTCGCGGCGATGGAGGAGCTCAAGGTTCCCCGTGAGCTCGCGTCGCGGTATCTCAACGACGGTTTCTCCGGCGGTGAGAAGAAGCGCGTCGAGATCCTGCAGATGGCGATGCTGAAGCCGAAGATCGCCGTTCTCGACGAGACCGACTCGGGTCTCGACATCGACGCGCTGAAGATCGTCGCGAATGGTGTGAACTCGCTCGTCGGCCCGGAGATGGGCGCGCTCGTGATCACCCACTATCAGCGCATTCTCGACTACGTCACCCCGGATTTCGTCCACGTCTTCGTGGACGGGCGCATCGTCGCCGACGGCGGCCCCGAGCTCGCACACAAGCTCGAGGCCGACGGCTATGAAGCATTCACCCCAGCCGGTGTTGGAGGCAGCTCATGAGCAGCACGCACGAGACCGACGTCGTTCGCGAGATCCGATCCGACTACAAGTACGGGTTCTCGAACCCCGACGACGCGAAGGACTACTTCTTCAAGTCGGGCCGAGGCATCTCACACGAAGTCGTCGAGGCGATCGCGGAGCACAAGGCGGAGCCCGACTGGATGCGGCAGTTCCGGCACAAGTCGCTCGACTACTTCTTCGCGCGGCCGATGCCGAACTGGGGTGCCGACCTCTCCGGGATCGACTTCGAGAACATCTACTACTACATCAAGCCGACCGAGAAGCAGGCGGAGTCCTGGGAGGACCTGCCGGCCGAGATCCTCGACACCTGGGACAAGCTCGGCATCCCGGAGGCGGAGAAGAAGTACCTCGCCGGTGTCGGCGCCCAGTACGAGTCGGAGGTCGTGTACCACAAGCTCCAGGCCGATCTCGAGGCGAAGGGCGTGATCTTCCTCGACATGGACACCGCCCTGCGGGAGCACGAGGACGTCGTCAAGCAGTACATGGGCACGATCATCCCGCAGAACGACAACAAGTTCGCCGCGCTGAACTCCGCCGTCTGGTCGGGCGGCTCGTTCATCTACGTGCCGCCGGGCGTGAGGATCGAGATGCCGCTCCAGGCCTACTTCCGCATCAACGCGGAGAACATGGGCCAGTTCGAGCGCACGCTGATCATCGTCGACGAGGACGCGTACGTGCACTACGTCGAGGGCTGCACGGCGCCGATCTACTCGTCCGACTCGCTGCACTCGGCCGTAGTGGAGATCGTCGTCAAGAAGGGCGGCCGCTGCCGCTACACGACCATCCAGAACTGGTCGAACAACGTCTACAACCTCGTCACCAAGCGCGCCGTGGCGTACGAGGGCGCGACGATGGAGTGGGTCGACGGGAACCTCGGCTCGAAGGTGACGATGAAGTACCCGGCGATCTGGCTCATGGGCGAGCGCGCGCACGGCGAGGTGCTCTCGATCGCATTCGGCGGGAAGGGTCAGCACCAGGACGCCGGCGGCAAGGTCGTCCACGTCGCGCCGCGCACGTCGTCCGTCATCACGTCGAAGTCGATCTCGAAGGACGGCGGCCGAGCCGGCTATCGCGGGCTTCTGCAGGTGGCGAAGGGCGCGGTCGGCTCGAAGTCGAAGGTCGTCTGCGACGCGCTCATCCTCGACGACGAGTCGCGCTCCGACACGTATCCGTACATCCAGGTCGACGAGTCCGATGTCGACCTCGGGCACGAGGCGACCGTTTCGAAGATCGGCGAGGAGCAACTCTTCTATCTCATGAGCCGCGGACTCTCCGAGGCGGAGGCGTCGGCGATGATCGTCTCGGGCTTCGTCGAGCCGATCACGAAGGAGCTCCCGCTCGAGTACGCGGTCGAGATGAACCGGCTCATCCAGCTCCAGATGGAGGGGTCGGTAGGGTGATCGTCGAGCGCACCGACTTCGTCTCGGTGCCCGTTACGGATCTCGAGCGTTCCGCCGCGTTCTACCGCGACACGCTCGGGCTCGAGCAGACGGGCGATGGCGCGTGGCCCGAGTTCCGACTCGGGGAGAACGTGTTCCTCTATCTCCTGGATCCGACCAACATCGGCCAGGAGTTCCGTGGGCCGCACACGTCGCCGATTGCGCTGCGCGTACCCGACGTCGAAGCGGCGCGCACCGAGCTCGTGGAGCGAGGCGTGCAGTTCCACGGCGAGACCTTCGACTCCGGCGTCTGCCATATGGCCCACTTCGCGGACCCGGACGGCAACGTCCTGATGCTGCACCGCAGGTACGCGCCCTCGTGATTGACGTCGAGCGCGTCGACTACATCCGCGTCCCGGTGACAGACATGGACGAGGCGAATCACTTCTACGGCGAATTGCTGGGTCTCGAGCGGAATCCGAACTCGCCCGCGGACGACTGGGTCGAGTACGAGGTCGGCAACCTCACGCTCGCGGTGATGACGCCGCACACACACGATTACGAGTTCACGGCCATGCCTCCCTCAACCATCGCGCTGCGTGTCGCAGACGTCGCGGCCGCTAAGGAGAAGCTTGAGAAAGCAGGACTCGAGGTCAGCGAAATGTGGGACTCCGGCCTCTGTCGCGGCGCGGGCGTCAGCGATCCCGCCGGCAACCGCATCCTTCTCCACCGTCGCTACGCGCCGTACCCCGACGGGACGACGCCGTCATGACGACCAAGGCCGATCTCCTCGAGCGCTACGCCGCGCTCCCGCTTCCGACGACGAAGGACGAGCATTGGCGCTTCACCGATCTGAAGGGCTTCGATCCCGACGCGTGGACGGCGAACGGCGCCACCGAGATCGCATCGCCGCCGACGATGCTCGAGCTCGACGCGTCGGGCGTCGCGTACGTCGGCGAGGCGGGCATCGAGATCGTCTCGGCCCCTGAAGGCATCCGCTTCGAGCTGCTTCCCGAGGATCACGAGCTCCTCTACTCGCTCGTCGGCTTCGACGAGAAGTTCGCTGCGCACAACGCGGCGATGTGGACGCACGGGCTCCTCGTCCACGTCCCGCGCGGCGTCGTGCTCGAGAAGCCGCTGTACGTGCGCATCTCCAACTCGGTGGAGGACGGATCGGTCTTCTGGCGGTTGCTCGTAGTCGCCGAGCCAGAGAGCTCATTCACGCTCATCGAGGAGTACGTGTCGACGACACCCGAGCTGTCGGCGTACACGAACGCCGCGGTCGAGATCGTCGTTCAGCAGGCCGCGAAGCTCGAGTACGTCTCCGTGCAGAACCTGTCACGCGGGACGTGGCACTTCGCATCGCACCACGCGAAGGTCGAGCGGGACGCCGAGCTCGACTGGGTCGCCGGCGGGTTCGGCTCGGCGAAGGGGAAGATCCGCATCCAGAACGACCTTGCCGGCCCCGGTGCGACGTCGCGCGTGACGGGCGCGTACTTCGCCGACGGGACGCAGCATCTCGACTACGACACGTTCCAGGAACACATCGCGCCGTCGACGACGTCGGACTTCGCATTCAAGGGCGCGCTCCGGGATACGGCGCGCGCGGTGTGGCGCGGGATGATCCGGGTCGAGGAGGGTGCCCAGAAGACGAATGCGTACCAGGAGAACCGCAACCTCCTCCTGTCGAAGTCGGCGCACGCGGACTCGATCCCGGGCCTCGAGATCATGGCCAACGACGTGCGCTGCACCCATGGCGCGACGCTCGGCCAGGTCGATCGCGAGCAGCTCTTCTACCTCATGGCACGCGGGCTCTCGCGAGCCGAAGCCGAGCGCCTGATCGTGCGCGGCTTCTTCCAGGACGTGCTCGATCGGATCGAGCTCGAGCCCGTGCGCGACGCACTGGCCGCCGCACTCGAAGCGCGCATTCCGCAGGCGTAGTCCGGATCCGGCATCATCATCGCTCGATGACGGAGGTCGTGAAGCCGCGGCTGCGCGGTGTGTTTCACCAGTACGCGTTCGTCGCTGCCGTCGTCGCGGGGACGTTGCTCGTCGTCCTCGCCGACGGGTATCTCGAGCGTTTCGCGGTATGGGTGTACGCCGTTGCGCTCGCCGCGATGTTCGGTGCAAGCGCTCTCTACCACCGCTTCCCCTGGCGCAGCGCGTCGGCGCGGTTGCGCGCGCGGCGTGTCGACCACGCCATGATCTTCGTGTTCATTGCGGGGACGTACACGGCGTTCGCTCTCGTCGCCTTCCATGGAACGACACGCGTGGTCGGCCTCGCCACTGTCTGGATCGGGGCGATCCTCGGGATCCTTCTGAACCTGGTCTGGATCGACGCGCCGCGCTGGCTCACCGCGGTCGCGTATCTCGGCGTCGGATGGGTCGGGCTCATTCTCGTCCCGCAGCTCTTCCCCGCGCTCGGCGTTGGCGCGGCAGTGCTCGTGATCGTCGGGGGCGCCCTCTACAGCGTCGGGGCTCTCGCCTACGCAACGACGTGGCCCAATCCGTTTCCCAGGACTCTGGGCTTCCACGAGATCTTCCACCTCCTCGTCGTCGCGGCTGCCGCGGCGCAGTTCGTCGCTCTGTCGCTCGTCGTCGTCTGACCCGTAGGTACCCTCGAGGCATGGAGCCGAAGACGGAGCTCACCGAGGCGGAGTGGCGCGAGCGCTTGACGCCGGAGCAGTACGAGATCCTGCGTCGCAAGGGGACGGAGCGGGCGTTCACCGGTGCGTACTGGGACGAGCACGGCGACGGTGTCTACCGCTGCGCCGGCTGTGGTGCGGAGCTCTTCCGCTCCGACACGAAGTTCGAGTCCGGCAGCGGGTGGCCGAGCTTCTTCGAGCCGACGAGCCTCGACAGCGTGGTCACGGAGACGGATACGAGCTTCGGCACGGTTCGCACCGAGGTGATGTGCGCCACCTGCGGTGGCCACCTCGGACATGTCTTCGACGACGGACCCGCACCGACCGGTCTTCGCTACTGCATCAACTCGTGCGCGCTCGATCTCGACCGCACGACCTGACGGCTCCGGCGGCGTAGGCTTCGTCGATGGACGAGCTCGGACTCTTTCCGCTCGGCATCGTCCTTCTTCCGACCGAGCACCTGCCGCTCCACATATTCGAAGATCGCTACAAGGAGCTGATCGGCGAGTGCCTCGAGGGCGAGGGCGAATTCGGCCTGGTGTACGCCGACGACGACGGACTGCGCGACCTGGGGACGCGAGCGCGGGTCATCGAGGTGCTCACGGAGTTCGAAGACGGGCGACTCAACATTCTCGTAGAGGGGGGCGAGCGGTTCCGTCTCACCGAGCTGACCGATGGTCGGTCCTTCAGTACGGGCCTCGTGACGTCGATCGAGGACGATGACGATCCGGCCGAGACGACCGCCGTCGACGAGGCGCTGAGGCTGTTCGATCAGTTGCGCGAGCTGACGGAGAGCGAGGTGGATCTTCCCGGACGCGGCCTCCCGCAGCTGTCGTTCGCACTCGCGGGCAAGGTGGAGCTTCCTGCCGACGACAAGCTGGCGTTGCTCGGCGAGACGTCGGAGCGCGCGCGCATGGAGCTCGTGCACGAGCTGCTGGCCCGCGCTGTGCTGACGGCGCAGCGCGTGCGCCGTGCGTCCGAGCGAGCGGCGACGAACGGCAAGGTCGACCTCGGGTGAGGCGAAGGCCCAGCGGTACCATGGCCACGTGGCCGTAACGCCGGAGACGAAGCTCGACGCGCATCGCCTGCGGGCCGACTTCGCCGTGTTCGAGGAGCTCGTGAACGGTCGCTCCGTCGCGTTCCTCGACTCCGCCGCATCCACCCAGAAGCCGCGGCAGGTGCTCGACGCCATGCGCGACTTCTACGAGCACTCGTACGCGAACGTTCATCGAGGGGTCTACAGGCTCGCCGAACGCGCGACGACCGGATACGAGACGGGTCGCGGGAAGGTCGCGAGCTTCGTCAACGCACCCTCGGAGCGCGAGGTCATCTTCACGCGCAGCGCGACCGAGGCGCTGAACCTCGTGGCCTATGCCTGGGGCCTCGACAATCTCGGCCCCGGAGACGTCGTTGTCGTGACGGACCTCGAGCACCACTCGAGCTTCGTCCCCTGGCAGTACGTCACCGGGCGCACGGGAGCGACGTTCAAGGCGATCCCGATCGACGAGTCGGGCGAGCTTCGACTGGAGGCGCTGGACGAGATCGAGCGCGCGGGAACCGTGAAGGTCGTGGCGTCGAACCTCGTGTCGAACACGCTGGGCACGGTGAACCCGGTGCGCGATCTCGCGGCGTGGGCGCACGAGCGCGACGCGATCATGGTGGTCGACGCGGCGCAGGCAGCGCCACACCGGACGATCGACGTCCAAGCGCTCGACTGCGATTTTCTGGCGATCTCGTCCCACAAGATGTGCGGTCCGAGCGGGATCGGCGCGCTCTGGGGGCGGAAGGAGCTCCTCGAGGCCATGTCGCCGTTCAACCTCGGCGGGGAGATGATCCGTTCCGTCTCGATGGAGCGCACGACCTGGAACGAGCTCCCGTACAAGTTCGAGGCCGGCACACCCGCGATCGCGGAGGCCGTCGGCTTCGGCGCGGCCGTCGACTACGTGCTGGATGCCGGACTCGGTGCGATCGAGCAGCACGAGCACGACCTCGTCGCCTACACGCTCGAACGCTTCGCGGAGCTGCCCTGGATCACGACGTACGGACCAGCGCCGGAGCGGCGCGCGGGAATCGTGTCGTTCAACGTCGACGGCGTCCATCCTCACGACGTCGCGCAAGTGCTCGATTGGGAGGGTGTCGCGGTCCGTGCAGGGCACCACTGCACGCAGCCGCTCATGACGAAGCTCGGCGTCGCTGCGACGGTACGCGCGAGCTTCTATCTCTACTCGATTCCCGAGGAGATCGACCGCCTCGTGGATGGCCTCCACAAGGCCAAGCAGTCTCTCGGGTAGCGATGAGCGAGTTCGACCAGCTCTATCGCGAACTGATCTTGGACCACTACAAGAACCCGCGGAATCACGGGTTGCTCGATCCGGCCGACGCGCAGGCCGAGGGTCAGAACCCGCTGTGCGGCGACGAGATCTCGGTTTCCGTGCGCTTCGGCGACGACGATGTCATCGAGGCGATCGGATTCGACGGGCGCGGCTGTGCGATCAGCCAGGCGGCGACCTCGATGCTCAGCGACCTGGTGACCGGGAAGACGGCCGGCGAGGTCGCGGCCATGCCGAAGGAAGCGCTCCTCGAAGAGCTCGGGATCCCGCTGACCCCGGTTCGCCTCAAGTGCGCGATCCTCGGGCTCGGCGTGCTCAAGCTCGCGTTGCACAAGGCACGCGGCACCCCACTCCCGGAGGAGTGGGGGACGTCGAGCCGCGACCTGGTTCTGGAGTAGCGTGGGCGAGATCGAGGTCGTGTCGCTCGACGAGCTCCCGCCTGGCGCGATGCGGCTCGTCGACGCCGGAGCGCTCACGATCGGCGTCTACAACTGCGCGGGCCGGCTCCACGCGATCGAGGATCGCTGCTCGCACGACGACGGGCCGCTCTGCGAGGGCGACTGGGAGCCAGAGGCATGCATCGTCGTCTGCCCGCGGCACGGCTCACGATTCGATCTCGAGAGCGGAATCCCGATGACGCTCCCCGCATTCGCGGCGGTGGCGACCTTTCCGGTATCGGTTCGCAACGGCGTCGTGGTCGTCGAGGTGCCGGACTGATGCTCGACCAGCGGGTACTCGGCGTCCTCTGCGCGCCTCGAGGCGCAGGACGCGGAGGAGCGGGAGGCCGGACTTCCGCCCGTAGCAACGGTCACGCCAGGTCGCGCCGACGACGGGCCGTTTCCTCTTCGCGATCGCTGCCTCGCAGGCGGGTGTCGAGGTGCTCGAGATCGGCGGCTCCCGCGGCTACTCGTCGATCTGGCTGGCGGCAGGAGCACGCGTTCTCGGAGGGCGTCTCGTTTCGCTCGAGCACGATCCGGTCAAGTGCGAGGCGTGGCGAACGAACGTCGCGGAGGCCGGGCTCGAGGAGTGGGCGGAGCTCGTCGAGGGTGACGCGAAGGAGACGCTCGCGGCGACGGAGGACACGTTCGACGTCGTGTTTCTCGATGCCGAGAAGGACGACTACGAGACACTCTTCGCGCTCGCGCGTCCCTTGCTCGAGCCGGGCGGTCTCGTCGTTGCCGACAACGTGCTCTCGCACGTCGAGACGCTCGGCGCGTACTCGGCGGCCCGTCAGACCGATCCGTCGCTGTCGAGCGTCACGGTGCCGCTCGATCGCGGGCTGGAGCTCTCGGTCGTGCTCGGCTCCGCTCCCTGATCTCCGCTGCGACGCGGTGCGGCTCGTCGTCGAACGGGACGCCGCGCTCGACAAGCTCCGCTGTGGCCGATATCTCGGCGTTTCCTCCATCCGCTCGAAGTGCGTATGCTGGCTCTACCGCGGAAAGGAGGTGGTCCGGCTTGAGCGATGACAGTACGGGCAGTGGAGGTACCAGCGGGTAGAGGCGTGCCCCCGGGACCACCGGGAACCGCCTAGCCAGCGTAGGGGGCTCGCGATTCGCGCCGTGCGTCGTCTCAGCGAGACGGGCGTGCCGGAAGCGCCTCTACCAAATCCAACGCTGGTATCCGTTTGCGAGGGGCCGCGGGAACGCGGCCCCTCGGCGTTTCGGATTCACGCCGCGATGGTGAGCGGCGCCGCCTCGCGAACCAGCTCGGCGAGATGCACGCGGAGCCGTTCGGCGACGAGTGGGCTCGGGTCGCCCGACGGGTCGCAGACATCCTGCGCTCGGGCCACGGGCAGATCGGGGCAGACGACGCGCGCGCCGGCGATCCCGAGGACGCGCCGGAGATCCTGCTGCGCCCAGAGAGCCCCGAACTGCCCTGTGCTCGCGCCTGCGACGGCAACGGTCTTTCCGCGGAGTGCGGCGTCTCCGCGTGGCCGCGACGCCCAGTCGACGGCGTTCTTCAGGACACCGGGGATGGATCCGTTGTACTCGGGCGTCACGAAGAGCACCGCATCCGCGGCCTCGATGCTCTCCCGGAGGTGCGCGACCGCCTCGTGCTCGTCGCCCTCGAGGTCCGCGTCGAAGAGCGGGAGGTCGCCGAGGCCGTCGAAGAGCTCGACCTCGACGCCGGCGGGAGCGAGGTCGACGGCCGCCCGAGCCAGGGCCGTGTTGTACGACCCTGCCCGGAGGCTGCCGGAGATGGCGAGGAGCCGCATGTCAGGCGGCCCGCACCGCTGCGAAGTAGGCGGTGAGCTGCACGGTGTTCGGGAGCAGGAAGCCGCCGCCCGGAAGGGGTGCGTTCCACTCGAGGCCGAACTCCGTGCGGTCGACGGTGCCGGTGAGCTGGAGCCCGATTCGCTCGTTGCCCCAGGGATCGTTCGCCTCGCCGAAGTATGCACCCGCGAGCTCGACTGGCTTGGTCACGCCCTTGATGGTGAGATCTCCGTGCACCACGACGCTCTCGTCGTAGAGCTCGACGGAACCCGAGGTGAACCGCAGCTCCGGATACCGCTGTGTGTCGAAGAAGTCGGGAGACTGCAGGTGCTCGTCTCGCGTCTCGTCGAAGGTCGTGATGCTCGTGGCGTCGACCGCTCCCTCGATGGAGGGCGCGTCGCCTCCGACGATGGTGCCCGAGAAGCCGGGTACGCGGCCCTTCACGGTGAAGAGCCCGAGCTTCTTGACTTCGAACTCGAGTGACGACCACACGGGGTCGATCGACCACGTACCGGTCGGGATGACGGTGACCGAAGACTCTGCGAGGATGGACATGGACATCTCCTTTGCGTCCGCTACTATTGAGTACGCAAGCAACTGTACCCGGAGAAAGATGATGAGTCAAGTATTGAGCGAGCAATCTGTTGCGGTGGAGTCGTTCGTGTCGCTTCTGCGGGCGTACACCCACGCGACCCGACAGCTGAGCGCGCAGCTGACGGCGGACCACGGACTCACTATCTCCGACTACGAGGTGCTACTCCGGCTGTCGCGCGCGTCGGAGCGGCGGATGCGCCGCGTCGACCTCGCGGAGCAGGTGCTTCTCACCGCCTCCGGGATCACGCGGCTCCTCGACGGGCTCGAGCGGAGCGGGTACGTCGCCCGTGCGTCGTGCGACTCGGACCGTCGCGTGGTCTACGCCGTTCTGACGGAAGATGGCCTCGCCAAGTTGCGTGAGGCGTCCGAAAGCCACGTCGCGCAGATCCAGGAGTACTTCACGTCCCGCTATGACGACGCCGAGCTCGCCGAGCTCAACGCGCTCCTGGGCCGCGTCGACGCGGATGACGGGGTCGACTGCAGCGCGCCAGAGTGAGCTAGCTCGGCTCGAAGTTCTGCCAGTAGCGGCTCGGTGTCGGGCCGCGCTGGCCCTGGTACTTCGATCCGATCCCCTCCGAGCCGTACGGGCGCTCGGCGGGTTCGGAGAGCTGCATGAACGAAAGTTGGCCGATCTTCATCCCGGCATAGATCGTGATCGGGAGGTTTGCGACGTTCGAGAGCTCGAGCGTCACGTGCCCGTCCCAGCCGGGGTCGATGAAGCCGGCCGTCGAGTGAATGAGCAGACCAAGTCGGCCGAGGGAGCTCTTCCCTTCGAGCCGGGCCACGAGATCGTCCGGAAGCGTGACCCGCTCGAGGGTCGATCCGAGCACGAATTCGCCCGGGTGGAGGATGAACGCCTCGTCGTCCGCGACCTCGACGAGCTCCGTGAGACCCTCCTGCTCCGCCTTCACGTCGATGAACGGGTACCGCGAGTTGCGAAACACGCGGAAGTAGCGGTCGACGCGCACATCGAGACTCGAAGGCTGCATGAGCGCCGGCTCGTACGGATCGATGCCGATGCGACCCTCGTCGAGGAGCCGCCGGATCGTGCGATCGGAGAGGACCACACGGCGATTCTACGAGGGCTGCGGTAAGGTCCACGCCCCGGTGTCGATGCTGTTCCCACCCATCGACCCGAACGAGCGGTTTCGCGAGCGTCGGGCGGCGGTGAGGCGGAGGAAGCGCCTCAGGCGAGGGGCCGCCGTCGCAGCCGTTCTCTTCGCGATTCTGTTGCTCGGGATGGGCGCACAGTTCGTCGGGCCGGCGGGCGCACCAAAGCCGGCAACGGATCTCGCGACGCTCGCCGCGACACCGACGAGCGGCCCGAGAACGCTCCCGATCGAGCTCCGTGGTGTGCACGTGACGATGGGGCTCGCATCGCTGCCCGGCAAGCTGGACGAGTATCTCGATCTCGAGCAGGACGGACTGACCGCCCTCGAGCTCGACGTGAAGGACGAGAACGGCGAGATCGGATTCATGACCCGGTCCGTCCCGCTCGCGGTCTCGACCGGTGCTGCGCGGGACTACTACGAAGCGCGCGATGTCGTGCGTCGGGCGCATGAGCGCGGCGTCTATCTGGTCGGGCGGGTCGTCGTGTTCGAAGATCCCGTCCTCTCTCGTGCGCGACCCGACCTCGCGATCCGCCGCACGGACGGCTCGGTCTGGCGCGACGCTGCGGGTCTCGGCTGGACGAACCCGTACGACCGGCGCGTGTGGAAGTACAACGTCGACGTCGCCGTCGCAGCGGCGAGGGCCGGATTCGACGAGATCATGTTCGACTACGTGCGTTTCCCGTCGGACGGTGACGTGGACGGAGCGGAGTACCGACGGCAGGGCTCGCTCGCGAAGCGCGAGGCGATCCCGGCCTTCCTCCGCTATGCGCAGCGGCGTCTCGAGCCATACGACGTCCGTACGGCAGCGGCGGTCTTCGGCCTCTCCGCCGCGCGCGATCTCGGGATCGGCCAGCTGCCCCGCAAGATGGCGCCGTACCTCGACACCGTGTACGCGATGACCTACCCGTCGCTGTTCGGCGTCGGAGAGCTCGGGCTGCAGGATCCGAGCACGGTGCCCGGCGCCACTGTGGCACGCGCGCTCAGGCGCTTCGAGCTGGCGCTCCGTGGCCGCGACACACTCGTCGTGCCGTGGGTGCAGGACTTCAGCTTCTCGGTTCCATACGGGCTCGAGGAGGTCCGGGCGCAGATCGACGCGGCGCGCCTGACGGGCGCCAAGGGCTACATGCTGTGGAACGCGGAGGGCCTGTACACGGACGGCGCCCTCGCGCCGCCGTCGTAGCGCTACGGCGCCAGGAGCTCCCGCAGCCAGCCGTCGTCCTCGCGGACGTATCGAATGCGCTCGTGCAGGCGGTTGTCGCGGTGTGTCCAGAACTCGATGCTCTCGGGCCTGAGGCGATAGCCGCCCCAGAACGGCGGCAGCGGAACGGCGGCGGCGCCGAACCGCTCTTCCGCGTCGGCCACCCGGGCCTCGAGCTCGTCGCGGTCTACGAGCGGTCGGGACTGCGGAGATGCCCACGCGGCGATCTGGCTCCCGCGCGGTCGCGTCTCCCAGTAGGCCGCGGACTCCGCCTGGGACACCTCGTCGACGGCACCCTCGACGCGGATCTGCCGGCCGAGCTCCCACCAGTGGATCGCCACCGCCGCGCGCGGGTTCCGACGGAGCTCGTCCCCCTTGCGAGACGTGCGGTTGGTGAAGAACGTGAGCCCGCGCGCGTCGATCCCGCGGAGGAGGACGACGCGGGCGGACGGGTGTCCATCCGGCGTTGCTGTGGCAAGCGTCATGGTGTGCGGCTCGCCGACGACCGTACGCGCCTCGTCGAGCCACGTGCGCATCTCGCGGATCGGGTCGTGCTCCGTCATCGCGCGACAGAATGCTTCATCTAGGCTCCCGCGCGTGGCGGCGACTCGTGTCATCGAGATCCGTACGGAGATTCCGGGCCCCCGCAGCCGTGAGATCCTCGAGCGAGAACGACACGCCGTCGCGCGACCGCTGATCGTCCACGAGCCGATCGTGGCGGATCGGGCGCGCGGCGCGACCATCACTGATGTCGACGGCAACACGTTCGTCGACTTCGTCGGCGGCGTCGGTGTCGTGAACGTCGGTCACAACCATCCGCGCGTCATGGAGGCGATTTGCGAGCAGGTCGATCGCTTCCTGCACACGGACTTCACCGTCGTCCCGTACGAGGGCTACGTCGAGCTCGCGGAGCGCCTGGGCGCGCTCGTCCCGATCGACGGCGAGACCCGTGCTGCCTTCTTCAACGCCGGCGCCGAAGCGGTCGAGAACGCCGTGAAGCTCGCCCGCCTGTTCACGAAGCGGCAGGCCGTCATTGCGTTCGAGGGAGCATTCCACGGCCGCACCTGGATGGCGTTGACGATGACGTCGAAGACGCATCCCTACAAGAAGGGTCTCGGGCCGTTCGCACCCGAGGTCTATCGCACGCTCTACCCGAACCCGTACCGGGGGGTCGATGCTGGCGCCGCGCTTGCCGCGCTCGAGCGTCTGTTGAGGACGCACGTCTCACCGGATCACGTCGCGGCGATCGTCTTCGAGCCGCAACAGGGTGAGGGTGGCTTCCTCCCTGCTCCCGCCGAGTTCGTCGAAGGCCTTCGGAGAGTCTGCGACGAGCACGGGATCGTGCTGGTGGCGGACGAGGTGCAGACCGGCTTCGGTCGCACGGGGCGGATGTTCGCGATGGAGCACTTCGGCGTCGAGCCGGACTTGATGATCGTCGCCAAGTCGATCGCCGGCGGCCTTCCGCTGTCGGGCGTCGTCGGTCGTGCGGCGATCATGGACGATCCGCACTCGGGCGCGATCGGCGGGACGTTCATCGGGAACCCGGTCGCACTCGCCGCCGCCCTCGCCGTTCTCGACGTGTTCGAGGACGAGCAGCTCGTCGAGCGCGCGCAGCTGCTCGGCGCGGCGATCCGGGCACGCATGCTCGACTGGCAGACGCGTTGGGAGCAGATCGGCGACGTCCGGGGGATGGGGGCCATGCTGGCGATCGAGCTCGTTCGCGACACTGCGACGAAGGAGCCTGCGCCCGACCTCACGGAACGGGTGATCGACGAGGCACTGCAGCGCGGGCTGTTGCTTCTCAAGGCGGGCGTCGACGGGAACTGCATCCGCGTGCTCTGTCCGCTGACGACGTCGGACGCCGAGCTCGACGACGGCCTGCGCGCGTGGGAAGACGCGCTCGCCGCCGTTCTCGCCTAGCGCCCGCCTTACTTCTTCCGATCTCCGAGCGGTCTCGAACTCATGTCACTTGCATTTAGCTCTGCGGCTAATTAGCATGGCAGCTAAATGAAGTCGGATCCGCTCAGCATCACGTTCGCCGCTCTCGCCGACCCGACGCGTCGGGCCATCCTCACTCGGCTGAAGCAAGGTGACGCGACGGTCGGCGAGCTCGCGGCTCCGCATGCGATGAGCCTGCCGTCGGTGTCGCGTCACCTCAAAGTGCTCGAGCGTGCCGGCCTCGTCGTCAAGGGCCGTACAGCGCAGTGGCGCCCTTGCCGTCTCGACGCTGCGCCACTCGCTGAAGCTGATGCGTGGATGGCTCCGTACCGGGCGTTCTTCGAAGAACGCCTCGCTCGGCTGGAGCGCCAACTCGTACACGACGATCGACAGGAGGAGTCATGACGACCATGGACAGTGCGCGACGCGATTTCACCCTCACCTGGACCTTCGATTCGCCCACGGCGGACGTCTTCCGGGCATGGACCGACCCGGAGCACCTTGAGTGGTTCTACAACCCGGATCAGCCTCTTCCGAGCGAGCCGATCGAGCTCGAACTGCGCGTCGGCGGCGTCTGGCGGCAGTACATGGTCATCGATCCCGAGACGGCGTACTTCACGGGCGGCGTCTACCGCGAGATCGTCCCCGACGAGAAGCTCGTGTTCTCTTGGGGAGCGACCGACGGCTGGCCGACGCTCGATCTCGATCATCTCGACGACAGCCCACTCGTCACCGTGACGTTCGAGCAGGTCGCCGGACGCACGGAGCTAGCCGTGCACGTCCAGTTGCCCGCAAGCCTGCCTGACGACGGCGTACCCGGCTGGTGGTCGATGGTGGCGACGGCTGGCGCGCCACGGTCGATCGCCTTGCCGCCGAGCTAGCTCCTGCGCAGGTCTAGAAGACGAGCCTGCTTCGGCGCTCATGCCGCTCGAGCGCGAGCTCGATGAGGCGGTCGAGAAGCTCTGCGTAGGAGATTCCGGCCGCCTCGAAGAGCTTCGCGTACACGCTCGTCGACGTGAACCCCGGAATCGTGTTGATCTCATTCACGACGACCTCGCCGCTCGGGCGCACGAAGAAGTCGATCCGGGCCATTCCCTCGCACTCGGTGGCGACGAACGACTCGACGGCGAGCTCGCGGACGCGCGCAT
This sequence comes from uncultured Gaiellaceae bacterium, assembly GCA_963833725.1. Lineage (GTDB taxonomy): Bacteria > Actinomycetota > Thermoleophilia > Gaiellales > Gaiellaceae > GMQP-bins7. Next base: position 183,628 of record CAWHYV010000008.1, read on the forward strand.
CCGAGCCCTCGGGGATGCGCGCCGGGACGACGAGATCCATCCCGCCGTCGTCGTACTTCGCCGCGTAGTCGTACCAGTCGGCGTGCGCGACGATCTCGCCGACGACGGACGCGATCGGGTCACGGTTTCCGAGGACGCCACACTCGACCTCGACCCCGTCGATGCCCTCTTCGATCAGCACCTTGTCGTCGTGTTGCCGCGCGAGCTCGACTGCGGCAACGAGCTCACCGTCACTCCGCACTTTGGAGATCCCGACCGACGATCCGAGACGGGCGGGCTTCACGAACACCGGATAGTCGAAGTCGTGCGCGGGCTCGTCGCCGTCACGGAGTGTCACGTTGCGCGCCACCGGGACTCCGCGGTCGCGGAGCACCGCCTTGAACAGATCCTTGTCCATGCAAAGCGCCGACGCCGCGACACCCGAGCCGACGTACGGCACGCCGGCGAGCTCGAGCAGTCCCTGCACCGTGCCGTCCTCGCCGAACGGACCGTGAAGGATCGGGAAGACGACGTCGACCTCGCCGAGCGTCGCCGCCGGGGCAGAGTGCGCCACGACCGGGAGCGTCTCGGCACTCGTTGCCGGTAGCTCGCCCCGGCTGGCCGCGAGCTCCCAGCGCCCGCCCTTGTCGATCTCCACGACGACGGTCTCGTAGCGTGCAGGATCGAGAGCCTCGACGACGGACCGAGCGGACGCGATCGAGATCTCGTGCTCGCTCGAGCGGCCACCCGCGAGCACCGCCACGCGTACGCGTGGGCTCACGGGGTCGTCGTGGTGGTCTGGACGAAGCGGCCGACGAAGAGTGTGACGAGCACGTTCGGCTTTGCCTGCGTGCCTCCAACGGGATCCTGCGAGATGACGATGCCGTCGAAGGTCGGGTCGTCCGTGTCCTCGAGCACGATGCGGGTGCGGAACCCCGCGGCCTCGAGGGTCGTCTGCGCGATCGAGACGTCCTGCGTCGTGACGTCGGGAACGGCCGCCGTCGACGGTCCCTTCGAGACGGAGACGGTCACCGTCGAGCCCTTCGAGCCTTCCGACCCGCCGTTCGGCTCCTGGTCGGTGACGATCCCCGCTGCCTGGTCGGAGTCGACGTCGATGCGAGCGACTCCGAAGCCCGCGCGTTGCAGCTCGGACGCGGCCTGGTCATACGGCAGCCCGACGACGTTCGGTACTGCGACCGGCTTCGGTCCCTTCGAGACGTTGATCCGCACCTGAGTCCCCTCGACGACCACCGTGCCGGCGCCCGGGGACTGTGCCGTGACCGTCCCTTCGTCACGGTCGGAGTTGACCTCGACCACCTGAGCGTTCAGGCCGGCGCGGGTGAGCTCGGCGACGGCATCCTCGACCGTCTGGCCGACGACGCTCGGGATCGTCACCTCCGGTTTCCCGGAGGAGACGTCGATGCGGACGACGGTCTCCTTGTCGACGCGTGTCCCCTCGGTCGGTGTCTGAGCGAAGACGAAGCCCTCCTCGACGTCGGAGTTCGCGACCCGGCGCACCTGCGGCACGAGCCCGTCCTCCTCGATACGCGCGACCGCGAGCGATTGCTGGATCCCTACGACGTACGGCACCGCCACGGTCTCTGCGCCCTCGAGCTGACGCTGGATCGAGTCGTAGAGGAACCAACCGCCCACGAGGAGGGCGAGCAGCACGCCGATCCCGGCGAGCCACGGCCAGATCGGCCTCGAGCGATCCGGAGGCTCGTACTGCGGTTGCTGCTGGCGGCGGACGACCTGTGTCGCCGCGGTCGCATCGATCGCGCGCTCGCCGGAGAGCACCATCGTCGCGGCTTCGGCGGTCTCGGCGGCGACGCGACCGCCCCGCGCGACCGTCTCGAGGTCCGCGTCCATCGCGGCGGCAGACTGGTACCGATCCGCCGGCTCCTTCGCGAGCGCACGTATGACGATGTGGTCGACGTCCTCGGGCACGTCGGGGCGGAGCTGCGACGGCGCCGGAGGTGTCTCTCCGAGGTGCTTCATCGCGATCTCGACGGGACTGTCGCCCGTGAACGGAACCTCTCCCGTCAACAGCTCGAAGAGGACGATGCCCGTCGAGTACAGATCCGAGGTCTGGTCGACCGGCGCGCCACGCGCCTGCTCCGGGGAGAGGTACTGCGCGGTTCCGATGATCGCGCCCTCCTCCGTCATCTGGCTCGCGCCGGCGCGGGCGATGCCGAAGTCCGTGACCTTGACGACGCCCTCCGGGTCGACGATGACGTTGTGCGGCTTGATATCGCGGTGCACGACGCCGTTGCGGTGCGCGTAGCGCAGCGCGGCGAGGATCTGACGCGTGTACGCGATCGCGACCGGGACCGGACAGAGGCCGCGAGAGCGGATGAGCTCCTTGAGCGTCCGTCCCTCGACGTACTCCATGACGATGAAGTACGAGCCGTCCGCCTCGCCGCGATCGAAGATCGACACGATGTTCGGATGGGAGAGGCCCGCCGCGTGCGTCGCCTCGCGGCGGAAGCGCTCGACGAACTGGTCGTCGTTCGCGTACCGCGCGTGGAGCATCTTGATGGCGACCCGGCGACCGAGTTCCTGGTCCTCGGCGAGATACACGTCGGCCATGCCGCCGCCGCCGAGCTTGCGGGCGATGCGGTAGCGGCCCGCGAAGAGGGTGCCGGAGAGGGTGTCCTGGGTCGTCATCAGTAAACGGTGTCTAGAGGTTAGGGATTCTCCGTCCCCTGCAGGATTGCCTGCATGACCTCGCGCGCGATCGGAGCCGCCGTCGTCCCTCCCGTTCCGCTCTGGTTCTGCAGAACGACCGCGATCGCGAGTGTCGGAGGGCTCTCGTCGTCCTCGCCCGCGAATGCGATGAACCACGTGATGTTCGAGCCGGGCACGCCCGTCTCCCCCGTCCCGGTCTTTCCTCCGATCGAATAGCCGGAGATCTGGGCGGCCGTTCCCGTGCCGCGCTCGACCGCGCCACGCATCATCTCCGCGACGGCATCGGCGGTCTCCTTGCTCACCGCACGCCGGATGAGCTTGGGCGTCTGCCGCTCGATCACCTTCCCGCCGGGGCCGACGATGCGATCGACCACATGCGGCTCCATGAGCCGTCCGCCGACGCCGATGGCACCCGCCACCATCGCGTTCTGGAGCGCCGTCACGAGCATGCGCTCCTGCCCGAAGGCCATGCGCCCGGCGTCGACGTTGGAGTCGACCCGCGGGTAATAGAGCTTTCCGTTGCGGTAGAGCCCGCTCGCGAGGCGCTCGTCGGCGGGCGTCTCGAGCGGCGGTCGCTCGTAGAAGCCGAAACGTTTGGCCGTGTCCAGGATCTTCCTCGCGCCGAGCTTCTTTCCGATGTTGCAGAAGACGGAGTTCACCGAGTGGGTGAGCGCGTCGCGGAGGGTGATGGTCCCGAACGGGCTGGTCGTGTCGAAGTTGTTCACCCGCTTTCCGTAGACGAGGCAGTACCCGGGGTCGACGAAGGTCGAGTCGGGTGTGTACTTCTTCGACTCGAGCGCAGCGGACGCGGTGATGACCTTGAAGGTCGAACCGGGGACGTACAGTCCGGCGCTCGCGCGGTTGACCAGCGGTGCAGCGGGAGTGCAGTTCGCCTCGATGTCGCCGATCTGGCCGAAGTCCTCCTCGACGAGGTTCGGGTCGAATCCGGGTGACGACGCCATGACGAGCACCTTCCCGGTGCGCGGATCGAGCGCCACGACGGCGCCGCAGTTCGTCCCGAGTGCCTCGTTCGCCACTTCCTGCGCGTCGAGGTCGAGGGTCGTGACGACGTCGTTCCCCTGGATCGTCCTCCCGCGCAGCTCGTCGACCGTCTTGTCGAAAACGGTCGAGAGATTCGCGTTCGACGCCGTGAGGTAGTCGTTGAGGGAGCGCTCGAGCCCCGTCCGCGAGCGGCCGATCGTGGAGTAGCCGACGACGTGTGCGGCCAGCGGGCCGTACGGGTAGCGGCGGAAGAACAGTGTCTTGCCGTCGATCTCGCGTTCGCGATTGCGCGCAAGACGTCGCCGCGGCTCGAACGAGAAGATGAGCCCGCGGTCGATCGAGAACTCCGCGACGCGGCGGATCGAGTTGTCGGCGCGAGCCGCGAGGCTCGGTGCCGCCCAGGTCTGCCAGTACGTCGTCATGACGACGAGCGCCGCGACGAGCCCGAGTGCGACGTAGGTGAGCCTGACGATCTGGTTGTTCATCGCGGCGTGTTGGCTCGACTCGAGACGAGGAGGAGGAGTGCGAGCAGAACGAAGTTCGCAACGATGCTCGTCCCTCCGTAGGACACGAACGGCAGCGTGATGCCCGTCAGCGGCACGACACGAAGGACGCCTCCGACGATGATGAACGTCTGCAGCGCGAAGCCGAAGGTGAGGCCTGCGGCCAGGAGCTTCGAGAACCCGTCGTCGGCCTGGAGCGCCACGCGCATCCCGCGGACGACGAAGAGCATGAAGACGAGGAGGAGGGCCGCGGCGCCGATCAGCCCGAGTTCCTGCGCGATCGCGGAGAAGATGAAGTCGGTGCGCAGGTACGGGATCAGCTGGGAGCCGTCGATCGACGTGAACGTCCCCTGGCCGAGTCCGGTCCCACCGAAGCCGCCGTTGGCGATCGAGTAGAGGCTCTTGACGAGCTGGTACGAGGAGCAGTTCTGGCGGAGCTCGAGGTCACCGGTGAGGGCGCAGTAGACGGGCTCGTCCGTCCACGGCTGCAGCCAGATCGTCACGCGGTCCTGGACATGCCCGATGGCGTTGTAGAGGACTGCTGCGCCGCCGACGAAGAGCGTGAGCCCCACACCGACGAACAGCGCCCGCCCGGTTGCGACGTAGAGCATCGCGAGGAAGATCCCGAAGTTGAGAAGCGCGCTTCCGAGGTCGTTCGTCACGACGATGACGAGCATCGCGGCGCCCCAGATCGCGAGGAGCGGACCGATGTCCTTCAACTGCCCGCGGGCGAGCGACTCGCGCTTCTCGCGGAGGTATCCCGCGAGAAAGAGGATCAGGCAGATCTTTGCGAGCTCTCCTGGTTGGAACTGGATCAAGCCCAGATCGACCCACAGCCGCGCGCCGTTGACCGTTCGCCCGATGCCAGGCACCGAGGGGAGGAGCAGCAACGCGACGGCCGTGACTCCGAACAGGTAGCGGTACGACTCCAGCCTTCTGTAGTCGTGACGGAGCCAGACCAGGGTCGCGACGAGGGCGGCGACACCGACGGCCACCCAGACCGCCTGTCGACCGCCGTCGTCCGGATCGAGCCGGTAGATCGTGGTCACGCCGAATGCGGTGAGCACTGCCGTGAGCGGCAGAAGCGCTGCGTCGGCGTACGGTGCGGTGCGCCGCACGACGATGTGCGCGACGACGTACAGGACGAGGAAGAGCACCCCCCAGGTGACGACGTCCGCTGAGATCTCCGCATCGCGCGCGAGCGTCACCGTCGCGAACGCGACGCTGGCGATGAGACCGGCGAGGACGAGCCCGAAGAGCTCGCGCCGCCGCGCGTTCACCGACTGATGCCCCAGTACAGGGCGAGGAGGCCCACGACGACCACGAGGCCGATGAGCGCGAGCGCCGTCAGACGGCCGCCTGGACCCGCGCCGTGGGTCTTCACGTCGGGCGGCGGCTCGCTCGGGGCCGGGCTCGCGTCGTCCGACTCCAGCGCAGGCGCGGGCTCGGGGAGGGGATCCGGCTCACCCTCCACGAGCTCGAAGAGGACGACGGTGATGTTGTCCTCGCCGCCTTCGGCGTTGGCGGCCGCAACGAGCGCGTCGGCTGCTCCCTCGGGATCGCGTTCCGCTTCGAGGATCGCGGCGGCGATCTCGTGCTCGGAGAGCATGTCCGTGAGCCCATCCGAGCAGAGAAGGACGAGATCTCCGAGCTCCGCGGGCGCCGTGAACACGTCGACCTCGATCGCGCGCTCGGTTCCGACGGCGCGTGTGATGGCGGAGCGCTGCGGGTGTCGTTCGGCCTCCTCGGGAGTCAAGACACCGCTCTCGACGAGCTCCGCGACGAGCGAGTGGTCGGTCGTCACCTGCTCGAGCTCGTCGCCGCGGAGACGATACGCCCGGGAGTCTCCGACATGGCCGAACACGATTTGCGACCCGGCCGCGTCCACGAGCGCGACCGTGACGGTCGTCCCCATTCCGGCCGTGCTCGGATCGGCGATGGAGCGCTCCCACACTCGGCGGTTCGCGTCGAGGATGGCGGCTTCCAGACTCTCCTCGTCGATGACGCTCACCCGCCCGTCTCTCAGGGCCGCCGCCGCGAGTCCCGCAGCCACCTCACCTGCGCGCGCGCCGCCCATTCCGTCCGCGATGGCGAAGAGCGGCGGCTCGAAGACGTACGCGTCCTCGTTGCGCATGCGCCTCCGGCCCGTGTCCGTGCGCCACGCTGCACGCCCGATCTTCATGCCTGCACCTGCAGCTCGGTTGCGCCGATCCGAATGATGTCTCCGGCCTTGGCGAGCTGAGCCCGCTTCAGTCGCTTGTCGTTGACGAAGGTGCCGTTGGTCGAGCCGAGGTCGTCCACCCAGGCCCCGTCGGGCCGCGGCTCGATGCGTGCATGACGGCCGGACGCGAAGTCGTCGTGTTCGAGGCGGATGCCGCTCGTCGCATCACGTCCGACCACCGTCGGCCCCGCGACCTCGATCGTCCTGCCCTCGCCGAGCTCCGGACTCGCGAGGACGAGAAGACGGGCGGGCTCGAGACCATGCTCGGCGCGCAGGGCATTCGCCTCCGCAGCGCCGAGGATGATGCTCTCCTGCGGCGCTTTCGTCATCCCTCTCGTCGCTGAGCGCATGACGAACAGGATGAAGACGTAGAGGAGGACGAGAAACGCGATCTTGCCGATCAGAAGCGTCTCGTCCGTTTCCAGACCGAGGGGCGTCACGACGGCAGGGAGCGTCCGAACACGACCTCCGTCGAGCCGAGCGTGATGCGGTCGCCGTCACGCACGCGGGCGCGATCGACCCGCTTGCCGTTCACCTCTACCCCGTTCGTCGACCCGAGGTCGACGATCCAGTAGCCGGCGCCCTCCTGCCGAAGCTCCGCGTGGCGACGCGAGACGTTGACGTCGGGGACGCGTACGTCGGCTTCGCGGGAGCGGCCGAGAACGACGCTCGGCTTCGTGATGTCGTGCGTCCGGCCCGCGACGGTCAGGGTGATCAGCTCGCGCTGGGGCTCGGGAGGCGGCGCATCGGGAACGACCGGCGCCGGCGCCTTGTAGATCATCGTCTGGGCCGGCTGGTCGATCGGGAGTGACGGCGGCGGCTCCTGCTCGGCGATCCCTTCACCGGCGACGAGACGGGTTGCGATGCCGAACTCGCCGACGGCGAGGTCGTCGTCGCTCTCGACGAGCACGCAGGGAGTGTCCAGGAGCGCATAGCGCTCGCGTCGAGCGTGCTCGGCGAGGTACTCCTGGAGCTCCCCGACCAGTGCCTCTTCGTACCCGGCGAACTGCTTGCGATCGTCGGGCGAGAGGTAGACCGTGTACTCGTTCGGAACATAGACGCGAGAGACGGAGACACTGCGGTGGTCGTCCATCTCCTTGACGAGCTTGCGCGCGAGCTCGATCGGCTGAACGTGCGAGCGAAAGGCACGACCGAAGACGCCTTCGAAGAGGCCCTCGATCTTCGACTCGAGTGAGCGCAGGACAGCCATGGGCGTGGGTCGCGACGAGTGTAGTGGTCGTCTCGGTGTGCTCGGTCAGGCGCGGCGCGGGGCTGCAGCGGCGAGGGCAAATCCACCCCAGACGAGCATGACGACCATCGTGCTCGCGACGCCGGCGCCGGCGAGGACGGATCCTGCGGTTACGACGAAGCCGACCATGGCGACGCCCACCCGCGAGCGACGCCGCGCCCACGGCAGGAGCGCTGCAGCGGAGCCGACGATGAGCGCGCCTGCGATGACGAGCGGCGCGCCCGCAAGCCAGGTCCAGACGGCGGCGGCGGCAGACACGGAGGAGGCAGGCGGGCTCAGGCCGAGGGTCGATGCGATACCGCCCCCGATCGGTAGCGGGTCGCCGGCGACGGCCGCGAGAAGGACGGTCGCGAGAACGGCCAGGATGCCGTGCGCCGCACGCCGCGCGGTGCTCCTCACGGGAATGAGCACGATCGGGACGAGAGGCAGGAGACCCAGGCCGGCGAGCAGCGGTCCCGCCATGAACCACAGCCCGTGGCGTGCGTCGCGCCAGTTCAGGGCGAGCCAGCCGACGGCAAAGACGCCGTAGAGGGTCGCGGCAGCAGCTGCGACGTTGCCGAGCGGGAAGATCGGGGTCGCGAGGGCGAGCGCGAGCCCGAGTCGGGGGTCGAGCCAGCACGCGACGCCGGTGGCGACGATCAGGAGCGCGACGAGCTCCGGCGGCCAGAACGGAAGGAGCGTCGCGCCGAGCGCGGCCGTCACGACACCGAATGCGACGGGAAGGACGCGTCGGGCATGGCGCCGGGCGGGCGAGAGGGACTCCTCGGGCGCGACCGTCGGTTCGATCCGCGTCGCGCGAGCCTGCGGCTTGCGTCCTGCATTCCGTAGCTCCGCAGCGAGGTCGGACGCACTCGGACGCTTCCTCGGGTCGATGGCCAGCGCCGTGTCGACAGCGGTCACGAGTCGACGGGGAAGGCCGCGGCGTTCGGACGCGAGCGGAGGCGCCCCGGCCTGGATCGCCCGTGCGACCTCCTGGATCGGCATGCCCCAGAACGGGTGCCGGTCCGTGAGGGTCTCCCAGAGGAGGACGCCGACGGACCACACGTCGCTCTGCGGGGTCGCCTCGCCGCCGGCGAGGCGCTCCGGAGCGATGTACGCGAGCGTGCCGGGAACGTCTCCGACGGCCGTCAGCGTGTCCGCGCCGTCGAACTGGGCGAGGCCGAAGTCGAGCAGGCGCACGGTGACCTCGTCCCGATCCTCGAGGAGGATGTTCGCGGGCTTGACGTCGCGATGAACGATCCCGGCGCGGTGGGCGTGTGCGAGCGCGTCGAGGACCTGGGCTGCTGCTTCGACTGCATCCTGATCGGACAGCGCACCGGCGCGAATCGCATCGCGCATCGTTCGTCCGGGGACGTACTCGTAGGCGATGTAGACGTGCCCGGAGTCGTGCCCGACGTCGTACGCGCGCACGCAACGGTCGTGACGAAGGCGGCGTGCGGCGAGCGCCTCGCGCTCCGCGCGCGCGGCTGCCTTCCCTTCGCGAGGGATGATCTTCAACGCGACGTCGAGACCGTTCTGCTCGTCGAGCGCGAGCCAGACCGAGCCCGATCCGCCGCTTCCGAGAGGCCGAACGGGCCGGTAGCGCCCGAGGACGAGCTCCTGGGTAGACGGGACAGCTGCGACGGAGGACACCGGTAGACACTCTTAGCCACCGGTCGGCTGACTCCTTGCGCCGGCGGGAAGCTCCGATCAAGCGTCTAGAGTCCCGTGGCGGCGCATGAGTACGCGCGACGACGACATCCTGGATTTCGACTTCTTCGACGAGAAGGATGCTCCGGCATGGGACGAGCCCGAGGGTTCCGAGCCGGCACCGTCGACCGAGGGACGTGGTCGCCGCGGCGGGGGCGGCTCGCGTTTCGGCTCGTCGCGCAACCTGACGCCGCTCCTCCGTCTCATCGGGCTGATCGCGCTCGCGATCCTCATCGTCGTCCTCCTCGTGGTCTGGGTCGAGGGCTGCACGGCGGATGCCAAGCGCGAGCGGAACAGCACCTACCTCGCCGAGATCGGCGCGATCGGCAACGCCTCGGCCCGGCTCGGCCAGCAGCTGAGCACGCTGCTGACGACTCCCGGGCTCGGGCAGGAGGATCTCGACGCGAAACTCGGCGGATACGTCCAGACGGCCGACAACCAGGTTGCGCGCGCAGAGGACCTGAACCCGCCAGGGCCGATGGTCGGCCCGAACACGGGCGCCGTCGAGGCGCTGCGCTACCGCGCGAACGGTCTTCGCGGCCTACAGGTCGCGTTCAAGGAGACGGTCGACGAGACGGACGCGAGCGTCGCCGGCGGGGTCCTGCTGGCGCAGACGCAGCGGTTCCTCGCGAGCGACATCATCTGGACCGATTCCTTCCAGCAGCCGGCGGAGGTCGTGCTCGAGGACGAAGGGATCGAGGGTCTCGACGTCCCGTCCTCCGAGTTCGTCACGGCGGACGACCTCGTCAGCCAGAGCTCGCTCGCTGCTATCTGGCAGCGGATCCAGGGTGCCTCGACCGGTGGCACGCCGACCGGCCTCCACGGCAACCAGATCGCGTACGTCAAGGCGCTTCCCAGTGGCCAGCTCCTGTCCACGACGACCGAGACGACGATCAAGGTCACCGATGAGCTCGCCTTCGAGATCGGAGTCACCGATTCGGGCGAGAGTCAGGAAGTGCGCATCAAGGTCACGCTGACGATTCCGAAGCAGCCCGACCCGATCGTGAAGACCGCCGTCATCCCGATCATCGATCCGGGAGAGACGAAGTCCGTCACGCTCAGCGTCGGCGCACTCGTGCCGTTCGGTGAAGCGACGACCGTCAAGGTCGACGTCGATCCCGTGCCGGGCGAGACGAACACGTCCAACAACACGGCCGAGTACCCCGTCATCTTCACGCTGTGACCGCGGCGCTCGCGGTCGCGATAGCAGCCTGCGTGGCGGCGGGAATCGCGCTCGTCGTCGCGCTGCTCCTGTGGCGGCGAACGGCACGGCTCTCGGCGGCGCAGTCGGTCGTGCTCGGGCAGAGCTCGGGTGACCTCCTCGAGTTCGCCGTCTCGCTCCAGGGTCGGATCGACGATCTGTACCGGGCGGTGGACGAGGTCGCTACGGGTCTTTCTCGCGTCGATCGGCGTGTCGACGGCGCGGTGACCAACACTGCCGTTGTGCGCTACGACGCGTACGAGGGCACCGGCGGGCAGCAGTCGGCCTCGGTCGCGCTCCTCGACGCAACGCGCACCGGCACGGTCGTCACGGCGATCCAGGGTCGTGACTACGCGCGCATCTACGTGAAGGATCTCGACAGAGGGCGCTCGTCGGTCGCGCTCTCGCCCGAGGAGCAGGAGGCGGTGGACCGCGCGATGGCGCGGTAGGTCGGAACTACGCTGCCGCGGCAGCTGCCGCGGCTTCGAGTCCGGGCAGGTACCGCCGCCAGACGTCGGGCACGTGCTCGGCTGCGAGGCGGATGAAGAGCACGGCCGTCGGCGGCCGTGGCGGCGTGTGCAGCGTCATCGACGTCTCCTCGAGAAGGCGGTCACCCTTGCGGTGGTTGCACGGAGCGCACGAGGTGACGACGTTCTCCCACACCGATGCGCCGCCGCGCGAACGTGGCACGACGTGGTCGAGTGTGAGTCGGCTCCCCTCCGAGCCGCAGTAGACGCACTTCCAGCCGTCGCGCGCGAAGAGAACGCGTCGTGAGATGCGCTTCGTCACACCGCGCGGCACGCGGACATAGCTGACGAGCCTGATCACGTGCGGTCGCGTGAAGGTCGACGACGAGGTGCGAAGCGGCTGCCCGTGGCTCTCGAGCACCTCCGCCTTCCCCTTCCACACGAGCACATGCGCGCGGCGAACCGAGCACACGTTGAGTGGCTCGTAGCTCGCATTGAGAACGAGAACGCGCTCCACCGCGCGCGCAATGTAGCACCCTCTCCGCCGCTCACCTAGGCGCGGACGATGCATGATACGCAGTAGATATGCATAATACGAAGATGGCGACGGTCGCAATCGTGGGCGCTTCGGGCTATGCGGGTCAGGAGACCCTCGATCGCGTGCTCGCGCATCCCGCGCTCGAGCTGTACGCGCTGGGCTCGGACTCGTTGGCCGGTAAATCGGCCGACAGCCTCGATCCGCGGCTCGGACGGAACGGCTGGAGCCGCATCCCGCGGTTCATCACGAACGATGCGGCGCTCTCGGCCGGGGCCGACGTGACGTTCGTGTGTCTGTCGCACGAGGAGGCGGCGGCACTCGAGGTTCCTCCCCGCGGGGTGATCGTCGATCTCTCCGGGGGGCACCGATTCCTGGATACGTCCGTGTACGCGGATTGGTACGGATTCGAGCACCCACAGCCAGGGGCCCTCGCCTCGTGGTCGTACGGACTCCCCGAGGTGGCGCCTCCCGTCGGGCGGCTGATCGCCAACCCGGGCTGCTACGCGACTGCCGTCTTGCTCGCGCTCGCGCCGATCGCCGCCGCGATCGAGCCGGTCGGCGTGGTCGTCGACGCGATGTCGGGCACGACCGGAGCAGGCCGATCGCCGCATGCGTCCTCGCATGCGGGTGTCGTGCTCGAGAACGTCACGCCGTACCGCGTCGGTGAGCATCAGCACGCACCGGAGATCGCGGCGCAGCTCGGGTTCCCGGTGACGTTCGTCCCGCATCTCCTACCTGTTCGCCGCGGTCTGCTCGCCACGTGCGTCGTGAGATCGCGTGGCGCGGATCTGCGCGCACTCCTCGAGGAGCGGTACGTGGAGAGCCACGTCGTCGACGTCTTGCCCGAGGGTGTCGTCCCCGAGCTCGCGCGCGTGCAGCAGACGGACGGCGCCGAGATCGGGGTCTTCGAGGATCGCTCGACGGGAGCCACGATCGTCATCTGCGCGCTCGACAATCTCGGGAAGGGCGCTGCCGGCCAGGCGATCCAGAACGTCAATCTCCTCTTCGGGCTCGACGAGACGACGGGCCTTCGGCTGGCCGGGGTTCTCGTCTGATGTCCGTTACCGCCGCCGCCGGGTACGTGGCCTCGGGAGTGCACGCGGGAATCCGGCGCGCGGGCTCGGATCTCGCACTCGTGCACTCGACCGTGCCGGCCGTCGGTGCGGCTGTCTGGACGACGAACCGCGTTCTGGCAGCCCCCGTCGTGGTGTCGAAGCGCCACCTCGAGTCCGCCGAGCCGCAGGCGGTCGTGATCAACGCGGGCGTCGCGAACGCCGCGACGGGTGACCGCGGGCTCGCGGACGCCGAGCAGACCGCCGCAGAGGTCGCCGCTCGCCTCGAGCTGCGGCCCGAGCAGGTCGTCGTGCTGTCCACCGGCGTGATCGGGGTCCCGCTGCCGATGGATCGCGTCCTCGCGGGGGTCGGTTCGGCAGTGGCCGCGTTGGATTCCGGCGGTGGAGAGAGTGCAGCAACCGCAATCCTCACCACCGATCGCTGGCCAAAGCTGTCGACGGTGACCTGCGACGGGTTCGTCGTCGGAGGGATGGCAAAGGGCGCCGGGATGATTCATCCACGGCTCGCGACGATGCTTGCGGTCGTTACGACCGACTACCCGCTCGCACCCGGCGAGCCTGCCGCGCTCCTGCGCGCAGCGGTCGACGAGAGCTTCAATCGCATCTCCGTCGACGGTGAGTGCTCGACGAACGACGCGGTCGTGCTGCTCGCGAACGGAGCGAGTGGCGCGGAACGGACGGAGGCACGAGACCGCGAGTTCGCGGCCGCACTCGGCGACGTGTGCTCGGAGCTCGCGCGCGACATCGTGTCGGACGGCGAGGGGGCCACCGTGCTCCTCGAGATCAGCGTCCGCGGTGCCGTCTCGGACGACGAGGCGAACGCCGTCGCGCGCAGGATTGCAACCTCGCCTCTCGTCAAGACGGCCGCGTTCGGTCGCGACCCGAACTGGGGGCGCGTGCTTGCTGCCGCAGGGTCTGCGCCGTGGAACGGTGGCTTCGCGCAGCTCGACGCCGATCGCCTCACGGTCTCGTTCGACGGTTCTCCGGTGTTCGTCCACGGCGAGCCGACGGGCGTCGCTCCGAGCCTCGGTGGCACGGCTGTCGCGATCGACCTCCACCTGGGCCTCGGGACCGGTGCCGCGTCCTACCTCGCGTCGGATCTCACCGTCGACTACGTCCGCCTGAACGCGGAGTACACGACCTGATGCGGGTCGTCCTGAAGCTCGGCGGGCGTGTCGCAAACGACTCGCTCGACCTCGTCCGCGGTCGTCATGGGGCTGGCGACGAGGTCGTGGTCGTCCACGGCGCCGGACCGCAGATCACCGCCGAGCTCGCGGCGCGCGGGATCGCTACGACGTTCGTGCGCGGCCGCCGGTACACCGATCCGGCGACGCTCGCCATCGTGCGCACGTCGCTGGTCGCCGTCGGGGCCGAGCTGTCCGCCGCACTCGGCCCCGCGGCGCTTCAGCTCATCGGCGACGAGATCGGCCTCGAGGCCGTACACGTGCCGGCGCTCGGCCTCGTGGGCGAGCCGTTGCCGTGTCGACCCGCTGCGGTCGAGAGCGTCCTTGCGGACGACCGGATCCCCGTGGTGACGCCGGTCGCGGTCGGCCCGCTGAACGTCAACGCCGACGAGGCCGCGGCGGCCCTGGCGGCCGGGCTCGATGCCGACCGAGTCGTGTTCGTCTCGGACGTTTCCGGCGTCTACGTGCAGGGCCTCGTTGCGCGCCGACTCCACGCCGACGACGCCGACGAGCTTCTCGATGCCGGTGTCTTCGAAGGCGGGATCGTCCCGAAGCTGCTCGCCGCCGTCCGTGCGGCCAGGCTCGGCATCGCCGCGGAGATCGGCGAGACGGCGGTCGTCGCGTGACCACGCCTCACGGTGCCGTGTCACGAGGGTTCGAGCGGCTCCTTCCGACGTACGCGCGTGCAGACCTGACGATCGTTCGCGGCGACGGGTGCCGCGTCTGGGATGCAGATGGACGCGAGTACCTGGACTTCGGAGGCGGGATTGCCGTCGTCTCGCTCGGTCACAGTCATCCGGCGGCGCTCGCGGCTGCGCACGCGCAGCTCGACCGCCTCTGGCACGCATCGAACCTCTACCGAACCGAGCCGGCGGAGGACCTCGCACTGCTCCTCTCCGACCGCTTCGGTGGCGCACGGGCGTTCTTCTGCAACTCGGGCGCCGAGGCGATCGAAGCAGCGCTGAAGTACGCCCGGCGCTCGACAGGCAGGTCCGGCGTGGTCGCGCTGGAGGGGAGCTTCCACGGGCGCACCCTCGGTGCGCTCTCCGCGACCGGACAGCCGGGCAAGCGGGCGCCGTTCGAGCCGCTCGTCCCCGGTGTGCGCTTCGTGCCGCCGAACGACGTCGCGGCGCTGCACGCAGCCGTCGATCGAGACGTGGGGCTGATCCTGCTCGAGCCGATTCTCGGCGAGGGAGGCGTCGTCCCGCTCGACTCCGCGTTCGTGGCCGCGGCGAGTGAGCTGCATCCACTGCTCTGTCTCGACGAGATCCAGACGGGCGTGGGGCGCACCGGGACGTTCTTCGCATTCGAGCAACTGGGCGTCCGTCCCGATCTCGTCACCCTCGCCAAGGGGCTTGCGAACGGCCTCCCGATCGGCACGCTGCTCGTCGCAGACCATGCGGCCGACGCGTTCGTCCCCGGTGATCACGGTTCGACGTTCGGGGGCAACCCTGTCTCGTGCGCGGCTGCCTGTGCGGTCGTCGGCGCGATCGACGACGAGCTTCTCGAGAGCGTCCGCGCGCGCGGTGCGGAGCTCGCGACCGGGCTGAGATCCCTCACGGGGGTCGTGTCGGTGCGCGGTCGCGGACTCCTGATCGGCGTCGAGATCGACGGCAGCGCAGGCGGGGTCGTCGAGGCAGCGCGCGAGGAGGGTCTGCTCGTCCTCACCGCCGGAGACGACGTCGTGCGTCTGGCGCCGCCGCTGACCGCGACCGCGGACGAGGTCGGCGAGGCTCTGGCCATCCTGAGCCGCATACTTTGCTAATGTTCTGCATACTATGAATCGTCGCGAGAGACAGAACGCCATCCTCGAGCTCGTACGCGAGCGCGCGCTCTCTACCCAGGCGGAGGTGGCGTCCGCCCTGAAGGAGAACGGGTTCGAGGTCGTCCAGACCACCGTCTCCCGGGACATCGCCGACCTCGGTCTCGTGAAGGTGCGTGCGCCGAGTGGACGGCTGATCTATGCGCCCCCCGGCAGTACGGACGGCGACCGCCTTCGCGCCCTCGGTGCGGCCATGCGCCGCTATGCGCTGTCGGTCGAAGCGGCAGGGTCGCTCGTCGTCGTGACGACTCCGTCCGGCTACGCGAACGCGCTTGCGCAGGCGATGGACGAAGCCTCCCATCCGGCGATCGCGGGGACGATCGCGGGTGACAACACGATATTCGTGGCAGCGCGCGACGGCATCTCCGCGCAGTCCCTCAGGGACGAGTTCGGCGGATACCTGCTTCAGGGCGCCGCATGAGCCGGGCAGCCGTCGTCGCCTACTCGGGCGGCCTCGACACGAGCTGCATCCTCGCCTGGCTGAAGGAGGACTGGTACGGCTTCGACGAGGTCGTCGCCGTGCTCGTCGACGTCGGGCAGGAGTTCGACCTCGAGGAGTCGATCACACGAGCCCGGGCCGCGGACGCCGACGACGTCCTCCTCGTCGACCGCAAGGACGTGTTCGCCGACGAGCAGTGCGCACGCGCGATCGTCACCAACGCGTTGTACGAGGGCAAGTATCCGCTCGTATCGGCGCTCTCTCGACCGGTCATCGCCCAGGCCGTCGCGGAGATCGCGCTCGACATCGGAGCCGAGGCGGTCGTCCACGGATGCACGGGGAAGGGAAACGATCAGCTCCGCTTCGAGCTCGCCTTCAAGGCGCACTACCCGGGCGTGAAGGTGATCGCGCCGCTGCGCGACCGCATCTGGACGCGCGACGAGGAGATCGAGTACGCGATCGCCAAGGGCATTCCGGTCGTGCAGACGGCGTCCTCGCCCTTCTCGATCGACGAGAACCTGTTCGGGCGCGCGATCGAGGCGGGCGTCCTCGAGGATCCGTGGAATGCGCCGCCGGCGGAGCCGTACGCGCTCACCTCCGATCCCGCGAGCGCTCCTGCCCCGATCGAGGTCGTCGTCGGCTTCGAGCAGGGGCTCCCGGTGTCGCTCGACGGCGAGGACCTGTCGCTCGCCGACCTGATCGCGCAGACGAATCGGCTCGCAGGCGCGTACGGGATCGGGCGGATCGACATGATCGAGAACCGCGCGGTGGGCATCAAGAGTCGCGAGGTGTACGAGGCGCCGGGCGCGATGACGCTGATCGCCGCGCACTCGGCGCTCGAAGACGTCGTGCTCACGAAGGACGAGGCGCGGCTCAAGCGACCGCTGGAGCAGCGCTGGACCGAGATCGTCTACGAAGGCCGCTGGTTCAGCCCCGCACGTGAGGCGATCGACGCGTTCGTCGACTCGACGCAGCAGCTCGTCACCGGCGAGGTCCGTGTCGAGCTCCGACCGAACGCAGCCGTCGTCACCGGGCGACGCTCGCCGAACATGATCTACGCCGCCGAGCTCGCGTCCTACGGCACCGGTGAGACCTTCCCGCACGACGCTGCCGAAGGCTTCATCCGCATCTCTTCGCTCGAGACGGAGCTCCACGCCGCGCGGGCACGGGCCGCCAGCAGGGCATAATCCCGCGCGTGACGACGTGGGCAGGCCGGGTCGAGGGCGCTCTCGATCCCGATGTGTGGCGCTTCCTGCGCGTCGACGACGCCGAGCTCCTGCCGTACGACTGCGAGGCGACGGCTGAGCACGCGCGGCGGCTCGCTGCGGCCGGTCTGCTGACCGACGACGAGCTCGACGAGGCGGAGTCGCGCCTCGCCGAGATCGCGCAGGACCCCGATGCGTATCTCGACTCGGACGAGGACGTCCACTCGGCGATCGAGCGACTTCTGGGCGATGTCGGACGCAAGATCCATGCGGGCCGCTCGCGCAACGACCAGGTCGCGGCCGCGTTCCGCATGTACGTGCTCGATGCGTGCGCGGAGGCTCGCGAGGCGATCGACGCGCTCGCGCTCGTCGTGTTGTCGTTCGCCGAGTCCGAGGCGGAGACGGTCATGCCCGGCTACACCCACCTGCAGCGCGCGCAGCCGGTAACGCTCGGCCATCACCTCCTCGCCTGGGTCGAGATGCTCGACCGCGACCGCACGCGGTTCGCTGCAGCCGCGGAGGCGGCGGCGGAGAGCCCGCTCGGGGCGGGCGCGCTCGCCGGCTCGACGCTCGAGCTTCCGCCGCCGCCTCGCCAGATGCGCAACTCGATCGACGCGGTCGCCGACCGTGACTTCGCACTCGACTACCTGTACGCGGCTGCCGTGCTCTTCACGCACCTCTCGCGGATCGGCGAGGAGATCGTGCTCTGGGCGACGACCGAGTTCGGGTTCGTCAGGCTGCCCGAGTCTGCCGCGACCGGCTCGTCGATGATGCCGCAGAAGCTGAACCCGGACGTTGCGGAGCTCGTCCGTGGGAAGGCGGGGACGGCGATCGGCCGGCTCACGGGCCTCCTCGCGACCGTCAAGGGTCTTCCTCTCGCCTACGACCGCGATCTGCAGGAGGACAAGGCGCCGGTCTTCTCCACTCGACGTGAGACGCGCCTCGCGCTCGAAGCGCTGACCGTCCTCGTGAGCGGGCTCGAAGTCGACCGTGACCGACTCGGGAAGGCCGCCTCCGATCCGCTCCTCCTCGCGACCGACGCGGCCGAGGCGCTCGTGAGGGACGGCGTCCCGTTCCGTGACGCGCACGAGCAGGTGGCCGAGAGCGTGCGCGCCGGGTCGTTCAAGAAACCGCGGAAGGGCGCGAAGCGTGCCTCACCGGGTCCCGGAGGGATTCGTGAGGCGCTCGAAGAGGCTCGCCACCGCTTCGTCGACAACCTCTGATCTCCGCACAACCGCAATCCGGCTTGCGCTGGACTCCGGTCGGCGAGGATCCCTGACGGCGCCGGCTTCGCCGACACGTCGTAGCTCAGACTCGACGGAGTTCCTCAGCTCAGCAAGGCGTCGTGCACGCGACGCTGGAAGTCGGCGATGAGCTTCTCGCTCTCGCCCATCAGACGACCTTGCGGCACGGCACCGGACTCGAGGCCGCGCTGCACGGACTGGACGAGCGACACGTCTTCCTCGGCGACCTGGTTGTCCCACGCCATGAGCTCGTCGATCTCCTCGGCCGAGGCCTCCGTCCCGAAGTAGTAGTCCGTGACCTCGATCGTGCGCCGGAGGCCGTCCGGGAAGTACCGCTCCATCGAGACGTTCGGGATGCCCGGTGCGATGTTCACTGCCGTCGACGGGAAGAGGAAGTGGTACTGGGACTGGATGACGTCGCCTTGCGGCGAGTACGGTGCGCTGCCGTTCCCAGTGAGCGCCGACGCGCGAACAGGCCCGATCTGACTCGAGAACGTCGCGTGGACCTGCAGTAGGTACGAGTCCGGATTGACGTCGATGACCTTGCTGAACCCCGGGTGCGCCGTCGGGCAGTGGTAGCACTCGAGGAAGTTCTCCATGACGACCTTCCAGTTCGCCTCGATGGGCCATTCGTGATGGGAGTGGAACCGGATCGCGCCGACGTCGAGGCCGCTCTTCTCCACGATCGCGGGGAGGTCGCCGAGCGCTGCTTCGAGCGGTGCCGCGTCGGGATCCGGGTTGACGAAGACGAACGGTCCCCACGTGGCCACGGAGACCGGCGCGAGCGACAGGCCCGCGGGGTCGAAGCCGGGCTCACGCTCCGAGCGCGGCGCGCGCCGCAGGCTTCCGTCCAGGTCGTACGTCCACGCGTGGTACGGGCATTGCAGCGTCTCGCGGCAGCCCGTGCCCTCGACCACGAGGTGGCCGCGATGCCGGCAGACGTTCACGAGACCTCGGAGGACGCCATCCGACCCTCGCACGACGGCAACGGGGACGTGGCCGATGTGCGCGGCGAAGTACGAGCCCGGCTCGGTCACCCATTCGGCAGCGCCTGCGTAGGTCCACGCGCGGCCGAACAGGCGATCGCGCTCGAGCGCCGCGACGTCGGCGTCGACGTACCAACTAGCGGGGAGCGTCCAGCCGTCCTCGAGCGAGTGCTCGAGCGGGGGAAGGGTCGGCGTGTCGGCTCGTGTTTGGGGCATGTCTTGCTCCTGACTGTCCTGTCAGTCAGGATACTGCGGATGCCGGGAATCGAGCAAGCGGCGCCATCGCCCGCCGCCGCGAGCCGCATCGACGAGATCCTCCGCGCCGCGTGCCGCGTTGTCGTGACCGGCGGTGCAAGCGACCTGCGCATCGGCACGGTCGCGCAGGAGGCGGGCGTCTCGCGCACCCTCGTCCACTACTACTTCACGACCCGGCAGGAGCTCCTCCGCGCCGCGTTCGCGTACGCGGAGGACAGTCGCACAGCAGCTCTCGACGCCGAGCTCTCGACCCTCGCCACGGGGGCCGAGCGCGCGGAACGGGCGCTGTTCCGAACGATCGAGCCGGAGCTCGAGGAGACGCCGGCGCTCTGGAACGAGGTCTGGTCGAGCCTTCGCTACGACGAGGAGCTGCGACCGCTCGTACAGGAGCGCTACCGCGCGTGGGCAGAGCGAATCGTCAGGTTGCTCGACGAGGGGCGCGAGGATGGGTCGGTGCCTCGCTCGGTCGATCCCGAGGACGCCGGCTGGCGTCTCGCGGCGGCAGCCGACGGGCTCGACTCGATCCTCTACCTCGGACTGCTCGCGCGAGACGGAGCGCGCGAGCTCCTGGGGTCTTGCGTTCGGCGGGAGCTCGAGGCATGACCGCGCTGCGCTCGCAGTCGGTCGTCCTCGAGCAGGTTCGCAAGTCCTTCGAGGATGTCGCCGCCGTCGACGACGTCTCGCTCGAGATCGGCAGCGGCGAGTTCTTCTCGCTCCTCGGCCCGTCCGGGTGCGGCAAGACGACGACATTGCGGATGATCGCCGGATTCGAGCGTCCGAGTGCAGGGCGGATCCTCATCGGCGACGTCGACGTCACCGAGATGCCGCCGCACTTACGGCCCGTGAACACGGTGTTTCAGAGTTACGCGCTCTTCCCGCACCTCTCGGTCGAGCAGAACGTCGGCTTCGGCCTGCGCTTCAAGAGCGTCTCGAAGGATGAGCGGCGCGGTCGGGTCGCCGAGGCACTCGAGCTCGTCCGTCTCGGGGGACTTGCGCAGCGCCGGCCCCACCAGCTCTCGGGCGGGCAGCAGCAGCGGGTCGCGCTCGCCCGTGCGCTCGTGCTCTCCCCGTCGGTGCTGCTGCTCGACGAGCCGCTCGGCGCGCTCGACGCCAAGCTCCGGCGCGACCTCCAGATCGAGCTGAAAGGCATCCAGCGCGAGATCGGCATCACGTTCCTCTACGTCACACATGATCAGGAAGAGGCGCTGACGATGTCGGATCGGCTCGCCGTGATGGCGAACGGAAGGGTCGAGCAGCTCGGGGCGCCTCGCGACGTCTACGAGCATCCCGAGACCACCTTCGTCGCGGACTTCCTCGGCGTCTCGAATCTCATGCGCGCTCGCGTGCTCGAAGGGCGGCGAGTCGACGTCGGCGGCGTCGCATTGAACGCGGAGCAAGGTGAAGCGCGGGCCGGCGTGGTTCGGCTGACCATTCGCCCCGAGCGTGTCCGTATCGAGCCTCCCGCGACCGTGGGGGAGAACCGGGTACCGGCGACGATCGAGCGGTTCGTCTATCTCGGCTCGACGACGCAGGTGTTCGTCGTGCTTCCGGGCGGCGACCGTGTGCAGGCGCTCGTGGCGAACTCGGGTGACGTCGAGGAGTACGACGTCGGAGCAGCCGTTACGGCGCATCTGCCCGCGGATGCGCTGCGAATCCTTGCCGACGACGAGGCGGTGACCGCGTGACGGATGTGGTCGTTCTCGGGGCCGGGCTCGCCGGTTTGTGTGCCGCGCGAGATCTTGCGGCCGGTGGCGCCGACGTTCTCGTGCTCGAGGCACGCGATCGGGTCGGCGGTCGGGTGGAGCAGGTCTCGGTCGACGGTGGACGCTCCTGTTCAGCTCGGCGGAGAGCTCGTCGGAGAAGCGCACACCGCCTACCTCGGCCTCGTGGAGGAGTTGGGACTTTCGCTCGCATCGACGTATACGGCGGTCGAGGGCGCGACGACGTACGACTACGTCGATGGCGTCTTCCGCTCCGAGGACGGACCGTTCAGGACGGATGCCGAGCGCGCGGATCGAGAGCGCGTCGAGCGTCTGCTCGGCGACCTGATCGCGACGGTCGATCCCCATGATCCCTGGTCACATCCGAACGCGTCGCGACTGGACGCCACATCGATCGCTTCGTGGCTCCGCTCGGTGGATGCGCTCCCGCATACGGTGCGCGCCATCGAGGCCGGCGCGCTCGCCATGGCGGCCGGCTCGAGCGAGCGCACGTCGCTGCTCGCGACGCTCCGCCAGCTCACAGCCGTCGGCGACACGGGCTTCTACTCCTACGACCTGTGGGAGTCGATGCAGGTCGCCGAGGGAAGCGCTGAGGTTGCGCTGCGAATGGCAGCCGAGCTCGGCGAGCGCGTCCGCCTCGGTGCCGTCGTCGGGTCTGTCTCCGTGGCCCCGAGCGGATGCAGCGTGACGCTCGACTCCGGCGAGGCGGTCCATACGGAGGCGGTCGTGTGCGCGCTACCGGTGAGTGTGCTCCACGGAGTCGAGATCGAGGGCGTGGCGCCCGACCGGCTGGCGTCGCTGCGCGCGCAACATCAGGCGCGTGCGGCGAAGGTCGTGACGACCTACGACCGCTCGGTCTGGGCTGACGTCGGCGCGAACGGCCTCTCGGAGGGTGAGCAGTTGCTCGCCTCGACCTGGCCGCAGCGCGAGGGTGTCCTCTCGGGCCTCGTGCCTCCCGAACGTGTCAACTGGCTGCTCGCCGCAGCCGACGAGGATCGACCGCGCGTGCTGCACGCCGAGCTCGAGCGGATGTACGGCGAAGAGGCGGGACGGCCCCTTCAAACCTTCCTTCGCCTGTGGGCGACGGACCCGTACACGCTCGGCTACACCACGCATTGGTGGCCGGGCGACGTCCTCCGCGTCGGGCCGTTGCACGGAACACACGATCCGCCCTTTTACGTTTGCGGATCCGATCAGTGGGTCGCGGGTTACATGGAGGGCGCCGTGAGGACTGGGCGCGCGGCCGCGGCGGCGGCCCTCACGGGTGAGGCATGGGCGCCCGCCTGATCGAAGCTGACGTCGCGGTCATCGGCGCCGGCGTTGCAGGCCTCGCCGCAGCGCGGCGGCTCGTGGCCGACGGACGTGACGTTGTCGTTCTCGAGGCACGGGATCGCGTCGGCGGCCGTCTCTGGAACACGGAGATCGGCGGCGAGGCGAACGAGCTCGGCGGTGAGTGGATCGCGCCCTACCAGTCACGTATGCACGCGCTCCTCGAGGAGCTCGGGATCGACCTGTTCGCGGCATATCGCGACGGCGACGACGTCTATGTCGACGAGTCCGGCCGGGCGCACCGGCACGCGGGCGACCACACCGGTCTCTCGTCCGCCGACGAGCGTGAACTGAAGGAGGCCGACGCGAAGCTCGACGCGCTCGCCAAGGAGCTCGACCCGGAGGCGCCCTGGGAGCACCCTCGCGCGCGTGAGCTCGACACGGTCACCTTCGACGAGTGGCTACGGTCGGAGGTCGGATCGGAGACGGCACGCGAGAACCTCCGGTCGTATCTCGCGGACGGGTTCCTCACGAAGCCCGCTCACTCGTTCTCGCTGCTCCACGGGCTGTGGGTGATCGCCGGCGCAGGTGGGACGTATGAGCTCTTTGCCCCCGAGCAGTGTCTCGCGTACCGCGTTGTCGGGGGCTCTCAGCTCATCCCACTTCGGATGGCGGAGGAGCTCGGCGAACGCGTCGTTCTCGGCGCCCCTGTTCGTGCAGTTCGCTGGCGTGAGGGAGGCGTGGAGGTCGACGCTGGGGACGTCAGCGTCTCGGCCCGCGCCGCGATCGTGGCCGTCGCGCCGAATCTCGCCGGGGCTATCCGCTTCGAGCCGGCGCTCCCCGCCTGGCGCATGCGGCTTCAGCAGGCGAGCTCACAGGGCAGCGTGACGAAGTTCCTCGCTGTCTACGACCATCCCTTCTGGCGCGAGGACGGCCTCTCCGGCGAGGGCTTCGCGCCCTACGGACTCGTACGCGAGCTCTACGACAACACGCCGCCGTCCGCTTCCGCCGGTGTCCTGTGCACGTTCCTGCCAGGCGAGCAGGCGGATCTCGTGGCACGGATGTCTCCGGCTGCGCGCAGGAAGGCGGTGCTCGAGGGTATGGCCGCCTTCGTCGGCCCGGATGCACTCGGTGCGACGGATCTCGTCGAGACCGACTGGTCCGCCGAGGAGTGGACGCGCGGCGCCTACGCGTCGACGTTCGGTATCGGGGGGCTCACCCGCTTCGGCCCCGACTTGCGCCGCCCCGTCGGGCCGATCCACTGGGCGTGTGCGGACATCGCGGGAGTCGGGCACATGCACATGGAAGGCGCTGCTCGCTCCGGCGAGGCCGCGGCTGCCGCGGCGGCTTGACGTCGGTCCAGACCTGGCGCGTTTCCGGCGCTACAGGACTAGCTCATCGCCTCGGCGTCGAGCGCTGCGAACTCGCCGACCGTCGACCCGGTCTGCCCGCGCGCGGCTCGGACACCACGCCAGAGCAGGAACCCGACGACGGCGATGACGATCGTGAGCACGAGCGTCAGCGTTGCGAGTGCGTTCAACGCAGGGGTCGGAGCGGTTCGTCCCGACGCGTAGATCCGCACCGGAACCGTGTCGGTCGACGTTCCCGACGACAGGAACGCGCTGATGACGAAGTCGTCCATCGAGATTGCGAACACGATGATCCCGCTCGCGACGATCGCCGGAACGAGCATCGGCAGAAGCGCGAGCCGCACCGCCTGGATCTGCGACGCACCGAGATCGCGCGCGGCCTCCTCGTATTGGGGGCCGATCGCGAGCAGCCGCCCGCGCACGATGATCACGACGAAGACGATCGAGAAGGTGATGTGTCCGATCGCCTGCGCGACCGTCCCGAGCTCGATGAAAGTCAAGAGGTGCACGAAGACCAGGAGCAGCGCCGTCCCCATCACGATCTCGGGCGTGACGAGCGTTGCGAGCGAGACGGCGCGCGACGTCCCGGCGCCGCGCCCGCGCCAGCGCGTGAGCCCGATCGCGAGCGCGACTCCCAGCGGAACGGTTACGAGAACGGCGATTGCTGCGAGCCGCAGGCTCTGCAACAGCGCCGAGCTGAGCGCGGGATCATGGAGCACGGAGAGATCCGGATCGCCCGTGTACCAGCGGAGCGACCAACCCTGCGCGGTCGAGCGTGACCGCCCTTCGTTGAACGAGAACCGGATCGCGATGAGGATCGGGACGATCGACCACGCCAGATAGAGCGCCGTGAAGAGGACGAGGAAGCGCGGCTTTCCCCACGGGTTCGCCCACCACTCTCGGAAGTGCCTCACCGACCGAGCCTCCGCTGGGTGCGAGCCGTCGCGTAGAGGTAGTAGCCCATCAGGACCGACAGGAAGAGCATGAGCACGACGACCAGCGCCGCTCCGACCGGGACCTGTTGGCCGCCGCGGATGTAGAGGTTGATCTGATTGCCGATGAGACTCGTTTGCGGCGCGCCGGAGAGGAGATCCGGCGTGTAGTAGTCGCCGAACATCGGCAGCGCGATGATCACGATGCCCGCGAGAATCGCCGGCATCGAGAGCGGGAGCGTGACCATCCGAAACGCCTGGAACGGGCTCGCGCCGAGATCGCGCGCTGCCTCGAGCAGGCTCTTGTCGATCCGGTCGAGGAAGGCGTAGAGCGGCAGGATCATGAACGGCACGTAGCCGTACACGAGACCGAAAATCACGGACGAGGCGCGCCCGTCGAGCCAGTTGCGCGGCGCGTCGAGGATCCCGATCCACATCAACACGTCGTTCACCCAGCCGTCGTCCTGGAGCAGGTTGATCCATGCCAGCATCCGCATGAGGTAGCTGATGAAGAACGGCGCGATGATGCCGACGAGCAGCAACCCCTTCCAGCGCCCGCCGTACCGGGCGACGTAGTACGCGACGGGGTACGCGATGAGCAGCGAGATCGCCGTTGCGAGTGCGACGTACACGAACGTCCTCAGGAAGACCGTCTGGAACGCCGCGCCGCTCGTAAAGAGACCTTCGAAGACGAACTCGAACGCACCCGTGTTCCAGTAGACCGGGTTCCACTCCGGGGACGGCGTCTGGAAGATCGGATCGACCGTTCCGAGCGCCACGCAGAGGATGACGTAGAACGGCAGGAGGAAGAAGAGGCAGAGCCAGACGACTCCAGGGAGCGCGAGGCCCGCCCAGACGCCGTCGCCGCGTCGTTCCTCGGCTACCTGGCGTTGAGGCTCAGACACCCGCCTTGAACTCGGCCCAGGCGTTCTGCCAGTCCGTCTGGCCGGCCGGCGTCAACTCCGTGAGCGGGTAGGCGTTCGCGAAGTCCGACTCACGGACGATGGCTGTCTTGAGGTGGGCCGGTACGACACCGTCCTTCACGAGCCGGTCTGGATCGAGCTTCGTAAGGGGCGGCTGGTAGCCGGTGTAGTTCACGAAGTTGTCGTACCCGTTCGTCTCGTCGAGGAGGAAGTTGAGGAAGTGATGCGCAAGGACGGGGTTGTTCGCGGTCTTCGGGATCGCGAGCATGTCGTTGCCGATGACACCACGACCGTCCGGCGGGAACCAGTAGCCGAGCGCCTCGGGTCCCGTGCCTTCCGGCAGGTACCCCGGGGCTGCGATAGCGCTGCCGGACCACATCTGGTGCACCCAGGCCCTGCCCTCGGGGAGGTTCGTATAGTCGTCGGTCGACGTCTTGACGTTGAGGTCGTACAGCGACTTGAGCTCGTTCTTCGCGAGCTCGATCTCGTCGGGGTTCTCGGTGTTGACGTTCTGGATTCCGTTCTTCAGGAGCATGTGCGCGGGCGCGTCGCGGCTGTCGTCGAGGAGGAACAGCTTTCCGCGGTTGGCTTCGTCCCAGTAGATCTCGTACGGATTCGACAGCTTGTCCGGGGTCGTCGGCACATGATCGATCCGGTATCCGATGCCCGTCGTCCACGTCGCGTAGGGCACCGTGTACTGCGAGCCCTTGTCGTACCACGGGTCTTGCACTGCCGGCCAGACGTTTGCGAGATTCGGGAGGTAGTCCCGATTCAACGGCTGCAGCGCCTTTCCGATGACGAGGCGCCCGATGCGATCCTGCGTCGGGAAGAAGACGTCGAAGTCGACCGCACCTGATGAGATCTTCGCGACGGCCTCGTCGGTGGTCGTGAAGAACGTCTCCTCGACCTTGACACCGTATTCCTTCGCGAACTTCTTCTTCAGTCCGGGCCAGAGATAGGCGTTCCAGTTGTAGATACGGAGCGTCCCTGCCTCGGGCTCGAGACCGGACGCGATCATCGGGTTGTCCTCGAAGATCGGCCACGTCACGGGGTTGTCCGGCCTGGCGAGCATCAACTCGGGCGGCTCGAAGTTGCCGCCGTCGCTGCCGCCGCACGCGGCGAGGAGCGTGCTGAAGCTGGAGAGCGCGACGGCGCCGACGGCTCCCCGCTGGAGGAGCTCACGCCTTCCATACCTCGCCTCACGTGGGTGTATCGCCATCCAGACCTCCCGGGCCGTCGTCAGCCCCCCATCCGAGTGAACCAGAGAGTCGGACGCGGGTCAATCCGCAAGTACGACCAACGCGTCCACCGCGACCGTTCCACTTGCGGCGACGAGCAGCGGATTCACCTCGACGGATTCGATGCGAGGGTGTGCGAGCGCGAGGTCGCTCAACGCAACGAGTGTGTCCGCGACGACACCGTGCGCATCGTCGATCCCGGACTCGGAGACGAGGTGCGCCGCGCTTGCTCGATCGAGAGGTGCGCTCGAGAGCGTCAGCCTGTCGGCTTCCTCGACGGCGACGCCTCCGCGCCCGACGGCAAGGATCGGCCCGAAATCGCGGTCCCGGGTCATGCCGCAGATCACTTCCACACCGGGCTCCGCCTGGCGTGCGACGAGCACCGGCCCGCTCAGTCGCCGGGCCGCGTCCGCGGCCTCGTCCGGCGATCGGATGTCGAGAACGACTCCGCCGGCCCGCGCCTTGTGCGCCGGGCCGTCGAGCTTGACGACCACCGGAGCGCCGAGCTCCTCGGCGGCCGCAGCGGCTTCGTCGGGTGTCGCGGCTCGACGCCGCGCGGCGAACGGCACGCCGAGGCGTTCGAGGATCAGCGCCGACTCGTGCTCGGGGAGTGATCCCGATGCGGCGAGGAGATCGGATACGTCGGGCAACGTCGCGCTCGTGACGTTCTCGAAGGGCCGGCGAGTGACGACTCCGGCGAGCGCGAGCATTGCGTCGCGCGGGCCGCGGAGAAGAGCCACCCCGAGGGCCGCCGCGAGGTCCTGGAACGCCCTCGGCGGATCGGCGCTGTGCACCGTCGTCATCGCGCAGAAGAGCTCGTCCCGCTCGTCCATGAGGCGTGCGAGCGTTCGAAGCGTCAGCTCGCACCATTCGTCGTTCGTGGGATCGCGGAACTGGGACAGATCGGCCTGAGCGACGAGGACGTCGAACTCACCCGACCCTGCGAGAAGCTCGAGCGAGCGCGGGTAGACCTCCGTCTCGACGGCGATGCCCCAGGCGTCGAGCGGGTTCCCGGGTGCGAGGTAGTTCGGAAACGCTCGTGTGAGTGCGGCGCTCAGCTCCTGCGAGAGCGGCTCGAACGGGAATCCGGCGGCGGCTGCGTGGTCCGCGAGGAGTGCGCACTCGCCCCCCGACTCGGAGATGCCGCCGATACGGGTCCCGCGCGGCCATCGCCGCCGGCCGAGGATTTCCAGCGTCTCGACGAGCTCGTGGAAGTCGTCGACCTCGACCCCGGAGTAGCGCCGGAGCACCGCCGAGAACGCGCGGTCCGAGCCGACGAGCGCTCCAGTGTGCGAGAGGGCGGCGCGAGCCGCGGCCTCGGAGCGTCCGACCTTGAGGCAGACGACGGGCTTGTCCGCCTCGGCGCACGCACGCAGTGCGTCGACGAAGGCTTCCGGACGGCGGACCGTCTCGAGGAAGAGACCGACGGCGCGGGTCGTCGGGTCCTCGGCGAAGAACGCGAGGAAGTCGGCCGCGTCGACAACAGCCTCCGCTCCCGACGATACGACGCAGCGTAGGCCGATGCGACCGCCGAGCGAGAGAAAGGCGTCGGCGATCGAGCCCGACTGACAGAGCACGGCGACGTGACCCGCAGCCGTCGTGTCCTGCGGGCGGCCGTTCCACGCAGCCGGGCCACCCGGCACGAAGAAGCCCATGCAGTTCGGCCCGAGGATGGCTGCGCCGGCCTCGCGTGCTCGTGCGGCCAGCCGCTCGGTCGTCGGCTTCGCTGCGGTTCCCGCCTCCGCGCCCACTCCAGGCACCACGAAGGCGCGAACACCGGCGGCGAGCGGCTTCCTCGAAAGCGGCTTCGACGCGCTCGTGGTTGACCATGAGGAACGCGCACTCGGGGATCTCCGGCAGCTCCGCGATGCTCGGGTAGCAGCGAAGGCCTGCAACCTCGTCGCGGTTCGGGTTGACGCCCCATGCCTTCACGCCGCTCGCGACGACCGTCTCCACCGCCGCGACGTTGCGCGGCGACGCGCCGATCACGACGAGGGAACGGGGAGCGAGGAGGGAGCGGACGGCGGTCACCGCGCGCATTCTCGCGATCGGCCTCTAGGATCGCACGCCATGGCGCACGAGAAGCGTGTCGAGATCAGATGGAGCGACGTCGACGCGTACATGCACGTCAACAACGCCGTCTATGCGACCTATCTCGAGGAATGCCGCGACGAGTGGGTCGACCGCGCGCTCGGCGCTTCCGGGAACGCCTGGGATCTCGTCCTGGCACGTGTCGCGATCGACTTCAGGCGGGAGCTGCGGCTCGAGGACGAGGAGGTCGTCGTCTCATGCTCCCTCGAGCGGATCGGCAACTCGAGCCTCTCGCTACGCGAGCAGATCCGCACCCGTGACGGCGAGCTCGCCGCGGAGGCCGAGGCCGTGCTCGTCGCCCGCGACCGCGACCTCGGCCGCTCCCGTCCGCTGACCGACGCGGAGCGAAGCGCGTTCGAGCGCGTGCTCGGCGACGCGTGATCTAGGCTGCCGCGCGATGATCGTCCCCGAGCTCTCACCGGACGTTCGCGCGCTCAAGCAGGCCGTCGGCGCCTTCGTCGAGGCAGAGGTCTATCCGCTCGAGGCGCGCATCGCCGAGCGCGGCTCCATCGAGCCGGCCGAGCTCGACGCGTTGCGCAAGAAGGCGCGCGAAGCCGGCTTCTCGATGTTGAACATGCCGCCCGAGCTCGGGGGTCGCGACCTCTCCATGCTCGGTCAGGTCGCGCTGGAGGAGGAATCGGGAAAGGCGACGAACGGCCTCGGCTTCGCGGTCGTCGATCGCGGGCCGCGGGAGCTCCACGAGATCGCAACGCCCGAGCAGATCGAGCGCTACGTGCGGCCGATCGCGAACGGCGAGTACCGCGAGGCGTGGGCGCTCACGGAGCCCGGGGCGGGCTCCGACCTCAGCGGTCTTGCCGCGACGGCCGTACGCGACGGCGACGAATGGGTGTTGAACGGCGAGAAGTGGTTCGTGACGAGCGAGGGCGAGCCCGGCGTCTACATCGTGCTCGCGATCGCCGAGGGCGAGCAGACGCTCTTCCTCGTCGATCCTGGTGCGCCGGGAATGGAGATTCGCCGGACGCCGTCCTTTCTCCACGACCCGTACATCGATCACCATCCCGAGATCGTGTTCACGGAGTGCCGCGTCCCCGATGCGAACCGCGTGCCGGCGAGCGGCGACGCGGGCGCGAAGGAGTGGATCCTCGTCGAACGGCTCTTCATCGCCGCGCGCTGCTGTGGCGCCGCGCTCCGTCTCGTCGACCTGACGGCGGACTGGGCGCAGGAGCGTGAGGCCTTCGGCGCGCCGATCGCCGAGTACCAGGGGATCTCCTTTCCACTCGCCGACTCGCTCACCGAGCTGCACGCGGCGCGGCTGCTCACGTACCACGCCGCGCACGCCTTCGACGTCCTCGAGGATCGGAAGGTCGTGCACGGGAAGGTCGCAATGGCCAAGCTCTACGCGTCCGAGATGGCCGGTCGGGTCGCCGATCGTGCGGTACAGGCCCTCGGCGGCCGGGGCTACATGGTCGAGAACCCGGCGGCGCGGTTCTACCGCGAGCTCCGCGTCGACCGCATCTGGGAGGGGACGAGCGAGATCCAGCGCTCGATCATCTCCCGCGGCGTCTTCAAGCGCGGCGCGGCGCCGTATCTCGGCTGAATTGTCGGCGCAGATCAAGACTCGGCTAGCGCCGAATCTTGATCGCGCGAAGATCCCTGAAGGCGTCCGCTTCGCGGCCGCGTCGCGTCGTCTGATCAGCCGACGTGGCTGTCATGTGACGTGACATCCCAACGGCGACGTATTCGTCTCGTCACCGACTCGCGGAGGTTCTCTCGATGAAACGCCTGCTTCTCGTCACTGCCGCCGGGCTCACCGTCGTCGCGCTCGCCGGCGCCGTCGGGCTGCCCGATCTCGCCGGCGCCCAGGACGCCGCTCCGGCTGAGGACTCGATCACGGTCTCGGGCATCGGCTCGGTCGATGCGGTGCCGAACGAGGCCACGATGTCATTCGGCGCCGAGACACGCCGCCCGACCGCCCAGGCGGCCGTCGCTGCGAACGCCGACGTGATGCGCAAGATCCTGAACGCGCTTCGCCAGGCCGGCGGTCGCGAGCTCGCTACCCAGTGGGTCAGCGTCTATCCCTCCACCGACGAGATGGGGGCTGTGAACGGGTATGTCGCGTCGAACAACGTCTCCGCAGTCAGCAACGTCGACGACGCACCCGCGTTGATCGACGCGGCGGCGGAGGCCGGTGCGAACCAGATCTCCGGGCCGGGCCTCAGCTCGTCCAACGCCGATGCGCTCTACCGGCAGGCGCTCGCGAAGGCCGTCGACGACGCTCGCTTGAATGCGGAAGTCCTCGCGAAGGCCGCCGGCCGCCCGCTCGGCGCGATCACCACGATCGTCGAGGGTGGCACGTCCCAGCCCGGCCCGCTGTACCGCGAGGCCGCACAGGCCACGGACTCCTCGACTCCCATCGTCCCGGGCGAGCGAGAGACGTCCGCGACGGTCAGCGTCACCTTCTCCCTCCGCTGAGTGGTGGCAAGGGGTGCCGCCGTTCTGGCCGGCGGCACCCCTGGTCTGTCGCGTGCGCTCGTGATCGACCAGCAAGCGCCTCGCGGGTACCGACTGCCCGCGCCGGCTCCACAGCGGCGCCAGGCGCTTGGACACGCACGCGACGCGGCGTAGTTGACCCCGTCTGGCTCGGCCGCTAAGGTGCCCGAGTTGTGACGCTCCTCCCGCGTATCTGAGACACCGGTTGCCGAGGCCCAGCGATTGGGCCGGGCACTGGATCGCACGATTCTCGCTACGCACTGGACCGAAGGAGCAGCACGTGATCGACGTACAGGAAGCAGTCATGGAGGCCGTGCCCGTTCAAGAGGGCGCTGCCGTCGAGGTGCGCGACCTGCGCAAGGAGTTCCGCCGCAAGGACTCCCGCAAGCGCGGGGAGAAGCGCGGCGCCAAGCGCGTCCGCGTCGCTCTCGACGGTGTCTCGTTCACGATGGAGAAGGGTGAGACCGTCGCCATCCTCGGCCAGAACGGCTCGGGGAAATCGACGCTCGTCCGCCTGCTCTCGACCCTCCTGCTCCCGGACGGCGGGTCGGCTCGGATCTTCGGGTACGACGTCGTCTCGGACGAGCGGGCTGTGCGTCGCCTCGTCAACCGGGTCTCGGTGGAGGCGTCGTTCTTCAAGAAGATGTCGTCCGCGGAGAACCTGAGCTACGCGTCGCGCTTCTACGGCATGACGTCTCGCGAGACGCGCGACAAGATTCCCGAGATCCTCGAGCGCGTCGGGTTCCCGCGCGACCGGCGGACGGAGCCGATGGAGAACCTGTCGCGCGGGATGCAGCAGAAGGTCGCACTCGCCCGCGCGTTGCTCACCTCACCGGTTCTGCTCCTCCTCGACGAGCCGACCACCGGTCTCGACCCGCGCTCGAAGCTCGAGGTGCAGGAGTTCATCCGCGAGATTCGTCAGACGCACGACTCGACGATCCTGCTGTGCACGCACGACCTCGACGAGGCCGAGACGCTCGCGGAGCGGATCGGCATCCTCGACCGCGGAAAGCTGCTGGCCCTCGAGCCGGCGGACGACCTCAAGCGTCGGTACGGAGCCGACACGCTCGAGGAGGCGTTCTTCGCCGCGACCGGGCGGGAGTTCGAGGCCGAAGGCGATGACGACGACGACGATCGGGAGGTGTTCGCATGAGAGCCATGTGGGGAACGATGCGGGCGGAGCTCGTCGGAGCCGGCGGCGTCGTCGAGCGGAACGTCTATCTCACGAAGCGGTACATCTGGTGGGACGTCGCCTGGTTCATCTGGACCGTCGCCAACACGCTGACGATCGTCTTCATCGCCAAGGGCGTGGAGTCGAGCGGTGTCGAGTTCGACGTGAACGAGTACATGACGTACCTGCTCATCGGTGCCGTCGTCTGGGCGTACCTCGGCATCCTCTTCGGGTTCCTCATGGAGACCGTCGCCTGGGAGCGCTGGGAGGGAACGATCGAGTACACGTTCATGGCGCCGCTCTCGCGTGCCATGCACCTGGCGGGCCAGGGCGTGTTCGCGATCCTCTACGGGATCATCCGCGCCGTCTTCCTGTTCGGCGTCTGCACGCTCTTCTTCAGCCTCTCGATGCCTGATGCGAACTTCGTCGCGGCGCTCGTCATCCTCGCCATCTCGTCGATCTCCTTCATCGGGATCGGGATCATGACCTCGGTTCTTCCGCTCATCTCCCCGGAGAAGGGCACCCAGTTGGGGTTCATCGCCCAGGGGACGCTGCTCGTCGTCTCCGGCGTCTACTACCCCGTGAGCGTCCTGCCGGAGTGGATGCAGTTCCTGGCGAAGTTCTCGCCTGCGACGTATGCGCTCGAGGGGATCCGAGAGGCGATTCTCGAGGGCAAGGGCCTGTCCGAGCTCGGCGACCAGATCATTCCACTCGTCCTCATCGGCGTCGTCTCGATCCCGCTCGGCCTCTGGGTGTTCCGGCGTGGCGAGCTGTACGCGAAGCGCCACGGGAAGCTGAAGAGGTCGGGATAGTGGACGCAGCCGTCCATGTCGACGGGCTGCTCAAGGTCTTCGACGTTCCCGAGCGCGACGAAGGCCTGAAGGCCGCGACGAAGAGCCTCGTCCGGCGGAAGACGCGGGAGGTTAGAGCGGTCGACGGCATCTCGTTCGACGTCGCGCCCGGCGAGATCGTCGGCTTCCTCGGCCCGAACGGCGCCGGCAAGACGACGACGCTCAAGATGCTCTCCGGGCTGCTCTATCCGAGCGGCGGCGACGCCCGCGTTCTCGGACATGTTCCGTCGAAGCGCGAGCGTGACTTCCTGCAGCCGGATCGCGCTCGTCATGGGGAACCGCAATCAGCTCCAGTGGGATCTGCCTGCGCTCGACTCGTTCGAGCTGAATCGCTCGATCTACCGGATCCCGCGCGAGGACTTCGTCCCGGTGCGGGACGAGCTGATCGAGCTCCTCGAGATCGGCGATCTCGTGCGCAAGCCGGTCCGGCAGCTCTCACTCGGCGAGCGGATGAAGGCCGAGATCGTCGGCTCACTCCTCCACCGGCCCCAGGTGCTGTTCCTCGACGAGCCGACGATCGGACTCGACGTCACCATGCAAAAGAGGATCCGCGAGTTCGTGGCGATGTACCGACAACGCCACGAGGCGACGGTGATGCTCACGAGTCACTACATGGCGGACGTGGAGGCGCTCTGCGAGCGCGTCGTGGTCATCCATCACGGACGGATCCTCTTCGACGGCGATCTCTCGGAGCTCTCGGACACCTTCGCTGCATGGAAGACGATCGCGGTGGCGCTGGAGAACGGTGCTGGCGATCTCTCCGGCTACGGGGAGGTGATCCATCGCGACGGCGACCTCGTGACGCTCCGGGTTCCGAAGGCCGAGACGGCGCGCGTCACCGCTCGCTTGCTCGCGGAGCAGGAGGTGCTCGACCTCAACGTCGAGGATCCGCCGATCGAGGACGTGATCGAGCTCGTGTTCGCACGGAGGCGGCCGAGTGACCGAGCTCGGCCCCTCAGGCCAGGCAGGCGGATTCCGATCGCTCGTCGACTTCTACGTGACGACGATGCGAACGTCGATCCAACAGGAGTTCCAGTACCGAGCCGCTCACTACATGTACATGCTCGGGATGGTGGCCGAGCCGGTCATCTACCTCGTCGTCTGGTCGACCATCGCCGATGGAGTCCGGCGGCTCGGTCAACGGGCTGACTCCCGGGTACTTCGCCGCCTACTACATCGTGTGGACGCTGGTCCGGAACATGAACATCGTCTTCACGCCGTACGGCTGGGAGTGGCGCATCCGCGAGGGCGAGCTTTCGGGTCAGCTGCTCCGCCCGCTGCATCCGATCCACTACGACATCGCCTGGTTCGCGGGGTGGAAGGTCGTCGTCATCGTGCTCTGGCTTCCGATCGCGGTGGCGTTGTCGCTGCTCTTCGATCCAACGTTCGACATACGCCCGATCGAGATCGTCGTGTTCGCGATCGCCATCTGGGGCGCGTACCTCATCCGGACGTTCAACCAGTCGGCGCTCGGGATGATCACGTTCTGGACGACCCGGGTCGGGGCGATCTTCCAGCTCTACATCATGTTCGAGCTGCTGCTCTCCGGGCGGCTCGTTCCCCTCCAGCTCATGCCCGACTGGGTCGAGACCGTCGCGTGGTTCCTCCCGTTCCGCTGGACGTTCTTCTTCCCGATCCAGGCGCTCGTCGGCGACCTCTCCGACCAGGAGCTGCTCGCAGGGCTCGCAATGCAGGCGTTCTGGACCGGCGTCGGCATCCTCGTGTTCTCGCTGGCATGGCGGAAGGCGATCCGCCAGTACT
>CAWHYV010000009.1:0-92620 GCA_963833725.1 uncultured Gaiellaceae bacterium
GTATCCCGAAGTCCACTTTCTGACAGCACCGCTCCGTACCAAGGCACGCGCGCTCGGGGATGCAGACGGGTTCAACCTCTGGGCTGGTCAGACATACCACCTCGCCCTCGAAGCGGCTGCAGGGGAGATCGTCGAGCGCTGGCAAGCTGACTTGGCACGCTTCGAACGCCGGTGAAAACGTCGTCGTCCTCAGGCGTCATTCCCGAACACTCGCGCAACCAACCGTGCTCTCGCCGACGCACGCTCGGAGAGCTGGCCCCGACCCTCTCGATGATCTCGACCAGCTCGTCCAGGCGGTACCCGTGGCGACGTGCGAACTCGACGAGCTCCTTCGCCCGCTGAACGACGGCGCCGCGTTCGGGCGTGGCGGCGACGGAGATGCCCCGGCCGCGGCGGAACTCGAGCAGACCCTCGTCGCGCAGGACGCGCAGCGCACGCAGCACGGTGTTCGTGTTGACACCGAGGACGGCGGCGAGATCCTTCGCGGGTGGGAGTCGCTCGCCCGGCTTCGCCTCTCCTTCGGCGATCGCCCGGCGGAGCTCGCCGGCGACCTGCTCGTAGAGATCCGTCGGGTCGTGCCTGTCCAGCTTGACATTCAACATGGTGCTAGTCGATACTAGCACCACTATGACAGGTAGGCACCCATGAGCCTCACCGCGCCGCCCCGGCCGGAGCGCGAGCTCCGCCCCGGCGATCAGGTCGACGCGGAGGCGGGAGAGGCGCTCGTCGAAGCGCTGATCAAGGAGGCGAGACGGCGTGCCCGGCGTCGGCGAAGGAGGAACGGCGCAGTAGCTCTCCTCGTCGTCGCGGCAGGGGTCGCCGTGTTCCTCGGGTTCGGCGGGCGCGGCGGTGGCGGTGCCGGGAGCGCCGCGTCTGCTCGGCTTCCTCGGGAGGAAGGGCCGGGCACAAGTGCGCGATCGGCTCCCCCGCTTGGCGCTTTCCCGGCAAAGATGGGCTGGACGACGGCTTTCGTCTTCGACCCGCGGAATCCCGACACCGTGTACGCATCGGCTGGGACCACCAGCAGTCTCACGCGCTCCACACGAGCGGACATGTCTTCAAGACGACCGATGGCGGCGCACACTGGCGCGCGACGGCAACGACAGGAGCAGGTTGGACGCGCGCGGACACGCTGGCCGCCGATCCGCACCGTCCGGGAACGCTCT
Source organism: uncultured Gaiellaceae bacterium (assembly GCA_963833725.1). GTDB lineage: Bacteria > Actinomycetota > Thermoleophilia > Gaiellales > Gaiellaceae > GMQP-bins7. Next base: position 1,167 of record CAWHYV010000009.1, read on the forward strand.
ATGCAGGCAACGTCGTCGCCGTCTACAAGACGGTCGACGGCGGCCGCAACTGGCGGCCCTTCAACAAGGGGCTCTTCCCGGCAAAACCCCGGATCTGCGATCGCATCGGGGCTACGAGACGACCGCAATGTAGGAAGTTTCCGTTCGGCACGCCTGGAACGACGAGCTGGAATCGCGGCGAGGGATGGGTGACCGCTCTCGCAGTCGATCCCGCCAACAGCAGGATCGTCTACTCGGGTGCCGACGCCGTCCGCAAGAGCACCGACGGCGGCCACACCTGGAAGACCGTGTTCCTGCCCGACCACGCGGTGTACGTCTACGGTTCCGCGCTCGCGATCGTCCCGACACGCCCAGAGGCGATCTACACGATCGTGAACACCTTCCAGGGACACACCTCGATCTACAAGTCGACAGATGCCGGCAAGACCTGGCACGCGACGGGCCCCCTCGATTCAGCATTCACCAACCCGGAGGGCTGGAGTTCCGCACTAGCCGTCGACTCGCAACAGCCGACGACGCTGTACGCCGTGATCCGCGGCGCGTTGTTCACCAGCGCCGACGCCGGCGACAACTGGCAGCCGATCACGGGCGGCCTGCCCCAGGGCGTGTCGTCGCTCGCTGTCGACCCGCAACACTCGGGAACCGTCTACGCCGGCCTGTACACGGTCCGAAAGGCAGGCGGCAAATACAACGTGGACTTCAGCGCGAGTGGCATCTACATGACGACAAACGGGGGAGGCACCTGGAGTCAGGTCGTCTCGGACGTCGCGATCGAGGCGCTAGCGGTCGATCCTGCCCGCCCCACAACGATCTACGCCGCGGGCTCAACGGCAGACTCGGCGAGCTACCGAATCCTCAGAAGCACCGACGGTGGCCGCACCTGGGCCCGCTCGTCCTCGGGCTGATTGCCGGAAGCACCCCTGAAGCGCCGGGCCGGGGCGCACATCGAGAGTCCAGTCTCAAGGGACATTCCCGCACACTAGGCGCGCGGCGGATTGCATGTTCGCTTTCGTTTGGCTCTAGCGCTGCGATTGCGAGCCGACGTCGAACAGATGCGGAGCGGCGGCGCCGAGATTTTGGTCACAGCCGGCGGGTTTACGATCCCCGCATGAGCTGGCCGTACGTGGCGTGCGTCGGCATCAAGAGCGACGGCGAGCGTTGCCAGGGAAGAGCCGGCCTGAACGGTCTCTACTGCCACCATCACGACCCGGCGCGCAAGTCGCCGACGTCGACTCCGACCGCCTCCGCGACCGCACTCAGGTCTTTGAATGACCTCGGCCAGCGCATGGCGGGGAGTCGATCGTCGATTACTCTCGCCGCGCGCGGGAGCGTGCCCGACGAGACCACCCTGGCCGCGTTCGCGGAGGCCATGCGGAGCGCAAGAGAGGCTCACCGCTGAATCTGGACGGACTCGTACCGCTGAAGTAGTGACTTCAGCAGGGTCTCGAATTCCGCAAATTGCGGCATCACGAGAAGCCGCCGCTCGCGCCTGGCGGGCCGCAGATCGCGGAGACCGGAGGACGGCGAGTCGGCCCAAGGTTGCTCTCCAATGCCCGCGATGCTGGGCCGCGGAGTTCTCGCGGCGACATGCCGAGGTCAGCAAGCACGAGCGCGGCGTACACGAGCGAGGGCAGCCGGCGCGTCGGGGGCTCCCGGACCGGAACGGCGGGGGCGCTTGACGTCGTGGGGTCAAACGCGCCGGAGGCGCTTCAGCAGAGAGCGGCGACTTCTAGGATCGCGTAATGGCGGTCGAGTTGGGTCCCGAGCATGCGCTCATCCGGGCGCTTCGGGACACTCGGTCCGAGACGGAACTGACGCGAGCTCTGGCGGCGGTGCTGGGCGCGGAGCCCGAGATGGCGTCGGAGTTCGTGCGGTTGGTGGTGGGGAAGGCCCCGCACGGCGACCGGGTCGATCTTGGCTCGTTGCCGGCCCGGCTCCGGTGTAGCGCGGAGGACAAGGTCGACGAGGGTCGGGCGGACCTGACCTTTGCAGACGAGGAACATCGCTGGCACGTGATCGTCGAGTTGAAGATCTACGCCGGCTACGGGCACGACCAGATCGGCCGCTACCTGCGCTCGGCTCGCCGGAGCGCCGACCGCTTCGTGCTGGCGGCGATCACACGCGATGTGCCTACCTACGGGGACTACGAAGCCGATGATGACCGCTGGGCCGGGTCCGCGCAGTGGGCGAAGCTGCTGCCCGGGCTGAGGGCGCTGCGCCCGCAGAGTCCGATGCTGGCGGAGCAGTGGCCGTTGTTTCTCGATGTGCTCGAGAAGGAGGGATCGATGGGTTTTACACGGCCTGACACCGACCTATTCAGAGCGTGGACGAAGTACGTCCCGGCCCGCGAGCACATGATCGACTTCGTTGACACGCTGCGCCTGCCGCTCCTCGAAGTCCTGCGTGATGCGCTCACCGGGACCCAACCCGGCGCTCGCCGCGCCGATCTCGCCGACTTCGCCTCGCGTGGGAAGACGACGCCCCGGGTCGTCGTTCCTCGCCTCGGCAAGGTCTCTGTCGGCTTTCGCGTCCCCGCCTCGGGGCCGGAGCGCCTTCAGGTGGGTATGCACCACGGCCACCAGGGCGAGGGCGAGCCGTACTTTGCGATCGAAGTCCTCACAGCCGACACGCCTGCCAGGGCGCCCGCGCTCAACACCCTCTCGCCTCATGGATTCTGGGCGTGGCGAAGTTGGGTCGGGACGGAACTGAGCCTGACGGATGAGCTGCTCCTGAGCCCGGACCTACAGGAGCAAGTGATCGAGTTCAGCAGGACGCGATTTGAGATGATCGCGGACAGCGGGGTCCTCGCGCTCCAGCCGGCGGCGGTTCCCGAGGACGAGGACGATGAGTCGGGCGCCTAGGCGAGATACGTCTCTGGGCACTACGTGACGCGACGAGACGGCATGAACTCACGCTTCCACCTCACGGAGCACCACGTCGCACAACCAGAGAAGTTGACCAGCGGGTTGACCAGTTCGTCGCCAGCCCTGACTACGCACTACACCGCGAGCAGGCCCCCACGCCTGAGCACTTCGCGGGGGGAGGGGGTGGGTCGATGCCCAGCGCCCTCGACGTTCCCGCGTTAGGTTCAAGCGTGATACCCGGCCTTCTCGGGGCCGGAGCTACGAACGAACGGAGGCCGGAAAGGCATGGAGTCAAGCAGCCAGACGAGCGGCGAGCCGAACTATCCGGTGCGCTTCTCAGTGGAGTACCCGGATCGCCAGCTCAACCGCGGCACCACGGCGTTCAGGGTGTTCGTCGCGATCCCGATCTTGATCGTCGCCGCCAGCATCGGCAGCCTCGCCCCCGCCGAGCACGGCTCCTGGCGGTTGGTCGGCGTGACCGGCGGGGTGCTGTTCCTGTCGCCGCTGCTGATGATCGTGTTCCGGCAGAAGTATCCGCGCTGGTGGTTCGACTGGAACCTCGAACTCCTCAGGTTCGCGAACAGGATCGGCGTCTATCTCGCGCTCATGGACGACCGCTACCCCTCGACCGATGAAGAACAGGGTGTCGCGCTCGACTTTCCCTACCCGGACGCGAAACAGGGCCTCAACCGCTGGCTGCCACTCGTGAAGTGGCTGCTCGCGATTCCCCACATCATCCTGCTCGTCTTCCTCTGGATCGCGGCCGTGATCGCGGTGGTGGTCGCCTGGTTTGTGATCCTCTTCACCGGCCGCTATCCCCGCGGCCTGTTCGACTTTGTCCTCGGCGTCCTCCGCTGGACTAACCGGGTCGTTGGCTACGCATTCATCCTCGTCACGGACGAGTACCCGCCGTTCCGACTCAACCCGTGATGCCCCCTCGGGCACGCCCCAGACGCGAGCAACTCGCGAGGGGGAGGGTGGTGACCTCCTACTTCGATGAGTAGGGGGTCAGCCGGGTTTTGCCATAAACACTGGGACTGCGGAGGCTGGTCAACCGTTGGTCAACCTCAGGAGGCGATCTTCACCCCGTCCAGCGCCTCGCGCAGCAGCCGCCGCTGACCATCGTCAAGTGCTGCGACCCGCTCGCGCAGCAGCGCGTCTCCACCGTCCTCGGTGACCGCAGCGATCTCGCTTGCGAACTGGGTCGCGAAGATCATCTGCAGGTCGTTCCAGCCGAGCTTCTCGACCGCTTCGGCCGTACGAGGCAGGCGCGGACTCGCCGCTTCCTCGGCCTGGGGCGGTCTGCCCAGGCCCTCTCTCAAGAGAAGCTCGATCGCCGCAACCCGGCTCCGAACATCCGGCACCTGAACCTCGACGCGCTCTTTCTGCCCACAGCTGCGGCAGGCGTGGGTGACCCAGATCGGACGAACCGATCCGAGCGCGGCGTCGAGCAACGCGGACGAGATGTCATCGAAGGAGGCAGCAGCGGCCTCTGCGAGCCGTGGGCGAACCTGAGCCGGGTCGGCATGGCCGTTGCTGCTCGCGAGAGCGCTCTCGACCTCGCGACAAGCGGCTCGGTCATAGTGCTTTTCCGCCGTCGTGGATGGTCTCCACTTCGCACTCGCTCCTCCCCGATCTCCTCGACCAAGGCTGCGTGATGGGAGCAGAACGCGGAGTCAGTGATCGCGGCGGAACGGCACTGCGTCCCGCTGCGGAGGAGCGCCTCGCACGAGGCCATGAGGTCGTGGCAGCGGCGATGACCGGGCACAGCCCGGCCGTCTACTCCGCGCACTACGCACGGCCCTTCCGCGATGCCGAAGAGCGCGAGAAGGTGCGGAACTCCCTGGCTTCCATCGGGTTCGGTAACGCTCCCGTTGACCAACCAGTTGACCAGAGGCCGATCTGAGTGGTCTACGGTGCCCGGCTGGAGAACGAAAAGGCCCCGTTACCAGGGCCTTTCTCAGTGGAGCGTGCCGGGATCGAACCGGTGACCTCCGGCTTGCAAAGCCGGCGCTCTCCCAGCTGAGCTAACGCCCCAGGCGGGTCAGTGTAGACGTGTCACGCACCGGAGCCTCCGCGAAGACCCCGGCTCTCGAGCGCACGGAGGCTGTCGCCGAAGCCGGATTCCTTCGTTGCGTCACGCGTCTCCCGCTCGAGTCTGCGGAGCCGCTCGTCGAGCTCTGCCATCTCGGCGCGGCTCGGGATCACCGGCCCGGCGTCGACGACGCCGAGGCGGGCGTTCTCCGCGAGTGCGGCTTCGCGGGTCGCGAGATCGGCACTTCGAGCGGCGAGCTCGGCCTGTGTCCGCGCAAACGCCTTCTCCGCCTCGTGGAGCGCGACGATCCGCTCTTCGATGTGCGCGAGCCGTTCTTCCGGTGTCTCTGCAATCGCTGCGGCACGCCGAGCGAGATCGGACTCCATCCTGAGCAGAGCCGTCTCGTGGGCCTCGAGGTCACGCTCGCGTCGGTTGAGCTCCTGCGCATGGGCAGCCAGTCCGACCTGGGCATGCTCGACGGCATCGTCGTGGTTGCCAGCGCCGCGTCCGCCGCTGCGATTCACGCGGGCGACGGCGTCCGCCAGCTCGCGCTCCCGCTGCTCGACGGCGGCGACGCGCTCCGTCAGTTCGCGACGAAGACGTCCGAGCTCCTGCTCGGCGGCGATGCGGATCGCATGGAGGCGTTCCTGCTCGCTCTCGATGGAGAGCGGCTCCGTCTTGCCTTTGCCGAACAGGGCCACGCTTCGATGATATGCGCGGGCTGCCCGTTTTCCTGCTTCGAGGCTACGCGGCGCGCTCGAGGCGCTCTTCGGCACGGGCGCGACGCACGATCTCTTCGCGCTCGCCGAAGCGCAGGCGGGCTTTCTCGATGCGAAGCGACTGCCAGAGGGTCTGGAGTCGCTCGTCGAGTTCCTTGATCTGTGTCTTCACAGACGTGTCGAGGCCCTCGGAAAGCTGTTGCCAGAGCTCCTGGCGCTCTTCCGAGAGCTGCTCGATCTGTGTATGGAGCTGATCGGGTGTCACGTGTCCTGAAAACGCGCTTCCACCTTGTCGCATTCCCGGAACTCAGCCGTATCCGAGGGCGGTGATCTGCTCCTCGTCGAGCCCGAAGTAGTGGCCCAGCTCGTGCAGGACGGTGATGCGAATCTCCTTCTGTAACTCGCCCGGATCGGGGAAGGACTCCACGAGCGGAAGGCGGTAGATCGAGATCGTGTCCGGAAGCGTGCCGGCCATGTCGCCACGCTCTGGCAGCGGTACGCCGTGATACAGCCCGAGCAGATCCGGGTCTTCGCGATTCTCGTCCTCCACGACGACGGCCACGTTCTCGAGCGCCGCGGCGATGTTCGGTGGGAGCTCGTCCAGGGCTGCCCGGACGTGATCCTCGAAGGTCACCGGATGACGAGCGCCATGAGCGCCTTCTGCGTGTGGAGGCGGTTCTCGGCCTGCTCCCAGGCAAGGCACCGGGGGCCGTAGAGCACGTCGGCGGTGATCTCTTCGCCGACATGCGCGGGGAGACAGTGCATGGCGACGGCGTCGGGGTCCGCGAGTGCAAGCAGCGCATCGTCGATCCGGAACGGCTCGAGATCTCGGACGCGGCGGTCGCGCTCCCCATCCTGACCCATGCTCGTCCAGACATCGGTGTAGACGGCCTGCGCGCCCCGGGCAGCCTCGCGCGCATCAGCGACGAGCTCGACGCTCCCGCGACTCGCGAGCGCGTCGTCCGTCGCAGCGGAGACGACGTCGGCGGCCGGCTCGTAGCCCGGCGGCGTCGCAGCGACGAAGTGCATCCCGAAGCGAGCCGCGAGTCGCATGAGTGAATGGCAGACGTTGTTGCCGTCGCCGACGTATGCGATGCGCAGCCCTTCGAGCGCACCGAATCGCTCGCGCAACGTCATCGCGTCGGCCACCGCCTGCAACGGGTGCGCGAGATCCGTGAGGCCGTTGATCACGGGAATCGACGCGTGCTCGGCGAACTCCTCGACCTCGTCCTGGGCGAACGTTCGGATCATCAGCGCCGAGAGGAAGCGCGAGAGCACGAGTGCGGTGTCGCGATAGGACTCACCGCGAGCGAGTTGGAGCTCGGCGGCGGGGAGGAACAGCGCCATCCCGCCGAGCTCGGCGATGCCGACCTCGAATGCGACACGCGTCCGCGTCGACGGCTTGTGAAAGATCAGCCCGATCGTCCGGCCAGGGAGAACCCGGAGCTCGGGTCGGCGCGCCCGCTCGGCCTTCAGCTCGTCACCCAGGTCGAGCATCGTCTCGAGCTCGGTGCGAGACCAGCCGGCGATGCGCGTGAAGCTACGGCCCTTGAGCTCGGTCGGTACGCCCGCCATCGTCGCAAGGTACAGCGCTCGAGACGGTAGAGTCGCGGTCGTGTCGACGTTCGGAACAGCGCTCAACGGGCAAGTGGGGTACGAGTTCGCCGCGTCGCAGCAGTACATCGCGATCGCGGTCTACTACGACGCCGAGAATCTCCCGCAGCTCGCGGCGCACTTCTACCGGCAGGCCGTCGAGGAGCGAAACCACGCGATGATGATGGTGCAGTACCTTCTCGACGCCGACGAGGAGATCGCGACGCCGGGCGTCGATGCGCCGCAGACTGCGTTCGACGACGTCGTTGCGCCCGTCTCGCTCGCGCTCGCGCAGGAGAAGCGCGTCACCGAGCAGATCATCGAGCTCGTGAAGCTGGCCCGCGACGAGGGTGAGCTCGTCGGCGAGCAGTTTCTCCACTGGTTCCTCCAGGAACAACGCGAAGAGGTCGCGTCCATGACGGAGTTGCTCGCTGTCGTCGAGCGCGGGAAGGACAGCCTGCTGAGCGTGGAGGAGCACCTGAGCCGCGCGGCTGGCGGCGAGAACCCACTCGAGGCAGGGGCGCCCCCGGCCGCGGGCGGCGCGCTCTAACCACGGCTGTGCACGAGCTCCGGGTGAGCACGGCGCGGCGAAGCCACGTCGTCGACATCACCTCCGACGTTCGTGCAGCGGTCGACGGCGCAACCGGCTCCGCAGTGCTCGTGTACGTGCCGCACACGACCGCCGGTGTGACGATCAACGAGCACGCGGACCCGGCCGTCGGTCGGGACATCGAGGCTGCGCTCGAGCGCATGGTCGCCGACGGTTGGCCGTGGGAGCACATCGAGCCCGGCGAGGAGAACGCGCCGACGCACGTCCGAGCAGCGCTGATGGGCCCGAGTGTGCTCATTCCGCTTCGCGAGGATGGAACGCTCGCCCTCGGGACCTGGCAGGGCATCTTCTTCTGCGAGTTCGACGGTCCGCGCGAGCGCTCCGTCTACGTCTCGATCTTGAGCTGACGGACGACGCATGATCGAGGTCGAAGGACTCACGAAGCGGTTCGGTTCGACCCTCGCCGTCGACGACCTCACCTTCACCGTTCCGTCGGGCACGATCACGGGGTTCCTCGGGCCGAACGGCGCGGGAAAGTCGACGACGATGCGCGCGATCCTCGGGCTCGTCCGCCCGACGGCGGGCACGACGGCAGTGCTCGGCAAGCCGTACCCCGAGCTCGAGCATCCTGTCCGGCGCGTCGGCGTGCTGCTCGAGACCTTCGACGCACATCCGGGGCGCTCGGGCCGAAACCACCTGCGCGTGCTCGCGGTCGCCGGGGGCATCCCGAGGTCGCGCGTGGATGAGGTGCTCGCGATGGTGGACATGACTACGGCAGCCCGGCGGCGCGTGAAGGGCTACTCGCTGGGCATGCGGCAGCGACTGGGTCTCGCCGCCGCCCTTCTCGGCGACCCCGAGGTGTTCGTGCTCGACGAGCCGGCGAACGGTCTCGACCCACAGGGAATCCGCTGGCTCCGAGACTTCCTGCGCTCGCTCGCCACCGAGGGCCGGACCATCCTCATCTCGAGCCACGTCCTCTCGGAGGTGGCGCAGACAGTCGACCACGTCGTGATCATCCACCGGGGCCGTCTCGTCCGGCAGGCCGCGATGGCGGAGGTGCAAGCGATGGTCGCGGGTGCGACGACCGTGCGCTCTCCTGAGGTGGAACGCCTCGCCGGCCTCCTTGCGGAGGCGAGCCTCGAGGCGCATGACATGGGCGACGGCAGGCTCGCAACCAGCGCACCGCCCGAGCGGGTCGGCGAGCTCGCAGCCGCGCACGGCGTCGTGCTCCACGAGCTGACCGTCGAGCGCGCCACCCTCGAGGAGATCTTCCTGGAGCTCACCGGCGACCCGGGGGAGCGAGGCGCGTGAGCAATCTCTATGCAGCCGAGCTTCTCAAGCTGAGGACGCTGCGGTCGACCTTGGGGTTCGCGTTCGTCACGCTGCTGTTCGCCGGCCTCTTGACGGCCGCGAACATCGGAGGATCAACGTCGGACGATCGCCGTGACCCCGAGCTGCAGTTCCGGATCCCGCTCGACGTCGCGTTTCCTGCGTCCATCCTCGCGCTGCTGATGGGGATCATCCTCGTGACGAACGAGTTCAGGCACGGCACGATCGCGAGGACGCTGCTCGCGACGCCTCGTCGAAGTCGCTTCGTCGTGGTCAAGCTCCTGACCGGCGCGACGGTCGGGGCACTCCTGCTGGTTGCCTCTCTCGTCGTCGCCATCGTCGCCGCGGTGATCTGGCTCGGCGTGCTCGACGTGCCTCTCGAGTGGGGCGAGTGGGGGGACGGGGCGTGGCGGGCGCTCGTCGCGACGACGCTCGCCGGTGTGCTGGGAGCTGCCATCGGTGGGGCCTTCCACTCTCAGGTCGGCGCTCTCGTGGGCGTGCTCGTCTGGATGTTCGTCCTCGAGCCGATTTGCTGGGTGCTTCTCGGTGTCTTTCCGTACATCGACCTCGAAGGCGTGGCCGAGTACCTGCCCGCCGCTGCGCTGGGCGGGACGGTCGACTCGGAGGGCGACGGCCTCTCGTGGGCACGCTCTGTGCTCGTCTCGCTCGGCTGGACAGCGCTGGCCGCCGCGATCGCGTTCGTGCGGACGGACCGGCGGGACGTCACCTAGTCGCCGCTACGCTGGCGGGCCGTGGCCGCACCCGTTCGCAAGGGAGAGGAGCTCGAGCTCCGCGTCGACTCGCTCGCCTTCGGCGGGAGCGGCGTCGCGCGACATGACGGATTCGTCGTCTTCGTCCGCGGGGGTGTGCCGGGCGACGACGTGCGCGCGCAGATCACGAAGGTGAAGCGCGGCTTCGCGGAGGGCGTCGTCACCGAGCTCGTACAGCGCAGCGATTCGCGCGTCGAGGCTCCGTGCCGGCACTTCGGCGTATGTGGCGGCTGCCGCTTCCAGGATCTCGCATACGACGTTCAGGTCGCCGAGAAGGAGCGTCAGGTTCGAGACGCTCTCGTCCGCATCGGCCGGTTCGTCGACCCGCCGCTCGAGCCGATCGTCCCCGCGGCGTCGCAGTTCGGCTATCGCAACAAGCTCGAGTACTCGTTCACGGCGAGCGAGGATGGCATCGACCTCGGGTTCCATCGCGCGGGGCGCTGGGACGAGGTGGTCGGAATCGAGGAGTGCCTACTGACCACCGACGTGGGCAACGCCATCCGCCTCGCGGTACGCGACTGGGCACGGGAGGAGCAGCTCGAACCGTACGACCAGTCAGCCGGGTCCGGGTATCTCCGGCACCTCGTCGTGCGAGAAGGGCGGAACACGGGGCAAGCGCTCGTCGTGCTGGTCACGGCACCGGGCGAACGGTTCGAGGCCGGCTACTTCGTCGACGTGCTGCGACGGTTCTCCGAGGTCCGCTCGATCCACTGGGCGATCAACGACACGCCGGCCGAGCAGACGAACCTCCCGACGAAGCTCCTGTGGGGGGTCGACGCGATCGAGGAGGAGATCCTCGGGCTGCGCTTCCGCGTTCGTCCGTCGGCGTTCCTCCAGACGAACACGGAGATGGCTGCGCAGCTGTACGAGCTCGCGCGCGAGTACGCGGGGCTCACGGGCTCGGAGAACGTCTACGACCTCTACTGCGGAACCGGGACGATCGGGCTCGCCCTCGCACGAAGCGCGCGCTTCGTATGGGGCCTCGAGATCTCGGAGGAGGCCGTCGCCTGCGCGATCGAGAACGCGGAGCTCAACGGGGTCGAGAATGCGCAGTTCTTCGCCGGAAACGTCGGTCAGACGATCGAAGAGCTTCGCGAGGAAGCCGGAGCGCCGGACGTCGTCGTCGTCGATCCGCCTCGTGCGGGCCTCGCCGGGAAGGCGCTCCGCCGGACGGGAGCTCTCGGAGCGCCGCGCATCGTCTACGTCTCGTGCAACCCGACCACGCTCGCGTCCGACCTGCAGGTGCTGCGGGACGAGTACGGCTATGCGCTCGAGCGCTGCCGTCCCGTCGACATGTTCCCGCACACGCCGCACGTCGAGTCGGTTTCGACTCTCACTCTGTCTCGCTAGCTCCGGCACGCATGCGACGGACGTCGCGCCAGAGAAGATCGGCGTTCGGGATGAGGAAGCCGAGGCAGACGGCCGGGAGTGCGGGCAGACCGGCGACGTCGTCCCACCACCACACCAGTGCGAGCGTCGCCCCGAGGCACGCCGTCATCCCGATCCACGTCGGCGTGACCCGAAGGCGGAAGCGATCGGCCGCGGCGAGGAAGAGCGAGAAGAAGAGGATGTCGGGGGGTCCCAGGTTCACGATCGCCGACTCTCCCGGGCTCGGGAACGCGATCGCGACGCCTTCGAAGATCCCCGGTTTCTCCTCGACGACGTACTCGGTCGGTCCTGCCGCGACCGACCAGATGTCGACCCACGGCACGAGCACCGCGACGAGCGTGAGCCACCACAGCTCCTCGAAGAGCGAGAGGAACGTGAAGCCGACGAGCGCATAGCAGGCCAGCTTCGCGACGTTCGCGGCCGAATCGACGTCGAGGAGTGAGAGCCCGATGGCGAGCGCGCCGGCCGCAGCCGCGACGACGAGCAACACCCGGGTTCTGGCCCGCGAGATCGGAAGCGCGAGCCAGATCGCCGCGGCGAAGGCGGGGAGCACGACGAGCGCGTAGAACACGACGTCGAGATTCGACGGAAGCTCGGGCAGGCGCCGCGCTCCCGCGCCGTATGCGATGAGGGTGAGGAGAAGGACGGCGAGCGCCGTCGCTCGCCGTCTGCTCAATAAGGAGGCTGCTCCGCCCACCAGGGGCCGAGCGCCTTGAAGGCGTTCCAGAACGCGGTCTTCGCCGGCGCCTCGTCGAGCGCCTCGTCGACGTCGGGGGTCACGAGCGCCTGGATCGTCGGCGTGAAGCGCTGGATGACGCCCGGGGTGGAGGCGTCGACTCGATCCGACAGTGGGAACGCAAGGTCGTCGAGGAACTCGACCACCTGGTCGCCCATGGCGACGACGAGCTTCGGCTGGACGATGTAGAGCTCCCGTGCGAGCCAGGCGGCCGCGTCGGCCGGATCCTCCGTGCCGAACTTGAGGCAGTTGGTGCCGTAGACGGACATCGGATCCACATGAAGCCGCTGGAGGGACTTCAGGACGGCCTGCCCGGCCCGTCCGAAGAACGCGACGCCTTCCTGGATCTCGGAGGGCTGCGGAGAGAACTTCAGGAGCATGATGTCGGCGAGGGGATGCCCCGAGCCGACGACGGGGATCCGCAGCTCGTCGCCGGCGCGCGCGAGCTCGTCCCCGAGCTCGTTGATCTCGGAGATCGCTTTCTTCAGGTACCGCTCGTAGATCTCGTCGGTGGGTACGGAGGCGGGCACGGAGTCGGAAGCACCCTTCTCCCTCAGCGGACCCTTTCCTTGACCTGCGCCACCCACTTGAGCGACTGAAGGTACGCCAGGGACTTCGGCCGGCGGAGGATCTCTGCCGATCGCAGCGCGAGCAGAAATTCCTCCGGCCCTTCGAATCGCCGCATACGAACAACGCCGGTTCCGACGCCCTGGAGGACGTGCGCATCGGAGCCGGCCCCTTGCAGCAGTCGATACTTGCGCGCGAAGCGGAGCGCCTCGTCGTTGAAGGAGTCGCGCAGGAGCCTCGCGTTGTAGACCTCGAACACGTCGATCTCGCCGAGGTGGCGGTGGATGGTCGCCGGGTCGGGGATCGCGTGAAGTCGATCGAATGGGTGCGGGAGGTACACCAGCCCGCCTTGATCGCGGATCGCGGTGATCGTGTCGGCGAACGACATCCCGCGCGGGATCTCCTCCTCGAGGAAGAGACCGATCACCTCACCCTGGTTGTCCGTCTTCACCTCCTCGCCGGGAATCACGACGAGGTCGCGGCCCTTTGCGAGCTCGACGGCTTCGAGGGCGCCTCCGAAGACGTTGTGGTCGGTCACCGCGATGCCGCCGAGGCCGATCTCCTCGGCGTGATCGAGGAGGTCTGCTGTCGGGATCGAGCAGTCGTGCGACCACTCGGTGTGGAGGTGGAAGTCGACGGTGATCCAGTCGCGGTCGGCGAGCGGGTCCGCCTGGACGGCGCGGCGCGTGCGACGCTTGCGTACGAGCTCCGAGTAGACGGCATCGAGCTCCGCAGCCACTGCATCGAAGCTCTGCGTCTCCGCGCGACGCCGCGCGTCTCGGGCCGTCGCGGTGCGGGCGTCCGCGTCGGTGACGAATTGCTCGATCTCGACCGCGACACCTTCGCCGCCCCCGTCGAGCACGGCGGTCTCGCAGGCGGCTGCCTCCAGCGCGAGACGTTCCTCGCCGCCCGGCGCCGAGACGAAGATCGACGCAGCCGCGAGTGCGTCTGCACGTTGCGCTTCCGTGCGTGGTGCCCGCACGTGGACGCGAGGTCGCAGCCGCCGTGGAACGGCCGGCCGAAAGCCGAGAGGCTTGGTGTGCAGCAGCGTCGCCTCCCATCCGGGCGCATCGTCGAGGAGGCGGAGGAGTGTCCGCGTCGTGGCGCGGCCGGCAGCCTCGAGCTCGATCACCATGACGTCTCGCTTCGGGGCCGGTCGAAAGAGGCCGAGGTCGATCCCGAGCGGGACGACGGCGTAGTCGCCTTCGAAGCGCTCCCGCGCAGCGTCTGCGGTAGCGCTCGACGTGGCGAGAAGCGCATCGATGCGCGTTCGCAAGCGGTCGCGTCGGGAGCGTCGTGCCGGGTAGCCGAGTCGATCGACCGAGAAGAAGGTCGCGGCCGTGAGCGTGTGCGCTGATGTCAGGGCCAGATACGAGAGGCTGGGCAGCCCCGGCTCGAAACCGTGCACGACGTCGAACCGTCCATGCGCGAGCGCGAGGCGGAGGTTCGCCCTCACCGCCACCGGGACGCCCACGTTCGTCCGCCGCGAGATGGGAACCGACGGCCCGACGGCGATGACCTCCGCGTCCGTGCCTCGTTGGAGTGCGCGGCGCCCGGCGAGGAGGTCGCGTGCGCGCGAGGACGGCGTCAACACGGTGACGTCGTGTCCGAGGCGCCGGAGCGCTGCGGCTGCTCCCGCGACGTGCACGTTCACCTCGTGCGGCTGCGACCACGCGAACGGCGTGACGAAGCTGATGCGGAGGCTCACGTCGCTCAAGTTACAAGTTGTAACTTGCGGCGATGGCCGAGGTCACCATCAAGGCGCGGACGAACGGCCCGCTGAAGGTCGAAGGGCCGGTGCTGGTGGTCGACGCCGAGGGCAACGAGTTCGTGCTTCCCGAGGGCAGCGCGATCGTCCTGTGCCGCTGCGGGCACTCTCGGAACAAGCCGTTCTGCGACAAGTCACACCGGCGCGTCGGATTCGTCTCCGACGACGCGGCGCCTAGGCGCGTCGACGCAGAATGAGTCGCTCGCCGCGCGCGAGTCGAACATCGAGCCCGGTGCCCGAGCGCGTCGCGACGAGCTCCACACCGTCGAGCTCGTCGAGGACGCGGTCGTCCGTGCCGGCGGCAGCCGCCGTGTAGCGCTGGAGAACGGGGAGGAGGAACCAGCCGAGAGCCGCGAGGATCCATGCTGCGGCGAGGACCTTCGCCCAGGTCGTGTTGTCCGGCTCCGTCCAGATTGCGACGATCGCGCCGCCGACTGCCGCAGCGACCAGGGCGTCGGTGGCGATGACGAGGGGTAACAGTCGACGGTTGGCGAGCAGGAGGAGTTGCGTGACGACCGCAAGCTGACCGACGACCAGCAGCAATGCAGTGATGCCGATCCTTGTCGTCACGTCGTCGCCTTCGGAGCCGCTCCAGATCCAATACACGAGCGCTGTGAACTCGACGGGTGCGAGTGCAGCAGCGGTCCAACCGACGGCCGTGAAGCGATCGGAGTCGACCAGCGCGAGCCCTGCGAGGGCTGTCGCTCCTGTGATGAAGAGCGCCCCCAGCGTGAGGAGGATGCGCGCGTCGGTATCGGTGAGCTCGCCGCGGAGCAACGCGACGATGGCCACCAGGGCGGCGACGACGAGAAGCGCCGCCGCCCCGAGCCAGAACGTCCGGACGAGCCGGCCGCGGGTCACGCCTTCGTAGCCGCCTTCGTCTTCGAGATGGCGTTCTTGACGATGAAGCGCTCGATGTCCTCGCGCGCCTCGTCGTCGCGGATCTGCTTCGGCGGCGACTTCATGAGGTACGCGCTCGGCGCCTCGAGCGAGCCCGCGATGCCGTTGTTCAGTGCGAGCTTCGCCAGCCGCACGGCGTCGATGACGATGCCGGCCGAGTTCGGCGAGTCCCACACCTCGAGCTTGAGCTCGACGTTGAGCGGCACGTCGCCGAACGACGAGCCCTCCATGCGGATGTACGCCCACTTGCGGTCGGTGAGCCACGGCACGAAGTCCGACGGGCCGACGTGGACGTTGTCCGCGCCGATGTCGTAGTCGAGCATCGACGTGACGGCGTTCGTCTTCGAGATCTTCTTCGACTCGAGCCGCTCGCGTTCGAGCATGTTGCGGAAGTCCGAGTTGCCGCCGACGTTGAGCTGCATCGTGCGGTCGAGGTGGACGCCGCGGTCGCCGAAGAGCGTCGTCAGCACGCGGTGCGTGATCGTCGCGCCGACCTGCGACTTGATGTCGTCGCCGATGATCGGGCAGCCGGCCTCCTCGAAGCGGCGCTGCCAGTACGGCTCGCGCGCGATGAAGACGGGCATGCAGTTCACCATCGCGACGCCGGCCTCGAGAATCTGCTCGGCGTACCACTTCGTCGCGGCCTCGGAGCCGACCGGGAGGTAGTTGACGACGACGTCCGTACCGGTCTCCTTGAGGATCTTCACGACGTCGTCCGTCTGGCCGGGCGCCTTCTCGACGACCTGCGCCATGTACTTGCCGATGCCGTCGTGGGTCATCCCGCGCGAGACCTTCACACCCGTCTTCGGCACGTCCGAGAACTTGATCGTGTCGTTGGGGTGCGCCCAGATGGCGTCGGCGAGGTCGACCCCGACCTTGCCCTTGACGACGTCGAACGCGGCGGTGAACTCGATGTCCGAGATGTGGTACCCGCCGAGGTCGACGTGCATGAGGCCGGGAACCGAGTCCTCCGGCTTCGCGTCCTTGTAGTACTCGACTCCCTGCAGGAGTGAGTTGGCGCAGTTCCCTACGCCGACGATGGCGACGCGCACCTTGTCCTTCGCGCGTCCGTTCGCCGAGCCGTTCGTGCTGGCCATGAGTTTCCTTCCTTTGCGATTGCTCTGTGCCGGGACGCCGAGACCTTCGGCGAGCGCGGCGAGGATGACGTCGTTCGCGTTGGAGTCGCGTCGCGACGCCTCCGCATGGATCGCGTCCTTCAGCTCCTGCGGAACGCGGAGGAGGAGGACGGGGCTGCCGCCTGCTAGCACCTTGCGCCGCCGGCCGGTCGGGGAGTAGGGGACGCCGAACTCGTCGGCGAGGATGCCGGCGGCGACGTCGTTGACGTTGGACTCGCGGCGGGCGGTCTCGCGGACGAGCGCCTCTTTCAGGGGAGCGGGCATCCTGACCAGGATGCCCGCTCTCTGTGAATTGCTAGCAGTCAAACTGCTAGCACCTTAGCACGCGGGCGCGTGCGAATCACTCGGCGCTCAGGCGTCTGCGCAGGTCGCGTAAACGATGATCCCTGATCTTCGTCTCATCGTGTTCCTCCTCGGTCGATGATCAGTACGAGTGTCGGCTCAGCATCCGAGTGACCGTCGACAGCTACTGGGCTAGTTCATGCTGATGACGCTGCCCCTGAGGTTGAGCGGGCCGTGGGCTCGAAGGAGGGCGCTCCCGTCGGTGGTGAGCGAGAGGCTGTTGCCTGATTCGATCGTTGCCGTAGTGCCTGCGTGTACCGTGGTGCTACCAGCGCTTCGCAGGTTGAAGTCGTCGCCGGCGAGCGTCATCGAGTTGAGTGGCCCGTGCGCGATAGTGATGCCCGTATCGCTTACAGCGATCGAGTACTCGCCGTTCGGACTCGTGAACGAACCTGCGAACGACTGCCCGGCGGCTCCGGCCTGTCCGTTGCAGACGTAGGCGGTATGTCCCGATGCGTCCGTGAGAGCGGCGCCCCCGGCTGGACAGTTCGCATCACCCGGTCCGAGTTGGGCGACCGCAGGGCTCACGCCGCTCGCGCCGGTGCCACCGTTGACGCCGGGCTCGCCCTTTGGCCCCTGCTGGTTCCAGCTGAGCGGAACCTCGAGGTTGGGGAGGCACGCCTGTCCCTTGGCGGTGTCGACTACGCGAACGACGCCGCCCACCTTGGTGTAACAACCCCGAATCACGCCGCCGTCGCCGGGGATCGCCGCCCAGGCGACGCCCCCGGCGAGCACGGTTGCCGTCAGTGCACCAGCGGCTGCTGCAATCAAGTCTCGCTTTCTCATGTCGATCGCTCCTTCCGTTGTCGTCTACGGACCATTCAGCAGGTCAGTACAGCCCGGATCCGGTTCGTGTCTGCGATCCACTCGGCCGCTTGGGCAGGTGGAATTCCGCGTCCGGAGAAGCCCTGCACTGCACCTTTGAACACGTTGAGCGCGAGGCAGACGGCTTGCTTCTGCTTCGTGTTGCGCGGGTCCAAGCCGGCGACGAGCGCCTGAAGCTTCCCGATCAACTGCGTCTTGAGCGACGGCGGGAGACTCGAAGCTGTGACGACCTTCTGGATCAGCCGCGCGAGCTGTTCCTTCGCGCCGAGCACGGTGACCGAGAACGATCCGTTCGCCGCGTTCCCGACGTGGTCCGTCGCCGCACACGAGACGGTGCTCGATCCGATGGCGAAGACGGATCCGGATGCGGGCATACAACTCACGCCTGGGCTCGGATCGGCTCCGTCTGTCGCCGACGCGTCGAAGCTCAGCACCGCACCGGCCGGGGACGTGGCGTTCACGGTCTTGCTGGCGGGAAGCGTGAGCGCGGGAGCCTTCCGGTCGACCTTGCTGCCACCGATCGGCCCGGCCGTCCCACAGTTCCCGGCGACGTCGCACACCTGATGCGTCCCGGTCGCGGCGTTGGCGTTCTCCGTCCCGGCCGGCACCGAGGTCGTGATCGAGAACGCCGCGTCTCCGGCATTCGCGAGCCCGGATCCGGCACCATCGGATGCGGTGCATGCAATGGACACGTTCGCTCCGTGCCACGCGCCGTCGGCGGCGTCGCAGGTGATCACCGGCGCGTCAGAGTCGCCGGTAGACGGCTCGGGCTGGAGGAGCGCAAACGGTGAGAACGACGTGACGACGGCGCAGACCTCGCTTCCCGTGTCCTGGGTCGTCGCGAGAGTCACCCACGCGCCGCTCTCGAAGTGCCCGATGGTTGGAGCCGGGGACGTGTACGCAAAACAGATCGTGGCGCCTCGCCGTCTCGACCCAGAGCTGCGCCCCGAGTCAGCGGGGATCGAGCGCATCGACGACGGAGCCGCCCTTCGTCCCGGCGTACACGCGAGTGGCTACCGCCGCGCCTGGGCGGACCGTCACGAGTCCCGACCGGTCGCCATTCGCGACACCGACGACACGGTGTTCGCACATGCATGGGTAGCGCCGAGCTCGGCGAACCCGGCGGGTCGCGGTCAGAGACGCGATCGCTGCACTCTTCGATCAGTCGCCCGATCTGCGCTTCGAGTCAAGACGGGTGCATTTCGCAGCGGAGAATCAGCTTCGTCTCTGGCAGGAAGGTCGTCCGAAGGCAGCGGATACCGGCGCCGAGCTCCGACGCGCGGCGGGCGCGCGCCTGAGCGTCCGCGACGTGCGGTCTTCCGAACCTCCGCTGTACGACTCGACCAGATAGCTCGGCACAAGGGCGAGCGTGTCAGCGCGCACGCCTGGCCGAAACCTGGAAATCCCTAGTGTTTGCTCACTCGGGGGACGCGAGCTTTCGGGCCATCTCGGTTCGCGAGCGCACGTCCAGCTTCCGGTAGATCGAGGTCAGTGCAGCCTCGACGGTGTGGACCGAGACCACGAGGGTTGCGGCGACTTCTTTGTTGCTCCTGCCCAGCGCCACGAGGTCGGCGACGCCCTGCTCCGTCGATGTGAGCTCTCCGGTCGACGACGTGCGTCCGCCAATGCGTCCGAGCTCCGCTTCTGCTCTCGCTGCCCACAGCGGTGCTCCGAGCTCCTCGAAGGTCGCGAGCGCACGTTGGAGCGTCGCGCGGGCTGCGCGGCGCCGGCGCTCCTGGCGCTGAACCGATCCCAGCGCGAGTAGCGTGCGAGCGCGCTCGAGCGGCATCGGGAGCGCGAGTTCTTCGTCGACTGCCTCCTCGAGCCGGGCAAGAGCGGCCCGGCTGTCTCCTCGAGCGGCGAGGAGCAGGCCTTCCGCTCGCGCGACCAAGGGCCTCGCCCAGTCCCGCCGGAGCTGCGTGGCCTGGTCTGCGAAGGCCGCGACGGCGCGACCGGCATCGACCGTCCCGCCCGTCGCGGCCAGCGCCTCCACCAGGTCGACGAGGAAGCGGGTGATACCGGGCTCTCTCAGCCCGAGCTCGTCCTGGATCGACTGGGCCTCGATCAGCGGGTCGACCGCACTCGCAGGTGAGCCGAGTGACAGCTCGAGGAAGCCCTCGATCGCAAGGGTGCCGAGCAGATTGACGCTGTCTCCCATCTCACGTGCGGTGTCCTTTGCCGCCTCGAGCAGCTCGCGGGAGCGCTCGGCCTCCGCGCGGCACGCGGCGACGAGCGCGGATAGGCGCACCGCCGGCAGGCCCATGAGCGTGACCTGATACGAGAGCTCGGTGGCCCGGTCCGCGAGCTCGGCCCCGCGCGCCAGGTTCCCCGCCAGAGTCTCGACCATGCCCAGGCCGTAGACGCACCAGGTCTCCGTGCGCGCATCTCCAACGTCCTCGGCCCGACGGAGGACGGCCTCGTAGCCCGCACGTCCCGCGTCGAGGTCGAGCGAGAGTCGCCCGAGGTCTGCAAGCACGGCACTCGGGCTGTGGAGCTCATCCGGCTCGACCACATCCTCGAGAACGAGTGCCCGGTCCAGCGGATCCCGGTACGCGGGGTCGCCGAGGACGCCGCGCACGTAGGCCTCCATGGCCAACGCAAGGGCGAGCGGCGTCGGCTCTCCCAGGCGCTCGGCCGCCGCGACACCGGCCTCGGCCTCTCTGAGGGCGCGTGCTCCGTCGACGAACAGCGCCGCTAGAGCCATCGATCGCCGCACGTTCACGACCAACGCGAGATCATCGGTGCGGAGCGCTTCCGCCCACTCTGGGCGGGTGGGGTCGAAGCCTTCCGTCTCGTCGAGGATCCTGGCGAGTCTCCACATGGCCTCTGATCGCGATGGACCTTGGAGTTCTGCCGCTCGCTCGAGAAGCACACGCGCCCGCAGGGCGTCACCCGATTCGAAGTACGCGTCCGCTGCGGCTACGAGCCGGCTTCCGCGGCCCGCACCATCGGCAGGCGGCGTGAGCTCGGCGGCCTGTTCGAAGAGTCCGGCCGCATCCGCGGGTGCGCCGCGCGCACGGGCCGACCTCCCCGCGTGCTCGACGGCCAGCGCGACCTCGCTCTGCGGGTCGATTGTCGCGAGCGCCAGGTGATGGCCGCGCTCCTCGACGGAGACCGGGGCGGACGCCAGGCGCGCGTGGGCTTCACGCCGGACATGCTCGGGAGCTGTCGCATGGATCGCAGAGGCGAGGACTGGGTGCGTGAAGCGGATTCGTCGGCCTTCGATCTCGACGAGCCCGAGGTCGAAGGCCGGCCGGAGGGTCTCGACCGCGTCCGCGCCGAGTGCGTTCGACACGATCGTGGGGCTCGGGTCCGACGCGGCCGCGACGAGCAGAAGCGCCTCGCGGGTGTGTTCGGGCATCGACGCAAGGCGGCTCTCCACGAGCTCGGCGAGCGTCGGCGTTCGCCGGTGGTCGAGATCGCCGTAGGCCGACAGCTCCGCACGCGCAAGCTCGACGGCGTAGAGAGGGTTTCCGCCCGAGGCCGCGTGCACACGGACGAGCGACGGTCGCGGGAGCGACGCTCCGAGCTGCTCGGCCACGATCCGGCGGATCGCGCCGAGGCTGAGTGGGCCGAGGAGAAGCCGAAGAGACTCGGTCTCCGCCTCGAGGCCGCCCGCGATGTCGACGCGTCGCGCAAGGAGCATCCGAACGTCGTCCGGGACCGCAAGTCGACGCATGGCAAAGGCCAGCGCCCCGGATGACGTGCGATCGAGCCACTGAGCGTCGTCGATGGCGACGAGTACCCCGCCTTCGACTGCGCGGAGCGTTGCCAGCGTCGCGACGTCGACCGCTCGCTCGTCCGCGGGACGGTCGTCGGCCTCGCGGAGCAGCAGCGCAGTCTCGAGTGCTCGCAGCTGCGGCCGAGCCAGCTTGGAGCGGACATCGTCGAGGAGTGGACCGACGACGTCGCCCAGGCCCGTGTACGGGAGTCGTGACTCGGCTTGGGTGGGGACGCATGAAAGCACCATCGTCCCTCTCTCACGTGCACGCTCGACGGTCTCGCGCCATAGTGTCGTCTTGCCGATCCCTGCCTCGCCCTCGATGAGGAGAACGGGCGATAGGGGCGCCTCGAGCCAGGCGTCGATCGCTCGGAGTTCGTCGTGACGGCCCACGACCTCCATGGACGAAGAGTGAACCCGTCAGGCGCCGGTTACAAGGTCAGGCTTCCGCGAGTTCCCGCAACTGACGCCGCACGAAGAGCATGCGCTGAACGACGGTGATCCACGCGATCGCGGCGAGGATGTAGATGGGCCACTGCAGCAATCCCCACGGGGCCAGGAAGAGGCCCACCGAGACCAGGGTGACCCGTTCGACACGGGAGCCGAAGCCGACGTCGGCGCGAAGGCCGAGCGCCTCGGCCTTCGCGCGCGTGTAGGACACCAGGAACGAGCCGATCACGGCAGCGAACGTCGCGACGAGTGCGACCTCGTTTCCGTCGCGCATGAAGACGAGGCCGATCGCCGTCAGCATCGCCGCCTCTCCGAGGCGGTCGAAGGTCGAGTCGAGGAACGCGCCGAAGACCGTCCCCTTGCTCGCCGCGCGTGCGAGTGCTCCATCGAGGATGTCGGCGACGGAGCCCACGACGAACAGGAATCCGCCGAGCCAGAAGTAGAGCTTCTCGTTCCGCGCCTCGAAGCCGACGAGCACGGCGCCAGCGAGGCACAGCGAAACGCCGGCAAGTGTGAGCATGTCAGGCGTCAGCTTCGTCTTCGCGACCCCGCGCATCGAGCGCTGCAGGATCTCCCGCGCGGCCTGTGTGTACTCCTGCTTGACCCGATCGAGTTGGCTGACGCGAGCCGGCTCGGAGGCCGGCTGCTCGTCGGTCATGCGGGCTGTGTTCGCAGCGCGCGGGCGCGGCGCAGAGCCCAGCCGGTGAGGAGAGCGAGCGCGAAGCCGGCGACGACGTCGAGCCAGTAGTGGTTTCCGGTGGAGATGACGCAGAAGCCGACCCACACCGGCCACATGAGCCAGAGGGCCTTCGCGAGGCGCGAGCGGACGACACCGAACATGACGATCCCGACGATGAGCGCGTCC
The DNA here is from genome assembly GCA_963833725.1 of uncultured Gaiellaceae bacterium. Taxonomy (GTDB): domain Bacteria; phylum Actinomycetota; class Thermoleophilia; order Gaiellales; family Gaiellaceae; genus GMQP-bins7. Next base: position 23,726 of record CAWHYV010000009.1, read on the forward strand.
ATCGCATGGAGGCTCGGCATCGCGGCATACGGGTTCGCGGCGAATGCGATCAGGCCGCTGTCGTGGTTGATCGACGAGTACTGGGAAAGCGTGTCGACGAAGCCCCACTCCGGGAACATGCGCGGCGGAGCCGTGGGCGCGAGGATGTAGCCCACGAGACCGACGAGGTTCGCCACGATGAGCCAGTTCCGGAAGCCGGCGAAGCGCTCCTGGTGCCGGAAGTACACCCAGAGCAGCGTCATGCCGACGACAGCGAACTGCGAGAGCCAGTACGTGTACGACGTCAGCGTCACCATGATCGACGACGTGTCGACGACGCGCTGCACCGCCGGCTCGAACATCGCGCCGAACTGCCGTTCGGTCTGGATGACCCACTCGCCGTTCTGGAACGCGTGGGCAACGCTGCGGTCGGCGGCGCCGCGCGCGACCTGATACGCGACGTAGAAGCCCATCCAGATCACGAACTGGAACGCCAGATGCGCCCAGCCGCGTGGCAGGCGCCGGGATGTTTCGGCGACGAAGCTCGACACGACACACCGATTCTAACGCGCTGTCAGGCGGTCGGGCGCAGTCGGATTCGCATCGTCGCGATCAGCGGGTGTGATGGTCACGCCTTCGATGCGACTTGCCCTGTTTCGCGTTCGCAAGCACGATCACACGATGGCGGCGCGGTACGGCGTGCGGGTCTGGCTTGCCCTGGTGACGGTGTACCTCGTCTGGGGATCCACGTTCATCGCCCTTGCCATCGCGATTCGCGATCTGCCGCCGTTCCTCGCGATGTCGGTCAGACATCTGATCGCCGGCACGGTCCTGCTCGTCTTCGCGCTACCGCGTGGCGATCGCGCAGGAGACAGGATCGGCCGCCGGCAGATCGTCGCGGCGTTCATCTTCGGAGGGTTGCTCTTCGTGACGGGGCACGGCGCGCTCGCGTGGGCGCAGCAGACGGTGCCGGCGGGTATTGCCGCGCTCCTCGTCGGGACGATCCCCATCTGGATGGCGCTCTTCGATCGTGTCGGCTACGGGCGGCGCCTGCCGGCGCTCGCCTACGTCGGGATCGCGGTCGGCTTCGCCGGGCTCGCCTTTCTCTTCGACCCGTTCGGCAACGGGTCCGTCGATCGTCTCGGCGCTCTCGTCATCGTGTTGAGCGCCATGTGCTGGGCCGTCGGATCGCTCTACTCGCGCCGCGCGCCGCTGCCGAGGCGCCCGCTCGTGTCCGCAGGGCTGGCCTCGCTGTGTGGCGGGATCTTGCTCACCGTCTACTCGGTCGTCTCCGGCGAGATCGGCGACGCCGTGTGGACGACCGACGCGATCCTCGCGCTCGCGTACCTCATCGTCGCGGGCAGCTTCATCGGCTTCACCGCGTACGTCTGGCTCCTGCGGGCGGCGCCGATCTCGCTCGTCTCGACGTACGCGTACGTCAACCCGATCGTCGCGGTCGCTCTCGGCGCACTCATCCTCGGCGAGGAGATCACCGTGCAGATGCTGGTCGCCGGCGCTGCTGTGCTCGTTTCCGTCGCGGTGATCCTGCGATCGGGCGGCGCGAGCCTCGAGCCGGGACGCGGGCTCTTCACGAAGGAGCGTCCGATCGCAGTGGCGGCCGCGACCGAGCCGACGGCCTGATCAGCCGCCGATGTAGGACATCTCGACCTTTCGCAAGGCGGAAGTGCCTTCGGTGCGGATCTCCGAGTAGCGGTCGGTGCGCTTCGTCCACACATTGCGAATCGTCTCGTCGAGCTGGCCGGCCGAGTCCGAGCGCAGGAGTGCGCGCAAGTCGTGACCACGAACGGCGAACAGGCAGGTGTAGAGCTTCCCGTCAGCCGAGATCCGAGCCCGCGTGCAGTCCCCGCAGAAGGGCTGAGTCACGGAGGCGATGACACCGATCTCGCCCGTGCCGTCCAGATAGCGGTAGCGCTCGGCCACCTCGCCCCGGTACGCCGCCTCGATCGGCTCGAGCGGGAACTCCGCACCGATCGTCGCGACGATCTCGGCCGCGGGAACGACGTCGTCCATGCGCCAGCCGTTCGTCGCTCCGACGTCCATGAACTCGATGAAGCGCACCGCGTGTCCGGTTCCGCGGAAGCGTCGCGCGATGTCGAGGATCGACGCCTCGTTGAGCCCGCGCTTGACGACGACGTTGACCTTGACGGGGAGGCCTGCCTCGGCGGCGGCATCGATTCCGGCGAGCACGCGTGCGACCGGGAAGTCGACGTCGTTCATCGCGCGGAAGACCTCGTCGTCGAGCGAATCGAGGCTGACCGTGATGCGCGACAGCCCCGCGTCGGCGAGCGCCTGCGCCTTCTGCGTGAGCAAGGCAGCGTTCGTCGTCAGCGTGACGTCGAGGTCGTCCGCGAGAGCGGCGAGGCGCGCGATCAGGTGCTCGAGATCGCGCCGGAGGAGTGGCTCGCCGCCGGTGATGCGCAGCTTCTGCACCCCGAGCTCGACGAACACACGCGCGACGCGCTCGATCTCCTCGAAGGTGAGGAGCTCGCGGCGCGGGAGGAAGCGGTACTCGTGGCCGAAGACCTCCTTCGGCATGCAGTACACGCAGCGGAAGTTGCAGCGATCCGTGACCGAGATGCGCAGGTCTCGAACGGGCCGGCCGAGGGTGTCGGTCACGTTCATCTGCGAGGAGCGTAGAGAATCGGTGCGGTGACCCGGCGCACGCCCCTCCTCGCCCTCGTCGGCGTCACGGCGATCTGGGGCGTCACGTTCGTGCAGGTGCAGGACGCGATCGCGCTGTACCCGCTCTTCGCATTTCTCGCGGTGCGCTTCGCGATCTCGACCGCCGTGCTCGCGCCGTTCGCCTGGGGGTCGCTGCGGACGCTGCCGCGCTCGGGATATGTCGCGGGAGTCGGCGTCGGCGCGTTGCTGGCCACCGCCTACGGTCTGCAGACTGCGGGTCTCGAGCTGACGACCGTTGCCAGCACGGGGTTCATCACCGGGCTGTACGTCGTGTTCACGCCGCTCCTCGCGCTCGCGTTCTTCGGCACGCCGGTGCCTCGCGCCTTGTGGGTCGGTGTCGCACTGGCTGTCGTCGGCCTCCTGCTCCTGAACGGCGTTCCGGGCGGGTCGACGCTGGGCAACGTCCTCGTGCTGGCGAACGCCGTCTTCCAGGCCCTCCAGATCACTGCGATGGAACGCTTCGCCCCACGCTACGACCCCCGTGCGCTGACGTTTCTCATGATGGCGACGTCGTTCGTCGGCTTCACCGTGATCGCGCTCGCGCTCGGCGAGCTCGAGGTGCCGCGCGGCGCGACGGTGTGGGGAGCGCTTCTCGTCACCGGGGTGTTCGCCGGGGCGCTCGGGTACCTCATCGCGACGTGGGTCCAGGCGCGGACGACAGCTGCGCGGGCAGCGCTCGTGTTCACTCTCGAAGCGCCGTTCGCCGCGTTGGCCGGCGTTCTGCTCGCGAGCGAGGTGCTCGGGTGGGTCGGGTGGCTCGGGTGCGTCGTGATGATGTGCGGGATCCTCGTCGCAGAGCCGGCAGCCGCAGCGACGCTCCGGAGACTGTCGCGACGTGGGACGGCGCCTGCGTGACCGCCGATCGTCCTCGGCGCGTTCTCGGCCTTCCTGTTCGGAGCGATGACGGTCTTCGTGCGTATCGCGCTTCGCACGGGAGTGTCTGCCGAAGCTGGATCGCTCTACACGATCGTTCCCGCAGCGTCGGTGACGGCGGTTGCGGCGGCCGTCGAGTGGGACTGGGATCTCGCGGGTGCTCTGGCCGTTCTTCCTCGGAGGGCTGCTGGCGCCCGGCGTCTCGCAGATCCTGTTCACGTTCGCGGTCCGCGACGCGGGAGCGTCGCGCACGTCGGTCACGGTCGGCACCGCTCCGCTCTTCGCCGTCGCGATCGCGCTCGTCTTCCTCGACGAGCCGGTCGTTGCGGGGCTCGTGCTCGGCGCGGCGCTGATCGTCGTCGGGGGGATCCTGCTCGCCAGCGAGCGTGGGCGACCGGAGCACTTCCGGCGGATCGGCCTGGTGTTCGCTCTCCTCGGGACGATCGCGTTCGCCATGAGGGACAACCTCGTTCGCTGGCTGGGGACGCAGGCGGATGCGGTCGAGCCGGGCATGGCGGCCTTCGCGACGATGGCCGCCGGGGTTGCCGTGACGGCCGCGTTCGTGCTCGCGACCCGGACGTCGCTGACGCGCCAGGGTGCGATCGCGTTCGCTCCCGCAGCGCTCTGCTACGGCCTGTCGTATGTCCTGCTCTTCGAGGCGTTCTATCGCGGCCGCGTGTCGGTCGTCTCGCCGATCGTCGCGACGGAGTCGCTGTGGGGCGTGACGCTCTCGTGGCTCGTTCTGCGGAAGTCCGAGCAGGTGGGAGTGCGGCTGTTCGCGGGTGCCGCGCTCGTCGTGGCCGGTGGCGTTCTGATCGGCGTCTACCGCTGAGGCGGCTCGAGCGCGTCGAGCCGAGTCTCGATCCGCGCGAGCGCGTCTCGAAGCTCCTGGTGACGCTCGAGCTCGCCGCCCGACCGCTTCTGCTGGTACGTGATGAACGATGACGTGACGAGGGCCGTGATCAGTGACACGGAGGCCACGCCGAAGACCATGACGAAGACGCCGATGAGGCGGCCGCCGCTCGACGCGGGCACCACGTCCCCGTAGCCGACCGTCGTCACCGTCTGCGCCGACCACCAGAGTGCGTCACCGAGGCTGTCGAAGCCTTCGGGTGAGAGGAAGTTGGCTGCGACTCCGGCAACAGCGGCGATCGCCAACGTCGAGAGCGCGAGGAACGGGATGATCTTTCCGTTCTCGACGGACCGGTCGATGCGCCTGAGCGTCCGCTCCGAGATGATTTGCATCGCGAGAGGTTGTTCTGCGTCGATGGAGGGGACTCCTCTACGGCATGATCTGCTACGGTAGGACTCAAGTTTCCATCTGCGATACGACTCAGACACAAGGAGCACACACATGGCCAAGACCATCGGTATCGACCTCGGGACGACCAACTCGTGCATGGCCGTCCTCGAAGGATCCGAGCCCACCGTCATTCCGAACGCCGAGGGCGGACGCACGACCCCGTCCGTCGTCGCCTTCGGGCGTGACGGCCAGCGGCTCGTCGGCGCACCCGCGAAGCGCCAGCAGGTCACGAACCCCCAGAACACGATCTTCTCGATCAAGCGGTTCATGGGTCGCAAGTTCGACGAGGTCTCCGAGGAGATGAAGATCGTCCCGTACGAGGTCGTGAAGGGCGCCAACGACGATGCGCGTGTCACGGCCGAGGGGACGGAGTACGCACCGCCCGAGATCTCGGCGATGATCCTCCAGAAGCTGAAGGCGGACGCCGAGGCGTACCTCGGCGAGTCGGTCACCGACGCGGTCGTGACCGTCCCCGCCTACTTCAACAACGCGCAGCGCGAGGCGACGAAGGACGCCGGCAAGATCGCCGGGCTCAACGTCCTGCGCATCATCAACGAGCCCACGGCGGCTGCGCTCGCGTACGGGCTCGACAAGGACGGCCCCGACCACGCGATCCTCGTCTTCGACCTCGGCGGCGGGACGTTCGACGTCTCGGTGCTCGAGCTCGGCGACGACGGCTCGGGTGGACGCGTCTTCGAGGTCAAGTCCACGAACGGCGACAACCACCTCGGCGGCGACAACTTCGACAAGGCGGTCGTCGACTGGATGATCGCGGAGTTCAAGCGCGACCAGGGCATCGACCTCGGTCAGGATCCGATGGCGCTGCAGCGGCTCTACGAGGCCGGCGAGAAGGCGAAGGTCGAGCTCTCGTCGACGATGACGACGCAGATCAACCTGCCGTTCATCACCGCGACGCCCGAGGGCCCGAAGCACCTCGATCTGCAACTCACGCGCGCGAAGCTCGACGAGCTCACGCACGATCTGCTCGAGCGCACCGTCGCTCCGACGAAGCAGGCTCTCTCCGACGCCGGGCTCGACGCATCTGCCATCGACCACGTCGTCCTCGTCGGTGGCATGACGCGGATGCCGGCGGTGCAGGCGAAGGTGAAGGAGCTGATCGGGAAGGACCCGCACAAGGGTGTGAACCCGGACGAGGTCGTTGCCGTCGGTGCCGCGATCCAGGCAGGCGTGCTGAAGGGTGACGTCAAGGACGTCCTCCTGCTCGACGTCACGCCTCTGTCGCTCGGGATCGAGACGAAGGGCGGCGTGTTCACGAAGCTCATCGACCGCAACACGACGATTCCCACGCGCAAGTCGGAGACGTTCACGACGGCGGAGGACAACCAGCCGTCGGTGGAGATCCACGTCGCGCAGGGCGAGTCCGAGATGGTCTCGTTCAACAAGACGCTCGGGAAGTTCCAGCTCGTCGGGATCCCGCCGGCGCCGCGCGGGATGCCGCAGGTCGAGGTCTCCTTCGACATCGACGCCAACGGGATCATCAACGTGTCGGCCAAGGATCTCGGCACCGGCAACGAGCAGCAGATCCGGATCGAGGGTGGGTCGGGCCTCTCCGAGGACGAGGTCGACCGCATGATCTCCGAGGCCGAGTCGCACGCCGGCGAGGCGCATCGGCTGCGCGAGCTCGCGGATGCTCGAAACGCCGCAGAGCAGCTCGCGTACCAGACCGAGCGCACGCTCTCGGAGCACCGCGACAAGCTCCCGGAGGCCGAAGCCGCGACGATCGAGGGGCGGATCATGGAGCTCCGCCAGGCCGCGGAGGGCTCGGATCTCGCCGACATCCAGGCGAAGACGACCGCGCTCGAGGAGGCATCTCGCTCGCTGGCGGACGCGATCTACGCGCAGGCATCAGCGCAGGCCTCGACGCAGGCGTCCGGCAACGGAGACGGCGTGTCCGACGACGAGGTCGTCGAGGACGCCGACTTCGAGGTGATCGACGAAGAGGAAGCGGCGAAGTCGTGAGCGACGAGCTCACCGAGACGCCGCAGAGGAGGAGGTCGAGGCGCCGGAGCCCGAGGCTCCGGCGCCCGATCCGCTCGCCGTCGCCATCGCCGAGCGGGACGAGTATCTCGATCTCGCCCAGCGCGTGCAGGCGGACTTCGAGAACTACCGCAAGCGCGCCGTTCGCGACCAGGAGCGCCTCGTCGCGCACGCGCACGAGCGGCTCGTCAGGGAGCTCCTTCCGATCCTCGACGACCTCGAGCGGGCGCTGGAAGCGGCCGAGCGGCACGAGGAGGCCCAGCTCGTCGAGGGTGTCCAACTCGTCGAACAGGCCCTGCGCAGCGCGCTGCGCAAGGAGGGTCTGCTCGAGATCGAGACCGACGGGCAGTTCGACCCGCACGTCCACGAGGCACTTCTCGCTCAGCCGAGCGACGACGCCGAGTCGGGCTCGGTCCTCGACGTCGTGCAGCGCGGCTATCGCCTCGGGGACAAGGTCGTCAGGCCCGCGCGCGTGATCGTCGCCGAATGAGCCGCAACCCCTACGAGGTCTTCGGGGTCGCCAAGAACGCGTCCGACGACGACATCAAGAAGGCCTACCGAAAGCTCGCGCGCGAGTACCACCCGGACCGCAACCCCGGCGACGCGGGAGCCGAAGAACGCTTCAAGGAGGTGCAGGGCGCCTACGACGTCCTCTCGGACGCCGAGAAGCGCAAGGCGTACGACACGTTCGGCACCGCCGACGGGCGCGGCTTCCCCGGCGGCGGCGACATGGGAGGGACGCGGTTCGAGGAGTTCGACCTCTCGAATCTCGGCGATCTCCTCGGAGGGATGTTCGGCGGCGGAGGACGGCGTGCGGCGAGCCGCCAGCCGATCCGCGGAAACGATCTCGAGACGCACGTCCGGATCTCCTTCGAGGACTCGCTGAAGGGCGTTCAGGTCCGCGTCCCCGTCGAGGTGGAGACCGCATGCTCGGTCTGCCACGGCACGGGCGCCGAGCCAGGGACCGCGCCGGTCACCTGCCCGCAGTGCGGTGGCCGCGGCGTCGTGTCCGACTCGCAGGGTCTCTTCGCCTTCTCGCAGCCGTGTCCGCGGTGCCGCGGGAACGGCACGATCGTCGAGAAGCCGTGCAAGCACTGTCGCGGAGCCGGGCGGGAGCGAGTGACGAAGCGCTACTCCGTGAAGATCCCACCGGGCGCCAAGAGCGGCACCCGCGTTCGGCTCAAGGGCAAGGGCGAGGCGGGGCACAACGCAGGACCTGCCGGCGATCTCTTCGTCGTCGTCGATGTCGAGCCGTCCTCGCTGTACGAGCGGCGCGGATCGGATCTCGTGCTCGACGTCCCGGTCACCTATGCGGAAGCGGCACTCGGCGCCTCGGTCGAGATCCCCACACCGGAAGGCCCGGTCTCACTGAAGGTGCCGAGCGGCACCGAGAGCGGGAAGCTCCTGCGTGTCAAGGGTCGCGGGGTTCCGCATCTCAAGGGATCGGGGCGCGGCGATCTGCTCGCGCGCGTGAAGGTCACGGTTCCCAAGAAGCTGACGAAGGCCGAGCGCGAGGCGCTCGAGGGGTACCAGAAGGTGTCGCGCGAGGAGCCGCGCCAGGCCTTCGCGGAGGCGAGCTGAGGTGCCCGAGCGGCCGCGGTACATGATCTCGGTCGCCGCCGACCTCGTCGGCATGCATCCGCAGACGCTCCGGATGTACGAGGCAAAGGGACTCGTGCGGCCCGGGCGCACGCCGGGCGGCACGCGTCTCTACTCGGACGCGGACGTCGAGCGGCTCCGTCTCATCCAACGACTCACGACGGAGCTCGGTCTCAACCTCGCCGGCGTCGAGCACGTGCTGCGCCTGCAGGACGAGCTCAACAAGGCCCGTGTGCGGATGGAACGCCTCGAGCGCGAGCTCAAGGCCGAGATCGCCGAGGTGCACCGGTCATACAGACGCGAGGTCGTGCTCTATCGCCCCGCGAGGCATCCGGCACCGAGGAGATGAGATGGACTTCACCAAGCTGACACTGAAGAGCCAGGAGGCTGTCGCGGGAGCGCAGGAGCTGGCGCGGCGCGCGGGGAACCCGGAGCTGACGCCCGATCACCTGACGGTTGCGCTGCTCGATCAGGAGCTTCCGCGAACGCTCGTCGATCGAGCCGGATACGGGGCCGCGGAGTTACGCGCGGAGGCCGAAGCCCGACTACGGCAGCTGCCCACCGTGACGGGTGGCGGCCAGCCGCAGGCGTCTGCCCGACTCAGTCGTGTCCTGGACACGGCGTCCGACCAGATGCGCGACCTCGGAGACGACTTCGTCTCGGTCGAGCACCTGCTCCTCGCTCTCGACGCCGTTCCGCGTGACGCACTGCTCGAGGCGCTCCAGCAGGTGCGCGGAGGGCAGAAGGTCACCTCACAGGATCCCGAGGGCTCGTACCAGGCGCTCGAGAAGTACGGACGCGACCTGACGTCGCTCGCGGAGTCCGGGAAGCTCGATCCGGTCATCGGCCGCGACGAGGAGATCCGCCGCGTCATCCAGGTTCTCTCGCGCCGCACGAAGAACAACCCGGTGCTCATCGGTGAGCCGGGCGTCGGGAAGACCGCGATCGTCGAGGGGCTCGCGCAGCGGATCGTGGCGGGAGACGTCCCCGAGGGCCTGAAGGGGAAACGCGTGTGGGCGCTGGACGTCGGCGCGCTTCTCGCGGGTGCGAAGTACCGCGGCGAGTTCGAGGAGCGGCTCAAGGCCGTTCTCGCAGAGATCCAGAACGCGGCGGGCGCGATCGTCCTCTTCATCGACGAGCTCCACACGATCGTCGGCGCGGGCGCGGCGGAGGGCGCCGTGGACGCGGCCAATCTGTTGAAGCCGATGCTCGCGCGCGGCGAATTGCGCGCCGTCGGCGCGACGACTCTGGACGAGTACCGCAAGCACATCGAGAAGGACGCCGCGCTCGAGCGTCGCTTCCAGCCGATCGTCGTCGGCCAACCGTCCGTCGCGGACACGATTGCGATCCTCCGCGGACTGAAGGAGCGCTACGAAGCGCACCATGGGGTCGAGATTCGCGACTCCGCGCTCGTCGGCGCCGCGGTTCTCTCCGACCGGTACATCACGGATCGCTTCCTCCCCGACAAGGCGATCGACCTCGTCGACGAGGCGGCTTCGAGGCTGCGGATGGAGATCGACTCGTCGCCCGTCGAGCTCGACGAGGCCGACCGTCGGGTGCGGCAGCTCGAGATCGAGCTTGCGGCGATGGCGAACGAAGCCGACGCCGTCCGCGAGCCCCTCGAACGCGACCTCGCCGACGCGAAGGCGGTACGGGACGAGCTCGCCGCGCGCTGGTCGCGCGAGAAGGACGCGCTCCAGCGCGTCGCCGACATCAAGCGGCAGATCGACGAGCTGCGCATGGAGGCGGAGCGCGAGGAGCGCGCCGGCAATCTCGCGCGCGTCGCCGAGATCCAGTACGGCGTCCTCCCCGAGCTCGAGGCAGAGCTCGCCGAGCGCGAGCAGCGCACCGAGACCCCGATGGTGAAGGAGGAGGTCGACGAGGACGACATCGCTGCGGTGGTCTCGTCCTGGACGGGGATTCCCGTGTCTCGACTCCTGGAGGGAGAGGTCGAGAAGCTCATCCACATGGAGGAGCGGCTCCACCAGCGCGTCGTCGGCCAGGACCAGGCGGTCGAGGCCGTGGCGAACGCCTTGCGGCGCGCGCGTTCGGGCCTGCAGGATCCGAACCGGCCGATCGGCTCGTTCATGTTCCTCGGGCCGACGGGCGTCGGGAAGACCGAGCTCGCACGTGCGCTCGCCGAGTTCATGTTCGACGACGAGCGCGCGATGGTGCGGCTCGACATGTCCGAGTACCAGGAGCGCCATACGGTCGCGCGGCTCGTCGGTGCGCCGCCCGGGTATGTCGGCTACGAGGAGGGCGGGCAGCTCACGGAGGCCGTGCGGCGTCGTCCGTACACCGTCGTCCTCCTCGACGAGATCGAGAAGGCGCACACCGAGGTGTTCGACGTGCTCCTGCAGCTGCTCGACGACGGGCGCTTGACCGACGGTCAGGGCCGCACGGTCGACTTCCGCAACACCGTGATCATCATGACCTCGAACATCCGCTCGCAGAACGAGCTGCGCGATCGCTTCCGGCCGGAGTTCCTGAACCGCGTCGACGAGGTCGTCTCGTTCGAGGCGCTGACGCGCGAGCAGCTCGCACATATCGTCGAGCTGCAGCTGGCGCGACTGCGCGAGCGGCTCGCCGAGCGGCGCATCGAGCTCGAGGTCACGGACGCGGCGAAGGAGCTGCTCGCGGAGGAGGGCTGGGATCCCGCCTACGGCGCGCGGCCGCTGAAGCGTGCGATCCAGCGTCTCGTCGAGAACCCGCTCGCGCTCGAGCTGCTCGAAGGCCGGTTTGCGGAGGGCGACGTGGTGCGTGTGGACGTCGCCGAAGGCGCGCTCGCTTTCGAGCGCATGGCGACCGAGGCTCCTGCCGCCGCATAGCTCTCGGCTCAGCGCAGGCGTACGATCGCCTGTCATGACTGCGGTCGTCGGTCGAAACGCCGAGCTCGCGTCCGTCACCGAGTTCCTCGCTCGCATCGATGAGGGTGCGAGCGCGCTCGTGCTCGAAGGCGAGGCTGGCATGGGGAAGACGACGCTCTGGCGTGCAGGCATCGCGGAGGCCGAGGAGCGCGTGTCCCGCGTGCTGCAGGCGCTTCCGGCCGAGAGCGAGACGGCATTCAGCTTCTCGGGTCTCGCCGACCTCCTCGACGGCGTCCTCGACGAGGCGCTTGCATCGCTTCCCCAAGGTCAGCGCTCGGCGCTGTCGCGAGCGCTGGTTCTCGAAGAGGCACCGGACGGTGCCGTTCCGGACGCGCATGCGGTCGGGGTCGCCCTCCTCGGTGTTCTCCGCTCGCTGGGTGCTGACAACTCGCTCGTCATCGCGGTCGACGACGTGCAGTGGCTCGACGTCGCCTCCGCAGGAGCGCTCGCCTATGCGACTCGTCGTTTGCGCGACGAACGGGTGGGCGTTCTACTCTCCCGCCGCTCCGGGCTCGCAAGTCCGTTTCTCGACGAGCTCCGCCGCGCGCTGGCGGGCGATCGCTGCGTGGAGGTCGAGGTCGGCCCTCTCGACGCCGCCGATCTCCATCGCGTCGTCCAGGAGCATCTGGGGGTGGCGCTCCCGCGCCCGCTTCTGGTCGAGGTGCATCAGGCGTCGGGCGGAAATCCGTTCTTCGCACTCGAGTTCGTTCGCATGCTGAGGCGCTCGGATGTCTCGATCGAGGCGGGGCAACCCTTGCCCGTTCCCGAGTCGCTTCACGACCTCGTTCACGGCCGCGTGCTGGCGCTCCCTCCCGAGAGTCGCGACTTTCTCCTCGCCGCCGCGGCGCACGCCCATCCGACGATCGCGATCACCGAGGCGGCGTCGGGCGTCTCGCGAGATGCGGGCCTGACACCGGCAATCGAAGCGCACGTCGTCGAGCTCGACGGCCAGCGAGTCCGGTTCACGCATCCGCTTCTCGCCGCGGGGGTCTACGAGTCGGCAGATCCGCTCAGACGCGTCGAGGTACATGCCCGCCTCGCGGAGCTTCTCGACGACCCCGAGGCGCGCGCCTGGCAGCTGTCTGCATCCGTCGAACGACCGGACGAGACGGTCGCCTCCGCGCTCGAGAGCGCTGCGCAGCATGCGCGCGCCCGAGGCGCACCGCGGCCGGCGGCACTTCTCCTCGATCGCGCAGGAGAGCTGACGCCTGCGGACCGCGCCGATGACGCAACGCGGCGCGCGATCGATGCGGCGTTCCTGCACTTCGAGGCCGGCGACTCCCGACGAGCCGAGGCACAGCTCCGCGATCTGGTAGCTCCGATGCAGGGAGGTCCGGAGCGGGCTCGAGGACTGGTCGTGCTCGCGCGAATCCGTCTCTACGAGGCGCCCGACGAGGCCCGCGAGCTCTTCGGACAGGTCGTCGAGGAGGCGGAGGCCGACCGCCAGACGCTGGCGCTCGCGCATGAGGGGATCGCCGCGTGCAGTGTCTGGACGTTCGAACGCTTCGCCGACGCGCTTCGCCACACGGACGTCGCCTTGGAGCTTGCTTCCGACTTGGGCGACGAGGCTCTGGTCGCCGATGTGGTCATGACCCTCCTGACTGCCGAGACGCTGCTCGGTCGGCCGACTGCCGGCGCGACAGCGGAGCGAGCGCTCGCGCTGCAGGGATCTGCCGGGGATCTACGAGGCCTGGATCAGCCCCTTGTGGCGCTCGTGGAGAACTGGATATGGGTCGATCAGCATGTGCGTGCGCGCGACGCGCTCGTCGATTTCCTCGAGCGCGCGCTCGACCACGGGGACGAGAACGTCCGCCCCTGGCTCCTGTGCTTGCTTGGCGAGGCCGAACGGGGACTCGGTGACCTCGAGCTGGCGCTCGAGCTTGCGGGTCAGGCGCAGGATGCCGCCGAACAGTCAGGACAGCCGCTCTTTCGCGCTCTCGCGCTCGCCCTCGAAAGCATGGTTCAGGCGCAACGTGGTCGTTCTGACGCGGTGGCTGTGGCGGCACGACGTGCCGTCGAGATCAGCCACGACAGATACGCACACCTCGTGACGTCTGCCGCAAGAGCCCATCTCGCGCTTTCGCTCGGTACGCCGAGCGAGACCATCGTGCTGCTCGAGCCCTGCGTCGCGTTTGCCAGCGCGGAAGGCATCGTCGAGCCCGGCGCGACCCGCTTCTTCATCGATCAGATCGAGGCGCTCATCGAGCTCGATCGGCACGACGAGGCGGTGGAGCTTCTCGACGGGTACGAGGCGAACTCCCGCCGGCTCGGGCGGACCTCCACGCTGGCCAACAGCCTGCGCTGTCGAGGGCTTCTGGCTGCGTCGACCGGGGGGATCGACGAGGCGATCGAGCGCTTTGGCGAGGCGCTGTCGCTCCATGCGGAGGTCGAACTGCCCCTCGACCGCGGCCGGACGTTGCTCGCGCTCGGAGCCACGCAGCGCCGGATGAAGCGCAGGCGTGAGGCACGGGCGACACTCGAGGAGGCGCTCGCTCTCTTCGAGCGGATCGGCGCTGCGCTATGGGCCGAGCGCGCGCGGGCCGAGCTCAAGCGCATCAGCGGCCGGGCGGCGACTCCCGGCGCGCTCACTCCTGCCGAAGAGCGCGTTGCGGCGCTTGTCGCGGAGGGCAAGACGAATCGCGAAGTAGCTGCGGCGCTCTTCCTCTCCGATCGCACGGTCGAGGGCCATCTCGCGCGCATCTTCGGGAAGCTCGGGATAAAGCATCGCGGCGAAGTCGGAGGCGTGCTCGCCGCTCGTCAAACACAGGGGATCGGGTCGTCAAACACGGGGGACTCTCCCGTTTCAGCAGAGCCTTCCGCTCCCTAGCCTCGTATCCAGGTGGTTACGAGGGCCACCAGGAGCAGAGGAGAAGGAGCGATGACCCGCACGATCTCTCTCATCATCGGAATCGCCACCGTTGCACTCTTCGTCGCCGTCCCGACGGCGCTCGGCGAGGGCAGGATCGGCAGCCTGCAGGCGGACCCGGCCGTCGTGTACTTCGACGCGAACGAGCGCACGACCATCCTCAACAGCAGCACACAGCCCGCACTCGGCGCCTACACCGACGCACACGAGCACGGCACCGTTCAGCCGAGCGGCAGCGAGTCGGTGCTCGGGGCGTATGTCGACGCCAACGAGCGCGTCGGCTCGACGACGACGCTCTCTTCGGAGCCTTCGAGCTACCGCGACGGCGGCGAGCGCGGAACGCTGCCGACCGGCCCCGCGACGGTCGCGACGGTCGCAGCGACGGGCTCGGGCAGCGAGATCGACTGGCCGCAGATCGGGATCGGCTTCGGCGTCGGAATCGCTCTCGCACTCGGCCTCCTGGTGGCGATGCGGTTCACGAGGATCCGCCCGCTGGCGCACTGATCTGGGTCGTCGTAGACCCGGTGGCGACGAGACCGCCCCTTGCGCAGGGGCGGTCTCGTGTTCGTGCGCCGGTTTACTGGATGCCTGTGAGTGCGACGAAGCCGTACCGCAGGAGCGTGTGGAGGCGCGGCCTCAATGCGCTCGTGCGCCCTCTCGCACGTCTTGGGCTCGCCGGCCGCACGCACGTATCTCCTCACCGTTCCCGGCCGCACGTCCGGGAAGCTCTGGTCGACTCCGGTCTCGATCGTCGAGGTCGAAGGTGAACGATGGCTCGTCGCTCCGTACGGCGATCGCAACTGGGTGAGGAACGCGCGCGCTGCGGGTTGGGTCGAGCTCCGGCGTGGCCGGCGGCGCGAGCGATTGGCGGTCGCGGAGCTCGAACCGGACGAGGCGGTTCCCGTCCTGCGCGAGTACTTCCGGCTGGGACGTGTGACCCGGCCTTTCTTCGACGTCGATCTGGGCTCCTCGGACGAGGCGTGGCTCGCCGAGGCTCCGCGGCATCCGGTGTTCAGGCTTGCCGCCACCGAGCCGTAGGATCGTGGCATGGGAAGAAAGGGCGGCGTGCTGCTCGTCGCGGCGACGGACATCGAGCTCTGCGATCACGCGGGGATCGCGTGTGGCGTCGGACCGGTCGAAGCCGCTGCCGCGACGGCGCGGGCGCTGACGCTCGAGAAACCCGGCGCGGTCGTGCACGTCGGGATCGCAGGCGGCCGAGGCATCACACCCGGTGCGCTCGTCATCGGGAGCGAGTCGGTGTACTGCGACATCGCAGCCGCGATCCCTGTCGTCGGCACGATCGAACCCGACGCACAATTGCTCGCCGCCGTGCGCGCGGTGTTCCCGGACGCGCTCGCGCTTCCCATCGGCACCAGCGCGTCGGTGGGAGGCCTCACCTCGGGTGGCCTGCGCGTCGAGGCGATGGAGGGCTTCGCGGTGCTCCGCGCGTGCGCCCATGCGGAGGTTCCCGCGATCGAGCTGCGCGCGATCTCGAACGAGATCTCCGAGCCGGACCGCGGACGGTGGCGGATCGGGCCGGCGCTCGAGACGCTTGCCGACGCGATCCCGCGCGTGCTCGAGGCGGCCGCTCAGTAGCCTCTGCGCCCATGGCGCGGGGAGCGAAAGGCGCGCAGCGCCCACTGCCGCCGCCCTTACCTCCCGCGGAGCGCACCGTCGGACAGCTCGTCGGCGAGGCGATCCGTGCCTACGGCGCGCAGTTCTGGAGGGCGCTTGGCGCTCGGCATCCCGGTCGTGATCGCGAACGCGCTCGTGTGGAAAGGCACATCGGGCGACCAGCGGATCGCGCTCCTGCCGCTCACGGCGCTGCTCGTCTCGCTGAGCTACGTCGCTGCCGTCGCGCTGGTGCTCGACGCGCCGCTCCGGTCGAGGCGGGCGGTCGTGGCCTATGTCGTCGCCGTCCTCGTGTTCCTGCCCGTTCCGCTCCTCGTCGCCTTCTACATCCTCCCGGGGCTCGCCTGGCTCGCGCTGTTCGGACTCGCCGTTCCCGCGGCACTCGTCGAGGGTCTCGGCGTTCGCGCGGCGTTCGCGCGTGGGATTCGGCTCGCACGCGCCGACTACATCCACGTCCTCGGAGGGCTGGCGACCCTCGCGCTCGTCGTGATCATCTCGCAGTTCACCCTCTTCTTCGTCCTCCGTGAGTACGCGGAGAACACGAGGCTCGCAGCGGCTGCGCTCGCGGCGCTCGTGGTGTCGCCGCTCGTCTTTCTCGGCAGCGCCCTGCTCTACGTCGACCAGGAGGCTCGGTTACGGTTGCGCGAGGAGCGACGAAAGGAGTGAGATGCCGACCTACCTGATGCTGACGACGCTCACGGAGAAGGGTGTCCAAACCCTTCACGCGAACCCGGCGCGGCTTGCCGAGGTGAACCGCGACGTCGAGGAGATGGGCGCGAAGGTGCTGCACCAGTGGGCTGCGCTCGGGGAGTACGACTTCGTGAACATCGTCGAGGCGCCGGACGACCTGACGATCGCAAAGGTGTCGATTGCGCTTGGCGCGCGCGGCAGCGCGAAGCTCGAGTCGCTTCCGCTGATCCCGGTGGACCTCTTCCTCTCGAGCCTGGAGTAGGGGCGAGACCTATCTCGCCCTAGAGAGCGAGGAAGCCGGTCTCGCGCGGTGTGACCGTGAGGGGGCTCGTCGGGAGCCCGGCCACCGGATCCGGCAGGTTGAAGCCGCCGGGCGCGACGTCGTTCGGTGTGTCCGGATGGAAGAGCGCCGCGAGGTACTGGATGTGGCCGCGTCCGACTCCGAGCTCGAACTGGCCGCCGCCGTACGCGCCGATACCGCGCTCCTCGCAGTAGTCGTAGGCAGCGAACAGCCGCTCGATCGACCCGAACCGCGAGGGCTTGACGTTCACGGTCTTCGGGGGCCACGGAAGCGCCTCGATGTCCTCGACCGAGTGGATGATCGCGTCCCACGTGACCTGCGACGCGACCTCCTCGAGGATCGGTCGCGTGCCGTCGTCGATCTTCGGGTCCTCGAGCCAGATCCCCGGCAGCCCGTCGATCACGCGGCCGTACAGCTCGGGGTCCGCTCCCTGGTCGACGATCGTTCCCGTGTAGTGGCCCTTGAAGTCGACGGAGTCGACGCACCCGAGGTCGCGCAGCTGCGCCACGAGGTCGTCCGTCCAGTCGCTCGTCGCGTCGAGCTTGAAACGAAGGCCCGGGTACAGGTCGAGCCACCCCTGGACGGGCTGGAGGGTCGGCGGTTCTCCGAGCCGCATCGACACGACGTACGTGAGCGGGCGTAGCTCACGCCCGACCGCCTGGCCGAGCGTCGTACCGCCCTGCCGCAACGCGAGGTCGAGCGCTGCGCTCTCGAATGCCCAGCGGCGGTAGTCGACGTAGACCTCGCGCTCCGGCGGGTTCTCGAAGAGCGGCTGCCCGGCGAGGTGCTGCGAGAAGGAGTCGATGGTCCACGTGCCGGCGAGGGGAAGCACAGGCCCGCGCGCGAGCTGTGCGTCGTGCTCGGTCGCCTCGTACGTGACGTCCTCGCCGAGGCCCTCTTCGCCGGCTCCCGCGAGGCGGATGGTCGTCGTCTTGCGCGTGAAACCGCTCGACACGTCCAGCGTGCGGACGTCGAGGTCGTAGGCGTCGATCTCGACGGGGAGGTTCCTGACGGCGTCGTACAGGCTCACAGGGCGGCGAACGCTACCGACACCTCGCCTGCGAGCCGCGCGTTGGACACCGCGAGGGCGCGGTTCACCTCGCGCGTGCGGCCGTTCGAGCGCTCGTGGAGAAACGCGAGCACGAAGGGCGTCACCGCCTGGCCGGAGACGCCCTCGCGCGCGGCTGCCGCCACGGCCTCCTCGATCAGGTGCTCCACATCGATGCTCTCCGGCGGCGGATTCGTCAGCAGCACGCCGCACCCACCGAGCCGCCAGTGAGCCGCGGCCGTGCGCGCCGCGGTCGCGACGTCGTCGACACGCTGGGACACCGGCGGCCCTCCGGTCGCCTGGTAGAAGAGCGGGAGCGTGTCCGTCCCGTAGCCGAGGACGGGGATGCCGAGCGTCTCCAGGTGCTCCATCGTCGCCGGGATGTCGAGGAGTGACTTCGCGCCCGAGCACGCGACGAGGACCGGGCACGAGACGAGCGCGACGAGGTCGGCGGAGACGTCCGGCGGGGTCGGATAGCCACGGTGTACGCCGCCGATCCCACCGGTGCCCATGAAGCTGATGCCGACGATCCGGGCGATCGCGAGAACGCCGCCGACCGTCGTAGCGCCGAGGTCGCCGGCGACCGCGCAGGCGGCGAGATCACGTGGGCCGAGCTTCCTTGCGCTCGAATCGAAGCGCGCGAGCTCGTCGTCGGCGAGCCCGACGCGAATGCGTCCCTCGAGGACGCCGATGGTCGCCGGCGTGGCGCCTGCCTCTCGGACGGCGTGCTCCATGTCGAGCCCGACCTCCACACCGTGCGGCGCCGGGAAGCCGTGGGCAACGATCGTCGTCTCGAGCGCGACGACCGGCGCACCTTCGTCGAGCGCCGCGCGCACCTCGTCGGAGAGCTTGATCAGCTCGTTCACGTTCGTGACGCTATCGGCATCGCGCCGAGGTTCTGCACGCAGCGTGCGGCCGCTTCGAGCGCGAGGTCCGGCCCGCCGACGATCCAGCCCGCGGCGAGCGCATCTCCGGCTCCCGTCGAGTCGAGAGCCTCGGCGACCGGAAGCGCCGCTCGCTCGTCGCCGTCGAAGGAGCACCCGCGGGCGCCGTGCTTGAGGATCCACGTTCCGTCGACGAGCGAGCGGTCGACGATGCGCTCCTCGTCCTCGTTGGCGAACACGACGTCGGGTTCGATCGCGCGCCACAGCTTCACGGAACGCCTCGACGCCGCTGTCGCGGATCGCGCTCCACGAGGCGAGGTCGACGCTGATCCGAGCACCCGCGTCGCGCGCGAGCGCAGCTGCGTGCGCAGCCGCGCTCCGCACGGGTTCCATCATCAACGCGTAGCCAGAGACGTGGAAGTGGTCGCAGCCGTCGAACCATGCTGCGTCGATCTCGTCGGGACGAAGCTCGCGAGCCGAGCCGCGGTCAGCGGCCATGGAGCGCTCGCCTTCCGGCGACACGAGCGAGCAGATCGAGCCGTTGCGACCCTCGATCGGGCCGACGACCTCGACGCCGAGCCTCGCGAGTCGCGCCCGGGCGAGCTCGCCTGCGTCGTCGGCGCCCGTCTTCCCGACGAAGCGTGCGGCGGCGCCGAGGTCGGCGGCCCAGGCGGCGACGTTGGCCGCCTGCCCGCCCGGCCCGAGGCGGATCTCGGCGTCGGTGTCGCCGCCGGCGGCGATCGGTCCGGTGAGCCGGACGATGACGTCGAGCGTCAGGTCACCGAGCGTGCAGACGAGCATGGCGAGGGTGATCGTAAGATCCGAGTGTGGACGGAGGCGAGCGACGCGGCGGTGTCCGAACGTTCCTGTTGGGGGGACTGGTGGGCGCGTCGGCCGCCATTGCGGCGGTCAACCGCCGCCGAAGGGCACAGCGTCGGCGGAGCCGTCCGCGCGGTCTCGCCGCCTTCGAGAGCGCGCCGTGCTACCTCGAGCTGCTCGAGCGCGAGCGAGACGGAGCGCACGGAGGGGCGAGAATATCTCGCCCCTACGACGGAGCGCTAGCCTTCCCGCCCACGTGCCGATCTACGAGTACCGCTGCCCCAACGGGCACACCTTCGAGCTCTTCCAGAAGATGAGCGATGCGCCCGCGGACGCGTGCGTGACGTGCGGCGCAGGCCCGGTCGAGAAGATCCTCTTCCCGGTGGCCGTGCACTTCAAGGGCTCGGGGTTCTACTCGACGGACTACGGGTCGCGGAAGACGAAGTCGAAGGACACCGACACGTCGTCCTCGAGCGAGAAGTCGGCGGACAAGCCTGCCGAGAAGGCCTCGACCGACTCGAAGCCCAAGCCCGCGTCGGATTCCAGCTCCTAGCGCCGCGTACAGCCGGCGCCGTACAGCGTTCCCTTCGGCGGCGCGAGCGGAGCCGAGCGGCCGAGCCACATCGAGATCACCGCGACGTTGTCCTCGGACCCGAGGAGCATCGACTCGCCGCCGATCGTCGTCGGCTCTCCGCCGAGCCGGCATCGGAGCGACTTGCCGCCCGAGCGGAAGCGCACCCAGCCGAGCTGTGCGAGCTCCCACGCGGAGAGGTCGGTCGCGAGTCGGCGCGGCGAGATCGCCTCCCATGAAGGGCATTCGTAGGAACGTCCCGAAGCTCGCGATCTCGTCGCCCACGGCGTCGGCGACGATCTGCTGCCGGTTCCCTCGCGTGATGTCGGAGTCCGACGGGTCGAGCTGGTTGGTGCGGATCCGCGAGTAGACGAGCGCCCGCTGTCCGTCCATGTGTTGCGTGCCCTTCTCGAACCGCCAGCCCTCCCAGTCGGCACACCGTGACGGCTTGTACGGACAGTCGAAGCGGTTCGAGAGGATCGCCTTCGGCACGTCGACCTCGATCCCGCCGACGGCGTCGATCAGCTCTCTGAACCCGTCGAAGTCGACGACCACGACGTGATCGATCGGGAGACCCGTGAGCGCCTTGATCGTGGCGAGCGTCAGCGCAGGCCCGCCGATCTGATTCGCGGCGTTGATCTTCGACGTCCCGTATCCGGGGATCTCGACGCGAAGATCCCGCGGGATCGAGAGATAGGCGACGCGATGTGTCTCGGGATCGAGGTGGACGAGCATCATCGAGTCCGAGCGGTTCGCGTCGCCCCGACCCGGCGCGCGCCCTCCGTCGGTGCCGATGACGAGGACGGTCGTCGGCTCGGAGAGGATCGAGCGGTCGCGCTTGGCGAGCTCCGACTTCGCAGCGCGGGAGAGTCGCTGGTTGGCGTCCTCGACACCACCGGCGAATGCCCGGAATCCAAGTGCGCCCCAGACGATCGCGAGGGCGAGCAGCCCGACGACGCCGAGGACGACCCACAGCCACCACCGGCGCCGGTTCGTCGCCCCAGGCCCGTGCTTGGGCTGCGTCGGGGGGCGCGTGCTCGAGAGTGGGACCTTGCCCTTCTTGCGGCCTCCGCGATACAGCCGGTAGGGCTTGACTCCCTCGGCCATGCGGGTCGTTATGGTAGCCCCCGCCGTGGAGGCTCCCGTCGTCATCGGGCTCGACGTGGGAGGAACCAAGATCCTCTCGGGCCTCGTCGATCGCGACGGGAACGTCCTTGCGGAGCACGAGATCGCGAGCCCCGACGGCACCGAGCCGGTGCTCGCCGCGCTGGACGAGGCCGTCGAGGCTCTGATCGACGAGCGCGTGGCCGCGATCGGCTACGGCATCCCCGCGAACCTCGAGCGCGGAACCGGTCGGATCCTGTGGGCGACGAATCTCTCGCTGACGGATGTCGACCTCGTAGGTCGGTCTCGCGCGCGGTTCGGGCTGCCGGTCGGGATCGAGAACGACGCCGGCGCCGCGGCGCTGGCCGAGTGGAAGCTCGGGGCGGGCCGAGGTCTTTCGAACGTCGCGATGATCACACTCGGCACCGGCGTCGGCGGCGGCATCGTCGTCGACGGACGGCTCTTTCGGAACTGGGTGGAGCTGGGGCATGTCGTCGTGCAGGAGGGAGGTCCCGTGTGCACCTGCGGCGGCCGCGGCCATCTCGAGGTCCTCGCGTCCGGCAGCGCGGCGGACGTGGCGGCGCGAGAGCTGTACGGGCCCGATGCGGACGCGCACGTGCTCGTCGAGCGAGCGAAGGCAGGAGAGGACTCCGCGCGCGATGCGCTCGCTCGGCTCGGGCGGTCGCTCGGTGCCGCTATCGGCTCGCTCGCGAACGTCTTCGATCCGGAGCTCGTGATCGTCGGCGGGGGGTTCGGCGCTGCTGCGGGCGACCTCGTCCTCGATCCGGCCCGGGAGGCTGCGCGCCAGGAGGCGATCTACCCTGCGGACGGAACACTGCACGTCGTCCCTGCGGAGCTCGGCCCGGAGGCCGGCCTCGTCGGTGCGGGACTCGTCGCGTTCGAGGCGCTCGACGGGATGCGCTGATGCCGCTCGCGATCTGCGCGACGCCGATCGGGAACCTCGACGACGTCACCCTGCGCGTGCTCGCCGAGCTCCGTGCGGCCGATCGCATCCTGTGTGAGGACACGCGGCGCACGCGCATCCTCCTCACACGGCACGGGGTCGACGCTCGTCTCGAGAGCTACCACCGGCACAACGAGGCGGCGCGGACAGCGTCGGTCGTCGATCGCTTGAACGCCGGGGAGCGGGTTGCGCTCGTGTCGGACGCGGGGCTGCCGGGCATCAACGACCCGGGCGCACGGCTGATCGCGGCCGCGGTGGTTGCCGGCATCGAGGTGACGGTCCTCCCCGGTGCGTCGGCCGTCGAGACGGCGCTCGTGGCGAGCGGTCTGGCCGGCGATCGCTACCAGTTCGTCGGCTATCTGCCGCGCCGAGCAGGGGAGCTCCGTGCGCTTGCTGTTGGCCTCGCGTCCTGGGCGGGCGCGGTCGTGGCCTTCGAGTCGCCCCGCCGGCTTCCGTCGTCTCTGGGAATCCTCGCCGAAGAGCTTCCGGGACGGCGCGCGGCCGTGTGCCGTGAGCTCACGAAGCGCTTCGAGGAGATCACTCGCGGTTCGCTGGCCGAGCTCGCGGCGCTGTACGACGAACCGCCGCGCGGGGAGATCACGCTCGTACTCGGACCGTCCGAGGAGCGTGCGCCGGCCGGCGTCGACGAAGCGGCACGCGCCGCTGTCGCCGATCTCGTCGCAGCCGGAGCCCCTCGTCGCGCTGCAGCAGACGTCGTCTCGCGGCTGACCGGCGTTGCGCGGAACGCCCTCTACCGCGACTCCCTGTGACAAGACAGTCAATTGCGTTGCCGGCTCCCATGGCGCGCGCTACCGTCGCTGCATGTTCACATCCACGGCAACACGCTGGACGGTCGGCCTCCTCGCCGCAGCGGCGTGGGCCCTAGGCTCCGTCTCGCCCGCTTGGGCATGGGCGTGGCCGGCGGACGGCGCCGTCCTCCGCTCGTTCTCTCTCGGGAGCGACGCGTACGCAGCCGGCCAACATCGTGGCATCGACATCGCGCTCGGGGACGCCACCACGATTCGCGCCCCGGCATCGGGGCAGGTGTCGTTCGCGGGCTCCGTACCGACACATGGGATCACGGTGACGATCGTGACCGGCGACGGGTCCAGGGTGTCGCTCACACATGTCGGGACGCTGCGCGTCCGGAAAGGCGCAGTCGTCGCCGAAGGCGATCCGATCGCCGACCCGGGAACGAGCGGCGAGCCGGAGCACGAGGTGCCGTACCTCCATCTCGGGATCAGGGTCGGCGAGGCCGAGACCTACGTCGACCCATTCGAATTGCTTCCGCCGCGGACTGCTCCCGGTCCTCCTCCGGCATCCGCGGCGCCGCCCGCCCAATCTCCTCCACCCGCTTCCGCGCCATCTCCCGTAGCGGAACAGCCAACTCCGGCTACGGCTGCCGAGCCGTCACCTGCTCCGTCGGAATCCGAGCCCGCGATTCCGGCGGTGACGGCCGAGTCTCCTGACGAATCGGCGCGCGTAGCCAGGGACGCGTCCGGTGCTGGGCTGGTCGTCCTCGGATCGGGGCGTCGTCCCGACTCGACCGCACGACGGCAGGCGACGACTGCGAGGCGCACTCGCCCGGAGACCGGAGACGCGACGGTCCTCTCGGACGAGGCCGCGACGGCGTCGGTCGTCGCGAGGGATCCGATGGACCGGAGCACGACGACGGTCGTCGCAGCGAGCGCTGGCGTACGTGCCCTCGGGTCGGACGCCCAGCCGTATCTCGACGCGCGCGCTCCGCGCGCATTGCCCTCCGCACTCGTCGGGCGCCGGGCCGATGCCTCGCACGTTGCAGGCACCGTGGCGAGCAGGAGTGTGTGGCACAGTCGCGCGTCCCGAGAGTCGATCACGCTGCTGCTCGTGCTGGTGCTCGGCGGCGCTGCCGTTACCACGCTCGGAGTCGGGAGGAGGCGGCTCCCTATCATTGGCGCCCTTGAGCAGCCCGGAGACGTCGAGGAGGATTCTGGTCGCGGTCGCCTGGCCCTATGCGAGCGGCCTGCGACACATCGGCCATGTCGCGGGCTTCGGCGTCCCGTCCGACACGTTCGCGCGGTACCACCGGCTGCGCGGAAACGACGTCCTCATGGTCAGCGGGACGGACGAGCACGGCACGCCGGTGATGGTCGCGGCGGACGCGGCCGGCGAGTCGCCGCGTGAGACTGCCGATCGGTTCAACGAGCTCATCCGGGAGGATCTCCGCGCTCTCGGCTTGTCATACGACCTCTTCACGCGCACGACGACGAGAAACCACTACCGCGTCACCCAGGATCTCTTCCGAACGCTGTACGAGAACGGGTTCGTCGTCGAGCACGAGACGCTCGGGGCGTTCTCCTCCTCGACGGGCCACACGCTGCCGGACCGATACATCGAAGGCACGTGTCCGATCTGCGGTTTCGCGAGTGCGCGCGGAGATCAGTGCGACAACTGCGGCAACCAGCTGGATCCCACCGACCTGATCGATCCACGGTCGAAGATCGACGGGACGCCACCCGTCTTTCGGAAGACGAAGCACCTCTTCCTCGACCTGCCGGCATTCAAGGAGCGGCTGACGGAGTGGATAGAGAGCAAGACGACCTGGAGACAGAACGTCCGTCGCTTCTCGCTCAACTTCGTGAAGGAGCTCAAGCCGCGGCCGATCACCCGCGATCTCGACTGGGGCGTTCCGATCCCGGTGGCCGGATACGAGGAGCGGGACGACAAGCGGATCTACGTCTGGTTCGACGCGGTCATCGGCTACCTCTCGGCGTCGATCGAGTGGGCCGAAACTCGCGAGACACCGGATGCCTGGCGCGACTGGTGGCAGGACCCTGCAGCCGAGCACACGTACTTCATGGGGAAGGACAACATCGTCTTCCACACGGTGATCTGGCCGAGCATGCTGGTCGGATACGGCTCGGGCGGCACGTACGGCGCGGAGCGCGGAGACCTGAAGCTCCCGGACAACGTCGCATCGAGCGAGTTCTTGACGATGGAGGGGAAGAAGTTCAGCTCGAGTCGTGGCGTGCAGATCCTCGTGCGTGATTTCCTGAGCCGCTACGACCCCGACGCGCTTCGCTACTTCCTCACGATCGCGGGGCCGGAGACTCAGGACACCGACTTCACGTGGGCCGAGTTCGCCCGTCGCAACAACGACGAGCTGGTCGCCACTTGGGGCAATCTCGTCAATCGAACGCTCCAGAGTGCGTACAAGAACTTCGGGGTCGTACCGAGCCCCGGGGTGCTGACCTCGGAAGACGAGGCGCTCCTCCACGAGGTCGAGAGCGGATTCGAGTCGATCGGGTCGCTGATCGAGGCGGCACGCTTCCGAAGCGCACTGCAAGAAGGAATGCGGCTGGCTGCGCTCGGCAACCAATACGTCGCCGAGCAGGCGCCGTGGGCGAAGCTGGATTCCGATCGAGACCGGGCCGGGACGATCCTGTACGTCGCGCTTCGAGCTATCGACAGCCTGAAGGTGTTGCTTGCACCATTCATTCCGTTTTCGGCGCAGCGTCTCCACGAGTTGCTCGGCTACGAGGACGTGATCGCCGGGCCGCTCGAGTTTCGGACGGTCCGCGAGGACGATGTCGAGCACGTCGTGCTCACGGGCGACTACGCAAGCTGGAACGGTCGCTGGGCCCCGAGCGCGCTTCCGCACGGACAGGCTCTCAGGGAGCCGGCACCCCTCTTCGCGAAGCTCGACGCCGAGCAGGTCGTCGCCGATGAGCTGGCGCGGATGGAGGCCGCCTCTGCACCGTGACCGATTCGCACGCGCACCTCGATGCGTGTGAGTCAGAGGTCTCGACGCTCGTCGAGAACGCACGCGATGCGGGTGTCACGAGGATCGTCACCATCGGAACCGGGATCGACTCCTGCCGCGCAGCACTCGCGATCGCGGATGCGCACGACGGCGTGTACGCCGCCCTCGGCATCGACACGCATCAGGCAGCGACGGCCGAAGCCGAACGTCTCGACGAGCTCCGGGACCTGCTCTCCCACCCGAAGGCGATCGCAGTCGGCGAGACCGGGCTCGACACCGTTCGTCGATACGCGACGCCCCAGCAGCAACGCCGTCTCCTGGACGCGCAGCTCGCGCTCGCGGACGACCTCGATCTCCCCGTCGTGATTCACAACCGCGAGGCGGACGACGAGACGGCGAGAGCGCTCGAGCCGTTCCGCGGGCAGGTCGTCCTCCATTGCTTCTCGTCGCCCGACTTCGCTCCGGTCGCCGTCGATCGCGGCTACTTCGTCTCGTTCGCAGGGAACGCGACCTACCCGAACGCGGCGCGTCTGAGGGAGGCTGCGGCGAGCATCCCTCGCGACCGTGTGCTCGTCGAGACGGACAGCCCATATCTTGCGCCGCAGCCGACGCGCGGGCGACCGAACGAGCCGGCCAATGTCGTGCACACGCTGCGGGCGCTCGCGGAGGTCCGGGGCGAGACCTTCGACGAGCTCGCATCTGCGACGCATGAGAATGCCGCAGCCGTCTTCCGGTTGCCATGACCGTCGCACCGAAGAAGGCGCTCGGTCAGCACTTCCTCGTCGACGAGAACATCCTCGGTGTCATCGGGCGCCTGAGCGGCCTCGAGCCCGATGACGTCGTGCTCGAGGTCGGGCCGGGCCTGGGCGTGCTCACCCGGTATCTCGCCGATCGCGTGCGTCTCGTCCACTCGATCGAGGTCGACCGCACGCTGGAGCCGGCGCTGCGTGAGGCGCTCGCCGAGCGAACGAACGTCGATCTGATCTGGGAGGACGCGCTTGCCGTCGATGTCGACGGGTTGTCACCCGCGCCGACGAAGCTCGTCGCCAACCTCCCGTACAACATCGCGACGCCACTCGTCGTCGAGACGCTGGAGCACGCTGCGACGCTGCGGCAGTGGTGCGTCATGGTGCAGC
Organism: uncultured Gaiellaceae bacterium; assembly: GCA_963833725.1. Classification (GTDB taxonomy): domain Bacteria; phylum Actinomycetota; class Thermoleophilia; order Gaiellales; family Gaiellaceae; genus GMQP-bins7. The sequence continues at coordinate 50,805 of CAWHYV010000009.1, forward strand.
GGGAGGTTGCAGACCGATTCTTCGCGTCGCCGCGAACGAAGGCTTATGGAGCTGTCTCCGTTCTCGTTCAACTCAGTGCGCGGAAGACCGGGTCTCATCCCGTAGCGCCGACCGTGTTCCGTCCACGTCCTCGCGTCGACTCCACGCTCGTTGCGTTCGAGCGAGCTCCGACAGCGGCCATCGCCGATGTGCGACCGATCGTCGAGGCCGCATTCGCCCACCGCCGCAAGACGCTGCCCAATTCGGTGTCCGTTGCCGGCCTCGCGCCGCGAGCATCGGTCGAAGAGGCGCTCGACTCCATCGGCATCCCGATCACAGCGCGAGCGGAAGAGCTCGAGCCTCCTGTATTCGTCCAGCTCGCCGCGCTTCTCCGATGACCGAGACCAAGGCGTTCGCCAAGATCAACCTCGGGCTCGTCGTCGGATCCCTTCGACCCGACGGGAAGCACGAGGTCATCACCGTGCTCCAGCGCGTCGACCTGCATGACGTCCTCTCGATCGAGCCGTCGGCGCAGCTCGTGGTCGCCGGCTTCGCGGAGGACACGATCGTGCGTGACGCGCTCGAGTCGCTCGCCCGTGCGGCTGGGACGGAGCCGCGCTGGCGCGTCCACATCGAGAAGCGAATTCCCGTGGCGGCCGGTCTCGGGGGTGGAAGCTCGGATGCCGCGACGGCGCTCGTCCTCGCAAACGCATCGCTTTCCCAGCCGCTCGCACTCGACGACCTCCACCGGATCGCTGCTCGGGTTGGCGCGGACGTCCCGTTCTTCCTGCGCGAAGGAACGCAGCTCGCAACCGCCGACGGGACCGAGCTCGCACCGGTCGTGCTGCCGACCGACTACCACGTCGTTCTCGTCGTCCCGCGTGACGAGGCCAAGGAGTCGACCGCAGACGTCTACGCCGCGTTCGACGAACGGGATGGCGCCACCGGCTTCGACGGGCGCGTCACGACGTTTCGACGCGCGCTCGGATCGATCGCGACGCCGCGCGATCTCGCACAGCTTCCGTCGAACGACCTCGCGTCGTCCGCGATCGCCGCCGAGCTCGTGACCGCGGGAGCATTTCGCGCGGATGTCTCGGGCGCCGGCCCGTCCGTCTACGGCCTCTTCGAGGACGCCCACGAGGCAGCCCGAGCGGCGGCTGCGCTCTCGGGCACGGGTCGCACGCTCGTCACGCGACCGGTCGACGCGGGTGATCCCGTCGGGGTGGCAAGATGACGCTCGCTCTGGGGCGTGGCCAAGTGGTAAGGCAACGGGTTTTGGTCCCGTGATCCCAGGTTCGAATCCTGGCGCCCCAGCCTCCGTGTCGTCGAACGGTGAGAGGACCCTCGGCGCCGTCGTCATGGCGGCAGGGCTCGGCACGCGCATGCGCTCGGACGTGCCGAAGCACCTGCATCCGATCCTCGGCCGCCGCATGGTGGACTGGGTGCTCGAGTCCGCGCGCGCTCTCGGCGTGCACCCTCTCGTGGTCGTCGTCGCGCCCGCGACGGTCGCCGCGTTCGACGGTCGTCTCGTCGCCGTTCAGGAAGAACCGCGTGGGACGGGAGACGCGGTGCGCTGCGCCCGCGCCGCGCTCGACGGCGCGGCGGAGGACATCCTCGTGCTGTCGGGAGACACCCCACTCCTCACGGCAGACGTTCTGCGCGACCTCGTCGAAACGCACCGAACCAACGGCGTCGCGGCGACCGTGCTGTCGTTCGAGCCTGACGACCCAAAGCAGTACGGACGCGTCCTGCGCGACGACGAGGGAGGTCTCGCGGCCATCGTCGAGTACCGAGACGCGAACGCCGAGCAGCGCGCCGTCCGCGAGGTGAACTGCGTCCATCTACGTGTTCCGTGCCGATAGGTTGTGGCCGGTGCTCGACCGGCTGACGCCGCACAACGCGCAGGGCGAGCTCTACCTGACAGACTCGGTCGCGCTTCTCGTCGAGGAGGGTCACCGTGTTGCAGTGCACAAGGGAGGAGACCCGGTGGAGACGGAGGGTGTGAACACGAGGGTCGAGCTGGCCGCCGCCGGCTCGGCGCTCCGCGACCGGATCAACGAGGAGCACATGCTCGCGGGCGTCACCATCGTCGATCCCTCGAGCACGTGGATCGACGCCGATGTAGTGCTCGAGCCCGACGCGGTCATCCATCCATTCACCGTGATCCGCGGTGCCTCGCGTATCGCCGCCCGCGCCGAGGTCGGCCCGCACGCCGTGCTCGTCGACTCCACCGTCGGCGAGGATGCGCTGGTCGGGCCTTTCTGCTACCTGCGACCCGGCACCGTTCTCGCCGCCGGCGCAAAGGCCGGCACGTTCGTCGAGCTGAAGAACTCGAACATCGGCGAGGGCACGAAGGTTCCGCACCTCACCTACCTCGGCGACGCTGACGTGGGACCGGGATCGAACATCGCTGCCGGCAACATCACGGCGAATCAGGGGCACACGCGCGTCAAGGAGCGAACGACGATCGGCGGCAACGTCAGGACGGGCGTCGACAATACGTTCGTCGCCCCGGTATCGATCGGCGACGACGCATGGATTGCAGCAGGCTCCGTGATCACAGAGGATGTGCCTCCCGGCGCACTCGCAATCGCCCGGGCGAAGCAAGTGAACAAGGAAGGACGCGGTGGAAAGCGGAACGATTGAGCAGTCGCTCCCTGGGCTCGAGCCGATGAACCCGCAACCCGAGCTCGAAGTCGGGCGTGCGCTCGCGCTCGCGCCACAGAAGAGGCTCATGCTGTTCTCGGGCCGCTCCAACCCCGATCTCGCGCAGCGGATCGCCGAGCAGCTCAACATCGAGCTCGGTGGCGTGAAGCTCAAGACGTTCGCGAACGGCGAGACCTACTGCCGGTACGAGGAATCGGTGCGCGGCGCCGACATGTTCATCGTCCAGTCCGCCTGCGATCCGGTCGACCGGAACCTGATGGAGCTCCTGATCATGATCAATGCAGCGCGGCTCGCGTCCGCGAAGCGGATCACCGCCGTCGTTCCGTGGTACTTCTACGCGCGTCAGGACAAGAAGTCGCGTCCGCGCGAGCCGATCACGGCCCGCCTCGTCGCCGACATGCTCCAGTCCGCCGGCGCCGATCGCGTGCTCACGATGGATCTCCACGCAGGCCAGGTCCAGGGGTTCTTCCACATCCCCGTCGACCACATGACGGCGATCCCGCTCTTCGCGCAGTACGTGCGGGATCTGAAGCTCCAGGAGCCGATCGCAGCCGTCTCACCGGACACGGGTCGAACGAAGCTCGCGGGCAAGTTCGCCGAGATGATCGGCGGTGACCTCGTCGTCCTCAACAAGGAGCGGCCAGAGCACCAGGTCGCCCGCGTGAGCACGGTGATCGGCGACGTCGACGGGAAGATCGTCGTCATGACCGACGACATCGTCGACACCGCCGGCACTCTCGCCGCGGGAGCCGCTGCGCTCAAGGATGCCGGTGCGACGAAGGTGTACGCGTGCGCGACGCACGGCCTGTTCAACGGCCCTGCGCTCGAGCGGATCGCGGAGAGCCACATCGATCGGCTCGTCGTCACCGACACGGTCGCGATCGATCCGCTCACGAAGCCCGACAATGTCGAGGTGCTGACCGTGGCGGGGATCCTGGCGGAGACGATCCGCAACGTGTTCGCCGACGACTCGGTGTCGGCGATCTTCGCCGGCGAGAACCAGCTCTTCTAGCCCTCTGCGCGTCAAGTGCGGGCTCGAGCGAAGTGCGCTAACGGCGCTCTGCCCCGGGCGGCGTCAGGCCGGATATCCGTCACGGTCGAAGACGGGCCGTCTGAATCCAGGTGAACCGCCCGAGTGAGGGGCACATCCCGCACCTTCGGGCAGGGCGGGCTCGGTTCCCGAGACGTTTGATGCGAGAAGCGGGCGTGGTGACCTGCGTCATGGCGGCGGCAACTACAGGCCACCACGCCTGCTCTTCCTATCGGCACGTTCCCGCAGGTCGCCGTCCCTCAAGCCAGCGGCATGCGATTTGGCTGGACGGGGGAGCGTTTCTCTCCGATCGCGGCTGTGGCACTCGCGCAACTCGCCAACCGCGGCTCGGCAGCATGACACTCGCGCGAACACCGCCGCTCGTCCGCTCTCGTCCCAACCGCCCAATCGCTGCGGAGCCGGTCTAGGATCGGCGCTTCATGCGTGATCGGAGTCCAGACGCCGGAGGCTTCAGCTGTCTCGGTTGTGGGGGGTGCCTCTCACTGTTCGTGATCGTCGCGAGCCTCGTGTTTTTCGCGGTCGCAGGCACCGACTGGCTGCCACAAGCGGTCGCGGCAGCCGTCATCCTCGCGTTCCTCGTCGGGATCATCGTCTTGGAGAGGGACAGGATCCGGCGCGGACGATGACAGCGCATGTACCGACGTTCGGGTCGTGTGTCTGGCTGCTGATAGCTGCCTGACGCGGATATCGGGACTCCGAGCGCACACCCGGTTCGCGCAAGATCGGTGAAGGCGTCCGCTTCGGGACCGCATCCGTGCGCTCTCGACGGCGGAGCGGTGCGCCATCGCTACAATCCGCCGCCGTGTCTGGAGACAGACTGAAGCTCGAAGTGCGCGAGCGCGAGGAGATCGGCTCGCGCCGCACCCGGCGCCTCCGTTCGGAGGGGCTCATCCCCGGCGTCCTCTACGGGAAGGGCCACGCGCGGGCGATCGCCGTCCCCGAGCGCGACCTTCGCGCCGTGATGACGGGCCCGTCCGGGCTGCACGCGATCCTCGACGTCGTCATCGAGGGTCAGACGACGGTGCACCCGTCGATTCTCGCCGAGTATCAGCAGGATCCGATCCGCGGCACCATCTCTCACATCGATCTGCGTGAAGTCAGGCTCGACCAGGCAATCCACGCGACGGTCGCCGTGCAGCTCGTCGGCGAGCCGGTCGGCGCCAAGACGGGTGGCATGCTCTCGCTCGTCTCGCGCGAGCTTCAGGTCGAGGCGTTGCCAGGAGACGTGCCCGAGCACATCGAGGTCGACGTCACGCACCTCGAGGTTGGCGACGTGCTCCGGCTCGCGGACATCGCGGCGATCGACAAGGTGACGCTTCTGGACGATCCGCACGAGACGGTCATCGCCACGGTCTCCGTGCCGCGCGGGTTTACCGAGCTCGAGGAGGCCGACGCAGCCGAGGCCGCCGAAGCTGCCGAGGCCGCCGAGGGCGAGGAAGCTGCAGCCGAGGGCGCTGCGGGCGAGTCGGCCGACGCCGGCGAGAGCTCCGAGTCCGAGGAGTAGCCATGCGGTTGTTCCGTCGGGGCGAGAGTGCCTCGACGCTCGACCTGCTCGTCGCCGGGCTCGGAAACCCTGGCCCACGGCATGCGGCCGACCGCCACAACGTCGGCTGGATGGTGGTGGATGACATCGCGCGCCGGTGCGACGCGTCGTTCAAGTCGAAGTTCAGCGGGCGGTTCGCCGAGACGCGGATCCACGGTCAGCGCGTGGCACTCCTCGCCCCCGAGACGTACATGAACGAATCCGGTCGCTCGATCGCCGCGGCCTCGCGGTTCTACAAGGTCGCGCCGGAGGACGTGCTGGTCGTCCACGACGACGTCGACCTCGAGTTCGGGCGCCTGCAGGCGCGCGCGGGTGGCGGTCTTGCCGGCCACAACGGGTTGAGGTCGATCGCGCAGGCGCTCGGCAGTCCGGAGTTCCTCCGGCTCCGCGTCGGGGTCGGGCGTCCGCCTCGCGGCGACCCGCGCGACGTCGCGGACTTCGTCCTCGCACCGTTCGAGGCGCACGAGGGTCGAGACGAGATCGTCGCGCGCGCGGCCGACGCAGTCGAGCTGATCCTTCTCGAGGGTCTGGAAGAGGCGCAGCGCCGCTTCAACTGACCCTTCGTTCCGGCGATCGACAGGGCTCGACCCGGCGCACTTCTTCGCCACTTTCGTTCCCCACCTGTGACGCCGTGCGCGGTACGGTCCAAGAAGGGACACGGGAGTGCCCCTGGGGGTGTTTGGGAGCTCGCGCGCTCGGCGCGCTCGTGTCATCCCTGGATCGACGAAGGTGAGCGTGCGCGAAGCCTGACGCTACGATCACGCCCGCGGGGCTCGGTTCCCGCCGGCCGTATGGACCCAGCACCGACACCCCTTGCCGGGATCGTCGAGGAGCTCGCCGCGAGCGAGAGGTTCCGCGCATTCATCGACGCCTTCCCGGCGGACGCGCGCGTGTCCGAGCCGGTGCTTCCCTTGGTCCTCGCGACACTTCACGCAACGCTCGAACGATCGCTCGTCTGCCTGCTCGCGGAGGACGAGGAGGCGCGCGACGTCGCCGACGCGATCGGTTGGTACGTCGATCCCGAGATGGTCGCACTCCTTCCGAGCCGCGGTGTTCGCGCGAGCTCCGGGCTCGAGCCACCTGCGCATCTCGTCGGCGAACGCGCGCGGGCGCTCGAGGTTCTCGCGGCCGGCGGGCTCGTCTGCGTCTCTGCGCGCGCGCTCGCCGAAGGTATGCCGCCGGTCGATCAGCGACCCCGCGTCGTCCGACTGTCAGCGTCGGGTGACATCGACCTCGATACCGTGGTCGAGGAGCTCGTAGGGGCAGGTTACGAGCGCGTCGAGCGCGTCGAGGAGCGCGGTCAGATCGCCGTGCGCGGCGGCCTCGTCGACGTCTTCCCGAGTACGGGGCGCGAGCCCCTGCGGGTCGAGTTCTTCGGCGACGAGATCGAGCAGGTTCGAGCGTTCTCACCGTTCACCCAGCGTGCGCTTCATCCCGTCGTCGACGCGTTGATCTACCCCGCGCGCGAACGGACACTCGGCGCCGCGAGTGAGGACAACGGGGACGGAGGCGACAACGTCGCGCTCCTCGAGGGTCCTCCCGACCTCGTGTGGCAGCTCGACGATGTCGTCGGCCTCTGGGACGAGGAGGGACTCGACCGTCCGAGCCTCGACGGCGTCGGGCGGCTGGACGCGCTGCCCCGCTCGCAGCCGCACGTGTTCGATGCTCAGCGTCCGGCGCTGGCGGCCCGCGGCCTTGCCGAGGCCGAGAACGAGCTCGCGGCAATGGTGCGGCAGGGACGTCGGGTGATCGTCACCTTCCCGCATGGAGGCGAAGCGCTTCGGACGCAACGGCTTCTGCGCAAGGTGGAGCCGACCGTCGAAGACCACGTCGCGACGCTCGCGTCCGACCCGTCCCTCACCTTCGTCGTCAGCCCGGCACGGCGCGGATTCGTCTGGAGAGACCTCGGGATCGCGCTGCTCCCCGACACGCAGATCTTCCGCAAGCGCCCGCCGCGCGTCGATGCTCGCCTCGGCCGCGCGCTCCAATCGTTCGCCGATCTTCGCGTCGGCGACTATGTCGTGCACGAAGACCACGGCGTCGGAAAGCTCCTCGGCTTCGAGACGAAGGACGTCGCGGGCGTCACGCGCGACTACCTCTTCCTCGCGTTCCGCGGCGAGGATCGCCTCTACGTCCCGCACGAGCAGATCGCGAAGGTCTCGCGGTACATCGGCGCCGACGCAAAGGCGCCGTCGCTGTCCAAGCTCGGCGGAAAGGCATGGCAGAACCTCAAGAGCCGAGCCCGCGAGTCCGTCCGTGAGCTCGCGGGTGAGCTCCTCGCGCTCTACGCACGTCGGCGTCAGGCCACGGGTCGCGCGGTCGACCTGACGAACGACTGGCTCGAGCGGCTCGAGAGCTCCTTCCCCTATCGCGAGACGGAGGACCAGCTCCAGGCGATCGAGGCCGTGAAGGAAGATCTCGAGGCGGCGAGGCCGATGGACCGACTGGTCTGCGGCGACGTCGGCTTCGGCAAGACCGAGGTCGCAGTGCGGGCGGCCTTCGCCGTCGCGCTCGACAATCGCCAGACACTCGTGCTCTGCCCGACGACGATCCTCGCCGAGCAGCACTGGAACACCTTCCGCGAGCGCTTTCGCGACTTTCCCGTGCGTGTCGAGATGGTGTCGCGCTTCCGCAGCCGCGCCGACCAGAAGCGAGTGCTCGACGAGTTCCGGGAGGGAAAGGTCGACGTCCTGATCGGCACGCATCGGGTTCTCTCGCGGGATGTGATCCCGAAGGATCTCGGGCTCGTCGTGCTCGACGAGGAGCAGCGCTTCGGGGTCGCGCAGAAGGAGTTGCTGCGCTCGCTTCGACTCGAGGTCGACGTTCTCGCGCTGTCGGCGACGCCGATCCCCCGGACGCTGCACATGTCGCTCTCGGGATTGCGTGACATCTCCATCATCGAGACGCCGCCGACTGGCCGTCGTCCCGTTCGCACCACGGTCGGCGAGTACGACGAGCAGATGATCAAGGACGCACTCGAGCGCGAGCACGCTCGGGGCGGCCAGGCCTTCTACCTCCACAACCGCGTCGAGTCGATCGACGAGGCGAGGCAGAAGCTCGAGGAGCTCTGCCCGGGCTTGCGCTTCCTCGTCGCCCACGGGCAGATGTCGGAGAAGGAGCTCGAGGAGCGGATGCACGCGTTCCTCGCGGGCGACGCGGACGTCCTCGTCTCGACGACGATCATCGAGTCGGGCATCGACATCCCGCAGGCGAACACGCTCGTCGTGGAGCGCGCGGACGCCCTCGGCCTCGCGCAGCTCTACCAGATCCGTGGTCGCGTAGGTCGCTCGGACGTCCTCGCCTACGCCTACCTCTTCTATCCCGACGCCTCGGAGCTGACGCCGGAGGCCCGCGCGCGGCTGTCGACGCTGGCCGACCACACGGAGCTCGGGGCCGGGTTCCAGATCGCCATGCGGGATCTCGAGATCAGAGGCGCCGGTGACCTGCTCGGCGCGGAGCAGTCGGGCCACGTCGCTGCGCTCGGATTCGAGCTGTACGTCGAGATGCTCGACGAGGCGATCGCGGAGCTCACCGGCAGGCGTCGCGCCGCCGTTCGCCCCGTGCGGGTCGACGCCCGCGTGGACGCATACGTCCCCGCCTCGTACGTCGCAGCCGAAGCGCTCAAGATCGACCTCCACCGCCGAATCGCCCTCGCGGAGGACGAGGACGAGCTCCGCGAGCTCGTGTCCGCGACGGAGGACCGCTACGGACCGATTCCCGAGCCCGTCGAGAACCTGTTCGCCATTCAGGAGGCGAAGCTGAAACTCGCGCGACTCGGAGCCGACTACCTCGTCTTTCGCGGCGGGCGCGTAACGGTGGGACCGCTCGCACTCGGCTCCGTCGAGGTGCGCGCCCTCGTCGCCGGCGCGCCGACGGTGATCTACTCGACGTCCAAGCGTGAGGTCTCGCTCCGCGTGGAGAGCCTCAAGGATGCCCTCGAGTTGCCCGATGCTATTGTCCGGGCCCGCGTGGCCGCTTGAATGCGGCCTTCTTCTCGGCCCACGCGCCCGATGACCTCGCAGCTTCTGAACAGTCCGCAACCCGTGCCTAACACCCCAGTGGCTATAAGGGACGAGCTCTGATGACCGCCGCGCGCATCACTCTTTCCGCCCTTCTCGCAACCGTCGCGCTCGCCGCGACGGCATGCGGTGGTGGCTCCGACGCCGTTCCGACCGGCGCGGTCGCCGTCGTGGACGGCACGGAGGTCTCGAAGAGCGACCTCGACCAGCTGATCGACCAGGCGAAGCGCGGCTACGAGGCGCAGAAGCAGGAGTTCCCGAAGGCGGGAACGCCCGAGTACCAGGACGCCCAGAGGCGGTATCTCGCGTACCTCGTCGAGCTGGTGGAGTTCCGCAAGGCCGCCGACGAGCTCGGCGTCTCGGTCTCGAAGAATGAGATCGACAAGGCCGAGAGCGAGTTCATCAAGAGCCGCTTCGACGGCAAGCGCGCCAAGTACGAGAAGGCGCTCGAGGAGCAGGGATTCACGGCCGAGGAGTACCGCGACAGGGCGCTCGAGGCACCCGTGCTCGCGCAGAAGATCTTCGACGAGGTCACGAAGGACGTGAAGGTGACCGACGACGAGCTTCTCTCGTACTACACGCAGAACCAGTCGCAGTACGGCACGCCGGAGTCACGCGACGTGCGCCACATCCTCGTCTCGGAGAAGGACGATGCCGGCAACGTCGACTTCGCCGCGAGCAAGGCCAAGGCGGACGAGATCTACGCGCAGCTCCAGGGTGGCGCCAATTTTGCGGCCCTCGCGAAGTCCGACTCCGCCGATACCGGCAGCAAGGATTCCGGTGGCAAGCTCACGATCTCGCGAGGCCAGACTGTTCCGGAGTTCGACAAGGTCTCGTTCGAGCTCGACAAGGGCGAGCTCTCGAAGCCGGTGAAGACGACGTACGGCTACCACGTGATCGAGGCGGTGTCCGACGTCCGCAAGGCCAATGTCACCCCCTTCCCGAAGGTCAAGGCGGCTATCAGCGCGCAGCTGCTGCAAGCGCGCCGCAACGAGGTCATGCAGGCCTGGGTCGAGGATCTCAAGAAGAGCTACGAGGGCAAGGTGAGCTACGCGGCCGGGTACGAGCCGCCGGAGCTCCCCGATACACCGACCGAGACCCAGTAGTCTCGGTTCCATGAGCCTCGCGGAGGCGCTTCTCGACCTCCAGGAACTGACCCGGCACCTCCGCCGGGAGTGCCCGTGGGACCGCGAGCAGACGGCGGCCACGATCGTTCCGCACACGGTCGAGGAGGCCTACGAGGTCGCAGATGCCGCGCTCGGCGACGACGCGGGAGCGCTGCACGGCGAGCTCGGGGATCTCCTCTTCCAGGTGTACTTCCTGTCGCTGCTCCTCGAGGAGCGCGGTGAGGGCGACCTCGAGTCCGTCGCGCGCGACGTCCACGCGAAGCTGGTGCGCCGGCACCCGCATGTCTTCGGTGAGGCCGATGCCCAGACCCCCGGGCGCGTGCGCGAGCGCTGGGAAGCCGTGAAGACGGAGCAGGAGGGTCGGGTGGGGATCTTCCACGACGTTCCGCACGCACTCCCCGCGCTGTTGCAGGCACGGAAGGTCCAGCGCCGCGCGTCCGCGGTCGGGTACGACTGGCCCGACCTCGAAGGCCCGCTGGAGAAGTTGCGCGAGGAGCTCGCCGAGCTGGAAGCAGCCGTGGCTCGGACGGGGGAGCCGGCGCCGGAGACCGAGCCGGACCCGGCCGTCTTCCACGAGGTCGGCGATCTTCTGTTCACCGTGGTCAACGTCGCCCGCCGGGTGAACGTCGATCCGGAGCTCGCGCTTCGCGCGACGACGCGTCGGTTCACGACGCGGGTCGAGACCGCCGCCGCGTTCGCCGAGGCGGACGGCGAGGACTGGCGTAGTCTCGACCTCGACGCGCAGGACGCCTACTACGAGCGCGCGAAGGAGACACTCGCATGACCGCCATCGCTCACGTGCATGCCCGGCAGCTCCTCGACTCGCGAGGAAACCCGACGGTCGAGGTCGACGTGCGGCTGGTGTCGGGCGTCCTCGGTCGTGCGATCGTGCCTTCGGGTGCGTCGACGGGCGAGCACGAAGCGGTGGAGCTGCGCGATGGGAACCCGGCGGCGTACCTCGGCAAGGGTGTGCAGAAAGCGGTCGGCAACGTCAACGGAGAGATCGCGGACGCGATCGTCGGTCTCGACGCAGCCGATCAGCGAGCGCTCGATCGAGCCCTGATCGAGCTCGACGGAACGCCGACGAAGAGCCGCCTCGGCGCCAATGCGATTCTCGGCTGCTCGCTCGCCGCCGCCAGGGCGGCAGCCGACGGACGCCGGAGAGCCGCTGTACCGCTGGCTCGGCGGCCGCGGCGCCCGGACGCTTCCGGTGCCGCTGATGAACGTGATCAACGGCGGTGTCCATGCGCAGAATCGGCTCGACCTCCAGGAGTTCATGGTCGTTCCGGCAGGGGTCGAGTCGTTCTCCGAGGCGCTCCGCATCGGCGCCGAGGTGTTCCACAGCCTCAAGGCGGTCATTCACGAGCGCGGACTCGCGACCGGCGTGGGCGACGAAGGGGGCTTCGCGCCCGATCTCGAGTCGACGGAGCGGGCGATCGAGACGATCCTCGAAGCCGCCGAGCGGGCAGGGCATCGCGAACGTGTCGCGATCGCGCTCGACCCGGCGGCGAGCGAGATCTTCGGCGACGGGGTGTACCGCCTCCCCGGCGAGGGGCGCACGCTCGACCCGGCCGAGTTGATCGACTTCTACCGCTCTCTCGCCGGTCGCTTTCCCATCGTCTCGATCGAGGACGGGCTCGACGAGAACGCCTGGAGCGATTGGCGCCGTCTGACGGAGACGATCGGCGACAGCGTCCAGCTCGTCGGCGACGACCTGTTCGTGACCAACGTCGAGTTCCTCCGGCGTGGTATCGAGGAGCGTGTCGGGAACGCGATCCTCGTCAAGGTGAACCAGATCGGAACGCTGACGGAGTCGCTCGACGTGATCGAGATGGCGCGCGACGCGGGCTACGCGACGGTGATCTCCCACCGTTCGGGCGAGACCGAGGACACGACCATCGCCGACCTCGCCGTCGCGGTGAACGCCGGCCAGATCAAGACCGGTGCGCCATCGCGCACCGATCGCGTCGCGAAGTACAACCAGCTTCTGAGGATCGAGGAAGAGCTCGGTGACGAAGCGGTGTACCCGGGGTGGTCCGCCTTCCGCGGTCGCTAGCCTGGTTCGATGCCGCAAGTCGACCGCCGAACGAAGATCGTTGCCACGATCGGTCCCGCCTCCAACGACGTCGAGACGCTCGCGGCGCTCGTCGACGCCGGTATGGACGGCGTTCGGCTCAACTTCTCCCACGGGACACAGGCCGATCACGAGCTGAGCGCGCGGCGGGCGCGTGCAGTGCAGGCGGAGGTCGGTCGTCCGTTGGCGCTCATCGCCGACCTGCAGGGGCCGAAGATTCGCATCGGCGACCTCGACTCCGCTGTCGCGCTGGTAGCGGGCGAGTCGATCGTGGTCGCCGGGGAGGACCTCTGCGGGGCCGACGACCTTCCCGTCGCGCCCGACGTGCTCGGCTCGGTGCTCGAGGCCGGCGACGAGATCCTCATCGACGACGGCAACGTGCGTCTACGCGTCGAGCGCCTCGAGGGAACGCGAGCGCACTGTGAGGTCGTCACGGGAGGAGTCGTCGAGCCGCACAAGGGTGTGAACGTCCCGGGCGTGCCGCTTCCCGTCCCTTCGCTGACCGACAAGGATCTCGCCGACCTCGACTTCGCGCTCGGCCTCGGAGTCGACTACGTGGCGCTGTCGTTCGTGCGCACGCATACCGACGTCGCCGCGCTCAAGTCTCGGATCGAAGCAGCCGGCTCGCAGGCGTGGGTGATCGCGAAGATCGAGTTGAAGGAGGCCGTGACGCAGCTCGACGCGATCCTCGACGTCGCCGACGCGGTGATGATCGCGCGTGGCGATCTGGGAGTCGAGATCGGCGCCGCCGAGGTGCCACTGCTGCAGAAGAAGATCATCATCGAGGCGCTCGAGCGCGGGAAGCCCGCGATCACCGCCACGCAGATGCTCGAGACGATGATCCACCGTCCGGAGCCGACTCGTGCCGAAGCATCCGACGTGGCGAACGCGATCCTCGACGGCACATCGGCGGTGATGCTCTCGGCGGAGACGGCGACCGGCGACTACCCGGTCGAGGCGGTCGCGACGATGGCGCGCATCGCCCGCGCCGTCGAGCCGAGCCTCGGCTACCGCCATCAGCTGCCGTCGGCCCTCGAGGAGCCGACGGTCGGCCGCGCGATGTCGAACGCGGCGTGCGATCTCGCCGAGGCACTCGGCGCGAAAGCGATTCTCGTCCCGACGTTCACGGGTCGCACAGCGTCGGCCGTCGCTCGTCTCCGCCCGCGGCGCCCCGTTGTCGCGCTCACCCATGTGGCCGCGTCCCTTCAGCACATGGCGATCGAGTGGGGTGTGACCCCACTCGACATCCCCGAGGTGACGGACGTCGAGGAGCTGTGGAATCTCTCGATCGCGGCGGCGCGCGATGCCGGGATCGTCGCGAGCGGCGACCGTGTCGTGCTCACGGCGGGTACGGCCGTGAACATCCCCGGCTCGACGAACGTCATCAAGGTGGACATCGCCTAGAACCCCGGCAGGGAGCGATGGCCCCGCGTTGAACCTTGGGTCGTGGCAGGGAGGGCCAAGGAGACGGATTCCACCCGGAGACGGAAGGTGGCGCCACGCGTCGGTCGCCGGCGACTTCGCCTGCTCTGGGTCATCGCAATCGTCGGGATCGCCGTCTATTTCTACTACCGGCCGATCTCGTCCTATTTCGAGACGCGCAACGACCTGTCGACACGCCGCGCGGAGGTCGAGTCGCTCCGACTCGTCCGCGCCGAGCTCGAGCTCCGGCTCGTGAACTCGACGAGCGTCGGGTCGCTCGAGCGCGAGGCGCGCAGAATCAACTACGTCAGGCCCGGAGAGCGCCTCTTCGTGGTGAAGGGCATCCCTGCCTGGCGCAAGGCCCGTAGCTCGGCGAACGGGCACGGTAACTAGACCGAGCGTCCGCGCAGGGGGAGTCCTCACCGACGCGTACGATCGCCGGCCTGCAGACACCTAGTGTTCGCCGGATGGACGATCGAGCGATCGTCACCCGACAGCTCGGGCGATCACCGCGCGCATTCGGCCGCGTCGTCGTCCGCTGCCCCTACGGGTTACCCGCTGTCACGGAACAGCTGCCCTACGACCTCCAGGGTGAGCCGTTCCCGACGACGTATTACCTCACGTGCCCTCACCTCGTCGCCGCGCTCGCCCGGATCGAGGCTGCGGGGGGTGTGGAGCGCTGGAGCCTGAATCTCAGCGAGAGCCCGGAGCTCGGCGCCTCGCTCGAGCGTGCGACCGAGGAGCAGCGTCTGATTCGTCGCGACCTCGCGGGCGACGCGCGTGGCACGGACGGCGGCGCGTCGCTCGACCTCGGGATCGCCGGCTCGCGAACGCCCTCCCGGATCAAGTGCCTCCACGCACACGTCGCCTACGCCCTGGCACGTCCTGGGTACGAGCTCGGCGATCGCATCTTCGGCGAGGTCGCCCAAGCCTGGCCGGCGGGTGGTTGCTGTTCCGAGCGGCTCCGGGACGATCTCTAATCTGCTCGCTCGTGTCGGCTGATCTCGAGAGCGCTCGGTTCGAGTGGGAGGGTGCCTACCGCGACCTCGTCGAGGCCGCGCGAGATCCGGCGCTCGAGGAACCCGTCCGGGCGCAGCTCGCCGCGCTTTCCTCGGAGCTTCGGCGACGGGTCGGCGGCACGTTCACCCTTCGCGAGCTGGCGGACGAGTATGCAACTGCGGACGGCTGGGCGCGGGATGTTCTCGCCGACGAGGCCGCGCCGGGATGGCCGCGCACACTCGCGCTCGTCGAGGCGGCGGCGTTCCATCTGTACGCCCGCGGAGCAGTGGACTACACGCCGTGACGATGCTCGACCAGCCCAGCCGTCGATCCCGCGACCGGCGCAGTCGCCGCGACCTGATCGGCCGCGTCGCGCTCACGATCATCGGTCTCGTGCTTGCATTTCTGCTGGGGATCGCGTTCGCGCGGACGCTCGACGAGCGGCCGGCGCCGAGTGGAACGGAGACGATCGTGCGGACGCTTACGCCGCTCCCTCAGCAGGCGCCCGCGCCGACCGTGACCGTGACGGTCACGACGCCGTAGCGTCAGAGCTCTTCCGAGGCCTCGAGCAGCCCGGCGAGGATGATCGCCACGGCACACGCAAGGCTGATCCAGATTCCTGCACCGCGGCTCGCGAAGAAGAAGCTGTCCGGGATCGAGATGATCCGGACGAGAACGAGGATCGTCGCGATCGATCCGATGCCGATAGCGATGAGGCTCTCGGGAACCGACGCGGGCATGTTCACGCCGACCTCTCGCAGGACGACGAGGAGCACGGCCGCCAGCCCGAGGACGAGGACGATCTTGCCGATCGTGCCCGTGTGCCAGCCGATGACGGAGACGGTCGTGCCGTTCCCCTCGCCCGTGTACCAGCCGGTGAGCGCCGACATCGCGAGCAGCAGGCCGAAGAGAAATGTGAGCCGCCCGCCCATCCCGGAGAGGTCTCCGGTACCGGGGAACGACGCACGCCTGCGGCCTCTCGGACTCTCCATCGCGGGAAGCATATGACCTCGTCACGACGGGACGGGCTGCACGCGCCTCGATCTCGTTCCTAGAATTCGCTCGTGGCACAACAGGCCGAGACGAGCTCCCCGTTGCCGAGCGCGCTCGAGGGCGAGCCGCCGCTCGATCCCGAGGCCGTCCCGCGCGCATATCGGCACCATCGAGCGCGTCGCGCTGCGAAAGCCAAGTGGCACCGTGAGAAGCGGTGGGCCGGGGTTCGCTTCTGGTTCGTGGTCGTGCTCGTCGTCGTGGTGGCCGTCGTACTCGCGACGCGCACGCTCGGCGAGATCGAGCGCGTCTTCGGCCTCTAGACATGAATTCGGACGCCGTCCCCGGGGAGCGACCCGGGAGCTTCGCGCTCGGCGCGCTCGTGTTCGGCGCCGGCATCGGCGCGCTCGCGACCGAGATCACCGCATCGCGGTTGCTCGCGCCGTACTTCGGCTCGTCGACGATCGTCTGGGCGAACCTGATCGGGATCGTCCTCGGCGCGCTTGCCGTGGGCTACTGGCTCGGCGGGCGCGTCGCCGACAGGCGACCCGAGGCCCGGCTCCTCGGCTTCATCGTCCTCGCTGCCGCTGTGTGCGTCGCCGTGATCCCGTTCGCCGCGAAGCCGTTCCTCGAGTTCACCGTCGAGGGACTCGACACGGCGTCGGCGGGCGCGGTCGTCGGCAGCTTCCTCGCCGTGCTTCTGCTCTGCGCGCCCGCCGTCGTCCTGCTCGGAATGGTCTCGCCGTTCGCGATTCGTCTCGCGGTGTCGTCGATCGCGACCGCGGGCGCCGTCGCGGGGCGTCTGTACGCACTCTCGACGGCGGGGTCGTTGGTCGGCGTGTTCCTTCCCGCACTCGTCCTCATTCCGGCGGTCGGCACCCAGCGCACGTTCCTGGTCATCGCCGCCGTGCTCGCAGCGTCGTCGTGCTTCCTGCTCGGCGCGCGCTATCTCGTCGTCGCCGGACTCCTCGCAGCGCTGCTCGCGGTCTCTCCGGGTGCGATCAAGGCAGAGGAGGGTCTCATCCACGAGGAGACCTCGTTCCACCAGTACATCGGCGTCGTCGAACGCCCGGACGGACGACGGCTGCTGCACCTCAACGAAGGGGTTGCAGTGCACTCGGTCTGGCGGCGCGACGCCGTTCTCACCGGCGGGGTGTGGGATGCGTTTCTCGCGCTCCCGCCGCTCCTCGGGAGACCTCTCGAGCGCGTCGCCATCCTCGGCAATGCGGGCGGGACCACGGCGCGCGCGCTCGGCGTCTACTACCCCGACGCCGAGATCGACGGCGTCGAGCTCGATCCCGCGGTGAGCCGCGTCGGGCGGCGGTACTTCGGGATGGATGACAACCCGCGTCTCACGGTGCACGACGTCGACGCCCGTCCGTTCCTGCGCTCTACCGACGAGACGTACGACCTGATCGTCGTCGACGCGTATCGGCAGCCGTACGTGCCGTTCTACCTCGCAACGCGGGAGTTCTTCGAGCTCGTGCGCGACCACCTTGCACCCGGTGGCGTCGTCGCGCTCAACGTCGCGGCGGTTCCAGAGGACAAGCGCCTCGTCCGCGCTGTCGGCGGGACGCTCGCTGCCGAGCTTCCGCAGGTGCTCGAGTGGCCGGCGTTGCGCTTCAACACGATCGTGCTCGGGCTGCGGGAGCCGCTGCCGGCGGAGGAGCTGCGGCGGCGGCTGTCGAAAGGCCCGCGCGACCTCGCATCGCTGCGCGAGCTTCTTGCGAGAGACGCGCGACCGGTTCAAAGGGCGGATCGACCTTGGACGGACGACCGCGCGCCCGTCGAGTGGTTGACGGATCGCATGATCGTCGCGTATGCGGCAGAGGGCGGTCGGCTCGAGGAGGACTCCCTTCCGACGAGGCCGCAGCCGTGATCGACCTCGAGCGGCGAGACGGTCGCCCGCTGCGGATCGGGCACAGGGGCGCCGCGACGCTTGCTCCCGCGAACACGCTCGCGTCGTTTCGTGCAGCTGTCGAAGCGGGCGTCGATCTCATCGAGTTCGACGTCGTCGCCGATCACGAGCGACGGCTGGTGATCGCACACTCGCGGGGGGAGATGCAAGCGGAGACGCCGCCGCTCGAGGACGGCCTGACGTTCTTCGTCGACGAGGCGCCCGAGGTCGGCGTCCATGTCGACCTCAAGCAGTTCGGCGCCGAGCGCGAAATCGTCGAAGCGCTGCGCCGGTTCGATCTCCTCGAACGGAGCTTCGTGAGCACCGTCTACGTCAGGACGACGCGCCGGATCGTGGAGCTCGGCGGAGTTCGGGCCGGCATCACGATCCCGCGCGGCGTCCTGGGGATCTCCGACGACGGTCGCGGCGCTGCCATCGCTCGCACGGGCCTGCACGTCCTGCGTCGAACGACGCCGTTGCTCGTTCGACCCTTGCTCGCGATCAGTCGTGCGAGCGCGGTCGTGATGCACCACTCGATCGTCACCGACGCGACCGTTCGGGCTGCTCATGCGAGAGGCGCCGCGGTGGTCACGTGGACGGTGGACGATCCGCTCGAGCTCGCACGGGTCGACGACGCGGGAGTCGACGCGATCGTGACGAACGATCCACGGCTATTCCTGTCGGCATGACGTCTACACTGGAAACGTGACAGCGTCCGCTCGCACGCTGGGGGCAGGACTCCTCGTGGTTCTCGCTCTCCTGGGATTTGCAGCTGCTTTCGGCTTGTCGGCGACTGCCGGCGCCGGGACGGCCTCCGCCGAGCAGTCGACGGAGCCGCCGCCTACGACGGAACCGCCTCCGCCGACGGAGCCACCCGTCGAGCCGCCGCCCACGACACCGGCGCCGATCGCATTCGGCGTGATCGTCGGCGGCGTGCGGGTGGGCGGCCTGATGCCGTACCAGGCCACGAAGGCCGTGACGAAGGTGTACGCGCACCCGCTCGTGCTCGTCGTGGACGACGCGCGCAGGATCGAGCTCGCTCCGACGGCCCTCGGCGCCAAGGCGAATGTGCCGAAGGCCATTCGCCGCGCGCGCTTGGCACGTCCCGGCGCCGTCGTGCCGCTCGACGTCGAGGTGTCGCAGACCCGCGTGCGCAAGTACGTCGACCGTCTCGGGCGCGGTGTCGATCGGAAGGCGATCGACGCGCGCATCGCGCTGGACGGGGTCAAGCCACGTGCCGTCCGGGCACAGGAGGGCCGGATCCTCAGACGGCTCGCCGCGGGACGCTCGATCCGTACGGCGCTCGCGACGAACAGCCGTGCTCCGATCCGCCTCGGCTTCGAGATTGTCAAGCCGAAGGTGGAGTCGGCCGAGCTCGACAAGGCCGTCGTCGTGCTTCGTGGATCGAATCGCCTTCTGTTCTTCGACGACGCGAAGCTCGTTCGCTGGTTCGGCGTCGCGACCGGTCGAAGCGAGTTTCCGACCCCGCTCGGCAACTACGAGATCGTGAACCTGCAGCGAAACCCGTGGTGGTATCCGCCGCCGTCCGACTGGGCGAAGGATGCCGATCCGGTGCCACCGGGCCCGGGGAACCCGCTCGGCACGAGGTGGATGGGTCTCTCGGCTCCGTACGTCGGAATCCACGGCACACCCGACGCCGCCTCGATCGGGTACTCCGCTTCGCACGGCTGTATCCGGATGCGCATCTCCGACGCCGAGTGGCTGTTCGGCCACGTGGAGATCGGGACGCCGGTCTTCATCATCTCCAAGTAGACGTGGCGTCGCGCGCACGGCTCGTCGGCCAGGGGGTGGCCATCGGTCTCGTCGCGCTCCTGTTCATCCTGCTCGCGTGGTCACTCCTGAACGACGAGGGCGGCGACCTCAAGAACGCCGCCGCCCGAGGCGAACGTCCGGCGGCGCCCGACTTCGCTCTCGAACGTCTCGACCAGGAAGGCGAGCTGCAGCTCTCGTCCCTCCGGGGGAAGGCGGTCGTGCTCAACTTCTGGGCGTCCTGGTGCGGTCCGTGCAAGGAGGAGGCACCGCACCTCGAGCAGGTGTGGCAGCAGAACAGAGATCGCGGGCTCGTGGTCGTCGGTCTTGACGCAAAGGACTTCCGTGCCGATGCGCGTCGCTTCGCGAAGCGGTTCGGCCTCACCTTCCCGATCGTCTTCGACGGTCCGGGTGGAACGGCCGATCCGTACGGTGTTACCGGCTTCCCGGAGACCTTCGTGCTCGACCGGGATGGACGCGTGATCGAGACGTTCGCGGGCGCGGTCAACGGGGAAGAGGAGCGCGAGCGGCTGCGGTCGGCCGTCGACGCCGCGCTCGCGTCGTGATCCGCCTCGCACTTGCCGCCACCTTCGGGGCGCTGCTCGTCGGCTGCCGCGCCCGGCCGGTGCCGCGCCTCCGAACGCCGCCGACCTCGAGGCCGAGCTCGTCTGTCCGGTCTGCGAGACGACTCTCGATCAGTCGACGGCGCCCGTCGCCGAGCGGATGAAGGCGTTCATCCGAGTCCGGATCGCCGCCGGCGACAGTGAGCGGGAGATCAAGGACGCGCTCGTCGCGGAGTTCGGCGCCGAGGTGCTCGCCGAGCCGCCCGAGGGCGGCTTCGGGCTTCTCGCGTGGCTGCTCCCGCTCGGCGCGCTCTTCGGCGGGGCGATCGCGGTCGGGCTTCTCATCCGCGTGTGGAGCCGCCGAGCGGTCCCGCGCGACCTCGCGGACGAACAGCTCGACCCCGAGCTCGATCGGCTCGTGGACGAGGAGCTGGCGCGATTCGACGGTTGAGCGGATGAGCTGGACGTCGATCCCGGTCGCGTTCTTCGCTGGGATGGTCTCGTTCCTCGCACCGTGCGTGCTTCCGCTCGTACCGGCTTATCTCTCGGCGGTGTCGGCGGTGGACGCCGATCGGCTCGGCGAGCGTGGCAACGCACGGCGCGTCGTCACGGGCAGCGTCCCCTTCGTTCTCGGCTTCACGTCGTTCTTCGTCCTGCTCGGCGTCGGGGCCGCACTCGCCGGCGGACGGGTGCTCGGCGATCAGTTCCTTCTCGAGCGCATCGCCGGCTTCGTCCTCGTCGTGCTCGGGCTCGCATTCATGGGGCTGCTTCCGTGGCCGGAGCGGCTCGTCGGCGCCGGGCTCCTGCAGGAAGCGCGCGGTCGCGGCTCGCGCGTTCTCCTCGGCGGCGCGTTCGCCGTGTGCGCGGCACCATGCATCGGTCCGGTGCTCGCCGCGATCCTCGTCCTCGCCGGCTCTTCCGACACGGTGCTCCAGGGCGCTGCGCTGCTCGGTGTCTACTCGCTCGGTCTCGCCGTGCCGTTCGTTCTCGCGGCCGCGCTCTTCACGCGCGCGATGTGGGCGTTCCGCTGGCTGCGAGATCACTACCGCGTGATCCAGGTCGGCGGCGGCGCCATCATGGTCGCGCTCGGCCTGCTGCTGTTCTTCGAGCGGTTCTACGTCCTGCGCGTGTATCTCAACCGCTTTCTCGAGTGGCTCGGCCTCGAGCCTGCGTTCTAGACATGAGGCGGCGGTAGCGACAGCGATCCGGACTCGACGATCGCGCGAGCTGTCGCGACGTCGGCGAGCACGGCGTCGACGTCGACACCGCGATGGCTCGGTCGAAATGCGGCGAGACGTCGTTCGGCCTTGACGAGCTGGCGTTCGCAGCCGTTCCGGTTGTCGCGCTCTGCATGAAGCCAGGCGACGGCGACATGGACGAGACCCTGCAGGAAGTCGCGCTCGCCGTTGGGTGCAGCGCGCCATTCCTCCTCGAGCTCCTCGTGCGCCTCGAAGTAGGCGCCTTCCCGGATCAGCCGGAGTCCTGCCTCGAGCCCCATCGCTCGATTATCGGCGTCCGTCGACGCTGGTACCGTCGCTGTGTGGCGACGATCCTGCTCGTCGGGGTCGACCTCTTCTTCCGCGGGAAGCTGGAGGGTCTCCTTCCCGACCATCGGCTCGTGACGAGTGACAGCGTTCACGTGCCCGACCTCGTGATCGCCGACATCGCGCGTGTCGAGCCGGAGGAGGTGGTCGACGCCTGGCCCGACGTCCCGATCCTCGGGTACACGAACCACACGGACAAGTCGGGCCTGCAGCGCGCGCATTCGGCCGGCTTCGACCAGGTGATCGTGAAGTCGGCGCTCGTCGAGCGGGCACCCGATCTCGTCACCGAGCTCATCGGGTCGGGCGCGACAGACCCCCTGTAGCCCGAGCCGACTGCAAGGCTAGACTCGCGCGCGTGACGTACATCATCGCCGAGCCCTGTATCGACATCAAAGACCGCTCGTGCGTCGATGTCTGCCCCGTCGACTGCATCCACGAGTTCGGCCGGATCCTCATCATCGATCCGGAGGAGTGCATCGACTGCGGGGCATGCGAACCGGAGTGTCCGGTCGAGGCGATCTTCCCGGAGGACGCGCTCCCGGACAAGTGGAACGCTTTCGTCGAGATCAACTACGCATTCCCCGATCCGGAGAGGATCAACGCACTCACCGACGCGTACGCCACCGAGCACAACGTCCAGAACGAGCCGATCGACTGAGTTACCCGCAAGACCGAGGATTCGCTAGCGCGAACCCTCGGTCGCGAAGACCCCTGAAGCGCGACCGCTTCGCGGCCGCGGTGTCTGCGATCGGCGAGAGGATTCGCTCGCGCGAACCCTCGGTCGCGAAGACCCCTGAAGTGCGACCGCTTCGCGGCCGCGGCGACGTGGATGCCGAGCGCCGGGGGTGGTCAGGCGGGCAGGAGGTACGCGCACGGGCGAGGGTCGCCCGGGAGCGGTGACGGAGCGATCTTCGTCACGCGGTAACGCTGCTCGCCGTCCTCGATTTCGGCACCCGGTCGCGGCGGATCGCCTGGTCGTTCGATGAGCGTGTAGCCGGCAGTCGACCAGACGAAGAAGAGAAAGCCGCTCCTTCCGTTGCCATCCACGTTTCGATCCTAACGATGCCCTGCTGCAGGCGGCAGGGCGATCCGGAGCGTGGAGCCGCGCGGGTCGCGGATCTCGGACTCGAAGCTGCCGTT
This sequence comes from uncultured Gaiellaceae bacterium, assembly GCA_963833725.1. Classification (GTDB taxonomy): domain Bacteria; phylum Actinomycetota; class Thermoleophilia; order Gaiellales; family Gaiellaceae; genus GMQP-bins7. Next base: position 73,590 of record CAWHYV010000009.1, read on the forward strand.
CAACGTGGCGGCGCGCTCCGCCAGCGCCTCGAGCACTGCCGCGCGTCGCTCGGGCGATCCGTCGTCTGCGACCACCAGCTCGATTCCGCCCGTCGGTGTCGCGTGGAGGCCGATGTCGATCCTGGTCAGCGGCCCTCGCCTGACCGCCTGCTCGATCGCCTCGCGGAGGATCTGGTACAGCGCAACCGCAGCGTTCTCACCCAGGTCGTCCGCATGCGCAAGGTCGAGCTCGATCTCGATGTCGTGTCGTGACGAGATGCGCCGTGCGAGCGCCGCTGCCGCGGACGCGAAGCCGAGCTCCTGGAGCACGCGTGGCTCGAGGTCGTCGCACAATGCCCTCAGGTCGCGTGCCGTGGAGCGCGCGAGCTCGAGCCCGCGCGCAAACACCTGGGTGGCTCGCTCCGTCTCGCCGCTCCCGAGGTCGGCGAGGCCGGCGTCCAGCATCTGCGAGATCGCGGACAGCTGCTGAATCGGGCCGTCGTGGAGAAGCTCCGCGACCCGGCGCCGCTCCTCCTGCTCCGCCAGCATGCGCTCCGCGAGGAGCGCTCGCTCCGCGTCGTCCACCGTCAGTCGATCATGGCTTCGCGGAGCGCGATCGCGACCGCCTGAGTGCGCGTGTCGGCTTCGAGCTTCGCGAGGATGTGCCGTACGTGGCTCTTGACGGTCTCCTGGCTGATGAAGAGCTTCGCGGCGACGTCCGCGTTCGACATCCCGTCCGCGAGGAGCTGGAGGATCTCCCGCTCGCGCGGCGTGAGCACGTCCGCCTGGCCCTGAGCCGATACGAACTCCGCCATGAGGCCGGGGTCGACGAACGTCTCGCCGGCGGCGACCTTCTCGATCGCCCGCAGGAGCGTCTCGTGCGGGGCCTCCTTGAGGATGTACCCCTTGGCGCCGGATTCGAGCCCGCGCTGAAGGAGCGAGCGCTCGCCGTACGCGGTGAAGATGAGGACGCCGATCTCGGGCACGAGTTGAAGCAGCTGCTCGGTCGCTTCGAGCCCGTCCATGTCCGGCATTCGGAGGTCCATGATCACGACGTCGGGGCGTCGCCGTTCTGCCAGTGCGACAGCGGACGCGCCGTCCGTCGCCTCGCCGATCACGCGGATGCGCGGCGAGCGCGACAGTGCGAGGCGCAAGCCCTCGCGGACGACCTCATGGTCGTCTGCGATGAGGCACGTGATCTCGTCGGCCACGGGGCGATTCTACGGCGCGCGTCGGCAGGCTCCTTCCGAGTGCGGTCAGACGACAGCGGCGAGCCGACATGGCGCCGACGTGCTGCGAGGCCTTTTCGTGAGCTCGATACGGGCTCGCACGAGCGCGGCTCGTGCCCGACCGCCTCGGACAGCGGCTCCGGGTCGGGCGTCACGAGCTGAAGCGGAGCTCGTAGAGCACGTCGTCGTGCACGCGTGCGAAGCGTTGGCGCATCCCGTCCCGATCGTCGCCGAGGTAGTGCGCGAACACCTTCACGGGTCGAATGCCGTCAGCCGTGGCGGGGAACAGCTCGCGAAGACCCTCGTTCAGCTCGACGTACACGTGGAGGTATCCGTCGACGAGCTCGAAGCCTCTCGATTCGTACCACGTGCGTGCTCCCGGATCGTCGCGCGTCCACGCCTCGAACCGCACGATCCCGCGCTCGCGTGCGCGGCGTTCGGCCTCGCGCAGCAGCTCGGTCGCGATCCCGCCGCGCTGGTGGTCGGGATGAACGGCGAGGTGCCAGATCATCGCGCCGAGGCCCGGGCGCGCTTCGCACACGGTTCCGGGCTCGACCTCGCATTCGGCATCGAGGAGCCCGACGATGTCACCGTTGCGCTCGGCCACGAGCTCGATCGCAGGATGCGCGTAGTGCTCCTTCGACCGGCGGACGTCGTCGAAGAAGGCCGAGTCGAGGAACGACAGGACGCGGCAGACGACCCAGCCGCGCTCGTCGTGATCGCGATACGCGCGGATCGTGACAGGGGCGTCCACCAGGCGATGGTACGAAGCGGGCTAGAGTCGTGCGATGGACGAGCTCGGCGACGGGATCCGTCGCGTCACGTTGACGCTGCCGACCCGACCCGGACACGTGCACGCGTATCTGCTCCCCGGCGACGACGGCTGGACGCTCGTGGACACGGGAGTCGGGCTGCCCGATGCGAAGGAGACCTGGGCAGCGGAGCTCGCGCAGGCAGGAGGTCGCGTGGCGACGATCTTCGTCACGCACTTCCACCCCGATCACGTCGGCGCCGCTGCCGATCTGCACGAGCTGACCGGCGCTCCTGTTGTCCAGGGCGCGCTCGACTACGCGCAATGCGAGCTCGTCTGGGGCAATCCGGCGTGGTCGGAGCGGCTCGTCGACTGGTTCCATCTCCACGGTGCGCCGGACGACGTGACCGCAGAGCTCGTCGGGCAGAGCTCGGTCTACCGACCGTTCATCCGCTACCAGCGCGACCCGATCCTCGTCGAGGCCGGCGAGCGTGTCGACGGGTGGGAGCTCGTCGCTGCGCCCGGCCATGCGGACGGACAGCTGTGTCTCCTGCGCGACGGCGTGCTGATCGCGGCGGATCACCTCCTGGGCAGGATCACTCCGACCGTAGGGCTCTGGCCGGCGAGTCGCCCCGACCCGCTCGGCGACTATCTCACCGCCCTCGACCGCACCATCGAGCTGGCGCCGCGGATCGCGCTTCCGGGCCACGGCGAGCCGATTGCCGATCCGGTCGGTCGTGCGCGCGAGCTGCAGGAGCACCACCGGGTTCGCCTCGAGGAGGCTGTCGCAGCGCTCGCCGACGAACCGCGGTCCGGCTACGAGCTGTCGTTCGCGCTCTTCGGCGCCGATCTGCCGGCTGCCGGGCGCCGATTCGCGATTGCGGAGACGCTCTCTCACTTCGAGCGCCTCGTGCGCCAGGGCACGGCGCGTCGACGGGATGGCGACGGGGCGGTTACCTATACTGCCGCCTGATCATCGTGGGCGACGACTTCCCGCCGAGTACCTGCGCCCCTGACGGGGCGTGAGCACTTCTCTCCGCATCGTCATCGTGTTCCTCCTCGTTCTGGGGAACGCGGTCTTCGTGGCAGCCGAGTACGCCCTCGTCACGGGCCGGCGCTCGCGCCTGGAGGAACGCGCAGAGAAGGGTGGACGGGGCGCGAAGACGGCGCTGCGGCTCATGGACGACCCGGTCCGCTTCATCTCCACGGTGCAGGTCGGGATCACGATCTTCGCGATTCTCCTCGGTGCGATCGGCGAGCCCCTGCTCTCGGGTCTCATGGAGCCGCCGCTGTCGAACACGGTCGCGTTCCTCATCTCGTTCGCGATCCTCACGTACCTCTCCGTCGTCGTCGGTGAGCTCGTTCCGAAGGCCGTTGCGCTGCAGAAGGCGGAGACGCTCGCGGTTGCGCTGGCCATCCCGCTCGACTGGCTCGCGCGCTTCGCGCATCCCCTCGTGTGGCTGCTCGAGAAGTCGTCGAACGCGTTGCTCCGGCTGCTGCGCGTGAAGCCGGCTCCCGCCGGGATGATCGCGTACACGCGTGAGGACATCCGCCACTCGGTGGCCGCGGCGGAGGACGTCGGCGAGCTCGAGGAAGCCGAGGAGGAGATGCTCTACAAGGTCTTCGACTTCGCGTCGAAGGAGGTGTCCGCCGTGATGGTGCCGCGCCCGGAGGTCGTCGGCATCTCGGCGACGATGCCGCCCGAGGAGGCACTGCGCGCCGTCGTCGATTCGCCGTACACGCGTTATCCGGTCTACCGGGAGTCGCTCGACGACGTCGTCGGCATTCTCCACGTCCGCGATCTGTTCGGCGCGATCCACGACCTCGGTCTGGCGTCGGTGGAGCTCGAGGCGATCGTGCGTCCCACGTACGTCGTTCCGGAGACGAAGGACCTCGGTGCGCTTCTCGCCGATTTCCGGCGCGAGAAGCAGCACATGGCGATCGTCGTCGACGAGTACGGCGACATGGAGGGGATCGTCACGCTCGAGGACCTGCTCGAGGAGATCGTCGGTGAGATCGAGGACGAGTTCGACCTTCCCGACACTTCCGTCGAGCGGATCGACGAGACGCATATCCGCATCGAGGGCACGTACTCGATCGACGACTTCAACGAGGAGTTCGACACGGGGCTCGAGCAAGAGGACTTCAACACCATGGCCGGTCTCGTGTTCGGCGAGCTCGGACGTGCACCCGAGGTCGGCGACACCGTGCGAACGGACGGGCTGTGCCTCAAGGTTCTCGAGATCGACGGCTCGCGGATCATGAAGATCGAGGTCGAGTTCGGCGTGGACGACGCGCCGACGGACGAGTCTCTGGGCGCAAGGCCGGAAACTCGCTAGCGCGAGTTCCCGGCCGCGCGAATCCCTGAAGGCGGTCGCTTCGCGACCGCGTGCCTGTGTTTCCATGAATCTAGGCTGCTCACGATGACTCGCTCGGCCTTCCGACACCGCGACTTCGCGCTCTTCTGGGTGTCGCTCGTCACCGAGGGGTTCGCGCTGCAGATGTCGTTCGTCGCGATCGGATGGCAGGTGTACTCGGTCCGCGAGAACCCGCTCGACCTCGGCCTGGTCGGGCTCGCAGAGTTCCTGCCGCTGCTCCTCTTCGCGCTGCCCGCGGGGCATCTCGCCGACCGGCTGCCGCGCCGGAACCTGCTCACGGTGATGATGGTCCTGAACGTCATCGTTCTCGGCGGGCTGCTCGCGGTGACGGTTTCGGGTGCCGAGAAGGTTTGGCCCTTCTTCGCGCTCGCGTTCCTGCAGGGCATCGGGAGCGCGATCGGCGCGCCGGCCGGCCGGGCCCTCACACCGTCCCTCGTCCCCGAGGAGATCCTCGTCAGCGCGCTCGCGCAGCGCTCGATCGCATTCCAGCTGTCGGCGGTCGTCGCGCCGGCGATCGGCGGGATCCTCTTCGCCATTCAGGCCGAGCTCGTCTACGTCGTCGCGATCGGCCTGTCGCTGATCGCGCTCGGCTGCGTGCTGGCGATGCGCAGCGGACGCGTTCCGGCTGCCGTGGGGGCGGTCGGATTCGACGAGGTCATGGCGGGCGTCCGCCTCATCCGCCGGACGAGCGTCCTCCTCGGCGCGATCTCCCTCGACCTCTTCGCCGTGCTGCTCGGCGGGGCGGTGGCGCTCTTACCGATCTTCGCGAAGGACATCCTCGAGGTCGGGCCTACCGGCCTCGGATTCCTTCGCACTGCCCCGGCCGTCGGCTCGCTGATCACCGCAGCGCTGATCGCGCGCTACCCGATCAGGCGACACGCGGGACGGAAGCTCTTTCTCGTCGTCGCGGGCTTCGGCGTCTGCATGGTCGTGTTCGGCCTCTCGCGCCAGATGTGGCTCTCGATGCTCGCGCTCGCTCTCGGCGCGGGTCTCGACATGGTCAGCGTCGTCCTGCGCTCGACGATCCTCCCGCTCGTCACTCCGGACGAGCTCCGCGGACGCGTGAACGCGGTCGAGATGGTCTTCATCAGCGGGTCGAACGAGCTCGGTGCGTTCGAGTCGGGCCTTGCCGCCGCACTCATCGGCGCGGTGCCTGCCGTCGTTCTCGGTGGCGTCGCCACGGTGGTCGTCGCGGGAGTCTGGTGGAAGCTCTTCCCCTCGCTTGCGCGCGTCGACCGCCTCGACGAGCTCCGGCCGATCGCCGTCGAGTCGGGCTAGACGGGGCTATCCCCGACCTCGCGCACCCGCGGCCGCGAAGCGGACGCCTTCAGGGATCGTCGCGAGATCGGGATCCGCATTCGCGGATTCCGATCTCTGCGGAAGAACTAGACCGGCGCGAGACCGCGCGCCTTGCGGCTGGCCGCCGTCTGGCGGCGCTGCGCCGACAGCTCGACCTTGCGCAGGCGGATGTCGGACGGAGTCACCTCGACGCACTCGTCCTCGCGGATGTACTCGAGCGCCAGGTCGAGCGACATCGGCCGCGGCGGGATGAGCCGAACCGTCGCGTCCGCCGATGCGGCGCGCGTGTTCGTGAGCTTCTTCTCCTTCGTCGCGTTGACGTCGAGATCCTCGACGCGCGAGTTCTCGCCCACGATCATGCCCTCGTAGACGTCGACACCGGGCGCGACGAAGAGCGAGCCGCGCTCCTGCAGGTTCAGGATCGCGTTCGACGTCGTCTTTCCCCGCCGGTCGGCGACGAGCGCGCCGGTCGGCCTCGTGCGGAGCTCGCCGAACCATGGCTCGAAACGCTCGAAGACGTGGTGGAGGATTCCCGTGCCGCGTGTCTCCGTCAGGAACTCGGTGCGAAATCCGATGAGCCCGCGCGCCGGGACGATGACGTCCATTCGCACCCAGCCCGAGCCGTGGTTGACGAGCGCCTCGGTGCGTCCCTTGCGGAGGGCGAAGAGTTGCGTGAGTACGCCGAGATACTCCTCCGGGGCGTCCACGGACACGCGCTCGACGGGCTCGTGGATCTTCCCGTCGATCTCACGCGTCACGACCTGCGGCTTGCCGACGGTGAGCTCGAACCCCTCGCGGCGCATCTGCTCGACGAGGATGGCGAGCTGGAGCTCGCCGCGGCCCTGCACCTCCCAGGCGTCGGGCGACTCGGTCGGGAGGATGCGGAGCGAGACGTTGCCGATGAGCTCGGTGCGCAACCGGTTCTCGAGGAGGCTCGCCGTGAGCTTGTCTCCGGAGAGCCCGGAGAGCGGCGACGTGTTGATGCCGATCGTCATGGAGAGGGACGGCTCGTCGACTGCGATCACGGGGAGCGGCCGCGGGTCGTCGGGGTCGGCGAGCGTTTCGCCGATCGTCACGTCCGGAAGTCCGGCGATCGCGATGATCTCGCCGGGGCCGGCCTCTGTCGCTTCCACGCGGTCGAGCGCCTCGGCGACGTAGAGCTCGGTGATCTTCGCCCGCTCGATCGCCCCGTTGGCGCGGCACCACGCCACCTGCTGGCCACGCGTGATCGTCCCGTGCGCGACGCGGCAGAGCGCGAGTCGGCCGACGTACGGAGACGCGTCGAGGTTCGTGACGAGCGCCTGCAGCGGATGGTCCTCGTCGTACTCCGGTGGCGGAATGCGCTCGAGAATCAGATCGAGCAGCGGACGGAGGTCGTCTTCCAGCCCGTCGGGATCCGGCTCGAGCGATGCACGGCCGGCTTTCGCGTTGCAGTAGACGATCGGGAACTCGATCTGCCTCTCGTTCGCGTCGAGGTCGAGGAAGAGCTCGTACACCTCGTTGACGACCTCCTGGATGCGGGCGTCGGGCCGGTCTACCTTGTTGACGACGAGGATGACCGGGAGGTTCGCCTCGAGCGCCTTGCGAAGCACGAAGCGCGTCTGCGGGAGCGGGCCTTCGCTCGCGTCGACGAGGAGGAGCACTCCGTCGACCATCGTGAGGCCGCGCTCGACCTCACCGCCGAAGTCGGCGTGGCCGGGCGTATCGATGATGTTGATCTTCGTGCCGCCGTAGCGAACGGCGGTGTTCTTGGCGAGGATCGTGATGCCCTTCTCGCGCTCCAGGTCCATCGTGTCGAGCACGCGCTCGGCGACGTCCTGGTTCGTTCGAAACGCACCGGACTCCCAGAGGAGCGCGTCGACGAGGGTCGTCTTGCCGTGGTCGACGTGCGCGACGATCGCGACATTGCGCAGCTCGGTTCGCTCGGCCATGTCAGCGAGGGTATCCGCCGTCAGCGACGCGCGGACGAAAGCAGCTGCCCTGCTCCGACATTGCGGATCGATGCGTCGACGAGCTCGATCGGATGCAGTGCAGGCACGGGACGCTTCGCCCGGCCGAGTGCATTCGCGATCTGCACCAGACAGCCCGGGTTGGCGCTGGCGAAGGCCTGCGCACCGGTGGCGAGAACATGCTCGGCCTTGCGGTCGCCGAGCTCGCGGGCGGCTTCCGCCTGGACGACGTTGTAGATCCCCGCAGAGCCGCAGCAGATGTCCTGCTCCGCCGGCTCGACGATCTCGAGGCCCGGGATCCGCGCGAGCGATGCGCTCGAGGACAGGGGAAGTCGCTGGGCGTGGCGGAGATGACACGAGTCCTGGAGCGCGACCTTCATCGAGAGTGGGTGGCGGGTCGCTCGCGCGGATGTCTCGGCGAGGAGCTCTCCGACGTCGCGCACCTTTGCGGCAAACGCTTCTCCTCGCTCGTCGTCGAGGAGCCAGCCGAGCTCCTTGAGATGTGACCCGCAGCCGGAGGTGTTCACCACGACGAGCTCGACGTTGACGAAGGCGTCGATGAGCCTTCGTGCGAACGCCCTACCCTCGTCAACCCGGCCCGCATGAACGGAGAGCGCACCGCAGCAGCCCTGCGGCGGCGCGACGACCTCGAAACCGTCGGCGGCCAGGACCCGGGCCGTCGCCGCATTGACGTCGGGGAAGACGGCGCTCTGCACACAGCCCGTGAGCAGACCGACCCGAGCGCGTCGCGTGCCCGCCGCGGGCGTGATGGTTGCGACGTCACCGTGCCCGCGCCACCGCGGGGCGATCTCCACGAGCGGCTGGAGTCGCTTCGGCATGGGTACGGCCCTGCCGAGTGGCGCCAGCCTGAGGGCGGCGCGCATCCGGCCGGGGTACGGGAGAAGGCGAAAGAGCAGACCGCGGACGAGCCGATCGCCACGCGACCGCTCGAGCTCCTGCTCGACGGCCGCGCGCGTGCTCTCGATCAACCGGTCGTAGCGGACGCCCGACGGGCACGAGGAGAGGCAGGCCATGCAGCCGAGGCACCGGTCGAAGTGCTGCGCGACGGTCTCGTTCAGCGCGATCGTCCCGTCGAGTCGCGCGTCCATGAGGTGGATGCGCCCGCGCGGGGAGTCCATCTCCTCGCCCCACAGCACATACGTAGGGCACGTCGGCAGGCAGAAGCCGCAGTGGACGCAGTCCGACGTGTACTCGCGGATCACGATCGGCCCCACGAGCGCCCGAGCGCCTCGTAACAGACTGGGGCACGGCGTCTCGCGGCGTGCGTCACGACAGGGTTCCTCGGGGGTCCAGCTCGCGTTTGATGCGGTCCACCAGCAGGTCGTGGCCGACGATCTCGGCTTGTACCCGCCTGTAACTTGCATCGCGCTCGCGCGTGTATGCGATCCCTGCGGCGGGTCGCACGATTGCCTGGCCGAGACTCGCCAGTGTCGATTCGAGCTCGCCGGGCGTGAAGCGCACGCGGCCGGGCGCGGCTCCCTGACGATCCCGTGATTCGTCCCAGACGGACGCGTCGGACTCCTCGCCGCCGACGAGACTCTGTGCGGTCGCAAGCTGCGCCGCTACGGCTCGCTCGGATCCCTCGAAGAGGACGGCGATGCGACCGGGATGAAGGACGTCGAGCGCGCTCGGCTGGAGCTGCGAGCCGAGGAGTCGCCCAGCGACATCGGCGGCAGCGCCGGTCTCGACGACCAGTGTGCGTGCGGCTTTCGGAACCGGATGGAGTCGGAAGCTGACCCGTGCGATGAAGGCGAGGTGTCCTGCCGACCCGCAGACGAGGCGGGCGAGGTCGTAGCCGGCGACGTTCTTGACGACCTTGCCTCCGGCGTTCGCAATCGTCCCGTCCGCGAGGACCAGCGTTGCGCCGAGCACGAGATCGCGAGGCGCGCCGAAGCGGTGCCGGAGCGGGCCTGAGACGTTCCGCGCGAGGAGCGCACCGATCGTCGGATCGCCCGGTGGGTCGAGTGAGAGCCGTTGCCCGCTCGCAGAAAGGGCGACCCGCAGCTCGCTCACTCGAACACCCGCCTCGACCGTGCACGTGAGGTCGCCGGGGTCGTGCTCGAGAATCCGGTCGAGTCCGCCTGCCGTGAGGTCGTCGCCGATCCTCACCCGCCGGCCGCCGGCATGCGCTGCCGCGAGCGCCGCCGACGCTTCCTCGAGGCTAGAGACGCTCGGCAACGCCGATCCTCTCGAGCGCGTGGATGCGGTACGGCCCCGGCACCTCACCGCAGAGGCGCGGTGTCGGGATGACCTTGCCGGGATTGCACAACCCCGCTGGATCGAAGGCACCCCGCAGTCGTCCGAACACCTGCAGGTCTCGCTCCGAGAACATGCGCGGCATCGAGCACGCCTTGTCCATCCCGACGCCGTGCTCGCCGGTGAGCGATCCGCCTGCGTCGAGGCACGCGTCGAGGATCGCCTCCGCGAGCTCGCGCGCCTGCTCCGTCTCGCCCGCGTCCGAGTCGTAGAGGACGAGCGGGTGGAGGTTGCCGTCCCCCGCGTGGAACACGTTTCCGACGCGGAGGCCGTGCTGCTCGGAGAGCTCCTCGATCCGGCGTAGCACCTCGGGTAGCCGCGTGCGCGGAACGACGCCGTCCTGCACGTAGTAGTCGGTCGCGATCCGTCCCATGGCCGCGAACGCCGACTTGCGGCCCTTCCAGAGGAGCGCGCGATCGGCGTCGCTCGTCGCTGCGCGGATCTCGAACGCGTCGCACTCCGCGCAGATCCGCTCGATCTCGGCAGCGTCGTCCTCGACCTGTTCGACGACGCCGTCGAGCTCGACGAGAAGCACGGCGCCGGCTCCCACCGGGTAGCCCGGGGCGACGGCATGCTCGGCCGCCTCGATCGTGAGCCGGTCCATCATCTCGATCGCAGACGGCATGACGCCGGCCGCGACGATTTCCGACACTGCGGCGCCCGCCGCGTCCATCGTGTGGAAGCCCGGCGAGCAGCGTGCGCACGGTCTGCGGTGCGCGGACGATCCGAAGCGTGATCCTCGTCGCGATCCCGAGCGTTCCCTCGGATCCGACGATCACGCCGAGGAGATCCGGACCGTCCGGATCGAGCGCCTTACCGCCAAGCTCGACGACCTCGCCGTCGGGGAGGACGAAGGTCAGGCCGGTGACGTGGTGCGTCGTGAAGCCGTACTTCAGGCAATGCGCGCCGCCGGAGTTCTCCGCGACGTTGCCTCCGATCGTGCACACCTGCTGGCTCGACGGATCCGGTGCGTAGAAGAAGCCCTCTGCCGCGACGGCGCGCGTGACGTCGAGATTCGCGACGCCGGGCTCGACGACGACGCGCTGACTCGCGAGGTCGATCTCGAGGATCCGGTTCATCCGTGCGAGCGACACGACGACGCCGCCTGCCATGGGCGTCGCACCGCCGGAGAGGCCGGTGCCCGCCCCGCGCGCGACGAACGGGACCTGCTCGCGGTGGCAGGCGCGGAGTACCGTCTGCACGTCCTCCGTCGAGCCGGGAAGAACGACGAGCTCCGGAATCGCGCGGTGCCCCGTCAGGCCGTCGCACTCATAGACGCGGAGCTGCTCCGGCTCGGTGACGACATGCGCTGTGCCGAGCGCGTCCCGAAGCGTTGACACGAGGCCGCGGGAAACGCTCACCTCGTCGAGTCTAGAGCGGTACCATCGCCCGGTCGTGATCGAGCGCGACGTTCCCCGGTCGGAGCTCTCGGAGCGAGAGCTCGCACTGACCGTCGAGGGCAGCCTGTACGCGCTCTTCCGCTCGATGTCCGCGCTTCCGGGCGCCGAGCTGGAGGAGCTCGGCTCGTACGCTCGTCATCACGCCTTTCCTTCGAACCCGATGTTCAAGGGGATCTGGGCACCGAATGCCGCGGGCGACGAGCTCGACGAGGTCATCTCCGACGCGCTCGCGTGGCATCGTGCGCGCGGCGCGCCGTATGTCTTCTGCTGGGCCGGTCTCGACAACGACCACGAGGAGCTCGACACCGGACTTGCGGCGCACGGGTTCACGCCGACCGACCCCGGCGCACCCGGACAGGTGGCCGAGCTCGACGGGCTCGACTGGGATGCCGCAGCGCGCGCTCCGGCGGGGTTCCGTGTCGACAAGGTCGAGGACGTCGCCGGAGTGGAGGCGTGGGGTGCGACCTTCGTCGAGTCGTTCGAGATCCCGAGCTGGGCGGGACAGGCTTGGATCGACGCGACGCTGTCGTTCGGCATCGAGAACGCGCCGTGGGATCTCTACCTCGGCCGGCTCGACGGTCGTCCCGTCGCGACGACCATGATGTTCTGCGGCGACGGCGTCGCGACCGCCTTCGCGATCGGCACGGTCCCCGAGTTTCGAGGGCGGGGGCTGGGCGCCGCGATAACGCTCGCCGGGTTCGCCGAGCCGCGAGCGCGGGGGTACCGCTACGGGGTCCTGTTCGCGACGGATCTCGGCGCCCCGGTGTACCGACGCATCGGCTTCCGCGACACGGGCGGCACGATCAGTCGCTGGCTCTGGATCGAGAGCGGCGAGCGGTTGTTCCCGGAGCAGTGAGCGCACGAGCGAAGTAGGTTTCTCCCGTGCTGCCGATCGAACGTCCCGGGAAGATCATCTGCGTCGGTCTGAACTACTCCGATCACGCGGAGGAGCAGGGCGCCGAGCTGCCCAAGGCACCGCTCCTGTTCGCGAAGTGGACGACGGCTCTCATCGGCCCGGGCGAGTCGATCGTGATCCCGCCCATCGTGACGAAGGCCGACTACGAGGCGGAGCTCGGTGTCGTCATCGGCTCGAGGGTCAAGGGCGTCTCGAAGGAGAACGCCTTCGAGGCCGTGCGCGGGTACCTGTGCGCGAACGACGTGAGCGCGCGCGACCTCCAGTTCTCGGACGGTCAGTGGACGCGCGGCAAGTCTCCGGACACGTTCTGTCCCGTCGGCCCGATGACGCCCCGCGACGAGATCTCCGACCCGCACGCCCTCGCGATCCGGGCCATCGTGAGCGGCGAGGTGCTGCAGGACTCGACGACCGCCAACCTCATCTTCGGCGTCGACGACGTCATCGCCTACGCGTCGCAGACGACGACGCTCGAGCCGGGCGACCTCATCCTCACCGGCACGCCCGCAGGCGTGGGCGTCTTCCGCGACCCGCAGCGACTCCTCCGACCGGGGGACGAGGTCACGATCGAGATCGAAGGGCTCGTTTCACTCACGAATCCCGTCGTCGCCGGTTGAGCCCGTGAAGCTCGGGCTTCTGACCGCCCCCTTCCCTCGTCGTTCTCTGAAGCAGGTCGCCGCCTGGGCCTCGAGCGAAGGCTTCGAGATGCTCGAAGTCGCGTGCTGGCCCGCCGCCGGAGGCGAGCGGCGACGGTACGCAGGGACATCTCACATCGACGTCTCGCGGCTCGACGTCGGCGCTGTCCGTGACGTGCTCGACCGCAACGGACTCGAGATCTCCTCGCTCGCGTACTACCCGAACAACCTCCATCCCGATCCTGCCGAGCGGCGCGCTGCCAACACGCACCTCAAGAAGGTCATCGACGCGGCCGCGAAGCTCGACGTCGGCGTCGTGGGGACGTTCGTCGGCCGTGACAAGACGAAGAACGTCCCGGACAACTTCCGGGAGTTCCGGAAGGTCTGGCCGCGGCTCGTCGACTACGCCGACGCACGCGGCGTGAAGATCGCGATCGAGAACTGCCCGATGATCTTCAGCTGGGACGAGTGGCCGGGCGGAACCAACCTCGCGTCGTCACCGGCGGTCTGGGACGAGATGTTCTCGATCGTCGACAGCCCGAGCTTCGGCCTCAACCTCGACCCGTCGCACCTCGTCTGGCTCCAGATCGACTACGAGCGCGTCGTCCGCGACTACGCGTCGAAGCTCTTCCACGTCCACGCGAAGGACATGGAGATCGACCGCGACGGTCTCTATCGCAACGGGACGGCGTCGCTCGGGATGGGCTGGCAGGTGCCGCGGCTTCCCGGGCTCGGCGAAGTCCGCTGGGACCGCTTCGTCGCGGCGCTCTACCGGGAGCGATACGACTTCGTCGTCTCGATCGAGCACGAGGATCGCGCGTTCGAGGCGACGGAAGAACTGGTCAAGCGCGGTTTTCTGATCGCGCGAGACGCGTTGCGTCCGCTCTTGCACTGACGCAAGGACATCAGGCCGGCGCCGCGCAGTCGGCGCATGTGCCGTGGAGGACGACGTCGTGCTGCGCGAGCTCGTAGCCCCTTGCGCCTGCGACCTTCTCCAGCGCGCGTTCGAGCGACGGGTCGTCGAACATCTCGACCCGACCGCATCGGTCGCAGACGAGATGGTGGTGATGCTCGCCGTCGGGGAGCGCGGGCTCGAAGCGAGCGACGCCTTCCCCGAGGTCGATGCGGTGGACGAGTCCGAGGTCGGAGAGCTGCTCGAGCACGCGATACACGCTCGCGATACCGACCTTGCGGCCGTCCTTCCGAATGCCGTCGAACAGCTCCTGGGCGGAGACGCAGCAGTCCTGCTGCTCGAGGTACGCGATGACCTCGTCTCGCGCTCCGCCCGTGCGGGCGCCGGAGCGGCGAAGCTCGTCGCGGACGTGGACGCTCCAGGTGGTACTCATGTGCATCCGATGATAGTGATTCTCAAACAAGTGGCTCCTGCGGGTATGCTCCGCACATGCGAACAAGAATCGTTCTCATGTTCGCGGTCGCCGCTCTGGCACTCGGCGTCGCTGGATGCGGCAACGATGCGAGCGACGAGGGCGCGCTGTCGATCGTCGCCGCCTTCTACCCGCTCGCGTTCCTCGCCGAGCAGGTAGCGCCTGGCGCCGACGTGACGAACATCACGCCGGCAGGCGCCGAGCCGCACGATCTCGAGCTCACGGCACGTGACGTCGAAGCGATCGCCGACGCCGATCTCGTCCTCTACCTCGGTGGTGGCTTCCAGCCCGCCCTCGAGGACGCAGTGAGCGCGCACGAGAGCGCCATCGACCTTCTCGGATCGTCCGCCGACCCGCACGTGTGGCTCGATCCGATGCGCTACGCGGCGATGGCGCGCGGCGTCGCCGAGGCGGTCGGCGACCCGTCGGCCGCCGACGAGCTGATCGCCGAGCTCGAGAAGCTCGATGGAGCGTTCCGCACCGGGCTCGCCAAGTGCGAGCGGCGCGAGATCGTGACGAGCCACGCCGCATTCGGCCAGCTCGCGAAGGCGTATGGGCTGAAGCAGATCGCTCTCACCGGGTTGTCTCCCGAGGTCGAGCCCTCGGCCAGGGATCTCGAGGAGCTCGTGGAGACCGTAAAGCGCTCAGGCGCGACGACTGTCTTCTTCGAGCCTCTCGTCTCGCCCGCTCTGGCCGAGACGGTCGCCCGCGAGGCGGGTGTGCAGACGGCAGTTCTCGATCCGCTCGAAGGTCTGAGCGACGACGACTCCGACTACTTCTCGGTGATGCGCGACAACCTTCGAGCTCTCCGGGAGGCGCTTGGATGTCGGTAGCCCTCTCGGTCGAGCTCGAGTCCGTCTCGTTCGCGTATCCGCGCGGTGGGACGGTGCTGAAAGACGTCGATCTCCGCATCGCGCCGGGTGAGTTCGTCGCGATCGCGGGGCCTAACGGCGGCGGGAAGACGACGCTGCTTCGACTCGTGCTCGGGCTCGAGAGTCCGACCTCCGGCTCGGTCAGTCTCTTCGGCGACCCAGCGGGGAGCTCCTCGCGCCGCTCGAATCTCGGCTATCTCGCGCAGCGCGCGCAGCTGCGAGTCGATGCGCCGGTGACCGTCCGCGAGGTGGTCGCCGCCGGGCGGGTTCGCTCGGGGAGGCTGCTCGGGCGGCTCCACGGCGAGGATCGCCTGCGGATCGACGACGCCATCGCGCGCGTCGGCCTGTCGGATCGGGCCGACACCGAGCTACGCCGCCTCTCGGGCGGGCAGCAGCAACGTGCGTTCATCGCGAAGGCGCTCGCCGGCGAGCCGGCGCTGCTCGCGCTCGACGAGCCGACGACCGGGGTGGACGCGGAGTCGCAGGAGGCGCTCGGCGAGTTGCTCGCGCACCTGAACGACGAGCTCGGCGTCACGATCCTCTACGTCTCGCACGAGTTCGGCGCGGTCGAGCGCCATGTCGCGCGGATCGTGCTCGTGCGCGGCGGCATCGTCTACGACGGACCGCCGGGCGAGCTTCCGGGCGTCTGGCACGACCCCTCGCACGTGCATGTTTGACCTCGAGTTCATGCGGCTGGCGTTCATGGCCGGGGCCGTCGTCGGCGTGCTGGCTCCGGCCGTCGGCTTCTTCCTCGTCCAGCGCCAGATGAGCCTCGTCGGCGACGGCATCGGTCACGTGGCCTTCGCGGGCGTCGCGCTGGGGATCCTCATCGACGTCTCGCCGATCCTCACGGCGCTCGTGGTTGCGGTTCTCGGCGGCATCGCCATCGAATGGCTTCGCGCACGGCGCGTCACTGCCGGAGACCAGGCGCTCGCGCTCGTCTTCTACACGGGGATAGCCGCGGGTGTGGTGTTCGTGTCGCTTGCCGGCTCGCTCAACGTCAACCTCTTCCAGTACCTCTTCGGGTCGATCCTCACCGTGACGCGCCAGGACGTCGTCGTGATCGGGATCTTCGGTGTGGCGGGCCTCGTCGCGATCGCGCTTCTCTACCGAGCGCTGTGCGCGGTCGTGATCGACGAGGAGGGAGCCCGGGTTGCAGGCGTTCCCGGTGGCAGCGTTGAACGTCGCGCTCGCAGTGCTGACCGCGCTCACCGTCGCGCTCGCGATGCAGATCGTCGGCATCCTCCTCATCGCGGCGCTCATGGTGCTTCCGGTGACGGCCGCGACCCGACTGGGCTGGAGCCTGCGCTCGACGCTCCTGCTGTCGATCGCGATCGGCGTTGGCTCCGTGTTCGCCGGGCTGACTGCCGCGTACTACGGCGATCTTCCGCCCGGCGGGACGATCGTGCTCGTCGCGGCGTCGGCCGTTCTGGTGGCGACGCTCGTCGGAGGGCTACGCCGTGCCTGACCGCCTCGCGCGGGGCTGAGGTGGATCTGCGACCGCGTCAGGCAGTCACCGACGTCGTCAGCTCGGGGCCGAGTTGCCGTTGAATGGCCGGCCAATCGAGGTAGGTGTCCTTCCGCACTATGCGACCGTTCGCCACTGCAATCACGTCGACGCCGTCGCAGCTGATTCGCTTGCCGTCCGAGGTCGCACTCATCTGGTACTCACTCACGAAGTGTCCGTCACCGATGTGGACCCTGCTCTTTTCGAAACGAATGTCGGGCCACTGGGAGGCTGCGGCGGCAAATGCCGCACGCGTCGCGGCGAGTCCCACCGCAGGTTCCCCGCCCCCGTGGAGGTGGAACACCGTGTCGTCGCTGTGCATGGACAGGATCGCGTCGAGATCATGCTCGGCCCAAGCCGTGCCATAGCGAATAGCCAGCTCCTGGGTATCTTCGATGCTCATGAGCTTGCCTCCTGATCGTGGGGTTGGAACCTACACGTATCGCTGATCAGCACTACGGCGCTCTGGGCCGACGAGGACCCTCGCCTGCACGAGCGTGCAGGAATGTCCCTCGAGGCGCCGGATACCGTTATCGAATGAAGACGTTCAACCTCAACGGTGACGAGTGGGACGGGACGAGGGATCGCGAGCGCTGGCGCATCAAGGGCGTGCTTGTCGGCCAACGCATCGGCGGCGAGCTACTGGCGCCACCATGTCCGAGATCGAGCCTGGCAACAAGCTCTGGCCGTACCACACGCACTACCTGAACGAGGAATGGGTGATCGTGCTTCGCGGCGAGCCGACGTTGCGTACGCCCGAGGGCGAGCGGCTGTTGAAGGAGGGCGACGTCGTTGGCTTTCCGCGCGGCAAGGACGGTGCGCATCAGATCAGCAATCGAACGGACGCGCCGATACGCGTACTGATGCTCTCCTTGATGAACCGCGGCGAGATCATCGAGTACCTCGACACCGGAAAGATTCTCGCCAAGGACGTCGAGGACGAAGACGTCATGTTCGCGAGGCCCGGACCCGCGGTCGAGTACTGGGAAGGCGAGGACTAGAGGGTTCGCGGGAGGCGAGCGACGTGACCCTCACGCGGACCAGTGTTCAGGAATGTCTCTTGAGGCGGCTCGTCACACGGTCGGTTCGACGACCGTCGCGACGACCCAACGGTGCTTGCCGATCTTCCGGTCCCGGATGAAGCCGAGATCCTCGTAGGTCGACAGCGCTCCGTTGAAGAGGAAGCCGGCGGGCACCGACCCGGCGTCCTCCGGGTAGCCTTCGACGGTTCCACCGCCCAAGCCTGCGATGAGGTCGAGCGCGCCAGCGATGGCCGCGGCCGCCGCCCCCTTCCGTCGGTGCCCCTTCCCGACGAAGCAGCACGCGATCCGCCAGTCCGGCGGGGAAGGCTGTCCCTTCGCGTACGCTGCGCGGCTCTTGATCCTGGGGAGCTCGTCAGGCACACCGAACTGGGCCCACCCTACGCAGTCATCCCCGACGAACACGAGCGCCGCATGGGTCGTCGCCGATCGAACGCGTTCTAGCTTCCGCTCACGATTGAGGGCAGGGGTCGTCTCCTTGCCGACTCCTTCGGCGTGGAACCCCATACACCAACACCCGCCGAACACGCCGTTGTTGTCCTCGACCAACGCCGCGAAGGCCGCCCACGTCGACTCGTCGAGCGCCTTGACCGTGTACGCCGGGGTAGCCACGCGAGCGAGCCTACCCGGGGGCTTACCCCCAACTCCACCTTCGCCGTACTGGGTACGGCTCACGTCCAGGAACGCCCTGTCAGGCACGGCACGTTCGTTCTCCTCATACATAGGGCGGTGGGCTGGCAAGGCGCGATACACAGGTTCCTGGAAATGTGGCTGACGCCAGCCCGGCCGCGCGGGGCCCCGGGCGTGTCTTGTAGAGAATCGCTCGCCTGCCCGAGTGTGCAGGAATGTCCCTTGAAGAAGTGCTCTGAGGTGCGTCCTTCCGACTACGCGTCGGTCAGGACACAACCCGATGAGGGCGCCATGCCTTTACAGGTTCACGCTCCCCATGCCGGCCTCGTTGTAGCGCTCACCGGCGGGCCTGGGTAGCTCCGTGTCGATGCGCTCGAGGTCGTCCTGGGTCACGTCGACATCGACCGCGCCCGCGTTCTGCTCGAAGATAGGTTCGACGCTTGGTGCCGGGAATCGGGACGAGGTCATCGCCCTGCGCCAGCACCCAGGCGATCGCGAGCTGCGCCGGCGTGACGCCCTTCTCGGCCGCGATCTCCTTGACCTTCGACGCGAGCGCCAGGTTCTCGTCGAGGTTCCCGCCCGTGAAGCGCGGTCCAGTGCGGCGGAAGTCGTCCTCCGCCAGCTCGCCGGGTGAAGTAAACCGCCCGGCGAGGAACCCACGACCGAGCGGGGAGTAGGGGACGAATCCGATCCCGAGCTCGGCGGCAGGTCGGAAGGATCTGGCCTCGGGCTCGCGACTCCAGAGCGAGTACTCGGTCTGCACGGCCGTTATCGGATGAACGGCGTC